>NZ_SCFH01000001.1:0-1332707 GCF_022496665.1 Pseudomonas sp. TMW22090
TGTTTGCCAATGTCGATACCGAGAAGCGTCATCGTATTCATGAGAGATCCTCCGCCGAAAACGAGAAAAGCCCTGCAAGCGTAAACCTGCAGGGCTTCTCGGTCAGGCTGACCATCTCATTAAACCCGGCTGCTGAGGCCGGGCTTTCGGTGAGTGTTGATCCAGAGCGATTCTTCATGCAGCGCGGTACTTGATCAAGCGGTCAGAGCCGCCTTCGGCTACACGACGTTCCAGCAGACGATCCGAGCCGCCTTCGGCTACGCGACGTTCCAGCAGACGATCCGAGCCGCCTTCGGCCACACGACGTTCCAGCAGGCGATCCGAGCCGCCTTCGGCTACACGACGTTCCAGCAGACGATCCGAGCCGCCTTCGGCCACACGACGTTCCAGCAGACGGTCCGAGCCGCCTTCGGCTACACGACGTTCCAGCAGACGGTCCGAGCCGCCTTCGGCTACACGACGTTCCAGCAGACGATCCGAGCCGCCTTCGGCTACACGACGTTCCAGCAGACGGTCCGAGCCGCCTTCGGCTACACGACTTTCAATCAGACGATCCGAGCCGCCTTCAGCGACGACGGGCTGCGCGGAAGTGGCGGCGAAAGCGTTAGCTGCAAAAACCGAGAATGCAATGCTGAGAAGGACTTGGCGTTTCATGAGAGTCTGCTCCGGGGTGTTATTGGTTGGTATGGATGCGATGTTACGCCCCAGGATTTTTATGAGAACTTCATTGAATTGATGGTGACTATCGACGCCAGCGATGGAGCAAACGTATGCTTCCAGGCTGCATGATCCAAATGGCGACAGGGACCTGGTCGCCACTGAGTGGCAGTTGTTGAAACGCAAGGTGTGGTCGCACAGGGCAAACGCGCAGCCTTTGTTTCCCTTGTCCCCGACCCTGGGGCTATCCTTGAGTACTCACCCTGCGCAGTCGAGACGGACCTCCCTTTCATGTCAACCCAGCCCCTTTGGAAAACCTACCTGCTGTTCCTCGCGCCCATGGTGCTGTCCAATTTCCTGCAGTCCATGTCGGGCACCATCAACAGTATCTACATTGGCCAGATGCTCGGCACCCAAGCCCTTGCTGCGGTCTCAGGGATGTTCCCGATCGTGTTCTTTTTCATTGCGCTGGTAATCGGCCTCGGCGCAGGGGCCGGGGTGCTGATCGGTCAGGCCTGGGGGGCGCGCGAGGCGCACATGGTCAAGGCCATTGCCGGTACGACGTTACTGCTGGGGGCGATGATTGGCCTGACGGCTGCAGTGCTGGGCAGTATATTTGCGCGGACGGCGCTGCAAGGGCTGGGCACGCCGCCCGACGTACTGGACGACGCCGTTGCCTATGCCCACGTGATGATGTGGATCATGCCGTCGTTGCTGGTGTACGTGCTGTTTACCCAATTGCTGCGCGGTGTCAGCGATACGATGTCGCCTCTGGTGGCATTGCTGGTATCCACCTGCATTGGCCTGGCGCTGACGCCGGCATTGATTCGAGGCTGGCTGGGGTTGCCGCCAATGGGGATTCAGAGCGCAGCGTATGCCGGACTGGCGGGTAACCTGGCGGCAATGGGGTGGCTGGCGTGGCGATTGATCGCCAGGCGCCACCCGTTGGCACCCGACCGGGAGATGTTCGCGGCGATGCGCCTGGACCGGGTGATCCTCGGCAAAGTGCTGCGCATCGGCTTGCCCACGGGCTTGCAGATGGTGGTGCTGTCGTTGTCGGAACTGGTGATCCTGGCGCTGGTGAACCAGCACGGCTCCCAGGCGACGGCGGCATATGGTGCGGTGACGCAGATCGTCAATTACGTGCAGTTTCCGGCGCTGTCGATCGCCATCACCGCCTCGATTCTCGGCGCCCAGGCGATCGGCGCCGGGCGCCTGGAACGCATGGGGCCGATCCTGCGCACAGGGCTGTGGATCAACGTAGGCCTGACCGGTGGCCTGGTATTGCTGGGTTACCTGTTGTCGCACTGGTTGCTGGGACTGTTCCTCACGGACGACTCGACCCAGGCGATGGCCGAACACCTGCTGCACATCATGCTCTGGAGCCTGTTGATCTTTGGTTTCCAGGCGATCATCGGCGGCATCATGCGCGCCAGCGGCACGGTGCTGGTGCCGATGGCGATCTCGATCGTCTGCGTGCTGCTGGTGCAATTGCCCGTGGCCTATGCACTGGATACGCAGTTTGGTTTGCAAGGGGTGTGGATGGCGTTTCCGGTGGCGTACCTGGCCATGCTGGCGCTGCAGACGGCGTATTACCGATTCGTCTGGCTGCACCGCCGGATCGAGCGGCTGGTTTAGAAATACATGACGCGGTGATGTGCGTTCGGCGGTAGTCGCGTTAGTGAATGGCAGGGCGTCATCGCTGGCAAGCCAGGCTCCCACAGGGGCCAAGGCGTTCGCGGGGTTGGGCTCGGCACCGATCTGTGGGAGCCCGGCTTGCCGGCGATGGCGATCTCGCGGGCGTCATCGCTGGCAAGCCAGGCTTGGGCAACAGTGGAACAACGCGCGTTTCTTTGCTTTAGTCCATCTACCGCATTCGGCCTTGCAATCGGCAAACCTGGCCCCGACCGGAGAATCACATGACCCGCCGATTCCCGTGTTCCATCGCGTTGGCGATGACTTTTATCATGGGGGCGGTGCTTTGCACTCAAGCCGCCGAATACACCCGCGTGAACCCTGCGGCGAGCAAAATCAGCTTCACCTTCAACCAGATGGGCTCCGAGGTCTACGGAACGTTCGGCAGGTTCGAAGCCAGCTTCGAGTTTGACACCGCCAACCCCACGGCAGCCCGCACCCGACTGGTCATCGACATGGCGAGCATCGACGCCGGCAGCAGCGACGCCAACCTCGAACTGCAGAAACCCGCCTGGTTCAACACCCCGGAATTTCCCCAGGGCGTGTTCGAATCGACCCGGGTCACGGACCTGGGCAACAACCGCTATGCCGTGATCGGCAATCTTACAATCAGGGGCCTGACCCGAGAGGTGCAAGTCCAGGTAGAGTTGAAACCGGAAAGTGGCATCGGCCTGTTCAATGGCGAGTTCGTTCTGGACCGCGACCTGTTCCGGATCGGCGAAGGGGAGTGGGCTGACACCGTCGTTTCCAAGGACATCGACATCAAGTTTCGGGTCGTGGCGCCCGAACACTGAGAGCCTGCCCGGGATCTGGCTGATGACGGCAACCATGCTGGCGCATTGCTGGTAACGCTGCGCAGGGTGCGCCTGGTCAGGTCCTGTACCGCAACGCCTCCAACAGCAAAGCAAACGCCGGGGATGCCTGGCGTCGGCTCGGGTAGTAGAGGTGGAACCCGGCAAACCAGGGGCTCCAGTCTTCCAGCACGTGTACCAGTCGCCCGGCTGCAACGTGCGGCGCTATCAGGTCTTCGGGAATGTAGCTCAGGCCAAATCCGTCCAGCGCGGCGTCCAGCAACTGGTACACCCCATTGAACGTGACCTGGCCCGATACGCGTACGTTGAGGCTTTCGTGATCCTTTTTGAATTCCCAGGCATACAGGCCGCCATGGGTGGGCAGGCGCAGGTTGTTGCATTGGTGGCCGGTGAGATCGCGCGGTGTCTGCGGAACCTCGCGGTTGGCAAAGTAGGCTGGCGAGCCCACTACCGCCATGCGCATGTCCGGCCCGATTCGGGTGGCGATCATGCCCTGGGCGACATCTTCGCCCAGGCGCACGCCGGCATCAAAACCCTGGGCGGCGATGTCGACGAAGCCATAGTCGCAGCAGACTTCCACCGAAATGTCCGGGTACTTTGCCAGGAAGGGCTTGAGCACCGGCCACAGAATGCAGGCCAGGGCATGGTCCATGGCGTTGATGCGGATATTGCCCGCCGGTGTGTCGCGCAGGTCACTCAGCGCCGCCAGTTCAATCTCTATCTCCTCGAAACGCGGGCCGACCTTTTCCAGCAGGCGCTGGCCGGCCTCGGTGGGCGAGACGCTGCGTGTCGTGCGGGTCAGCAAACGCAGGCCCAGGCGCGCTTCCAGGCCGCGAATGGTGTGGCTCAGCGCCGATTGGGAAACGCCCAGCCTGCCGGCCGCCTTGGTAAAGCTGCGCTCCCTGGCCACTGCCAGGAAGGCGAGCAGATCATTCGCATTTTCCCGCAACATTCATGAGTCCCTCTCATAGGTCTTACCTGATTCTAGCGACTAATCATTGGAGTGCGCAGCCGGTAGATTGAGGATGAATTTAATCGTCTATCGAGGACAGCCATGAAGCACCTTGCAGCCACCGCGCTCTCGCTCTCGCTACTGACCTTTGATTCCCAGGCTCAGGAGGCTCCCGTGCTGACAGTTACCCCTAACGGTTCCCAACCTTCGGCCAAAGGTCCGGCCGATTTTTTCACCGGCACCGTGCGCGTCGATGCGCCGTTCAAGGGCACCGCACCGGCGGCCGTCAGTGGCGCCACCGTGACCTTCGAACCCGGTGCACGCACGGCCTGGCACACTCATCCGCTGGGGCAGACGTTGATTGTCACTGCGGGTAGCGGCTGGGTACAGGAGGCCGGCAAACCGGCGCAATCGATCAAGCCCGGTGACACGGTGTGGATTCCTCCCCATGTGAAGCATTGGCATGGGGCGACGGCAAAAACGGCCATGACGCACATTGCCATTGCTGAAGTGCAGGATGGCAAGGTGGTGGAGTGGATGGAGCAGGTGAGCGGGCAAGAGTATCCGCAGTAGCGGGAGCAGGATTTGATGATCCTGTGGGAGAAACCTCCCACAGGGAAGCCGTCAGATCATGGGCGGTAACTGGTCGAGGATTTTGTCCAGGGTGATGGGGTATTCGCGCACTCGTGCCCCGGTTGCGTTGTAGATCGCGTTCGCCACCGCAGCACTGACCCCGCACAGCCCCAACTCGCCGACACCCTTGGCTTTCATGGGGGAGGACATCGGGTCCATTTCATCGAGGAAAATCACCTCCTGATGCGGGATGTCGGCATGTACCGGTACCTCGTAGCCGGCCAGGTCGTGGTTAACGAAAAACCCCACGCGCTTGTCCACCGCCAGCTCTTCCATCAATGCCGCGCCGACCCCCATGGTCATCGCGCCGATCACCTGGCTGCGCGCCGATGTCGGGTTGAGGATGCGTCCCGCCGCGCACACGGCGAGCATGCGCCGCACGCGGGTTTCCCCGGTGGCGCTGTCCACTGCGACCTCGACAAAGTGTGCACCGAAGGTCGATTGCTGGTACTGCTTGCTCAGCCCGGCAAACTCTATCGAATCCTCGGCGACGATTTCACTGGCTTGGGCGGCGCTGCCCAGTGGCACGCTTCTGCCGGCGAAGCGCACTTCGCCCTCGGCAAAGACCGCTTCATCCGGGTTCATGTCCAGGCGCTGCGCGACCGCTTCGCGCAGTTTCACGCACGCGGCGTAGACCCCGGCGGTGGAGCAGTTGGCACCGAACTGGCCACCTGAACCGGCAGACACCGGAAAACTTGAGTCGCCCAGCAGCACCACCACTTTGTCCAGCGGCACGCCCATCATCTCTGCGGCTGTCTGGCCAATGATCGTGTAGCTGCCGGTGCCGATGTCGGTCATGTCGGTTTCCACCGTCACCACACCCTGGTCATTCAGGCGCACCCGTGCCCCGGACTTCACCAGGTTGTTATTGCGAAACGCCACACCTACGCCCATGCCGATCAGCCAGCGCCCCTCACGCTGTGTGCCGGGTTGTGCATGGCGTTTGCTCCAGCCGAACTTCGCCGCACCCGTACGCAGGCATTCAATCAGTTGGCGGGTCGAGTAGGGGCGCTTGGGATTGGTCGGATCGACCTGGGTGTCGTTGCGCACACGAAATTCCACCGGGTCGAGCTTGAGTTTCTCGGCCATCTCGTCCATGGCGATTTCCAACGCCATCAGGCCGGGCGTTTCGCCAGGCGCGCGCATGGCATTGCCTTCGGGCAGGTCAAGGGTCGACAGGCGCATGCTCACCAGGCGATTTTCGCCCGCGTACAGCAGTTTGCTCGGCTGCGCGGCGCGCTCGACCTTGCCACCGGGCAAGTCGCCGGACCAGCCTTCGTGGCCCATGGCGGTGATCTTGCCGTCGGCGGTGGCGCCAATGCGGATGCGCTGGATGGTCGCCGGGCGGTGCGTGGAATTGTTGAACATCATTGGCCGCGCCAACGCCACTTTTACCGGCCGGCCAGACAGGCGCGCACCCAATGCTGCAAGCACTGCGTCGGCGCGGATGAACAGTTTGCCGCCGAATCCGCCGCCGATGTAGGGCGATATCAGCCGCACCTTTTCCTTGGGCACCCCGAGGGTGGTGGCCAGGTCGGTGACGGACCAGTCGATCATCTGGTTGGAAGTCCACAGCGTCAGCTGATCGCCCTGCCATGAGGCCATTGACGCAAACGGCTCCATCATCGCGTGGGCCTGATCCGGCGTGGTGTAGGTCTGGTCCAGCTGTACCGGTGCGGCGGCGAAGGCTGCGGCGAAATCACCGTGGCTGACGTCAGCCATCTGGTCCTTGGCCTCTACCGCCGACTCGCGGCTGCGGGCGAGATCGAAGGCGCCCTCAGTGGGCACATAGTGCACCTTGACCCGCTCGGCGGCAGCCCGCGCCTGTTCGAAGGTTTCTGCCACGACCAGGGCGATCGCCTGGTGGTAGTGCTGGATATCTGGCCCGGCGAGCAGCTTGGCAGTGTTGTACTTGCCCTGGCCCAGCTTGCCGGCATTTTCTGCGGTGACGATGGCGATCACCCCGGGCGCGGCTTGCGCGTCCGTCAGATCCATCGAGGCAATGCGGCCTTTGGCGATGCCCGAGCCAACGGCCACCCCGTAGGCCTGATTCGGCACGGCGGTATGGTGTTCGTAGGCATAGGGTGCAAGACCGGTGGTCTTGAGGGGGCCTTCGATCCGGGGAGTAGGCTTGCCAACCACTTTCATCTGGTCGATGGGGTTGGTTGTGGCGGGGGTGTCGAATTTCATGCTTGGGCCCTCGCTTGCGCCATCACCGAGGCGAGCGTGCGCTCGACCAGTGTCAGCTTGAACGCGTTGTCATGCGTCGGTGTGGCGCCTGCGAGCAGCTTTGCACTAACGGCTGCGGCGCCTTGGTTCATTGATGCCTCGGCCGCTTCGACACGCCAGGGTTTATGCGCCACGCCGCCGAGGGAGACGCGGCCGGAGCCGTCCGGCTGGATTACCACGGCCACCGAGACCAGGGCAAAGGCATAGGAGGCCCGGTCGCGCACCTTCTGGTAAATGTGCGTTCCGCCCAGCGGCGCCGGCAGGGTCACGGCGGTGATCAGTTCGTGGGCGGCGAGGGCGGTTTCGATGTTTGGCGTGTTGCCCGGCAGACGATGGAAGTCCGCAATCGGAATGACCCGCGTGCTGCCGTCGGGGCGCACGGTTTCGACCTGTGCATCGAGGGCGCGCATGGCCACTGCCATGTCGCTGGGGTGTGTGGCAATACAGGCGTCGCTGACGCCGATGACACCCAGCAGGCGACTGAAGCCGCCGATGGCCGCGCAACCGCTGCCGGGCTGGCGCTTATTGCACGCTTGATGAGTGTCGTAGAAGTACGGGCAGCGAGTACGTTGCAGCAGGTTGCCGGCCGTGGTCGCCATGTTGCGCAACTGGCCGGAGGCCCCGGCGAGCAGGGCGCGGGACAGCAAGCCATAGTCCTGGCGGATCCGCGAATCGGCAGCCAGGTCGGTGTTGCGCACCAGTGCGCCGATTCTCAGGCCGCCTTCGGCGGTGGCTTCGATGCGGTCCAGGGCCAGGCCGTTGACGTCGATCAGGTGGGTTGGGGTTTCGATGTCCAGTTTCATCAGGTCCAGCAGGTTGGTGCCGCCGGCAATGAACCTGGAGCCGTCTACCTGGGCGGCCAGCGCGGCAGCTTCGGCAGGGGACTTGGCGCGTAGATAGGTAAAGGGCCTCATGCGCTGGCCTGCGCGACTTCGCTGATAGCGTCGATGATGTTGGAGTACGCGCCGCAGCGGCAGATATTGCCGCTCATGCGCTCCTGGAATTCACTGGCGATCAGCTGGGGCGCGGCGGTAAGACTCGCGCTGACGTGGCTGGGAATGCCGTCGCGGATTTCTCCGAGCACCGCCACCGCCGAACAGATCTGCCCGGGTGTGCAGTAACCGCATTGGTAGCCGTCATGCTTGATGAACGCGGCCTGCATCGGGTGCAGTTGGTCCGGCGTGCCAAGACCCTCGATGGTGGTAATGTTCGAACCCTCGTGCATCACCGCCAGGGTCAGGCACGAATTGACGCGCCGCCCATCGGCAAGCACCGTGCACGCGCCGCACTGGCCGTGGTCGCAGCCTTTTTTGGTGCCGGTGAGCAAAAGGTGTTCGCGCAATGCATCGAGCAAAGTGGTGCGCGTATCGAGGTCAAGGTTGCGTAACTGGCCGTTGACCGTCAGCGACACCGCCGCCTGGATCGGTCGCGCCGCATTGGCGGCGCTGGCCTGGGCACTGATGAAAGGGGGCAACGCCAATGCCGTGGCCGAGACAGCGCCAACAATCAGGAATTTTCGTCGGGATATCGAAAGCGGGTCACGGTCGTCCATTGGTTCGATTCCTGTCATTGATTCGGCGTGGCCGATGATCGTCTGAAAGACTGACCGCCATAGTGGCAGAATGTTTTTGCGTATATCGGCTATAGACTTATGCGTGGGGCTCATGAATTCGCCGCTTCGTCCTTCGGCGGTCACCCGATGCGCATTCTGCGCGTTATCATTACTGCTTCGAGCACCAGCCAGACCCAGAGCCGCACATGCCCCAGATCACCCATTTCAAAGCCCCATGCCCAGAGCATCTGACCAGTCAGATTCTGCAGTTGGTCGTCGACAACCTCACTGACATCAGCATGGTCGCGATCCCGCCGAGCAACCTGCTTTACAACGTTTATCAATATGCGATCGGCTATGAAGTGCATCTGTATCTGGAGGCGTTGAACGGCACCAAGGGGGTTGCCGTGGAGTTGCTGGTGGCCACTGATGAGGACGACCCGGAGCAGGTCGCTGGTTTCCTGTTATACCTGCCGATCCAGGACGATCCCGATGCCTGTGGCGTCGCGTACATGGCGGTGCAGGCGAATCATCGGCGGCAGGGGATCGCCCGGCGGATGTTGCGCGAGATGGTGGGGCGTTATCCCCACGCCGAACTGACGTGCGCCGTGGCCAAGGTGCCCTGGTTCGAATCGATGAGTTTCCAGGTCGTGGGCGTGCGCGGCACCCAGGTGCTCATGAACACCCGTGACCACAGCAGCGACGGGCTCATGGGATTATTGGACGTAGGGCCCATCTACAGCTCGCTGGAGGTTCGGCAGATTCATACTTACCTGCTGCAAAAGCATGGCAAGCGGGCGATGGTCGATGCCGAAAAACAGCGCGATCGGCACCTGGATCAGCTCACCCACAAAGCCCACGAGTTCGTTCGCGGGCGGGGTAATGGCGCTATTTAGCCGCGGGCAGCTTGAGGTGCGCGCACAGGCCGCCGCCTTCTCGATTGCTCAGGGTCAAGGACCCGCCCAGCGCCAGCGCCAGCTGCTGGGCGATCGCCAGGCCCAGGCCCGTCCCGCCGGTGCTGCGGTTACGCGAGTTTTCCACTCGATAGAAGGGCTCCAGCACTTGGGCCAGTTCTTCCTCGGCGATACCGGGGCCGCGATCCATCACCTTGATCGACAGGCTGCCATCGGCCTGTGTCGCGACGTGCAGCTGCGCGGCGCCGGCGAACTTGAGGGCGTTGTCGGTCAGGTTGACCACTACCCGGCGCAGCGCATGGGGCCGGGTGTCGATCACCGCGTCGGTCTTGCCTTCCAGGGACACGTCCTTGCCCATGTCCTGATAGTCGAACACCAGGCTGTCGAGGAACGAATCGAGGTGGGTCCGGCAGACTTCCTCGGTGGCGCCGTGCACGCTGCGTGCATAGGCCACGCCCTCGCGCACCAGGTGCTCGATCTCGCCGAGGTCGCTCCACAGCTTGTCCTTCTCGCTGGAGTCGTCCATGAATTCGGCGCGCAGTTTCATCCGGGTGATGGGGGTTTGCAGGTCATGGGAAATCGCCGCCAGCAGTTGCATGCGTTCTTTGAGGTACGCCGCAATTCGCGCCTGCATCGCGTTGAACGCCTTGGCCGCATGGGCGACTTCGGTAGGACCTTTCTCGTCCAGGTGCACCGGTCGCGCATTGGGGTCGAGGGTTTCTACGGCTTGGGCGAGGCGGGTGAGGGGGCGGATGGCGATCCTCACGGCCAGCCAGGTGCACAGGATCAACAGCGCCAGTTGCCCCAGCAGCACCGCAGGCAGCCACGGCGACAAGGGCGCCATTGCCGGACGGACGTCGATGGTCACCGGACTGCCATCGGCCAGTTTCAGGTGCACCTGGAAATGCTTTCGCTCCCCCGGAATGTCGGTGTAGGTCATCGGGTAGTCCTTGCCGATGGCTTCCTTGATCGAGGTCATCGCCATCGGCGAATCAGTCATGGGCACCCCGGCAGTTCCTTCGTTGAGCAGGTAGCCGTAGTTGGGCCGATTCAGCTGTTGCAGCCAGCTGGCCCGCTCATTGGCAGGCAGGCGGTCGAGGATCGCGATTGAGGTCGACACGTCGGTTTCCAGATTGCCGAGCATGGTGTTTTTCGCGCTTTCGTAGCGCTCGTAATACTGCACGCCGAAGGACAGCGCCTGCGCCAGGATCAGCCCGACCAGGAAAATCAGTGAAAGACGCGAGGCGAGGGTGCGTGGCCAGCGCAGCGAGAAATTCATGAGGGTGCCCCGATGACTTCCACCGCCAGGGAGAATACGTAGCCCTCGCTGCGCACGGTCTTGATGTACGCCGGCTCCCGGGCATCGTCCAGCAGGCGCTGGCGCAAACGGCTGACCAGCAGATCGATGGAACGGTCGAACAGGTCGGCGTCGCGGCCCTGGGTCAGGTTCAGCAGCTGGTCGCGGTTGAGCACGCGCTGCGGATGGTCGAGGAACACCCGCAGCAAACGGTACTCGGCGCCACTGAGCGCAACCATGGTGCCGTCTTCGTCCAGCAGGTGCCTGGCCGAGGTGTCCAGGCGCCAGCGCCCGAAGGCCAGCAGGCGCCCGCTTTCGGTAACCACCAGGTTCGGCGGCAGCATTCGTGTGCGGCGCAGCACGGCGCTGATGCGCGCGAGCAGTTCCCGGGCGGCGAAGGGTTTGACCAGGTAATCATCGGCGCCCATTTCCAGGCCAATGATACGGTCGGTCTCGTCACTTCGGGCGGTGAGCATCAATACCGGGGTGGCCTTGTGTTTGCCGGCGCGAAGTTCGCGGCACAGCAGCAGGCCATCGTCCCCCGGCATCATGATGTCCAGGACGATGAGGTCCACTGGCGTGGATTCGAGAAAGGCGCGCATTTGTCGGCCGTCGGCGACCACCGTGGTGCGCAGCCCGTTCTTTTTCAGGTAATTGCCGACCAGCTCGCGAATCTCGCGGTCATCGTCAACGATGAGAATGTGATCAACGTGTTCCATGGGGCCGGGCCTCTGTAAACGGGGGATGTCGCGCAGTCTATCGAGCCTTCGCGCGCGTGACTCCTGCCCTTTGTATTGCAGTGTATCTGGCCTTAAGGCGGACACACGCAGACTCAAAAACCGTGTTTTTTCCGGGTTTTGTATCGCTGTGTATCGGGAGGCGGTTCTGATACGTAGCGATTAACCCGCGCCTGTTTCCGACACAGAGGGGATACCTGGCGGGCTTCTAATGAGCTCCATCGAGGCAACCCAAACCGCCTCGGCTCAATACCACGATTGACCCATTGAAGCCTTGAGGAAACCGCCATGAACACCAAAGCCGTCTACGCCGCCTGCCTGTTTGCCGCGCTGAATATCTGCACCTTGTCGGCCCGTGCCGAAGCCACGGTCAAGCCTGAAACCTACACCTACGGCACGCATCTGGACATCAGGAAAGTCATTTCGATGAAACAGGACGCCACGCCGACTTGCGGAATTATCAACGCCCAGCTGACCTACCTCGATTCCCAGGGCGACACCAAGGTCCTGGACTACCGCAAATTTGCTGACGGCTGCAACGACGACAACTGAGTCGCCTGATTGCCTATTACTGATTTTACGAGGATCCGCATCATGAAAAACCTGACCCGTTATCTGACCGCAGTGGCTTTTTCCGTAGCCGGCGCGGCTGCCCATGCCAATGCTGCGGTGGAGCAGAGTAGCTGCGCCGGTAGCACCTGTTTTCAACTGACCCCTGTGGAGCACAAGGGTGCAAGCCCGCTGCTGGCCGAAGATGGCTCCAGCCGCACGCCGCAGGGGCAGTTGCTGGAAACCCAGACGGCCTGAACCCAAACACCAATCCCCAATCCCCAATCCCCTGTAGGAGCGAGCTTGCTCGCGATGGTCTAGTGGACACCGTGGGGTGCCAGGCGCCCCGCGTATTCGTTAAAGACCATCGCGAGCAAGCTCGCTCCTACAGGGGGCATGAGCCGCTCATTATTCAGGTGATCCCATGTTAATCATCGCTTTCCTGGGCGGTATTCTCACCGTCCTCAGCCCGTGCATCCTCCCGGTCGTGCCGTTCCTGTTCGCCGGCGTTGACCGCAGCCGCACCTCGATCCTGCTGACCCTCGGCGGCATGGTCCTGACCTTCGCCCTGATCTCAAGCCTGGCGGTGGTCAGCAGCGAGTGGGTGGTACAGGCCAGTAACACCGGCCGCCACGTGGCATTGGTGGTGATGGCACTGTTTGCGCTGTCGCTGATTTCCGCACGCATCGGCGGTTGGCTGGCGCGGCCTTTCGTGCTGCTGGGCAATCGCCTCGATCCCGACACGCGCAAAATGTCCGGCCCCGCAGGCTCGATCATGATCGGCGTGGCCACCGGCCTGCTCTGGGCACCCTGTGCCGGGCCGATTCTCGGGGTGATCCTCACTGGCGCCATGCTGCAAGGCGCGAATGCCGGCACCAGCCTGCTGCTGGTGGCTTATGGGCTGGGCAGCGCGCTGTCGCTGGGTACCCTGATTTTCGCTGGTCGTGGCCTGGTAAACCGTCTCAAAGCATCGATACCGGTCACCGGCTGGTTGCGTCGCGGTGCTGGCGTGGCAGTGCTGGCCGCTGCAGCAGTGATCTCCACCGGTGCCGACAAGACACTGCTGGCTGGCACGTCGTCCGAAGGCATCAGCAGCGTTGAGAAGGGGGTTCTGGAAACCGTGCCAAAAGTGCTGGATTACTTCGTCAGCAAGGTCAAGGCCGATACCATGGACAACGCCCAGGGCGCCATGCCATCGCTGGCCGGTGCGGTCCAATGGCTCAACTCGCCGGAACTCAGCGGCGAATCGCTGAAAGGCAAGGTGGTGCTGGTGGATTTCTGGACCTTCGACTGCATCAACTGCCAGCGCACCTTGCCGTACGTGAAAGACTGGGCGAAGAAATATGAGAAAGATGGCCTGGTGGTGATCGGCGTGCATACGCCTGAGTACGGTTTTGAACGCATCATCGATAACGTCCGGGATCAGGTGAAGAAGCTCGGCATCACCTACCCGGTGGCCATCGACAACAACTACGCGATCTGGCGCAATTTCGACAACCAGTACTGGCCCGCGCATTACCTGGTCGATGCCAAGGGGCAGGTACGCTACACCCATTTTGGCGAAGGCGCCTACGACGCGCAGGAGCAGATGATTCAGCAACTGCTGGAGGAGGCCAAGGCGCCCGGAGCCTGATCGGGGCCATTGCCTGACAAGCTGAACCCTGTAGGAGCTGCCGAAGGCTGCGATCTTTTGATCTTTGGCAATTGTGATCCCGCAGAAAATCAAAAGATCGCAGCCTTCGGCAGCTCCTACAGGGTGGGTCTCCGGCGGGCAATAGTTCAGATCTCACAGCCGCTGCTGCACAGTCCCTGCCTGGCAGCGGCGCCAGGCCGCAGGCGGTGAGCCGAACTCGCGCCGGAATGCGCGGCTGAAGGCGGTGTCCGTCTGATACCCGACTTCCTCGGCAATGCGCGTCAGTGAACTGTTGCTGCGGCTCAGCAGATTGGCCGCCAGCAGCATTCGCCATTGCGTCAGGTATTGCATCGGCGAGCTGCCGACCAATTGCTGGAAACGCTCGGCCAGCACCGACCTTGAGGTGCCGGCGGTGCGGGCCAGCTCCTCCAGGGTCCAGGCGTTCGCAGGGCTTTTGTGCAGGGCGTTCAGGGCGGCGCCGACAATCCGGTCGCCAACTCCCGCCAGCCACCCCGTGCGGCCCTCACCGTGTTCGTTCATGTACAAGCGCAGCACTTCGATGAACAGCACTTCGGCCAGTTTCGCCAGCACGCCTTCGCCTCCGGGCCTGGGGGAGCGGGCTTCGGTCAGCGCGTAACGCACCGAGGACTCAAGCCATAGCCCGGCGTCCGAGCCGCGAACATTGACCCGCACGATGGCGGGCAAGCCGGTCAAGAGCATGCCCGCCAGCCGCGTATCACACGCCAGATAACCGCACACCAGGCGTGTGACGACGCCGCCTCCGCCATAGCTCAGTTGCCGTGGACGACGCGCCAGCACTGCGTCCAGGCGCGCTCCTGTAGCAGGGGGCAGGCCCGGGCTCGAGCACATGCGATGGGCATCGCCCTGGGGAAATACCACCACATCGCCCGCGGTCAGCAGCAACGGCGGATCGTCACCGAGTTCGACGTAGCACTCGCCTTCGGTAATCAGATGAAAGATGACCACCCGTTCGGCACCGGGTTCCAGAAAGGGCGCGGCCGAGTCGGCGCTCGGGGATTGGTAGCACCAGGGGGCGGTAAACCTGGCATTGATAAAAATCGCGCCGATCAGGCGGACGACGCGCAGGGTCTGGGACAGGGCGTCCATGGGGATTTACCCGTGCAGGCGGGGGCCCTTCAAGTGTGGCCCGATCGCAAGGCAATGGAAAAACTCCGGACGATCGGACAGGCCTGGCCGACGATCGGACAGGACGCCGCCCTGCCGCGGGGCGATAGTTTGCCTGCAGGGCACAAGACCCTGTCCCCATAACAAGAATGAGAGGTTGTCATGCCTAAGTTCGTCATTGAACGGGAGATAGCAGGTGCAGGAGCACTGTCGGAGCGGGATTTGAAAGCAGCGGCGCAAAAGTCCTGCCGGACCTTGCGCGATTTGCCCCAGGTGCAGTGGCAGGAAAGCTACGTCACCGGTGACAAACTCTATTGCGTGTATATCGCACCGGATGAACAGCAGATCCAGGAACACGCCCGGCTGAGCGGTTTTCCGGCTAACCGGATTTCCCAGGTCATGCACGTCATCGATCCCACCACGGCTGAGTAAGCTGGCTGCGTTCCTACCCGCAATGGAGCGGAATTCATGAGTACACCCATTGATCTCACTGCCTTGAAGAACCGTCAGATGGCCGCCTGGGCCAGTGGCGACTATGCCGTGATCGGCACCACCTTGCAGATCGTCGGCGAGCAGTTGGCCGAGGCCTGCGACCTGCTGTGCGATGAGCGCGTGCTGGACGTGGCTGCCGGAAACGGCAATGCCACGCTCGCGGCCGCACGGCGCGGTTGCCTCGTCACTTCCACCGACTATGTGGCCGCATTGCTGGAACGCGGCGAGGACCGCTCGCGGGCAGAGCGCCTGCAAGTCACCTTTCAGGTCGCCGATGCCGAAGCATTGCCCTTTGAAGATGCGAGTTTTGATGCGGTGCTGTCGACCTTCGGTGTGATGTTCACCCCCGATCAATCGAAAGCCGCTGCAGAGCTGGCCCGGGTGTGTCGCCCCGGAGGTCGTATCGGCCTGGCCAACTGGACGCCCGAAGGCTTCGTCGGCCAGGTGTTCAAGACCTTGGGCAAGCACATGCCGCCGCCGCCGGGGGCGCAACCGCCTTCGCAGTGGGGCACCGAGGCCTGGCTGCATACGCACTTCGACGAGCGCAATTTCCTGGTCCAGGTCAGCCGCCGGACCTTCAACTTCCGCTATCGCTCGGCGGCCCATTTCATTGACACGTTTCGCAGCTGGTACGGTCCGGTGCACAAGGCATTCGCCGCGCTCCCTCCCGATGGCGCCACGGCGCTGGAAGCAGACCTGACCGAGTTGCTGAACCGGATGAACAGGGCGGGCGAGAAATCTCTGGTGGTGCCGAGCGAGTACCTGGAGGTGGTCATCACCCGGCGCTGAACCCCGGGCAGCAGCTGCCCCAGGCAGCGATTCTTTGATCTTGAGGTAAAAAAGTCAGGATCAAGAGATCGCAGCCTGCGGCAGCTCCTAGGTAGCGTGATCATTTGAAAGTTTATTTGTGCCGCGATCCATCAAACCACTCCAGCGCCGTGCGCCAGATGCAAATGCCCAGGAAGTAAGCCGACATCAGCAACCACAGCCCCATCACCAGCGGGTTGATCACCGGATGGTTGACCACCAGTGACAAGCTGCACAACAACCAGATGGCCGTCACGGCAATGTTGATCGGCATGAATTTACGCACGCGAAACGGGTGCAGGAATTTCATGCGGGTGACGGTCAGCAGCGCCAGGGCGATCACCGTAAGAAAGGTGATCCATGGCGAAGGCGCGATAATATACAGGCACAGCGCCACCACGTTCCACGCTGCGGGAAAGCCTTGGAAGTAGTTGTCCTTGCTCTTCATATTGACGTTGCAAAAACAGAACAGCGAGGACACCAGGATCAGCGATACCGTCAGCAGCAGCGTGTACTCCGGCAGCGGAATGTAGCGATAGATGAACAGCGCCGGGATGAATACATAGGTCAGGTAGTCAATGACCAGGTCGAGGATCGAACCATCGAAGCTGGGCAGCACCGACTGCACGTTGACCTTGCGCGCCAATGCGCCATCCAGGCCATCGACGATCAGCGCGACGCCGAGCCACAGCAGGCAACTGGTCGGCTGGTTATCCAGCAGGGCGAGGGTCGCGAGGAAGGCGGTGACCACGCCGGTGGCGGTAAAACCATGGGCGCCCCATGCTTTGAGCCTGGCGATGTGTAGGGTCGATATCACGGGGGCGTTCTCCAAAAAGTGAAGCAAGCCAGTCATCACCCTCGAGAGTGAGGGCGGCGGCAAACCGGTTCGGGTTGCAGGTATCGACCGAAAATCCGCGAATAAGGTTCACCGTCAGTAAATCTTAGCTGCGTCGCGGGAAAATACATCGGCTAAATCCACGCCGCTGTTGCCCTGATGTCGGCAGCCAGACGGTGGTGGCAGATTGGCCCGCAAGGACTATCGTTTCCTGACCGAAATACATCCCTTGATAAGGACGACGTCATGAACACCAGCGATCTGCTCGAACAACTGCTCCGTGGCCAAGCCTCGCAGCAAACGGGTGCCGCTTCCCCCAAGGGCGGCATCGGCGGTGATCTTGGCGGGTTGCTGGGTGGCCTGTTGGGTGGCGGTCGCGCCGGTTCCAGCTTGGGCGGCAGTGGCTTGGGCGGTTTGCTCGGTGGCCTGCTTGGCGGTGGTTCGTCCCTGGGCGGCGCGAACCAGAACCGATCCGGACGCAGTGGTGCCATGAATTACGCGGCTCTGGCCTCGCTCGGCATGATGGCCTTCCAGGCTTATCAGGCCTGGCAGCGCAATCAGGCGTCATCTGCCCCGCAGCAAGCGCCACAGACCGTGAACCTGCTGGCCGGACCGGAAGTCGAGGAACACAGCCACGCTATCTTGCGCGCGCTGATCGCAGCGGCCAAGGCCGATGGCCGGATCGACCCTGCCGAGCACGAGATGATCAGTACAGAAATCGGCCGTCACACCGACGACCCGCAACTGCAACTATGGCTGGACAACGAAGTATCCCGGCCTCTGGATGCTGCCGACGTGGCACAGTCGGCCACGGACCCTGGCATTGCTGCCGAAATGTACCTGGCCAGCGTGATGCTGGTGGACGACCAGCAGGATGCCGAGCGCGCGTATCTCGACGAACTGGCAGCCGCATTGAGCATAGATCCACAGCTGCAAGTGCATCTGGAACAGCAGGCCAAGGGCACTGCATAAGCCATCACGCAAACCCGAATGAGCAGGGTTTGCTGGCGATCACGAAGGCAGCGGTCTATCTGGCCGGCCCCATCGCGAGCAAGCTCGCTCCTACAGGGGGCTTGTTTACTCCAGGCCCTGGCCGTCTGTCCGGCCATTTTTAACCTCGATTGAATTTTCTCCCAGGCTCATCGCTCTGCTGCAGTAGAGACGTGTTGATTCAGCGTCCTGCCACTGGCCATAGACCGAGAGATGCGCCCATGACTGCCCTGACAAGACTTGAATCCCGGCCTGCCCACGCAGAGTCGATCCCGGCCGCCGGTAGCCTGAAAAATACCTATGCCCAACTGCTGCTCAACGTCGATGACGCGCAGCGCAAATCCCTGGCGCGGACGTTCCTGGTCGAGCAACTTCAACAGGCCCAAGACCTGCCTGAGGAGATGCCCCGGGACCTGTCTGGCTTGCCAGGGTTTGTGGAACAGCACTGCGCGCAGGTAGCGCGCCAGTACGCCGATTATCTGCAACAACGCAAGGATGGCGGCCCACGTCAGTTTTTCAGCAACAAGGCCCATGCGCTGTTCTTCCTGCAGGCTGTCGGGCCGACCAAACTGGTGGACGGCGCGTGGTTATATGGCTTGCTGAGCCACTGGCGTGACCCGCGGTTCGACGGGCTGATCTGCACCTACCTGGAAGAATTGGGCGACGGCAATCCGGCGCAGAATCACGTAGTGATCTATCGCAAGCTCCTGGCCGAACATGGCCTGGATGACGCCTGCGCGCTGCCCGACGAGCGATACCTGCAAGGCGCGATTCAGCTGGCGCTGGGCGAGTGCAGCGATGACTTCATGCCTGAAGTCATCGGCTACAACCTCGGTTATGAACAACTGCCGTTGCACCTGCTGATCAGCGCCTATGAACTGAGCGAACTGGGCATCGATCCCTACTATTTCACGCTCCATGTCACCATCGATAACGCCAGCACCGGCCACGCGCAAAAAGCCGTGCAGTCGGTGCTGCAGCTGATGCCGCTGGAAGGCGACCGCGAAGAGTTCCTGAGTCGGGTTGCTGCTGGCTATCGACTGAACGATCTGGGGCAGGGCAGTCGCGCGATTATTGAGTCGTTCGACCTTGAGCAAGAGCTGCTGGGCATGCTCGAACGCAAGCGTCCGTTCGGCCAGCACATGCATTCGGACTATTGCCGTTTCGAGGGCAAGACGGTCAATCAGTGGTTGTCTTCTCCCGAGCAATTGCCCGGTTTCCTCAGTGCCATGGAAAACAAGGGCTGGATCAAGCGTCACCAGGATCCGCAGGGCAGCCGGTTCTGGCAGATGATTGTGGGCGATGGTGCGGCGATGTTCGGTGTGTTCAGCCCTTATGAGAAACAATTGCTGCATGACTGGATCGCTGGAGACTGGGCGCCCGAGCGGGCCAGGCCGGCACATCGGCGTGTAGTCAGTGCCGCCCGGGTTCCCGAGCTGCCGATCAGTGACCCGGACGTGCAGACGCTGCAAGCTTCCCTCGCGGGGCTGGATCCCCATGCACAGATGTCCGTGTTGATCCCGTGGCTGTCAGCTCATCGTCACTCGCACCCGGCGGGATTGCTCGCCACGCGGCGCTACATCGAACTCAAATCCAGCCTGCGCTAGGGAGCTGCACATGAATCAGGAAGAACGACTGGACGCCGACGAACTGGCTCTATTACAGCTGGGAAGACGCCTGCAGGCGGACGGCTATCGTTTTGTCACGCCCACTCCGCTGACCCACCAGCGGGTACTCGACCGCGACGCCACACGCCCGGCAAAAAACCTGCGAGACGTCTACGGCTGGTCGCGGACATTTGAGTCCGGGCTGCTGCCTGCCGATGAACAGCGCCAACTGCAGCAGGCTGGGGTCCTGCAGGACAGCCACGGGCGGCTGAAAAGTCGCGTGCGCTGGTCGAGCCTCGACGATTTGCTCTTTGCGCACTCGGGCTTTCCCACTGAAGCGGCTGATTCGGTATTTTTTGGGCCGGACAGTTATCGCTTTGCGCAGCTGATTCACAGCCACCTGCAGCAGAGCTTTGCGCCGATTCGCCGTGCCGTGGATATTGGTTGCGGCGCTGGCGTCGGTGCAATCGTGATTGCCCGGGCGCGCCGTGAAGCGCAAGTGCTGGCGGTCGATATCAACCCGGCAGCATTGCGCCTGACCACGGTCAATGCCGCCCTGGCCGAGGTGGCCAATATCACAGTGGAGACCAGCGACGTGCTGCAGGACGTCGACGGCCAGTTTGACCTCATAGTCGCCAATCCGCCGTACATGGCCGACCCCGGTGAGCGCGCCTACCGCCATGGCGGTGGTGAGTTCGGCGAGCAGTTGTCGGTGCGCATCGTCGAACAGGCACTCAATCGCCTGGCAGCCGGGGGCTCGCTGGTACTGTACACGGGGGTGGCCATGGTCGAGGGGCGGGATCCATTCCTTGAGGCCTTGTCACCGCGCCTGGCCTCGCCACTGTTCGCCTGGACTTACCGCGAGATCGATCCCGATGTGTTTGGCGAGGAACTCTTGACTCCGGGTTATCAGCGGGTCGAGCGGATCGCAGTGGTAGCGTTGATCGTCACGCGCATCGGCCCCGGCATCGGGGGCAGCGTTGCAACGGCATCAGGGGAGTGAGCCATGACCCGGAACCTCGACGATTACAACCGCATGCGCGACTTTTCCGCGACTTCCGAGCCGGCGGCGAAACGACCAGGTAAGCAAAAGGCCAAAGACCACGCCTTGCAGTTCTGCATCCAGAAGCATGACGCTTCGCGCCTGCACTATGATTTCCGCCTGGAGCTCGACGGAGCCCTGAAGAGCTGGGCGGTTCCCAAGGGGCCGTCCCTGGATCCCAAGGTCAAGCGCCTGGCGGTGCATGTCGAGGATCACCCGATCGATTACGCGACCTTCGAGGGCAGTATTCCCGAGGGGCATTACGGGGCCGGTGATGTGATCGTCTGGGATCGCGGGGTGTGGATACCCCAGGAGGATCCGGCCCAAGCCTACGCCAAGGGCAAGCTCAAGTTCGAACTGCAGGGCGAGAAGCTCAGCGGGCTGTGGAACCTGGTGCGCACGCACATGCCGGGTAAACAGGAGCAGTGGTTCCTGATCAAGCATCAGGACAGCGCGGCCAAGCCCGAGAGCGATTACGACGTGGTCGTCGCCGCGCCCGACAGCGTGCTCAGCGACCGCACCATCCTGCCGAAAAAGGCCAAGACCGCCGCCAAACCCAAGCCCGTCAAAAAGCCCGCATCCAAGGTCGCCCCTGAAGGCCAGTCGGCCAAGCTGACCGGCGCTCACAAGGCCAAGCTCCCGGAGCTGATCAAGCCGGAACTGGCAACCTTGGTCGAAAAAGCCCCGGATGGCGAATGGAGCTATGAGATCAAGTTCGACGGCTATCGAATCATGGCGCGTATCGACCATGGCCAGGTCAAGCTCTTCACTCGCAACGGCCATGACTGGACACACAAACTGCCGGCGCAAGCCAAGGCGCTGACCGACCTCGACCTCGAGTCGGCCTGGCTCGACGGTGAGATGGTGGTAGCCAACGAGCAGGGAGTTCCAGATTTCCAGGCCCTGCAAAATGCCTTCGAAGAGGGCAGCAGTGGCAACATCCTTTACTACCTTTTCGACATGCCATACCTCAACGGCGTCGACCTGCGTGAAGTGCCGGTGGAAGAACGTCGGGTGGCACTGGCGACGGTCCTCAGAACTCACGAAGATCCCTTGCTGCGGTTTTCCGACTCATTCGGCGAAGCGCCGGATGCCCTGCTCACCAGCGCTTGCCAGATGCAGATGGAAGGCCTGATCGGCAAGCGCCTGGGCTCGCCTTATGTGTCGCGGCGCAGTGGTGACTGGATCAAGCTCAAGTGCAAGCATCGGCAGGAATTCGTGGTGGT
The DNA here is from genome assembly GCF_022496665.1 of Pseudomonas sp. TMW22090. Lineage (NCBI taxonomy): Bacteria > Pseudomonadati > Pseudomonadota > Gammaproteobacteria > Pseudomonadales > Pseudomonadaceae > Pseudomonas > Pseudomonas sp. TMW22090. The sequence continues at coordinate 21,806 of NZ_SCFH01000001.1, forward strand.
GGGTTACACCGATCCAAAGGGCTCGCGCAGTGCCTTCGGCGCTTTGTTGTTGGGCTTGCATGATCGCGACAGCGGCAAATTGCGCTATGCCGGCAAGGTGGGCACCGGGTTCAACGAAACGACACTGAAGAGCATCTACGCGCAGCTGCTGCCGTTGAAGGCGAAGAAAGCCTCGGTGGCTAACCCGCCCTCGGGGTTCGATGCCAAGGGTGTGCACTGGCTCAAGCCGGTATTGCTGGCGGAAATCGCCTTTGCCGAAATGACCAAGGACGGCTCTGTGCGCCACGCGGTGTTCCATGGCTTGCGTGACGACAAGCCGGCCAAAGACATCACTGAGGAGCGCCCAGCCGTGGTGAAAAAAAGCGCTGCATCGGCGCCTGCTGCCGAGAAATCTGCTACCAGGAAACCTTCAGCCAAAAAGCCTGCCGGCAAAAAAGCCGCCGCAGAACAAGCCAGCCCGGCACCATCCCAGGCGGGGCTTGCTGCAGGCAAGGTACGTATTACGCATCCGGACCGGGTGATCGATGCCAGCAGTGGCACCACCAAGATGCAACTGGCTGAGTATTACGCCCGAGTCGCCGAATTCATCCTGCCCGAACTGAAGGATCGCCCGGTCGCCCTGGTGCGTGCTCCGGATGGCATCGCCGGCGAGCTGTTCTTCCAGAAAAACGCCGAGCGCCTCGCGATCCCGGGCATCACTACCCTCGACAAGGACCTTACCGGGCAGCCGGTGATGATGATCAACAACGCCGAAGCGCTGATCGGTGCCGTGCAGATGAGCACGGTGGAACTGCATACCTGGAATGCCGCGTCCGACAAGCTGGACAAGCCTGACCGATTCATCCTCGACCTCGACCCCGACCCGGCGCTGCCTTGGAAAAGCATGGTCGAGGCGACTCAGCTGACCCTGTCGGTGCTGGATGAACTAGGGCTTAAGGCTTTCCTCAAGACCAGTGGTGGCAAAGGTATTCATGTGGTGGTGCCGCTGACCCGCAAACTTGGCTGGGATGAGGTGAAAGAATTCAGTCACGCGATTGTCAGCCACATGGCGAAACTGCTGCCCGAACGCTTTTCTGCGGTCTCCGGACCGAAAAACCGCGTCGGTCGGATATTCATCGACTACCTGCGCAACGGCCTCGGCGCCACGACGATCTGCGCCTATGCGGTGCGCACCCGTGAAGGGCTGCCGGTGTCGGTGCCGATTTTCAGGGAGGAGGTAGAGGAGCTGAAGGGCGGTAATCAATGGAATGTGCACAACGTGCATGAACGCCTTGCCGAGGTCGGCCATGAGCCCTGGGCAGACCTGAAAAAAACCCGCCAGACCATCACCGCCGATATGCGCCGTCGTGTTGGAATGAAAAAATAGGCCCCACAAGGGGTTAATTGCGGGCTTCAGAGTTTGCTGGAATTGCCCTTGATCTGCGTTTCAGGCATCTCTGAGCAGGTCATTGGCATTGAGCAATTCATAAGCCACTTCAGGATGCTTCTCCAACCCGCGCCGAATGGCCGCCGGGATCGATGCACGGGTCTTGCGGCACAAGCCGGGCAGTTCGGCGATCGAAATGGCGATGCCGCGCATGGTCCGGACTTCGTTGAAGCCTGGCGCAATGTCAACGCGGATACCCAGTTGTTCGTGCATGCGCCGTTGCAAGCGCTCCAGGTCACCAAGGCTCTGCAGGTTCTCCAGACGCTCGAGCAGACGTTTTTCTTCCGCCCGGGTCAGCAGCAGGATGCGTACGTCTGCGCCCGGGGTTTCCAGCAGCGGATCGCGCCCGCAATCGCAGGCGCCGGGAGGGCAGGGTTGGCGGAACGCGGGCATGTTGGTCATGGTGGTCAATCATAGCAGCCCAATCGGCTGCCGAAACTACCTTCAACCCCACACCGAAACGATGCCGCGCACAAATCCCACCCCCGACGAGGCCCCTTGTGGGACCCCACAAAACCTGTGGGAGCGGGGCTCGCCCGCGATAGCGGTGTGTCGGGCAATACAGTCATTGCCTGACCCACCACGACACCGAGCACACCCCTCGCTCCCCAGAGGCTTACCTCACTTCAACACCAACAACCGTGATACGCCGTCCTCGGTTTCAATACCGTGCGTATCATGGGTGAAGCCCGGGAAGGATTTGTCGAAGTTCTCCAGCGCCTTCAGATATGCCAGCAATGGCCCATCCGCAGGTCCTGCGTTCTCGCCCGGCATCAGCAGTGGAATACCCGGTGGATAAGGCACGATCCCGGTCGCGACAATGCGGCCGGCAGCTTCTTCCAGGGTCACCAGTTCGACTTCGTTCCTCACCAGCTTCTCGTAGGCTTCCACCGGGCTGAACTCGGCTTGCGGCAGCATGCCGAAGGCCTGGGCCATGGTGGAAGTGGTCTTGTTCTCCTTCATGGCGGCGAAAATCTCGTCGGCCAGGTTCTTCAGGCCCATGCCGGCATAGCGCTGCTGGTTCGCGGCCAACAAGTCCGGCAGGCACAGTTCGAGCTCCACGTTCTCGTCGTAGTCCCGCTTGAAGTCGAGCAGGGCGTTGACCAGCGTGCCCCATTTGCCTTTGGTGATGCCGATGGAGAACAGGAACAGGATGGTGAAGTCAGTGGTTTTTTCCACCACGATGCCCTGGCGACCGAGGTACGCCGTCAGCACGCATGCGGGAATACCGGATTCCAGCAAATTGCCATCGTCGCCCATGCCCGGGCTCAGCACCGACACCTTGATCGGGTCGAGCATGCAGTAGCCGTCTTCGATGTCGCCAAAGCCGTGCCACACCTCGTTCGGGTGCAGGACCCAGCAGTTCGGCTCGCTTTTGAGCAGTACCGGGTCGACTTCGTGGAACGGCACCGCCGCCGCGCCGACTTGCACGGTCGGAGGCTGCCAGCAGGTGAAGAACCACTGGTCATCGCTCGCCATCTCATGGTACATGCGCGAGATGACCTGACGGAAGCTGATCGCTTCTTCGATGGATTCAGTGGTGAGGATTTGCCCGCTGGGCGCTTCCATCATCGCCGAGCTGACGTCGCATGAGGCCATGATCGCGTAGTTCGGCGAGGTTGAGGCGTGCATCATGTACGATTCGTTGAAGCGTGCATGGGGGATCGGATTACGGCCGTTACGCACGTGAATCATCGACGCCTGGGACAGTGCGGCCAGCAGTTTGTGGGTCGATTGGGTGGCAAACACGGTCGGCCGGGATTCGTCGTGATCCTCCGGGGCGCCATGCATGGCGAAGCGTTCGCGGTACAGCGGGTTGAACCGCGCATAGCCGTACCAGGCCTCGTCGAAATGCAGACGATCGACGCTTTCCCCCAGCAATTTCTCGACTCGGGTGACGTTGTAGGTCAGGCCATCGTAGGTAGAGTTGGTGACGATGGCGTGGACGGGCGTCGGATCGATCCCTTCCTTGACCAGTGGGTTGTTGGCAATTGCCGCCTTGACGCCCTCGGCGCTCAACGTCTGCGGGAGGATGGGGCCAATGATGCCGTAGCGGTTGCGGGTCGGCACCAGGTAGGTCGGAATGGCCCCCGACAGTGTCATCGCGTGTTCAGCCGACTTGTGGCAATTGCGATCGCACAGGGCAATCTGATCGCGGGTGACGCTCGCCATCAGAATGACGCGGTTGGACATCGAGGAGCCGTTGGTCACGTAATAGGTGCGGTGGGCACCGAAGACTTTGGCGGCGTAGCGCTCGCCCTGGCCGATCGGGCCGCTGTGATCGAGCAGCGAACCGAGCTCACCGACCGAAATCGACAGGTCGGAGCGCAGCAGGTTCTCCCCGAAGAACTCGTAGAATGCGCGTCCCGCAGTGCTTTTCAGGAAGGCGGTGCCACCGGCATGGCCTGGGGTGTGCCACGAGTATTCATAGGATCGGGAGAACTTGACGAGTGCACCGAACATCGGTGGCAGCGCAGCCTGACGGTAGCGCTCGATGGCCGCCATGATGCGGCCGCTGAGGAAACGACTGGTGTCTTCCGGCAGCCAGATGAAGTCATCGGCGTGCTGCATCACCACCAGCGGAATGCTCGAGGCGGTACTGCGGTCGCTGATCAGGAATACCGGCACCCGAGTGTTGCGTTCGCGCAGGGTGGTCAGCAGCTTGATACATTCCTGATGGCCTTCACTCTCGTCCGTCTCCCAGCTGAGCAATACGCACTGGATGGCCGAGTCCGAACGCAGGATCGACGTCGCGTCGCTCAGGCTTTCCGACATCAGCACGCTGATGGAGCGTTGTTCCACGTCATGGATCAGTTGATCCAGGGCACGACCGAAGACGGTGCGTTTGTCCGGGGGAGCGCCCACGACCAGCGTGAGCATTCCCAGTGAGTGCTTATATTCCGTCATGATCTAACCTCCACAGGTACAGCTTTCAAATGATTCACCGGCACCGGTTCGCCCGTAATGTGCCGGGCGCTGACCGTCTGTGTCGGCACGCTATTGTTGTGCGCTTCGAGCGCGATGAGGCGGTTGTTGACGAAGCTGAACAGGGTGTAGCCGAAGATCGTCGCAACGCCGCCGAGCATGAGTGCCTGCTCGCCGGAGCTGTACAACGCCAGATAGCTGTAGGCCGTGGCAATCCAGGCAATGATGTTGGTGGCCAGTGCCTTGCCTGCGGGTACGTTGGAAACCTTCTGGATCGTCATCAAGGCCGCCATGGACAGGATGTACGGCACCAGGTTGGTGACCACCGCCAGGTTGACGAGGATGTCGAACTGCTTGCTCAGGTCGGGGCTGATGGTCAATAGACCGATCGCTGTCTGCAGCGCCAGCAGGATCAACATGCCCACGATCGGCGTGCCGGTCTTGGTGGCCTTGGCGAAGATCGGCAGGAAGTAGCCGGTGTCAGCCGAGCTTTTGAACACCTGGGCAATGGTGAACTGCCAGCCCAGCAAAGAGCCGATGCAAGCGAGGATCATGGTCCCCATCACGATGTCACCAATCATCGGGGTGAACATCTTGGCAAACACCAGCCCGAAAGGTGCGGTGGAGGAGGCGAGTTCCGGGTTGTCGACGATGCCGGCGATGACGTTGGTCGAGACGATGTAGATCACCGCCGCCCCAAGCGTGCCGCCCAGAACCGCGATCGGGACGTTTTTCTCCGGGTTTTCCACGGCGTCGGTGTTGGCACACGCCGATTCCAGGCCCAGGAAAGCCCACAACGTGATCGCCACCGAAGCCCCCGCTGCTTCCAGATAGCCCATGTTGTGCGGGTTCCATCCCGCCGCGTAGACGCTGCTGTCGAACCAGAACCAGCCGATCGTGGACACCAGTACCACAGGTGCGATCACGCCCCAGACAGTGACCGAACCGATTTTGCCGGTGATCCGTGCGCCGCCGAAGTTGGCGAACGTGGTGATCCACAGCAACGCAATGGTCGCCAGGCCTACTTGCAGCGAATCCAGTTTGACGTCGAACAGCGTCTGTATATAGCCGACCGCCGTAATGCTGATCGCCACGTTGGCAATCAACAGCGAGACGCCGTAGGTGTAGTTGGTCAGGTAGTTGCCGGCCTTGCCGAAGGTGTATTCAGCGTAGCCGCCCATACCGCCCGTTTTGCGGCTAAGCATCCCACAGCGCGCGAAGGCGTAAGCCAGTGCCAGGGAACCGGTGGCTGTGATCAGCCAGGAGAGGATAGAAATTCCGCCGACTTCGGCGAGTTTGGTTGGCAACAATATGATGCCGGACCCCAACATGTTGACGGCTGTCAACATTGTCAGTTGCCCTACCGTCATTTTCTTTGCGACTGACATTCCGTTGCCTCACTTTAGAACATTGGGAGTATTAGCTATAGCTAACAAAATGGATGTTGCAAGAAATGTCTTGCCTTTATCAAGAATTATTCTCATGTGGCGGTAAGGCATTTTACTGGCCCCGAACACTGCGGGATTTGATCAGAATCAATTTAATTTCAAATTGTTAGGATCGAATCTACATGCGCAGTGTGATGATCGCGTTAATGTCGTGCGGGCTGGCCAGTGTGGCGACGATGGCCGAAGCCAGGGAACTGAAGACGAATGATCGTTACATGTGCAGCTGGGGCGCGGGGACGGCCGCTAAAGCCCAGGAGTTGAAGCTGGCGGGAGTGTCGCTGTACGCAGCGCGGCAGAAGCTGCAGACCTACAAATTCACCAAGCCGTGGATGCGCATGATGGCCATGGGCATCACCGAACAGACCTACGACAGCCCCTCGCGGATCAAGCCGGCGGCAATCCGCCAGGGCTTTTATGAGGATTGTGTGCGGTACAAGCTGGCACGTCGGTAAACACTCTGGAATTCCATGGGTTCCCCGTAGGAGCTGCCGCAGGCTGCGATCTTTTGATCCTGGAAAATCAAAAGATCGCAGCCTCGTTTCACTCGGCAGCTCCTACAGGGTCAGGGTAGTGCAGGGCATTTGTGCAGCACATCGGACTCTACGGGTTCTCCATTCCCGGACCCCTATCCTCAACCGTCTCCTATACTGACCCGTCCAGCAGTTTCCCAACCCTTCACCTCGAGGAGAACGCACATGACCATTCGTATTGGCGACGAAGCACCGGATTTCACCGTCGAGAGCACCGAGGGCACGCTGCATTTCCATGAATGGATTGGCGATCAGTGGGCCATCCTGTTTTCCCACCCCAAGGACTTCACCCCGGTGTGCACCACTGAACTTGGCTACATGGCCGGGCTCAAGCCCGAGTTCGACAAGCGCAACACCAAGATCGTCGGGCTCAGCGTTGACCCGGTGGGCAACCATCAAAGCTGGGCCAAGGACATCGAGGAAACCCAGGGCCACGCGGTCAATTACCCCATGATTGGCGACGAGAACCTGGTGGTGGCCAAGCTCTACGACATGATCCACCCCAATGCCAGTGGCGGCGCGCGCACGGCCGTGGACAACGCCACCGTGCGCTCGGTGTTCATCATCGGCCCGGACAAGAAGATCAAGGCCATGCTGATCTACCCAATGAGCGCCGGGCGCAACTTCGATGAAGTGCTGCGACTGCTCGATGCCATCCAGCTCAATGCCAAACACACCGTGGCCACTCCGGTGAACTGGCGCCCGGGCGAGGACGTGATCATCCCGACTTCGGTTTCCGATGAGGACGCGAAGAAGAAGTACCCGGACGGTTTTAAAACGGTAAAACCCTATTTGCGCACAGTGGCGCAACCGAAATAGCTCAGTTGCCCATCCCGTCTTCAATCGCGATGCCTTGTGCCCGCATCGCCTTGATCAGCTCGGCGCGGGTGCCGGGAAGATTGAGCATGGTGGCTGCCCGCAGCCGGGTGACTTCCTCGGTGCTGTACGGTTGATAGTTGGCCGGCATGCTAGTGCCGGCCATGCCATCTTCGCGCAACAGCCAGTTGAGCAAGTCGGCCAGCTGCGCGTTGTTCAGCGCCGACTGTGACATGCCCGGCACTCGCACGAGAAACTCGCGCCCGCCCGGCACCTTGAGAAAATTGCCGACGAACCCGGTCATGCGTGGCGTGTCGTTGGCCGGGGAGCCCATGCCATTGCCCAGGTGACACCCGGCGCATTGCAGCTGGTAGTTCACGCCAACGCTGTAGCCCGCGTCGGCGATGGGTTTTTGTGGTGCTTCATTACCCGGTGCATGGCGCTGCGCCGGGTTGGGGATGGCCCGCGCATGAACGAGCGGGGCGGTCATGGCGCAGACCAGACCGAAGATGAGCAACCTGTGCATTAACAACACCTCTGCGAAAAAGCCGTCGATTACCTGAGCAACCAACGGCTTGTGTGCACTAGACAGCGACGCCGCGGATGATCGAAACCGTGCAGTGGTAGATGTGCGATTTGGCGGCCAGGCACCAGTTCACGTCGTTGTTGTTGAACGGGCGGTAGGCCGGCTCTTCACTGTCGTTACGAGTGCAGGCACATTGCGCGCAGCTTTGTTTGCCGCAGCAATCGTTGTACGAAATGATGTAGTCCTTGTTGTCGGCCGGGTTGCGGCAGGTGCCGATCCAGGTCACCTGCGAGGCTTCGGTGCCCGGCGGGCAGGAGGTTACCGAGCCGCCGCAGCAGCTGCACAGGAAACCGTCGATGGAGCAGTAGCGCCAGTAGTCGCAGCTGTTCGGGTCACCGGGGTCTCCGGCTTTCGGGTTATCGGCGGCCAGCGCCTTGCTGGTGCGATCCAGCGGCAGCAGCAGGGGCAGTGCGGCACCGGCGACCATCAGCGAGCCCATTCGCGCCAGCAGTTTGCGTCGCGAGGTCGTATCGGCGACTCGACGGGATGAACGCTCAAACAACAGATCCAGCAATTTCATAACAGTCTCCCTGCCTAATCAGTGGCTATGGCCATGGCTGTGGTCATGCGCATGGGGGTGCGGCTGGCTGTTCAGGTATTCCTGCAGCGTTGCGCTTTTCAGGTGCTCGACTTCGAACAGGCTGTCCAGGTGCTCTCGGGAATTGACCAGGCCCTTGGCGCGGAGAGTGCCAGCCTTGTCGATCAAAGCGGCGTAGGGCAGCTTGCCGATCTGGTAGGTCATGCCCACTTCCGGGCCGACTACGTAGGTCACGTCGTCGAGCTTGTGTTCGCGGATCAGCGCTTGCTGAGCGTCCATGTCGCCATCGCTGATGAACACCACGTCGAGGCGATCGGCCTGTTCCCGGGCAATCGACTTGATTGCCGGCAGCAGCGACTTGCAGATCGGGCAGGTCGGCGACAGGAAGAACAGCAGCTGGGATTTTTCGCCGGCGTAGCCGAAGTTCACCGGGCGACCCTTGCGGTCGGATGCGGTCACTTGCGGCGCGGGCTCGTTCACGGCCACGCCTTTATCGACCATCAGTGCGCCAGCCGGTGCGATGCGCCCGTGCAGCACGCCAATTTGACGCACCAGGCCCATTACGGCGAACGCCAGGGCCAGCAGCAAAATCCAGAGCAACGCGTTGGAAACGATTAAGCCGTCCATTGATCACCTACCAATCAGTTTGAGCAGAAGAGGGGAGTTCGCCAGCAAGCCATCGGCTGCGGCGTAAATCAGCAGCGCCACGGCGCTGGCGGCGATGGTCACAAAGCCGTCGAATAGATTCAGGTCACGGGCCAGCGGCACCACGCTTGCAAGTAACGCCAGGGCGATCAGCACGCTGTTGCGCAGCAGCAGGATCGGGCGCAACGGCTGCGCCTGGTCAGGCCCGGCACAGCCGCAGTCGATGTCCCGCCGGCCACGCCGCAGGTTGATGCCGATGGCGGCGGCGTACAGAGTGATCAGGCCAGCGGCGGTCAGCGCTGCCCATGAGCGACTGACGGGAACCAGCAGCGCGAAGGCAATCGTCAGTTCCAGCAGCGGCATTACCCGTGCACCGGGTCGCACCAGGGCCTCAGGCAGCAACTGATAGTCCGCCAGTTGTTTGGCAAACCGTGCCGGCGCGCGCAACTTGTGGGTCGCGGCGCTGGCCAGCAGCACGGCGATGGCCAGGGCGCTGGCGATAATGAAAATCGGATCAATGTGCATGGTCGGGCCTCGTCAGTAGCTCATGACCTGTGTCGCGGTTTTCGCGACTTTGGCCATGCTGCCGGTGAGCTTGTTGGTCTTGAGGTCGAAAATCTGCAAGCCGCCTTCCACGTCGGTGCCGAGCAACAGCGGGTTCTCGTCGCCGGTGGCCTGCATGCTCCACACGGGCACCGGCGCTTCCAGGGTCGCGACTTTCTTTTGGGTTTTCAGATCAAAGGCCCAGATCAGCGGGCTCGGGTCTTCCCACTTCATCGGTTCGTGGGCGTCGTGCATCAGCACATACAAGCGGTTCAATTTTGGTGCCACCGCCATCAGCTGCCAGCCACCGGGGGCCCAGCCGGCTTTCTTTTCTTCGTCGCTGCTGAGCGACCAGGCCGGCAGGATTTTTGGCGCATCGGCGGCGAAATCCACCGGGCGTATGGTGCCGGTGGTCGTGGTGAAGTAGTAGGTATCGCCTACATTCACGGCGCGTTCCACGAGCTTTTCTGCGTTGGGGTCGAAGAATGGCGTGCGGCTGCGGGCGGTTTCCACGCCCTGATCATTCAGGGTGACGACCTGCAGGCTGCCATCGCCGCACAGTGAGGCGAAACGACGATTGCCGACCGGATAGTTGAGCACGCACCCGGGGATGGCGATCTCCGAAGTGACGGCCTTGGCCTGGGTATCGACCACCGTCACGGAGGTCGACGGGGTGAAGTTGTAGACGTAGACAAAGCGATCATCGGCACTGGTTTTCAGGCCGTAGCGCTGGGTCAGCGACTCGGCGCGTTTGGTCGGTATCAGCAATTCCCAGGCCGGCGACAGGGTCGAGCTGTCCCAGGCGGTCAGCACATCGGTGCGGGTACCACGGGTGCCGCGGGAGTAGAAGATGTCGGCGCTGTAGAGGGTCTTCTGGTCGTGGCTGAGCGTCGAGGGCGCGGCGAAGCCGGTGGGCACCATGCCGAGGATGCGTTTTTTGTCGGGGTCGACCACGGTGACGCGGCCCGTCACGAAACTTTCGAATTCGACATCGACGATGAACGTGCGGTGGGCTTCCGGTGGAAAGGCCAGAACGGTCTGGCCGATCGTGTCAGCGGGCAGGTCCGCGCTGGCATTGTTCAAACCGAGTACTAGCAGGCTCAGACTCAGCGCTGACTGTACGGTGATCCTGGTGGCTCGCATTAGGGGCAACTCCCTGAATTATTGTTCACGCGAATCGCGGGTGCAGACGCAGATTTTTGCAGTTCGATTCTGCCTTGCCGGGCAATGCGGAGAATTGCTGTGGCTGCCAAGTGGTTGTGTGTCTGTGCCATTGATTGGCAAATGCCGGCAGAACACGTAAAAATCCCTCGGGCAGCGGTGATTGCTGGCGTTTCCACTCGTCTGGTAGTCGCGCTTGACCCCTAAACAATGCTGGCACGCCGACGCTGGAGCCTGAAGAATGGCGAGCCTGTGACAGGCAAGGGAAGGGGGCGGCCAGTTGCGAACATTCGCCGAACCGCTCGACGAAGCGGTCGAAAAATAAAAAAAACACGTGAGGCTTTGCAGTGATGATGAGTTCTTCGACGGTTCGCAATGGGGCGTTCGAACAATGGTTGAGCCAGGTCAACCAGGCCTGCGGGCGATTTGACGCGCGGGTGCTGGACAGCGATTTTTATGGCGAGCTGGCGGAGTTTCGCAGTGGCGCCATCAACCTCAGTGTCGTCGACATGGCACACGTGCACCTGTATCGCACCAGCAAGGACGTTAGCGTTAGCAGTGACGGGCATTATTACGCCGTGTTCCAGATGCGCGGCAGTTCGCAGCTGGAGCAGGGCGACAACCGTACCCGCCTGGGCCTGGGCGATATCGCCCTGATCGACGCTTGCCGCCCCAGTGACATGACCTACCATGAAGACTCCCGGCAATTGTCATTGATCCTGCCGCGCCAGGTGGTGGAGCGGGGCTCGCACTTCAGTGGTCTGAGCTGCGCCACGCGCATCGCGGCGGGCACGCCACTGGCGGCAATGGCCAATAGGCTGGTGCTGGAAACCCGCCAGCAGGAAGGCCTGGACATGCAGGAAAGCGAGGCGGTCCTGGATGCGCTGGCCAGCTTGTTGTTGCCGGGTATCAGCGCCCGCGACAGTGGCGGCGATGCCCATGAGCGGCAGTTTCGCAAGATCATCGCCTACATCGACGAGCACATCAGCACCGAAGAGCTGTGCCCGGAGACGATCGCTCAAGACGTGGGAATTTCGGTGCGTGGGTTGTACCGGATGTTCTCCAAGCGCGGCTTGGTAGTGGCGCAATACATCAAGCACCGCCGGCTGGATTTCTGCGCGCAAAACCTGCGTGAAAGCCATGGCGAACAGAAACTTTCGGCGCTGTGCTACGCCTGGGGGTTCTCGGATTCCAGCTACTTTTCCTCGGCGTTCAAGGCGCGTTTCGGCGTATCCCCGGGGGCTTACCGCAAGCGATATAGCCAGGCTTGAGCGCGCGGCGACTCAAGCGGTAGGAACGACACCCATCCCCTGTAGGGGCGGCCGCAGGCTGCGATCTTTTGATCTTTCAGGGTCAAAAGATCGCAGGCTTTTGTGTTCGTTCAGGTCAGAAGCCCATCGCAAACACCACCTGGCTATACAGATTCCTGTCATTGCTCCCTAACTGCGTACCACCTTGCTCAGCGCTCTTGTCCGGCTGATACAGCCCCACCAACGGCATCACCGTCAGGTGGTCGTTGACGTGCCATTCGGCATACAGGTCGATTTCATGGCCGTCGGTATTGCCGAGGTTACGGTCGATGGTGTCGTAGTTGAAATACATCGCACCAACACTCAGGTTATCCAGAGGCGCGACTTTCAGCGTCACGTTCTGGATTCGTGAATTGCTATTGAATGGACCCGCATAGTTACCGGCCACTTCCCCCTGGAACCAGGTGCCAAAACCACGACTGAAACCATAGAACAGCGTGTCGTAACCCTCCGAGAAACGGCTGTAGCGGTAGCTGACGTTCGGGGTCCAGGGCGCGTCGGCGAAGGTCCAGCCCGCTTCCAGGTACCAGGCATCTTCGCTGGCGGTGTGAGGTTTGTCCTGTTTGGCGTATTCCCCGGAGAGGAACAGGTTGGGTACTCCGGCATTACCTTGAGCGCGCAGGCTGTAAGTTTTCATGCCGTCACGCTCGAGTTGCAGGGGTGACGCGTATTGCTCGTCGACATCGGTGGAGTCGATGTAGGTCAGGCCCACAGTGCCAGCCTCACTGACGTGCTCGAGGGTGCCGACGTACATCTCGGTTTTCGCTTGCGCGCGGTTGTTCGATTTCAGCCACATCAGATCGCTGCGCCAACCTTCCTTGCCACCCAGGCGCAATACGGCGGTCTGATCGAAAGCTTTGCGTGCGGCCAGCCAGTAGGCGCCCCCGCGGTTAAACTCTCCGTCGGCCAGGCCCTTGCCGATGTTCAGGGCGTCGCCATTGATCAGGAAACCATCGCCTACCACGATGTTCTGCCGGCCGAACGACAGGTCGACACCATCCTCTCCCAGCACTTCGAACACCTTGCCCGAGCGCCAGCCGAGGTAGGCGTCTTCGAACTTGGTGGTGCGCTCGGAACCATCACTGAAGCCGGCGGCATCGCCGTCACCCCAGGTGCCGGAACTGAGCAGGTTTGCCGCTCCATAAGCGGTGCCTGCGCCGGCCAGGCCTTGGTCGAAGCTCAGGCCATATTTGATATAGCCCTCGCGCCACGATGAGGAGCCCTGACCAAGGCGGCCGGACAGCGCATAGTTTTCCTGGCTGTGGAATATGCCAAAGACCGCTTCCAGGGTCGCGTTCAGATGGGTGTCGTCATCGGCATACAGCTCATGGGCGCCGGCATTGCCTGTGCTGATCAGCAGCGCGAGCGTCGAAAGGCGAAGCAAGGGGGACTTGGGCATCGTGTGGCATCCGTTCTTGTTCTTGAACGCAGGGTTGCGGTCTTTTTCGATACTACGGCGGCGACTATCCGAGGCCTTTTGTGTGGTTGCCAAAGAGTTGGCTGTGCATGCCAGAAAACCCGGTTTGGCAGCCCCGCCAATACGACTGGCACGCAGGGCAAATCCTCCAGGCCAGCGACCATCGACAATCCGTTCCAACCTCCCGGTGCACCCGCATCGGTATTTTCAGTGTGGGTGCTCGGCAATTGCGAGCACGCGGATATCAAGGTGCTTTTCCTATGTTCAGCTCGCTGCGATGGCTACTTGTCGGTCTGCTTTCATACACCTTGGCCAGCACCGCGCTGGCCGCAGACTGCGCGCCGGACCAGGGCCACGGCGCCCAGGTGTTCGCCAATGAATGCGCGGTCTGCCATTCGGTGACCAAGGGCCTGACAGGGATGATGGGCCCCAACCTCGCAGGCGTGATCGGACGCAAATCCGGTTCCCTGGAAGGTTTCAACTATTCCCAGGCCATGCGCAGTAAAGACATCGACTGGCAAGCCGGGAACATCGAGCAATTGATCGCTCAGCCCCAGGCGTTCGTGCCGGGAACCTACATGCCCTACATGGGCCTCGCTTCTGCGGACGATCGCCAGGCGGTCGTGTGCTACCTCAAAGAACAACAATAATCGGCCGGTGTACGCGCCGGACAATTCGTCTGAATAAGAGGCAACTTATGAGCAACGTTGAAATTCTGCCCCAGGTGGCTGCATTCCTTGAGCGCCGGCATGGCTGTTTTATCGATGGCCAGTGGGTGTTCGCCGAAGGACAGAGCATTGCCGTGGTCAACCCGGCCACCGGGCAGACGCTGTGCGAGACCCTCGATGCGCCGCTGCAAATCGTCGAGCAGGCCGTGCAGTCGTCCCACGCCGCGTTCAAATCCGGGGTGTGGTCGGGCCTGCGTCCGGCGGATCGCGAGCGCATCCTGCTAAACTTTACCCGCCTGGTCGAAGCGCACGCCGAAGAGCTGGCCCAGCTGGAAACCCTGAGCCAGGGCAAGTCGATCAACATGGCCCGCGCACTGGATCTGAACGCGACCGTAGAGTTCATGCGCTACATGTCCGGCTGGGCCACCAAGATCGAAGGGCAGACTTTCGACGTGTCGATCCCGCTGCCACCGGGTGCCAAATTCACCGCGTTCACCAAGCGCGAGCCGGTGGGTGTCGTGGTGGGCATCGTGCCGTGGAACTTCCCGCTGCTGATCGCCGCCTGGAAGCTGATGCCCGCGCTGGCCACCGGTTGCACGGTGATCATCAAGCCGGCCATGGAAACCCCGTTGACCGCCATGCGCCTGGCAGAGCTGGCGCTGGAGGCTGGTATTCCCGCCGGTGTGTTCAACGTCGTAACCGGTGGCGGCGTCTCGGTGGGCGGCGTGCTGACGGCGCATCCGTTGGTGAGCAAAGTCTCGTTTACCGGGTCCACGGCCGTGGGCAAGAGCGTGGGTGTGGCGTGCATGGCGAACATGACGCGCTTTGCCCTGGAATTGGGAGGCAAGAACCCGATGATTGTGCTCGCCGATGCCGACATCGACAAAGCCATTCAGGGCGCGATCCTTGGTGGCCTGCTGAACAACGGCCAGGTCTGCGCCGCCGCCTCACGTTTCTATGTGCATCGCTCGGTCCACGACCGCTTCGTTGCAGGCCTCGCGGCAGCGGTGTCGGCCATGCCGATCGGCGCCGGCATGAACTGCAACGCGGCGATCAACCCGCTGGTGTCGCGCAAGCAGCAGCAAGGCGTGCTCAAGCACATCGAACTGGCTCGCCAGGAAGGAGCACGGGTGGTGTGCGGCGGGGAGTTGCTCGAGGGCGAGGGCTTCTACGTGCAGCCGACGATCCTGGCCGATATCAACCACGGCATGACCGTGAGCAGGGAAGAAGTGTTCGGCCCGGTGCTGGGCATCATGCCCTTCGACGATGAAGACGCCGTCATCGCCCTGGCCAACGACAACCGCTACGGCCTGGCCGCCAGCCTTTGGACCAACGACCTGGGCAAAGCGATGAACCTGGTCCCGCGCATCGAAGCCGGCACCGTGTGGGTCAACGCCCACGTACTGCTCGACCCGGCAATGCCGTTCGGCGGGGTCAAGCAATCCGGCATGGGCCGCGAGTTCGGACGCGCGGTGATCGAGGCCTATACCGAGTTGAAATCGGTGTGTATTGCGCATTGATCCTGGCTGCGCTTGCCGACGAAAACATTAGGTGTCGGCATTGCGCTCTGGGCGCGCGGGTATAGAAGGGGTCACTGCGGCCATTGCTCAAGCAGAATCGAGACAAACTTCTCCGCCGCGGGGGAGAGTGATGCGCCTCTGCGGTACACCAGCCCCAAAGAGCGGTTCACCACAGGTTCAATGAGGGGAATGCTGACCAGCGTTGGATGATCGCCCGCTGGCATTGCCAGGCTCGGCATTGCCGACACCCCAAGCCCGGCTTCCACCAGGCCCAATGAAGTCGAGAGATGCTGCACTTCATAGAACCATTGCGGACGCCAGCTCAAACCGGATAGAGCGTGATCCAGCAACATACGGTTGCCGCTGAGGCGGCCCACGCCGATCAGCCGATACTCACTGAGCTCCGACCAGGTGACTGAACTGCGTTCGGCCAGTTCGTGGTCGCGTCGGCACGCCAGCACAAAGGGCTCGTTCACCAGCGGCACGAACTCGATATCCGGATGCTGGCCGCTCATCATGTTGATGCCAAAGTCGGCTTCGCCGCGCAGTACCGCTTCCAGGCCTTCGTTCGCGCTCAGGTCGAGCAGGCGAATGCGGATTTTGGGGTAGCGTTCGTTATAGAGGCGAATCACCGAAGGCAGGAAGTAGAAGGCGGCGGTGGGGATGCAGGCGAGCGTCACCCGGCCGATCTGCCGTTCGGCCAACTCCCTGATGTTGAGAATCGAGTCGTCGAAGTCATCCAGCAGTCGACGCGCCTTGGGCAGAAAATCACGCCCGACGCTGGTGAGGCTGACCTTGCGCGTGGTGCGATCCAGTAACGCCGTCCCCAGACCCTCTTCCAGCTTCTTGATCCGCCGGCTCAGTGCGGGTTGAGACAGGTGCAAGGCATCAGCGGCTTCATGAAAGCTGCCAAGTTCGGCGATTTTTACGAATGATCTGATGTCTTGAAGCTCATATTCCATAAATTCCCCTTAAAAATACCTCGGCGAAAAGTGCCATTTTCGCTCGTTCAACTCTTTCGTCAAACGCAATAATAGCTCGAATCTTTGCATTGGAAACACCAGTGCTTCCCTGTCACTCTTGTTTGCAAGACATCAATCGCCCTGATTAATCAACAAGAGTCAGTAGCCATGCAACGAATTCCTTGTGTACTGATGCGCGGTGGTACCTCAAAGGGCCCCGTATTCCTGGCCTGGGACCTGCCCGTGTCCATTGAACAGCGTGACGAACTGCTGCTCGCCTTGATGGGCTCCGGTCACGAACTGGAGATTGACGGCATTGGCGGCGGCAGCCCGCAGACCAGCAAGGTCGCTATTGTCAGTCCGTCGCTGCACCCCGATGCCGATGTGGATTACCTGTTCGTGCAGGTCATGGTGTCCTCGCGTCGCGTGGACACGGCCCCCAACTGCGGGAACATGCTCTGCGCGGTCGGGCCATTCGCTATCGAGCAAGGCCTGGTCAAGGCCAGCCAAACGATGACCAGCGTGCGCATCCGCAACCTCAATACCGGGACCTTCGTCACCTCTGAAGTGCAAACGCCCCAGGGCAAGGTCAGCTATGAAGGGGACACCGAAATCGATGGAGTGCCAGGCAGCGCAGCTCCGGTTCAATTGACCTTCCTCGACGCGGCTGGGTGCAAGACCGGCAAGCTCTTTCCCACCGGCAACACCCAGGATGTGTTCGACGACATTCCGGTGACCTGCATCGACATGGCCATGCCGATGGTGCTCATCGAGGCACGCCACCTGGGCAAGCGCGGCGATGAAACCCCGGCAGAGCTGGACGCCGACAAGAAATTCCTGCGTCGCCTGGAGGCCTTGCGCCTGCGTGCAGGTGCCGCGATGGGTCTGGGCGATGTGAAGGGCATGGTCATTCCCAAGCCGGTGCTGGTATCGCCGGCCAAGGCCGGCGGCACCCTGCAGGTGCGTTACTTCATGCCGCACAGCTGTCATCGCTCGCTGGCCATCACGGGTTCCATTGGCCTGGCGACCGCTTGTGTCAGTCAAGGCAGTATCGTTGCCCAAATGCTCGGCGATACCGCCACCGCGCGCTTGCAACACGTGCGGATCGAACACCCCGGCGGCGGTATCGACGTGGTCTTGTCGTACACCGGCGAGAACGGTGAAACCATCCGCGCCTCTGTCGTGCGTACTGCCCGACGCCTGTTTTCCGGCTTTGTGTATGCACCGGTTTCACAGCGACTCGCGGGCTAGATCCCTGATCGCAGGCTGCGTCGTCTGGTAGGCTCAGGTTGCCTGCCTTGCCGTCGGCCTTATCACCTATAACAACAAGAGAATTGCCCTATGCTCGCCTTACTCGGCTTGGCCATGGTGGTCGTGTTCACCTTCCTGATCATGACCAAACGCCTGTCACCCATCGTCGCCTTGACGGTTGTACCGATTGTCTTTGCAGTGATTGGTGGTTTCGGCGGAACCACAGGGAAAATGATGCTCGACGGCCTGAAAATGGTCGCTCCCTCCGCTGCGCTGTTGTTGTTCGCGATCCTGTTTTTCGGCCTGATGATCGACTCCGGATTGTTCGACCCGCTGATCCGCAAGATCCTCAAGCGGGTCAATGGCGACCCGATGAAGATCGCCGTGGGTACGGCGTTGCTCTCGTTGACCGTGGCACTGGATGGTGACGGCACGACCACCTACATGATCACCTGCGCTGCCATGTTGCCGCTGTACAAGCGCATCGGCATGAATCCGATGATCCTCGGGATCGTGGCCATGTTGTCGCTGAGCATCATGAGTGGCATGAGCCCTTGGGGCGGCCCGGCCACACGAGCCATCGCGGCACTGGGCCTGGATGCAGGGGAGTACTTCATTCCGTTGCTGCCGACTATGGTGGGTGGTGCGGCGTGGGTGGTGTTTACCGCTTTCCTGCTGGGCCGTTCCGAACGCAAGCGTATCGGTAATGTGCACCTGAGCAGCGGTGGCGGTAATTGCTATATCGAGGCGATCCTCGGCGATACGCCGCACAAACGACCGAAGCTGGCTTACGTCAACCTGCTGCTGGTCATCGTGGTGATGGCGGCGCTGGTGATGGGCGTGATGCACTCGGCGATTCTGTTTCTGATCGGCTTTGTACTTGCCCTGATGATCAATTACCCGCAACTGGACATCCAGAAAGAACGCATCCTCGCCCATTCCGGCAACGCCATGACTGTAGTGCTGTTGGTGTTTGCGGCCGGGATTTTCGCCGGGATCTTCTCCGGCACCAAGATGGTCGACGCCTTGGCGCAGACCCTGGTGGATTGGATTCCGCCGGCATGGGGGCATCTGTTCCCGCTGGTCGTGGCCATTACCAGCATGCCCTTGACCTTCGTCCTGTCTAATGACGCCTATTACTTTGGCGTGGTTCCGATCCTCGCCAACGCCGCAGCTGCTTACGGTATCAGCCCCCTGGAAATAGCCCGGGCATCGATCCTCGGCCAGCCGGTGCATCTGATGAGTCCGCTGGTGGCATCCACTTTGCTGTTAATGGGCATGATCGACCGCGACATCGGTGACTTCCAGAAAGCCGCCTTCAAGTGGGCGGTGCTGACTTCCCTGGTTGTCACAGCGTTGGCGCTGTTGACCGGTGCACTGACCCTGTTCGTCTGATCGCCTTTCCCCCTGAAAACTGCTCCCGTGCCCGGAAAAGGGCGCGCGGATCAGTGCATCGGCCAATAACAATAATGAGTATTGAACATGAGCAAATTCCTGACCTGCGGGGCCGTTGCTGTTCTCTTGAACGCTGTGCCTTCGGCCAGTGCCTGGGCGGCGGGATTGATCGAAGACAGCAAATTGAAGCTGCAATTACGCAACGTGTACTTCAACGAAAATTTCCGTGATGAAAACGGCCTGAGCGCCCGGGCGGCGCAGACTGCCAAGAGCGAGCGTACTGAATGGGCGCAGGGTTTCCTGCTCGATTACCAGTCCGGCTTTACCCAGGGCACGCTGGGCTTTGGCGTGGATGCGCTGGGCCTCGTCGGCGTTAAACTGGACTCCGGCAAAGGTCGTAGCGGCACGGGTCTGCTGCCGGTACACGACGACGTACGTGCGGCGGATGAGTTCGCAAGCCTGGGGGTGGCGGGCAAGGTCCGGCTGGCGAAAACCGTGGTCAAGCAGGGTTCTTTGTTGCCCAGGACACCGGTGTTGATCTACAACGATGCGCGCCTGTTGCCACAGACGTATCAAGGCACCCAGTTCACCAGTAACGACATCGCCAACCTGACACTCACTGCCGGTCATCTGGATCAGTTCAAGCTCAGGGATTCGTCGGACAGTCGCTCGATTATTCCCGATGGCTTTACTGGCAAGGGTTCGGATTTTTCCTATGCAGGTGGCGACTACAAGCTGGGCAAGAACATTCGCCTGGGGTACTTCTACGGCGAACTGCAGGACTTCTATCGTCAGCAGTTCGCGGCAGTCCAGCATGATCTGACCCTGGGTGCTGGCGTGCTGACCAGCGACCTGCGCTACTTCCACAGCGTGGACGCCGGAACGGGGCGGGGTGGCGTCATCGATAACGATATGCTCAGCGGCCAGTTGACCTACTCGTTGACAGGGCACAGTTTCGGCGGCGGGTATCAGGTACTCAGTGGCGACGCAGGGTTGCCCTACATCAGCGGCGCGACCGTCTATTCGTTCAGCAATGTCGGGATCGGCAAGTTTATCGAAGAAGACGAGAAGACCTGGATGCTCAGCTACGCCTACGACTTCGCCCGGGCCGGCGTGCCGGGCCTGACGTTTTCCACGCGCTATCTGAGTGGCGACAATGGCAAATCCGGGGACGCGCGGTTGCATGAGTGGGAGCGGGATGCCGAGTTGGCGTATGTGCTGCAGGACGGCGCATTCAAGGGTTTGGGGATCAGGTTGCGCAACTATGTGTATCGCTCGGATTATGCGCGGGGGCGGGACAGTAATCGGGTCTATGTCACCTACGATGTTGCGGTTTGGTAGAGGTGGCGATTAATCGGTGGGAGTTATCGCGAGCAAGCTTTGCTCCCACAGGCCAGGCCAGGCCAGGGCATGGCAAGGAATTTGAGTCAGTCGCCGTATGTCGGCACCCGGGAACCGCTATCCACGCCAGACGCCCAACCAGAAACAACCGTTGGAGTCTGGCCATGAACGACGATCGAAAGCAGCAAGCAATGGCGGCCTGGTACCAACTGCTCAAGGAGCCGTTGATTCGCATGGATTGTGAGGAGCAGTACGATGAGCTCCTCAAGGCCGCTGACGAGATGGAACGTGCCGGTCTGATCAACAGCAACGAATGGCGTCAGCTGGTGCGCGAGGCCGGTTTGGCGTTTGCCCAGGCGACCGAGGGCATCGGTAACGGCACCTAGCTTTCGGGGTTCGCGATTTCCCCCTCGGCCTGCTGGGCGAACCACTCTAGGATCAGCCCACAGGCCGGATGCGCGCTCGCTGAGGGTTGCAGGGTCAGCGCATACACGCCCTTTGTCTTCAGCGCCTTACCGAAGGGAATCACCAACACGCCTCGATCTACCGACTCGCCCGCCAGGGTCAGGTCTGTCATCGCCACGCCCAGCCCGCGTGCAGCGGCATCCAGTGCCAGTTCATCCAGGTTGAAAGGAATGTGCCGGTAGCGCTCCAGCGGTCCACCGCCGTTGGCTGCCAACCATTTTACCCAGTCATGACGGTCCGAGGAGCGATGCAGCAAGGTGCAATGCACCAGGTCTTCGACTGCTCGCAGCGCGTGCGCCAGCCCCGGTGCGCAGACGGGCACAAGCGCTTCCTCGAACAGCGTCATGGACTGTGGATCATTCGATGGTTGCGCCAGATAGAGGATGTAGGCGTCGCTGTCGACGGCTGGCTCCACCACCTCAGTTGCCACAGTCTCGATCGACAGCAAAACCTCGGGATGAGACCGGTAGAACTCGCTCAGCCTGGGCAGCAACCAGCGCACCGCCAGGGATACGTGCATGCGGATGCGAAACGGACGCTCCCTGGGGGCCAGCCGTTCCTCCAGGGCTTTGAGTTGCTCGAGGATGCTGCGGGCACTGGTTAGCACCTGCTCGCCCTCGGGCGTGAGACT
This sequence comes from Pseudomonas sp. TMW22090, assembly GCF_022496665.1. NCBI lineage: Bacteria > Pseudomonadati > Pseudomonadota > Gammaproteobacteria > Pseudomonadales > Pseudomonadaceae > Pseudomonas > Pseudomonas sp. TMW22090. The sequence goes on from NZ_SCFH01000001.1 coordinate 43,384, forward strand.
CAGGCTGCGACTGGTGCGCACGAACAACGCGACACCGAAGTGACTCTCCAGCTGCTGAATTTGCCGACTCACAGCGCTTTGAGTCAGGCACAGCCTCGATGCGGCCTGAGTGAAGCTGCCGGAGTCGGCAACTTCCACCAGCGCCTGCATTGCTTGCAGCGACGGGACGTGACGAAGCTTATCCATGCGTTTTCCGAATACTTCGATGATTTTATAACGTTGGTTTTATCACTGTTGGCGCTCTAAATTCCAGTCGTGGCCGAGGTTTCTCATGCGTTCAACGCATGGGAAAGGGCAATGCCCACGGCGGGACAACAGGGGATCGAGGTGATGCATGACCAATGAATGTGGCTGGATTGCGCAGGCGGGCAGATCGCCCGTGCGCGGTTCCCTGAAGGGTACCGAGAAGGCTGACTGGCTGATTATCGGGGCTGGGATTACCGGGTTGAACGCCGCCCACACCCTCGCGCAGATGCACCCTCACGCCCGCATCGTGATCGTTGATCGCCAGCGTGCGGCGCAGGGCGCTTCGGCGCGCAACTCAGGGTTTGCCGTGGCCCACGAACATCCGGGCACCGATGAGTTGTTGGGCCGCAAGGGTTTTGCCGACTATCAGGTGGACACCGAGATCTCCCGGGTTGCCAGCCTCGAGGTGCGCCAGCGAATCGCCCGGCATGGCATCGAATGCGATTTTCGCGACGATGGTTACTTTTTTGCGGTGAGCGATCCCGGCAAGTTGACCCAGGTCGAGGACAAGCTGCAAACCCTGCGCGCGGTGGGTGCTTCGGCGCATTTTCTACAAGGCGAGGCGCTGTATCACCAGCTGGGTACCCGGCATTACCAGGCGGCTATCTGGTGCGGCAATGGCAACGCGTTGTTGCAGCCGGCGAAGTACGTCAAGGGCTTGCTGGATGCGTTGCCCGCCAGCGTCACCCTCTACGAAAACACCGACATCACCGGTCTGGAGCGCCTGAGTCAGGGGCGCGTGCGCGCCAATGGCGTTGCCGGCCGAATTGAAGCGCAGCAAGTGCTGGTATGCCTGAATGCATTCATCTCGCGTTCGGGCATCGACGACAGCGCAACGTTTGCGATGGAGCTCAGCGCGAGCCTCACCCGGCAGCTGACTGACGCCGAGTACCAGGCAATCGGCGCGGTCGAGCCCTGGGGCGTGCTGTCCACTCGGCCGCTGGGCGCCACCGTGCGCTTGACCCCGGACCGCCGGGTGATGATCCGCAACACGGCGGAATACCGGTTGCGGGATTTATCCGCCAGCGAGCTGCGAGTGCGCCGTGAACATCATGTGCTGGGTTTGCAGCGGCGTTTCCCATTCCTCGGCGCCCAGGACATCCAGTACACCTGGACCGGACATTTGAGCGCATCGCGCAGCGGCCAGCCTTACTTCGCCAAGGTCGAGGAGGGTGTTTATGCGGTGGCAGGCTGCAATGGTTCCGGTGTGGCACGCGGCACTTTGTGGGGGCGGTTGCTGGCTGAAATGTCCTCTGGCGTCGATTCGCCAGTCCTGCAATCGGTGATGCGCCGAGCCCAACCCGGCTGGCTGCCACCCAAACCGTTGCTGGATATCGGTGCCATGCTGCGCATGCGTGTGGAGTCAGTCAGGGCCAGAACTGAAATCTAGAACATCCGTCGATCAACCAAGAACAACAACTCAGCACACACGGTGACAGAAAATGCGCATCAACAACCTTACCCTGATGGTCATGCTCGCCTCGTTCCCGGCAGCCAGTTACGCGGATGAAGTGGTCAATATCTCCAACTGGAACGGCTACATCGCCGATGACACCCTGACTAGTTTTACCAAGGAAACCGGGATCAAGGCCACCTACGACATTCATGACAGCAACGAGGTGCTGGAATCCAAGCTGATGACCGGCAACACAGGGTATGACGTGGTCAGCCCTTCAAACCATTTTCTCTCGCGCCTGATCAAGGCCGGCGCCGTGCAGAAGCTCGACAAGAGCCAGCTGCCGAACTGGAAGAATCTCGATCCGGTATTGCTGCACAAGCTTGAGGTCAACGACCCGGGCAACCAGTATGGCTACCCCTATATGTGGGGCACGGCGGGCATTGGCTACAACGTCGAGAAGATCAAGGCGATTTTTGGCAACACCGATATTACCCGTTCCTGGAAATTGTTCTTCGACGAAGAGAACATCAAGAAGCTCAGCCAATGCGGCGTGGCGATCATTGATAACCCCACGCAAATCCTGCCGATCACCCTCAACTACCTGGGCCTGCCGCCCCACAGCCACGAGCCGGCGGACTACAGGAAGGCCGAGCAGGCGTTGCTGAAAATCCGCCCTTATGTGCAGTACTTCCATGCCTCCAAGTACATCAGCGACCTGGCCAATGGCAATGTCTGCGCAGTGATCGGCTTCAACGGCGACGTGGTGCAGGCGGCGGCCAGTGCGAAGGAAGCCAACAATGGCATCAACATCGCCTACTCGATTCCGGATGAGGGCTCGACCCTGTGGTTTGACATGGTGGTGATGCCCAAGAGCGCGCCGCACGAGAAGAACGGTTACGCCTACATGAACTACCTGCTCGAGCCGCAGGTGATTGCCAATATCAGCAACAGCATCCACTACGCCAACCCCAATCTGGCGGCGGATCAATATGTGGTACCGGCGGTGAAGCAGGACCTGGCGATCTATCCGCCGAAGACCGTGCTGGAGAAGCTGTTCACGGTCGAGGAGTTGCCGGCGGCGATTGCGCGGTTGAGTACGCGTTTGTGGACTCGGTTAAAGACTAATACCTGATCCGTCGCAAAGACCGCATTGCGATAATCGCCGGCAAGCAGGCTCCTGGGGATCTGTGATACCTCGTCTTTCTGCGGGTCCCCCCGATCCCATGCAGCCGCCGGCTTGCTGGCGATGGTGGTCTAACGTTCACTACCAAAGTGCAGGATCAGTCACCCAACGCAGGCGTAAACCACCAACTCCACCAACATTTCTTCCCGCGCCAACCCCGCCACTACCACCGCCGCACGGTTGGGGAAGGGCGCCTGGAAGTATTCGGTGTACATTCCATTCACGGTCGCCAGATAGCTGCGGTCGGTGACATAGATCAGGACCTGGGTCACGGCGTCCAGCGAGCTGCCGGCGGCGTCCAGGGTGTGGCGCAGGTTGTCCAGGGTCTGCCGGGTCTGGGCTTCGATTCCCCCGGGCACCACCTGCCCCTCCCGATCGATGGGAATTTGTGCGGTGTACAGCGTGCCGTTGCCGACGACGGCCCATTCCAGCGGAGCGCGAGAGGCGAAGAGGTCGGTCTTGACTGCGTATTTCATGCAAATATTCCTGAAGCGTTGATAGAGAGTTGATCAGGCGTCGCTGCTTTCACCGGCACCACGTCGTCGGGATTCTTCGGTGCTTTCCACCAGCACTCGTTCACCGAGTTTTTTCAACCTGGCCCACACCTCGTCATCCACCTCCAGCCCGCCCACGAACGTGTGGTAATGCCGGGTAGTCAGGCCCGGGCACGGCAGGAGGGTGAAGTGGCGGGAGACCAACACGTTGATGCTCTGCTCATCATCCATGGCTGGTTGCGGCAGATCATGTACGCGCAAGGATGGCTGGCTGTCGCCGGCACTGAAGGTCGCGACCAGTTCCTGCCGCGCATCCCGCCAGTACGCGCAGAAGTTCAGCCCCTGATCGGCGCAACGAGCCAGGTAACCCAGCAGCAGGATGCGGTTGTGGCAATGGCGGATGCGGATCAAGGCGCTGCCGCCACGCAAAGCCTTGCTCACGCCCAGCTCGACGGCCTGGGCGGCGCAGCGCAGGATGCTTTGGCCGTGAGCGTCGAGGGTCAATTGCGCGGCGTCTTCATAGTTGGTTTCGATGGGCCGATCGACCTCATCATGCAGGAACGCCAGGGCTTTTTTCAGCGCGCCAATGCCGTCCAGGCCCTGCTGCTGCAGGCGGGCAATCATATCGGCAGCGTCGTCGCAGTCACCCGGTGCAAAGCCCAGGCCTTCGAAGGCCTTGCGGCAGATCACCTGTACTTCGTTGTACGAAACACGCATCAGACTTCTCCGTCCAAGGTGGGCATGACGGCGAAGTTCCAGTCGTCGTCAAAAGGCTGGCCGATCTCGCTGACCAGCGGCGCGCCTTGGAACAAGGTGATGCGCACCCAGCGGCTGGATTTCGGATCGAACTTGCCAGCGCCGAAGAACGCCAGTTTGCAGCGCAACAAGTCGATGGGCAGCATGCTGCGATGCAACAGATTGGCGCGGATCTCGCCATAGGCGCAGCAAGCCATGCCCTGCAGACGGCACACCGTGCCCTTGAATTGCGGTTGGGCGAGCAGAAAGTGCGCCGTCAGCTGCTGCGGGTGCTGCTCCAGATAGGCCAGTAGTGCTGTGTGGCAGCGCTGGATGTTGTGCGCGATGCCCAGCTGCATTTCCTTTTCCGCTCCCGGCTCCATGGCGCGCTCACCCAGGCGCGGCTCCTCTTTTTCTACCGAGCGATACCAGAAAAAGTGATTGGCTGCAGGGCTGTCCAGATCAAGCTCCAGTGCCCAACGGTAGTGGTTCTCCATCAGTACGCGCAGCTCCGTCAGCGGCATGTCGGCGTTGAGGCGAAAACCTTCGCTGACGGCCATCTGTTCCGCCAGGGGATCGACCAGCTGCGGGTACAGCTCCAGCAGCAGGCTCACCAGCAATTCCTGGCAGCCTTTACCGCCATGGCTCTGCGCCCAACCCTGGACTCGCGTCCACAGATCAGGACTGACAGGCTGTGCGTCGAACCACTGAATCAAGCGTGCCAGGTCAGCCAGCGTGCACTGATCGAGCGCCGCCTGGCGCTGGTCGTCGGTGACTGTCTCTTGCACATGTCGGCGCCCCCGTTCCAGCAATGCCCGCAGGCGCTCAACCCGTGGCAGATCCGCCGCTTGCCCCAGGACCTGCGCCAGTGCGGTTTCCCGAGCCCAGACCCACTGGTTAACCAGCTGCGGATGATTGATCAGGAATGGTGCCATGCCCAGGCCTGTGGAATTGCCGACACCCAGGTAACGTTGCAGGGCAATCGCCAGGCCAACCGCCCGTTGCGGATTGCGCGCCCGCGCCATGTGTTCGATCTGCTCGATACTGAAATGGCGCAGCAGGTACACGGTGAACATTTGCGCGCTGAAGGGCTGAGTGAAATCCTCGTTGCCTTGCAGGCAGCTGAAGTCGGCGATGCCGAACTTGCCATTGCCGTACACGGCGGTGGTGCGATACAGATAGCCCACTTCGGCCAGCTGCTGGGGATCGGGCTGGGTGCCTTCGGCCAAGGCAGCGACGAACCGTTCAAAGTTGCGCAGGCTTCGATTGGCCCGGGACAACACCAGCACTCGCGAGTCAAATCGCCCGGCTTCCTGCAGTGGCACGTTGCGGCGCAGGTCCTGCAGTTGCAGCTCATCGACATCACCAGCCAGCAGGACGAAGCTGACGTCCCATTGATCGGCGATCACCCGGTCGCTACGTTTTTCCGGGGGCAGGTAGGCCGAGAAAATCACGCAGTGGTAGTGGGCGTGGGGCGTATCGATTCGATAAATGGCGGTGCCGAAACCTTCGCCGTCGAGGTCGAAGCGGCGGCGCCGGATACGCCATTGCTGGTTCATCATGCGGCGCATGCTGCTGCGCACGAAACTCAGGCGGCTCTGGAACTGGCTGCCCAGGCGATCGAGGTCCATGACCTGATCGGCCGGGCGCAGTATCGGCTGCGATGGTTCGCAAGGGGAGTACCACATCGTGACGCTTCCTGGATTATTCATGTTCAGACCGCCTGCTCGCGGGCCATGTACCGGGCGATTTTCAGCGCGTCCCAGAGCGACGGCAGGATCAGCAGCGACACTGGCACGGCGGTAATCACGATAAACGATTGCAGCGCGGTTACGCCGCCCGCACCAATGGTGATGAGCACCACGGCGGCCAGGCCCATGCCGATGGCCCAGAAGGCCCGCAGCCATTTTTTCGGCTTGTCGTCTCTGGACATGGCCATGGCGACGGTGAACGCCATGGCGTCACCATTGGTCGCTACCGAGATGAAGCTCAGGAACAGGAACAACGCCGAGACCAGGCCACCCAGCGGCAGGTTCTGCGTGACACCCAGCAGCAACGCTTCAGGCTGCGCGCCATTGGCGGTGACGATGCCCGGCGATTGCAGTTCCATGCCGATGCCGGTGCCGCCGACCACGGTGAACCAGAACATGGTCACGATGGGGGCGATGATCGACAGCGTCATGATCACTTCGCGGATGGTTCGGCCGCGGGAGATCTTCGCCACGTACAGCGCCACCATCGGTGCATAGCCAATGAACCAGCCCCAGTAGAATACTGTCCACCAGTCGAGCCATTTCGGGTCGGCGCGGAACAGCGTCATCGGGATGAACTGTTCCACGTGCAGTGCAAATGCAGTCGGGAAACCGCCCAGGATGAACGCGGTCGGTCCGAACACCACCATGAACACCGCCAGGCCAATCATCAACCACACGTTGATTTCACTGACGAAGCGAATGCCCTTCAGACCCACCAGGCATGAGGTGGTGTACATCACCGTGACCAGGATGATGGTGATGGCCTGGGTCGTCAGGTCGTTCTGAATACCCCACACTGAATGCAACGCGCTGCTGATTTGCAGACCCAGGAATCCGATCGGGCCGATGGTCCCGGCGACTACGGCGATGATCGAGGTGGCGTCTGCCAGGGTACCAATCGGACCTTTGAGCGCACGCTCGCCAAGCAGCGGATAGAGCAGGGTTCGGGGTGCCAGTGGCAAGCCTTTGTCGTAATGCAGGTGCATCAGGACAATCGACAGCAGGCTGCCAAGCACCGCCCAGGCGAGGAAACCCCAGTGTACGAAGGACTGTGCAAGCGCGGCATGCGCAGCGGCCTCTGTATGCGCCTGCACACCGGCGAACAGCGGCGGCGGGCTGGCGAAATGCATCATGGGTTCAGCCGCGGCCCAGAAGGCACCGCCACCGGCGAGCAACGCGCACATGATCACGGCTATCCAGTTGAAGGTACTGGTGTCGGGTCGCTGGTCAATACCGCCAAGGCGCACCCGCCCGCATTTGCTGAAGCAGATGAACAGGCTTACGGCAAACGTCAGCAGCATGAGGATTTGCCAGTACAGGCCAAAGAACCGGGTCGACCAGGTGAACAGGGTGTTCACCAGTTTCGAGGTGCCTTCGATGTCGACCAGCGCGGCGATCAGAAAGGCGCCGAGGAAGCCGCCACTGATCAGGAACAGCGGCCAGTCGAGGTCTTTTTTCGGCGGCGCGAGGGCCAGTGGCTGGCTTTCGGCTTGCAGGCTGCTAGATGTTTTCATGATGCCTCCAACATACGCGCTTGAGGCTGTGCATCGCCGATGAGGGAGATGAACGGGAGGCTATTGTTGTTGTTTTTCATAGTGTCCTCACGGTGAATTTCAGGGTCAGGCAATGGCAGTGGTGGCGGTTTCCAGCAGTCGCAGCCAGTTCAGCCCCATGATGTTGCGCACCTCTTGCTCAGCGAAACCACGGGCGCGCAGGCCCTGGGCGATCACCGGGAAATCCCGGCTGTCGCGGAACCACTGCAGCGGTTGCGGCCAGTTGGCGTTGTCGGCCGATCCCTCGCCGTAGTCCTTGTCCTTGCTCCAGCGTCCATTGCGCATCCATTCCAGGACACTAAGGGGTTGTTGCTGGCACAGGTCGGTGCCGATGCCTATGTGCTCGACGCCCATCAGGTCGGCAGTGTTGGCGACCATGTCGCAGAACGATTCGAGACTGCAGCCGGACGCGCCCTTGAGGTGGAACGGATAGGTGCTGAAACCCAGCAGGCCACCGGAATCGGCGATGCCGCGCAGCACTGCGTCGGATTTATTGCGCTTGGCGGCGTGGAAGCTCGAGGGGTTGGCGTGGGAAACGATCACCGGCCGGCTCGACAGGTCGATGGCTTCCAGGGTGCTGCGTTCGGCACTGTGGGACATGTCGATTAACATGCCCACGCGGTTCATCTCGCTGATCACCTGGCGCCCGAAGCGGCTGATGCCGTTGTCTTCGCGCTCGTAGCAGCCGCTGGCGAGCAGGCTCTGGTTGTTGTAGGTCAGTTGCATGACCAGCACGCCCAACTGCCGGAAGATTTCCACCAGGCTGATGTCGTCTTCTATGGGTGAGCAATTCTGGAAGCCGAAGAAAACCCCGACGCGACCTTCCTGATGCGCCAGGCGAATGTCGGCGGCTTCACGCACGGGGCGGATCAGCTCGGGCCAGGCCTCGAAGCGGCGGTTCCATTCACCCAGGCGCGACAGGGTTTCCCGCGCATTCTCGTGGTACGCGATGGTGGCGTGGACGGCGCTGAGGCCACCTTCCTGCATCTGGCGAAAAATCTCTTCACTCCAGTTGGAGTACTGCAGGCCGTCGATCATCAACAAGTCTTGCATAGTGCTCTCCGATTCAGGGCCGCACGTAGGTGGTCTTGACCACGGTGTAGAACTCGCGGGCGTACTGCCCCTGTTCACGCGGGCCGAAGCTCGAGTTTTTACGACCGCCGAACGGCACGTGGTAATCGGTGCCGGCTGTTGGCAGGTTGACCATCACGCATCCGGTGCGGGCGCGGCGTTTGAATTCGCTGGCATGGCGCAGGGACTGGGTGATAATTCCGGCCGTCAGGCCGTATTCGGTGTCGTTGAGTACCGCGAGGGCTTGTTCGATGTCGCTGACCCGGATCACGCAGGCAATCGGGCCGAATACTTCTTCGCGGTTGATGCGCATGTCGTTGCTGCTATCGATGAACAGCGCAGGGCGCATGTAATGGCCGGCAGGCTCCAGCGCCAGCACTTCACCGCCTTCGACCAGCGTCGCGCCTTCGGCCTTGGCCAGTTCCAGGTACTGCAGGTTCTGCTCAAGCTGACGGGCTTCGGCGACCGGGCCAATGTGCACGCCCGGTTCAAGGGCATGCCCGACTTTCAACTGCCGCATGCGCGCGGTGAGCGCGGTGACAAAGCGATCATGAATGCCGTCGCAGACGATCAGTCGGGAGGAAGCGGTGCACTTCTGGCCGGTACCGAAGAAGGCACCGTTCAAGGCGCACTCGACAGCGATTTCCAGGTCGGCATCGTCGAGCACCACCAAGGCATTTTTACTGCCCATTTCGAGCTGGCAGCGCACCAGGTTGGTTGCGGTAGCGACGGCCACCCGGCGTCCGGTGTGTAGTGAGCCGGTAAACGTCAGCGCGTCGATATCGGCAGACTGGATCAGGCTTTCACCCACCACGCTGCCGCTACCCATGACCAGGTTGAAGGTGCCGGCGGGCAGGTTCTGGCGGCTGATGATTTCAGTCAGTGCCCAGGCGCTGGCGGGCACCAGGTTGGCAGGCTTGAACACCACGGCGTTGCCGAAGGCCAAGGCCGGGGCGATCTTCCAGGCGGCGGTGGCCATGGGGAAATTCCATGGGGTGATAATGCCTACTACGCCTACCGGTTCGCGCTGCACTTCGATCTCGATGCCAGGGCGTACTGAGGCGGCTGTTTCGCCCAGCTGGCGCAGCACTTCGGCGGCGTAGTAGTGGAAGAACTGCGCGGAGCGACTGACCTCGCCAATGCCTTCGGCGAGAGGTTTGCCTTCTTCGCGAGAGAGCAGTTGACCGAGCTCTTCCTTGCGCGCCATCAACTCGTTGCCGATGGCCATCAACACCTGTTGGCGCTGTTCCAACCCGGTCGCGGCCCACACCGGTTGAGCGTCACGGGCCGCAGTGATTGCGCCCAGGGTCTGTTCTACGCTGGCCTGTTGGTAATGACCAACCAGATCGTTTACGTCCGACGGGCTGTGGTTAGCGATGACATCCATGCCGTCGCACCAGTCGCCAGCGATGTAGTTTTTATGAGTTTGCAGTGCCATGGGGAACCTCCGATTGCGTGGTTCCCATCTTGCGAGTATTAGTGTGCAAATAAAAATTAATAATAAATATGATCTGATAAGGAAAACTTACCGTGTTGCCAGAGCTGAAGATCACTCAATTGCGTTACTTCGTGCTGGTCGCGCAGCTCAAGAGCTTCCATGGCGCGGCAAAACAGGCGTATCGCACCCAGCCCGCGCTGTCCCTTGCTGTGCGTGAGCTGGAACAGAAACTGGGGCAGGCGCTGTTTGAGAAAGGCGGCAAAACCGAACTGACGCCTTTCGGTGAGCATTGCCTGCCGCTGTTCCAGGATTTGCTCGCGCATCACGACCGGATCGCCAGTGAAGTGAGCCTGCTGGCCCGGCATGAAATTGGCCAGGTGAGCATCGCGACGGTGCCGTCGGTGGCGAGCCGGCTACTGCCCCGGCTGCTGGCACAGTTTGTCAGCGAGCACCCGAAAATCCAGATCAGCATTCAGGATGGCAACGCCGATAGCGTGCAGCAACTGTTGGTGCAAGGTCAGGTGGATTTCGGCATAAGCAGCGTCTGGATGCCGGACGACAATATCGATTTCCTGCCAATCCTCAGCGACCGGGTGGGCGTGGTGTGCCGCAAAGATCATCCATTGGTGGCGGCGGGCGAGCAGTTGCACTGGTCTAGCCTGCAAGCCTACCCGTTGGTGCGTAACGGTACCTCGCGCCTGCTCGAAGGAACACAGGCCCACGAGTTGCTGCAGAGCAGCTTATTGTTTGTCTCCAACATGATTTCGCTGATCGCCATGCTTGAAGAGGGCATCGGCATAACGACATTACCGTCGTTGGCGTTTCCGTTGGGCAATGATCAACTGGTGTTCTTGCCGCTGGCGGAACCCAAGGTGGAGCGGCAGATTGGCATCCTGTGCCGCAAGAACCGCAGCCTGTCGCCAGCCGCGGCGGAGTTGATGGAGTTTTTGCGGGTGAATATCCAGTCGAGCTGAGTGAAGCTTGATATCTCGTGATGGTGTTTTGGCCGGCGACATGATGGTGATACCAAGTCCATCGCGAGCAAGCTCGCTCCCACAGGTGTACTACGCTGTGTGGAATCGCAGGCTTATAAAAACAACGATCTCGGGAGATTCCTCCATGTTTGCTCCGGTTCACTCAATGCGCCGCTGCCTCGCTGTCGCCCTGGCCGCCACTGTACTCGCCACACCGGCCTTCGCCCTCGACACCGTCAAGTTCATGGCCCCCGGGTCGGTGGGGGGCGGTTACGACCAGACGGCGCGGATTCTGGGCAAGGCCATGGTCGAGGCGGGCACCGCCAAGTCGGTCACCTTCGAAAACAAGGGCGGTGCAGGTGGCACCCTGGGGTTGGCGCAATTTGCCAATAGCACCAAGGGCGACCCCAACGCATTGCTGGTGATCGGCGCGATCATGGTCGCCGGCATCGAGCAGAACAAACCGCAAATCAGCCTGAAAGACGTGACGCCCATTGCCCGTCTGTTCACCGAGTACAACGTGCTCGCCGTGCGCAAGGAGTCGCCCTATAAAACCCTGGATGACCTGATCAAGGACTTCAAGGCGAAACCCACCAGCGTCACTTTCGGCGGTGGTTCCAAAGGCTCGATCGATCATATCGGCATCGCCGAGTTGGCCGGCAAACTGGACATTCCGGTGAACAAGGTCAACTACGTCGCCTTCGCTGGCGGCGGCGAAGTGGTGGCGCAGGCCCTTGGCGGCCAGATCAAGGTCATCACCGGCGGCTATGCAGAGTTGGGGCAGTACATCAAGAACGGCCAGTTCCGTGTCCTCGCCATCGGGGCGCCGACCCGGGTCGAAGGCATTGACGCACCGACGCTCAAGGAGAGCGGCTACGACGTGACCATCGGTAACTGGCGCGGTGTGTACGGTGCGGCGAACCTCACGCCCGAGCAACGCACCCAGGTAACCGAGGCAGTGTTAGGCGCGACCAAGAGTAAGGTCTGGCAAGACAATGTCCAGCTCAACGCCTGGTCGCCCAGCATCCTGACGGGTGATGAGTTCGGCAAGTTCGTTGAAGAAGAACAGGTGCGATTGCGCGCGATGCTGGTCAAGGTCGGGCTGCTTTGAGATGGCCGGCACCCGGTCGGTCCTGCCCGCGCAACTGGCTATCGGTGTCGGTCTGATCGCCCTCAGCGCGGTGCTCGCGTATGGCGCCTGGCAGTTTCCGCCCGAAATGGGCTTTGTGATCCTGCCGGCCTATGTCTACCCCTATGCCTTGGCGGCGTTCGTCGGCGGCGTTGGGCTGTTGTTGTGCTACCAGGCAGTCACCGGCGGGTTTCGCGAACTGGCGGATCACGATGAGGAATCTGCCAAGGCGCTGCCCGGTGGCAAGGCTGGTGCCGCCTGGGTGACGGCGGGGCTGGTGGCGGTGGCGGTGCTGATCGATGTCATCGGTTTTGTCCTGGCCGCCGCCTTGTTGTTCGCCTGTGCGGCCCGAGGCTTCGGCAGCCGGCGGCCAGTGCGCGACCTCGCCATCGGCATGGCCCTGACCCTGCCGATTTACTGGCTGTTCAATGCGGGCCTCGGGGTTTCCCTGCCGCCGCTCGTCAACGCCTGGATCTGACTGCAGGAGATCGGCACCGTGGACATTCTCTCAAGCCTGGCGATGGGTTTCTCTGCAGCGCTGACGCCGATCAATCTGATGTGGGGCTTCATCGGCTGCCTGCTGGGCACCGCCATTGGCGTGTTGCCGGGCATCGGGCCGGCACTGACGGTGGCCTTGCTGCTGCCCATCACCGCCAAGGTCGACCCGACCGGAGCGTTGATCATGTTCGCCGGGATCTATTACGGTGCGCAGTTCGGCGGCTCCACCACCTCCATTCTGCTCAACACCCCTGGTGAGTCGTCGTCCATGGTAACGGCGCTGGAGGGCAATCTCATGGCGCGCAACGGCCGGGCCGGCCCCGCCCTGGCTACGGCGGCGATCGGCTCATTTGTGGCCGGCACCATTGCCACGGTCCTGCTCACGTTGTTCGCCCCGGTGGTGGCCAGGCTGGCGCTGAACTTCGGGCCGGCGGAGTACTTCGCGATTCTGGTGTTGTCATTCACCACGGTGTCGGCAGTGCTCGGCGCTTCGATGCTGCGCGGTTTTGCGTCGCTGGGGCTGGGGTTGGCGATCGGCTTGATCGGCCTGGACTCGACCTCCGGCATTGCGCGCTACACCCTGGGCGTGCCCGAGTTGGTGGATGGCATCGAGGTGGTGCTGGTGGCGGTCGGGTTGTTCGCGGTGGGGGAGGCGTTGTACAGCCTGTTGTACCAGAAAGAAGAAACCTCGGGCCGACATCGCCTGACTTCGCTGTGGATGACCCGCTCGGACTGGAAACGCTCGGTGCCCGCCTGGCTGCGCGGAACCCTGATCGGCTTTCCGTTTGGCTCGATTCCGGCTGGCGGTGCGGAAATCCCGACCTTCCTGTCCTATTCCACGGAACGCAAACTGAGCAAATACCCCAAGGAGTTCTCGGCGAACAAAGGCGAGGGTGCCATTGAGGGCGTCGCCGGCCCCGAAGCGGCGAACAACGCCAGCGCCACCGGCTCGCTGGTGCCGCTGCTGACCCTGGGCATCCCCACTTCAGCCACTGCGGCGATACTGCTGGCTGCGTTCCAGAACTACAACCTGCAGCCGGGGCCGATGCTCTTTGAAACCTCCGCGGACCTTGTCTGGACGCTGGTGGCTTCGCTGTACATCGGCAACGTGATTCTGCTGGTGTTGAACCTGCCGTTGGTGGGCCTGTGGGTCAAGCTGTTGCAGATCCCCAGGCCCTACCTCAATGCCGGCATCCTGGTGTTTGCCACGATCGGCGTGTACGGCATGCGCCATTCTTCGTTCGATCTACTGTTGATGCTGGGGATCGGTTGGGGCGGGGTGTTGATGCGGCGATTCGATTTCCCTGTGGCCCCGGTGATCGTCGGCATGCTGCTGGGGCCCATGGCGGAGAAACAGCTGCGCAACGCCTTGTCGATCAGCGAGGGCGACTGGCTGATCTTCGTCACGCAACCGATATCGGCTGCGTTCCTGGCGTTGACGCTGCTGGTGCTGGTGGTCCCGCCGCTGCTGCATGCCCGTGGCATCAAGCTGCATGAGGACGACTGAGCCGGCTTAGAAGGTGGGAGTGTATTTGACGCTGAACATCAGGTTGCGCGGCTCACCGAAGTAGTTGTTGCCATTGAGCTGGTTGTAGCCGGCGGAATAGTAGTGCTTGTCGAACAGGTTGTTGGCGTTCAGTGCCAGGCCGATTTCCGGAGTGGCCTGATAGCCGAGTCGCGCATTCCACACGGTGTAACCCGGCACCTCGTAGGTATGTTCGTAGCCCAGTGTATGGCTTTGCGTGGTGAAACCCAGGCCGGTGCTGACGCGGCTGAAGTCGCCGCTGAACTGGTAGTCGCTCCACACCCGCAGCATGTGCTTGGGTGTCCAGGTGCTGAAGGTCTTGCCTTCGTTGTCCGGGTCGTCGAGGTATTTGGTGGTGTTGTAGGTGTAGCCGGCGAACAGCTGCAGGCCATCGAGCACTTCACCGCTGATCTCCGCATCGAGCCCCTGGCTGCGGACTTTCCCCGAAGCAGTGGAGCAATACCAGTCGTCACAGGCGAACCCCGAGGCCATATCGTTGACCGCGCGGTTTTCCTGGTCGTAGCGGAACAGCGCCAGGGAGGTGTTGACACGGCCGTCCATCAGCTCTCCTTTGAGGCCGATTTCGTAGTTGCTGCCGATAACCGGCTTGAGCACCGAGCCGCTGACGGTGCGTGCAGTCTGGGGTTCGAACACGTCGGTGTAGCTGGCGTATACCGCCCATTCGCGGTTCAGGTCGTAGACGATGCCGGCGTAGGGCGTGACTTCACCGTTCTCGCTCATGGTGCTTGGCGCGTTGGTAGTGGCGACATTGGCGAAGGCTTGCTGGTCCGCCGATTTGTAGCTGTAGTCGTACCAGCTGACCCGGGAGCCGAGCACCAGGGTCAGCGGCTCAATCGGCTTGACCCGCCAACTGCCGTAGATACCTTTTTGCCGGATGTCGTATTTGCTGAGAGTTGCGCGGCCACCGACAGTGTTGAGCAAACCCTCGTAGCTGATCTCGGGCCGATGGTGGTCGATGTCGAAAATCGTGTCGCTGCTGTTGTTGAAGGTGCGGGCGAATTTGTCGTCGGACTTCAACTTTGAGTAGTTGCTGCCAAGCATGATTTCCTGGGGCATGGACAAGGCTTCAAAGCGCCCTGTGAGGTTCATGTCCAAGCCGATCTTGGTGGCATCGAAGTCAGTCGCGAAGTCGGCATATTGCACCCCGCTACCGTCGGCATTGATACCGGCTCCGGAGGACTGCAGGCGCTGGTTGATAGCGTCGTTGTCTTCGGTCATGCGCACTGCACCGACCTTGAGTGCCCAGTCGTCGTTGAAGCGATGTTCCAGGTCGGCATACACAGTGGTCACGTCAATTTGTGAGTGGTTCCAGGTGGCGCCGGTGAAGGTCGAACGGGGCACGTTCAACCCGTCGCCATTGGCATAGCGGGGCAGGCCGCGAATGATCGGGCGCGACTCGTTGTCGGAGCGGCTGACGGCCAGGCCCAGGGTGGTGTCCTCGCGCAAGTCGACGTCGAGAGCGCCGTACAGCGAGTGGGTTTTGCTCCACTCGTAATCGGTGAACGAATGGCTGTCGTCCTCGTCGGCAACCAGGCGTCCCCGCACCGTCCCGCTCTCGTTCAGCGGGCCACCGGCATCCAATTGCAGACCGTAACGGTCCCAGGAGCCGGCCCTGCCGGTGAGGGTCACGGTCGGTGCGTTCTGCCCGCGTTTGCGCACCAGGTTGATCGCACCGCCAGGGCTGCCGGTGCCTTGCAGCAAGCCCGATGCGCCGCGCAGCACTTCCAGGCGATCAAAGAAGATCAGGTCCTGGGTCGCCCAGTTGCCCAGGGCGTAGGTGTTGCGTGGGATCGGCACGCCGTCGTACTGCCAGTCATCGATCTGGAAGCCGCGGGAAGTGAGGATCATGCCTTTGCCCACGCCTTGCACACCGACCAGGCCGGTGGTCTGGTTGGCGGCGTCCTTGAGGTCGGTCAGGCCCTGGTCGTCCATCTGTTTGCGAGTCATCACGGTGACCGACTGCGGAATTTCCTTGAGGGTGTGGGTTCCCTTGCCGATGGTCACGGCCCGCGCGGCATAGGAGCCGGAGCCTTCAGTCGTGGCCTCGACGCTGTTCTCAACGATCGTGGTTGCCCCCAGCTGCACTGCCGCGCTGCCATCGGCGCCAGGCTCGACGCTGAAGTTGCCTTGCCCGGTCACGCGCAATTGCAGGCCGCTGCCGCTCAGTGCCTGGTTCATCGCCTGTTCGGGGAGCATCCGGCCGACCACCGCAGGCGCCTGCTTGCCTTGTACCAGCGCCGGTTCAAGCGAGACGATATGCCCGCTTTGGCTGGCAATCGCATTCAACGTGGCGGCCAAGGGGCCGGCCGGCAGGTTGAAGGCCAGGGGTTGCGCCTGGGCCAGGATGGGGCTGGCCAGGGTTGCCAAGGCAACGGCGACGGAAAGGGCGTGGGGCCACGGGTTGAACACAGCGTTCTCCTGATGATGTGGAAGTGTCAGGAGATAGGTGGGATGAGATATGAAAACCGGACACGAATAAGAAGTATTTTCAAAAATATTTTCCGCTTGGAGTTTTGCACCCTTCTTGTGGCTAGCGCCACAGGGTCACAGCTTCCAGTTCCATTCACGTGTTTCGTGGCCGGATCAACGTCAGCCACGGGCTGTAGCTGTCCACCTGGATCGGCAAGGTTTCTGCCAGCGCGGCGAGGGTCCGGGCCGGGTCGTCGAGGGGGAATACACCCTGGACCCGCAAGTGACGCACCTGCGGGGCAATCCGGATGAATCCGCGCTGGTACGGACGCAGGGCCTCGACCACTTGCTCGAGGGGTTCGTCGAGCACATTCAGGCGTCCGACCAGCCAGTCGGCGCGACCACGCTGGTCGCCGGCCGTTGGCGTGATGCGCCCAGTGGCCAGCAGGGCGGACTGGCCTTCCTGCAGATCCCGTGTAGTGCCGTCCGGCAGTCGCAGCTGCACCGAATGCTGCAGCACAACGACCCGTGTGACGTCCTGTTCCTGGGCCACCAGGAAACGTGTGCCCAGGGCCTGCACCTGCCCTTGAGCGGTGCGCACACGCAATGGACGTTGCGGATCGGGTGCCACCTGAATCACCAATTCGCCGTGACGCAGAACCACCAGGCGTTGCTGGTCGTCGAAGCGCAGGTCCACCGCGCTGTTGGCGTTGAGGTTCAGACGGCTGCCGTCTGCGAGGTCGAATGCCTGGCGCTGACCGCGCCCGGTGCTCAGGTCGGCCAGTAACGAATCCCCCAGCGGGCTGCGGGCGCACAGCCACAGACTGCCGCCCAGCAGGCCCAGCCCGGCAATGACCCGCAGAGCATCCCGTCGAGAGCCTTGGGGTTGCAGCAGGATCTGCCGCGCTTCACTCGCCTGGCCGGGCAATCGGCGATCAAGGGCGCGAACGGTGTTGAACGAGGCACCCAGCCGGTCCTGTAATTGAGTCCAGGCCTGCAGGTGCGCCGGATCCATCGCCAACCAGGCATTGAAGCGCGTTTGCAATGCGGCATCCGGGGTGCCGGCGCGAAGCTTGACCATCCAGTCGATGGCTTGCTCGCTGACCGGGTCCAGGCGCAGCTTGCTCATGGCGTCATCTCGCTCAGGTAGCACTGACGCAGGGCCTGCTTCATGTAGCGGCTGACGGTGCGCTCCGATAATCCCAGTTTCTGCGCGATGGCGACGTAGCTCAGCCCGTCGAGCTGGCTGTAAAGGAAAGTCGCCTTGACGATCGACGGCAAGCCATCGATGGCCTTGTCGATGGCGACCAGTGCTTCAATCAGCAGCATCTGCTCTTCAGGGGAGGGCGCCAGTGCTTCCGGCAGCAATGACAGGCGTTCCAGATAGGCCAGTTCCAGTTTGCGCCGACGGTGGCGGTCAAAGATCAGCCGCCGGGCGATGGTCGACAGGTACGCGCGCGGTTGTTCGATGCTGTCCGGGTCGACTCGCGCCGCCAATAGCTGGCAGAACGTATCGGCGGCAGTGTCCTCGGCATCCGCGTGATTGCGCAGGCGTTGCTGGATGTGCTGCAGCAACCAGCGGTGATGGTCGCTGAAAAAGAAGCCCAGCTTGCGAGTCGAGGAAGGTTGCACCGGTCGGCTTTCCAGATGTGAGTGAGAATCGCTCTCAATATTACCTGCGAGAGGATGGCCACTGCAATCACTCGATAGTGGCGTCGGTCGGCGTCGAAGATGCAACGAATGCCTTCCCAGGCCCTCATATGAAAACGAGCGGTGCCATTGAAGCGCAATGGCGACTGCGATTTCGATTCTCGAGCACAGGTGATTGTTATATGACGGCAGCGGAAAATAACCATGTGGCCTGGCTGGTTCAACAATCAATGCTGCACGCCGCCCGCCAGCGGGCCAAGCTTTACTCGGGGCAGGGCCGCTTGTGGCAACAGCCGTTTGCCCATACCCGCCCGCGAGATGCTTCGGCGCTGTCTTCCGTGTGGTTCACCGCGTATCCGGCATCCATCGTCACCCGTGAAGACGGCACCGTGCTTGAGGCTCTTGGCGATGAAACCCTGTGGCATGCGTTGTCGAAAATCGGTATCCAGGGTATTCACAATGGGCCGCTGAAAATGTCCGGTGGTTTGCGCGGCACGGTCCAGACGCCGACCATCGACGGTAATTTCGACCGCATCAGTTTCGAGATCGACCCGCAACTGGGCACCGAGGCGCAGTTGCAGGCGCTGACCCGCATGGCCGCCGCGCACAACGCGGTGATCATCGACGATGTGATCCCTTCGCACACCGGCAAGGGCGCGGATTTTCGCCTGGCCGAGATGGCGTACGAGGATTACCCGGGCCTCTACCACATGGTCGAGATCCGCGAAGAAGACTGGCCCCTGCTGCCGGAGATCGAGGAGGGGCGCGATGCGCACAACCTCAGCCCGCAGCAGGTTGATGTGTTGCGGGACAAGCATTACATCGTCGGCCAGTTGCAGCGTGTGATTTTCTTCGAGCCAGGGGTCAAGGAGACCGACTGGAGCGCCACACCGGTAGTGGTCGGCGTCGACGGTAAACCGCGGCGCTGGGTGTACCTGCACTACTTCAAGGAAGGCCAACCGTCATTGAACTGGCTGGACCCGACCTTCGCTGCGCAGCAGATGATCATCGGCGACGCCCTGCATGCCATCGACGTGATGGGCGCGAAGATTTTGCGCCTGGACGCCAACGGCTTTCTCGGCGTGGAGCGCAAGCTCGATGGGACCGCCTGGTCGGAAAGTCACCCGCTGTCGATCACCGGCAACCAGCTGTTGGCGGGGGCGATCCGCAAGGCCGGCGGGTTCAGTTTCCAGGAGTTGAACCTGACCGTGGATGACATCGCCGCCATGTCCCATGGCGGTGCGGACCTGTCCTATGACTTCATCACCCGTCCGGCCTACCAGCATGCCTTGCTGATGGGGGATACCGAGTTCCTGCGCCTGATGCTGCGTCAGATGCACACCCTGGGCATCGACCCCGGCTCGCTGATCCACGCGTTGCAAAACCACGACGAGCTGACCCTGGAGCTGGTGCACTTCTGGACGCTGCACGCCCATGATACCTATCTGTATCAGGGCCAGACCTTCCCCGGCAATATCCTGCGCGAGCACATCCGCGAACAGATGTACGAACGCCTGGCCGGCGAACATGCACCCTATAACCTTAAATTCGTCACCAATGGCGTGTCATGCACCACGGCGAGCATCATCACGGCGGCATTGGGGATTCGTGATCTTGACGCGATCACTGCGACAGATATCGCGCAGATCCGTCAGGTGCACCTGCTGCTGGTGATGTATAACGCGATGCAGCCAGGCGTGTTTGCGTTGTCCGGCTGGGATCTGGTGGGCGCCTTGCCACTGCCCGCTGAACAGGTCGAGCACTTGATGCTCGATGGCGATACCCGCTGGATCCATCGGGGCGCCTATGACCTGGTCGATCTGAACCCTGATGCGCCACTTTCAGCCGGACAGATGCCGCGGCCGAAGACGCTTTATGGCAGCTTGCCGACCCAGTTGAACGACCCTGACTCCTTCGCGTCCCAGCTGCAGAAAATCCTCGCCGCGCGCCGCGCCTACGACATCGCCGCCAGCCGCCAGATCCTGGTGCCAGATGTGCAGCATCCGGGGCTCCTGGTCATGGTGCATGAGCTGCCCGCCGGCAAAGGCACGCAAATCACCGCGTTGAACTTCGGCTCGACGCCGATTACCGAAACCCTGCACCTGCCGAACATCGCGCCGGGCCCGGTGGTCGACATCATTAATGAACGAGTAGAAGGCGACCTCACGGCCGAAGGTGATTTCACCATCACCCTGGATGCCTACGAGGGCCTGGCGCTGCGCGTGGTGAGCACTTCGCCGATGATCTGATTAACCAATAGCTACCTGAAAAACTCCCCCGGCGTTTCGCCAAACTGCTGCCGAAACGCCGCGATGAATGCCGAGGTCGATTCGTAACCGCAGGCCAGCGCCACATCGGTCACTCGTTCTTCCCGTTCCAGCGGGGTGAGCGCGCCCAGCAGGCGCAGACGCTGGCGCCAGGCGCGGAAGGTCAGGCCGGTATCGCGAAGGAAAAGGCGGCTCAGGGTCTTTTCCGTCACGCCGAATTTCTGGCTCCAGTGCGCTAGGGTTGTCTGTTGTTCCGGATGGGCCTGCAGGCTCTGGTAGATCTGCCGCAAACGAAGATCCTGAGGCAGCGGCAGCATCAAGTCGATCGTCGGCGCCTCGGCGAGCTGGTCCAGCAATACCTGAGTCAGCCGCCCATGGGCGCCGTGCTGCTCATACTCTACGGGGATTTTACTGAACGCCCTGATCAACTCGCGCAGCAGATCACTGACCCCCAGCACATGGCAACGCGGCGGCGCCCATTGCGTCACGCTGCAATCCAGGTACAGGCTGCGCATTTCCGTGCGCGGCGAGCTGAACACCCGATGCGGCATGCCCGCCGGTATCCATACCGCCCGTTCGGGTGGCGCTACGAAGCGGCCCACACTGGTCTGGACCTCCAATACGCCCTGAATCGCATACGACAACTGCACCCATGGGTGACTGTGGCGGCGAGTCAGCGCGCGATTGGGCAGTGATTCGGTACGACCGTAGACCGGTCTTGGCAGGCTGGGAAGCCCGGGTACACTGCGCCTTACGCTTTTTTCATGTCCTTTAGGCGGCATCAGCTGGCTCATCGGCGTTAGTCGGTAATCAGCAGGCACGTTAGAGTCGGTCCCACGTACTTGGCAACCCCCGGATGATGATCTGATGACTCGCCCTCGTTTCCTGCCCGACAATTTCACCCTGACCCTGATTGGCGTGGTCGTTATCGCCAGCGTGCTGCCTGCCAGCGGTCAGGTCGCAGTGGGCTTTGGCTGGCTGACCAACATCGCCATTGCGCTGCTGTTTTTCCTGCACGGTGCCAAACTTTCCCGTGAATCGATCATCGCCGGCGCCGGTCACTGGCGCCTGCACCTTTTGGTATTTGGCCTGACCTTCGTGCTGTTCCCGCTGCTGGGGCTGGCGCTCAAACCGCTGTTGTCGCCACTGATTGGCGACGAGCTTTACATGGGCATGCTGTACCTCTGTGCTTTACCCGCCACAGTCCAATCGGCGATCGCCTTCACGTCCCTGGCACGGGGCAATATTCCGGCGGCCATTTGCAGTGCGGCGGCGTCCAGCCTGTTCGGGATTTTCCTGACGCCTTTGCTGGTGACCTTGCTGCTGGACGTGCACGGCGACGGCGGATCAACCCTCGATGCGATCATGAAGATCAGCGTGCAACTGCTGCTGCCCTTCATTGCCGGGCAGATCGCCCGACGCTGGATAGGGGCGTGGGTGGGACGCAACAAGAGCTGGCTCAGATTCGTCGACCAGGGCTCGATCCTGCTGGTGGTCTACGGTGCTTTCAGCGAGGCGGTGAACGAGGGCATCTGGCAGCAGATTCCGGTATGGGAGCTGGCGGGCCTGGTGCTGGTGTGCTGCATCTTCCTGGCGCTGGTGCTGGCGTCCGCCACGGTGCTGGGCAAGGTGTTCGGGTTCAACCAGGAAGACCGCATCACTATCCTGTTCTGTGGCTCGAAGAAGAGCCTGGCCACCGGGGTGCCGATGGCACAGGTGCTCTTCGCCGGCAGCACCATCGGCGTGCTGATCCTGCCGCTGATGCTGTTCCATCAAATTCAGCTGATGGTCTGTGCAGTGCTGGCGCAGCGTTATGCCAAGCGCCAGGAGAGCGTCGCCGAATTGATGGGGCAGGTGGACCCCTGATGTGGCAGCAGGATTCGTATTGAACGGCAAGGAATTTTCAGGCTGGTTTTAGCTTCACGAGGTTCTAGCGCCAGAGCGAATCAATCTAATCGAGCAGTTTGAAAATGGAGGTTTTTTGCTATCCTGAAGGTGTAGGTGAAGACGCAGACTGATGCGCAAGCGGATAGCGAGGAGACGCGGGGCAGCGTTCCGAAGGGTACACGGTTAGAAAGATCTCCGCGCTGAGATCCAGCCCTGATGCCGTGTGAAGCACTAGTGCAGTAAATACAAAGCGCTTGTGTGGGAGTCCTGATAAACCTTGTAAGCCGGAGACCAGCACTGGCCACCTACTCGAAATCCGAAGCCCGCTTAGAGCGGGCTTTTTCGTATAGTCGATAAAACCCTGCGACGTCCATTTGCGGACAAGTATTTTGGCCGTTTCGATCCCCTTTTGGCCAATCGCCCACTGTGAACCGACCCTGCTGTCAGCAAGAATCGGTAGCAGTCGCTACGACGACCAGATTCCTGCTGCTCCTTGCCTTTGGCTATTTTTCAAGCCTGCTGCCGTGTACAGAACATAAAAACCATCGTACTGACGTCACACTTGGGGAAATCAATGCAAACGATGAAACGCATTCTGGGTGCAGGCCTGTGCGGGCTGACACTGCTGGCCGCCGCGGCACACGCCGAACAGCGCGAACTGAGAGTTTATAACTGGGCAGACTACATCCTGCCATCGGTGCCCAAGGACTTCGCCAAGGACACTGGCATCAAGGTGACCTGGGACACCTTCGACACCAACGAGTCACTGGAAGCCAAGCTGTTGACGGGTAACTCCGGGTACGATCTGGTGGTGCCGTCGAACCAGTTCATCGAAACCCAGATCAAGGCTGGCGTGTTCCAGAAACTCGACAAATCCAAGCTGCCGAACTGGAGCCATCAGGACCCGGAACTGCTCAAGCTGTTGAACAAGAACGACCCCGGCAACCTCTACGGCGTGCCCTATATGTACGGCACCGTGCTGATTGGCTTCAACCCGGCCAAGGTCAAGGCTGCACTTGGCGAGAATGCCCCGGTGGACAGCTGGGACCTGGTGTTCAAGCCCGAGAACATGGAGAAGCTCAAGGCTTGTGGCGTGGCCATGCTCGACTCGCCTTCGGAAATCCTGCCGCTGGCCCTGCATTACCTTGGCCTGGATCCCAACAGCCAGAATCCCGATGACTACGAAAAAGCCAAGGCGTTGATGATGAAAATCCGCCCGTATGTCACCTACTTCAACTCTGCCAAATACATGACCGACATTGCCAACGGTGACATCTGCGTCGCCATTGGTTATTCAGGCAGCTTTTATCAATTCGGCAACCGCGCCAAGGAAGCGGGTAATGGCGTAGTGGTGGACTGGCGCCTGCCCAAGGAAGGCGCGCCGATCTGGTTCGACACCTTCGCCATTCCCAAAAGTGCGAAGAACGTCGAGGAAGCCCACGAGTTCCTCAATACCCTGCTGGACCCTAAAGTCATCGCCCCGATCAGTGATTTCCTCGGGTACCCCAACGCCAACAAGGATTCGATCGCGCTGATCAACAAAGATATCACCGGCAACCCGAACCTGACCCCGACCAGCGAAGCCCTGAAAACCCTTTACGTCGTGCAACCGCTGCCACAGAAACTTGAGCGGGTGCGTACTCGGGTGTGGACCAGTATCAAGTCCGACAAATAACCCCTCGCTCCACACCGTCGGCGAAACGACGGTGTGCGCGGAGCTTCGCTGGCCAGAGCGACAGCTACGTGCTGCCCAGGCCTGAATCAAGCAGCTCGCGCACCCGATGGCTCAGATCGTTGAGGCTAAACGGCTTGGGCAATACCTGGGTGGACGCATCCACCGTGACCAGGCGCGAACCTGCGGCAAAACCGGTAATGAACAGCACATTGAGCGACGGGTATAGCCCCCTGAATTCCGCAGCCAGGCTGACTCCGTTCATCACGCCTGGCAAACCTATATCCGTCAGCAACAAGTCCAAATGGTCGAGTTTTTCCGCCTGCTTGATGGCTGACACGCTGTCCACGGCTTCGATCACGCGATAGCCCATCTCGCTCAGAAACTCCGAGACCATCTGCCGGATGGCTTTTTCGTCGTCCACCAGCAGGATGACTTCGTTGTGGGCAGCCCGTAGCGTGGAATGCGCTTCGCTGGCTTTTTTTCGGCTATGCCCTGGCAGCGAACGGTCTACCGGGAAGTACATGGTGACGGTCGTACCGACCCCGAGGCTGCTGTGGACCTTGATCTGGCCCCCGGATTGCTGGGTGAAGCCATAGATCATCGACAGGCCCAGGCCGGTGCCTTCACCTATTTTCTTGGTGGTGAAGAAAGGGTCGAAGATGCGCGAGAGGATATCCGGGCTGATACCCGTACCCGAATCGGTGACCGAAATGCTGACATAGGTACCCTGGGGCATATTCCTGTCAGCGGACGCTGCCGCATCAATGGTGCAGCGATCAACCATCAAGTTCAAAGTGCCGCCGTCGGGCATCGCATCCCGGGCATTGATGGCGAGGTTGAGCAGGGCATTTTCCAGCTGGTTGAGGTCGCAGCGGATGCGGTCGCTCGCTCTGAACGAGCACTCGACGACGATGCTGGGCCCCACCGTACGCCTGATCATTTCTTCCAGGCCCGCGACGACGGTGCGCGGTTCGAGCAGTTCGGGCTCCAGTGATTGTTGTCTGGAAAACGCCAGCAGCCGCTGAGTCAGGGCGGCCGCCCTGGAGGCGGAAGTCATGGCGACTGAGTTGTAGCGGGTGAGCTGATTGTGCTGACCGGCGTCGATGCGGCGCTGCATCAACTCAAGGCTGCCAATGATCCCGGCCAACAAGTTGTTGAAGTCGTGGGCGATGCCGCCGGTCAGCTGGCCGACTGCTTCCATTTTCTGACTTTGCCGAAGCTTGGATTCTGCCATGGCCCGCTCGTGCTGTTCGGCCTCAAGCTGCGCGGTGCGCTGGGCGATTCGGTCTTCCAGCAAATCGTTCCAGTCGCGCAGCGCTGACTCAAGTTGCACCCGGTCATCGACGTTCTCCAGGGTGCCATACCATTGCTCGCTGTGCCCGCCAGCGTCGAGGCTGCACAAGGCGCGCACCCTGAACCAGGGTAGCTCGCCATCGTGCTTGCGCAATCGGACGTGCAGATCGAAAGGTTCCAGGGTCGCCAGCGAATGATCCCAGCCTTGCGCCAGGGATTGGCGATCATCAGGGTGGGCGGCTTGGGTCCACTCCCGACCCAGCGTTTGCGCCGGGTTCAGCCCGGTGTATTCGTACCAGCGCTGATCGATGGAAATCAGCGCGCCTTGACTGTCGGCGCTCCAGGGCCACAACGGATTGAGCTCTGCGGCGATCCGGTAATGCTTCTCGCTTTCGCGCAGTTTTTCTTCGGTGGACCGCATGACCTGCAAGGTATTGAAGCGCTTGAGGACCGCCCCCAGCAGATTGCTGTAGACCCGCAGGAAATCAATGTCACTGTCGGTAAATTCACGAGGGCAGCGGCTGTCGACTTCGAAAATCCCGAACGGACGCTGCTCGGTGGCACCGTACACCAGCACGTTGACAAACGCTTGCACGCCATTCCTGATCTGGAAGTCGTGGTAGCGGAAGCGAGTTTCGGTGGCGACATCCACCGAGATCACCGGCAGATCGGTGTCCAGGGAGTAGCGCTCCGGGCTGCCTTCACAGGCTTGCACCTGGACCTTGCCCACGACATCCGGCGTCCAGCCAATCCCGTTGCGCACCAGGAAAGTGATGCCGTCTTCACGCAGCAACATAAACTTGGCGAGATTGGTTTCCAGCGCCTCACCCACCAGGCGACAGGCCTCGTCGAGGATGTGCTCAAGATCGTCCGACACCAGGGCCAGCTCGCCAAATTCGGCAAGCACCTTGCGCTGGCGCAGCAGTGTGTCCTCGATGTCCATGGGTGTACCCACTCAGGTTTTAATATCCGAGGGGCAGGGCGGCGGGTAGGTTCAACCGGTTTGATCGAAGGCTCGGGGTTTTGCTTGCACAGCAAGGCCGCGGCCGAACTTACAGCCAGGTATCTGCCAGACGCCGGTCCAGCTCCTCCAGATCTGCCATGCCCAATACACGCGTGGTGTTCAGGCCGCGCAGGTAGCCGCGCAGCTGATTGGCAGTGTCCCGCGCCAGCTCCGGGCTCGGCGCAGGCTCGCTCAATAACACGCTTTCGTACTCCACCAGATATTCGGCCACCCGTTCACGGTACTGGGGCAAGACGGCGTCGCGGATAAAGTCAAAAGTTCTCAAATAGAGACCCTCATCGATCTTGTTAGCTGGCATGCCTGCCGGGCCGGCGGGCAACTATTGCTAGAAGTAATAGTGAACATCACCAAAGGCAAGTTCTACTTTGCTGACAATACCCGGAAAATCACCATCATCGAACAGGGCGATGCCGTTCAACTGCTGAATCGCCCAAATTTTTTCAGGATGAGATTGATGCGTGCTCTTTTTGTTTTTGCCATGGCGTTTGCCTCGTTGCTGCTGGCCGGTTGTGCCTCCGCGCCGAACGATCCGACCATGACCTTGCAAACCAGCAAGACTCCGGCCCAGTACGCTGACTGCGTCGTACCCAAGTTGCAGGGCAGTGCGTTGCATCCGACCGTTTCCCAGACACAGCGCAGCTACCGGATCGTGGTGCCGAGCAAAATCTCGGCGGACAACGTGCTGGAAGCCTACAAGGCCGGCCACGGCGGCAAAGTGTTCATCTATGAGCGGCACTTGCTGGCGTCGAATTTACTGCCTTCCAGTTTTGAACGTGCAGCACAGGACTGCATCTAAGGTTTACTACAGAGCTCCTTTGGTTGGCCGCAACCAACCAATTTTTTAACCCCGCACCTCATTCGGTTGCGGGGTTTTTTTTGTGCTTCAGTTACCCCGGTAGGTCGAAAACCCGTAAGGACTGAGCAGCAGGGGGATGTGGTAGTGAGGAACGGTGCCATCCACCTCGAAAATCACCGGTACTTCCGGGAAGAAACTGGCCACTTTGTGCGCCTTGAACCACTCGCCAGTCTTGAAGGTGACGCGGTACGTGCCTTTCTCCAGGTTCTGGCCTTCCGGATACAAACCGGTAACCCGACCCTGTTCGTTGGTCGCGGCGCTGTTGAGCATGTCCCAGTTCTTGCCGTCCTGTTTTTCCAGCGTGACGTTGACCCCGGGGGAGGGCAGGCCATCCTGCAAGTTGAGTACGTGGACGCTCAGCGGGTTGGCTGCCGCTGATGCCAGGGTCGACAGGGCGCTCAATACGACGCCGGCGAAGAGAGATTTCAATACAGTCATGGTGATTTCCTTAGTTTTTAACAGCAGGGAGGACTTGGTTGATAGCAGCCAGTGCACAGCCTTCATCGAATGCAGCGCCACCGGCGCCGGCCACTCCGATGGCGCCGATCACCTGGCCCTCGAACTGCAACGGCACGCCCCCACCCAGCAGTAACAATTCACCCAAGGTGTTGAGGTTTTCTGCATCCGGGGTGCTGCGAGCGCGTTCGGCGAGAAGGCGCGTCGAGGTCTTGGTCGATAGCGCGGTGTAGGCTTTGCGTTGAGCGGCCAGCGTGTTGTGCGGGCCGACGTTGTCGTCGCGCTGCACGGCGACCAGGTTGCCGCCACGGTCGACGACGGCGGCAACGGCCGTGCGGCCATCGGCGTGGCAGGCGCCCAGCGTGGCATTGAGCAAGTCATTGGCCAGCGCCAGCGTCACGTCCATCCGCGGCACTGGCGCCTGGGCGGCGTGGACGAATGCAGGGCTCATGGCGAGAGTGATCAGCAATGAAGTCGATAGGCCGGTACGCATGCTTGTTCCTTGATCGGGGCGGGTTAAGTCATTGGTCGCCATGATGCCCGGCCCGTCCGCTCAGGATGATTGCCCGATCATTACCAATATGTAATGTGAGAACCGCGCGAAGCGGGCTAGCCTATGCGCCAGTCCTGGAGGAAAAAATGCGTATCCTGGTGGTTGAAGACGAAGCGAAGACGGCGGATTACCTGCGCAAGGCCCTGACTGAGTCGGGCTATGTGGTCGAGATCGCCCTGAACGGGCTGGACGGCCAGCACCTGGCTCAGGAGAGCGAGTTCGACCTGATCATCCTCGACGTCATGCTGCCCGGCCTGGATGGCTGGCAATTGCTGCAGATCATCCGGCGCAAATGGCAGACCCCGGTACTGTTCCTGACGGCCCGGGATTCGGTGGACGATCGGGTCAAAGGGCTGGAATTGGGTGCTGACGATTACCTGGTCAAACCTTTCTCTTATGCCGAATTGCTGGCCCGGGTGCGCACCCTGCTGCGCCGCGGCCCACCGCGTGAGGTCGAACATTTCGTGGTCGGCGACCTGAGCCTGGATCTGCTGCGGCGCAAGGTCACCCGCGGCGGGGAGCGCCTGATCCTGACCAATAAGGAGTTCGCCCTGCTGCACTTGCTGCTCAGTCGGGAAGGGGAGGTATTGTCCCGTTCGCTGATCGCCTCGCAGATCTGGCAGATGAACTTCGACAGTGACACCAACGTGGTCGACGTCGCGATCCGTCGCTTGCGGGCGAAGGTGGATGATCCTTACCCGCTCAAGTTGATCCACACCGTGCGCGGTATTGGCTACATGCTCGAGGTGCAATCCTGAACCTGTTCCCGCGCGCCCTCAGCCTGCGCCTGGCGGTGATGTTCGCGCTCGTCAGCGCACTGTTGCTGGGCGCGATCGGCTTTTACCTGTATCAGTCCCTGGAGCGGGAGATCGCCTGGCGCGATGACCAGGCCTTGCTCGGTCGCCTCGAGCGCATGCAGGCGTTGATCAACGACAGCGACAGCGTCGAGCAATTGCGCAGTCGGCCCAAGCTCTACGAGAACATGCTGGGCAATCGCGACAACCTGCTGTGGATCCTCGATGAAAGCGGCCAGGTGCTGATCGAAATCAACCCGGCACAGATGAACCTGCCAAGGTTGCCAGCCACGCCCCAGGCGCTCGTTGCTGACGCAGATGCGTCAGAACCCGTGCGTCTTGCCTGGAAGGATGTCACCCAGGGCGACCGCCGTCTCACCCTGATCGCCGGCAAGTTGCTTGGTGAGCGAGAGCAGATGCTGGCGGCCTATCGATTCAAGCTCTGGCTGGCCATGTCGGTCGGTGCGCTGCTGGCTTTTGTGCTGGGCTGGTGGGTCAGCCAGCGTGGTTTGCGACCGGTGCGCCTGTTGGCCAGGCGTGCTGCCGGGATCGATGTGCAGCACCTGCATTTGCGCCTGGATGAGTTCAGTCAACTCAGTGAGCTGCAGGCGCTGAGCCATGCACTCAACCAGATGCTCGCACGACTGGAAGACGGCTTTGCCCAGCTGTCGCGTTTTTCCGAAGACCTGGCCCATGAGATGCGCACGCCGCTGAGCAACCTGATGGGCCATACCCAGCAGACACTGCGGCACAGTCGTTCAATCGAGGATTACCAAAACCTGCTGGTATCCAATCAGGAAGAATACGAGCGTCTGGCGCGAATGATCGACAGCATGCTGTTTCTCGCCCGCACCGAGCAGTCCGACGCGGCGGTGAAAGCCGTTCAAATCGACTTGCACGAGCTGATCGAGCAGCTCTGTGATTACTTTGAAGGCGTGGCGCAGGAGCGCGAGGTAGGGCTGATCAACCAGGCCCATGATCAGTTGCTGGCCGACCCCGGCCTGGTGCGCAGGGCACTGGCCAACCTGCTGGCCAATGCCCTGCGCTACGCGACGCCTGGCACGGCGGTGACGATCAGCAGCACCCTGCTGCAGGACCGCCTGGAGATCACGGTGCACAACCAGGGCGCGCCGATCGCTGCGGAACATCTTCCGAGATTGTTCGAACGGTTCTACCGGTGCGACCCGTCACGCAATCAGCCGGATGATTCCGGCGGGTTGGGCCTGGCCATCGTCCGGTCGATCATGCACCTGCATGACGGTTGGGTGAGCGTGGACAGTGACGAAACCGGCACGCGCTTTTGCCTGGGTTTTCCGCTCGCCGAGACTTGAGCGAATCACCCGGGACAGATGGTTTAATCAATTCGCGGATGCTGCTGCACCAGACGCTCGCGCTTGGCTTGCAGCTCGGCGATTTCGGCATCGAGGTCCTCGATCTTCTGCTCGATGTTGTCATGGTGCTCCTGCAGCAGCTCCCGTGCTTCTTCAAGGTCGGAAGCCGCTGGCGCCGCACCGCGTAGTGGTTTGTTGGCCGTTTCTTTCATCGTCACGCCCGTGACCAGGCCGACTACGGCGATCACCATCAGGTAATAGGCCGGCATGTAAAGGTTTTGTGTGCTTTCCACCAGCCAGGCGACGATGGCCGGCGTCAGGCCCGCGATCAGCACCGAGACGTTGAAGGCGCTGGCCAGCGCGCTGTAGCGGATATGTGTAGGAAACATCGCCGGGAGGGTGGACGCCATTACCCCGATGAAGAAGTTCAGCAGTACCGCCAGCATCAGCAACCCGGAAAAAATCAGGCCGAGCTTGCCGCTGTTGATCAGCATGAACGCCGGAATAGCGAGGAAGAACAAGCCAACGCTGCCGCAGATGATGAAAGGACGACGCCCAATCTTGTCGCTGACCAGCCCGATCAGCGGCTGGACGAACAGCATGCCGACCATGATCGCGATGATGATCAATACACCGTGATTTTCGCTGTAGTGCAGGTTGTGCGTGAGGTAGCTCGGCATGTAGGTGAGCAGCATGTAGTAAGTGACGTTGGTCGCCGCGACCACGCCGATGCAAGTCAACAGGCTGCGCCAGTGCTTGGTGGCGACTTCCTTGAAAGACACCTTCGGCCCACGGGCCAGGCCGTCGCGATCGTCCTGCTCCAGCTGCTCTACATGCTGCTGGAACGCCGGAGTCTCTTCCAGCGCATGACGCAGATAGAGCCCGATCATGCCCAGGGGCAGGGCGAGGAAGAACGGCAGACGCCAGCCCCAGGCTTCGAACTGTTCTTCACCTATGATGGTGGAGATCAGCACGACCACCCCGGCACCGAGCACAAAACCGGCAATCGAGCCGAAGTCCAGCCAGCTGCCGAGGAAACCACGCTTGCGGTCTGGGGCGTATTCGGCGACGAAGATCGAAGCGCCAGTGTATTCCCCTCCAACCGAGAAGCCCTGCGCCATTTTGGCCAGCAGCAGGAGGATCGGCGCCCAGATGCCAATCGAGGCATAGGACGGGATCAGCCCGATGGCGAAGGTGCTCAGCGACATGATCACAATGGTGGCGGCCAGGACTTTCTGCCGGCCGTACTTGTCGCCCAGGGTACCGAAGAACAAACCGCCCAGGGGGCGGATCAGGAAAGGCACGGAGAAGGTCGCCAGCGCGGCGATCATTTGCACGCCAGGGTCGGCGCCGGGGAAAAATACCTTGCCGAGCACGTACGCGACAAACCCATAGACGCCGAA
Source organism: Pseudomonas sp. TMW22090 (assembly GCF_022496665.1). Taxonomy (NCBI): domain Bacteria; kingdom Pseudomonadati; phylum Pseudomonadota; class Gammaproteobacteria; order Pseudomonadales; family Pseudomonadaceae; genus Pseudomonas; species Pseudomonas sp. TMW22090. Next base: position 75,002 of record NZ_SCFH01000001.1, read on the forward strand.
GTCGAACCATTCCATGGCGTTGCCCAGTGCGGCGGCAGTGATCGCCTTGCGCATCTTGGCGTCGTCGACAATGGTGATGTCTTTCAACCCGATTGGATTGACGTTTTTCTCAGATGATTGCATGCGAACCACTCTGTACCTGATCAGTCTTGATGCAAGCCACCAGCCCGGTATAGCCCGGTCTAGAGGGGTTGCCTTGGCCATGCCATCTTTTTGATGGCATGGCCTCTTGCTGTTCAGATACATAAGGACACTAAATAATTCACCACTCGCTGGTATTTTTTGCCTTTGCCCAAAGTGGCAGGATCTTCGCCAAGCTGGAACTGTGCGAACTAAAAGCTGACCTTGCGGTCAGGATGATTTGCAGCACTTCTTTCATTCCGAGGATCGATCATGCGCAATTTCACGGTGCAATACCTGTTCAACGGCGAGCTCCGCTCCCACCTGTTCGAGCTCAAGCAAGAGCAACTACCCGCTCATGAGGCCGCCCTGCATCTGTTGGAGTTACATTATGGGGACGCGGAAAACGGCCTGATCATGCCCCCGGCTGACGCATCGCCGGAGGAAATTGTGCAACAAGCTGAGGTGGTAGGCTTGACGCAGATTAAGGTGCTCGATTGAGTGCAATCGCACTCCCCTTGGGAATGCACGCAACACGCGCCAGCGAGTACGCCACGCAGAGCCGTATTGCGTTAGCCGGCTACGACGCTTGCCACGACTGGGCGCTTGCCTGCTTGCGGCCGCCTTGGGTAGCGGGCTATCGGCGAGAGTTTTAGTTATGGGTGCTGGCGGTACTGCGCAGGAAATTGTCGCGAGGGCGGAGGGCGAACCGCTGCACAAATGTTCTAAACACGCCTCTGCCAGGCGCGCTAAGTTAAACGCCCGCGCTATCTCAATTCCCTGGAGCCAATTCGTGAACAAACGCAACTGGATCAAGGTGTCCCAGGATGCCGACACCGGGATTGAATCGATTCGCGCGCATTTCCAGGGGCATGCCTACGATCCGCACTGGCACGACAGTTTTCTGGTCGGGGTCACAGAGCACGGAGTGCAGCAGTTCAATTGTCGGCGCGCCCGGCACTACAGCACGCCGGGCAAAGTCTTCCTGCTCGAACCCGGGGAGATTCACGATGGGCATGCACCGACCGAGGAGGGGTTTACATACTCCACGCTCTACCTCGATCCGCTGTGGCTGGAGCGTGAATTGCTCGCGCTGTTCGAGCACGCGCCGAGCAACAGTCTGCCGGGCTTTGCCGACACCTTGAGCCAGGATCCGCGCCTGGCGAAAGCCGTTGCCTTGGCCTTCCACGCGCTCCATGAGGGTGACCTGCGCATGGCGCGACAGGCCGCCGTCGACTCCTTGCTGGCCGCGCTGACCGAACACCTGCAGTGGCGCAAGCATCAGGCCCTTGACCCGCGCCTGCCGCTGGTGGCTCAAGTGGCGCGGGATTATCTGCATGCCCATGCCTATGAGGATATTGGGCTGGACGATCTGGCGCGGGCCTGTGAGGTGGATCGTTTTCGGCTGAGCCGGGCTTTCAAGGCCGCCTTCGGGTTGGCGCCCCACGCTTACCTGATCCAGCTGCGCCTGGCCAAGGCGCGCCAGCTGCTGGCCAACGGTGATTCGCCGGTCCAGGTGGCCAGTGCGCTTGGCTTCGCCGATCAAAGCCATTTAGGCCGCTGGTTCCGCCGCGCCTACCAGCTTACGCCTGCGGACTATCGCAAGCGCTGCTCAAACCTTCCAGACTGACCACGGCGAATTCGCGACCATGACCTCCTGATCCTCCAAGGAGTTTGCGTCATGGAATCATTGCTGCCTTTCCTGCTGTTTGCATTCGTCGCCTCTATTACTCCAGGGCCGACCAATATCCTGGTTTTAAGTCACAGCTCGCGGCGCGGGCTGGGTGCGACGCTGCCCATCATTTTTGCCGCCTGCGCGGCGGCGGCGCTGATTGTGCTGGCGGTGGGGCTTGGTGTCGGCGAGACGCTGCTGCAATTTCCGCGAGTGCAGCAAGCCATGGCCTGGGGCGGAGTGCTCTGGCTGAGCTGGCTGGCCTGGCAGATCTTGCAAAGCGCGCCGCCGTCCCTGGACGCGCCGACCCGGACGCATGAGGGGCTTGGCGTGATGAGTGCCGCGACCTTGCAACTGGTCAATCCCAAGGTCTGGATGATGGCCGTTGCGGTGGTCAGCGTATTTGCCGGGGGCGGCGACAAGACCTTGAGGGTGCTGGTGTTGTCACTGGCATTTTTGCTGGTGTCCTTGCCTTGCATGACCCTGTGGGCCTTACTCGGCTTGGGTAGCGCCCGGGCTTTTAGTTCGCCCCGGGCGTTCAGGGGTATGAACACGGCATTGGCTTTGTTGTTGCTGGTGTCGGCGTGGTTGACGGTGTTGGTGTAGGTCGTGCTTGCCGGCAATTGCGGTTGTTCTGACATATCAATGCTGGATGCGCCGACGCCTTCGCGGGCAAGCCCGCTCCCACAGGGGATTTGCGGTGTGGGCCAAATCTTCGTCTCACAGGAATTGCTGTGGGAGTGAGCCTGATCGCGATTAGGGCATGCCGCCACGAAAACCGGATCAGTGTCCCGACGACTGCGCCGCCCAGTGCTTCATCTCTTCGCTGATGAAATGGGTTACCAAATCGCTGTACATTTTGCCAATGGCATCGGGGCTCAGGCCTTCGGTCCTGGCCCACTCACGGCGCACCTGCAGCATGCTTTCAAAGCGTTCCTTGCCACGCACCGAAGCAGCTGAAGTCTTGAATTTCGATGCCGCCAATACGTAGTGAAACCGTTTGCCCAACAGCTTGATGACGGTGTGATCAATGGCGTCAATTTCGCGCCTGATATCCTCCATGCCAGCACACTCTGCGGGTTGCATCTGATTTAACACTTCCATGCAGTAACTCCTTTTGCTGTATGAGGGCGTGGCCCTGCCTATGTGTTTGCAGCGATGTTACTGCCTATGATCAGGATGGGCACGGATGTCGCTCAGCATCGCGAACTTACACCCGCGCCGACTGCTGATTCAGGGCCACCTGAAAGCGAAAGGCCAGGCCTTTTATCCGGTGGTCATGGCGTTGCGCGCGTGGGGCGAAACCTGGTGCAAATCGCCAGGGGAGGGGCTGGCGGTGGTCTATACCCACGAGGTCTGCGGGCAGCCCGCAGGGTTAGGGCCATTGTGTGCCCATTGCGGCGAACTGTTGCGCCGGGAAGGGTTAGCCAAGGCACTTGGCGAGGCTTACTCCGCAGAACGACAAGCCCGGCGCGAGGCCTCCAAAGGCAGGGCACAGCGCGCTTAGTCGGACAGTGAAACCGCCAGGTCCAGCGCAGTGATGGGCACGTAAATCAGGGTAATGAACGAATACGTTTTACGTGACCGGGCCAGGAATGCGCAGACCGGCAAGACGATCATGATCACATCCAGGACTCCCCAAAGCGCAAGCGGCGAGGCCTTGAAAAACCAGACGTTAACGCACAGCCCGAGCAGCAGGTAGGTCGACAGCGACAGCAGGGCGTAGCGGCCATCCTGCTCGAAGTAGATGCGCAGGCCGTGCTGTTCGTCTTCGCTGCGGCTGGGAAGCAGCAGCGCTGCGGCTACGAACAACGATAACGCCAGCAGGACCAGCACCAGGAATTCGGTGAACGAAAAGGTCGTCTTGACCGCCGGCAGGGAGTTCACCGCCCACCAGAAATCCAGCTGGGTGGCGAACAGCATGATCGCCCAGACCAGGGGCACCCAGTCAGGTTTGGCGACCCGGCGAATGCGGAAAACGGTCAATGCACCCAGGAGCAGGCGGGTAACGGACAACCCCAGGATCATGGAGAGTACCGTGGCCACAATGGCGAAGTTGTTCATCACACCTCCTGTTCAGATCGCCAAACTGCGCAACACCGCAAAGTTGTCGCAAGCGTAGACCACCACCCAGCGACGTGCAGGCCTCAGCGCAGGCTCCACGACACCCCGGCGTACACACCCAGGCCTTCACCCGGCGTCGACCGCGCGGCATCCAGGCCCTTGTCGTCATAGCCCGGCGTGACTGTGGCGGCGTAGTGTTTGTTGGTCAGGTTGCGCAGGTCCAGCCAGGTCTGCCAGTCGTCCTTGGGCGAGTTGTAGCCTACCGTCGCACCGAACAGTGCATAGGGATCGGCGTAATAGCTGTTGGCGTAATCGACCGCCACCTTGGACACCCACTGGGTGTTCAGCCCGGCAAAAAATCCCTGGGGCCAGTCATAACGCAGTTCGCCCTGGTAGTAGTGCATTGGCAGGCCCGGCAGGCGGTTGTCGCCGAAGCGATCGTCGTCGCGGTAATGGAAGTCGCTGAACGTATAGCTCTGGCGCAGGCTCAGTTGACCGCCGTCGTCCCGGGACCAGAGGTTACTCTGCAGGCCGGCTTCGACACCCTGATGCACGGTGGGGCTGGCGTTGAGTTCGTATGGCGTGGTGGCGTTGGCGTCCGGCAGCACCGAGAGCAACTCGTTATTCACCTGGGCGTAGTACCAGGCCAGGCTCCATTGACCCAGGCGACTGTCGCCGCGCCCGCCGAGTTCCAGGGTGGTTGCGGTCTGGTTTTGCAGCTTGACCGGGTCACGTTGAGTGCCTGTGGCGGCGCCGCTGCCTGCCGGGAAGCGCTGGTTGGCGCTGTAGATCAGCGACCACGGATGCGGCCCTTCAACGGATCGGCTGAGGTTGCCAAACAGTTGCAGATCCGGGTTCACCTGATAGCGCAGGCCCAGGCGCGGGGCGTAGTCCCAGTCATTGAGGCTGGTCTTGCCGCCGCCGTCGGGGTAGGTCACGGCGCTTTCGCGGCGGGTGTAGATGGCGGCGAGGCCGGTGGTCAGCCACAGGTCGTCGGCGATCTGCAGATCGTTGCCTGCGTGCAGCACAGTGTCCGAGCCCTGATAGGTGAAATTGCGCATGGCGGTGCCCGGGGCGTACCCGGCAGTGTTGCCGGTGGGAATGCGCACCGATTCACTGGCGCCGGCGTTGGGCAGGTGCCTGGTCACTCGCAGGCCGACATTGCTCTGGCTTTCCAGACCCCACAGGGTATCGCGACGCTTGTAGTCGAAGGTGCCGCTGACATCCGAGTACGCTACCTTCAGGCGGTTGGGGCCTTCGCGCAGGTCCATCGGATAGTCGTGGTAGACCAGCCCGGTCTGGATGCTTGAGTCGTCATCGATGAACCAGGTGGTCTTGTTGCCGATGAACGTGCTGCCCGGCTGATCGCGGCTGTCGTCCCGTGCGACATAGGCCGGGTTGGCCGCCCGTGCGTCGTGTTCGATGGAGTGCTTGCTCACGCGTCCGGCCAGATCGTTGTCAGTCTGGCGGTGACGCAGATAAAAGCGTGTTTCCAGGTTCGCGTTGAAGCGATAACCGAAATTGGCGATCAGCCCCTGGCTTTTACTGGCGGTGTGATCCTGATACCCGTCGGCGCTCGCGTCGGTCACCGCCACGTAGTAATCGAATGCGCCCAGCACCTGCCCGGAACTGATCTGGCGCTGCTGATAGCCGTGACTGCCTACCGCATAGCGCACCTGCAACCGCGCCGCGTCGTAGCCAGTGTGGCTGATATAGTCGATGGCCCCACCCAGGGCCAGCGCACCACGGTCAAACCCGTTGGCACCGCGCAGCACTTCCACATGATCGAGCCACAGCGGCTCGAGCAACTCATAAGGCGTGCCCCCCGGACCCGTCAGCGGCAGGCCGTCGAGCATGGCGTACAGCCCCGAGGCATGGGCGCCGGGCGCACGGTTGATTCCCGAGCCACGGATCGAAATCTTCACTCCTTCATTGCCCGCAGACTGCGCATAGACGCCCGGCTGATAGGCCAGCACATCCTGGTTGCTGGCAACTCGACCCTGCAGCGCACGGCGCATGTCGACCACGTTAGTGCCGCCAGGCACCTGGCCCAGCCGCTCGCGGGCGTCCTCGATGGACGAGTCTGCGGTGCCTTGTCCGTCAGCTTCGATCAGCACCTGTCCCAACTCCATGCCCTGGGCCGCGGCGATGGCCGGACAAACGAAAGCCAGGCCCAGCAAGGCTGCCGGGAAGGAATGGGGCGAGGGCATGGGGAACTCCGGGTGAAAGGGGCGGGCAGTGAGAAGTGCGACGCAGGAAACACCGAAAGGAGCACATAACGGCCGAAAAACTAATGCTCCAGGCGGCATGCTGACCCTGATAAGCCCTCATTACGCGTCACATCCACCCCGAGACTAATTCACCGAGCCTGCTCGCTTGATATCACCGCAAAAAATATCGAGATTGCCGCTGTCCGGGGCAGTTCGCACGACGACCGAGTGCTCACTGGCAAGCAACACCGGCAGTTCCACTGGCGCACTTCTTGAGAATACCCAGCCGCGGATGGCCTGGCGTTCGGTGTTGACCTGGTCGTTCATTTCGTAGGCAACGGGGCCGGGCTGCTGGCAGCTGCCTTTGTTGATGAAGGTATATAGCCGCAGCGGCAGGGAGGCGCCGTCCGGAACGCCACTGATGATGAAGTTGAATCCGGTTTTCTTGCCCCAGTTGGCCAGGGTCACATTGCCGATTTGCCCGGTGTTATGCCGGGTGGCCTGGAGCGGCACGGACACTCCTTTCTGGGCTGGAGTGGTGCAACCGACCAATGTGACGGTGATCAGCAATGCCAATGAGTTTCCGAGTTTCATGTCGAATCTCCAGAGTGGAAAAACTGCACTGGTAGATTAGTAGGTTTGTCGCTGTCGAATCTGCTGATTAGCGGGTTTGACTCTGACGTGGCGACAGGCAACTTGTCGGTTCGCGGCGACCGGTTTTGCGGCCGTTTTGCCACCTGGCGCGAGCAAGCTCGCTGGCCACGGGGTTGGTGGTGCCCGAAACCTGGAGTAAGGCGATTGCTGCGTTGGGTGCACTCATACAGTGCTCACAAGTCAGTTATCGGAGAATTTGACGGTTGCTAGACTTCGCGGCTCTTGAGCTTTCTTGTTCAGCAATCAAACGGGACCCATGATGTTCAGTGAAATCCTGGTGGCTATCAACGGCAATGCCCAGAGCGACAAGGTCCTGGAGTTGGCCATGAAAGTGGCCCATGACGCCACGCGGGTGCATGTCGTGAGCGTGATCGCTTACGAATTCAGCGCACCGGATCTTGAATCCCGGCAAGCATCGCCTGCTTCGTGGACAGAGCAGTTGCACTGCGAGGAAATTGTCGAAACGGCCCGGCTGTTTCTTCAGGCTCGACACATCAAATGCACCGCCACCGTCATTGCCGGCGACCCGGAGAGTGCTATCTGCAAGCATGCCCGGGAGCAGGGCTGCGATCTGATAGTGATGGGGCATCACCACATGTCGACGTTTGAGCGGCTGGTGGGCAACTCGGTGGCGTATGAGGTTTTGCAGAATGCTCCCTGCCCGATTCTGATTGAGGCGGGGTGAGGGGTGTTGTTATTTGCCGCTGCGCAGCTGCCCCGGACTCGCCCCCAGCCGTTGTCGGAACAGCGTCGCCATATGCGCCTGGGAATTGAAGCCGCAGGTCAGGGCGATATCGGCCAGGCTGGCGCCTGAGTCGCGCAGCAGGGCGCGGGCCTTGGCCAGGCGCCGGTCGATCAGGTAGCTGTGCGGGCTTTTACCGGTGGCCTGCTTGAACGCCCGCATGAAAAACCCTTCCGACAGTTCAAGCAGGCCGGCCATCGCCTGCACACTCAGCGGCCCCTCAAGACCTGCATCGATGAACTCATCCAGCAGGCGCAGGCGATTGGCCGTCAGGGAGCCTGTCGGTTGCGCAGGCGAGGCGAAGTGCGCCGTTGCCCGCTCAGCCAGGGCCAGTGCCCAGGCCTGCCAATCGTCATCCACGGTGGCGTGCAGCATTGCGTTGCGCATGCGCAGCGCGAGGCGGATCGCTTGCGGATCGATGCGATTGTTAAAAGCGTGATCGCCCGGCAATTCCAGGCCATCGGTGCGCACCACCCGCAGGTATTCACCGCCCTGCGAGGACTCGGACAACACATCGCAACCGGTCGGGACAAACGCCAGGCCGTTGGGAGTGGCGAGGAAGGGCCGGACCCGGTCGCTGCCGATAGCGTGCACGCCACGCTGGCTGTCAAAGGCGAAACCAATGGCGGCCTGGCTTGCCACGTAACGGGTCGCGTAGGCGGAGGCGGGCAACAACTCAATCGCCCACGCCCCGGCGTCGACCCGGCGCACCGGTTCGGTCATGAGCGTTGAGGGCAGGCGATTTCGCGGGTTCATGCCCGCATAGTAGTGAAGATGGGGCAAAAAAGTCAGGTCGGTTTTCTGAAAGCCGACGTATCGCCTGCGTGCATAGACTGGGCAAAACATCACGGAGACTGCCCATGCACACATTGACTCGCGACGACATCGAACAGGCGGCCCGCCTGGTGTACCAGGTCATGCCCGCCACGGCTCAGTACGCCTGGCCGTTGCTGGCAGAACGGCTGGGCTGCACGGTGTGGGTCAAGCATGAAAACCATACGCCCACGGGCGCCTTCAAGGTACGCGGCGGCATTACCTTCATGCACTGGCTCAAGCGCACCCACCCCGGCGTGAAGGGCATCGTCACCGCGACTCGCGGCAACCATGGCCAGAGCCTGGCGCTGGCTGCCAGTGCCGTGGGCTTGCGCGCGTTGATCGTGGTGCCCGAAGGCAACTCGGTGGAGAAGAACAACGCCATGCGTGGCTTCGGGGGAGAGGTGGTCGAGTGCGGCCGCGATTTCGATGACGCCCGGGTCGAGGCTGCCCGCCTGGCGCAGGCGCATGACCTGTTGCTGGTACCGCCGTTTCACACCGAACTGGTCAAGGGGGTGGCCACCTATGCCCTGGAACTGTTCACCGCGGTACCCGACCTCGACACCGTCTATGTGCCGATCGGTTGTGGTTCGGGGATCTGCGGGGTGATCGCCGCGCGCGATGCGCTGGGCCTCAAGACCCAGGTGGTGGGTGTGGTGTCGACGGAGGCTGACGCTGCCAGGTTATCGTTTGAGGCGGGAGAGATCTGTGAAACCCCTTCGGCGAACACCTTTGCCGATGGCCTGGCGGTGCGCAAGCCGATTCCCGAGGCGTTTGCCATCTACAGTGCGGGCGCGGCGCGAATTGTCGCGGTCAACGACGGTCAGATCGCCGAAGCGATGCGCATGTATTACACCGATACCCATAACCTTGCAGAAGGCGCGGGCGCTTCGGCCCTGGCGGCCCTGGTACAGGAGCGTGACACCATGGCGGGCAGGACAGTCGGGGTGATCCTGTCGGGGGGCAACGTCGATCGTGGGGTATATGCACAGGTGATCCAGTAGCGGGACTGGCGATCCTTCAGCTTGGCGAATCGAATGACAGCTGTAACCGGGCGCAGGTGACTCCAGTCGCGGCGCTCGACTCTCAACATGGAAACATTTCCTCACACTCTCCTTATTTTAGTAGTTGTACGACGTCGTACGTACTGTGTTGGAATGCGCCCGTTCTCACAAAAAAAATAACGGAGATACCTTCCATGACGAGCATTCCTTCCGTCGAAGGCAAAGTCGCGGCGCCCGCGCAAAATCGTTTTGCCCGAATACTCAAGCTACTGGGGCCCGGAATCATCGCCGTTTTGTCCTGGCTTGGCGCCGGTGATCTGATCACTTCGTCCGTGGCAGGGGCCAACTACGGCTACGCGATGATGTGGGTGCTGGCCGTCTCCCTGCTGTTGAGATACCTGATCGTCAACATCATTGCCCGCTTCCAGCTGTGCAATAACCAGGGCATGACCATCCTTCAGGGCTACGCCCAGCTCAATCCGTTTTTTGCCTGGTTCATGCTCGTGTACGCCCTGTTGATGGGGCATTTGATGAACGCCTATATGATCAAGGGGGCCGGTGAGTCCCTAGCGATGCTGTTGAAAATCGACCAGCCATTATTATGTTCCCTGGCGGTGGTGCTGGCGGTGTGGCTGCTGGTGGGTCGCAACATCTACTCGATGATCGAAGGCGTCATGAAGGTGCTGCTGGCGATCATGACCCTGGCGTTCATTGCCCTTGCCGTCATGTCAGGTCCCGACGTGACCGGTATCATCAAAGGCACCATCGGTTTCAGCATTCCGCCAGATGAAGGCGTGCATGGCGCCTTGCTGGTGGCGGTATCGGTGATCGGCGCGGTGGCCGGCTCCATTGCCAACTTCGTGCACCCTTATGTCATGCGCCAGAAGGGTTGGACCGGACCGGAGCACAAGCGCATCCAGCGCAACGATCTGCTGTTTGCCGTGTTCGTCGGAATCGTGATCAACCTGGCCATCTGGATCGTCGGCGCGGAAATACTGCGACCCAACGGCATCGAAGTAAAAACCCTGGCTGACCTGGGCAAGGCGCTGGAAATCTTCTTCGGCCCGATCGGCTGGTATGTGTTCTTCATTGGCGTATTTGCGACCCTGTTCGCCAGCATCTCCGGCAAAACCACCGCCTTTCCGATGCTCATCACTGACGCCTTCCAGCACGTGCGGCCCAAGCGTCGCGACAAGTACGGCAAAGAGTTTCACCATGATCCGATGCACAAGTGGTTCATGCTGTTCATCCTCGTGACTCCGCTGGTCTGGTCGCTGCCTGGCATGCCGGACTTTGTGACCCTGACCATTGGTGTCAGCGCGCTGAACATCATCGGTTTGCCGGTCATCTCCCTCGGGCTGCTGATCATGTCCAACCAGAAGTCGTTGCTGGACAAGCAGTACCGCAACAACCTGTTCGAGAACATCGCACTGTTGTTTGCCACCGGCCTGGCCTTGTGGGTCGCGTTCCAGCTGGGCGTTGACCTGTTCAGCCTGTAGCAGCTGCAACCGTCGAGGGGCTCCTTGGCCCCTTGGCGGCGGGCATGCGGTTGATGGATTTGTTCATCGCTGAAAGCCTTACGAAAGTTTCCAGGCGCACCCTCCAAGCCACGCTCTGCTATCGTAAGAAAACCTCTAATCGTCCATCCGGGCGATTTTCCGTAAGCACGCTTTACGGCACCGTCATCACGGTCAGGTTTGCGAGTTAACGGAAAACCATTCCATGGAAACCCCGCCAGTAGATCGTCCACCCTCCGAACCCCAGTCTCGCGCCGAGAAGATTGTCGAGTTTCGAAGGCAGAAAAGCCTGCTCAAGACCGGTGCCCTGCAAGACGCAATTTTCAACAGCGCCTACTTTTCCAGCATCGCCACCGACGAAAAAGGCGTGATCCAGATCTTCAACGTGGGCGCCGAGCGCATGCTTGGGTATCTGTCCGAAGACGTGGTCGACAAGATCACCCCGGCGGACATTTCCGACCCTGCCGAGCTGATCACCCGTGCCGCAGCCCTGAGCCTGGAACTCAAGACCGTAATCACACCGGGCTTCGACGCGCTGGTATTCAAGGCTTCCCGGGGCATCGAAGATATTTATGAGCTGACCTACATCCGCAAGGACGGCAGCCGCCTCTCGGCAATGGTCTCGGTGACTTCATTGCGCGACAGCGCCGAAGTCATCATCGGCTACCTGCTGATCGGCACCGACAACACCGCACGCAAGCAGGAAGAAGCCACCCAGGCCCTGCTCGATCAACGCCTGCGCGACCAGCAGTTCTATACCCGCTCGCTGATCGAGTCGAACATCGATGCGCTGATGATGACCAATCCCCAGGGGATCATCTCCGACGTCAACAAGCAGATGATGGCGCTGACCGGCCGCACCCGCGACGAGTTGATCGGCGCGCCGTGCCGCAACTTCTTCACCGACCCTGCACGAGCCGATGCGGCCATCAAGCGCGTGCTCAGCGAGAACAAGGTCAGCGACTACGAACTGACGGTGCGTGCCTACGACGGCACCGAAACCGTGGTGTCCTATAACGCGGCGACCTTCCACGACCGAGATCGCAAGTTGCAGGGGGTCTTTGCCGCCGCCCGCGACGTCACCGAGCGCAAGCGCTTCGAGCGCACGCTCGAAGAGAAAAACGTCGAACTCGAACATGCCAGCCTGATGAAGTCGGAGTTCCTGGCGACCATGTCCCACGAACTGCGCACTCCGTTGAACGCCGTGATCGGTTTTTCCGAAGCGCTCAAGGACGGCATGGTGGGTGACATGACCGACACCCAGCGCGAGTACATCAGCGACATCTTTTCCAGCGGCCAGCATCTGCTGTCGCTGATCAATGACATCCTTGACCTGTCCAAGGTCGAAGCCGGGATGATGGCCCTGGAGCTCGAATCCGTCGAGCTGCAAGGCCTGCTGAGCAACAGTTTATTGATCGTGCGCGAAAAAGCGGCCCTGCAACGTATTCAATTGAAACTGGAAACCGACGCCGACCTGGGCACCTTCGAGCTGGACCTGCGCAAGACCAAGCAAATCGTCTACAACCTGCTGGCCAACGCGGTGAAGTTCAGCGCCGCTGGAGGCGTGGTCACGCTGGCAGTCAAGCAGGTTGCGCGCGAGCAGGTCGGGATCATCGAAGGCGACTGGCCGGTGCACGGCTTTGAGGTGCCGTCCAGCGAGCATGAGCAGTTTCTGCAACTGAGTGTCAGCGATACCGGTATCGGTATCGCCCAGGCGGACATGGACAAGCTGTTCAAGGCCTTCAGCCAGATCGACAGCAGCCTGGCCCGCAAATTCGAGGGCACTGGCCTGGGCCTGGCAATGGTCAAGCAATTGACCGAGCTGCAGGGTGGCAGTGTCGCGGTTGCCAGCCGCGAAGGGGCAGGGGCCCGGTTCGTGGCCTGGTTGCCCATCCGTGGAACAACAATTGTGGAGGCGCCGTGGCTGAAATCCTGATCGTCGAAGACAACGCCGCCAATATGCGCCTGGCCCGGTTGCTGCTCACCAGTGCCGGTCACAGCGTCATTTGCGCGGCTGATGCGGAAACCGGCCTGAAGCTGGCACGCGAGCGGCAGCCTGCACTTATCCTGATGGATATCCAGCTGCCGGGCATGGATGGCCTCAAGGCCACCTCGCTGCTCAAGGAGGACGCGGCGACAGCGGCCATTCCGGTGGTTGCGCTCACCGCCATGGCCATGAAGGAAGACGAGGAAAAGACCCGCCAGGCGGGTTGCAACGCCTACATCATCAAACCACTACGCTACAAGGAGCTCTACCGGGTCATCGACACGTTGCTGCAAAACACTCTGCCTCAACAGCCCTCTACCTGAGCTCTCTCCATGTCCGACACTGCCGCTACCCTGTTGATCGTCGACGATGAAACCCATGTGCGCAAATTGCTGCAGATCCTGCTGCAGAACCAGGGTTATCAGACACAAACCGCCAGTTCGGGGGAAGAGGCTCTCGCGATGATTGCGCAACAGCCGCCCGACCTGATCCTGCTCGACATCATGATGCCGGGAATGGACGGCTACGAAGTCGCCCGGCACCTGAAAACCGACAAGGCCACCTCGAACATCCCGATCATCATGCTCTCGGCCCTGGGCGAGCACAGTGCGCGCATATCGGGCCTGGAGGCGGGCGCTGAAGATTTTCTCAGCAAGCCGGTGGAAAGTGCCGAATTGTGGCTGCGGGTGCGCAACCTGCTGCGGCTCAAGGCGTTCGGCGACTACCTCAAAAGCCACAGCCTGATGCTCGAAGAGCAGCTGCAGCAGCGCACCATCGACCTGGAGCGCTTTCGCTCGGCAATGGATGCGTCGGGGGATGCGATTTTCCTGGTCAACCGCAGCAGCATGCAGCTGATCGAATTCAACCGGCGGGCCTGCCAGGTGCTGGGTTACACCCCTGAAGAGCTCCTGCGCATGACCCCTGCGGACCTCAGCGACCAGACCATTGAAGAGCTCAAGGGCTTATATGACCAGATCATCGCCGGCACAGGGCCGATCGAGCCTGCGGAGTCGCGCATCCGTTGCAAGGACGGCAGTTTCCTGGAGGTGGAAGTCCATCGCCAGGCCTACAAGACCGGCGACGACTGGATCATTGTCGGCATCGCGCGCGACATCACCCAGCGCAAGGAAAACGACCAGCGCATGCTGCAAATGGCCCACTACGACACCTTGACCGGCCTGCCCAACCGCAATCTTTTTTTTACCACCCTGGAGATGGGGCTCACCCAGGCGGCGCTCAGCGATTGGCAGTTGGCCGTGGTGACGGTAGATCTGGACGACTTCAACAACGTCAATGAAACCTGGGGCCACCTGCTGGGTGACCAAATGCTGGCTGAACTGGCTCAGCGCCTGACCGGCTGCCTCAACGTCAGCGATACCCTGGGGCGCTTGCACGGTGACGAATTCGCCCTGATCCTGATGCTCCGCCAGGGACAGGCGGACCCGCTGCAAACCGTCGAGCGCATCCGTGAAGTGCTGCGCCTGCCGTTTCAGCTCGACGGCCAGGACACGTCGATGACCGCCAGTATCGGCATTTCCCTGTACCCCAACGACGCCGCCGATGCCCAGAGTCTGATCAAACAGGCCAACACGGCCAGGCACCGGGCGAAGAAGATCGGCCGCGATACCTACCGGTTTTATACCGCGCAAATGAACGTGGAGGCATCGGCTCGCCAGGAGATGGAAAACGCCCTTCGCGAAGCCGTGCAACAGCAGGCGTTCGAACTGTTCTACCAGCCCAAGATCGGTCTGGAAGACGGCGCGGTGTGCGGGCTCGAAGCCCTGTTGCGCTGGCCGCGGCCGGGGCAGGCCAATGTGTCTCCGGCGGTGTTCGTACCTATCCTGGAAAGCATGGGGCTGATTACCGAGGTGGGTAACTGGGTGATCACCCAGGTCTGTCAGAAAATGGCCGAGTGGCAACGTGCCGGACAGGGACCGTTGCAGGTGGCGGTCAACGTGTCCGGCCAGCAGATCATCGAGGGCGACCTGATCGCCAGCATCCGCCAGGCCCTGATCGACAATCAGATTGATCCACACTGGCTGGAAATCGAATTGACCGAAAGCTCGCTGATGGAAAATACCGCCCACACCATCGCCAGCCTGCAAACGCTCAAGCAACTGGGGGTCAAGGTTTCCATCGACGACTTTGGCACCGGTTATTCCAGCCTGGCCTACCTGCGGCGATTCCCGATCGACAAACTCAAGATCGACATTGCCTTCATCCGCGAGGTGACCAGTAACCCTCAGGACGCCGCGATTGCCCGGACCATTATCGAGCTGGCGCACAGCCTTGATCTGCAGGTTATCGCCGAGGGTGTCGAGACCCCCGAGCAGTTGGCATTCCTCACGGAAAACGGTTGTGATCAGGTGCAGGGTTACCTGTTCAGCCGGCCCTTGCCGGTCTCGGAACTGGAGAAATTCCTGCTCGCGCAACAGGCGTTCCACTGAATAAAATGATACTCGCCATAAAATTTTGAAACCTTTTGCCGTGGATCGCAATCCATCGCCCATAGGGGGGCAATTTTGCGCTTGCCGTCAGGTGGGCAAAAAGCAAAGGTTGGCTTTACACAAGACGACGTTGCCCAGTGCACGAAGGGCAGTCTCACAATGAGCCGGACTCAACATGCCAACTAATCATTTACCGGGAGCCGGGGCTGGCTTCCTGGCTTACGACACTCATCGGCTCGCCCTTATAGAGATGGGCGAGCGGATTCGCGACCTGGATGACACGCCCGCGCTGGCCTATGCGGCAGCGGAAATACTCGGCCGCACATTGCAGGTCAGCCGGGTTGGCTACGGCACCATTGACCCGGTGGCCGAGACCATCACGATCGAACGCGACTGGAACGCGCCGGGGATCGAAACCCTGGCCGGCGTCTTGAGTTTTCGCGAGTATGGCAGCTACATCGAAGACCTGAAAAAAAGCGAGACGGTGGTGGTGCGCGATGTTGCCGAAGACCCGCGAACTCGCGACAGTGCCCAGCAGCTCAAGGCGATCAGCGCCCAGTCGTTTATAAATATGCCCATCACCGAAAAAGGCCGGCCGGTGGCACTGCTCTACCTCAACCATTGCGAAGTTCGCGACTGGTCGGATGATGAACTGGCGCTAATTCGCGAAGTCGCCGAACGCACCCGCATGGCAACCGAACGCTGCCGTGCCCGGGATGATCTGCGCGATTTGGCCGCGTCCCTTGAGCATCAGGTACAGGTGCGCACGGAACAATTACGCCAGTCGCAGAAGATGGAGGCCGTGGGGCGCTTGACCGGACGCTTTGCCCATGACTTCAACAACCTGCTGACCGTCATCCGGTCGTCCTGTGACTTGCTCAAACGCCCTGGCAGTTCCGAGGAACGCCGTCTGCGCCTGGTCGAAGCGATTTCCGAGGCCGTGGAAAGAGGCAGCAGCCTTACCGGTCAGTTGCTGTCATTTGCGCGCCGTCAGGCGCTCAATCCGTCGGCGCTGGATGTGAACGCGAGTGTCACAGCCATCGCCGACGTCATGAAGTTGGAGGCGGGGCCGGGGATCAACGTCGTCATCGATTTGCCCGGAGAATGCTGTGCGATTCTCGCTGATCCAGGCCAGTTCGAAGTGGCGCTGCTCAACCTGGCCAACAACGCCATTGAAGCCATGAACGGCCAGGGTGAACTGGTCATCAGCGTGACCCGGGCTGACCGTATTCCGGCTACCCGGGGTGACCCTGCCATTGACGGCAACTTCATTGCCATCGCTATCAGCGACAACGGCTCGGGTATAGCCCCGTTTTGTCTCGAAAGGATTTTCGAACCTTTTTTCACCACCAAGACCGTTGGCCAGGGCACCGGGCTGGGCTTGAGCCAGGTGTTCGGATTTGCCAAGCAGTCTGGTGGCGAGATACGCGTGGAGAGTTGCCTGGGTCAGGGCAGTGCGTTCACCTTGTATTTACCGTGTGCCTGAGCGGGCGAGTGGATAGCCCGAATCGTAAAATGGCGTTAGCATCGTAGACCTTCGGCCTGATGGCCTGTAGTTCAGATCAGGGTTGCATTTTGGAAAAGCTAAAACGCCTTCAAAGCGGAATCGAGGGGCTTGATGCTCTACTCAAGGGTGGGCTGGTCGCGGGTTCGTCCTATATCATTCAAGGACGCCCCGGTTCTGGTAAAACCATCCTTGCCAACCAGCTCGGGTTTCATCATGCGCGCAATGGCGGCCGGGTCCTGGTCGCCACGTTGCTGGCTGAATCCCACGATCGCCTGTTTCAGTTTCTCTCGACCCTGAGCTTCTTCGAGCCTGCCCGGGTCGGCGCCGAGATTCAGTTTGTCAGCGCTTTTGATACCCTGGAAAACGAAGGCCTGGACGAAGTGGTCAAACTGCTGCGGCGTGAAATCAGCCGGCAGAAAGCCACGGTGCTGGTGGTCGACGGTTTGCTCAATGCGCGCTCCAAGGCCGACTCACCCATCGACACGAAAAAATTCATCTCCGAGCTGCAAGGCCACGCGGCCTTCGCTGGTTGCACCGTGCTGTTCCTCACCAGCTCCCGGCTGGATGACGGCAGCCCCGAGCACACCATGGTCGATGGCGTCATTGAGATTGGTGAAGAGCTGTTCGGCACCCGCTCCGTGCGGCGCATCCAGATGCGCAAGACCCGGGGCAGTGGCGCGCTCACCGGCCTGCACGAGTGCGAAATCACCGACGACGGCCTGGTGGTCTATCCACGCCTGGAAAGCCTCTACAGCCATCCATCCAGGCCTGACAGCGCAGACCTGACGCGCATCACCAGCGGCATTGGCGCGCTGGACGGCCTGATCGGAGGCGGACTGCACAGCTCCTCCGTAACCTTGGTGATGGGCCCCTCAGGGGTCGGCAAAACCACCCTGGGCCTCAAGTTTCTTGCTGAATCGACAGTGGACGCCCCCGGCCTGCATTTCGGTTTTTATGAAAGTCCGCAACGGTTGCGGCTCAAGGGCCAGTCGTTGGGGATCGACATCAAGGGCATGGAAGAAAGTGGGGCGCTGAGCATTGCCTGGCAGCCCACCACCGAGGGCTTGATCGACGGTCTGGGTGCACGCCTGCTGAGCATCGTCGAGCAGAAGGACATCAAGCGCGTGTTCATCGACAGCCTCAGTGGCCTGGCACGGGTGTCGACCACGCCGGCGCGGATCACTGATTTCTACAGCGCCCTGATGAGCGAACTGCGCGCCCGGGGCGTGACGGTATTCGCCTCGTGGGAGATGCGTGACGTGTTCGGTTCCGAAGTCAGTGCCCCGACGCCGGACCTGTCGAGCATCGTCGATAACCTGATGCTGATGCGTTTCTTCGAGACTCAGTCTGAACTTCGACGACTGCTTTCGATTCTCAAGGTACGAGACAGCTGCTATGACCCCTCGCTCCTTGAAGTGGTTATCCATGAAAACGGCGTCGAACTGAAAAAGGCCTCACGACATGCAACGGCAGTTCCCAATGATTCTGCGTTGCCCCGTTCAATTTCCTAAGTCTGTGAGTCGGGTTGAATTGACATGACCACCATCCTGGTCGTCGACGACGAGTACTTGATCGCTGATATCCTCGGCTACGCGCTGGAGGATGAGGGGTTCATGGTGGTAAAGGCCAGCAATGGCCAAAAAGGACTTGAGGTGCTGGAGCGCGAGCGTCCTTCGCTGGTCATCACCGACTTCATGATGCCGGTGATGGACGGTCTCGAATTCGCCAAGGCGATTCGGGCACTGCCGGTGGCCAGTCAATTGCCGATCATCCTGATCAGCGGTGCCCAGGCCCACATCGGCATGCAGCGCTCGGACCTGTTCGATGCGGTGCTGGAAAAGCCGTTCAACATTGACCTGGTGATCGCCAAGGCACGGGAGCTGCTGGCGTTGAGCTGACCGGCCTGGCAAACCTGCCATCACCGCCAGTCTGTTTGCCCCTTCTGGATCAATTGCGGCATTCCGACAACACTACCTTGCAGGTCCTGGGCGTGCCGCCTGATCGTCCGGCATAACGAATGCAGTTGTTCAGCGACTTCTGCCGGGCGATGCTCAGGGTAGCCCCCCACGCCAGGCCGCCTTCGCCGGCGGTGGGCAAGGCCTTGGCATAGCAACTGGAACCGACGTTCGAAGCCGTGTAGCGAGCTGTTGTGGTTCTGCCGGAACAACCAGCAGTCAGCGCCAGGTTAATGGCGAGCAGGGAGGGTATGACCCAGGTTGAGCAGGGATGCGCTGTT
This sequence comes from Pseudomonas sp. TMW22090, assembly GCF_022496665.1. Classification (NCBI taxonomy): domain Bacteria; kingdom Pseudomonadati; phylum Pseudomonadota; class Gammaproteobacteria; order Pseudomonadales; family Pseudomonadaceae; genus Pseudomonas; species Pseudomonas sp. TMW22090. The sequence goes on from NZ_SCFH01000001.1 coordinate 93,975, forward strand.
TTGGCGGTCATTCCCGTGTCCCCTGTAGCGACGGTGATGGTGACCTGTTTAGCGTAGTCGGTTTATCAGGCTGTTCGCCGGGTTCCTGCCTCGGGTAGCTGACGAAGTCCGATTGCGCAGCAGCAGTCATGTCCGCCTGCGTTGAATGCCTTTAAATGCCTGGCAGCTAAAGTGAAAGGTCGATGAAGAATGTTCATCAAAGAGGTAAGGGTGAAACTACTCGATGAGTGACCAGGCTTATGCGGCCAATAACAGCCAGACCATCGCGATGGCCCCGGTCATAGCCCAGCGGCCTTTGAAGGCGATACGCTGCCCCGCCATGGCCTGCGCCTGGGGGCGACAGCGTTGCAGAACAGCTGCGGGAATCATCCGCAACGCCAGGGCAATGCCCAAGGGCAGCAGAATCACATCATCCAGAAATCCCAATACCGGAATGAAGTCCGGTATCAGGTCGATGGGGCTCAGGGCGTAAGCCACGGTCATCAGCGCAACGGTCGTGGCACCCCAGGGCGTGTCAGGCTGACGGCAACATAGCCAGAGCAGGATCAGTTGCGTCTTGAGCATCCTGGCCCAGGATTTCAGGCGTTTCACGGTGTTGGCGATCATTGGATTTTTGTCATCCGGCTTTGCTGGGCAGGTTTTTGAAACAGACTTGTTGATGGAAGATGAAAGGCAGGTCGGGCAGCGTGGTGAAGTTGTGGATCAGGCGGCGGTATTCAGCGTCCGGGTCCAGATCGGCAAAGGCTGCCGGCCAGAACATTTTCGCCAGCCACTGCGCCCCGACGATGTTGAACACGCTGTTGTAGAACTGGTGACTGAGCCCCTGCACGCACTGATCCGGGGACTGCACGATGGCGCTGAACCCCGGGCGCGCCATCAGCTGCTGCATCTGGCGGTTGATCTGCGCGGAATCCGCCCCGTAGCCGAATGGTATTGCGCCGATGCCGTTGCGCGTGCGCTGGGTACCGGTCATCAGGTACACATCGGGTTTGCTCAAAATCAAGGTTTCAAGCGCGACGTCCCCTGATTCGCTGTGCATATAGTGCGAGCCCAGATTGAGTGCGCCGAGACGCTCGCTCAACAGGCCCCAGCCACTTTGTCCCTGGGTATGGCAACAACCGCCGCCACCTGCTTGCCCGGCCCGCGCCTCGACGAACACCCTGGGAGCGGACAGCCCTTGAGTTCGCTGTTGCAGGCGGGAAAGCTGAAGCCGGTAGTGATCGAGATAGGCCTGTGCACGCTCTTCTCGCCCCAGCACCTGGCCCAGAAGTTCGATACTGCGCGGGACATTCGTCAAGGGATCAAGCTCGCTGTCGACGTAGATCAGCGCGATGCCCAGGCGTTGCAGCACGCTCTCCAGCACGGTGTTTTCTATGGTGGCCCGGGCCCCCAGGCGGGCGATGATCAAGTCCGGGTGCGTGCGCAGCAGTGTTTCGATGTCCAACTGCCCGCTTTGCGGGAAGTCCAGCGCCTGCACGTTACGCGCCTCGGGCCAGCGTTGCCTGATCACGTTCCACAGGCCGGGGTCGGAGCTGGCCAGGTTATTGTCCCATGCGACCAGACGCTTGAGCGGGTGTTCGCGTTCCAGCAGGGCCACGGCGAGCAGGTCGTTGCTGTCTTGCAGCACTATGCGTTGCGGCGCATGGGGCAGGGTGACGCTGCGCCCGGCCAGGTCAGTGACCACCCGCGGATAGTCAGCCGCCTGAGCCCAGGCGCCCAGCAGCAACAGCAACCAGAGCACATGGCGCATCAGCATGACCCGTCCACATGAATCTGAACCCGGCCATGGCTGCAGTGCTCGACGCGTGCCTGCACCCGGTAGACCTGCTCCAGCATTGTCGGGGTCAGCGTCTGCGCGGGGGTGCCCGCCGAGTGCAGCCGACCCTGTTGCAAGACCATGATGCGATCGGCCCAGCGCGCGGCCAGACCGAGGTCATGCAGCACCACCACGACGATTCGCCCCTGATCGGCCAACTGGCGAACGGTGCCCATGACATCGTTCTGATAACGCAGGTCCAGTGCACTGGTCGGCTCGTCCAATAGCAACAGACTCGGCTCGCGGATCACCGCTTGGGCGAGGCTGACCATCTGTTTTTGCCCGCCGGAAAGGCTGTCCAGCGGCTGGAGTGCCAGTGGCAGGATGCCCAGTTGCTCAAGCACCGCAAACGCCTTCGCTTGCAGGGCTTGGGCATTGCCGCGCAAGCCCAGGGCATCGGCACCTCGAAGTGCACCCAGCAGGGTTTCCAGCACGCTCAACTCGATACCGGCAGGCAGCGTCTGGGGCATGAAACCCAGCACGGCAGCGCGCTCGCGTCGATGACAATTGAGCAGGTCGAGAGTCCCCAGGCGTACCTCGCCGCTGGCCTTCAACAACCCCGCGAGACTGCGCAGCAGCGTCGACTTGCCGGCGCCATTGGGTCCCACGAGCGCGACGATCTGCCCGGGCTCGATGTCCGGCAGGTCGATTGCGTGCAATACCGCTCGTCCTTTGTAGCCTACGTTCAACCGGCTGACTTGCAAGGCACTCATGAGCGACCTCGTTTGAGTATCAGGCTCATGAACAGCGGCACGCCGACGATGGCGGTAACAATGCCGATGGGCAACACCACGCCCGGTATAAGCTGTTTGCTGACAATGGCTGACAGCGACATGATCAGTGCACCGGTCAGGGCACTGGCGGGCAGGAAAAAGCGGTGGTCTTCACCGATCAGCAGGCGCGCAATGTGCGGGCCGACCAGGCCGATGAAGCCGATGGTACCGACGAATGCCACTGCGGTGGCCGCCAGCAGGCTGATTCGCAGCAGCGCGCCCAGGCGCAGACGCGGGACGTTGATGCCCAGGGTTTCGGCGCGCTCATCTCCCAGGCGCAGGGTGGTCATCTGCCATGCCGCGCGCAGGCTGAACGGGATGACCAGCAGTACCACCAGGCCGAGGGTTTGCACCGCTGGCCAGCTGGCACGGCTCAGGCTGCCCATGCTCCAGAACACCAGTTGCTGGAGCGCATCGGCGGAGGCCAGGTACTGCAGCAGTGCAACCATCGCGTTGAAGCTGAACACCAGGGCGATGCCGAACAGTACCAGTGACTGCACGCCCCCGGTCATGCTGGCCACCGCCTGCAACAGCAGCACAGAAGCGAACGCGAAGACGAAAGCATTGGCGGTGATCAACCAGCTCGGCGGCACGCCGGGAACACCCAGATCCAGCACAATGGCCAGCGCTGCCCCGAGTGAGGCCGCCGACGACACGCCCAAGGTAAAAGGGCTGGCCAACGGGTTATTGAGGATGGTCTGCATTTCCGCCCCGGCCAGTGACAACGCCACGCCCACCAACACCGCCATCAAGGCAAACGGCAGGCGCAGTTCGCGGACGATCACCTGGGTGTCGGCGCTGACCTGCACAGGGTCGAAAATCGCCAACAACACATCCGCCGCGGCGAATCGCGTACTGCCCAGGGTGATGTCGGTTAGCAAGCTGGCCAACAGGGCCAGCGCCAGCGCGGCGCAGATCCACAGGCGTTTGCGCAGCGTCTTGCGGTAAGCCATGGCCAGGGAATGCGCGGTCATCGTGGCCCCTGAATGGCTCAAAATTTCACGCTCACAGCCGCGATGGCCGACGCGGGCGCACCGGCGTAGTTACCGTCGGTGCCCGCCACGACTTCAATGTATTTGCGGTCGGTGAGGTTGCGCCCGTTAAGCGAGATGCGCACGTTTTCGTTGATGTCGTAGAACACGCTGGCGTCGATCCGCGCATAGCCGCTCACGTCGTAACTGTTATCGATGTCGCCCTGACGCTCGCCGACCGCGATCACCCCGGCACCGAAGCCCAGGCCTCGCATTGGGCCTTCCTGCAACTGATAACTGGACCAGATCGAACCGCTCATGATCGGTACGCCATCGAGCCGATTGCCGACATCGATGGCAGTGTCCTTGGTCACCTTGGCGTCGAGTGCGCTGATGTTGCCGATGATTTCCCAGCCTTCCAGTGGCGTGCCGGTGACGTCCAGTTCGATGCCGCGGACCTTCTGCTCACCCGTCTGTAACGAGTAGTTGTCGTCGGACGGGTCGGGAGCAGCAACGTTCTCACGGGTGATTTCGAATACCGAGAGGGTGGCGCTGAGGCGATCCGGGATCACATCGACTTTGGCACCCACCTCGTATTGTGTGCCTTCTTCCGGGTCCAGCACGCTGCCATTGCGCTGGATATTGCTCTGGGGCGTGAACGAGGTGCTGTAGCTGGCGTACAGCGCCAGCCAGTCCGTGGGCTGATAGACCAGGCCCAGGCGCGGCGAAACCTTGGACGGGTCGATATTGGTCCGGGTGACGTCGTAGGACGCGTCGATGGCGCTGTTACGCTGACGAGTGTCGTCGTAACGGGCGCCGACGATCAGCTTCCACTGTTCGCTCAGGTCGATCTGGTCTTGCAGGTACAAGCTGTACGACTCGACCTTGTAGTCAGTCTCTTCATTGAAGGCGAAGGCGCCCGGCAGCGCACCATAGACCGGATTGAAAATATCGATGGAGGCCAGCGATGCACGATCGCTGGCAACGTTACGCTTGCCGTCGATGTATTCGAAACCGGCCAGTACGGTGTGCTTAAGGCCCCCGGTGGCGAATCGCGCGATGGCTTCAAATTGCATGTCCAGGGTTTTGATTCGCTCATCACCGTCGGTGGCGCGGCGCGACAACGTTCTGCCGTCGGCGCCAAGGGTGCGCAGGTCGACCACGTATCGATCCTTGTGCGACTGGTCCCAGCGGGTCATCTGGCGCAGGGTCAGCCAATCGTTGACGTCGTGCTCGGCGCGGAACCACACCGACGCCTTTTGCGCCTTGTCCCGCGACCAGGGCTCGTGCAGGTAACGGTCGGCGTTCATGCTGATCTTGCCGTTTTGCGGAATCAGCCCACGGTCGAAGGGGCTGGTCTGGTCGATGTACTCGGCACCGGCGTCGACCCGTGTCGAGTCGGTGGGTTCCCAGCGCAACGTGGGCGCGACATAGGTGCGTTTGCTGTCGCGGAACGTATCGCGAAAGCCACGGTCGGTCTGGGTCGCCACGGTCATGCGGCCCGCGAGGGTCCCGGCTTCATCCAGCGGGCCGCTGGCGTTGGCCTCCAGACGGTAGAAATCATAGGTGCCGGCCTGCGCCTTGACCTCGGCCTCGGGGGTAAAGCTGGGCTGGCGCGTCACCAGATTGATCAGGCCGCCAGGGTTGCCACGGCCGTACAGCACCGACGCAGGACCTTTGAGCACTTCGATGCGCTCGACGTTGGCCAGGTCTCGCAGCGCTTCGGGGCGCGAGACCAGCGGGTTGATCAGCATGCCATCGACGGCATAGGTGGTCGCCTTGAAACCACGGATCACGAAGCTTTCAGAGGAGCCGCCGTGGGTGTTACCGCGTTGCACGCTACTGACGTTGGTCAGGGCATCACCCAGGTTGTTGATCTGCTGATCGTCAAGCACCTGGCGCGACACCACCTGAATCGACTGTGGGATGTCACGCAGTGCCGTGTCGGTCTTGGTGCCGGTGGCGCTGCGGGTGGCGCGATAGCCGTCTACCGGTCCGTCCGCGCGCTCGACAAAGGCGTTGGCGGTGATGGTCGAGGGCGCAAGATTCAGGGCGCCGCTGTCCGGTTGCGGGAACAGCAACAAGGTGCGGTCGTCGGTCACCGTCCAGCCCACCCCTGACTGGCTCAACAACTGCGCCAGGGCCTGGCGCTCATTCAGCTCGCCGTTCACCGCCGGCGCCATCTTGCCCTGGGCAAGCGCGGCGTCGAAGCTCAGCTGCAGATGATTCTGCCGGGCGAACTGCGCCAGCGCCGAGGCCAGCGGTTGCGCGACGATGGCGTAGTGGGCGATGCGCTCATTTTGCGCAGGATCGGACGCCCAGCAGCTCATCGCAAGCATGCTCAGCAGGGCCAGGGGCGGGAGAGCAGGGAGACGCGACATCGATACGATCCTTCATACGTCTGATTTACATTTGAGAAAAATTCTCAAACTGACCATGAAAGACGTGGTGCTTGCGGATTTTTTCCACGGTTGGTGAAAAAAAGTTAAAAATTTCCGAGCGTGTGCACCCAAGGGGTCATTTGCCGGCTGTCCACCCCCAGAGATTGCGCCAGGGCTTTCAAGGCGCGGGGCGGATCGTTCAGGTCGTAGACGCCGGTGATGCGGCGAGCCTTGAGGGTTGGGTCGGTAATGACAATCCACCCCGAGGTATAGCGCTGAAGGTGATCGACGATGTCCGCCACGCGCTGGTTCTCGATGAACAGCGAGCCGCCGCGCCATGCTGCCACTTGTGTCGGCGCAAGGCTGGAGCGTTCCACCTTGCCTGACGGCCAGCTGAACTTCAGGCGTTGGCCCGGCAGCAGGCGTTCGCTGAGGGCGGCCTGGATATTTTCGGCCTGGACCTGCCCGTGCTCCAGCGCTACCTCGGCAGTGTCCTGACGCAGGTCCAGATCGAACGCGGTGCCCAGCACCCGTACCGACAGTTGTCCAGCGCGGGCGATGAAGGGGTGCTGCGGGTCGGGCGCCACCTGAAAGTACGCCTGACCCTTGAGCAACTCCACCTGGCGCCCATCGTCATCGAGCACCTTCAACGCACTTTGTGGGCTGAGCACGACCGTTGAGCCGTCGGCCAGCTGTACGGTGCGAACTTGCGCGACTCCCGTCTGGTAGTCGGCGCGCAGGGCCAGCGTTGCCTCAGGGGCCATCATGACGGCGATCGTCGCCACGCACGCAGCGGCTGCCAGCTGTGGCCAGAGACGACGTGAGCGACGGGAGGGTTGCGGCACAGACTGCGGCTTGTGTACTGACCGCCGCGAGTCCTGGGCCGAAGGTACGGCCGGCAACTCGCCGAGTGCGCCCCAGAGTTTTTCCATCGTTTGCCAGGCCGCGCGATGCGCAGCGCTTTCCGCCAGCCATTGTTCGAAGGCCGCGCGCGACTGCGGCTCTTCCTGCAGGCGAATCTGCCAGTCGGCAGCCTGCTCCAATACGTCTTGATCCTTACTCAAGGTTCGCACCCTTGCCGTCGTCCTGATGGTCCATCACCCGAGCCAGGGCCAGCAGGGCTTCGCGCAGCAGTCGGTGGGCAGTGGTCAGGGAAACCCCCAGCTGGCCGGCAATCTCGGCGAGGGTGAAACCGCCGAAGCGATGCAGTTCCAGTGCCTTTCGGCTATTGTCGGGCAGCGCTTGCAAGGCGTCCGACAAACGCTCCAGTGTCATGCTGTGCTGACAGATTTCGGCGGGGTCGTTGGCCGTGGTAGGCAACAGCCAGAGCGGTGGCGACGCCGCGTGATCGTGCTCGCGACTGCGCGAGCGTTTGAGGTCCAGGGCCAGGTTGCGCACGATTCGGTAGAGGTAGGCCACGGGTTGTTCGACGGCCGGACGCGTCTGGGCTTTCGCCGGACTGAAACGAATCCAGGCTTCCTGGACAATGTCCTCGGCCTGAATCCGATCGCCAGTGATCTTTGCCGCATAACCGACCAGCTCCCGGCGAATGGACAGGAACATGTGCAGGTGCGCGGATGAATCGGACATGGTGGGTGGCTCGAATTGGGTGAAGCATTCCTGGCAGGACGCGCAGTTTAGAGCTGAGTGATAAGGATTATCAATACGATATGTTGATTGGCTCGCACAACCCTCGAAAATGTATCTCGCCTGTCTTCATATTGGCCAGAATTGGGTTTTACCGGATAGAAGCGCTACCGGCATTTGATGTCATCTCCGAGAGGCTGATTGTCGATAAGTCAGCAAAACGATGCCGGTGACCACAATCACCCCTCCCAGCACCTGCCCTGCGCTGAGCATTTGATCCAGCACAATCCAGCCCATCAGCAACGTCGCCAACGGTTCGATGTTCATGACCGGCGCATTGCGTGGCATGTTCAGTCGCGGCACTGAAATGAACAGCACGATAAAGCCGGTGCCATACAGCACCACCAGGGTGGCGAGGGCCAGCCATCCGGTCGAGGTGGCGGGCAGGTTCAGTCCGCCTGGCAGGGCGCCAGTCAGGCCCGCCAGATTGACGCTGCTGAAGACGATAAAAATGGTCAACAGACTGCGCACCGAACCACGTACCTGCGCCAATTTGTGGTCGGTGATCCACAGCGCGCAGGCGAATACGCTGGCGGCGCAGAACGCGAGTGCGACGCCCAGGAGCCATTCCGGGCTGACGTCAGTGGTAGTCGAAAGGCGCCCGGGGACGTCGAGCACAAACACCAGCCCCACCAGAATCAAACCCATCAACATAGCGGTGCGCGCGGTCGGTCTCGGGCCGCCCATTGCCCAGGTAAGCAACGCCAGCAGGATGGGGAACACGTTGGCCACCAGCAGTGCCAGCGCCACCGGCACCCGCGCGACAGCCGAGTACAGACACAGGCTCTGCGCGGTAATCAGGAGGCCCAACAACAATTGCCAGCGCCAGGCACCTGCCGGCAGACGCAGACTCTGTTTTTGCCACAGCACCAGGATGGCGAGTACCAGCAAGGTCCCGCCAGAACGCAGCAAAATCGCCAGCAATACACCCGCGCCGTCATCGAAAGCGACCCGTGCCGCCACATGGTTGCCGGCGAACGCACAGCCCATGCACAACAGAATGATCACGGCGAGGTGGCGGGGGAAAGGCGCCGGTAGGGTTTGGGCAAGGGCAGGGCGGGGCATGGCAAATCTCGAAGGGTGACAGGCCAACTCGGGATGGCTCGTGGGTTTTTATTATGTTGTCGTACAACCGCTTCGATTTGTACCGTATTCAGCCAGGCCGGGCAAGAGCGTTTTTGAGCGATGAAGGCTTTGGGATTGGGCTTGGTGGCATTCTTCTAGTGCTTCGGCGAAGCTGTAGAGGTCGTATGACCTCGCTAAGTCAGCTTCTATACCTCAGCGCCTCCACCAATGCAGAAAACGCCGCAGACGTCTGGCGTCTGTTGGGATAGTACAAATGGTAGCCCTGGAACTCAGGGCACCAGTTGGCCAGGACTTCCTGGAGTCGGCCGTCGGCCAGGTACGGTGCAGCCAGTTCTTCGGGTACGTAGGCCAAGCCTATGCCATCGGCGGCGGCATTGAGTACATGCATGATGCTGTTGAACACCAGTTGGCCGTCGACTTTGACCGTAAAAGCCTTGCCATCGTTTTCGAATTCCCAGGCGTAGATCGCCCCGGATGGTCGGTGGCGGATGTTCACGCATTCATGCCCGGTCAACTCATGGGGGGTTGTGGGAGCCGGGTTGCGGGCGAAGTATTCTGGAGAACCCACCACGGCCAACCGCCAATCCGGGCCTATGCGAACGGCGATCATATCTTTGCTGATCGATTCGCCCATGCGGATGCCGGCATCAAATCGCTCCTCGACGACGTTGGTGAAGCCATAGTCGACGTAGAACTCCAGCGTGATATCCGGGTAGCTGGCCAGGAATTCTGCAAGCATCGGCCGCACGCACAATTCAATCTGATCGTCAGTACAGGAAATACGAATCGTGCCACTGGGCTTGTCCCGAAGCTCGCCCAGCGCTTCAAGCTCCGCAGTGATCTGGTCAAAGAGCGGGGCAATCGAGCGCATCAACCGTTCTCCCGCCTCCGTGGGCGACACATTGCGTGTCGTGCGGGCCAGCAGTCGGATCCCCAGTCTTTGTTCGAGTGCGCGGATCGTATGGCTTAGCGCAGAAGGCGTGACGCCCAGTTTGGCGGCGGCTTTGGTAAAACTCTGATCTCGCGCTACCGCCAGGAAAGCCTGCAGATCGTTGACTTTGGTATTGGCCATTACTGAATTTTTCTCAAAACCGCATGATGATTATGCCTACTAATCAAGATATCCCCTATCAGTCAAGCTATGTCACCTACGGGCGCTGGCTTGGGTTGCCGGTGCGGGTCAGGTGCATCGGTATGACCGCGTGGACTTGATTCCCTGGACCCGGCTCAACGCCTTTTTTACCCGGCGGCTGACAGTGGTTGGCTAACCGGGCAGGGCTGCACCCCACAAACTTTGGATAAGAGGTTTTTGCATGACGGCTCAAGTATTCGACACCCCGGCAGGTGATGTTTCAGGCCGGCCTGGGACTGGCGAACAGCCGGCCTGCTGGAGTGGCATTTTCGCGATGACACTGTGCGTATTCGCGCTGATTGCCTCGGAATTCATGCCTGTCAGCTTGCTGACGCCGATTGCATCGGACCTGCAAATCAGTGAAGGGCTGGCCGGTTACGGGATCGCCATATCCGGCGCTTTCGCGGTGCTGACCAGCCTTTCGATTTCCAGGCTGGCAGGCTCGCTGGACCGCAAGACGCTATTGCTGCTACTGACCGGGATGATGTGTGTGTCGGGGCTGGTGGTAGGCCTGGCGCCGAACTATACGGTGTACATGATGGGGCGTGCGCTGATCGGCGTGGTGATCGGCGGGTTCTGGTCGATGTCGGCGGCAATGGCCATGCGCCTGGTACCTTCTCATAGCGTGCCCAAGGCGCTGGCGATCTTCAACGGTGGCAATGCGTTGGCAACCGTAGTCGCCGCACCGCTGGGAAGCTATCTGGGCAGTGTCATCGGTTGGCGGGGCGCTTTTCTGTGCCTGATTCCGGTCGCGATCATCGCGTTGATCTGGCAATGGATCAGCCTGCCAGCCATGCCGGCGGCGCCGCGCAAAGCGGGTGCTGGCAATGTCTTTCGATTGTTCAAAAGGCCATTGGTCAGTTTCGGCATGTTGAGTGTGGGCCTGTTCTTCATGGGGCAATTTGTGTTGTTCACCTATCTGCGCCCGTTCCTGGAAACTGTCACGGGTGTAGATATCTCCCTGTTGTCGATGATCCTGCTGGTTATCGGAGTGGCGGGTTTTGTCGGGACCCTTGTGATCGGCACATTCCTGAAAGCCGGAATGTATCGCGTACTGGTCTGCATTCCACTGTTGATGGCCGCCATTGCACTGTCCTTGATTGTCCTCGGCGACGGAGTCGTGGCAGCGTTTGTATTGCTGGGTCTGTGGGGCCTGATCGCAACGGCGGCACCGGTGGGGTGGTGGTCATGGCTGGCGAAGGCGTTGCCCAGGGACGCGGAAGCCGGTGGCGGCCTGATGGTGGCCGTCATTCAGCTATCCATCGCGCTGGGCTCCACCCTCGGCGGACTGCTGTTCGACGCAAGCGGCTATCGCCTGACATTTCTCGCCAGCGCCATCTTGCTGGTGCTGGCGGCAGTGGCGGCCTTTTTCACGTCGCGAAATCAGCTTTGATGGGAGGCGGATTTGATCAAGGCAGGCTAATGTCCGCCGCTTGAAACCCTCAAGGCAACCGTTCAATGGCAGAATCTCCCGAACCTGATCTTTTTGGAGACCACCATGCTTCGTGCATTTGAACGAAGGCTTGACCCTTTTCCTCCCGACGAGGTACCCCCGCCACCCGATGGCCTGGCGCGGTTCCTGTGGGCCTGCACACGGGGCGCGCGCGGTTATATTCTTGCGTTTGTGCTGCTGAGTGCCGGCGTGTCGATCTACGAAGCCTGGCTATTTTCTTTTCTGGGTCAGGTCGTGGACCTGCTCTCGACCTGGAAAGCCGGCGGTGATGCCGCAGCCCAGGAAAGTCGCGTGCTGTGGGGCATGGGCTTCGTAATGGTGACCAGTGTCGCACTGGTGGCGTTGCGCACCATGGTGCAGCACCAGATATTGGCGATTAACCTGCCATTGCGGCTGCGCTGGGACTTCCACCGCCTGATGCTGCGGCAAAGCCTGTCGTTCTTTTCCGATGAGTTTTCCGGCCGGGTCACCACCAAGGTGATGCAGACTGCGCTGGCTGTGCGCGACGTGCTATTCACGCTTATTGAGATCATCCCTGGCATCGGCGTGTACTTCATCGCGCTCATTGCGCTGGCCGGCGGCTTCGCACTGAAACTGATGCTGCCTTTCATTGCCTGGATCCTGTTGTTCGGGCTGGCCATGCTTTACTTCGTACCCCGTCTGGGGAAAGTCGGGCAGGAACAGGCGCACGCGCGCTCCTCAATGACCGGGCGTATCTCTGACGCCTATACCAACATCACGACGGTCAAGCTGTTCTCCCACTCCAATCGTGAAGCGCACTTCGCGCGCGCAGCCATGGAGGATTTCAAGCTGACCGGCTTTCGCCAGATGCGCCTCGTCAGCCAGTTCGAGATCGTCAACCAGGCATTGGTGGTGGCCTTGATCATGGCGGCCTGCGGCTATGCCCTGTGGCTATGGCACCAAGGCGAGGTTGGCGCAGGTGCCGTGGCGGCCATCACCGCCATGGCGTTGCGCATCAATGGCATGTCGCACTGGATCATGTGGCAAATGACCTCGCTGTTCGAGAGCATCGGCACCGTGCAGGACGGCATGTCCACACTGACCCGCGGCCCCAAGGTGCAGGATGCGCCGGACGCGGGTGTGCTGGTGACTTCCGGCGGGGCGGTCACTTTCGACAACGTCAGCTTCAACTACAACGGCGAACGCCAGGTGCTCGATGGCCTGAGCCTGAACATCCGCGCGGGCGAAAAAATCGGTCTGGTTGGCCGCTCGGGGGCAGGGAAGTCGACGCTTATCAACCTGTTGCTGCGCTTTTACGACGTCGACAAAGGAGAGATTCGCATCGACGGGCAAAACATCGCACACGTCACCCAAGACAGCTTGCGTAGCGCCATCGGCATGGTCACCCAGGATACTTCCCTGTTGCACCGCTCCATCCGCGACAATATCGCTTACGGCCGACCTGACGCGAGCGACGCGCAAATCCGCAGTGCTGCGGCCAGTGCGCAGGCCCATGAGTTCATCAGCCAACTGAGCGACCGACAAGGCCACACCGGCTACGACACCTTGGTAGGCGAGCGCGGCATCAAGCTTTCGGGCGGCCAGCGCCAGCGCGTCGCGATCGCACGGGTGATGCTCAAGAACGCCCCGATCCTGCTGCTTGACGAGGCCACCAGTGCACTGGACTCGGAAGTCGAAGTGGCAATTCAGGAAAGCCTCGATGACATGATGCAAGGCAAGACCGTGATCGCAATCGCCCATCGGCTGTCCACGATCGCGGCCATGGATCGACTTATTGTCATGGATGACGGCCGTATCATCGAGCAGGGCACTCACAGCGAACTGCTCGCGAAGAACGGCATCTATGCGCGGTTGTGGCATCACCAGAGCGGCGGTTTTCTGGGGGAGGATCGAGGAGTGGCCGAGTTTATGGAGCAGGAGTGAGCGTGAAGCGTCCGGCGCGTCTATGCATGCGCCGGCTCCACATTGGCCGCTGACCACAGTTCGTAAGCGTCTTTCATCCTCTGCCAGGTATCAGCGTCGGCGGGGATGAGGTGCTCGATGCGCAATGACGCCACGGTGATATCGAGCGGCATGCCGAACGTTGTAAAGGTGGATAAGAACCGCAGCTCCCCGTTGTTGGTGCGCACTCGGGTCAGTATCAAGGGTGACGATGGTGCATCCAGCGGGATGTCTGTAGGCCCTGCCAGGTTTTCGATAAGGCGCGCCAGGTCGGGATTGCTGATGGCTTCCCTGGTGGCGCGTTGCCACGCAATTGCCCGGATTTCCTGTGCGTTCACCAGACAGTCTCCCAAGCCACCGGGACGCAACAGGGTGTCGAGCAGGTTCAGACGTGACTCGCCATCGGCGCATACACCGGCCATCTCGAACAGCAACCCCGCGCTGGCATTGGCTGCGGTAATGTCCCAGTTACTGCTGATGACAATGGCGGGCGCAGGGTTATTGGCTTGCAGGATGTGATCGATAGCAGCATGCACCGCTTCCAGCGCCGGAGCGTCGAGCGCAGAAGCCGCGTAGCGGGGCGCATAGCCAGCCTTAATGAAGACCGCGTTGCAGTGCTCAAGGGGCACGTCCAGGGCAGTTAATAGAGCGTGCAATGTGGCGGGGCTAGCCTTGGCGCGACCTGTCTCGACGCAACTCAGGTGACGCTGGGATACACCGACCAGAAGGGAAAGGTCCAGCTGGCTGAGCCCTGCTTGCTGACGAAATCGTCGCAGATGCTCGCCAGCGGTGGTGCAGGGTGCGGAGTGCGCGGGATGGAAGTTGTGGTGGCCCATGATTCAACTCTGACTGTCCATGTGAAGAGTGTCCATGACCTGTCAGGTCATTGTGAGACGCGCAACATTATCACTACTGTGTAGACGCCACCTACCAGGGAGAAGAACATGAGAGCCGACTACATCGCACTGCCTGTCTTGTTGATTTTTTCGTGTTATACCGGCTGGACGCTACTCACGGCCGAGCAGTCGTTTTTCGCCTTTGGTATCGAGTTGTTGTCCCGGCCTGACACCGCGCAAGTGGTCATCGATCTCTACCTGATGGCGGCGCTCGCTTGCGTGTGGATGGTGAACGACGCCAGGTCCAGAGGCGATTCATTGCCACGTGTACTGCCGTACCTTTTGCTCACGCTCGTATTCGCCTCCATAGGGCCACTCCTTTACATCGCGGTCAAAGGGGTGAGGGGGCAGGGCAGGGATGAAGTTTCCCGATAGCTATCCCGATAGGTGCAACAACGCATGAATCACATCCACAGCCATCTGTTCAGCGCTGTCCGTCCCGTAGAGTCAAAGGTTCTGCTAGATGGGTACAAATTTGCTATCTGTTCGAGAAACACAATCCATGAGAGTTATCCGTAGCAAGGACTTCACCGCCACTCGCGCCTGGGGCGCTGACGACATCGCTAATATGGGTGGAACCACCGTTCGCCTGCACTGGACCGACCAGCCGTACATATGGCATGTGAATGATGGCGAGGAGGTATTCGCCGTCCTCGACGGCACGGTCGATATGCATTATCGCGAAGCAGGCATCGAGCGCGTCGTGACATTGGTGGTGGGCGACGTGTTCTTCGCAGGGGTTGGATGTGAGCACGTTGCGCATCCTCGTGGAGAAGCGCGGATTCTGGTGATCGAACGTGAGGGCAGCGTTTGAACGGCCTACGCCTGCGGTCATCAGAAGCTATTCTCAGCTTTTTACTACCTTCATGAATACTCTCACGTAAGCCTCATGAAGGGATTCGTAAGCGGAACGTAAGAAATACGTAACCGCCTCTGGCCATGCAATCCTCGATTCATACAAGATCCGGCAATACTCTTTGTCCAACCCCCCAGTTTTTCCCCCACCCCACGCAATCTACCATCGCCCCCAAGCCGCCAGCAATTGCGCTCCGCGGCTTCCTCAACGAGGCGGTGAACATCATGACCTTCAAGAAAACAGCCCTGCTCGTACTTTTCGTCACCTTCGGTGCACACGCCCATGCGGCGGACAATACCGAGTCCAAAACCATCCCATTCGAGATCTACAACTACGCAACCAAACTGAACATCGAGCACGTCATCTCCATCAGCGAACCGGCCAATGAGTGTGCCCCGGTGCCGGTTCGGATGACTTATGAGGACTCCTACGGCGAGCGCCATGTTTTGCAGTATCAAGTGATGGGGACCGGCTGCTCCAGTTGACTCCGGTGCAGGCGGTGGAGGGTCGACACTCCATGCCGCTGCGCTGAGTTTCCTGGTCCGATGATGTTTTCATCCGACGCCAGTCGCTCTGGTATCGACTGCTTGAGAAATTCCACCCAGGTTTTGATTTTCGCATCGACGAACTTGCGCGACGGGTAGATCGCGAACAGGTTCAACTCTTCCATCCGATATTTCGGCAAGACCCGCACCAGCGTTCCCGCCCTCAAGCCGTCCACGGCCGATGCAATCGGTTGTATGCCAATTCCCATGCCTTTGTTGATCGCGATGGTCATGCCGTCAGCGGTGTTGATGTGCAAGGGCGAGACGGGAATGTTGATGGTTTCCATGCCTTCGGGCCCTTCGAATGTCCAGTTTTCCTCAGGCATCACTGTGTTGACGATGCGCAGGCAATCGTGTTCGCCGAGTGTGGCGGGGGAGTCGGGGGTTCCGTGTTTTTCCAGGTAGGCCGGCGAGGCGCACAGCACGCTGTAGGTGGTACCCAGCCGTTGTGCAACGAAGCCGCAATCGGGCAGGTCGCGGGCCAGGACGATGGACATGTCGTAGCCTTCCTCGAGCAGGTCGGGGATGCGATTTGTCAGGGTCAGGTCGAACATCACGGTGGGGTGGATCTCGCGGTATCTGGCGATGGCGTCGATCAAGTAATGGTTGCCGATAGCCGACATGGTGTGGATTTTCAGGCGGCCGACGGGCAGGGTTTGCGCGGTGCCAGCTTCCTCGTCGGCGTCGCGCACGTCGTCAATGATCTTTTCGCAACGCTTCAGGTAGCGCATGCCGGCCTCCGTGAGGGCCAGACGTCGAGTGGTTCTGTTGATCAGGCGCGTGTGCAGTCGGGTTTCGAGGGCGGTGATGGTTTTCGAGACGTTGGTCGTGGTGGTGTCCAGCAATTGCGCAGCGGCGGTGAAGCTGCCGCTTTGGGCGACGCAGACGAAGAAGCGCATGCTCTGGAAGACGTCCATCGGGGTGCTCCCGGAAATTCACTGGAAAAAATAGATAGACGGCCTCGGTCGGAGGCCGTCTATCTATCGTGTGTCAATTTTTGCGTGGAATAAACCCCGGCACCCCTGTCTCCACCACGGAGTTGAAACGAATCCGCGTGGTGATCTCGTCCTTGATCTCCCGCATGGCGCGCTGCGGCAGGGTGCTGATGTCGAAGTTCTCCTGAATGTGCCCTGGCGTCGCCGAAGTGGTGAGAAACGCGGTACCGCGCTGCACGGCCCAGGCAAGCAGCACCTGAGCCGGGGTCTTCTGCACGCGCTTGGCGATGCCGGTGATCACCGGGTCTTCCAGCACATTCGGCTGCATGCCATGGCCCAACGGGGCGAAGGCGAGGACGAGTATGCCGTGCTGTTTGCAGAACTCCAGCAGCCCCCATTCAGGCAAGTACGGGTGCGATTCGATCTGCACCACGGCCGGCTTGATCCGTGCGGCGGCGACGATTTCCTTGAGAGCGTCGAGGGTGATGTCCGAGAGGCCGATGGATTTGCAGCGACCCTCATCCACCAGGTTCTCCAGAGCGCGCCAAGTATCGATCAACTTGACCTCGCCGTCGTAAATTACATGCCCGTACACGTCGCGAGGGTCCTGGTCATCACCCGCCTGGAAAGCGAACGGCGTGTGAATCAGGTAGCAATCGATGTAGTCGACTTGCAAGCGCCGGCAGCTCGCTTCGAGTGCTGCTTTGACTCGCTCCGGACGGTGGTTGGTGTTCCACAGTTTAGTGGTGACGAACACGTCTTCGCGTCGGATCAGACCGGCGGCGAACACCTGCTGAAAGGCCACGCCGACCTGTTCTTCATTGCGATAGCGCTCGGCGCAGTCGAAGTGGCGAAAGCCCGCTTCCAGGGCGCATTTGACCGCTTCGGTGGTGGTGCTCAGGTCGCGGAACAGCGTGCCGAATCCCACCGCCGGCATCGCGCCAGCGCCATTGTTCAGCGGTAAACGGGTGTCGCGTAGTGCATCGTGAAAGGCTTCGTAGGTCATGACGTTTCTCCGTCGTTACAGCGCTTGTTGAGCGAGGGATTTCGCAGCGGCGTGGGCTGCGACTTGTTGCTTGAACACGCCAACCGAGTTGCCGCCGAGCGCGACGAACAGGTGCACGCTGTCGAGGTAGCGCGCGGTTCGTGCCTGGATCTGGCCGAGCAGCGCCTGCTGGTAGGCGCGCTCGGCTTCGAGCACCTGCAGCACGCTGTTTTCGCCCTGCACGTAAGCTTGTTGGTTGAGCCGCAGACTGCTATCGGCGGCGCGCAAGGCGTCGTCCTGGACCTGGCTCCGCTCCGCGCCGTGGTTGATCGCCTGCAAGGTGTCTGCGACCTGACCGAACGACTGAATCAGCGTCTGTTGATAGCGGGCGAGTGCCGCGTTGTAGCCTTCGACGGCCGCCTGACGTTCAGCTTTGAGCGTGCCACCATTGAAGATCGGCGCGGTCAGCCCCGCGGCGAATCCCCACAACGCGGCGCCGCCGTTGCCGGATGCCGCTTGCGCCAGCGAGGCGGACAGCTCGACATGCGGGTACAGGTTGGCGGTGGCGACACCCACGGCGGCGCTGGCGATGTGCAGTTCCGACTCGGCTTGCAGCACATCCGGCCGGCTGTGGGCCATCTCCGACGGCAGACTGACAGGGATGCTCTGCGGCAAGTTGAAGTCATCGAGGCTGAAGTCGGGGGCAACCCAGTCCGCCGGACCTGCGCCGGCCAGAATCGACAACGCATGGCGTGCGGCATCGCGCTGCTGTGCGAGGGGCGGCAGCAGGGTGCGATCCTGGGCGAGGCGGGTTTCGGCCAGCGATACGTCGATCTGGTTGGTGCTGCCGCTCTGATGGGCGCGGCGGATCAGGTCGAGATTCTTCGTGTCGTTGGCCAGCAGGGTTTCCACGGCCTGGAGCTGCGCGTTGGCCGAGGCGAGCAGCAATGCCTGACTGGCGACGTCTCCGGTCAGCGTCAGGTACGCGGCTTCGTAGCGATGGGTTTGCAGAGTGGTCAGTGCTTGCTGCTGCTCGACTAGCCGTTTGTTGCCACCAAACGCATCCAGATCAAACGCGACTAGTGGGCCGATAGCATAGAAATTTTCCACCACGGGTTCCGGCCCGTTGTGCGTGCGCTGGCGTCCGGCCTGGCCGGCGAAATCCACTTGCGGATACAGCGCGCCTTCAGCGGCTGCCACCGAAGACGCGGCTTGGCGAATGGTGGCGTCGGCAGCAACCAGTTCGAGGTTGCCAGCGATGGCGCGACGCACCACTTGATCGAGCTTCGGCGAGTGAAACGCCGACCACCAGTCACCCTTGAGGCGTTGGCCCATATCGAAGTGCTGAGCCCCCGGCGCGCCCGGTGTCTGCTCGGCCTGCTGGTCGTAGTGTTGCGATTGACTGGCATCGGGTCGTTGAAAATCCGGCCCGACAGTACAGGCCGACAACATGACCAGCGCCGCCAACAGGGTGATTTTCGTCGGCAACAATTGCCACGAGATGAAGCGCGTAGAAGATTTCATGTTCCAGACTCCACGAATATTAATTGGCCGCAACGGGCTTGCGCAGGAACAGCACCAGTGGACTGACCACCAGCATCGCCACTAGCAGAATCTTGAATTGGCCCATGACCGCGATGAACGCCGCTTGATGGGTGATCAGATGGTTCAAGCCCTCGAGCGCTGGCGGGGACGTCGTCAGCGAATGGCGATAGGGCGTCAGCTGGCTGGCCAGCGCCGAGTGCATGGCCTGGGTGTTGTTGAAGAAGTAGATCTGTACCACCGCCACGCCAAGCGTGCTGCCGTAGACGCGCATCAGGTTGAAGAAACCGGTGGCTTCCGGGCGCAGCTGCGGATCAAGGGTGCTGAAGGCGACTTTGCTCAAGGCCGGCATCAACATGCCGAGTCCGGCGCCCTGGACGAATCCGCTGACGGCCACGGGCGTCCAGTCCATCAGTGGCGAGTAGCCGAGCATCAGCCAGTTGGCGTACACCACGAGCGCGATGCCGAGGACAACAAACAACCGAGGGTCGATCCGCGTCGGCGCCCGTCCCATCAGCAGGAAAGCGCCGACCAGTCCAATGCCGCGCGGTATGGTCAGGAACCCTGTGGTGTCTGGCGGGTAACCGAGGATTTCATCGAGCATTGGTGAGGTCAGCGCCATGGTCGAAAGCAACACGAAACCGAGGGCGAAGAAGATTACGGTCGAGCACCGGAAGTTGGGATCGGCGAACAAACCCTTTCTGAGGAAATGCACCTGGCGCGTCAGCACATGCACCACGAACAGGTACAGCCCGAGCGCGCTGGCCAGCGCTTCGATCCAGATCTCCGGCGAGTCGAACCAATCCAGCCGTTCGCCACGGTCGAGGAGCATTTGCAGGCCGATCATGCCGAGGGTGAAGCTGGCAAAGCCGAAGAAATCGAATGCAGGGCGCTGGGCGGCTTTCTTCTCGGCGAGCAACAACGTTACGACCATGAAGATGTAAGCGGTCAGGGGCAGGCTGAGGTAAAACATCGGCCGCCAGTCGAAGTGCTCGCAGATCACACCGCCGATGCTCGGACCGCTGACGATCCCGAACAATACCAGCGCCGTCCATTTCGGGCCGAAGCCCGGGCGGCGTGCGGCGGGCAACGTCTCCATGGCAATAGCCATCGACAACGGCGCCAGCACGCCGGCGGCGAGGCCTTGCAGGATGCGCGCGGCGATGAACGCCAGCGGCGTGTCAGCCAGGGTACCGAGCCACAGGCCCATGGCGAACGTGGCGAGCGCAGTCTGATAGACAAGCTTCAAACCAAAGCGTCCGGCCAGCCATTGTGCGACCGGCGTGGTGATGGCGCTGGCGGCAAGGTACGCGGTGAAGATCCACCCGGCCTGGTCGTCGGTCATCGACAGGCTGCCCTGAATCAGGCGCAGTGCCGCGTTGGGCAGCGGCAGGTTGGCCGACTGGAGGTAGGTGGCAAGCAGGGCGACGAAGCGCAGGGCGCGGGCGTCTGCTGCCGCCGAAGTGGTGGTATTCATCAGGAGTCACCTGCGCTCAGCAACGACTTGAGGGGATGCCACCATGGCGTGCGGTGCCCGGTGTCGACCCGGACCGTGGCGCTGGTACCGGAAAACAGCGGCAGGCTCGGATCGAGCTCATCCAACTCCAACCGTACCGGCACCCGTTGCACGACTTTCACCCAGTTACCAGTAGCATTCTCCGGTGGCAGCAGAGCAAAGTCGGAACCTGCGCCCGGGCTCATACTGATGACGTGGGCCTTGAACTGACGATCCGGATAGGTATCGATCGAAATGGTCGCGGCCTGCCCGGGACGCATGTGCGTGACTTGCGTCTCGCGGAAGTTGGCTTCGACCCAGATCTCACGGTCGGAAATCAATGCGAACGCCGGCGCGCCGCTGTTGAGGTAGTTGCCGACTTGTAGATCGTCGACCTTGGCAACGATTCCGTCGTCCGGCGCGGTCACGGTGGCGTAGGACAGGTACAGTCGCGCTTCATCGAGCTGCGCCTTGGCCTCGCGCACGGTCGGGTGGCTGTCGACAGCGATGTTCGCGTTGCCGTTCAGCGCAACCACGGTGCTGGCGATTTGTTGTTCAATCGATGCGATGCGTTGGCGCGTGACTTTAAGGTCGGTTTCTGCCCGTTCGTATACCGCTCGTGAGACGAAGTCGGCGGCTACCAGGGCTTTCTTGCGGACGAACTCTTTCTGGTCGTAATCCTCCGACGCCCTGGCCGATTGAAGTTCGGCCTGTTGCTGGCGATAGCTGGCCTTGAGGCTGTCGATGCGCAGCCGGGCGTTGCCCAGTTGGGCTTCGGCGCGGTCGACGGCGATCTGTAACGGCGCCGGATCGATGAGAAACAGCACCTGGCCCTTATGCACCGATTGGTTATCTTCCACCGCGATCTCGACCACTTGCCCGGAAATCCGCGCATTGATCGAGGCTTTTGCGACCCGGGCGTAGGCGTTATCAGTGGAAACGAAGGGCTCGTTGGCCAGGTAATAGTTGCAGCCCAGCGCTGCAAACAGCGCCGGGACGCCGGCCATGAGCAGCGGTCGAAGTCTCTGCTTGAACGGCTTTTTGGGTGAGGTGTCAGCCAGGTCAAGGCCTGGATGTTGTTGGGCGTTTGTTGCCGAGAGATCGAATTGCGTAGTCATAATCGAATCCACCTGTAACCGGGAAATCGGGCCGACCTGTGCGCAATCGCCAGCGGCCCGACGTCATCATTGCCGTGAGTAATCAAGCCCCTGCGCGGCGGGGGGAGGGTGGCTCCATTGCCGCTGTTTTCGTCGTCGCCAGACCCGGTTCGAGCTCCGCTACAACAAACTGCGAATCAAGGAATTTGTGATTCCTTAATTTTGTGCGATGGTGTAAGAATATGGGTGACCGATTCTTCCTGCAAGGAATTTGTACGACATGGCACAAAATAAACCGACGGAAGGAAAAGGCCGCGGCCGTCCCCGCGCCTACGATCCGCAGACCGCGCTGAACCAGGCGCTGGGTGTGTTCTGGAATACCGGCTATTCGGCGGCTTCGCTGGACAGCATCGCCAGCGCCGCCGGAATGAACCGGCCGAGCCTCTATGCCGCGTTCGGCGATAAACACGCGCTGTATATAAAGGCGCTCGACCAGTATTGGGAAACTGCCCATGCCACAATGCAGGCCGCGCTGAACAACAGCGACCTGACGCTG
The DNA here is from genome assembly GCF_022496665.1 of Pseudomonas sp. TMW22090. Lineage (NCBI taxonomy): Bacteria > Pseudomonadati > Pseudomonadota > Gammaproteobacteria > Pseudomonadales > Pseudomonadaceae > Pseudomonas > Pseudomonas sp. TMW22090. The sequence goes on from NZ_SCFH01000001.1 coordinate 116,064, forward strand.
GAGCAAGCGCTGATAGCTTTCTATGAGGGGCAACTGGCGATTTACTTCTCGGGTGACGGCCAGCCTCGTGGCTGTTTTGCGATTGGCACGGCGACCACTGAAGCGGTCGAGGACCTGCAGATCCGCGAAGTGCTGTCACTGCGACTCAGTCAACTGGATGCTGATCTGGAAGCGCGGTTGCGCAAGGCCGTCGCCACCGGCGAATTGCCAGGCGATGTCGATGCCGAATCCTTGGCGGTACTGGCGTCATCGTTGCTGCACAGCATTTCGATCCGCGCCCGCGCCGGCAAATCTCGCGAGGAACTGAGCGCGCAGGCTCGTAATGCCGTTCGCGTTATCTGCGGCTGAGAGGTGTCAGGTGGGAGAGGGGCTTGAGGACATTCTGGCCGAAGGACTGTCAGTGATTTTTTGCGGGATCAATCCCGGACTGTTGGCCGCCGCCCAGGGGCATCACTTCGCAGGGCGGGGCAATCGCTTTTGGCGCACATTGCATCTGGCCGGGTTCACCCCGCATGTAGTGTGCGCGGTAGACGACCACTCGCTTCTGCAATACGGCTGCGGATTGACCGCCGTCGTCGAACGGCCGACGGCGCGGGCGGATCAGTTGTCGGCTGATGAATTCAGCGGTGTAGCTGTCGGGTTCAAGCAGAAGATCGCCCGCTGCGCGCCTCGCTACGTGGCGTTTCTTGGTAAAGCTGCATACGCCGGATTGTCCGGGCGAAAACAGCTGCAATGGGGGCTTCAGGCAGAGACGTTTGCTGGCGCGGCCGTGTGGATTCTGCCGAACCCGAGTGGACGTAATCTGGCTTTCAATCTGGAGCAACTGGCGGCGGCGTATCGAGCGCTATACCAGGCATCTGTGGTTTAAGCGCGGGTGGCCGATTGAGCGCAAAGAAATAAACGTGAAACATATCCGCCATTCCATCAGCGCTGCCCATGCGGCGCATTCCCAACGAGTAGGCTATGGTTCAAGCGCGCACGTGTCCCAATGTTCGTGAACGGCAAAAACAAAAAAGGAGAGGTTATGCACTCATCCGTTATTTTTCGTCCGGCTGCGCCTGGTCGGTCGCTCCTTCTCTCGCTGGGTCTGCTCGCTGCGGGTATCACCTCGGGCGCATGGGCTGACGACTATCCCCACTCCCAGGAGCCGATTGGCACCGTCGAGCAGATCTATGACGGCGCCATGCTCCCCGATCTTGCGGTCAGTACCTACCGCAACATCGACCGGCTGTTCCCGACCCACAGGATCAAGGCCGGCGATCACCCGTATGCGCTGGTGAAATCGGACAAACAGTTGCCCAACGTTCGCTTCACGGTAGGGGACAAAAAGTACGACCTGTATGACTTCGTGGCACTGGACAGCATTACGGCGATGCTGGTGCTCAAGGACGGCAAGGTCGTGTTCGAGACCTATCAGCGTGGCAACACCGAGAAAACCCGCTGGATGTCGATGTCGATGGCTAAATCCATTACCTCCACGCTGGCGGCTGCAGCGATCAAAGACGGCCTTATCAAGGACCTCGATGCGCAGGTGGTGGATTACGTTCCGGAACTAAAGGGCAGCGCCTACGAAGGCGTGACCGTGCGCAACGTGCTGATGATGTCGTCGGGGGTGAAGTGGAACGAGACCTACACCGATCCTGCGTCTGACCGTCGCGCGCTACTCAAAGCGCAAATATCGCAAAAACCGGGTTCGGCCATGGCGTTGATGGCAAGTTTGCCGCGAGCCGCTGAGCCCGGCACGACCAACAATTACAGCACTGGCGAAACGCAGGTACTCGGAGAAATCGTTCGTGGCGCTGTGAAGATGCCGCTGGCCGATTATCTGTCGAAGAAGATCTGGCAGCCGTTCGGTATGGAGAGTGATGCCAGTTGGTGGCTCGATTCACCCGACGGCGTGGAAATCGGTGGCAGCGGTATCAGCGCCACGCTGCGCGATTATGGACGCTTCGGGCTGTTTTTCATGAACGGCGGCAAGATCGATGGAGCGTCGATTTTACCCGAGGGTTGGGTCAAGGAGGCGACGCTGCCGACTACCCTCAAAGGCGGCAAATCCCTGGACTATGGCTACATGTGGTGGACGGCATGGACCGAGCCGTCGGTGAAAGACGGCGCCTATTCCGCGGTAGGTATCCAAGGCCAGAACATCTACATCAACCCCGCCAATAACGTGGTAATTGTCACCTTCGGTGCCCAGCCCAAGCCGGTTGATAAAGAGCCGATCGACCCGATGGTATTCTTCGATGCCGTGGTAGCCGCGTTAAAGTAAATTGCGCGTGTCCAGGTATTCGATGAGCATCCTGACGATGGGTGTGTTCGTAGACGGGCCTTTTTCGATCTTGCAGTTTTTTTGAAAGGCCCGTTCAACCTCAGCGCCTACTCAGTCTTGTGGCGGTCCGCTAATAATTCCTCATCAACTATTCGCCAGGGTGTTTCAGTGAGTTGGCCGCAAGGTTGGCACACCCAGGACCTGGCTCTTGAATGAGGACACCTATGAGCATCCGTATCTGGCATCAAAGTCTCACTGTTCTAAGCGACCTCGGTGCTTACGACGAAGCGTTGCGCGCACATTTTCGCAAGGTTGCCCGCCCAGGCACGCAAATCCATATGCACGGGATGCTCCCTGGCACGTACCGCAACAACTATCCCGGCGATGACATCAAGTATTCAGCGCTGCAGTACTTGCATGGCCTGCAGTTCATGGCGGCGGGCATCAACGCCCAGGATCAGGGGTTCGATGCCTACGCCATCAGTACGCTGCCGGAGCCGGCGCTCAAGGAAAAGCCCAGCCTGCTGGACAACCCAGTGGTGGGCTATGGCGAGTCCGCGATGCTGACCGCGTGCATGCTTGGTCGCACCTTCGGAGTGCTGGTGTTCATCAACGACGGATTTGCGCTGGTTTGGCTGTTGGTAGTGTCCATGGCTATTTTATTTGAGGCTGGTGATAGGCGGGTGTCTCAGTGGATAGCTGATATCAGCATGTTCTTGCTTGAAGAAAACAGAGCGGCATCTGCACCGTTGGAAGGTTCGCGTGAAACGGATAGCACTAATGCCTATCTTCAACAGTTTGAAAACCCGGCAGGAACGCAGTGGCTACCGCATAGTTATTGACCATTAGCAGACATGCGCTCGGTTATCGTGGACTGGTTGGAAGTTTCGGAGTTCATCTCAGCTTTCCGGCCGTTTTTCAAACACCTCAAAGGCTGTTTATGCGAGACCCAAAGGGCGAGATGTTGCGGACTGGTCCAATCCACAGCCGTTTTCTGCCCGTCGCGACGGGCTGCAGCTGGCCAGGTGCAGACACTGAAACCGGGTTCTGAACGATCAGGTTTTCAGGTGGTGAAATGCTCCAGCCGTCGTACCATGGGCAGGTCGACAGAATGGAGGTTGATATGGGAAATGCTCAGGACAAACGAGTCGTTGTCATTGGTGCAGGCATCGTGGGTGCTTCGCTGGCGTATCATTTGGCTGATAAAGGCGCAAATATCACCGTGGTTGAGGCTGAAGATATCGCGTCGGGAGTGACTGGAACTTCATTCGCATGGATCAACACCCAGCACGGAAAACCCGACCCCATTGCAAAACTGCGCGCAGCTGCAATCGAGGCCTATCGCCGACTCGAATCCCGGTTACCTGACCTGAACATACGATGGACAGGTGCTTTGTCTTTCAACGCGACGGCGAGTGAAGCGCTGCCAGATTCAGGTCATCAGGTTTCGGCAAATCTGGTAGATCGATCGCAGATTCTCGGCCTTGAACCAAATCTCAGGAATCCTCCTCAATCTGCTGTGTATGCAGCTGATGAAGGGGCGCTGGACGCAGTGGCAGCGACCCATGCGTTGATCGCAGGTGCCCAGGCAAATGGGGTGAAGATTCTCACTCAGACGCGTGTTCTGGGCTTTGTAACCCGGGGCGCCACGGTGACGGGCGTTGAAACGACAATGGGTATCATCGATGCTGATGTGGTCGTACTTGCGGCCGGAACAGGCATCACGACCTTGACTGATAGGCTTGAGGTGTCTCTTCCAATAGAGGCCTCGCCTGCCATTTTCATACGTTACAAGTCTCAACCCGGACTCGTGCACACCCTCATATCCAGCGCTGAGATGGAAGTGCGACAAAGTGCGGAGGGGGCGTTGCTGGCGGCAGAAGATTATCTGGACGACGCCATCGAGAATCAGCCCGCAGCGATCGCGCTTCGAACTGCCAAGACAATCCGGAACCAACTCCATGGGACGGGTTCCATCGATGTGCAATTGGCTTGTGTCGGACTTAGACCCATGCCTGCGGATGGCTTACCCATCATCGGTTATCTACCCAAAGTGGGCGGCGTCTATGTGTGTGTCATGCATCCTGGAGTCACTTTGGCGGCGATAGTGGGACGTCTTGCCAGCGAGGAAATCATCGACGACAAGGTATCCAGCGCGCTTAGCCCATGCCGGCCCGATCGATTCCTTCAAGTATAGTGAGGCCGCTTGCAAGGCCGCTATGGGCCGATTCCAATCTGCCGCAGAGGGATACTAGCGTCCGTTCGTGGATGGCGGTTATTGGCTGCATCGGCCATTGTCCGCCGAGATTCAGGCATCGGATGATCCGTGCAACCCTACAGCAAATGCCTCAGAAACAATCACAAAACAGGACTTCGGCCTGAACTGTGCGGATCGATTTCATAAAAAACCGAACGGTGCCAAAGACTCAAGCAAGCGCAACAATGCTGGTTTTTCGGCGGGTTGTTCTCCGATGCAACACACATGCGGGTCGCTGAGAGAGCACCAGACCGAAACCGGGTCGCCGACCTTCAACCCGTACGAGGCTTTTTTGAGGGTTTCGGTTGACCACGCGTCAATGGTTTCGTTGAGAGACCTGTGATACCGCTTGCCATTGACGCTATAGCTGAAGCTCATGAACCTTGCTCCGATCCACGGTCCCTCACTCCCCAGAAAGGTTACGTAGCCTCGTATCACTTGCCCAACGGGCACGTCATCAGCGCTCATCAATCATCTCCTGAGAATGTGCCCGATATGCAGGGGCGACGCGGTCACCGATGTTCTTCCTGTTTCGATGAAGCGCGCCGTTCACACGTTCATCGGCCTGGCGAATGTCATCAAGATTGCACAGCCGGGCCTTTCAACTCGATTTGATTTTCATCAGGGTCATTGAGGTAAATGGACAACCCTGTTCCGTCTGCGCCATAGCGCATCTGCGCCTTCTCCGCGGATACCCCGCGTTCAGCCAGGTGGCGGAGAATGGCCTGTTCATCAAACGGCTCAACTCGAAGGCAGACGTGATCGACGTTGTGTCCTTGCCCGCCCGCCGGCTGACCACCCTGACGACCAATCAGCCCGTTCACATCAACCAGGTCAATCATGGATGCGCCTGCACTCAGATGAATCATGCCAAGGTCGTCACGGCGCTTGTTGACCTCACATCCCAGGACTGATGTGTAAAACGCGAGGCTGCGCTCAATGTCCTGCACCCTAAGTACAACATGGTCTATACGTTGAATTGAAAAACTGCGCATGACGATCACTCCTGTCGAATCACCGATTTTAGTCCATCCCGACAGGGCGAGATCGCCTTGCTGAAATAAGCTTACCGACCGCTCGACAAGGGCGGTCGGGTTTCGACCTGTTCGAGGCTTACACGGTAGGTGGTGTAAGTGTCGCCGTCCTTCAGGTAGAGATTGCTCCGGTAAGTGCTGACCGCGCCTTTGAGTTTGATGTGCAGGCCGTTGGCGACGGGTTGGATGACCACGTCTTTCAAGTCGGTGTCCGAGACAAGGAAGGGCGGCGTCTTGCCCAGGAGTACCCTCATCGTTTCGTCAGTCGATTCACGGTGATCCATATAGAACCTTAGCGACTTGGGGTCTGAGCGGTCCCTGGCGCCTTCGACGATATAAAGCCACTCCCCAGGTATGAAGTTTTGTTTCAGGACTATTTGCGGAGCAAGCTCCGGTTTGTGCACGTAGCCATAGGTAAGTGCCCCCACAAAGCAGAGCATGAAGATAATTGCGAAGTACTTTTTAAGCCTGAGCTTAAGGGCCTGCCATTCGGTTTTATTCATAGGCTTCAACTTTGGGCGTCAATGTTGTCTTGATAAGCGCCCAGCGTGGCGCAGTGGCGACATTTGAACCGGTAGGCAGTAGGGCCATGATCCTTTCTCCCGATGACTTTTTGATCACAGGTGTGCCATACAAATATTCCGTTGGCGCAGACCAATATGTGATTGTGAAACAGGTTGCGCTTCTCACCGTGACCGTTCGCTACTGGCCGATTACTGCCCTGACGAAAGGCTGTAATCGACCTCATGCGACTCTAGTTCGGTTTCCACCGTAGATCGAAGAGCTCTAAGCGATCAGCGATTAGGGAACTAAACGGTGCTGACTGCCAACGTTTTTTGCCGACGATACAGGATCGTCGTCGCCGTGAACCCGCACACCGCCGCGAACATCAGCCAGTAGGCGGGTGATGCCTTGTCGCCGGTGGCCTGGACGAGCAGTGTCGAAATTGCCGGAGTAAAACCGCCAAACACCGCAGTGGCCAAGCTGAAGGCCAGTGAGAACCCGACTACCCGCACGTTCTGTGGCATGACTTCGGTCAGTGCCGCGACCATGGCGCCATTGTAAATGCCAAAGAAGAATGAGAAGTACAGCAGGACAGCGAGCAGTCGTTCGAAACTCGCCGCCTCTGCCAGCCAGTGCATGGCGGGATAGGCGGTGAAAATGCACAGTAACGATATTGCCAGCAACAGTGGCCGACGGCCAATGCGGTCGGAGAGAGCGCCGCCAATAGGCAGCCAGATAAAGTTGCTGATGCCGACCAGCAGTGTCACAACCAGGCTGTCGGTGGTGCTCAGGTTCAGTACTGTCCTGCCAAACGTCGGGGTGTAGACCGTAATCAGGTAGAACGTGGTGGTGGTCATCGACGCCAGCAAGCCGCCCGCCAGGACGGTGCGCCAGTTGTCACGCATCGAGCGAAACACTTCGCGAGTTGTTGGACGATGGCTGCGAGCAGTGAACGCAGCGGTTTCTTCCAGTGAACGGCGAATAATGAAAATGAACGGGATGATTACGCAGCCAATGAAGAACGGGATACGCCAGCCCCAATCGGCGATTTCAGCGGCTTGCATCGTGGCATTGATCGTGTAGCCCAACGCGGCCGCGACGACGATCGCCACCTGCTGGCTGGCCGATTGCCAACTGGTGTAGAAACCGGTGTGACCGGGGGTAGAAATTTCCGCCAGATACACGGATACACCGCCCATTTCCGCGCCGGCGGAGAAGCCCTGGAGCAGCCTGCCCAACAACACCAGAATTGGTGCCGCCACGCCGATGGTGGCATAGCCCGGTACCAGGGCGATCAATACCGTACCGGCTGCCATGATCGACAGCGTCACGATCAGCCCCTTGCGACGGCCCACCTTGTCGATGTACGCCCCCAGCACAATGGCGCCCAGCGGACGCATCAGGAATCCGGAGCCGAAAACCGCGAAGGTCATCATCAGCGAGGCAAACTCGCTGGTGGCTGGAAAGAAGGTCTGGGAGATGTAGGTCGCGTAGAACCCGAACAGAAAGAAGTCGAACTGCTCGAGAAAATTGCCGCTGGTGACCCGCAAGATGGCGCCCAATTTGGACCCCTTGGCTCGGGTTGTTGCCGTTGTCGTTTTCATCATGGCTACCGTTTTGCTCACTATTGTTTTTGGAATGAGTGCTTTAACCGTCAGTCGCTGCCGGCGTTGATCGGATTGGGTTGACGCTTCTCGATGGCGTGTTTGAGCAGCGCTGCGCTGCGGAATATTCCATGGGCGAATTTGCTGTAGGGCATGGTCAGGAAAAACGCCATGACCAGGCCGAGATGGATGGCCAGCATCAAGCCCAAGGCGCTGGTTTCACGCAAAGCCAGTAGGGCCAGGCCGCTTGCGCTGACCAGAAACAGCAGCGCAATGAAGCCGCGATCCATGGGTTTCTGGTTCTCGTCGCCGTGAGCAGGATTGCGACGCAGGTTCAGCCAAAGAAGACCCGCCGGGCCGATCAGCAGGCCGATGCCACCGGCAATACCCAGCATCACCGGCAAGCTGAAGATCGGATAAGGCGCCGACCAGTTCAGCAGATAGTGAAAGAGAGTGGCGACACCGGTGGCGGCGAAGCACAGCATGAAGCCGTAGAAGGTGAGGTGGTGGAATCGGCGTCGCCACAAGGTGAATTGATCGTCGGCGTTGTTGCAGCCTGCGCCGTGGCCACCGTCCAGGTATTTGAGCTTCGCGACGTTGGCCGTAGCCTCCAGTGCAGCGGACGTTTTCAACGGCAGTGGCGCTGCAACCGGTGAAACGTTGCGCCAGAAGCGCCGTACACCCATGGTCAGGGCAAGTACGGCAAAGCCGAACACTGAGCCGAACATCAGGGCCAGGGTGTTATGCGGGAAAATCTTGTAGAAGTCGCCTCCGGGAATGGCCGTGAACAGGTTGCCCATGAGCATCAGGGTCAGGCATAAAAACAACGCCAGCCCCCCACCGGAAGCCAGTGCCAGTGTCAGGCCGTTGCGCTGATACAACCTGCCCATCACCTGCGGCCAAGCGTATTCGGCGTAAGTATCCAGGCGCACTTTGGCCATGGCTTTGGGTATGTTGACTTCGAATTCGTGTGGGGCGGCGTACTGGCAGGCGTGCAGGCACGCGCCGCAGTTATGGCACAAGTTCGCCAGGTAGTGGATGTCAGCCTGAGTGAATTCCAGGCGCCGGGTCATCGCCGGAAATACGGCGCAAAAGCCTTCGCAATAACGGCAGGCATTGCAGATGGTCATCTGCCGCTGGACTTCACTTTCGTCAAGATTCAACACCGGGATCAAACCGCCCGACGCTTGGGGATCAAACAGTTGCATGTCGAGACTCCGAGTTTGCAGAGGAAACGCCAAAGCCCACGGACGCGGCTGCCTGCACGCCGGCGATGCGGCCAAACGCGGTACCGATGGCCATGCCGATGCCGGCGGTGTAGCCCTTGCCCAGAACGTTGCCGGCCATCATTTCTCCCGCGACGAACAGGTTGGGGCTCGCTTTGCCGTTGAAATGCACGGCAGCGGTTTCGTCGGTGGCGAGGCCGAGGTAAGTGAACGTGACACCCGGTTTAAGCGGGTAGGCGTAGAAAGGTGGTTTCTCCAATGGCCGCGCCCAATGGGTTTTGGCGGGCGTCAGTCCTTGGGTGTGGCAGTCGTCCAGCGCCGTGTGGTCGAACGTGCCAACGCGGCAGGCGCTGTTGTAGTCCTCGACCGTCTTGACGAATGTTGCTTGAGGCAGCTTCAACTGGCGGGCCAGGTCTTGCAGCGTATTGGCGGTGGTGCCGGGAAAGACCGGCGGCATGAAGCGGCCGATGGCTTGTTGATCGATGATCGAATACGCCTGCTGACCGGGTTGTCCGGCCACCAGACGCCCCCAGATCGCATAACGTTTTGGCCAGAAATCCTCACCTTCGTCGTAGAAGCGCTCGCCATCACGATTGACCACCACACCCAGCGATACGCAGTCGATTCGGGTGCAGATGCCACCGTCGTAGAGTGGCGCGCGGGCATCAATGGCGACCATGTGTGCTTGCGTCGGATCGCCGATCACATCGGCGCCAAGGTCGAGCATGCGCCGCAGCAAAATACCGGTGTTGAATCGGGTGCCCCGGATCAGGAAATTGTCCGATGGCCATTCACCGCGTTCGTTCTGACCCCAGGCTTCGCGCAGCCATTCACGATTGGATTCGAAGCCGCCGGCCGCCAATACGCAGGCCCGGGCTTCAATGCGTTCGGCGGCGAAACGCTGGCCATCGACCTCATGTTCGGCCACATGGGCGGCGACGAATTTCCCCTGATCCAACTCGATGTCGGTCACTTGCGTGTTGTAGCGAACCTTTACACCCAGGCGCTCGGCGCTGCGGAAATACGCATTGACCAGCGCTTTGCCGCCGCCCATAAAAAATGCATTGGTCCGCGCCACGTGCAGCGCGCCGGACAGCGGTGGCTGAAAATGCACGCCGTGTGAACGCATCCAATCCCGGCAAGAGGAAGATGCCCGAATGGCAATGCGTGCAAGCTTTTCATCGGTGAGGCCGCCGGTGACCTTCAACAGGTCTTGCCAGTATTCTTCTTCCGGATAGGCATCGATCAGCACGTCCTGCGGTTCGTCGTGCATGCACCGCAGGTTACGGGTGTGTTGGGAGTTGCCACCGCGCCAGATTTTCGGAGAGGCTTCCAGCAGCATCACGCTGGCGCCCGCTTCTCGCGCCATCAGGGCGGCGCACAAGGCAGCGTTGCCACCCCCTATGATTAAGACATCGATCATTATCGCTCCTCGATTTGCAAGGAAGCGGGAACGAAGTGCTCCTTGCGAGTGGGGAGAACGATAGGGTGGGGAAGCAGTGGCCGAAAGGCTGCTTTTGACGCGGGGTGTTTAGTTTTTCTAAAGGCGTTGTCGTCAGGAGAAACTTACGTGTCCTGGGTTGAAGGAAGATTACGCGTCTACCCCTTCTAGCCACGTAGCGCCAGGCCATTGCTTGTCGAGGACCAACTGTCGCGCCACATCGACAATGACCAACCGCGTTGCCAGCGCCGCCGGAGAGAGTTCGTCGTCAGCCAGCGTCGCCAGAAGATTACGCCGGCCCACATGGGGATCGGCAATCCTGATCAGTGAAAGTCCGGACCCGTCTTTCAATGCAGCGGCCGCCCCCGGTTGTATCGTTGCCGCATGACCGGCCCACACGGCGTTCATCAAAACAGCGAGACCGTCGACTTCCATAATGACCTTGGGTGTCAGCCCGACCCGTTCGAACGCGCTCTTCAATGCCGAGCGCAATCCATGTTGCGCACTGGGCATCACTAGTGGCAGGCAGCCGAGGCAATGACAAAAAGTTTTTCATCCAGCAGCGGAGTCACGCTCCAGCGTTTACCCCCTTCAAGCTGAAAGAGGATGGCAAGATCAAATGTTCGATGGTTGCCAAAAAATGAAGTGCCAGAGGTGCAGACTCAAAAGAATGACCAGCATGAAAAATCACAACCTGCATCATTGATTTTGTTTTACCTCGTAGTTCAGGCACACCACGCCTGACGCAAAAAACATACTGTTCACCAGCGTGAGCGCGGTTCTGTCCTTAATGTTTTTGAATAAGGGAATACCCTGCCCAAGCAGAATCGGATTGATGAATAGCAAATACTCGTCGATGAGGTTCTCCGTCATCAGCGCGTGAGTGGCGCATGGGCTGCCGAACACTAAAATCTCGCTGCCCGCGCTTTGCTTGAGCTTGCTGATTTCATCGCTTAGATTGCTACTGATGATTTTGGTACCAGGATGTTTTTTTTCCAGCAGGGTCTTCGACAACACAATTTTGCGGGCGGTTTTATACCAGCGCGAATGCGCGTGGTCATGCGCACTGGCGTTGGGCTGCTCGGCAGCGGTTGGCCAGTACGACTCCATCATCTGGTAGGTGACGCGCCCGTATAACGCGGTGTCAGTCTGCTGAATCCGCTGCTCCACATATCCAAACAAATCGTCGCTCAGACTTATCCAGCCCAGGCTAGCCATTCCCTCATCGGTGGAGGCAACAAAACCATCCAGTGACATATGCACAAACGAAACGATTTTCCGCATTATTTTCTCCTTGCTTTTATTTTCTTCACATAGCCGGTGTCTGGCTCCTACCATCAATTTTTCAACGCCCGCCGCAGACTCACCACAAATCAAGCACCATGCACAACTTCTTTTGGCTTTGCCAAATCCCGCCGCGGGACGATGAACAAAAATCCCAACGCGTAATCTACCCGACGGGTGGCTAGGGCTGGCGAACTTTGCCTAGTTGGCTTCTTTTACCGCACTGAGAAACGCGCACGTGCGTTCCTGCTGCGGGTGTTCGAAGATTTGCGCCGGGGTGCCTTGTTCGTGAATCTGCCCTTTGTAAAAAAAGCACACACGATCAGCGAATTCCCGGGCGAAACCCATCTGGTGTGTGACCATCAACATGGTCAGGTTGTGTTCGGTGCCGAGCTTGCGGATCACGCTGAGCACTTCACCGCACAGTTCCGGGTCGAGCGCCGAGGTTACTTCGTCGAACAGCATGACTTTCGGGCGCATGGCCAATGCCCGGGCGATCGCCACCCGTTGTTGCTGGCCTCCGGACAACTGCGACGGGTAATGCCCGAGTTTGCTGCCCAGACCGACCAGTTCCAGTAAGTCCGCCGCACGTTCACGTGCCTCGGCTGGTTTCATGCCGAGAACTTGGACGGGCGCCTCGATGACGTTTTGCAACGCCGTCATGTGCGGGAACAGGTTAAAACTCTGGAACACCATGCCGATCTTTCCACGCACCCGGCGGATGTGCCGGTCATTGGCTGGCACCAATACACCATTGCGATTGGGCATGTGGGTCAGTAAGTCGTCCTCAATGCGGATTAACCCGTCATCGATGCCTTCGAGCGTCATCAGGACCCGTAACAATGTGGATTTGCCCGAGCCGCTGGGGCCGATGATCGCGACTTTCTCACCCGGCGTGACGTCAAGGTTCAAGTGATCGAGCACGGTAAAGTTGCCGTAGCTCTTGGTGACATCCTGGAAGCTGACGATCGGCATGACCGGTTTGGTTTCATGCATGGCCGTGGCCTCCTGCGGATGCAGCGGGGTCGGGTTGCTGTGCCGGGAAAGGTCGTTGGGTGTCGAGAGTGGAGAGGTCATTAGCGTAGCTCCAGGCGCACTTCAAGGCGCCGTACCAGATAAGCCAGGGCGATGCTCAGGGCGAGGAAAAACAGACCGACCATGGTGATCGGTTCCAGGTAGCGGAAGTTCTCGGAGCCGATGTTCTTGGCCTGTTGCATGATTTCCACCACGGTTATTGCCGACAGCACCGGCGTGTCCTTTAGCATCGCTACCAGGTAGTTGCCCAAAGGCGGCAGGATTGGCCGCAGGGCCTGGGGCAAGATGATGTTGCGGTAGGCGCTGTACGGAGCGATGTTCAGCGCTGTGACCGCTTCCCATTGCGCCCGCGGTACGGCGTCGAGGCCGCCGCGATAGACCTCGGCGATGTAGCATGCGTAATGCAGGCCGATGCCCAGAATCCCCACTTGCATGGCGGTCATGCTGACGCCGTAGTTGGGCAGAACGTAGTAGAGGAAATACACCTGGATCAGCAGCGGTGTGCTGCGAATGAACTCGATCACTGCAGTGGCCGGCCACGACAGCCAGACTCGGCGGCTGCGTCGGCCAATGGCCAGGAACAGCCCCAGCACAATGGCGATCAGAAAGCCGATCAGAGTGATCCCCACGGTGTTGAGCGAAGCACGCAGCAAATCGGGGAGGATTTGCCAGGCGTAGGTCCAGTCGAACAGTGTCATGACAGACCTCCACGCATCCGCCCGCGAGCCAGATGGCGCTCAATGCGCCGCATGCCGAGGTTGATCGCCTGTGCCAGAATGAAGTACATCACCAGCGCCAGGCTGAAAATTTCCAGCGTCTGGAAGGTTGCCTGATCCAGTTGACGCGCCCGAAAGCTCAAGTCAGATAAAGTTATCAGCGACACCAGCGAGGTGTTCTTCAGCAACTCGATCAGCAGATTGGTGCCCGGCGGGATAGCCGCCAGCAGTGCCTGCGGAAGAATGATGCGGCGAAAGCGTTTGTAGCCGCTGAAGTTCAGTGCCGTGGACGCTTCGTACTGACCCTTGGCGACCGAACTGATCGCACCGCGCATTACCTCGGCGCCGTAAGCGCCGATGTGCAGCCCAAGGCCGACGATGGCCACGCTGTAGGGGCTCAACTCCAGGTTGAACGGCGGCAGCGGCAACACGAAAAACAGCCAGAACAACTGCACCAGCAACGACGTGCCGCGAAACACTTCAATGTAGGCAATGGAAAACCAGCGCAATGACCGCCATGGCGACATGCGCCCCAGAGCTGCGAGAATCGCCGCGACAGTCGCCAGCAGCGAACCGAAGATGGTCACCTGGAGCGTCACCCAGGCACCTTGTATCAATAGCGGAAGTAATTCACCCATGGTTTAAACCTGGCCATCCGGATTAAGCAGGGAAATAGGCATCGCGCCGTGGCGCCATGCCTGTTTCGACTATTGAGCGCAGAGCTCGGCAGCCGTTTTGCTTGTCACGTTGGATTTGTCGAACCCGAAAGGGGCGACCGCCTTGAGGTGCTCTTCGGAGCCCAGCCACTTTTTAAGTTCTGCGTTGACCGCATCGCGCAGGTCTTTGTCTTCCGGACGGAAGGCGAGGGCACCATAACCAATGTGCGAAGGGTCGTCCTTGAACGCAGTGACCGCTTCGACTTTTTCGCCACCCTTGGCCGCCAGGCCTTTCATGGTCAGTTGAGTCCCCACGGCGGCATCGGCACGGCCGGCACGCACGGCTTGCAACTGGGCGGTGGTGTCCGGAACCTGCAGGATTTGTGCATCTTTCACGCCCGAATCCCGCGCATACGCCAGGTTCACCGTACCGGCCATGATCGCCAGTTTCACTTCGGGATTCTTGGCGATGTCTTCGTAGCTGTGCAGGCCCTTAGGGTTGCCTTTGGCGGTCAGCAGCGCGTCCGGTAGTTGATACTGCGGATCGGTAAACAGCACCTGCTTGCAACGCGCCGGGGTGATGTACATACCGGCGGCAATCACATCGAAGCGACCGGCGCGCAGGCCTGGAATCAACGAACCCCACTCGGTCAATACGCCATCGACTTGTTTGATGCCCATTTTGGCGAAGATGGCTTTGGCGATTTCCGGAGACTCACCGGTGACCCTGCCATCGGTTTCGGTATAGGCGAACGGGGTTTCGTTGGCATAACCGATACGGATGCTGCTGTTTTGTCTGACGGTTTCCAGTGTTGTAGCGGCTTGGGCGCTGGCGGCCAGGCCGAACATCGCGCAAGCCACGAATAGGCGACGCAAAGCATGGGTGGTGCCGGAGGGGAAATTGCTCATCGATAAAATCTCCTGTTTCTTGTGGACCCGTCGGTGACGGCTCTGTGGTAGGAGGCAGTGTTACAAGAGCAAAGCGTACAAAGGACTGATCCCATGGAGCGGGACACAGTTCCGGTACAGGTCGACTGGTTTTGTTGTGGGGGCTTGAAGCGTGCCCGGCTATCGACCTTGAACCGAGCATACAAAAGCCCTGAGCCTCATTGCATTGCACTAGGACAATTGCTTTGCATGGATTCTCGCGGGATGCTGTCCCGACGAGCACAGACGCGGGTTTTAGCGCTGATGGACAAGTGGAAAGCAGCATTGCAAATCGCCCGCAGCGGCGAGTCCAAATACAAGATTCTGGTGCAGGCGATTGCCGACGATATCGAAAAGGGTGTCTTGGCCAACGATCAGCGCCTGCCGCCCCAGCGAAACGTTGCCGATGCCATGGGCATCAGCGTGCAAACGGTCACCAACGCCTATAAGGAGCTGGAGCGTCAGGGGCTGGTGCGCTGCGAAGTCGGGCGCGGCAGCTTTGTCTCTAGGCGCATGAGCGATAGGGTCGCCACCTACATTCTCGATAGTCCCGAACGGGCGCTGGTGGATTTTTCCATCGCGCGGATCTTGCATACCCGCGAACACGACCAGTTCTGGCGTGACACCTGCCGGGAGCTCAGCACTGAAGAGGACCAACCGTGGATTCATGCGTTTCGTCCGATTGCTGGTTTCGAATCGCACCGCGAAGCGGCCATGCACTGGATCGCACGGCAAGGTTTGCGGGTCGAGCGCGATGATATCCTGATCACCAACGGCGCGGCCCACGGCATCTTCCTGGCGCTGGCCTCGCTGGCCGGTCCCGATGACGTGGTGCTCTGTGAAGGCATGACCGACCACGGCGTGATCGGCAACTCCCAGGTGCTGGGATTTACCCTCAAAGGCCTGGAGATGGACCGTTACGGCATTGATCCGGAACATTTCGAAGACATGTGCAGCAACGAGCGCATCACCGCGTTGGTGTGCACGCCGAACCTGAACAACCCGACCACCAGCCTGATGCCGGACAGTCGTCGGCGAGAGATTGCCGACATCTCCCGGCGTTTCGGTGTGCACATCATCGAGGACGATGTGTATGGGCCGTTGCTGGATGAGCATCGCGCGCCGCCCATCAGTCATTACCTGCCGGAGCTGTCGTTCTATTGCACCAGTATGACCAAGTCGGTGCTGACCGGTTTACGCATCGGTTACCTGGTGATGCCCAAGCGTTTGGCGCTGCGGACCGAAAGCATCCTGCGGGTCAACAGCTGGATGGCCACGCCGATGGTCTCCGAAATCGCCGCACGCTGGATTCGCGACGGTCGCGCCGACACGCTCGTGCGTTTGCAGCGCAAACTGTTGGCCGGCCGTCAGGCGATGGTCAGCGAATACCTGGGTGAATACCTGCTTGGCCAGCATCCTCATGCATTGAATGCGTGGGTCGGCATCCCCCCGCATTGGGAGGTCGACAGCCTGGTGCGGGCCCTGCGTCACCGGCACATTGCCGTCACGTCACCTGATCCGTTCACCGTGCGCGGCACGCCTCGGGCCCGGGCGGTGAGGATGTGTGTCGGCGCCGAATGCAGCGACGAAGAAATGCGCGACGCGCTGATCGGCATGCGCGAGATTTTCAGTCAGTACCCGCAAATCCATGATTTTTGAGCGGATAAAAAAACCGAAAAAGTTTGTCGGCTAAATTGCCCTAGTACATTCATCGCGACAATCCAGCCCTCTTAGACTGCGTCCAACACCTCAATCGGGACGTGGTCATGTCAGCGCTGCAGCTAAACGATATTTACCTCGCTCGCCAGCGAATCGCATCGCTGGTGCGGCGTACCGCCATGGAATATTCGCCGAGCCTTTCGCAGCGATTGGGCGTGGCGGTTTACCTCAAACTCGAATCCCAGCAAATCACCGGCAGTTTCAAACTGCGCGGCGCGAGCAATGCCGTCGCCCAGCTCAACGCCGAGCAGAAAGCACGTGGCGTAGTGGCGGCGTCAACCGGTAATCACGGTTGTGCTCTATCGTATGCCGCTTCCCGGCAAGGCGTGAAGGCGACGATTTGCCTGTCGCACCTGGTGCCGGTGAACAAGGTTCAAGCCATTCGTGATCTGGGTGCCGAAGTCTGCATCGTCGGGCAGTCCCAAGACGATGCCCAGCGTGAAGCCGAACGGATTTCCGGCGAGCAGGGCGCGACCTTGCTGCCGCCGTTCGATCATCCCGCCATCATCGCCGGGCAGGGCACCCTCGGTCTGGAAATCCTCGAACAGCAACCGGACGTGGCACAAATCCTCGTGCCGTTGTCCGGCGGCGGGTTATTTTCCGGCGTGGCGCTGGCGATCAAAAGCGCCGGTACACACATCGTCACGCATGGCATCAGCATGCAGCGTGGGGCCGCCATGCACGCCAGCCTGGCGGCCGGGCATCCGGTGGAAGTCGAAGAGCTCCCGACCCTGGCCGACTCTCTCGGCGGCGGCATCGGCCTGGACAACCGTTACACCTTCAACATGACCCGCGACCTCTGTGATCACCTGCACCTGCTCAGCGAAGCATCCATCGCCAATGCCATCCGCCATGCCTATCGCGAAGAGCGTCTGGTGCTGGAAGGCGCAGCAGTGGTCGGCATCGCAGCATTGCTCGACGGCTTGATCGCGCCACGCGGGCCGATCGTGGTGGTGGTCAGTGGCCGTAACGTCGACATCAATCAGCACCTGCGCGTCCTTGCGGGCGCAGAGGCGTGAACCCAAACAATAACAACTCAATGGAGTGCCGCATTGATGAGTGACATCACCTTATTGAGCGAAGCGGATCTGCGTGCCTGCGTGGCACTGGACCTGCCGAGCATCGAAGCCATCGAACAAGCCTTCGTGCTGCTGGCAACAGCGGCGGTGGCGATGCCGCCGATCTTGCGTCTGGACATCCCCGAACACAACGGCGAAGTGGACGTAAAGACGGCCTATCTGCCAGGCCTTGAGCGTTTTGCGATCAAGGTCAGCCCGGGTTTTTTCGACAATCCGAAACTCGGCTTGCCGAGCCTCAACGGCATGATGATGTTGCTGTCGGTACACACCGGTTTGCTCGACGCCTTGCTGTTGGATAACGGGTATCTGACCGCCGTACGCACAGCCGCGGCGGGCGCTGTTGCGGCTCGAGCCCTGTCGCGGGTCGACAGTCGCAGCGTCGCGCTGATCGGGGCTGGCGAACAGGCCGCGTTACAGCTTCAGGCGTTGCGTCTGGTGCGGCCGATTGAACACGTGCGGGTCTGGGCCCGCAACTACGCCAAGGCCGAAGCCTTCAGCGCCGAGCTGGCGCGCGACAGCGGTCTGACGGTCACGCCTTGCGCGAGCATCGACGAGGCCATGGCCTGCGTGGACATCGCGATCACCTGTACCCCGAGTCGCGAGCCCTTGATCGAATCGCGTCACCTTCACCCCGGCCTGCACATCACGGCCATGGGCTCGGACGCGGAACACAAAAACGAAATCTCCCCCCAGGCGCTGGCGCAGGTCGACCGCTACGTGGCGGATCGCTTGAGCCAGACGCGCATCCTCGGCGAGTTTCATCACGCCCTGGCGGCCGGCGTTATAGCCGACGAATCGGGCCTGGCCGAACTGGGGCAAGTGCTCGCGGGCCAGCGCCCCGGGCGCACCAGCGATGCGCAAGTCACCTTGTGCGACCTCACCGGCACCGGCGCCCAGGACACCGCCATGGCCAATCTGGCCTTCAAGCGCGCGCGTTCGGCCGGCAAAGGTTTTCAGTTCGGCAGCTAACCGGTTTTTTCATCCGTGCGTCATTCATCAGAGGGCATGTGCATGTCTCAGATAGTCGTCAATCTCCCGTTCGAGCGGGAGGAATACGCCCAGCGTCTGGCCAAGGTTCGAGTGGCGATGCAGGTTCAGGGCATCGAGTTGTTGCTGGTCACCGATCCGTCGAACATGGCCTGGCTGACCGGGTATGACGGTTGGTCGTTTTACGTCCACCAATGCGTGTTGCTGGCGCTCGACGGTGAGCCGGTCTGGTTCGGTCGCGGCCAAGACGCCAACGGCGCCAAGCGCACCGTATTCATGCAGCACGAGAACATCGTCGGTTACCCGGACAACTACGTGCAGTCCCGGGAACGCCATCCGATGGATTACCTGTCGCGGGAAGTCATCAGTGCCCGGGGTTGGGACGCGCTGACCATCGGCGTGGAAATGGACAACTATTACTTCAGCGCCGCCGCCTATTTATCGCTGAAGAAACACTTGCCGAAGGCCACTCTGATTGATGCGGTCGGGTTGGTCAACTGGCAGCGGGCGATCAAGTCGCCCCAGGAAATAGCCTACATGCGCATCGCTGCGCGCATCGTCGAGAACATGCACGGGCGGATCCTCGAACGGATCGAGCCGGGCATGCGCAAAAATGAGCTGGTGGCTGAAATCTACAGCAGCGGGATCCTCGGCGCCGATGGCCATGGTGGCGATTACCCGGCCATCGTGCCGCTATTGCCGACCGGTGCCGACGCCAGTGCGCCGCACCTGACTTGGGACGATTCGCCGTTCGAAAAAGGCGCCGGGACCTTCTTTGAAATCGCAGGTTGTTACAAGCGCTATCACTGCCCGCTGTCGCGCACGATTTATTTGGGCAAACCACCGCAGCACTTTCTGGACGGCGAAAAAGCCGTGGTCGAAGGCATCGCCGCCGGGCTGGAGGCGGCCAAACCGGGTAACACCACCGGCGACATTGCCGTCGCGTTTTTCAAGGTGCTGGAGAAGTTCGGCATCCACAAGGACAGTCGTTGCGGCTACCCGATCGGCATCAGCTATCCGCCTGACTGGGGCGAACGCACAATGAGCCTGCGTCCCGGCGACACCAGCGTGCTGCAACCGGGCATGACGTTCCATTTCATGCCGGGCCTGTGGATGGACGATTGGGGGCTGGAAATCACCGAAAGCATTCTGATCACCGAGACCGGCGTCGAGACGCTGTGCAACGTGCCACGCCAACTGTTCGTGAAGGATTGAGCCATGAGCGAATTGCCAGACAATCCGATCAGTGCCACGGTGGATTTTGCCCGCGAAGGGGTGCAGCACGGGTTCCTCAAATTGCCGCATTCCCGGGACGACTCGGCCTGGGGCTCGGTGATGATTCCGGTCACGGTAATTCAACGCGGTCAGGGGCCGACCGCGCTGCTTACGGGCGGTAACCACGGTGACGAATACGAAGGCCCGGTCGCGCTGAGCAAACTGGCCCAGGGCCTGACGGCCGCCGATGTCACGGGGCGGGTCATTATCGTCCCGTTCATGAACACCCCGGCGTTCCGTGCCGGGCGGCGCACGTCGCCGATCGACAAGGGCAATCTCAATCGCAGTTTTCCGGGTAAGCCGGACGGCACCGTGACCGAGAAAATCGCCGATTACTTCAACCGGACCTTGTTGCCCTTGGCCGACATCGTGCTGGACATTCATTCCGGCGGCCGCACCCTGGATTTCCTGCCGTTCGCGGCTTGTCATGTGCTGCCCGATAAAAAACAGCAGGCGCAATGCGAAGCGGGCATGCGCGCATTCAATGCTCCCTACAGCATGCGCATGCTGGAACTCGATGCCGGTGCGATGTACGACACCGCTGCCGAGCGTCAGGGCAAAGTATTTGTCACAACCGAGCTGGGTGGCGGTGGTACGTCCACGGCGCGCAGTGTGGCGATTGCCGAGCGCGGGGTGCGCAATCTTTTGATACACGCGGGGATTCTGGCAGGTGAGATCCAGACCACGGAGTCAATCATACTCGACATGCCCGATGCCGATTGTTTCGTCGCCAGCGAGCATGACGGCTTGCTGGAAATGTGCCGCGATCTGGGTGACAACGTGGAAAAGGGCGAGGTGATCGCCCGCGTTTACGACGCCACTCGCAGTGGCGTAGCCCCAGTGGAGTATCGCGCCGCTCGCAGTGGTTTACTGGCGGCGCGGCATTTTCCCGGGTTGGTGCGCTGCGGCGACACCGTTGCGGTCATCGCCGATGTATTAACCCGACAGGTCAGTGTTCCAGCCTAACCTCTCTAATCAACCGGAGATCCCCGGACCATGCACAAGCTCGATCGCTATGACCTGAATATCCTGCGAATCCTCGCCGAGGACGGTCGGATCACCAAGTCGAGCCTGGCCGAGGCGATCAATCTTTCCGTGACGCCGGCATGGGAGCGGGTTCGCAAGCTGGAGGCGCTCGGGCTGATTAAAGGATACCGGGCGCAGATCGACTGGAACGCGGTGTTCAAAAGTCAGCAGGTACTGGTGGAAATCACCCTGGCCCGGCACACCGCCCAAGACATGCGGCGGTTCGAGCAACGCATGAACGAGGCCGCCGAAGTGGCGTTCTGTTACGCCACCGGTGGCGGCGTGGATTACATGGCGATGATTCAGGCGCCGGACATCGACCACTACCAGCGGTTTATCGACCAGTTGTTGCTTGATGACCTTGGCATTGAGCGCTACTTCACCTACATCGTGACCAAAACCATCAAGACCGCGGGTGCCCTGCCGACCGAGCTGGCGCAACAGCCATAAACCGTGGCAAAACCCTCACCGCAAAAAGCCCCTGTTTGCGGTGCACAATCAGAAAAAAACGGGGGTTACGCCCCGCCAAACGCCAAATCACCCGGGCTGCGCTGGCCTAGCATGGACTCACGCACACGGTTCGGAGTGAACGCCATGACATACAAACATCCGCTGTTGTTCAAAGCGCTTTGCTACGTCGACGGGCACTGGGTCCACAGTGACAGCGGCCACAGCGTCGCCGTGCACAACCCGGCCGATCAGACGTTGATCGGTCATGTGCCGATGCTCGATCAGCCACAGATCATCGCCGCCGTTGATGCCGCACACCGGGCATTTTCAGCCTGGCGTGAGCAGAGCCTGGATGCCCGCGGGACGATTCTGCGGCGCTGGGCGGCATTGATTCTTGAGCATCAGGAAGACCTGGCGCACATCCTCAGCCAGGAACAAGGCAAGCCCCTGGCCGAGTCACGCGGCGAAATCGCCTACGCCGCCAGTTTCATTCCGTGGTTTGCCGAAGAGGCGCGGCGCCTTTACGGGCAGAACATACCCAGCCATATCCATGGGGCGCACTTGGGCACCGTCAAGGAACCCGTCGGCGTCTGTGCGCTGCTGACCCCATGGAATTTCCCTTCGGCGATGATCACCCGTAAAGCCGCCGCAGCACTGGCTGCCGGTTGCACCGTGGTGATCAAACCGGCCCATGAAACACCGTTTTCCGCATTGGCTCTGGCGCAACTGGCCGAGGAGGCGGGCTTCCCGGCCGGCGTGTTCAACGTTGTACTGGGCGAACCGCAAATGACCATGCAAACCCTGGTGCAAGACCGCCGTGTGCGCTCGGTCAGCTTCACCGGCTCAACCCGTGTCGGTAAGTTGGTTCTGCAAGCGGCGGCCCAGGATGTGAAGAAGGTGTCGCTGGAGCTGGGCGGCAACGCGCCATTCATTGTCTGCGCTGATGCCAACCTGGAACTGGCGGTGAAGGTCGCGGTGGAGGCCAAGTTCCAGACCTCCGGACAGGATTGCTGTGCAGCCAACCGGATCATGGTAGAGCGTTCGATCTACCCGGAGTTTCTCAAGTGCTTCGCCGCCGCCGTCCGTGCGCTGCGGGTCGGCCCGGCGCTGGTGGGTGATCAGGAGCAAAGCGTCGACATCGGCCCGCTGATGCATCAGGCCGCGCTTGATGTCACGGCTGAACGTGTCGAAGACGCCCTGCGACTCGGCGCAAAACGTCTAGTGGGTGGCGAAGTGCATGCACTTGGCGGGTTGTTCTATCAGCCGACGGTATTGGCCGACGTTACGCCGCAGATGCGTATCTACCGCGAAGAGAATTTTGCGCCAATCGCCGGGGTGATGCCGTTCGACACGCTGGAGCAGGCCATCGAAATGGCCAACGACACCGAATATGGTCTGGCTGCTTATATTTGTTCCAACCGCCTGGACCTGATCTACCCCCTGATTCGCCGCCTCGACCATGCGATGGTCGCGGTCAACGGCGTCAAGTTCACCGGCCACCCGATCCCGTTCGGTGGCATGAAAGCCTCGGGGCTCGGCCGCGAGGGTGGCACCGAGGGCTTCGAAGCCTTTGTCGAAACCAAATACTTTTGCCTGCACCACCAAGGCCAGTTCTAAGGAGATCCGCCATGAGCCAAGAACTCGATTCGTTGTTCGAACAAGACCGCGCGCACTTCATGCACCCGTCCACCCATGCCCATGACCACGCCAGCGGCGCGCTCAAGGGACGCATCATCAAGAGTGCGTCAGGCATTCGTATCCGCGATCACGAAGGCCGTGACTTCATCGACGCCTTTGCCGGGTTGTACTGCGTGAACATCGGCTACGGGCGCACTGAAGTCGCCGATGCAATCTACAAGCAGGCCAAGGAACTGGCCTATTACCACACCTATGTTGGGCACTCGACCGAGGCAATTATCGAGCTGTCTAGCCGCATCATAGACTGGGCTCCGGAGGGGATGAAGAAGGTCTACTACGGCCTTTCCGGTTCCGACGCCAACGAAACCCAGGTCAAACTGGTGCGGTACTACAACAACGTATTGGGTCGTCCGCACAAGAAGAAAATCATCTCCCGTGATCGCGGTTATCACGGCTCGGGCATCATGACCGGCAGTCTGACCGGCCTGCCGACCTTCCATCAGCATTTTGACCTGCCGGTAGAAGGCGTAAAACATACGATTTGCCCGCACTGGTACCGCAAGGCACCGGCCGGCATGGATGAAGCGGCGTTCGTGCGCTATTGCGCCGACGAACTGGAGAAAATGATCTTGGCCGAAGGGCCGGACACCGTGGCCGCGTTCATCGGTGAACCACTGATGGGCACTGGCGGCATCATCGTCCCACCGGCCGGCTACTGGGCCGCCACTCAAGCGGTGTTGAACAAGTACGACGTGTTGTTGATCGCCGACGAAGTGGTGTGCGCCTTCGGTCGCCTGGGTTCGAAGATGGGTAGTCAACGCTACGGCATGCGTCCGGACCTGATCACCACGGCCAAAGGCCTGACCAGCGCCTATGCGCCTTTGTCGGCAGTGATCGTCGGTGAAAAGGTCTGGGACGTGATCGAAAAGGCCTCAGAATCCCAAGGTGCCATGGGGCATGGGTGGACGTACTCTGGGCATCCGATATGTGCGGCAGCGGCCTTGGCTAACCTCGACATCCTTGAGCGGGAAAACCTGACGGCCAACGCCGAGAAGGTCGGCAGCTACCTGAACCGTCGGTTGCGCGAAACACTGGAAGGCCATCCGCTGGTGGGTGAAGTGCGCGGCGACGGCATGCTGGCCGCGGTCGAGTTCATGGCCGATTGTGAGCAACGTACACCCTTCGATGCTGCATTGAAGGTCGGTCCGAAAGTATCAGCAGCCTGTCTTGAGCGCGGCATGATTGCCCGGGCGATGCCCCATGGCGACATTCTCGGCTTTGCACCTCCGCTGATCCTGACCAAGGAAGAAGCCGATCTGATCGTCGACATCACCAAAAGCGCGGTCGATCACGTGGCCAGCGAGATACTGGGGTAGGCCTGATAGATCCCCCCAAAAACCGCTCCATCCTACACCGTGCGGGTGTATCGTCGGTTTTGGCCTTGTAAACAAACTGGGGAAGCGGGAACGAAGTGCTCCTTTCGATTAGGGAGAACGATAGGGTGGGGAAGCAGTGGCCGAAAGGCTGCTTTTGACGCGGGGTGTTTAGTTTTTCTAAAGGCGTTGTCGTCAGGAAAAACTTACGTGTCCTGGGTTGAAGGAAGATTACGCGTCTACCCCTTCTAGCCACGTAGCGCCAGGCCATTGCTTGTCGAGGACCAACTGTCGCGCCACATCGACAATGACCAACCGCGTTGCCAGCGCCGCCGGAGAGAGTTCGTCATCAGCCAGCGTCGCCAGAAGATTACGCCGGCCCACATGGGGATCGGCAATCCTGATCAGTGAAAGTCCGGACCCGTCTTTCAATGCAGCGGCCGCCCCCGGTTGTATCGTTGCCGCATGACCGGCCCGCACGGCGTTCATCAAAACAGCGAGACCGTCGACTTCCATAATGACATTGGGTGTCAGCCCGACCCGTTCGAACGCGCTCATCAATGCCGAGCGCAATCCATGTTGCGCGCTGGGCATCACCAGCGGCAGGCCGCCGAGGTCTGCTAATTGCACGCTGTCACCAGAAGGCGCTTGGGGCAGGCTGGGCGAGGCGATGACGAACAGCTTTTCATCCAGCAGCGGAGTCACGCTCCAGCGTTTACCCCCTTCCAGTTGAAAGAGGATGGCCAGATCAATTTGCCGTGCGTTGAGCTGCGCCGCCAAGTGGCCGGAAAGCATTTCCACCAAATGCAGTTGTATGTCCGGATAACGCGCACGCATTGCGTTGATCAACGGCAACGCGAGCACCGTCGCGGTAGTCGGTGGTAAGCCAACGCTGACGTAACCGCTCATTCGCCCGCGATGGGCGGCCATGATTGCGTTTTCCGCCTGGCGTAGTGTCAATTGGGCATGGTGTAAAAACGCGAATCCGGCACTGGTGGGCGTCACGCCGGTAGAGGTTCGATTCAGGAGGCGAGTGCACAGTTCGCTTTCCAGCTTGGAGATTTGCTGACTAAGGGCTGAAACGCCAACATCCAGTTCAAGTGCCGCACGCCCCAGGCTGCCAAGCTCGATGATTTTTACGAAATAGCGCAGTTGTCTCAATTCCAATGTGGCTGCTCCCCGCGATTTTGTTATTCAAATACCTGAGCATTTGCCGCGCAAGCTACGAAGCCCAAAGAGCTAGCATTGTCGCAGGTTTGGATTGACCGTTCAGCACGCGCGTTTTTTCGAGGGCTGGTAGCAGTTGACCCGAATCTGTCATCGAGGCGGTGGCCACCAATCCCTGGATTTCATATCAGGGCGCCTGGACGTGACTTCGATATGTTGCTGCTTGTCGGTAGTAAAGGTCGTGTCTAGCGAATCGAACGCTATAAATATCCAGTCTGAGTATTCACTCAGGCTTCACGATCAGAACAGCGACGAACCGCAATAGCCGCAGAACTGAACTTATTCGCAAGAGCGATAAGCGGTGATGCACTCCGCGCTCAGGAGCAGTATTCGAGTAGCGATCTAATAGGGAAGGATGAACGAACCCTGAGATCCAGTAGGCGGCGTATGGCAGCGGCCGGCGCTTCAATATCCGTTGAGAGTTTGAATCACAAAAATTTGAGTTCACTCTGCCGAGGGTTGGAAACCTTTAACGAACAACCTGGCAGCTTGCTCAACCACCACACGCTCGTCATCGATA
Organism: Pseudomonas sp. TMW22090; assembly: GCF_022496665.1. NCBI lineage: Bacteria > Pseudomonadati > Pseudomonadota > Gammaproteobacteria > Pseudomonadales > Pseudomonadaceae > Pseudomonas > Pseudomonas sp. TMW22090. The sequence goes on from NZ_SCFH01000001.1 coordinate 142,311, forward strand.
AGCTCTGACAAGATGGGCGAAACTCGACGGTCCACAATTAGGTGAGCGAGACCATGGCTAAGGCCTAATAGTGAGGTAGTGGCCTGCCTGGCATCAACGTGCGTGATGTCGAAATCCGTAATCATCTCTGCCACTTTTGTTGCTAAAGCCTCAAAAGCCTCAGTTGAAGCCGCAACCAATTCCGGATACTCGCTCTTGCGCTGCACCGCAGTGCCGTACATCAGGCGAAACAGCTCTGGCTTTTCTCGTGCAAATCGCACGTAGCCAGCACACAGGCCACGGACTCGTCGCTCTAACGACTGGTTTTCGATGGTGGCAGTCTTCAAAACATTTGCCGAGCGTCGAAATCCCTCAGTTGCGAGAGCAGCTAGAAGAGCGTTTTTGTCCCCAAAATGGTGATACGGAGCAGTCTGCGAAACGCCTAATTGACGGGCTAGCAAACGCTGGCTCAAGTCGGCGGCTCCGTACTCCTCCAGCAGAGCCAGCCCCCCCTCGATAAGGGCTTCCCTCAGATTCCCATGATGATATGAAGGCTTGCGCTCCTGCTTGGAGCTTGCTTTCAGAGTTGCCGGGGAGTCCGCTGAGTTCATCATTTAGTCACCTGTTTGAATACCTCGATTCTGATTCGCGCTTAGGTGAAACGCAACCTCACTCGCCCAAAATCCAATCTTGACACTGAACAAATTGGATGGTCTTATCACTGTCAAGATTGCTCTGCATCGAGCATTCAGCAACCGCAACTCTTTCCCCCAGGTATTAGCGATGACGACTTATCAAGATATCGTGTACGAAAAGATCGGCCCTGTTGCACGTCTGTGGCACAACCGACCAGAAATGAGAAATGCCGAGAACACTCAGCTTCTTGAGGAGCTGAATAGCGCTCTTGCTGAGGCGGAAGCTGATAGTGAGGTGCGTGTAATCGTGCTGGCGGGTAAGGGCGGACATTTCTCCGCTGGCCATGACCTGAAAGAAGGACGCGCACTTCGCGCAAATTTCAGTGTTGAAGAGCGCTGGGCCTATGAGGACCAGTACTACCTGACCTACTGCTTGAATCTCTTGAATTGCCACAAGCCCACCATTGCGCAGGTCGACGGCGCGTGCATCGCTGGCGGTTTTATGGTCGCGAACATGTGCGATCTAATGGTCGCATCTGAAAATGCATTCTTCGCTGATCCGGTCGTACATACGATGGCGGTTTCGGCAGTAGAAGTGCTGATCCACCCTTGGGTGCTGGGATCGCGCAAGGCTAAGGAAATGCTGTTTACTGGACAGCGTATGACAGCGGCTGATGCCTTGGCGGCTGGAATGGTGAACCGAGTCGTTCCAGTTGTTGAACTGGACGACGCTGTATTGGGTTTGGCGAATCAGATCGCTCAGGCGCCGGCCTTCGCGTTGAAGGTTCTCAAAAAATCTATCAATCGTACTTACGACATCATGGGGCGTGAGCAGGCGTTGCGAGCTCACTTTGACTCCCACATGCTTAGTCACTTCAGCGAGGAAGCGAAGGAATTCAAGGCTAGCGGGAAGACTCACTCCATTCGGCGGGATGCGAACGGGCATCCAATTAATGTCTGAGGCGTAGTCCCATGAATAACAAATCTTGGGTCAAATATTATCCCTCGGGTGCTACGGAACCGTTGGATGTATCGAACAAAAAATTGACCGAGCTTTTGGAAAACGCGACTAGAAAATATCGTGACCGTACCGCACTCACCTCGCCCACAGGCAGCTGGACGTTTGAGCGCTTAGAGGCAGAATCTCAGCTCATGACCGAGCTGTTCAAGAGTGCAGGAGTCGCCGCGGGTGATCGGGTCGCAATTTACCTGCCGAATCTGCCGGAATATGTCGCAACACTTTTTGCCACCTGGCTAGCTGGTGGAATTGTCGTGCAGGTGAATGCAGCATATGTCGCTGCAGAGGTCGTGCGTATCCTTGAACACTCGGGGACGTCATTACTCGTCACCACCCCAGAACAGATGGCCAAACTTCGCGAAAGCGGCAAGGAGATTAAATGCGCAGTCTGCCTGGTTGGGGACGGCGCCCCGGCAGTAATTTCCCACGCCGCAGATGACAATCTGTCTGGGTCGGATTTCCCAGATGTGAGTTCCGAAATTGCGGTGCTGCAATACACCGGTGGTACGACCGGGCTGCCCAAGGCTGTAATGCTCACCCATGAAAACATCCTGTCCAACATCGAGCAGCGATTGCGTCTGACTTTCAAGGTTCTGGAAGTTCCACCAGAGGCAAAGGTAGTTAACACCTTACCCATGTGTCACGTATTCGGCCTGACGTGCGTAACACTCATGAGCGTGGCGATGGGCATGAATCAGTTGATCGTTCCGAGATTTCACTCGCGAGCAGTTCTCGACTTGATCAAAGAGACCAGGCCTTTCGCTTTCTTTGGCGTTCCTACGATGTATGCGGCGTTTCTGCGGGAACCAGATCTGGAATCGTTTGGTTTGGATCACGTATCGATTTTCAATTCAGCGGGTGCACAAATGCCACCCGCTCATCTTGCACAATTTGAATTGCGATCTGGTTCAAAAGTACTTGATGGGTTTGGAATGAGTGAATCTTCGCCTACCACTCACACCAATCCTCCGTTTTTACAACGACGAAATGGAAGTGCCGGAATCCCTGTGCCTTTCACTGAAGCCAGGATCGTCACGACGATCAGCGGAGAGCTTATCGACGTTTCTCCGGGCGAGAGCGGTGAGCTTGCCATCAAAGGCCCGCAAATAATGAAAGGCTATTGGAGAGAGCCGGGTCTCACCGCCCAAGCGCTAAGGGATGGCTGGCTACTTACAGGTGATATCGCCAAGATTGATGAGGATGGCTATGTCTACGTGGTGGGCCGCCTCAAAGAATTAATTGTAGCCAGCGGCTACAACATTTACCCCGCTGAAATTGAACGGGTGATTGGGCAGATCGAGGGCGTCGCTGAGGTGGCCGTAATTGGTATCCCGGATGATTATCGAGGCGAGACAGTTAAAGCCGTGATAGTTGCCAATCAGGGAGCCAACCTCGACAAACACTTTGTAATTGAACGATGCCGAGCTGAACTCGCACCTTTCAAGGTGCCAACGGTCGTCGAAGTTGTTGCCATGCTTCCACGAACAGCGGTGGGGAAAATAGATAAGCAGCAGCTACTTACATCACATACTCAGCCCAATGCGGAGATAAGCGCATGATCATCGATGATGTCGATTTAAGCAGAGACTCGCGTACCGTAACTCGGCACAAAGTTGGCCATTTGCTTTTAATTGGTCTGAACAGAGTTAACAAGCGCAATGCATTCGATGTTGATATGCGTGAGCAACTTGCGCTTGCCTACGGTGAAATGGAGCGGGATGAGGAAATACGATGCGGTGTGCTCTATGCACATGGAGAACATTTTACGGGTGGTCTCGACCTTGCCCAGGTCAGTGACGCGCTACAAGGCGGCAACGGCGGAATACCGGAAGGGGGGGTTGATTGGAGAGGATTCTTTACCGCTCCGCGGACAAAACCAGTGGTCTGCGCGCTCCAGGGCTGGTGCCTCACCCTAGGGATTGAGATTGCTTTGGCCACCGATATACGCGTCGCCGCGGAAGACACCAAATTTTCCCAAATGGAGGTTTCCAGGGGGATCTATCCATTCGGCGGCGCGACAATTCGTTTTCCTAGAGAGGTGGGCTGGGGCAACGCAATGCGCTGGATCTTGACCGGCGACACCTTTGACGTGCAGGAAGCGCTGCGGATCGGGTTAGTTCAAGAAGTTACGGCCGTTAATGGCCAACTTCTGCGTGCCATTGAAATTGCCAAGACTATTTCGACTCAAGCACCGCTGGGTGTCCAAACTGCACTGAAATCAGCAACGCGTGCCGTGCGGGAGGGGGAAATCTCCGCGTCGAAACAGTTGGTTCCAGATTTGGTTGCGCTCCTGTCATCTGAAGATGCCGTAGAAGGCCGCAAATCATTCATTGACCGTCGACCAGCAAATTTTACCGGACGATGACGATCTGATTTTCGACTTTAAAAAAAGCTATAAGCGGTTCAGCAAGGTATGCGAGCAGTGTATATATCCACTAGAAGTTAGTGCGTTGTTGAACCGGACCATTTTCGAAATATAAGTCACTAAGCCTGGCTGCGCTGCATTCGGCCAACGTATTGGCTCGCACGCGATAAGTGATTCCGAGCAAGGCTCACCAAGCAAAGAGACAATCACGAGTACAATAAAAACAAGAATTGGAGACGCGTTTCATGGGAATTAGCATAGAAACATCGCAAGCGGATCTGGCGAAATCAACTCGGCTCGAAAACTACAAACGCCGAGCTTGGTCGGTCACCCTTATGGTTGTTATGTTTGCAACCATCAACTGGGCGGACAAAGCAATCATCGGAATTGTAGCTCGTGCGCTCCAAGAGGATTTGGGCCTGACGGCATCTCAAATTGGCTATACCGGCAGCGCTTTCTTCTTTTTGTTCAGTATCAGCGGTGCGGCAGTTGGGTTTCTCGGTGACCGTTTTCAGGTCCGCTGGATCCTCCTGGCTCTCGCTTTGTTGTGGGGCTTAATACAGCTACCTATTCTGATTTCCGGGACATTCACTGTACTACTCATTTCTCGTATTTTGCTCGGTGCAGCAGAAGGACCGGCGACGGCGATGGCTAACACGGCAGTCTTTCAATGGTTTCCCCCTGAAAAGCGTAGTTTTCCTTCTGCTCTTGTGACTTCAGGGTCGTCGATCGCAAAGATCGCTGTCGCTCCAATGCTCGCGCTCATACTCGCTGCCTGGGGATGGCGAGCGTGCTTCATTGTCATGGGGGTTGTCAGCGTTCTATGGTGCGTCTTGTGGCTGATGATTGGCAAAGAAGGTCCGTACGCGCGCAGGAGTCGAACCACAGCTATCGTGCCAGGACAGGCCGCAGAGGTTGTCGCCGAGCGAGTGCCGTTGAGGAAAATCTTGCTGACCCCTTCATTTCTCGGCGCGCTTTTCGGAACGTTCACGGTATACGCTTTGGTGGCTGCCTCAATAACGTGGATCCCGTCCTACCTGGAAGCGGGCCTCGGTTATTCAAGGCTTCACTCCGGCCTTATGTTCGGGCTTCCTAGCATTGCCTCTCTAATCATGATGTTCGGATCAACGTTCATTGCTGATCGCTTATCAAGCCGCAATCACAGCGCGCGCGTCACCCGCGCCTTGACGACAGCAGGTTTCCTGTTGATCGGCGGGTTAACACTTTGCAGTTTGCCGTTTATCCAAACACCATATCTAGTCGTGGGCGTCCTGATCTTTGGTTACGGGTGCGCCAGCGTGGCGTTGCCAATGATGAACGCAGTTATTTCTCAAATAACCCCTGCTGGACAGCTGGCGAGTACATTAGGGATTTTCTTAGCCTTGCAGAATGTCTCGGGACTTATCGCGCCTTCAATGGTGGGGATATTGGTGGATCACGCCGCTAACCCCCTGGCCGGCTATTCCTTAGCTTATCAAATTTTAGGTATCGCATTGGTTGTAGGCGGTTTAGCGGTGGGGATTTTTGTTCATCCCGAGCGAGACGCTGAGCGCCTCAAAAGTTTTATTAAAACGTAGGAAGCGTTAGCGCCGATTATCGAAGCGAATCCTAACCTTACGTGTTCCGCTATTTCGATACGCATTTAGACTTCCAATCGAGTGGAGAACTTCGATGTCCAGTTATGCTGCACCGGTAGACGACTATAACTTCCTCCTGAATAACGTATTGGATTATGCCGGCCTGGTGCTGTCGCTTCCAGGTTATGAAGATTTCACGCCCGAACTCATCGAAGCAATCATCTCGGAGGGTGCACGTCTCGCAGAAAACGAATTGGCACCACTCAACCGCACCGGTGATGAAGAAGGGTGTGTTTGGGATAACGGCCAAGTACGTACGCCTAGGGGGTTTAAGGCCGCGTTTGAGCTTTATCGAGAAGGCGGGTGGACGGGACTGGTGGCAGCGCACGAGTACGGAGGGCAGGGATTGCCACACGTGATTGGCCTGATCATTCGCGAGATAACCAGTGCGGCGAATAGCTCTTTCGGTACCTACGCGGGGTTAACCCAGGGCGCATACCAAGCGATTTACTCTCACGGTTCTAAAGAACTCAAGGACACGTTTTTGCCCCGCTTGGTGAACGGCAATTGGACGGGGACCATGTGCCTGACTGAACCACATTGCGGTTCAGATCTGGGGTTGCTCAAAACCCGTGCTGAGCTGGATGATTCTGGCTCCTATAAAATTACCGGGACCAAAATTTTCGTGACCGGGGGCGAGCATGATCTTTCTCAGAATATTGTCCATCTCGTTCTCGCTCGGCTACCCGATGGGCCACCGGGTGTTAAGGGTATTTCGCTGTTCGCTGTACCTAAGTTTTTACCGACCGCCGATGGGATTTGGTCACAGCACAACAACGTCGTTTGCACGGGCATCGAACATAAAATGGGGATGCGCGCTTCTGCGACCGCGAGCCTGGCTTTTGAAGGTGCGCAAGGGTGGCTGGTTGGGCAGCCGCATCGGGGCATGAAGGCTATGTTTACGATGATGAACGGCGCACGTCTGGGTGTTTCGGTACAAGCGGTTAGCTTGGCTGAAGCGGCATCTCAAAAAGCGACGGAATATGCGACCGAGAGGCTTCAAGGTCGTGAGCCCGGTCACCCGCCTGGTAGCAACCCTATTGCGATCATCAACCATCCGGACGTTCGTAGAAATCTTCTGATTGGCAAATCATTCGTCGAGGGTGCCCGAGCACTCTGGATGTGGGCCGGTATTCACCTTGATCGCCGTCACCACCATCCTGACTTGGAGGTGAGGGCTGAATGTGAAGACCTACTGGCCTTGCTGACGCCGGTTCTGAAAGCATTTTTCAGCGATCAGTCTTTCGAAGCGACGAATGCGGCGGTACAGGTGTTTGGTGGACATGGTTACATCAGAGAAACTGGCATTGAGCAGTTCGTCAGAGATGGGCGAATCATTTCGCTTTATGAAGGTACGAACGGTATCCAGGGGCTCGATCTGATCCATCGCAAGATACAGATGAACGATGGTAGGACGGTAAATAGTTTCTTTGAGTTAATCGACAAGGAAGTAAATGCGCTCTCGGTAGTCCGTACGGACTTGGCTGAGTTGCTGGGCAACGCGCTCAGCTACTTGCGTAGTGCAACGCGTTACGTCACGTCAAATGCTCAGAATGATGAGCATTTGAATGGCGCCGCCAGTCATCACTATTTGCAGCTGTTCGGGCTCGTTGCCATGGGATTTGCTTGGGCGAAAATCGTTCGCGCTTCATTGCAACTAACCGATGCCGCAGATTTCGGCTTCGCTCAAGCGAAGGTAAAGACAGGTAATTTTTTCTTCAAACAAACACTGCCGAAGTCAGAATATCATTACAAAGTGATTAGTACTTCGAGTCAGGTCACGATGGATATGTCCAATGAGGAGTTTTTGTTTGTCTGAGTGAAAGCGACGCGAGAGGGGTGTGGATGACCTCTAAGTTGTCTGTTTCGTGATTGCGCGACGATATGTAGATTCCGTCCTTGGAATTAAATAAGGAGCGGATGGCGTCTGCATGTCATCTGCTTTCACATTTTTCAATACGGCTGTCCCATCAAAAACAATAAAAGAGGCAGAAATATGAATTGCAGCATATGGGTAAGTGGAATGGTTTTCGCGGGTAGCGCCCTGTCATCTTTCTATGCGAATGCAGATTTTTTGAAGGATACAAAAGCATCACTCGATACGCGAAATTTTTATATGAATCGAGACTTTCGCCAGGACAATGCCCCGCAGTCCAAGGCGGAGGAGTGGGCGCAGGGATTCCTGTTGCGATATGAGTCCGGGTTTACGGCCGGCACAGTCGGCTTCGGATTTGATGCGCTTGGCCTAGTGGGTGTTAAGCTGGATTCGAGCCCAGACAGGTCCGGTAGCGGGTTGCTCCTACGTGATCGTGAGTCCCCACGCAGGGCGCAAGATGAATACGGCGAACTGGGCGTCACCGCTAAGATGCGAATTTCTAAAACCGTGTTGAAGGTAGGCACTTTGACTCCCAAGTTGCCGCTCCTTCAGGCGAACGATTCGAGGCTGCTGCCGCAAACTTTTAGGGGCGGTCAACTTAATTCGTTGGAAGTGCTCGGTCTGACAGTGGACGCCGGACGGCTCACAAAGGTAAATCAGCGTGATTCTACAGACAATGAAGATATTAGTATCTCAACTGTCGGTGTAAAGAACTTCAAGCCTCAGCAGCTTGCCAGTAATAATTTTGATTTTGCGAGCTTTAGCTATAAATGGACAGATCAGTTAACCGCTGGCTACGGTTATGGTCACTTGGACAACGTTTACGATCAACATGTTTTTACATTGAACCATGTAGCGCCGTTGTCCGGAGGAAGCACCTTTAAGAGTGATGTCCGGTTCGCACGTTCCACTGAATTAAGTTCCAGTCAGGTTGATAACCGTGCGTTGGAAGCGATGTTTACCTATACGTTGGGCTCACAGGCTTTTGGCTTGGGTCATCAGCGCATGAGCGGAGACAGCGGTTACGCTTATATAAGCGGTACTGATGCTTTCTTGGTGAACTTTGTACAGGTTAATGATTTCGCCAACGTTTCTGAGCGTTCTTGGCAAGCGAGATACGACTATAACTTCGCAGCAATGGGCTTGCCTGGACTGACGTTTATGACCCGCTATCTGACCGGGGACAACATCGACCTGGGAGCGAATCGTCCAGAAGGGAAGGAGTGGGAGCGTGATACGGATATTGCCTACGTAATACAGGGCGGACCTCTGAAAAACGTCGGTATAAAATGGCGCAACGCGACAGTACGCTCGACCAATTTTGGTAGTGACATCGACGAGAATCGCTTAATCCTCAGTTATTCCATACCCCTCTGAATTGCTGGAGCCGGCCTTTACGGAACGGGCTTGTTGTTGCCCTGTTAAGCCTATGATCGAATGTTAAAGCCTCAGTGCGCTTTAAAGTTCGCTCCGTTTTCTGTAAATGCGACAGCAATTTGAAAGCCTGCTTGTGGGCGGTTAACGGACCGGGATGAAACGTCCGTTATTCGCCGATCGCTGCCTTTAGGAATGGCCGTTTTCGACCTAAAACGGATGGCGGCGACAGGCATAAACCAGCCAAAACAGTCATTGGGTGACGCCTTAGCACTCCAGCAGCTAGAGCAATACACATAGACACGTCCCTTATAGTTTTTCTTACTCGACGGAGAGAAGTTTGCGCGCAGGTCGAAGAAGCAAAATTTTACAGTGGGTGCCCTTTGATCCATTTTTGAAGATGATCTACAAAGACTTCTACTACTGGAGATATATTTTCCCTTGACGGATAGACAGCGTAGATACCGACAGGAGGCTCAACTATCCAATCTGGAAGAGCCTCTACAAGAGTTCCTCTCTCTAAATCTTCGCGCACATGCCAATCCATAAGTAGTGCAACGCCATGGCCGGCGATTGCCATTTGACGCACGACTTCTCCAAAACTAGAAGAAAATCGATTCCTTAGTTTAACGAGATGATGTGTATCTCCCTTCGAAACCGTCCAGCTCGAGTCCTTCCCAACAATAACTCCATCCAATGAAATGAGGTCATTTGGTTTTTCCGGAAAACCATGATTTCCCCAATACTCTGGAGAGGCGCATATCAAACGCCGAGAAATGGAAATTTTCCGCGCAATCAAATTTGAGTCAGCAAGAAATCCATGTCGTATCGCAAGGTTAATTCCACCTTTTGCCAGATCCATCACTTGATCCGTCGGGATAATATCCATTATGACCTTGGGGTAGGCCCGAAGAAATTCACTAACAACCGGCGATAAATAGCTTTGTACAAATGTTGCAGACGCAGTAATTCTTAGATGCCCCTCCAACTCAGTGCGATTAAGAAATAACTTTTCTGCATCATTCACCGATATCAATATCTTCTGGGCATAACGATACAAAATTTCACCATCCGTCGTCGGACTTAGCTTGCGAGTGGTCCTGTTAAACAAGCGCCGACCCAGACGATTTTCCAGTGTAAGCAGACGTTTGCTGGCGCCCGCTGGAGTCAATCGTAAATGTTCAGAGGCGCCACGTAAGGATCCAGACTCATAAACGGCAATGAATAAGCGTAGTTCATCAACGGAATCAATCATAAGATTCACAACCAACAAGACCGAAACAATCAAGAACTATAGCATATTCACAACCGGCAAACGGTGCTAATTTGGACTTTCTCCTTGCACTGGAAACATTCAATGAAAGCTATTGCGATCTATGCTCATGGCGGCACAGAGGTCTTCACAGAAATAGATGTTGAGACTCCGGCGGTTCGACCAGGGCACGTGCTTATCGATGTTCGTGCCACAAGTGTGAATCCGGTCGATACCAAGATTCGCAAGGGCAGCGAAGGCACCGCCGGGCTGAAATTCCCAGCCATCCTTCATATCGACGTGGCCGGAGTCGTCAGTTCGGTCGGGATTGGCGTAACTCGCTTTAAAGTCGGCGACGAGGTGTACGGCTGTTTCGGAGGTATTGTAGGTATCCCCGGCGCACTCGCAGAGCAGATGGAGGCTGATGCCGAAATGCTCGCTCTCAAACCGAAAGCTCTTTCTTTTGGTGAGGCGGCAAGTCTGCCATTGGTGGCGATTACGGCGTGGGAAGCACTTGTAGACAAAGCCGCAATCCAGCCCGACGATAACGTACTGGTTCATGGTGGAACTGGTGGTGTAGCGCACATCGGCATACAGTTGGCAAAGGTTTTAGGTGCTCGTGTTTCGACAACTGTTTCCAACCAGGAGAAAGCGGAAATTTCCCGCAGGCTGGGAGCAGACGAAATTATTTTCTACAAGGATGAGTCTCCTGATGATTATCATCAACGCATCACCAAGGGTGATGGATTTGATGTTGTATTTGACACATTAGGCGGGCAAGTTCTTCAACACTCCTTGCGCGTTGCAAAGCTGAAAGGCCATGTGATTTCGACTATTGGTTACGACACCTACGATCTTACGGATATGCACTTCAAAGCGTTGAGGTTAGACGTTGTATTTATGGCTGTATCAATTATTCACAATGTCGGGCGTGCCCATCACGGTAACATTCTTGAGCGTTTAGCATCTCTAGTGGATCGCGGCCAGATCAAGACATTGATCGATAGCAGATTTGACTTTACCGTAGATGGCGTGCGAGCTGCTCACGCTCGCATGGAATCAGGTAATGCAATAGGAAAAGTCATCATCGAGCGAACTGATTAATTATATTAAGAGCGGGCGTCAGGATATTATGAAAAGTAGCGATATTGTTTCAGCTCCACCTGTTTATGTTATTGCCAGGTTGGCTGTCAGTGAAAAAGAAGCTCCCAGTTTACTAAGTGCATTACATGAACTTGTTTGTGCGACAAAATTGGAAGCCGGCTGCATGGAATATAGTTTGTATCGTGATACATTTGAAGAGAGATCTTTCGTGATTCACGAGGTGTGGAGAAGTCAAGCCGATTTGGATGCACATATGTACACGCCTCACTTTTTGAATTTCATTAGCCGTGTGGAGGCGCTATCAACTGTAACTTCAGATGTAAATAAAATAAGTTTTACAATCTGAAGTTAATCGGTAGAAACACCTGTTGTTGGTCCGACAATTGTCGGGCCTCTTAGCTTAATCAGCGTTGACGACCTGCCGCAGCCCTGTTGCCAGTTAGCACTATAAACTGACTCGGTTTCAATACCGGCTTTGGATCTGAAGCAGGGCTCTCGGAACATGAAAATCGGTCACGACGAGCCGAAATCGACCCGTAGCAAGCACTTGGCGCTACCTGCAAACTAGGAATCTGACCTGTGGACGCGGCTTGATCCAATGACGGAGTTCGCACATCTTCGTGATGCAAGTATTGGCGCCTCACCCGGGAACCGGCCGGAACTCACCATAACTTCCATGTGTAATCGACATTCACCCGCAGCTCATTGTCATCCCGATGACTGGCCTGGGCGCTGAAGTCGTTGCGGTACCAGGCGTTGCGCACCCGCAGGGCCAGGCCTTTGAGAGGCGTGCCCTGAAGCACATAGTTCAGTTCGATGTCCTTTTCGCTTTCCTTCAGGTTGCTGCCGCCCAACTTGGGCAACTCGATATTATCTCCGCTGACGTAGCGCAGCACGCCATTGAGTCCGGGCAGACCCAGTGCGACAAAGTTGTAGTCATAGCGCAGCTGCCAGCTGCGCTCCTTGGGATTCAGAAAGTCGGAGCTCAGGGAGCCCTCGGTGATCACCAACGGCTCGGTGCCGAACAGGTACGGCATGCCTGTCTTGCCGCTCAGTTGCATGTAGCCGGCGCCGAATTTGTGGGCTCCCAGGCTGTAAGTCAGCATCAGGGCTGCGTTGCGGTTCTCCACTGTGCCTGCTTTGGCCGCGCCGTCCTCATCCGTGACGAACAGACGGAAGTCGCTTTTCAGGCTGCCGGGGCCTATCGGCCGATTGTCGACAACGCCATAGAAGTCCTTGCGGTACAGGTCCGCGAGTTCTGCGTGGTAGTACTTTAGCGTCAGTTGCGGTGACCAGGCGTAGTCGCCTCCGAGGAAGGAAAAGCGGTCGGACTCAGCCGCACCGTTGAAGCGCCCGTTGGGCGAGGCCACCGACATTTTCTGGTAGTCGGTGGAGTCGCGTAGGTTGATGCGGTCGAGCCAGCCGCCGTGCAGGGTCAGCTTGTCGATTTCCTGGGACTTGAGGTACGCGCCGCGAAACGTCTGTGGCAGCAGGCGAGTAGGGCTGGCGAAAGCGATCGGCAGGAACGTGCTGATGGTGCCCAATTGCAGCTCGCTTTTTGAAGCCCTGACTTTGGCCGTCAGGCCCAGCTCCGAATATTCATCGGCCGGCTCACGGGTGGTGGCGCTATACGGTAGCAGGCCGGTACCGGCGCGGGCGCGTGAGGAATCCAGGCGCACACCCAGCAAACCTTGAGCATCAAGGCCGAACCCCACCGGCCCTTCCGTAAAACCGGAACGCACATTGAGAATGAAGCCCTGCGCCCATTCGCGGGCCGCGGTCTGAGACGTGGCATTCACGTAGTTGCGGTCAAAGTAATAGTTGCGCATCACCAGATCGGCGTGGCTGTCGTCGACAAAACCGCTGGCACCAGCCTGACCAAGGGACAAAACGCAGGCGCAGGCGCTGAGCGCCGCAAGAGAATTCCTGAGCATGGCAGTGTTCACTTTTATTGTTGTTGGAGTAAGCCCGCGCCCATCGCGACGCGGGGTGTAACGGGTAGAAAGTCAGTCGGCTTGCGAGCCGTTGCGCTGCACTGACAGGTAAAACATTGCCAGCGCCGCTATGACAATCCCCGGTGCCGAGGCCAGCATCACCCCGGCGGTGCCGGTGCCCAGCGCGAGCATCTTGCCGGCCACCAATGGGCCGCTCATGGCGCCCAATCGGCCGATGGCGACCGCGCAGCCGACGCCTGTCGCACGCACGGACGGACGATAGAAGTGCGGTGCCAGGGCATACAGCACGCATTGCCCGCCCGTCGCGAAAAAGCCGGCAACGAACCCGGCCACCAGCATGCTCTGCAGCTGACTGGCCAGACCCAGGGCGGTCAGCGAAGCGAGAATGCCGAGATAGATCAGCGCCGACAGCGCCCAGGCCGGCAAGCGGTCCATGACCCAGCCCAGCAGCAAGGTGCCGGTCGCTGCGCCGAATTGCAGCGCCAGCATCACCCAGCTGGCCTGGGTACCGCTGAAGCCTTGGCCGATCAACAGGCTGGGCAGCCAATTGATCAGGATGTAGACCACCATGAGCGTGAAGAAGTAGCTGACCCAGATCATCGCGGTCGGCAGGGCCGCACCCTCGCGAAACAGCCCCCGGACCACGCCGGTCGGAGCGACGTTCTGGCCGCGCTGGAGAAACTGTGCCGACTCGGGCAGATAAAGTGCCAACAGCGGCACAATCAACAGCGGCACCACTCCGCCGACATAGAACACCACTTGCCAGCCACCGGCCAGGTCGGCGATGCCAATTGTGGCTGCGAGTGCAGCACCCAACGGCACGCCGCAATACATCAGGCTCACGGCGGTGCCACGCAGGCGCGGGCTTGCCACTTCACTGCTCAGGGCGATCAGGTTAGGCAACGCGGCGCCCAGGCCCACGCCCGTGAGGCAGCGGGCAACCAACAGGCTGTTGAAGTTCCAGGCCATTGCAGTGACCAGCGAGAACAATCCAAACAGGGCTACCGACGCCATCAATACACGTTTACGGCCGATACGATCAGCCAGCAAGCCGCCCAGGAAGGCACCGGGCAGCAGGCCGAAAATGCCGGCGCTGAAGACCCAGCCCATGTGCAATTTATCCAGTTGGAAAGCCGCCGCCATACCTTGGGCGGCGATCCCCGAGGCTTGCAGGTCCAGGCCTTCCATCAGGGCGACGAGGAAACACAGACCGATGGTCCGCGCCATGTGTAACGGTGTTATCACGTTTAGCGATGTCATGTGGAATACCCGTTTTATTTTTGTAGTGGGCAAAGCAAACCCGTCCGGCCGCTGCGTGGGCGACCAGCCGGGGGTGATGCGCGGTTCAGCGTTTGAGCAGATCCAGCGCCACGTCGACGATCATGTCTTCCTGACCGCCGACCATTCGCCGTTTGCCCAGTTCGACGAGGATGTCCAGGGTCTTGAGGCCGTACTTGGTAGCGGCGATTTCGGCGTGGCGAAGGAAACTCGAATAGACCCCGGCGTAACCGAGGGCCAGGGTCTCGCGATCGACCCGCACTGGCCGATCCTGCAGCGGGCGCACGATGTCGTCGGCGGCGTCCATCAGCGTGTACAGGTCGGTGCCGTGGTTCCAGCCCAGGCGTTCGGCGGCGGCAATGAAAACTTCAAGCGGTGCGTTACCGGCGCCGGCGCCCATGCCGGCAAGGCTGGCGTCGATGCGGTCGCAGCCTTCCTCGACCGCGGTAATGGAGTTGGCCACGCCCAGGCTCAGGTTGTGGTGCGCGTGCATGCCGGTTTCGGTTTCCGGCTTGAGCACGGCTTTGAACGCGCGGAAACGGTCACGAATGTCCTGCATGTTCATCGCGCCACCGGAGTCGGCCATGTACACGCAGGTCGCGCCGTAGCTCTCCATCAGCTTGGCCTGCGCGGCTAACTGCTCGGCCGGGATCATGTGACTCATCATCAGGAAGCCGACGGTGTCCATGCCCAGCTCGCGGGCGTACTCGATGTGTTGTTTCGAGACATCCGCTTCGGTGCAATGGGTGGCGATGCGTACTACCCGGGCACCGGCGTTGTACGCGGCTTTCAGGTCATGAACCGTACCGATGCCGGGCAGCAGCAAGGTGGTGATTTTGGCGTGGCTGATCACGTCGGCGGCGGCTTCGATCCATTCCAGATCAGTGTGCGCCGCAAAGCCGTAGTTGAAGCTGGAACCTTGCAGGCCATCACCATGGGCAACTTCGATCGAATCGACCTTGGCCTTGTCCAGAGCGCGGGCGATGTCCTGCACGTTCTGCAGCGAGTACTGATGGCGAACCGCGTGGCTGCCATCGCGCAGGGTCACGTCGGAGATGTAGATTTTTTTGCCGGGATTGAAGGTCATGTCGGTCTCCTCAGGCGTTGAGCATCGACTGCGCCATGCGCTCGGCGGTAGCCAAGGCAGCGGAGGTCATGATGTCGAGATTACCGGCGTAAGCCGGCAGGTAATGGGCTGCGCCTTCCACTTCGAGGAACACCGAGGTCTTGAGTCCGGAGAATCTGCCCAGGCCGGGAATGTTCAGCGGCGCGTCTTCGGGGATGATGTCGAACTGCACTTTCTGCTTGAGACGATAGCCCGGCACATAGGCCTGCACCGCCGCCGCCATCTCCACTATGGACGCCTCGACCAGCACCTGGTCGGCCGCTTCAGACAGCACAAACACCGTGTCGCGCATCATCAGCGGCGGCTCGGCCGGGTTCATCACGATGATCGCCTTGCCCTTGGCGGCGCCGCCGATCACTTCGATGGCTTTAGACGTGGTCTCGGTGAACTCGTCGATGTTGGCGCGAGTGCCGGGGCCGGCGGACTTGCTGGCGATCGAGGCGACGATTTCGGCGTAATGCACCTTGGCCACGCGCGATACGGCCGCGACCATCGGGATCGTCGCCTGGCCACCGCAGGTGACCATGTTGACGTTGAGCTGATCCAGATTCTGCTCCAGATTCACTACCGGTACGCAGTACGGGCCGATGGCTGCCGGGGTCAGGTCGATCAGGCGGATACCAGGTTTGATCGAGCGCAGGAAAGCGTCATTCTTGACGTGGGCACCGGCCGAGGTTGCATCGAACACGAAGTCGATGTCCTTGAAGATGTCCATGCGGGTCAGGCCTTCAACGCCTTCATGGGTCACCGCCACGCCCAGGCGCGAGGCGCGGGCCAAGCCGTCCGAGGCCGGGTCGATGCCAACCATCACCGCCATTTCCAGATGCTTGGCGTTACGCAGGATCTTGATCATCAGGTCGGTGCCGATGTTGCCGGAACCAATGATGGCGACTTTGAGTTTATTCATTGTTTTTGCCTCATGTGCACGCAAGTCGCCGATCACTCGGCGCTACTGTCTACCGTGAAGTCCACACCGACTCTGCCGATGCCTTCAATTTCAGCTTCGAAACGATCACCACCGGCCACCGCCACCATCGGCCCGAGTGCGCCGGTCAGAATGATGTCGCCCGCCCGCAGCGGATCGCCGAGGCGAGCCATGGTCCGGGCCAGCCAGACGGCCGCGTTGAGCGGATGCCCAAGGCACTCGGCGCCGCTGCCGCTGGAGACTTCTTCACCGTTGCGGGTCATGCGCATGCCGGCTTGGCGCAGGTCAAGTCCGTCGATGCGTCGAGCCGGCCCCCCCAATACAAAGCAGCCACTGGAGGCGTTGTCCGCCACGGTATCGACGAAGCGAATGTTCCAGTTCTGCACGCGGCTGCCTACGATTTCCAGTGCCGGGACGACCCAGCCAGTGGCGGCCACTACGTCGGCAAATGTAGTGTCCGCGCGGGGTAGATCGCGTTCGAGGACCAAGGCGATTTCGGCCTCGATCTTCGGTTGCAGCACGCGGCTCACCGGCAAGCTTTCGTTATCGCCGTAACACATGTCGGCGAACAGGGTGCCGAAGTCTGGCTGGTCGACGCCCAACTGCGCCTGCACCTTGGGATTGGTCAGGCCGATCTTGCGGCCGACCACGCGACGGCCGTTTGCCACGCCGTGGTCGACGTTGAGGCGCTGAATGCTGTAAGCGGCTTCGGCGTTGTTTTCGCCGATCTGCTCGCGCAGTGGCCCGATGGCTTCGCCTTGGGCTTCGGCCTGGCGCAGGTCAGCGGCGAGCTGTCGCAGTGTGTCTTGAGTCAGGTTCATGTCGGCCTCGGTGATCAATGGGTCAGGAAGTCCAGGACCATGCGGTTGAACTTCTCGGCGTGTTCCCACTGCGCCCAGTGGCCGCAACGGTTGAACACGTGCAGTTGCGCTTTGGGCAAGCCGGCCAGCAAGCGCAAGCCGGTGTCCATCGGCACGAAGCGGTCCTCACGGCCCCAGACGATCAGGGTGTCGGCGGTGATTTCGTGCAGGCGGTGGCTGAAATCCGGAAATTGCTTGGGGTTGAGAGTGCTGCTCTTGACGAAGTTTTCCAGGTGATCGCGGCGCGCCAGAATATTGTCCAGGCGGGTCTGGAACAGTTCGTCGGTCAGGCCACTGGCATCGAAAACGAAGACGTTCATCATCTTCTTCAGGTTCTCGATGGTCGGCTCGCGGTACAGCGCGCCGATCAGCTTGATGCCTTCAGTGGGCTGGGGAACAAACGCGCTTGGGCCGCCGGTACCGCCACCCATCAGGATCAGTTTGCCGATCCGCTCAGGATATTCCAGGGCGAAGGCGACTGTGCTGTGGGCACCCATCGAGTTGCCGATGATGTGTACGCGGTCCAGTTCCAGCACATCGAGCAGGCCCTTGAGCGCTTGCGCATTGAGGTTCGAGCGCGAGCCTTCGCTGACGATCGTGTCGCTTTTGCTCCAGCCTGGGCAGTCCATCAGGATCACGCGGTAACCGGCATTCAGCAGCGGTTCGATATTGCGATGGAAGTTGGCCCAGCCGCTGGCGCCCGGGCCGGAGCCGTGAAGCATGACCACGGTTTCGGCACCTTCGCCAACGTCGTTGTAGTGCAGTTGCAGGTCCAGATCGCCTTCCTTGATACGGGCAAAGCGGCTGGTGGAAGTTTCTGTAAATGCAGTGGCTGTCATGGCAGTGTTCCTTGAATTCAATGGTGGTTGTTCAGCGGCTGTGCGCCGAGGGCGGCGAAGCCTGCAATCCACTCGGGAATAGGACGGTAGTAGCGACCTTCGGTTTGATACGGGCCGAAGGCATTAAGGGCGGCGAAGGCGGCGACCCAGGTTTTCACTTCATGTGTGGACTTGCCGGCCAATGCCGACAGCTCGTCATTGCCCAGCGCATCGAGGTCGCTCAGGCGGCCCTGTTCAAGGGTGTCGAGAAACTGCTGGTCCCAAACCGGATTTAGCGGGTGCAGACTGCGTTGGTCTTCAACGAAATCCCGAGCAGCCTGGATGACTCGTTCCTGGCGCGCCTGTCGCTCATCAGCTGGCAATTGGCGACCGCTGCCCATCAGCCGATCGGCCATGCGCGCATCGACTTTGGCCAGTTCCGGCACCGGAGGTTGATGGGACAACCCTCCGGAAGCCAGGAACAGCACGCGTTTGTTCAGCGACTGCGCCCACTGGCCAATCGATTCACCAAGCAGACGGGCACGCTTGAAGCCGGGCAGGGGCACGGCGACCGAATTGATGAACACCGGGATCACGGGGCATCCTTGTAAGCCACCCAGCAATAGTTCCAGCGGCTGGGCGAACGCATGGTCGACCTGCATGCGATAAGACACAGCGGCGTCGACACCTGCATCCAACACCGCCTGGGCGCAAGATTCAGCCAGCGCTTTGGGCACGTCCAGGGGACCGGCGGCGGTGTCGAAATCGCCGATGGCGTCGGCCGCCATGCCGATGCAGAGGGCCGGCATCATGTCGTAGAAAAACCCGTTGTAGTGGTCGGGGCCAAACAACACAACCAACTCCGGGTCGAAGCGGGCGATGCGTTCACGGGCATCGCTGATCATGCCATCGACCTCAGCCAGCACTTGTGGCTCTGGGTCTACGTAGCCCACCAGTGGTGTGTGAGATAAGCAATGCACATAGGCATTCATCTCAAGCCACCTTGCTGACAACAGCTTTCGCAGCCGGCTGCGGCAGGACTTTGAGCGCACGGGCCAATTCATCGCAGGCTTGGTCAACGGTTTGGGGGATGGCCTGGCCGGCGAGGAAGCGGTCTGGACGCACCAGGGCGATGGACGAAGTGCCGCGAGCGAACCATTCCTTGAGACGACCGGTGCTGTCTCCGACGCGGATCACGTCGGGGCCGGCATCACTCGGTGCTTTGAGCTGGACATCCGGCAACACTTGAATAAAGCGGGTGCCCAGGGCTTTCCATTGCGTAATCTGCGCTGGTGTCAGGCCCCACGTCGGATCGCAGCCCCAGGCGATAATCGCAAAGTTTTCGCCGATCACTTCATCCAGCAACACAGTGGTGCCGGCGTCAGTCAACACCTTCGGCTGAATGAACATCTTGCCTACCGGCGAGCCCCTCTTACTCGGCATGATCAAGGCGCCCCGAGTGTATTGCGGCATCGGTTTGAAGCGCATTTCCACGAAGTAGCGTTTGACCGGCGGCAAGTAGTTGAGCAGCCAAGACACGCCATCGCGCAGGGTGCCTTGCCAGCGTTTCGGCGGTGCCAGCACGTGGCCGGCGAGCACGGAAAGATTGATCATTGCCTTGGCGTGGTCGCGGCGCTCCTGTTCGTAGCTGTCGAGCAGGCTGTCGGCCGCCAGCCCCTTGATCACCAGCGACAGCTTCCACGCCAGGTTCGAGGCATCGCGCATGCCGCTGTTGTACCCCTGGCCTTGCCACACCGGCATGATATGCGCGGCATCGCCCGCCAGCAGCACCCGGCCCTGACGGAACTGACCGGCCAGACGAGCGTTATGGGTATAGACGCGGCTGCGGATCAACTCGATGTGGTCCGGGTTCGGCAATACCTTGGCCAGTAGCTTGCGCATGTTCTCGGGCTTGCTCAGCTCTGCCTCTGTTTCGCCGGGCATCACCATGAACTCGAATCGACGCACGCCATGGGGTAGCGCGGCGGACACGTAAGGACGCACGGGGTCACAGCATAGATAAACATGGGGCGTGGCCAGCGGGTCGTTGGCAATGTCTACCACGATCCACTGATTGGGTGCGGTCTTGCCTTCGAAACTGATGTCCAGGCTGCGCCGCACCAGGCTGTTGCCGCCGTCGCAGCCAATCAGGTACTTGGCCTGCAAGCGTTCGCCACGACCCTCTGAATTTTTGAGGGTGAGCGCCACTCCACTGTCGCTTTGCTCGAAGCCTTCGAGTTCTCGACTGAATAACACCTTGACGTTGGCAAAACGCGCCAGACCTTCGAACAAAACACGGTCGGCCAAGGGTTGAATGAACGCGTTGCGGCGTGACCAGCCGAACTCGTCGGTTTTCGGCTGAATATCGGCAAAGCAGCGACCCTTGGGCGTCAGGAAGCGCATGGCGTGCCACGGCGTGGTGTGCGGCAGCACGTTGTCGGCCAAGCCGACTGCTTGAAAAGTACGCAGGCTTTCGTCGTCCAGACCGATGGCGCGGGGATAGTCGATCAGTCTCTCGAGCTTTTCCACCACGGTGACGTTCACGCCACATTGACCCAGATAGTTGGCGATCATCAGGCCAACCGGGCCGGCGCCGATAATCGCGACATCGGTGGTCAGGTCCAATGAGGAAGGAGTGGGTGCAGAACTCATGGTCATCTCCGTACAGCGCTTTTGGATTTCTTATTGGGCCCAGTATGGAAATCGCGGGGCTGGTCGACAACGACAACCCTTGTTAGTGTGCACTGGGTGCACATGATTGATTTTCAACGATAAAGGATCCAGCCATGAGCGAGACCGAATACAAAGCCGTACGTGGCCTGATGCGAGGTTTGGCACTGATTAATGGCTTGAACCGCTTCGACGGCGGCGCCAGCACCGCGCAACTGGCTGAGCAGAGCGGGCTGCATCGCACCACTGTGCGCAGGCTGTTGGAGACCTTGCAGGCTGAGGGTTATGTGCGGCGTAGCGAGTCGGATGACAGCTATCGTCTGACGTTGAAAGTGCGCGAACTCAGTGAAGGTTTTCGCGATGAGCAATGGATTTCCTCCATCGCCGCGCCCTTGCTCGGAGAGTTGTTGCAGGAAGTCATCTGGCCCACCGACCTGTGCACGCTGGACGGCGATGCCATGGTCATTCGCGAGACGACTCATCGTTTCAGCCGCCTGTCGTTTCACCGCTCCATGGTGGGTCGGCGCCTGCCCTTGCTAATGACCGCGACCGGGCGTGCGTACTTTGCGTTCTGCCCACCCGCCGAGCGGGAAGAGCTGATCGAATTCATGATCAGCCGCGAAGACGAACAATCGGTGCTTGCCGCGGATCGTCGTTTTGTCGATCGGCTGGTGGAGCACACGCGGGCCAAGGGGTATGGCGAAAACAACTCGCACTGGGGCCTGGAACGCAAGATCGCCGCCATTGCCATCCCGGTCATGCACGAGGAGCAGGTGATGGGCTGCCTGAATCTGGTGTACATCGCTAAAGCGATGCCCATTGAGGAAGCCGCTCGTCGCTACTTGTCGGCGATGCAGGGCGTAGTGAAACAGATCCAGGCTCAATTGGGCTGATGTTGCCTGTTTGGTCAGGGGCGGGTGGTGGGAAAGCAATAGCCAGCCAAGCAGGCTGGCGTACACCTTCTGGCAATAGCTGATCGACACCGGAAGCGGGGCGCTAATGGTAATTGGGGGCCCAGTTCATAGTGAAAAACTTCGCGGGAGCTAAGTCAGTCGCGCTAGCAATTGAAGGGTTTTACTCAATGCCATCTCCGCCCGGTCCAGCCCACTCACGCCCTGCTCCAGCAGTTTCGCGGTGGGAATCTCCAGACTCAAAGGGATGTCAGCCGGCAGACACCGCAACAGCCCTGGCAGATCACAATTGCCATCGCCTGGAAAACGCCGTTCATTACGCGCCTGCCGTAAGATCTCGGCCATGTCTGCAGGCCTGGGACCCGCTACGTCACACAACTGCGCATACCGCAAGCGCGAGGGGGCAACCTTGGCCAGATCTTCCAGCCGTGACCCAGAGCGATCGAAGTGAAACGCGTCGACCAGCACTGCTGCGTTTTCACGTTCGGCCTTTTCAACGATGCGCACGGCTTGCTGCAGATCACGCGCGTCGGTCCAGGGCATGAATTCCAAGTGCGGATGCAGTCCGTAGGGCGCTGACAGATCGCATAGCCGGGCAAAGTTTTCTGTCAGGCGCTCCTCGTCAGGATCATTACCAGCCACCAGCAACTCGCTGGCACCGAATTCGGCTCCCACTGCCAGTACCCGCTCGAAATCATCAACAACGGTGTCCGGTTTAAGCCGCAGGATTTCAATATCCAAGACACGAATGCCGGTATTGCGCAGACGTGCCAGGGTTTGGCGCCGCAGATCGGCATCGGCCACCAGCGCAAAATGGTGTTCCTCTGGGGTCGCCGGCAACAGGCGCAAGCCGACATGACTGTAACCGGCCCGCGCCGCAACTTCGACCATGTCCGGCGGTGACAACTCCAGCACAGTCAGACTGGCCAGGGAAAAAATTCGTACACTCATGGTCAACCCTCGATCAAGGCGGGTGCTCAGGCGCGCCCAGTTTCAGCGGCTTGGCGAATCGCTTCGACCAGCGCCAGGGTGCGGGCTGCATCGGCGGCGCTGACCAGCGGTTCGACCTCTCCACGCGCAACGCGCACGAAGTGCTGCAACTGCAAGCGCAGCGCTTGATCGACACTGTAAGGCTCGTCAGTCGGCACCAAGGGTTGATGCCATCCACCGTCCGCTTGCGTGTAGTGCCAGCGTTTGAGTTGCGGGATACTCAGCGCTCCCGCAGTGCCCGCAAGCAAATAGCACGGTTGGTCGGCTTGGCGTGGATATACCGGGTTCTCCCCGGAACCCAGCTCCCAGCTCCAGGGTGCCGCCACCGCATCGGCCCCGGTCAGACTGCCCAACGCACCGTTTTCGAATTGCAGCAGCACGGCCGCGCAATCCTCGTTGGCAAACCCACGCACGGCGTTACTGGTGATGGCCTGCACCTGGCGAACTTCGCCGCACAGATGCCTGAGCAGATCGAGATCATGGATCAGGTTAGTCAACAACATGCCCGCACCGGGCTTGCGGCGCCAGGCTGTCTCGAAATAACTATCGGGTTTGCGCAGTTGCCAGAGCGCCGTCACGGTGCTCAACCGCCCTAACGCGCCGCTGTGGACAAGTTCATGGGCGCGCACGATCAAGGGATTGTGGCGTCGATGATGGCCGACCAACACCGCAACGCCGCTCGACTTCGAGGCAGTCACCAGCTCACGGGCCTCATCCAGGTGCACGCCCACTGGCTTTTCCAGCAACACCGGGACGCCGGCAGCCAGGCAATCGAGCGCGGTGCTGACGTGCAGCGCATTCGGGTTGGCGACAATGACGGCGGCAGGCTTTACCTGCTCCAGCATCTGACGATGATCGGCGAAATATTCCACACCCCACTCCTTCGCGAGACCTGGTGCTTGGGGCCCGGGGTCGGCCACTGCACACAACGTCGCTTCAGTCAGGTTTTTCAGATGCTGGTAATGCTGCTGGCCCATGGTGCCAGCACCGATGAGGGCTATTCGAAGGGGCAAACTCATGCAGCGGTCCTCTTGTACTTATTGTTGGAAGGTGAATTTCAACAATTTAGAACCTGATTCCAGTTTCTTACACAGGCGTACTTTGAAAGTGTTCGAACAGCGCACAACTTAGTTGCTCCGCCAGCACCTGCATCGGCAGGCCCCGAGGGTCCTTGGAGAGACTTTCAAGCGCACTGAAGACACGTTAGATCTGACCGCCCGCCATGAAGATATCCACGCAAAATTTGCTCGATGTCTAAAAGACATCATAAAAATACGAAATCTGGAGCTGTGTGTCCGATAACCGCCCAATTTGCGCATCAGCGACTTGCCGCCTCTTTCCGGCTTACTATATTTTTCGGAATCAAATTCCAATAAATAAGCGTCGGAGCTCAAACCATGCCTGTCCAACCGTACTGCCTCCCTGACATCGACTGCGATGTACTAATCGTCGGTTCCGGTGCAGCCGGCCTGGCAACGGCCGTGACGGCGGCATGGCATGGCCTGAAAGTGATAGTGGTGGAAAAAGACCCGGTTTTCGGCGGCGCCACAGCTTGGTCCGGTGGCTGGGCGTGGGTACCGTGCAATCCCTTGGCCCGACGTGCCGGCATCGTTGAAGACGTTGAACAACCGCGCACTTACTTAGAACACGAACTGGGCGATCGGTATGACCCGGAGATGATCGATGCCTTCCTTGAGGCCGCACCGCGCATGGTGGCGTTCTTCGAACAACACACCTCGCTGCAATTCGCCGATGGCAACTCGATTGCCGACATTCATGGGGACACGCCGGGGGCCGGTACCGGCGGGCGTTCGGTGATCGCCGCGCCCTATGACGCGCGCAACGTCGGCAACTTGCTCAAGCGCCTGCGCAAAACCATGCGTGAAACAGCCTTCATGGGCATGCCGATCATGGCGGGCGCAGACCTTACCGCGTTTCTCAACCTCACCCGCTCTTGGTCGGCGGCCTGGCACGTTACACGGCGTTTCACTCGCCATTTGCTAGACCTCGCCGTGCATGGTCGGGCGATGCAACTGGTCAACGGCGTGGCGCTGGTAGCGCGCCTGGCGAAATCCGCCGACGATCTTGGCGTGCTGCTGTGGGAATCGGCACCGGTTACCGAGTTGTTGCGCGAGAACAATCAGGTACAGGGCGCTGTGGTTCGCACCGCCAAAGGTTCGATTCGCATCAAGGCTCGCAGGGCGGTGGTGCTCGCGGCCGGCGGTTTTGCCAATGACATCGAACGGCGCAAGGCCCTGTTCCCCCGCACACCGACCGGACACGAACACTTGGCACTGCCGCCCCTCGGCGTGTCTGGCGATGGCCTGCGGTTGGGCGAGAGCGCCGGCGCCCGAGTCGACACCCAGCAGGTGTCGCCTGTGGCTTGGGCACCGGTTTCACGAGTGCCACACCGCGATGGCAGCAGCGGCCATTTTCCGCACATCATCGAGCGCGGCAAGCCGGGGATCATCGGTGTGCTTAGCAACGGTCAGCGCTTCGTCAACGAAGCCAATGGCTACTACGACTATGTGACGGCCATGGTCGCCTGCTCCCCGCCCGGCGAAGCAGTGGCCTCTTGGTTAATCTGCAGTCATGGCTTTCAGCGACGTTATGGCTTGGGTATGTCTCGGCCGTTTCCGGTACCGCTGTCATCCTTCATCCGCAGCGGTTATCTGAAAAGCGGCAAGACCCTGGAGGAATTGGCACTGGCCTGCGGCATCGACCCAGTTGGCTTGCGCACCACCATGTCGGACTACAACCGCCACGCGCGCAATGGCCAGGACCCGCAGTTCGGCCGAGGCTCGACGCCCTACAACCGCAAACAGGGCGATGCGCTGCAGCAGCCCAATCCCTGCGTCGCGCCTATTGAACAAGGGCCGTTCTATGCCGTGAAAGTAGAACCGGGTTGTTTCGGCACTTTCGCCGGGCTCAAGGTCAATCAACACGCCCAGGTCCTCGACGACTCGGGCCGGGCCATCACCGGCCTGTATGCGGCGGGAGGTGACATGGCCAGCATCATGGGCGGCCACTACCCCGCTGGCGGTATCAACCTGGGGCCGGCGCTGACTTTCGGCTACATCGCCGCGCGCCATATCGCCGGCATCACTACTTATGAATAAGAGATCGACCGTGACGCACATCGTTAATGCCCAGGGTTTGAAGGCCAGCAGCGGGCCAACCAATGGCCAATCAGCCCTGGAATAGTAACGTCATCGAGGGCGCCACAAGCTGACTGAAAGCTCACTCACCAACCGTGGTTCTCAAGATCCTTGCATAGCCGTTTATGTGCTAGAAAAAATCAGCAACCACGAGCGTTTTTTCCGTCGCAAAAGTTGACTCGTATATTGCTTCATGTGGGGCTCCACGAGCCAACCAAGCGCTAGCGTTATATACGCGTGCCTTGCTGAAAAACGATAGGTGCATCTCGTCTCCGCGCTCAAACAGTTTAAATTGCTGCTCCTCCATTTCGGCGAAAAGGTCGTCGAATAGCTCTGGGTCTCTTTTTGAGAGTGCGACAACTATATCGGCCCTGTTCAGGCCAGCTTCATTTGCTGCCCACAAGACGATACGAGTTGCCACGTCCATTTTTTTGCTTGGGATGCTCGCGTCCAATGCATATTGGACATCTGGGTAGCTGGACGCCAAGCGTGAAGGCATTGCCTTGCTAGGTGTATTTTTCATTGCAGACTCCCGATAATTTTTCTTGATCACTTCGCATACGCTCATCTGCCCCGGCGATTTATTCTGCCTTGGAAAAGCTCATGTCGACCGGCTGATTTCCGTCGTCTGCCTGACCGGCAAGAACTCTTGCGGCGATGTAACCGAAGGTCATTCCAGGGCCGAGCGTGATGCCGCCGCTTGGGTAATTGCCGTTCATGATGCTGTTCATGTCATTGCCTACGGCAAATAGCCCCGGGATCGGCGCGCCGTGTTCATCTAATGCGCGGGCACAGGCATCGGTGTTGAGACCGGCGAAGGTGCCGAGGCTGCCGGGCACCAGCTTCACCGCATAGAACGGCCCTCTGCGCAGACTGCCGAGGGACGGGTTTGGCCCATGTAAAACTTCCCCCTGAGCTCTGTTGTACAACGATTCACCACGCTGAAATAGTGGGTCGTGACCGAGTTCCGCGCCCAGGTTGAAAGCGCTGACGGTCTCTTTGAGCTGCTGCGCATCGATGCCACATTGGAGTGCCAGTTCGACCAACGTCGGGGCCTTGAACAGATAGCCCTCGCGCACATACCTGGCGGTCGGAAACGGAAAGGGTTTGGACCAGCCCAGTCCATAGCGACGTTGTGTGCGGTGATCGCAGATCAGCCAGGACACAGGGCATTCTCCAGGTTCCGTTGCCTCAAACAGTGCGCACATGAAGTCGTGGTAGGAGTCGGCCTCGTTGACAAAGCGCTGGCCATTTTGGCGCACGGCGATGAATCCGGGTTTGGCGCGTTCCATCAGATGCGCAAAACCGCTGAAACCGCCATCTTCACGTGGCACTCGGGACACCGGTGCCCACGCTGCGGCATGGGTCAAGTCGGATGCCACGCACGCCCCGACGCTTTCGCCAAGGCGCAAGCCATCGCCGGTATTGCCTTTGGGCGCTGCGCTCAAATGTTCGGTGCCATTGGGGGCATGCCCGAACAGGCGGGCGATGCGCTGCTGGTCGTGGGGGAAACCACCGCAAGCGAGCACCACGCCTCGTCGAGCGCGGATCTCGATCAGGCGCCCGGCAGATTCGACACGCGCTCCGAACACGCGCTCACCGTCACGCAGCAGTTCGCGTACGGGCGTGTCGGTCAGCAGGCGAACTTTACGATCCAGCGCGCTTTTCAGCAGGCGGGCAACCAGTGCGTTGCCGTTCACCAGGTGCAGGCCCCGGCCATGAAACAGCAGGTCGCGGGCATGGCGCAACAGACGCTTGCCGGCGTAGAGCAATGAGGACGGCGACTGGCGGGCGTTGAGAAAATGATTGAGGTCGGCACCGCCGGCGATGCCCATTCCCGCGAGGCTGATGATGTCGAGCGGGCGTCGGAGTTTGTTGATCCAAGGGCCCAGGCGACGACCGTCAAATGGTTGCGCACAGACCGAGCGACCACCTTTTACATGGCCTTCGCTGGCGTGAAAATCAGGCATTTTGCTGCCGGAGAAAAACTGCACGTCGGTATGGCGTTGAAAAAAGTCGATCATCCTCGGCCCTTGTTCCAGGAACGTTTCTACGCGCGGGTCGAGCACTTCGCTGCGCAGTTCATGACGCAGGTAAATCCTCGACTGTTCCAGGTCTTCAACGATGCCGTCGGCGATGGCCAATGGGTTGCGCGGAATCCATAGCCAACCGCCCGACCAGGCGCTGGTGCCGCCTAGCTGCGGCTCCTTCTCCACAACGATGACGTCGAGGTTCAGTTGTGCTGCAGTCACCGCCGCTGCCAGGCCAGAGGCACCAGAGCCGACGACCAGAACATCACAAAGCAGGGGATCGCTGATGTACATAAGAATTACCGCGAGAGGGAATGAGGTTGGCCGCTCCCGATCAGAAGCAGCGCAACGCGGCGAAAAGGTTATTTGAGCGGGGAAAAGTCGGTCGGACGCAGCAGTCGTGAATCCAGCGTGACCACGGCGTCCAGTTCCTTGTTCTGCCGCGCGAAGTCCTGCCAGCGTGGATCGGCCGCCATGGCATTGCGGCGTGTCATGCGGTCGTCAAGGCTGGCGTAGCCCCAGATGTGCACCACTTGATTGACTTCACCTATTTCGGTGGTGAAGAAGCCGACCAGGTTGCCCAAGTGTTCTTGCTGCACGGCCAATGCGGCGCTTTTGTACAGGGCCAGCCAGTCGCCGAGCTTGGTTGGTTTAATCGTGTAGGTGCGCAGTTCGTAGTACATGGTGTTCTCCAGTGCGGGATGGTTGTGCAGTGCTGTGTTCGAGCCGGCGAGCGATATCGCTGGCGGCGAGGTAACCGAAAGTGATGCCTGGGCCAAGGGTGATTCCGGGACCAGGATAAGTACCGTTCATGATTGAATTCATTTCATTGCCAGCAGCGTAGAGGCCGGGGATCGGCGCTCCGCTGCGATTCAGCACGTTGGCCTGGCCATTGGTGACCAGGCCACGGGCTGAACCGAGATCGCCGGTAAATAAACGCACCGCGTAGAACGGCGCCTTGCGCAGGGGTTTCAGGCATGGATTGGGTTGATACAGTGGATCACCCATGTAGCGGTTGTAGGCCGTACTTCCCTTGCCGAACTGTTGGTCGACGCCTCGTTCGGCATCGTCGTTGTATTGCGCCAGGGTTTGCTCCAGAGAATGCGCATCCAGTCCGGCCATGCGCGCCAGTTCGGCGAGGCTGTCGGCACGCAACAGATAACCGGCGTCGATCAGTGCGCTGTTGTCGACGGGGCGCGGACGCGCCAAACCCATGCCGTAGTTGTTCAGTGCTTCGCTGTCACAGATCAGCCAGCAGGGAGCATTGGCGCCGCCTTCGGCGAACATGGCTTCGACGAAACAGTGATAGGAATTGGCTTCATTGACGAAACGCCGACCGGCACGGTTGACCGCGATGACTCCGGGTTTAGCGCGATCGGTGACCAGATGCGGAAAGCGTTCCACACTTCCGTCGGTCTTGTGCAGCACCGAAACCGGAGCCCAGAAGAAATTCGCCGACAGGTTGTCGCCAATTGCCGCGTCGACCGAGCCGGCCAAGCGTTGCCCGTCACCGACGTTGGCAGGCGGTGACATGCTCCAATGCTCCGAACCCGTGCAAGGCCGCTGTTCTGCGGCTTGTGCCCCAGCGGCAAACCCCCCCATGGCCAGCACCACGCCGCCACGAGCGAACACGGAACGGGGCACTCCGCCCATGGAAATCTGCACACCTTTTACCGAGCCCTGCTCGACGATCAGCGCCTCGGCCGTCGCTTGCAGCCATAGATCTACGCCGTTGGCCATAGCGCTGGTGGCCAGGCGCGCGATCAAGGCATTGCCCACTGTCAGGCGGGTGCCGCGTGGGTGGCTGAGGCGGTCGACGGCGTAGCGTCCGATCAGTTTAAGGCAGTGCCAGAGGGATTTCGGCGAACGCTTGAAGCTGAGGAAGTGCTGAATGTCGACACGATTGACCATCATGCCGCCGAAAAGCAGCATGCCATCCGGGGGGCGCTTGAGGTCTTTGAAATGCTCGCCGAGGCGACGACCGTCATACTCGTCGATTTCCAGCGCTCGACCTGTTTGCGTGCCACCCGGCAAGTCCGGGTAGTAGTCGGGCGACAACGGTCTCAGGCTGTACTTGAGTTCGCTGTGGGTTTCCAGGTACCGCAGGGCTTCGCGGCCTTGCTCGATGAAGGCATCGATCAATTGCGGGTTGTAGCCCGTACCGATCACCTCTTTCAGGTAAATGCGCATCTGTTCGGCGGGCAGGTGATGCCCGGCAGCACGGGCCTGGTCGGTATCGTGCAGCCACACCGCACCACCGGAAATCGCCGACGTACCGCCGAAGGCCTCGGTCTTTTCTACCAATAGAACTTTAAGGCCGCGGCAACTGGCAGTCACCGCTGCAGCGAATCCGGCTGCGCCGCTGCCCAGGACGATCACATCATAAGTCAGCTCGGCATTGGCAGAATGCAGGAAAGTCGTAGTGTTCATTGTTATCGCCTGTCAAGGACGCGCCGGAGGGTCAGATCTCCAGCGGCGTCACACCCATGAAGTGACCGAGGTTGCCCAACTGCGCCAATGCCATTTCCGGTCCGGTCTGAATCGGGCACCCCAGTCTTCGGGCCAAGGCGAGAAAAGGTGTCACCGCGGGTGATGTCACGACATCGGCCACCAGGGTTGTGGCATTAAGGGTTTGCATCAGCGCGGTCGGCAACGGCATCGGGCCGTCATCACTGGTTGCACTCATGCCGACTGGCGAGGCGTTGACGACAAGGTCGAAGTGATTAAGTGAGTCCGGTCCTGCGCTGATCGTAATTTCCGGGAAAGCGTTGCGCAGAAGGTCGCCGAGCACCTCGACGCGCTCGTGGCTGATGTCGCTGATGGCCAAGTGGCTGACCCCGGCCTGGCACAACGAGTACGCAATCGCGCTGCCGACGCCGCCGGTGCCGATCACCAGAACCTGTGTGTCCTCGGGGCTGAAACCGTGTTTGCGCGTAGCGTTGAGAAACCCCTCGCCGTCAACGATATCGCCCACCAGTCGACCGTCGGCTTCGCGGCGTATCACATTGACCGAGCGTAGCGCCGCCGAGCGTTCACTGACGCTATCCAGGCAGGTGGCCAACAGTTGTTTGTAAGGGACGGTGACCACACATCCGCGCAAGTTTTGCCAGCCGCGCAGGGTCTGGACGAAGTTATCCAGGGCGGTCTGTGCAAGGTCAATGGCGAGCATGGAGACGTTCTGCTGGTGGTCGGCGAACCAGCGATTAAAGTTTTCCGGCGATTTCACCTGGGCTACAGGCGAGCCGACGATGGCGACTAGTTCAGTCGAACCCTGAATCATGAGAGGTACCCGCGTATTGGCTTTGTTGTAAGGCCGATACTGCAAGCGGTGAATGCGGCGAACAATCGAGCTTGTGCATGATTCGGTTGATAATCGCATCGCCAGTGCGATAATCGCGGTCTATGCGCAATAAAGAGTCAAGTGATGAAGCAACCTACGATCCACCAGCGGGATTTGATCGTCGGCCTGCAAAAAGGCTTGGCGCTATTGCAGTTGTTTTCCCAGGAGCATCCGCGCCTGAGCGTACCGGAAGTGGCGCGAATGGCCGATATGACCCAGAGCGCCGCCCGGCGTTTTCTGCTGACTCTGGTGCATGACGACTTTGCGCAGACCGACGGTCGCCATTACTGGCTGACCGCCAAGACCTTGCGAATCGGCCAGGCTTATGTCGATTCCGCGGTGCTGCCGCGCATGCTGAGGCCCATCGTCGAACAAGTGGCACGAACCACCCAGGAGCATGTATCGGTAGGTGTTCGCGACGGTGATGACATTGTGCATGTGGTGCGTAGTCGCTATAGCCACATCACCTCGATGTCCATCCGCCCTGGTTCACGAGTGCCGATGTATTGCACCGGCAGCGGACGGTTGTGGTTGGCGAGTTTTTCGCAGGAGGCGCTTTGCGCATATTTCAAACGCAACCCGCCCCGGGCCATTACGCCTTATACGCTCACCGATGAAGCACTGATCTGCCGCGAAATCATCTTGGCGGGCGAGCGTGGTTACGTGATGGTGGATCAGGAATATGAAGTGGGCATGCGGGTGTTGAGCGTGCCTCTGATTGATTGGAAAGGGCAATTACAGGCAACGCTGACGCTGACTACTCACGCATCGCGCATGACTGTTGAGGACATGCGCGAGCGGTATCTGTCGACGCTGTACGAAGGGCAGGCGCTGCTGCGGCCGATCATGACGCGTTGAATCTCAAGGGCTGGGTGGTCAGCCTTGCGTGGGAAACTCACTGAGGCGGTTCAGCGGCGCTTTTAGATGTGGCAGCCATTTACCATTGGCGCAAACCACTCTGAGCAATTAAATGGTGAAAATCCGCTTTTGGCCGTCAGCTTCCTTTCACGAGCGGAGCAGCTTTGGGTCGTAAACAGTCATCACCGAACGTCCGCTTATGGCTGCCCGTCGGGACGGGCAGCCATCGACGGGTTATCGGTTGAATCGCTCGACCAATGAATACTGAATTTTAGCGGTCTGGGTCAGTTCCTTGCTCAGCTCTGCCGAATGCCTGGCCTGTTCAGACGTCTGGTCTGCCAGATTGGCAATGGTCGTGATATTGCGGCTGATTTCCTCGGCTACGGCGGTCTGCTCTTCGGTCGCTGCGGCAATCTGGGTAGTCATGTCCGTGATGTTTGCCACCGCTTCACTGATCCCGACTAATGCTTTATCTGCTTCAAGCACCCACGCCACGCCTTCTTCGGCCTGGCGATGACCGCTTTCCATGGTTTTCACCGCATTGTTCGACGAGACCTGCAGCTTGGAAATCAGCCCGTGGATTTGCGCCGTAGACTCCGTCGTGCGCTGCGCCAACTGGCGCACTTCATCGGCGACTACCGCAAAGCCTCGACCCATGTCGCCCGCTCGCGCAGCTTCGATGGCGGCGTTCAGCGCCAGCAGGTTGGTCTGGTCGGCAATGCCCTTGATCACATCGACTACCGTGCCGATTTCATTGCTGTCCCTGGCCAGTTGCGCGACGGTCATCCCGGTTTCACCCACCACCACCGAGAGGCGCTGGATGGCTTCTCGGGTGTCCCGGGCCACTTCGCGTCCACGCCCGGTCAACACATTGGCTTCCTGGGTCGCGTCGGCGGTGCGCTGGACGTGGCTGGCGACTTCCTGTGTGGTGGCGGCCATTTGATTGACTGCGGCCGACACCTGCTCGGTCTCGACCCGTTGGCGGTCGAGCCCACGGGAACTTTCGGTGGCGAGGCCGTCGGATCTGCCGGCCAGGCCAGTCAGTTGTTCCGCCGTATCCTGCAACCGGGTGAGGCACGTCTTGAGCCGGGCGGCCTGGCTGATAAACGCCGTTTCAAGGCTTGCCTGGGGGCCACGTTCGTCGCTGTACATTTTTGCCAGCAACGCGTCGCAGGTTGAGGCTTCAGCCATTTTCAGCAGACGCAGCGCGCCGCGGTTCTGTCGACTCGACACCCATAGCCCGAGCGGCACCGATACCCCGACAGCCAGAATGATCGCCTCCGACATACCGAGGAACACGCCGCCGCATGCACCCACCAGGCCCATGGTCAACACCGGCAGCCAGGCGAGCAGGGCGGGTTGCCATTGATCACTGACCGGGACGGCCGACTTGCCCAGGCTAAGGCGTTTATAGAGCGCTTCGGCGCGACGGATCTGCTCGGCCGTCGGCTTGACCCTGACCGATTCATAGCCCACAACCTCTTGCCCCTGGAAAATCGGCGTGACGTAGGCGTTGACCCAGTAGTGGTCGCCATTTTTCGAGCGATTCTTGACGATGCCCATCCACGGCTTGCCAAGCTTGAGCGCACCCCACATATGCGCAAAGACGGCGGAAGGCACGTCGGGGTGGCGAACGATGTTTTGAGGCGCGCCGATCAGGTCGGATTTGTTAAAACCGCTGACTTCGACGAAGGCGTCATTGCAGTACGTGATGACGCCCCGTGCATCCGTTGTCGAGATGAGTTTTTGTTGAGGCCCAAGGGCAACCTCGCGCTGCGTAACCGGTTGATTGTTTCTCATCTGTATTGCTCCTATGCCCTAAGCCATGGACATCGGCTGCAATATGAGAAAGGTTAATGAGTCATGCTAAAAAGGCAGGTCATGCGTCCGGAAAGAGGGGGGCTTAGACACTGCTAGTGACCAAAAACGGGCTTCCGGCGAAGCGTCTATTTTTTGCCGATAGTGCCTCAGGCAGTATCCGACCCAATGGGGACGCTGACCAGCCTCTGGTTAAGCCCGTCCCTGTGAGCGAAGCGAACGGTTTGAACCGGTCTTCATGCATGTTTTGTTAGCCGTTTTTTTAAGTGATACAGGTTGGTCCCGATTGGTCGATCCTCAAGAACACCATAAATCTCGTATCCATGCTGTTCATAGAACTGTTTAGCGTCAAAGGTTTTTAGGAATGCAACTTCTGCCCCTTTGCTGACGCCAATCGTTTCTGCTTTTTCCAATAGCTTAGAGCCTACTTTTCTCCCGCGATGCGATTCCTTCACCCAAAACGTGTCAATTTCCAAGCCATTCCAGTAACAATTACAGCTTATTGCACCGATGTAGTCGCCTGTTTCATCGTGTGCAACCACCATAAATTTTTTATCTTCCGACTCTGGCTGTAGATTGGGATATTGAATTCGAAGATATTCTGTAAACCTATTGTCCAGAGCTTTTTGATCCTGTTCTGTTGGAGAATCCAACGTATCAATCTTGATTTCCATCTATTGCTCCGTTCATTCAACTCTTAGGTGCTTTCACTGCTGAAAAGCGGTGGGCGAGCTTTTGCTGCTCAAATCTCTCGCTGACGAAATCGATGAACACCCGGGTCTTGGCTGGCATAAGTGAGCGGGTGGCGAAGTACATGGCAATGGTTCCCGCATCGGCGTACCAGTCCGGGACCAGGCGCAATAGATCTCCTCGCTCTATCCAGCGCTGCACATCCGCCACCACGAGGAATCCGACACCGAGTCCAAGCAGGACTGCCTCGCGCATGGCGGCAGGGTCGTTGACGATAAAGCTTTCCCGCACACGGGCAGCCATTTCCACGCCGCGTTTGTCACGCATACTCCAGTGCCGGACACGGCCAGTACGACCGGAGCGCATGACGATTCCTTCCAGGTCTTCGAGTGCTCCCGGATTCATCGGTAGTGTTCTTCCACGCATGAAGGCTGGCGAAGCGACTGCAATAACATGAGCGGGGGCCAGTGGGCGGGAGATCACACCTTGGGCCAGTTCAAACCCTCCTCCAATAGCCACGTCGAACCCTTCGGCAATCAGATCGACTTGCCTGTTCTCGAAATGCCATTCAGGACGAATCAGCGGGTACTTGGCCAGAAACTCCGGGAGTAATGGCAATATCTGGCTGATACCAAAGGTGGGTGCCATGCTTACTTTCAATAGGCCGGCCGGTTCGCCTTGATCTGTCGCGACTGAGTTGATGGCATTTTGCAGGGCGTCCAGGTGACCGCCAATGGACGCCAGAAAGTGCTCGCCGGCTTCGGTCAGCGTCAATTTTCGAGTCGACCGATGAAACAATCGTACGCCGATGTTTCGCTCAAGGATGGCTACATTACGACTGACAGCGCCAGGGGTTAGCGCCAGTTGACGTGCAGCGGCCGAAAAACTGCCAGTCTCTGCGCTGCGGGCGAAACACTCGAGGTTGGCCAGCGTTTCCATGGTTCACCTGATACTGATGCTTGAAAATGATTCAAGTCATTACACTCTAATCAATTGATCTTCACGAGGCCATGATGATTTCACCTTAATCCAAGAGTGAAATATTCATGCCTAGCCCAACTCTCCCGCTCGCTGGAAAAGTCGCCCTGGTTACTGGCGGTTCCCGTTCAATCGGTGCGGCTGTTGCCAAGCGTCTGGCCGCCGATGGTGCATCAGTTGCGCTGACTTACAGTGCTTCACCTGCCCAGGCTGAAGAAGTCGTTCAAGCCATTGCCAGTGAAGGAGGGCAGGCGATTGCGATTTCTGCTGATGCTGGCGATCCGGCAGCCGTGCGTGCAGCCGTTGCACGCACCGTTGAAATGTTTGGTCGCCTCGACATTCTGGTAAACAACGCCGGCCTCGCGCTCGGGGGCTCGATTGAGGGCATCGAGTTTGAAACGTACCAGCGCATGATCGCCGTCAATGTCACGGGCGTATTCATCGGCACGCAGGAAGCCGTTCGCTACATGAAAGACGGTGGCCGGATTATCCATATCGGCTCTTCCATGACACGATACGCAGCGTTCCCGACGGCCTCGCTCTATACGCTGACCAAAGGCGCGATCACTGGTTTCAACCGCAGCCTGGTGCGTGATTTGGCACCTAAAGGCATCACCGTCAACACTGTTCACCCAGGCCCAACCGATACCGACATGAACCCGGATGGCGGCCCGGTGAGTGATATCGTGAAACCCGGCATCGCGCTTGGTCGCTACGGTCAGTCTCACGAAATTGCCAGTGTGGTCGCATTTCTTGCAGGTCCTGATGCCTCTTTTGTTACGGGTGCAGACATCGTCGCTGACGGTGGTTTCACCGCCTGATTTACTCTTTCATTGAGGGCGGTAAGTTACTTTGAGCGATCGACAGGCAGTTTCTGGCCGTCCAATGCATGCCGTGATGGGTGGCACTGGTTCGCACCATCGCCGCGCCTGAATGATTCGCCTGCCGTACCAATGGGTCATTGTTGCTTTTCGCGAAGGGCTGAGTGGCCAAGAGTGATCTGCAACAATGACTTGGACCCATTCAGCGCTAGCGGAATACTTTGTTACAAAACTACGCGTTGTCTTTTTACATGCACTTGCAGCGCTGTTCTATACCCACTTCAAGCGCATGGAAGTGTTGGCTCTTCATCGCAACAGTCGTATTGGTTGGAGCCCATTGGCTGCTCGCCCTCCCTAAATGGCCGTTTCTGCTTTTCCATCGCGCATTCACTCACCAAACGCTTTAGAACATCGCCCCTAACTCCACCGGGAGGTTTCATGAGTGCATGGCAGCAGCTACGAGTGCGAATCAAACGAAAAGGCCTGCGTCGCACCATTAATACTCTGTGGAAGCGCTATGTGTTTTTCCACTGGGAGTTACTGTGGATGGAGCGTGACCTGGTCACGTCGGTTCCAGCTCAAAAGCTCAGGCCCTATTCGGGATTACGCTTGGTCCAGATCGATACTCGGAACGCAGATGCGTTCGCCAGGCACTTTGGCGATCGAGTGGAAATCATGCGCGAACTGGCCGCCGAAGGGCATACCGGGCATATGTACCTGGACGAAAAGGGTGATGCCGTAGCATTCATTTGGGGCAGCAAACGCGACTACCATGATCGCCATTATTACGGCTGCTGGTTCCCGGTCAAGGACGGCGAGTTCTTCGCTTTCGGGGGCGAGATGACGCGACGTTACTTCGGTACGGCACTGTCAGTCGATGGTCAGATCTGTCTGTGGCAGGCCATGCAAGCACAAGGCTGCAACAAAGTGGTGGACGTCTGTGAGGCGCACAACATTCCTGCCCTTAAAGCGCACATTCGTATGGGGTATCGTGAGCAGGGGAGGATCAGGCATGTCTACGGGTTGTTCGGGCGCTGGCGTTTATTCCGCGAATCCCGCTACAGCGGCTCGCGACTCGATAGCCTTTGCAAGGCTCGGCGTTCCGCGTTGGCCGCGCCAGCGTGAGATGCAAACGCTCCTTTCACGCAAGCCGCTCACGTCCTTCCCTGGACATTAGCCGGCGAACAACTATTCAGAAGCTGTACCGGGCAGTCAGTTTCACATTACGTGGGTCGCCGTAGATGTCATACGGGCTATAGGCGCCATTGGCCACGCTGCTGTAGTAGGTACGGTCGAACAGGTTGTTTACGTTGACCTGCAGATCCAATTGCTCGCTGGCTTTGTAGCCGGCCACCAGACCGAGCACCGTGTACGAGCCTTGTTGGTTTTTCCAGGCAGTGGCACCGGTACCCCCCGACGTGCGGATGCGGCTCTGTTGGTACACATCACCGCCGATACGCCAGCGCTGCAGCTCATCAGGCAGGTTGTAGATCGTCGCCACCTTAAACAGCTGACGCGGTTTGGCGCGGTCGAAATCCTCGCCTTCCCGGGCTGCGTTGGCGTCGTTGACGTACTTCGTCTGGGTGTAGGTGTAGCCAGCGGCGAGTTGCCAGTTGTCGGTCAGGGCGCCCTGGATTTCCAGGTCGATGCCCCGGCTGCGCACCAGGCCGGCAGCCTCATAGCAAGCACTGGCGGCGCCTGAACCGCACCCTTTGACATCAGGCAACTCCTGGGCACGGTTTTTCTGGTCGATCTGAAAAACGGCCATGTTGGTATTCAGTGCGCCACCAAAATACTCGCCCTTGATGCCCATTTCGTAGTTCTCACCCACTACCGGGGCAATCACTTTCCGGTCCACGCCTTTGCTGCTCTGCGGCTTGAAGATATCGGTATAGCTGACATAGGCCGAGTGGTTGTCGTCCAGGTCGTAGACGACGCCGGCATAACGGGTCAGATTGCGAGTGACCTTGTAGTTGCCCTCACTGTTTGCGCTGTCCTCGTATTCGTACCAGTCCAGACGGCTGCCTAGAATCAGCGACAGTGGCTCGCTCAAGCGCAGGCGGGTACTGGCATAGACGCTGTCCTGAGTGGTGGTTTCGGGAAGACCGTTATCGCCCGTGACGTAGTCCGGCTTGGCATGACCGCGAGGATCCCACTCGAAAAGATTGCTGCCCGTGTCGATGAAGTCGCTCCAGGCGTCACCGGAGCGATAATCCAGCTCGCGCCGGCTGACGCCCAAGGTCAGGTCGTGTTCTTGACCGAGCATCTGGAAGGGGCCGCTGAGGGCCAGGTCGTAGCCGGTTTCCTTCTGCTCCATGGCTTCCGTCCACAGATAGTGGCGGTTGTATTCCCATACCGACGAGGCCAGCACATCGCTGTTGGTCTTCGACTGCATGGCTGCCAGACGCAGCGTCCAGTCGTTGGCCAAGCCCTGCTCCAGGGTCGCGAAATAGCCGGTGGTGCGGTTGTCCGAGTATTCCCAGTCATTCCCGAGGAAAGTGTCGCGTGGCAGCCCTAGATGACCACCGCCACGGGCCATGGGCAAACCGCCCCAGATAAAGTTGGTGTGGTTCTTTTGCCGGTACGCACCGAGAGTCAGGATGGTGCTGTCGCTCAGGTCGGCGTCGACCACGCCGTAGAACAGATCCGCATCACTCTCCACCGAGTCCCGAAAGCTCCTGGCGTCCTCCCGCGAGATCACGGTACGGGCGCGAAGGGTGCCGTTGTCATTGAGCGGGCCACCGATATCCAGCGTGCCGGTGTAATCGTCCCAACTGCCGGCACTGCCGGTGAGCGTGGCCTGGAATTGATGGGTCGGGCGCTTGCGCACCAGGTTGATGGCGCCAGCGGGGTTACCGGCACCTTGGGCCAGGCCGGTGGCGCCGCGAACGATCTCGACCCGGTCATACATGGCCAGGTTGGCTTCTCCGCTGGGCAGGTAGGTCAGGAAGCTGGTGGGGAAACCGTCGTACATGATGTTGTCGATGTCGAAACCGCGGGCGCTGAAGGTTGGCCGCCCAACCCCGCCGGAGTTATTGAGATAAATACCCGGCGCACTTTTGGCGACATCGCTGATGCTGGTCATGGCCTTGTCGTCCATATGCTTGCGCGTGACCACGCTGACTGACTGCGGCGTTTCGCGCAAGGTCAAGGGCAGCTTGGTGGCAGTCTGCATGGCCCCAGTGGTGTAGGAACCGGTGTTCTCCGTCATCTCGCCCAGCTGCTGACCCGTGATCGCGGTCTCCCCCAACTGCAGGGTGTCGCTCGATTCGGGGGCGCGCTCCAGCATCACGCTATTTTCACCGGTTGCCCGCCAGGTCAGGCCGCTGCCTTTCAACAGATCAAACAGTGCGGCCTCTGGCTCTTTGTGGCCGACGATCCCGGGGCTGTTCTTGCCTAATACCAGCGTGCCATCGAATATCACCTGTAGACCGCTTTGCGCGGCCAGGCGGTTCAGCGCGCTCGCCAAGGGCTGCGGAGCGATGTCGAATTGGAGAGGATCGGCAACCGCCAGGCTGGACATCAGCACGCACAGCATGGTCATTGGGGCTACGGACAAAGATTTGACTCGCAAACCTTCAGGTAACGGATGGTGCATCGGTGCTCTCCCTAATACGAAGCATTATCATTCTAGGGAGGGAAGACGGGCGACACGCCAACACCCGTAAAAATAGTTAAATCTTGGGTGAGACAACCAGCAGGTAGTCCGTATAGCGATCGATGGTGAGTGGAAAGACTTTCTCCAGCGTTGCCAGGCCTTCGTCCAGGTGATCAAGTTGGAAGGTGCCGCTGACTTTGAGGGCGCCCAGGCGCGGATCCCGTACCATTATAATTCCCGGGCGGTAGCGTTCGACCTGCTCAAGCACCTGAGACAGCGGTGTCAGCTCAAATACCAGGCGGCCCTGTTCCCAAGCCAGCATCTTGTCTGCGTCCACATTCTGCTTTGGGCCCAGGCCGTCGGCACGCGCGCCGACAGTCTGGCCAGCGCCGAGCGTCACCTTTTCAAGTCCTTCGGTGACGGCGACACGTCCGCGGCGCACCGTGACATCGACGTATTCGCCCTCGCGGCGCACCGCATAGAGGGTGCCCAGGGCCGTCGCATTCAAGGCGCCCGCCTGCACACTGAACGGGCGCAGCGGGTCCGGCTTTACATCGAACAGGGCCTCGCCCTTGCGCAGGGTTATGCGTCGCCCATCGGCAGTGAGGTCCACATCAACGGCGCTGTTGGCATTCAAGGTGATGCGAGAACCGTCGGCCAGGACGACCTGTCGCCGCTCACCGGTGCCGGTGTAATAGTCAGCATTCAATGCCATTGCTTGAACCCATGCCAAGCCGACACCGAGCATCATCGATGCGGCGATGCCCATCGCCCAGATTCGACGTGAAGCCGGCCGTGTCGGGACGCGAGGTTCAGCCAGATGCGCACTTAAACACCACACACGCCGCGCTTCGACAAACGCGCGCTGATGCTCCGGTGCCTGCTCGCACCAAGCCCGCGCCGCAGCCTGATCAGAGGCAAGCGCCGAACCCGAGGTGAGGCGAATCACCCACGCCTGGGCAGTGCGCTGAACCTCGGTAAAGGACGGGGTGGTGTCGGGTTGATCGTGCATACCGGCTATCGTTGCAGGCATTGGCTGAGAAAGTCGAGTGCAATGGCTAATTGTTTTTCCACCGTGCTGATCGATACCTGCAGTTGCAGAGCCACTTCCTTGTGGGGAAGGTTTCGCAGCCGACACAGCGTAAATATTTGCTGGCACTGGGCAGGCAAGCGATCCAGGGCCTGGGCCATGGCCGCGAGATCCTGTTGCGCGACCACGACATCGAACAGCGCCGGGCTTTCCCCCGTAACCTCGTACAGGTAGGCAATGCCTTCGCCCAGTTGCTCGCGGGTTTGCCTGCTGCGGGCATGATCGATTGCCAGGTTTCGGGCAATTTTAAAGATAAAACCTCGCAGATTGAGCACCGGTTTGCGTGGCGGCTGACGGAGCAGGCGCAGGTAGGTTTCCTGAGCAAGATCGGCAGCGGCCTCGGGATTGCGCAACTGGCGATGAAGAAACGAGCGCAACTCGGTGGAATGGGCCCGGAAGGCGAGCTCAAGCTCTTCGGTGGTCATGCTCGACATTAGCAGGAGATCACACAGCGGAAAGCATTGCACTTTAATGATAATGTTTCGTATTTACAATGCTTCAATGCCTACGCTTAGGTTAAGGAGGGGCTCAGTAGCCGACCCCACGCACTCCGCCCGATGCCCTGATGGATTCACCTGTCACCCAATGAGAGTCCTCGCCGGCCAGGAATACTGCCAATGGCGCGATGTCTTCTGGCTCGCCAAAACGGCCCAATGGCGTTCCAGCGATAAGTTTTTCGCCAAACTCGCCGGCAAAATTACCGTCAGTGGCAGGCGTGTTGGTGTGTCCCGGCAAGATGGCGTTCACCCGAATGCCCCGTGGCCCGAGTTCTCTGGCCAAGGCAAGCGTGAGCGTATCGACCGCGCCTTTGGTGGCCGAATACACACTTGAAGCCAGGTAGGGATCGGTGCTCAGGATGGAGCTGATGTTGATGATGCTGGCGGACGGCCCCATGAGTTTTACTGCTTCGCGAACGCTCAGCAGGTAGCCGAGTACGTTCAGGTTGAACTGCTGGTGAAAGGCTTCTTCGGTGAGGTCGTCAATCATCTGGAAAACGGCGACACCCGCGTTGTTGACGAGAATATCCAAAGTCCCGTAATTGGCCTTGACCGTGTCAAACAAACGGACCACGTCTGCCGCCTTACTCATGTCGGCCTGAATGGCAGCAGCATTGCCGCCCTGTGCCTGGATTTGTGCAACCACCGAATCAGCGTCGTTTTTGCTCGACGAATAGTTCACCACCACCGTGGCGCCCGATGCGCCAAGCGCCTTGGCGATACCGGCACCGATGCCTTTTGACGCGCCGGTTACCAGCGCAATTTTTCCTTCAAGTTTCATAAATTACCTTTCTAGCTGAAATACAGGGTTGTGCAGCGCGATCGGCAGGTCACCTGTCAGGGCTGAGCGTTTCTTGCTGCTTGGCCACTAGTATTTAGCCATTGCACGGCCAGACGCTTGCCAGTTGCTCTCGCAGTCTTGACTATTCTTCTCTCGTCCTTGCGAAGTCCGCTGCAGTGCTTCATG
Organism: Pseudomonas sp. TMW22090; assembly: GCF_022496665.1. Classification (NCBI taxonomy): domain Bacteria; kingdom Pseudomonadati; phylum Pseudomonadota; class Gammaproteobacteria; order Pseudomonadales; family Pseudomonadaceae; genus Pseudomonas; species Pseudomonas sp. TMW22090. Next base: position 184,929 of record NZ_SCFH01000001.1, read on the forward strand.
TTCGTTCGCATGAATGAAGCAATGGATGAACTACGTCGCATCGTGATGCGCGCAGAAAACCGCTGGACGGATACTGGGTTACCGCGTGTGGCGATGGTCCAGGCTGAAGCGTGTGCGAATCAGGTGTATCAGCCGATGATGCACCTGGTGCTCCAGGGTGCCAAAACGCTGTCCATTGGTGATCAGATGGTGTGTTACGGACCGGCAACCTATTTCCTGGTGCCCGTTGATGTGCCTGCTGCCGGCGAAATTCATCCTGGTGGGCCGGACCAGCCGTATCTGGCGATCAGCCTGACGCTGAATGCCGACACCATTGCCTCATTGCTGCTCGAGGAGCTCGAATCGAGTGAAAGCACTGCACTCAGCTGCTTCTCGCCCGTGCCTGCACCGGAGGAATTGCTCGATGCGTGGCTGCGTATGCTGCGACTCATTGACCGACCTGGCGAGGCGGCCGTGCTGGCGCCGATGATCGAGCGGGAGATTCGGTTTCGACTGCTGCAGGGCCCTTTGGGCGGGATATTGCGGGAAATGGCTCGTCCAGATGGCCGGCTGGCACAGGTCCGACGTGCCACACAATGGATCGCCGAGCACTACACCGAACCCTTTCGGGTGGAACCACTCGCCGCGATGACTGGAATGAGCGTTGCGGCGTTTTATCGTCATTTCAAAGCCATCACCGCCATGACGCCTATTCAGTACCAAAAGCGTTTGCGCCTGTTAAGGGCCCGCTGGCTCCTGCTGTTCGAGACACGAAATGCTGCGTCCATCGCGTTTGCCGTCGGGTACGAAAGCGCTTCACAATTCAGCCGCGAATACGCCCGCCTGTTTGGCATGCCCCCGGCCAAAGATGCCGCAACCTTCAAATCGCCGACGGGTGCTGCCAACCCTCACAGGGCGAATCCGGCGATTTATCAGAACTGACGCTCCCGGCCAAATCAAGGCCACTGTTGCTTCCCGGAAAAACGAGCGGTGAAGTTCGTCCCCAACTCAGGCGTCGAAGTCACTTTCAAGTTTCCGCTGTGCGCGGTGGCGATCTGCGATGCGATGTACAAACCCAATCCGAGGCCCTCGCCACGTTGACCTGATTCCGATCGTGTGAAGGGTTCGAACAATAGCGGCACCAGGTTGGCAGGGATGGGTTCGCCCTGATTGGTCACGGAGATGACGATGTCATCAGCGTCGGCATAGGCTTGTACGCTGATGACAGCGGTCGTAGAGCCATGGGTGACTGCGTTGCCCAACAGGTTTGAAAGCAACTGGCTGATGCGCAGCGGATCGCAATACACCCCCGCAGGTAGGGCTATCGAACTGCTCAAGCGTGCGGCCGGGTTGGATGATTGAATTTCATCAACGGTCAGGCGCAGCGTGCGTTCCAGGTCATCTACCACCTGTCGTTTGCACGGTATCCCGCCGCCCATTCGGCCCCTGGCAAAATCCAGCACGTTTTCGATCAGGGTTCCCATTCGTATGGAGCTTTGGCGGATGGCTGCAACCAGACCCAGCGAACGTTTGTCGGCCGATTGGGTTTGCAGCAGTTCAGCACTCATGCGAATAGCGCTCAGCGGCGTACGCAAATCGTGTCCGAGCACGGCAATGAACTGCTCTCGCAGCCGGGCACTTTCATTGGCATCCACCAGCGAGGCTTGCGCAGCATGCAGGTCGCGCTGGGTATCGAGGTTCATGGCGATCAATTGAGCGAACAGCGTAAGCGTTTTCTCGATAGCAGGATCGTCCAGCTTTGCAGTAACGGAGTCGATGGCACACAAGGTGCCAAAAAAGTCGCCATTGGCTTTGATGATGGGGATGGAAATGTAGCTTTCCAGGCCGTAGATCCTGGGAGTGTGATGTCGCGAAAAAACCGGGTCTTGGCTCGCGTGGCCGAAAATGACCGGCTTTCTGTGCTGGCGGATTTCGTGGCAGATAGTCGATTCCAGCACCAGCTCTCCACCGGGCTGGAGCCCGAAGTTGATGGAGTCATCCACCGCGCAGGCAATCCACTTCTGCTCGGTCACTCTCGCCACCGCAGCAAATCGCATCCCGGTGATGTGTTTGACCATACTCAAGATGACCGGAACGGCGTCTATGCTGCGTATGGCCTCTACATCCGAGGAAAACTCTGGGCTGGTCATGATTTGGCGATTCGTATGGGGATGAGCAAAGACTATCTCCAAATGGGCCGCCGGGCCAATCCGAGGCCATCTGCCGCGGAGCGAGTATCGGGCCAGTGAGCGCTAACGTCAGTTGACCCGATCGGTCCTCGCATTGTGCAAGCCTCAGAAAGCAGGATTACCTGCAGCAAACGCCGCTCCCTCGATGTGATAGACCTGCGGTTCTGCCGAGAAATATTCCTGCAGGCCCGTCATGAACAACCGATGGTCTTCACTCGCTTCAAAGCCCGGGACGTGGTCCTCGAGTGATTGCCAACGTACGATCAGGTTGAATTGCTGCGGGGTTTCGATCCCATGCGCCAGCATGTGCCCGCCGTAACCTTTTGCGCGGCAGAGCAAGGGAGCCACCTGTGCAAATGCATGCCGGAAGCTTTCAATCCGGTCTTTGTGAACGGGCAGCAGAGCGATTTCATAAATCATGGGATTCCCCTGGAGTGAGTTCAGCGCTGGTGAGAAGCGACGGCACGACGGCAATCGCGATTTTTCCTTGAATACCGTTGTTGGGGCTCTCCAGTCGCGCATGGGCGAGCGCAAGGTCTGCAAGTGAATAGACGGCGCCAACGTGCGGGCGCAGCTGACCACGTTCAATCAATGCGCTCAACTCATCCAGCTTGCCGCGGTTTTGCCGGGTGAAAACAAAGTGATAACTCGCGTTCTTGCCCCAGGCCTGAACCAGGTTCTGTGGCTTGGCAATGTCCACGATGGAGACAACCCGGCCGAGTTGGGCGAGGGCGTCCGGGCTGCGGGCTAAGGTGTTGCCGCCGATGGTGTCAAATACCACGTCGACTCCGCGGCCATCCGTTTCCCGATTGATGGCGTCGACGTAATCCTCCTTTTCGTAGTCGATGATCACATCGGCACCCATGCTTCGTACGAACTCAAAGTTCGCTTCGCGCACGGTCGTGAAGACCCGCGCGCCAATGGCTTTTGCCAACTGGATCGCGACATGACCGACGCCTCCCGCGCCGCCGTGGATCAGAATGCTTTCGCCCACTTTGAGCGCCGCTCGCACGGTCAGTGCTTCCCACGCCGTTCCGCCGACCAGGCTCAGGCTGGCCGCCTCGAGATGGCTCAGGGAGGCGGGCTTCTTGCCGACAATGTTTTGGGCCGCAACGTGGTACTCGGCATAACTGCCCGAGCCGTCAAATATTTGCGGGGTGTACCAGACTTCGTCGCCGGGAGCGAAAGCCGTGACGCCCGGCCCGACTTCCTCAACAACGCCAGATACGTCGTGCCCGCTTATCGCCGGAAGTGGCACCAGGTCGGGATAATCGCCGCGGCGAACCTGGTAATCCAATGGATTGATGGAGGTAGCGTGTACCCGTACCAGGACTTGTCCCGTGCCAGGTACTGGCTTGGTCACGTCGCAAAGTTCGAACGATTCCGGGCCACCGAAGGATTTGATGATCATCGCTTTCATTGTGAAACCTCACTTCTGGAAAAAGGGATATCGAGAATTATCGATGTGTATCCGCAGAGAAAATCACTAGTGTGTTCCTAGCCCTCACAGTGTCTTATTTCGGTTAAAAGGGATATCGAGAAATCTCGATATCGTGCGGTACAAAATTACAGCTCTGTACCGATGATCTCGGCGAGAGCACGGATGGTTGCTTCGTTACGCTTGTAGTAGGTCCACTGACCAATGCGCCTGACTTCGACCAGCCCGGCTCGTTGCAGCGTTGCAAGATAGTCAGACACCGTCGACTGAGACAGACCGACGCCTTCTTGAATACTGCTGACGCAAACGCCAACCGTAAGCACATCTCCCTCATCCTGCGCAGGAAAGCTGTTCACCGGATCCTTCAATCCTTTGAGGATTTCGAGCCGGGTGCGGTTTGACAGTGCTTTGAAAATTTCAAGTAAGTCCATTGCTTCAGGATATCGAAATTTACCGATATGTCAATGCGTGGACAAGGCGCGGTTGGTGCTCTGCGACTACTGGTGCTAAACAGGCGTCCAATCGCTAGCCATGGGTGGGTTGGTTTAAGCGTGCAGCCTTGAATTACTCATTTCCGCATGAGGTCTTGAGCGACGGCTGTTGGTCGATTATCTCCTGCTCCCTCACCGTGTTCATCCCAAGCAATGGCAGTCCCAACAGGGTCAACCCGACGCCCACCAGTGCACTCACGGTCAGCGGATCGCCGAACTGCAGCCATGCCCACAGCAGGGTCACCGGGGGCGTCAGAAACAGCGCACCGCTGATGCGTTGAATGCTGAAACGCTGCAGGCACAGCCAATAAAATCCATAGCCGCCCAGAGTCGAGAAGACCACCAACCACACCACGCCCCCGGCAAAGCCGGCGCTGGTCGGCGGCAATATCGCTCCTTCGAGGCACGCCAGCACGGCAAACACCGGGATCACGGCGCATACCTGAATGAACAGCGCAGTGGAGGCGGGCATCAATGCGCCAGGCGAGGCTTTCTGATACAGCGTGGCCGCCGCCAGGGAAAGGACTGCCAGCAGTGGCAGGCTGTAGACCCAGAGGTCAGCGGCGTCCCATTCCACGTTGGCGCCGCTGGCTACCATCATGCCGGTCAAACACAACCCCAGGCCGACCCACTGCCAGCCGCGGGTGCGTTGCCCGGGCACGTTGACCGCCAGCACCACAATGGTCAGTGGTAGCAAATTGGCCAGGAGTGAGGCGGTGCCCGGCGCGACACCCAGTTGAATCGATGCGGCGATGGGGCCTATGTAGCCGCCAATCGCAAACAACCCCAGCAGGGCTTGATGGGCCACATCACGGCCGCCCAACGTCCGCAAACCCGCGCAGGCAAAGGGCAGTAACACAGCCGCCGCCAGGATAAAACGCCACACGGAGGCCAGGTAGACGCTTCCCTGATCCGCGACATAGCGGTAACCGATGAAACCAGAGCTCCAGCTGACGACCATGGCCGCCAGCAGCACGGCGCTGATCAAAATAGGTGAGCGTATGACGTTCATCGAATGGCACCTGACAGGGGGCTGAGTTCGATGGTATGAATGATTGACTGATGCAATCAAACGATACGATCAGCACCACTGATGCAGGATTCCTGAACCATGGCTGAAGCGCTTGATATCGATCTCCTGCGAACGTTTCACGCCGTCTTGCGCTTTGGGCAATTCCTGGCGGCGGCCAGCTTTTTGAACAAAAGCCCATCGGCGGTCAGCCTGCACGTTCGCCGCCTGGAAGCCGTGGCCGGGGGACGCTTGCTGGAACGCGATAACCAGACAGTCAGCCTGACTCCGCTGGGCCGTCGCTTTGCGCTGCAAAGCGCCGAACTGCTGCGGCTGCACGACGGGCTGCTAGCCAGTTTTATCGCGCCGGTGGCCAGTGGACGAGTCAGGCTGGGCATTTCTGAGGAGTACGCCGGCGCGGTACTGGCTTGTACGCTGCCGCACCTGGCGGCGGATTTTCCCTGTGTCGAGCTGGAGGTTGAAACGGGTTCCAGTGGCCGTTTGAACACGCGCCTGCAGCGTGGTCAACTGGACATGGCGCTGTTAGTGGCCCCGGCTGATGTTGCTGTGTCGCAGGCGCGCTGCATCAAGACCTTCGGCATTACCCAACCTGTCTGGGTGGCCGCCCACGGCTACCTGCAGGACCTCGCCAAACCGGTGCCCCTTGCATTGCACGGCAAGGGTTGCCCCTATCGAAGCGTGGCTGTCGACGCGTTGAGTCAGCAGGGTCGCCGCTGGCGAACGGTGATCATCAGCGCCGGGGTGATCGCTTTGGAAGCCGCCATCGAGGCCGGATTGGCCGTTGGCATCGTTGACCGGGCCCGGGTAAGCCAAGGCATGCGCGTGCTGACGGTCGCCGACGGCTTCCCTGAGCTGCCCGTACACGAATTGCGCCTGATGCTGGCCCCAGGGGAATTAAGTGAGGCGGGAGAGGTGCTGGCTAGATTGATCAGCCATGGTTTTGAGTGTTAGTGCCAGAGTTACGTTATCGTGCTGCATACGGTGCTGCGATAGGCAGCGCTCTTTGCAGTGCGGAGATCTGTTTTTGGATGCCTGAAGGCTGTAATTGGCCTATTGGTGAGTAAGGGTGGCAATCGACCCAAAGCGGCCGGTCGCGTATCTACGAAGTGAGGGGCGGTTCAAAAATCCCTCTAGAATGGCCCCGAGATGAGCGTCGATCGCCTTCCAGTCATTCACTCAAAGGATGAACACTATGGACCGCACCAACCATATCTGTCTGATGGCGATGTACAACGATTGGATGAACGCGAAGGTTTATGAGGCGGCCAGAAGTCTGACAGATGAAGAGCTGTCAGTGGATAGGCAAGCATTCTTCGGTTCTATTCTCGGGACGTTGAACCACCTGGTGGCGGGGGACACGGTCTGGCTGCAGAGATTTGCCAGGCACCCAGCGAACTACTTGGCTCTGAAGCCGATTCAACAGCTCCCGCCCCCCCAAAGCCTCGACCAGTTACTGTTCTCGGATATCCGCGAACTGTCGACACATCGCGTTTGGCTCGATCAGGTAATTGTCGCGTGGTCTCGCTCCATCAAAGAGTCGGATCTAGATTATCCCCTCAGTTACACAAGCATGAAGGGAGCCCCCGCTGACAGGAACTTTTATGGCTTGGTCATGCATTTCTTCAACCACCAGACTCATCACCGAGGGCAAGTAACGACTTTGCTTTCACAAAGTGGCGTCGACGTAGGCGATACTGATCTGGTCGCCCTTGTTCCTTCCGAGTCCCGCACATAAGCTGAAAAACCAGCTGACGGATCTCGATGCCTGTTTCGTCGCCCGACCCGCTCAGAGCGTCATCTACAGTGAACGAAGGGACGTTTTTGGCCGTTTTCCGCGCCTCGCGACAGGCCTATGGGCCTGAAGCTAACCTTAGACTTTTCTACAACCGTTGACCGTTTCGCTGCTGTTTCACCTTATACATCTCGCGGTCTGCCAGCTTTGTGGCCTCGTCCACAGTGATGTTGCCCGGTATCACGGTCACTACGCCAACACTCGCACCGGTGTATTCAATTCCACCAAGACCATGGCCCAGTTCATATCGCCCGATTGTGGCTTTGGCCAGGCGAGCCTGAAGCAGTTCGGCGGCATGTCGCATGTCTTTTTCCTGGTCCGAGTGGCCGGAAGGTGTGCCCAGGGCGATCACGATGAACTCATCGCCGCCAGTACGCCCGATGATGTCGCTGCTCCTGAGGCCATGCTGCAGTTGGGCGGCGACGCCGCACAGTAGTCGGTCTCCCGCCAAGTGGCCGCGGGTGTCGTTGATGAGCTTGAAGCCATCCAGATCGATGACACTGATGAGGATGTACTTGTTCTCCCGCTGGGCGAGGGCGAACAGGCGCGCGGCGTCGTTCAGAACGGCACGCCGGTTGGCCAGACCAGTGAGTGGGTCTGTCAGGGCCAGCTTGGTCAGCTCGGTGTTGGCGGCCTGGAGTTGCTCAACCAGCAGCCCACGTTCAAGGGCATATCCCAGTAACGCTGCCAGCAGCATCAGCAAGGGTTCCACTTCAGGGGAGCGAGCCACCTGATCGGAGCTGGCGGCGCATACGGTCCCCAACACCTGCCCATTCTGGGATCGGATGGGTGCGCTTACATAAGTCCTGATACCCAAGGCTGCGGCGGCCTCCGAGTCACCCCAAATTTCGGCGACGTTATCCGAGTACATGCGATTTTCGTCCAGCGCGCGCTTGCACAAGGTGTCCGCCCAAGGCACGACCAACCCTTCGGGAATGACCATGTCACCGACGTTGCGTGCAAATTCGACACGCTGGACACCCTTGTCGGTGTCAATGGTCGTCAGGTAGGTCGACTCCATGCCGGTGACCTGGTTGAGCAGGGTCAGCAGGGGGCGCGTCAGCTGCTCCAGGGTCCGGGCTGTTGGAAGGGTATCGGAGAGAAAAGAGAGGATCTGATCCATTAGGGGTTGCCGATAACTAAGGGGTGGTTCAATTATCGACTGATCGGCGCATTACTGAACAGTGCGGAGTGTTACGCAAACAGAGTGACCGCTTCTTGCCGATTTCTACCCGTGACGGGCAGCAATCTGCCCAAAGTGGACGTTGGCAAGTGGTAGAGGGGGACCGTTTCCCGTCGACCATGAGGAACTTCAGTCGGCTATTTAGCAGGTGCTGGCCAAACTGTACATCGCTATTCAATTGACGTCCTCCGGCCGTCATTTTTCTTTCATCTTGGCATTCAGCTGCTGCCTATGGCGGTAGGCGCCCCTTCTCAAAGTCATTTCCAACTTTCTTGCGAGCCAACCACCGGTCGACTTTTCTGTGCGCCGCTTGAACCTCTGCGCAAAGAGGTCTAATTATTATGCGTGGGAAAAAATCCCACGCACAGAATGCCAAAAGATTTATAACGATTCCCGACTTGATTTGGCGTTTCTCGCGGTAATGACCAGGAGACGGAAAATGCAATTTCATAGGCTGTTCAAGAAGGCTCTATTGGCCATGGCGATTGGTGGCGTGCTGTCGGCGTCCATCGTTTTGGTTCCGGATTCGATTTCTCATAGCTCCAGTGCTTACGCCAAAGACGGTGGCGGTCATGGCGGTGGAGGCGGTGGCCACGGCGGAAACGGAGGAGGGGGCGGTGGAAACGGAGGAGGTGGCGGTGGAACCGGAGGCGGAAACGGAGGAGGTGGCGGTGGAACCGGAGGCGGTGGTGGCAACGTTGGCAATGGTGGAAACGGCGGAAACGGCGGCGGAAACGGAGGTGGAGGTGGCCATGGTGGAAGCAGCGGCGGCAACGGAAGTGGCAGTGGCAGTGGCAGTGGTGGCGGTGGTCATGCCGGCAACGGCGGTGGTAACAGTGGTAGCAGCCATGGCGATGCAGGTCGGGACCATGCTGGGAGTTCGAACTCCGGGCGCGGCGGCAACCATGCTGAAGCCGGAGATGATCATGGCAACCATGTTGGCGGTCAGCCTGGCGATGATCATGGCAACCATGTTGGCGGCGAGCCCGGGGACGATCATGGCAATCATGTTGGCGGCGAGCCTGGCGACGACCGTGGCAATCACGTTGGTGGTGTGCCTGGTGATAATCGTGGCAACCCTGTGGGTAATGAACCGGGTGATGACCGCGGCATTCACGTCGGAGGCGAAGCAGGGGATGACAACAGCAGGACCTGACCTACTCTGATGGGATCTCATACAAAACCTTCGGGGCGGGTTTTGTATGAGGATTGGTCCAGCCCATACAGCTCCCACTCAACGCCTGTGCAGTGAGCGCTTACAGCTATCCCTATCCCTAGCAAAAGTGGGTAACAACCCGTATGGGATTTTTTCCCGCGTCGTTATACTGGGTTTATCTGTCAAGGAATGTGCTGTATGCAATCGCCCACTTTACCTCCCTCTCTGTTAGGAGCCCTTCGGCGGGTCATGCGCCCGCTGGTGCGCCTGATGCTGCGCAAAGGGGTCACCTATACGGTATTCGCCGATCTGCTCAAAGAGGTGTTTGTCGATGTGGCTGATCGTGAGTTTCGCTTGGATGACAAAGTTTCGAGCGACAGCCGCATCAGCCTGCTCACGGGGGTCCATCGCAAGGATGTGCGACGGCTGCGAAACGAGAGCGACGCGTCAATCGCTGCGCTGCCGGAGAACATTACTTTAAGCGCGCAACTGGTCAACGCCTGGACCAACAGCCGGCCTTTCTGCACGGATGCTGGCCAGGCTTTACCGCTGCCGCGACTGGCCAGTGTCGGCGGTGAGTGCTCCTTTGATGCCCTGATGGCGAAGGTCAGTACGGACATCCGCGCGCGGGTGGTGCTCGATGAATGGTTGCGCCTCGGCGTCGTGCGCCTCGATGAACGTGACCGTGTACACCTTGAAGCCCAGGCGTTCTTGCCGCAGAAGGGCTTCGACGAGAAAGCCGCGTACTTTGGCCACAATCTGCACGATCACGCCAGTGCAGCGGTGCATAACCTGAGCGGGGAAGGCCTGCCTTTCTTCGAGCGCAGCGTGCACTACGACGCCCTGGCCGCGGTCAGTGTCGACACTTTGCGCGAGGCCGTTGCCAAGGAGGGGATGCAAACCCTGCTCAATTTCAGCCGGCTTGCCGCAGACCTCGAAAATCTTGATTCGCCAGGTATCGAGCAACGTCAACGCATCACAATCGGGCTCTATTTCTACACTGAGCCCACCGATCCTGTTTCGTCGATGACGCCTGCCCCATGATCTCCCTGAAGCGCTGCCTCAGTATTGTCACTCTTGTCCTGGTTTTCGGACTGAACCTGGTGACTCCCTCACGGGTCGACGCAGCACCGGCATGCGTTAGCCGCGATGAAGTGGGAATGTCGGGCGCATCGAGCTTGCAGTTTCCGGGTGGCATTGGCGGTACCGGGGCAAAGACAGGCGGTGTGGGCGGTACAGGCATCCACGCCGAAAGCGGTGGTGTGGGTGGCACCGGCGCGCCGCTCCAGCAGCGTCCCGGCGGCACCGGTGGTACGGGCGCGGTGGCTGCCGGCGTGGATGGCACCATCATCAATCGTGGTCACGGCGGGGTGGGTGGCACGGGCGCACCGATCCTGGATCCGGGAGGTGTTGGCGGCACTGGAATCGTTGGCACCATCACTGGGTTCGCTTCGATTTGCGTCAATGGAATGGAAGTACACTTCGGCAAAGACGTACCGGTGAGCGAAAACGGCGTCGCCGCGAGTAGCGCTCATCTGGCGATAGGACAGGTTGTTGCGGTGGAAGCATTCGCCACTAAACAAGGCCTGCGAGCCGGACGTATCTCGATCCTGAACGTCTATGAAGGGCCGCTGACGGCATTACCCACTGCTTCGGCGCCGCTGCGGGTCATGGGGCAACCCGTGCGTCTTGCCGTGGGGGCTCGGGTTGCTGAAGGGCTACGCACGGGTGAACCGGTCAGAGTCAGCGGTCTACGAGATGCCAATGGTGAAGTATTTGCTAGTCGCATCGAACGGGCGCCAACCCTCAGGGAAGCGAGTGCCATCGGCTCGATAGATCCTGCCGGCAGCCTCCAGGGGCTGAAACTGGGAAGTCGCGTGGCACCGGGGCAGGAAGTGCTGGTGCGTGGCCAGTGGTCCGGTCACCAGTTGGAGATCGCTCAAAGCAGTCGTGACCCGAGCCTGCCTTTTGCCGGCCGTGTGCATGAGGCCGTGATCGAAGGTCTGGTACAAAGCCGACAGGACCGACACCTGGTGGTCGCAGGCTTTAATGTGACACTGGGGCACGACACAGTGTTTGTAGGCGAGCAGCCCGGCACATTGGCACTGGATCAACGCGTTCGGGTGAGCGGCGTGTTTAGTGGTACGCGTGAAATACGGGCAACCCGTGTCGAGTTACATAGCGAACGCGCCGACACCTCGGGCAGGGGGCAAGGGGGACGTGACAACCGAACGGGCGCCGACACGGAACAGAGTGCCGATGACTCGGGCAACGCCAGCAACAGCAGCGGTAACGGTGGGCGCGATGTAAGCCCGCACAGTGAAAGTAGTGAAAGTAGTGAAGGCAGTGAGGGCAGTGAGGGCGGCAGCGGTGGAAGCCACGCGGACGACCGCAACAACAGCGGCAAATCCGAGACCGTGGACAAGTCTGGAAAATCAGAGCATGTCGAGAAAGTGGAGCAACCCGAGAAGGAGGGCAACAGTGGACGGCCTGAAAAGGTAGAGAAGGTTGAGAAGGTAGAGAAGGTTGAGAAGGTTGAGAAGGTTGAGAAGGTTGAGAAGGTTGAGAAGGTTGAGAAGGTTGAAAAAGTCGAGAAGGTAGAGCGCCCCGAAAAGGTTGAAAAAGTCGAGAAGGTAGAGCGCCCCGAAAAGGTCGAAAAAGTCGAGAAGGTAGAGCGGCCAGAGAAAGTCGAGAAAGTCGAGAAGGTAGAGCGCCCAGAAAAGGTAGAAAAAGTCGAACTACCTGAAAAGGTCGAAAAGGTAGAGAAAGTAGAGAAAGTAGAGAAAGTGGATCGATCTGGCCGTTCGGCATAAGCGCTGCGGTAATTCTACAAGCGGTGAATAAGCAACTAGGCTGGGTATGTTCGATCACGCTTCTCAACGGGACTTTGAGGTGACGATGAGACCCATGCTGCCTCTTTTTGCCAGCCTGCTGGCAAGCTTTACCCTGCAGGCCTCGGGCGATACCTTCAGCACTGCCATCGGCATGGACTATTCAAGCGGTGACTATGGCACCGGCACCACTTCGGAAATCTGGTATGTCCCCGTTGTGGGAAAGTATGAAACGGGCCCTATGACCTACAAGGTTACGGTGCCCTGGTTGCGCATCACTAACCCCGAAGTTGGCCCGAACGGCGACCCGTTGCCCGGTGGTTGCAGGGATGTGGAAAGTGGCTTGGGCGATACCGTCACAAGCGCAGATTATGCGTTGCTCGATGGCAGTGAGGGGGGCGTGATGCTGGATCTGATCGGCAAGGTCAAGTTCCCCACCGCAGATGAAGATCACTGCCTGGGCACCGGCGAATTCGACTATACCGCTCAGGTTGACATCGCCAAGGCCTTCGGCTCGGTGACCGGCTTCGCGACCCTGGGATGGAAAAAGTTTGGCGACCTACCCGATAGCAATTTCGACGACCCGATATTTGCCAGCCTCGGCTTTGCCATGCCCGTGGCTGTGCGCACTACGGCGGGCGCCTCCTACGACTGGAGGCAGAAAGTCGTCTCCACCGGTTCGCAAATTCAGGAACTCACCCTGTTCGTCACGCATAAGCTCAGCCACCAATGGAAGATTCAACTGTACGCGGTCAAAGGCTTTTCTGACGCAAGCCCGGATGCAGAGGGCGGGCTGGTGCTTTATCACATGTTCTAATGGCGACGCATTGCCCCTGACTTACCAAACGCATCAGACTGACTGCTTTTGGCCGATCCTGTTGAAAAAGTCGGTCTGCCCAAACTGCCTGATCATTGGCTGGTGAAAACGCTTTTTTGTACGCTGCTACGTGAAATCCGAGTCCTGAAGCCTCTCCCAGAAGTAAAGATTTCAATCTCGGATGCGTACTTTTCTGATGCGCAAACCATGGCCGACTTTTTCAACAGAATCGGCCGACGACAGCCTGTCATGAAGGGCTGCAATCGACCGAATATCGCAGTCATTCCCCAAAACCAAACCTGTCCCTGAAGAGCAACACTGCGAGAACACCTGACAGTCTATTCTTCAAGACTTGACTCCACATGATCAGGGCGCAGATGCATGAACTCTCTTTGGATCGCACTGGCCATTTTCGGGTGCCTGGTTGCCGCCTCGCTTCTCATGATGCATTGGTACCCTAAGCTGGCGTCCCACCACAGGGATGACGACACCAACACCGTCATTCGCCTGGTAGCCAACATTTTTGTGGTGATGACGTCGCTGGTCTTTGGTCTGATGATTAATTCTGCCAAGAATACCTTCGAGTCCATTGATACAAACTTCCACGGGTATGCAACCAGCCTGATTATTTTTGACCGCACGCTACGAGGCTATGGAGATGCGACACAAGAGACGCGCCACCGCCTGATCACCTATCTGGAGCGCGCTATCGAGACCCCGTATCGAGGTGACGAGGCATTGCAGCATCGCAACAGCGAAGCGGCTCAATACCTGGATGACATAGGCAAGTCTTTGACCGGTATAAAGCCTCCGGATCGCTTCCATGAAACGATGCTTCAGGATATCCGGCAGCAATATCATTCGCTCATCGAGCAACGTTGGAGGATCGTCGAGCAGTCAGAGGGAGCTATTCCGGGCCCTTTGATTGGGATGCTGGTTGCCTGGTTAACGCTCATCTTCGCCAGTTTTGGATACCGCGCTCCTCGCAACTCGATGGTGATTGGGATGTTCATCATCTCGTCCTTGCTCATCGCGGCTTCTGTTTACCTTGTATTGGACATGGACGTGCCATTTCACGGCCCTATCCAGATATCCGACGAGCCCCTGCGCAGGGCGCTCGCCGTTATGCAGCTCTAGGCGGTTCATCGGGCACTTGCCTTCTGAATGGCTGCTTTCGGAGCGGACGAAGTCGAAGGTCCGCTACTGGCCGATTGCTGCCTGTCGCGAAAGGCTGCAATCGACCCAAAGCAGGCACTTACGTTTAAGCCTGCAGGCGGATTTGTCCTTCGTGAAGTAAGCGCTTAGCGTCTCACAAGCGTGATAAAGAATTGGCTGTCGCCGCGTCTGCTAAGCTCGTGTCCATATCATTTCAAAGAGATGACCGAATGTCATTCGTGGACAAATTTGTCGCTGAGATATTGGCTCTGCAGGTTGCGTTGTATCACTCGCATGCTCGATTGGAGGCGCGGACTGATAGCGAGGCTTTGCACGATCTCAGGATAGTTGTAAGGCGAATCAGGAGCTTACTCCGGCCGATGCGCTCGTTGAGACCGGTCGAGGCGTTGAATAATGCGGCGGCCGACTTAGGTAGGCTTACCACTCCTGCTCGCGATCTCGAGGTAATGATTGAGGAATTGGCGGGCAGAGGATTTGCTGGTCAAGCTCAGATTAGAAAAAAACGCCTCGACTCTAGCTACTCCATGATCCTAAAGAGCCCGACCCTCAAGAACCTGTTCATTCAACTGGATAAACGGCCTTCCGACTTCCGCACATTGGAAGTTAACGGCGGTTTAAGTAACCTCCAGCCTAAAATTGAAAAAGCCCTGAAAAAGCAGATCGACCGTTTACATGCTGCAGTGGATGACGCTGGGTTTGATCGCCACGAGTTGAGAATCCTTGTTAAGCGCACGCGCTACCTCACGGAAGCTTTTCCTAAGCTTTCACCTCTCTCACAGAAAGCGGCAAGTTCACTCAAAGCACTGCAATCGGCTCTAGGCTCCTGGCACGACCACTATCAATGGTGTCAAAAGGCGCTGATCGAATCAGACCTGCGCCCGCTGGAAAAGGCTTGGCAGAGCTGCGCAGCAACAGCGCTCAACAAGGCAGAGGCGCAACTGGTCGATCTGGCAAAATTGCTGCCAAAAATTTCAGGAAAAAAAAAGCTGCCCAAAGTGGCAGCAGAAAATACAGCAGGCATTGAATAGACTAAGTATTACTGCCGGGATGTTACAAAACGATGACGATTTTGGGTGGGCGAAGATGTCTCATTCTGAAAGCTCAAGCACAGGCCTATTTACACTGATAGGTAAGGGGTGGGCTGAGTGGACACGGTTTTCCAGCTGTTTCACGAAGGTTTCGGCTTCTGCATAGCTGTGAAATTTGACGCACAAGGCGTCCATCCATACTAGCCAGCCTTCGGGTGTATTCGCTTCTTCGATTCTGATTTGCATCATTTGAGTCCTTTCGTGCGGTGGTTCAGGCCAACCACAAGCCTAAATAGAAAAGCTCGTGCCTTTTAGGAGTTCGATCATCGAATCGGAAGCGTAAGTTTACTCTTCAATTGGGTTCATCTGATGGTTTTCTCAGTGACTCAATTCCCCTTCTGATGGCCTCGGCGTTCACGTCGAGTGTGGCGATCGCGCCCAGAGCCGTACTTGATACGCCTGTGGAGCCTCTCTGGTCTACCCACATCGCTATCGCCTCGATGGCGTCGGCAAGCGCGAGCTGGTTTTCGTAAAGCTTCTCGAGGATTTCTGGCAGATGAGTGTTTGCTTGCATGGCGACATTTCCTCAGCGCGAATGGAAAGATTAGCAGTCGCAAGACGGCGTGCAGTGGCTTCGTGGTGATTATCCGGTTTTCAGTCGAGCGCTACGGTTCCTGGCTGCCATGCTCATAGCGCATTAGCAGGCTCCTCCAGCCTGCGCACATCGCCCAAAGAATCTCGCTGCATCGACTGCAGGTTTTTCTCGATGGTTTCGCAGAGGTCTTCCATCTGGATCTGGTGTTCGCTGTGGCGGAACGGGCTTTGCAGGTCGGTGCCGATGCGTTCGATGGCCAATAGCATAAAGCCCACGACGGTCGAAGCCAGTGGCGTGAACCAGCCGAGGGATTCCACCAGGCCCACCGGCACGATCAGGCAAAACAGCGAGATAAACAGCCGCGGAAAATACACGTAAGGGTAGGGCAGCGGGGTATTGGCGATCCGCTCCATGCCTCCCTGGCTGTTGGACAGGTCCACCAGGGTTGACTCCAGCCGGGCTAGGCGGATGCTGTCCAGCCGCCCGGCCTTGTACTCCCGGGCCAGCAACGCTGCTGAGCCGGTGAGGATGTCGTTGGCAAAGTTGTTGGTGGTGCCACTGCGAGCAAATTCCTCTGCGGGAATAAACGCGCGGACTTCCTCCGGACAAGCATGGCCCTGTAAATGCGCCGCCAGGCAATTCACGTATGCCACGTGGCGGCGCAGCAGCGTCGACTTGACCGGATTGACCTCTGGGCCAGGGTCATCCAGCAGCGTCAGCACTTGACGGGCGAAGCTGCGAGAGTTGTTTATCATCGAACCCCACAACGTCCGCGCTTCCCACCAACGGTTGTAGGCACTGCTGTTGCGAAAGCTGATCAGCACCACCAATGCCGAACCGAGCAATGTCAGGGGCATCAGCGGCAGGTTGATCTTGGCGTTGAGAAACAGCATAAAGTCCACGGTGACCGCAATGTCCCAGAGCAACAGCCAGAACAACGCCCAGCCCACATAACCCATGGTCTTGATAATCAGTCGGTATTTTTTGATGACGGCAGCTTTCAAACGGAAACCTCGTGGTGAGCGGTAAGCATTAACGCCTTACCTCGGACGCTGTTTTCGGGGGAAAGGTTCGGTCTGCGCCGCCGATTCATGATGAGTTCTACCAAGGCTGGCGGCGTTGCTTCTTCCTCAAATCGAACGCTGATTGACACGCGCCATCAGTTGCTCGGCACTTTCCTTGCGCTCCGAGTAGCGATCGACCAGAAAATCCTGGCGGTCGCGCAGCAGGAGGGTGAACTTCACCAGCTCCTCCATGACATCGACAACCCGATCATAGAACGGCGATGGTTTCATTCGCCCGGCGTCGTCGAATTCCATGTAGGCCTTAGGCACTGACGATTGATTGGGGATGGTGAACATGCGCATCCAGCGTCCCAGCACACGCAGCTGATTGACCACGTTGAACGACTGGGAGCCGCCACACACCTGCATCACTGCCAGGGTCTTGCCCTGGGTCGGACGAACTGCGCCGAGCTCCAGCGGGATCCAGTCGATTTGTGCCTTGAACACCGCCGACATCGCGCCATGGCGTTCCGGTGAACACCAGACCTGACCTTCCGACCACACCACCAGATCGCGCAGTTCCTGCACCTTTGGGTGTTCGACCGGAACATCGTCAGGCAACGGCAAGCCGGACGGGTTAAAGATGCGCACCTCAGCGCCGAAGTGCTCGAGCAGGCGGGCGGCTTCTTCTACCAGCAGTCGGCTGAAGGAGCGTTCGCGGTTCGATCCGTACAGCAGCAGGATGCGCGGTTTGGGGGCGCCCGGGGTCGATGTTTGCGAACCTTCGAACAGGGTGGCATCGAGGTTGGGCAGGTGTTCTGACATGGATTGTTCTCCTCAGAGAGTGCCGATGCGATCGAGCTCGTGTTTGAGTTCATCGCGGCTGAGACGGTTGAAGGGCAGTTCGAGGAAGGCCTTGCAGCGTTTTTCGATGCGCGCGAGCGTGGCACGGAAAGCGGCGTCGATCAGCGCTTCGTCACCGCTGACGTCGGATGGATCTTCCAGCCCCCAGTGGGCTTTCAGCGCCGGGCCGAAGTACACCGGACAGGTTTCGCCTGCGGCTTTGTCGCAGACCGTAATGACGATATCCGGCGGGTGTCCTTCGAAGGCGTCGTTGCCTTTGCTGTACAAACCATCGATGGAGATACCGGCCTGCTGCAAGGTAGACAGGCTGCGCGGCAACACCTGGCCCTTGGGAAAGCTGCCAGAACTCACCGCTTCGAACCCGGCGGGCGACAGATGATTGAACATGGCTTCAGACAGAATGCTGCGGCAGCTGTTGGCCGTGCACATGAACAGGACTTGCATGGGGTACTCCAGCCGCTATGGGCGGACATCAAAGGACAGATCAAACGGGCTTCAGCAGCAGGCGCTTTCGCGCACAGGCCGTGCATTCATGTTCTGCAGGCGTGAGGAGTTGTCCATGAGCCAATCGGCATTAGCCTTTGCCGTCACTCGCAGGATTTCGTGAGCCCACTCCGGCAGCTGCGGGTTAAGACGGTAATACACCCACTGGCCCTGACGCCGATCCAGCAGCAGGCCGTTGCTGCGCAATTGTGCGAGGTGGCGGCTGATTTTCGGTTGGCTATCGTCGAGTGCGCACATCAGTTCGCAGACGCATAACTCGCCCTGCTCGGCGATCAGCAGGGTGGCGCGCACGCGGGTCTCGTCGGCCAGGCTCTTGAAGATTTCAAGGGGGGTAATCATCGCAAGCGCTCTTTACATATGGATAATCGAATATACGGATAACCATATGTATTAAGCAAGTCAGAAACTCATGCGGCTTAGCCGAGGAGGCGTGGCGGCAATGCCATCTGCTTTTGTGTGCGTAATGGTTGTAAGGCCAATGGTTGCCAGGCTTGTGGCCTGGACTGTGCACGCGCGGTAGGCATGGGATGGAGTGTCTGCACTTTTCAGCTTTCAGCAGCAGTGCTTGGCTCCTGACCCGCCTCAGCTTCCATTTTCAAGCGGTCAGCCTTGCTGATGTATTTCGCCTTGGCCGGTGCCAATTTGGCGCTGGCCTTTTTCGCGTGAGCCTTCAATAACTGCTTTATTTTTTTCTGCCGGTTCATTTTTCTCTGCCCAACTTGTAAGTTCATCAATGATATCAGCTTACAAATTGAGGCAGATCCACATATGGACAAAACCTCCAGCGAGCTTCCACGGTTGCTCATCCGCCTGCCCATTCCCGCCGATGCTCGCGCGATCGCCACGTTGCACATCCGCAGCTGGCAGGCGACCTATCGGGGGCTGCTGTCGGATGGATACCTGAGTGCGCTGGACGCCAGCATAGATCGGCGCGTGGCCTTTCTGGCCAAAGCCATCGAGGCTGGTAGCCAGGCAATTCGAGTGGCAGAACTGGAGGGCAACCTGGTCGGCTGGAGCTCATTCGGGTCCAGCCGTGACGAGGATGCCGGCGCAGGCGATGGCGAGCTGAAGGCCATCTACCTTGACCCACAGGCTTGGGGCCAGGGCATCGGCACGGCGCTGTGGGCCGTGTCGCGCGAGGTGCTGGTGGGTGAGGGTTTGCAGCGAGTCAGCGCCTGGGTGCTGGACGGCAACGAGCGCGCCAGTCGCTTCTACCGCAAACTCGGTTTCACGGCAGAGGCGGCCAGCCAGCGCACCTTCGAGGAAAATGGCGAGCCACTACCGCTGACTCGCTATCACCTTCAGCTCAACGCTGGGTTGTGATCAATGGCTGCGCCAGGAACTCATCGATCAGCCCTACGACCTGCTGCTGGATTGCCTCTCGAGAGCGTCCGCCTTCGCCATCCTGGCAGATGATCCCGTCGCCTGGTACGTCCTCTTCAAGCATCGCCACCGCACCCGGTTTGCACAATGACAGGAAGCTGAAGTGACTGGCATCGCTGATCTCGATGTAACGACTGGATGCCGGGGGCAGGCGTCTGGCCAGGTTGGCAGATTCCAGCTCGGCAGGAAGGTCGGCAGATGGAGCGCCGGCAGCGATCACCAGGGTCGGCACCGGCAGCGCTGCCAGGCTGGCGTCGGTCATTCCCCGTGACTGGCCCAGGTCCAGGCTGACGACAGAGGTGACACGTTTATCGCGCAAATCCGCAGCCAGTCGGGTTCTCGCGTCCGGGGTGCTGGCAGGGTTGATCTGTCGGTAAACGGAGCAACTGGCCAGCGTCGTGTGGACTTTGCAATCCAGGTCGAAGCGCTCGGGATCGAAACGTGCCCCGCCGATTTCCAACGCGGTCCAGCCGCCGAGTGAATGGCCCACTACGGCAACCCGTCCTGTCGCGACCTCGCCAAATCTTTTCGGCTGAGCCTGCACTGCATCGATGGCCCGGCTCAAATCGGCAGGGCGTTGCCATAACTGTGCTGCGGCCTGGGGGCTACGTTCATGAGTGGTGGTGCCGGGGTGGTTAACAGCGGCGACGATATAGCCCTTATGGGCCAAGGCAGTGGCGAGCCACGCCTGATTGCTCCAGTTACCGCGATAACCATGAGAGATCACCACCAGAGGATGCGCGCCGGCTGCCACGGGCGCATTGCGCACTGCAAGTACTCCGACGAATGCCGGGTTGTCAGCGATCAACTCGGGGGTTGCGGTAGATGCTGTGGGGTACCAGACGGCCAGCTCCAGTGGGCGGTAGTCTTGGGTGTCAGGTAGTGTGGAGCTCTGGAAGCCGACATGGGTGGTGTCAGCGACTGCACGGGTGGCCAGGCAGATGAGCAGAAGGGTGCCTATAGCGCTTTTCATTGTTTTTATCTTCCTTGAATGGATTCAGCCTGCGCATTAAAGCGTAAATCGTGCCGTCGTCAAGGCGGCTGGCTTAATGGCGGGTTGATGCGATTGATTGGCGGTTAGGCGCCAACACCGCTTCCTCCCCGGCAGTAGGCAAGGTTTCCGGCATGCCCACAACGAGCAAAACCAGCGCCACCGTTGCCACGCCAGCCAGCGTCAGGAACGCCGCGCTGTAGCCGGCCTCTTGCACGACAATGCCCGCCAGCCCGTTACTGAACGCCGCCCCCAGGCCGAAAACGGTCGTGAGCGCGCCGAGGCTGATGTTGAAGTGCCCGGTGCCTTTGGTGAGGTCTTTGACTACCACGGGAAACAGCGCGCCGAAGATCCCCGCACCGACGCCGTCTAGCAGCTGCACGGCGACCAGCCAATAGGGGTCGTTGGACACGGTGTAGAGTGCGCCGCGCAACGGCAGAATCAGGAAACCGGCAAGCAGCAGCGGCTTGCGTCCCCAGACATCCGCCTTGGCACCCACCAGCCAGGCAACCGGCACCATGACCAACTGCGCCGCGACAATGCACGCCGACGTCAGTGGTGTCGCCATCTGTAGATTGACCTGGGCCAGCTTCTGGCTTACCAGTGGCAGCATCGCGGCGTTGGCCAGATGGAACAGCGCACAACAGATGGCGAACACCAACAGTGGCTTGTTGGTGAGCAGCACTGACCATCCTGATGGTTGTTTTCCGTGCCCTGCATCGGCGGGATCGAAGCCTCGCGCGAGCTCGTGGTCGATCGCCCCGGCTGAAATAAACGTGACGGCCACCACACTGCCCAGCGCCATGACTGCCATCAGGTAGAACACGGCCACCGGGCCAAACAGGTACGCAAAACCGCCTGCCAGCAGCGCCGCGCAAGCGTTCCCCGCATGATTGAACGTCTCGTTACGCCCGGTCCGCCGGGTGAATGCCCGGGGACCGGTGATGCCCAGCGAAATGGCGCAGATCGCAGGGGCGAATACCGAAGCGGCGACGGCACTGATCGCTTGAGTCAGGGCCACCAGGCTGAACGAGGTCACAAATGGCAGCAGCAGGCAGCTGCCCGTCACCACCAGGGCCGCAATTGCAATAATCGCCCGCTTGCTACGTGCCCGGTCGATCAACGCTCCGGCAGGCGTCTGGGCCGCGAGCGCGGCGACACCCGCTAGCGTCATCACCAGGCCAATACTGGCCGGCTCCCACTGATGAACGGCCAACAGGTAGATGGCCAGATAAGGGCCGAGACCGTCGCGCACATCAGCGAGGAAGAAATTCACGCTGTCCAGCGAGATATTGTTACGGCGATCTTGATGGCTGACCAAGGCGATATCTTCAGTAATCGAGGTCTGGGGAAAGGACTCAACCTCCGCATCGCTAGTGACTGCCGGTGATGACGGTAAGTTTCATCAGCGCAGCTCGGGTGTGTGAGTAAGGAAAAACCCTGGATGCGGACAGCTCCATCTTCGAGATATCTGCCCCATTTGATCTAAGATTAAAGGAACCCTGCGGGAGGAAAAACGCCATGCCACTCGCGTTCGCACATGCACCCATCCTGGCCCTCGGTGTCCTGTTCTGCACGGCAGCATCCGCTGAAGGCGAAGCAGACCCCCATCACCCACCGGCAATACTTCCACTGGAATCCGAGGCGGCTCCGGCCCTGATCGCCTATCCGCCGCTTGCCGAGCCGCTCGCCCGCGGGGTTGTGATCATCCAGTATCGAGCAGAACACGCCAGGATCATGCCGGTATTCGGCAAAGCAGCGGTTGAGGTATCACCTCGTCTGGCTCACCTTCACGTGACCGTCGACGACTGGCAGGGCACGTGGGCGCACACCAGCGAAGACCCGATCATCCTGGTTGGCCTGACCCCGGGTGCCCACAAGGTGCTGCTTGAGGTGGCAGACCCGACCCACAAGATCCTCACCCGTACGACCGTGAACTTTGTTGTTCCGCAAACGAAGCCGATGGACGATGCTCACTAAAAAGCATCCGCGCATTGGCTGACCATGGTCTGAAGGTGCTACTGCAACGACTCACGCTGGCGCACTGACAGACGCCGACGCCAATCCCCGCCATGCTGGACTTTGCATTCCTCTTCAGAGTCGAACCGCACGCAGCGGTCCAACTGCACTGAATCGACACCCGCTTCTTGCAGCGCAATGGCCGTGAGTGCCCGCATGCGTGTGTCCTGCCCACAGGACAGGGCTTGCTCCTTGCTCGCGCGGGTCTCAAACACCCAGATCACCCTGAGGCTTTGTGGAAAAGCGTCGTAGTCGACGGTGTGGGTCAGCCAGTCAAACCCGGTGATTTCAGCTTTCGCCGTATCGCAGGCTTCGGTCAGCGTAGCGACCAGGCGGCGTTCGATACGGGCGCTGTCGCGCTTATTGGCAGGCATGTTGACTCCTAAAAGATAGTTGAAGCAAAGCGTGTGCGATCCGCGGCATTCAGCGCGGCAACCGGTGGATCCGCTCGTTGATCCACTCCCGACTGTACGTCAGCACCCTGTCGGCCAGCGCCGTCGGAAAATGGATGAACCCGTGTGCGCACTCCGGCAGATGGTGCACCTCAACCTGCGCAACTTCGTCCCATCGCTCAGCGATAGCCCGGGTGTCGTCCCGAAGAGGGTCCAGTTCGCCCACGAACATCAGCGCTGGTGGAAGACCGCTAAAGTCGCCATAGAGTGGAGACAGGGGAGGCTGGCGGCGTTGTGCATCGCTCAAGCCCGGGGTGAGCCTGCGCAGCGCTTCGACCATGCCCGGACCGTCCAGTAACAAGGTTTCCGGGCCCGCCGTGCGCACGCTTGGCGTTCCCGTCAGGTCGTAGACTCCGTAATAAAGCACCGCGCCGCTCACTCGCCGGAGCATTGTCGGCCAGGCCTTGAGCGCCAACAGGGTTGCCGCAGCGAGATGCGCGCCTGCGGATTCGCCGACCACGATCACGGGCAGCCCGGCAAATTCCTCACACTCGTTGCCAAGCAACCAGCGAGCGGCGCCCAGGCAATCATTCATCAGCTCTGCAATGGGTGTCGACACTGCCAGGCGGTAATCGACCGAGACGGTGGCGACATTGCACGCCTTGACCATCGCCAGGTTAAAGGCATCATCCATCTGCGCATTGCCGATGACCCATCCGCCGCCATGGAAGTCCAGCACGAGGCCCTGAATCTCCCCCTGGGGTCGAATGATCCGCAGGGGTACAGCGACGCCATCCACCTTGATCACGCGGTTTTCGGCCGTAAGCCCATGCCTGGCCAATTGCTTGTCGCCCCCGAGTTGGCTCATGCGCAACAGTGCTTGAATCACTCGCGGCGTGACGCGATTGCGTATTTTGAAGCGTGGCATCCAGGCGAGCTTCTTGTTGAACTGGCGCATCTGCGCCACTTCAGCGGGGGCAATTTTGGCAAAAGGCATGTTTCACTCCACACGATGTGATGGAGTAGACCCTGAACCGTGCCGCAGGTGCCGGGTCTTTTGCGACTGCCCTGAGTGAGGCCGTGAGACAGCAGTGAGCAACCACACCGCCAACGCCGTCGCGCTGATCAAGGCGCCCAGCAGGCTAACCGCCGGCCAGCCCCACAGCGCATAAACATGGGTAGCCGCCGCGGCGCCCAGCGCGCTGCCCACCGAGTAAAAGCACATGTAAGCGCCGACCATGCGGCTTTGGGCGTCGGGTCGTGCGGCGAAAATGAGGCTCTGGTTGGTGACGTGTACGGCCTGCACGGCGAAATCAAGCAGGATCACACCAAAAACCAGCGCCATCAGGGACGTCTCGGCAAAACCGATAGGCAGCCAGGACAGTGTCAGCAGCCCCAGGGAAATGCCGGTCACCCGTTGGCCCAAGCCTCGATCCGCCCAACGGCCAGCCCTCCTGGCCGCCAGTGCGCCGGCAACCCCCGCCAGGCCAAACAGGCCGATGGCCGTGTGCGAAAGCGCGAGTGGCGGGGCGCTCAGGGGCAACACCATGGAGGTCCACAGCGCCGAAAAAGCCGCGAAAATCAACAAGGCGAGCAAGCCCCTGGCACGAAGGGTGGGCTCGGTGACAAACAATTTGAACAGCGAACCGATTAGCCCCAGGTAGGACTCACGATGCGCCGGCGACGCGGTGACCGGCACCACTTGCCACAGCACCAGCGCGATGCTCAGCATCAATCCCGAAGACATGAAGTAGACCGCGCGCCATCCCGCGATGTCGGCAATCAGGCCCGAGGTGAAGCGCGCCAGCAGGATGCCCAGCACAATGCCGCTGGTGACCGTGCCCACGGCCCGCCCGCGTTGTGACGGTGTGGCGAGCACGGCGGCGTAGGCCACGAGTATTTGCACCACCACAGCCAGCAGACCAACCGCGACCATCGCACTCAACAGCGCCAGCCATTGCTGTGCGGCGCCGACTGCCGCCAGCGCGAGTGCCGACAACAGCACCTGGGTCAGGATCAGCCGCTTGCGGTTGACCAGATCCCCCAGCGGCACGATTAACAGCAGCCCCACGGCATACCCCACCTGAGTCGCAGTGACCACGATGCCGATCATCGATGAGGCAACACCCAGGCTCCGGGCCATCGAATCCAGCAGCGGTTGCGCGAAGTAGACGTTGGCCACTGCAAGGGCGCAGGTGACGGAGAACAGTAAGGCAAGCGCTGGAGAAAGACCTGGAGACTGGCATGGCATTCCCTTGGCCGTTGATAGGGTGGCTGATTCGGCATCGACTGGCATGTGCGCCTCCGTGGCGTTAAGCTGGTTGCAATTAAAAACTGGTTTTAATTGTGGCGTTATCTGGTTTTAAATTGCAACCATATTGCACAGAGGCAGGACGATGCTCGATGACAATTCACCAACAGGCAACGAGTGTCCGGTCGCAAGGACACTGGAAGCCATCGGCGATCGCTGGTCGCTGATGATCATCCGCGATGCCTTCGACGATGTTCGCCGGTTCAGCGAGTTTCAGAAGAGCCTGGGCGTGGCGAAGAATATCCTCGCGTCGCGCTTGAAGACGCTGGTTCAGGTCGGGGTATTCGAGGTGTGCCCGGCATCGGATGGCAGCGCGTACAAGGAGTACGTGTTGACTGACAAAGGCCGGGAGATTTTTCCGCTGGTGGTCAGCATGAGGCAGTGGGGCGAGCGGTTTTTGTTCGAGGCGGGGGAGACGCGGTCCGTGTTGCTGGACAAGGCATCCGGGGAGCCCCTGATGCCGATTGAGGTTCGCTCGGCAAGTGGACAGAGGCTTGGGCCTTCGGATTGCCACCGGGTAAGAGTCGTTGTAGCGGACTCTTAGTCGGCGGCTTGCTGGCGACAGCTTTAGATCAACCAGCGCCGGCGATGTGATATCCCGCCGACATCGGCGGGATTCCCTCAGGCAATCAGCCGCTCAACCCAGATCTTCAGCCTGATGCCGTTCGGCGACCTGGCTCGCCTCATCACCCCAGGTCCGGTTGACCCGCTGGCCACGGATGACCGCAGGCCGGTTGGCGATTTCCTCTGCCCAGCGCTGCAGATGGGTGTACTGGTCGGCCGACAGGAATTCGGCGGCCGAATACACGTTGTTTCGCACCAGTTGGCCATACCAGGGCCACACCGCGATATCCGCGATGGAGTAGCGGTCGCCAGCGAGGTACGGGCTTTCAGCGAGGCGGCGATCCAGCACATCCAGCTGACGCTTGGCTTCCATGGTAAAGCGATTGATCGGGTATTCGAACTTCTCCGGTGCATACGCGTAAAAGTGTCCGAAACCGCCGCCCAGATAGGGCGCTGCGCCCATCTGCCAGAACAGCCAGTTCAGGGTTTCGGTACGTCCGGCTAAATCGGTCGGCAGAAACTCGCCGAACTTTTCGGCCAGGTACAGCAGGATCGCGCCGGACTCGAATACACGAACCGGTGGTTGCACACTGCGATCCAGCAGCGCGGGAATCTTCGAGTTTGGATTGATCTGGACAAAGCCACTGGAAAACTGGTCACCCTCACCGATACGGATCAACCAGGCATCGTACTCAGCGTCGCTGTGTCCCAACGCCAGCAACTCCTCGAGCAGGATCGTGACTTTCACGCCATTGGGCGTCGCCAGCGAATAGAGCTGCAACGGGTGCTCGCCCACCGGCAAGGTTTTTTCGTGAGTCGGGCCGGCGATGGGGCGGTTGATGCTGGCGAACTGTCCGCCGGACGGGGCGTTGTTCACCCAGACCTGCGGCGGGACGTAGGGAGCTTTACTCATCGGATAAACCTCATGATTTGTCGATAACTGAGAGGAGTGCGCCGGTCGTGGCTGCGAAGCGGTCATTTGACCAAAGGCATCGACCGCTTAACGTCGATCAGCCGTGAGATTACAGGTATCTGCCGGGAGCGAACACTGTGCATGTTGAGGGCAAAGAGGCGCTGAAATTCACCGTTGGATGCACTTTTATAAAGCGGGGTGAAGGGGGGCGCGCACCAGTTGGAAGCGAAAAACGAGTGCTCCTTTTTGTTTGCTGGTGGTAGGACAGCTGTGCTCGGCATTCAGCAGATACCGCATCGGCCACGCCCCGGAGGCCCGACGCAGAGGTCTTCGCACGACTACCCGGTGGTGCGACGGTTCTTTCTCCAGAGCAGATTACGGTGCTCAAGGAATGTCTGGCACAAAGGCTGCAAGTCCCCCATTAGCTCTCCCGGGAACCATCCGGGTAGGCTGCCCCCTCGATCAACGACGATCGATCGGCCAGACAGGTCATGGGCAACAGCGGAGGATCAGGCGAAGTCGCCCGGTTGATCCCGCATAAGAACAGGCAAAGACGCCTGGAACCGTAAGGTTTCAGGCGTTTTTTTTTGCTTTTTTAAACCGTGATGAGCTTTGTCGGGTGCTTGATATGAATGCCAATGTTGCCGCGTTGAACAAGTTGAAAACACTGATCGTGGTCGGTAATGGCATGGTCGGACATCATTGTGTCGAGCAACTGATCGAACGCGGTGCCCTGGAGCACTATCGGCTGCATGTGTTCAGTGAGGAGCCGATGCGTGCCTACGATCGTGTGCACCTCTCCGAATACTTCACCGGACGTGATGCCGAATCCCTGGCGTTGTCCGATGCGTCGCTGTACCAGACGCCAGGTGTCACGCTGCACCTCGGGGTGGCGGTGCTGGAAATCGACCGCGCCCGTCGTGAGGTGGTCACCGCGCAGGGTTGCATCGCCTACGACAAGTTGGTGTTGGCCACCGGGTCTTACCCGTTTGTGCCGCCGATCGAGGGCGCTGAAGGCGACTCGCGCCTGGTCTATCGCACCCTTGAAGACCTCGACGCCATCCGGGCTGCTGCCGTCAACGCCCGCCGGGGCGTGGTGGTGGGCGGAGGGCTGCTGGGGCTTGAAGCCGCCAACGCGCTGAAAAGCCTGGGCCTTGAAGCTCACGTGGTGGAATTCGCCCCGCGTTTGATGCCGGTGCAACTGGACGACCTGGGTGGCCTGGCGCTCAAGACGCAAATCGAACGGCTAGGGGTGGGCGTGCACTTGTCCCGTGCCACTCAATCGATCAGCGCGGGCGCGGACTACCGTTATCGGATGAATTTTGCCAATGACGAATTCCTCGAGACCGACCTGATCGTGTTCTCCGCCGGTATCCGCGCGCAGGACGCATTGGCCCGCCAGTCCGGTCTGGAGATTGGCCCGCGTGGGGGCGTGGTGATCAACGACGAGTGCCTGAGCATCGACCCGAACATCTACGCGATCGGCGAGTGCGCGTCCTGGAACGGCAGCCTGTTCGGCCTGGTTGCGCCGGGCTACCAAATGGCCCGGGGCGTTGCCGCGCTGTTGTGCGAGCAGGCCGCCGAGCCGTTCATGGGGGCTGACATGTCGACCAAGCTGAAACTGCTCGGCGTGGACGTTGGTTCTATCGGCGACGCCCATGCCCACACGCCGGGTTCGCGCAGCTATCAGTTCATCGACGAGGCGACGGCCAGCTATCGTCGCCTGGTGGTGGACGCGACCGGCAAGCACGTGTTGGGCGCCGTACTGGTGGGCGACAACAGCTACTACGACACCCTGCTGCAATACATGCAGAACAGCATTGTGCTGCCCAAGGAACCTGCCAGCCTGATCTTGCCGTCGTCTGCAGGCGCTCCGGTGCTCGGCCCGGGCGCGTTGCCTGCGGCCGCCACTGTTTGCTCGTGCCACAACGTCACCAAGGGCTCCATCTGCTCGGCGATCGAAGGCGGCTGCACCGACCTCGGGCTGCTGAAATCGCAGACCAAGGCGGGCACCGGTTGCGGTGGCTGTGCAGGTTTGCTCAAGCAGGTATTCGAGCACGAGTTGATCGCCCGTGGCGTCAGCGTCGACACCAGCCTGTGCGAACACTTCGCCTACACCCGCCAGGAACTGTATGCCCTGGTGCGGGTGGAAGGTGTGATTACGTTTGAAGAGCTGCTGGCCAAACATGGCCGTGGGCACACGGGGTGCGGTATCTGCAAACCGGCCGTGGGGTCGATTCTCGCGTCGTGCTGGAACCAGCCGATCATGGACGCCTCCCTGGTGCCGTTGCAGGACACCAATGACACGTTCATGGCCAACATGCAGAAGAACGGTACCTACTCGGTGGTGCCGCGCATTCCGGGCGGCGAAATCACCGCCGACAAACTGATCGCGATCGGCGTGGTGGCGAAGAAATACGATCTCTACACCAAGATCACTGGCGGTCAGCGCATCGACCTGTTCGGCGCGCAGTTGCACGAGTTGCCGGACATCTGGGCCGAGTTGATCGAGGCCGGTTTTGAAACCGGGCATGCCTACGGCAAATCGACGCGCACCGTGAAGTCATGCGTGGGCAGCACCTGGTGCCGTTATGGCGTGCAGGACAGCGTGAAAATGGCCCTGGCGATCGAGGACCGCTACAAGGGCCTGCGTTCGCCGCACAAGCTCAAGTTCGCCGTGTCCGGATGCACCCGGGAGTGCGCCGAGGCGCAAAGCAAGGACGTGGGCGTGATCGCTACCGAGAAAGGCTGGAACCTGTTCATCGCCGGTAACGGCGGTATGCGGCCGCGCCACGCTGAACTCTTTGCGACGGACCTGGACGATGAAACCCTGATCCGCTATATCGACCGCTTCCTGATGTTCTACATCCGCACCGCCGACAAACTGCAGCGTACCTCGGTCTGGCGCGAAAGCCTGGAGGGCGGGCTGGATTACCTCAAGGAGGTGATCATCCACGACAGCCTGGGCCTGGGCGCCGAACTCGAATCGCAGATGCAGCTGGTGGTCGATCGCTACGAGTGTGAGTGGGCCAACGCCCTCAAGGACCCGGAAAAACTCAAGCGCTTCCGCACCTTCGTCAACGACACGCGTCCGGATCCGGATATTCATTTCGTCCAGGAGCGCGGTCAGCGCCGTCCGATCATGGCCACCGAACTCAACCTCATTCCTGTCATCGAGGAGATTGCCTGATGAGCCAGTCCAACACTCAGCCAAACCTTGCAGCCTGGAAAGCGGTTTGCAGTGAACAAGACCTGGTAAGCAACTCCGGGGTCGTCGTCTGGTTCGAGGGCGCGCAAGTGGCGTTGTTCTACCTGCCTGAGGCCCAGGGCCGTTCGCTTTATGCGATCGACAATCACGACCCGCAATCCGGGGCGAACGTGATCGGTCGCGGTTTGATCGGCAACATCAAGGGGGACATGGTGGTGGCGTCGCCCATCTACAAGCAGCATTTTCGCCTGGAGGATGGCCACTGCCTGGAGTCGGCGCAGCAGCGGTTGCGGGTTTGGCCGGTGCGCTTGAACAGTGGCATGGTTGAACTGGGTGTGGACTGACTGACGCCGGGGCTGGGCCCCGGACCTTTGACTTCATTCGCAAAACGGTTAATATACGATTCATATATATTTCGTATGGTTGAAGTCATGGGTATTGTGAAGATCTCCGAAGGCATGCACGAAAATCTGCGCGTCGCCAGCGACGCGCTGAGTCGCTCGATCAACGCCCAGGCTGAGCACTGGATGCGCATTGGCATGCTCGCCGAGCTGCACCCGAACCTGGACCACAGCGACATCTGCCGCTTGCTGGTGCGTGCCGAACTGGCGGGAGGCCTGGACCTGCTTCAACTGTGTGATCTGGCGCAAGACGCTGCAGGCCTGCAGCTTGCTGCAGCCAGCGGAGCAGGCAAATGAAGGCCATCGTCCCGATCAACACGGCAGCACAAATAGCCCAGTCGCGCACAGCTGCACAACTGGCAGCCGAAGTGCTGGCCATGATTACTCCCTATGTGAAAGCGGGTGTCACTACCAACGAACTTGATCGACTCTGCCACGACCACATCGTCAACGTGCAGAAAGCCATAGCCGGCAATATCGGTTATCACGGCTTTCCGAAAACCGTGTGCACTTCCGTCAACCAAGTGGTCTGCCATGGCATTCCAACAGATGAGCCTTTGAAAGACGGCGACATCCTCAATATCGACATCGCCGTGATCAAGGACGGCTGGTACGGCGACACCAGCCGCATGTACTTTGTCGGCGAGCCGGCCCCCGAGGCGCGACGCCTGGTCAAGACCACCTATGACGCCATGTGCGCCGGCATTCGGGCTGTACGGCCGGGTGCGACCCTGGGCGACATTGGTTATGCCATTCAAACGGTCGCCGAGCGCGAAGGCTTCAGTGTAGTGCGCGAATACTGCGGGCACGGCATCGGCAAGGTCTATCACGATGAGCCGCAGATCCTGCATTACGGCTATCCGGGGCAGGGCCTGAAGTTGAAAGCCGGGATGATTTTCACCATTGAGCCGATGCTCAATGCCGGTAAGCGGCACGTGAAGACCCTGGCGGATGGCTGGACCGTTGTGACCAAGGATGAGTCCCTTTCGGCGCAGTGGGAGCACATGGTGGCGGTGACTGACGATGGCTTTGAAGTGTTGTCGGTTTGGCCGGATAGCAGTGATGTTTATCCTGCGATTGTTTAGTGGCCCAGTGGGGTCATCAGGGTGACCCGTTCAACCCCGCGTGAATCAGGTCGGCAAGCCGACCTGAATCGCCGCCGCTCAGAAATACTTCAGCCAGCCAATATCCCGACGCCGCGCCTTCAATGCCGCAAACCAGCGCACTGGCAGATAGAGCGATGCGGCCAGTATTAGCGCCGCCACCCACACCGCCCAAATGCTGTCGAAGCCGAAGTAGTTGCCCTGGTTCAAGCCAAACACCGCGACGCTGATCAGGTACAGCACCTTGAGCACATAAAGGTGCAGCAAGTAGAAGAACATCGGCGCGGCACCAAACACCGCCAGGGTGCTGATCCACTTGCGTTGCTGGGCGCGCTCGAAGCCCAGTAGCAACAGCAGGCCCACCCCGAGTGTCAGGGCAAGAAACAGCAGGGAAGGCGGGTACTTGGTGATGTTGAAGAAGCTCATCAACGTTTGAGTGGTGCCTTCATAGGCGAGCCATTGCGCTTCGCCGTATCCATTGACAAGGCGCAATGCAAAGAACCCCAGCAACACCCCTGAACCTGCCACCAGCAGCTTGCGTTGGCGTGAGTTGACGCTTGCCGAGCCGCCGAACCAGGGGCCGATGCAGTAACCGAGAGCGATCACGCCTATCCAAGGCAGGACCGGATAGGACGTGCGCAACCTCAGTTGCCCGGACACTTCGATCCAGCCGCGATCATGCAGGATCGCCCAAGGTACGTGCAGGCTTGAGCCGACCGGGAAGTGCAGGCCGTCGAGCAGATTGTGCCCGGCGACGATGAGCGCCCCCACGACAAACAGGGCGGGCCTTGGCAGCCACACCAGGATGGCAAGGGCAATCATGCTGATGCCGATGGCCCAGATCACTTGCATGTAGATCACGCTGGGCGGGAGCTGGAAGGTCCAGGCGAAATTCACCAGGGTGAATTCCAGCACCACCAGGAACAGGCCGCGCTTGAACAGGAAGGTGGAGACGTCGCTTTTACCCTGATGTTTTTCGCCGTAGAGGTAGGCGGACAACCCGGTTAACAGGACAAATACCGGGGCACACAGGTGGGCGAGGGTGCGGCTGAAGAACAGGGCCGGTTCAGTGGTGTCGATGCCCATGGGGTCGGCTACCTGGCGATGCAGGAAAAACGTTTCGCGCACGTGGTCGAGCAGCATGAACAGGATGACTAATCCCCTGAGGGCATCGATGGAAAGCAGGCGCTGGTTCAGGCGTGTGGCGGCGGGTAGCTGGACAGGGATTGTCATGGGGAAATCGCAGGTAGTGATAGAATAGTAATGTTATTCTATAACGGTATTCTTGAGTTGTGCCATTGGTTTGCAGGAGCGAGCTTGCTCGCGAAAAACCTGAGGACACTGCGGGGCGCCTGATGCCCCGCGTTATCGTTATCCTCCATCGCGAGCAAGCTCGCTCCTACAAGGTTGTTAGAAGCGGTACTTCGCCGAAGCCGTGATGCTACGCGGGGCGCCGTAGGTCAGGGCACCGTAGGCATTGAAGATGTCGAAGTACTTCTCGTCGGTGACGTTGTTCGCGTTGACCTGTGCCGAGAGGTTGTCGGTGATCTCGTAGCGCGCCATCAGGTTGACCAATGCATAGGCGTCCTGCTGGATCTTCTCGGAGTTGCCGGCCGGGTTGGTGGCGTAGGTATAGATCGAGTCCTGCCAGTTGACGCCGCCGCCAATGGTCAACTTGTTGAACGCGCCGGGCAGGCGGTAGGTGGTGAAGGTACGCAGCAATTTGGTTGGGTACAGCGTGTTCACGTCGTCGCCGTTGGCATCTTCAGCGGTGAACTGGGTGTAGCCCACCGAAGCATTCCAGTCGGTGGCGAGTTCGCCGGACACTTCCAGCTCGAAGCCCTTGCTGGTTGCACCTTCGCTGGCTTCGTATGCAAAACCGCCGACCGGGTTCGAAGGATCGATCAGCACGCCGGTGCTTTGGCCCAGGTTGTCCTGTTTGATCTGGAAGATCGCTGCGGAGGTGTTCAAGCGGCCGCCGAAGAACTCGCCCTTCAGACCCATTTCGGTGCTCTCGCCGACGATGGGCTCCAGTGTCTGGCCACTGCTGTCGCGCACCGATTGCGGCAGGAAGATTTCGGTGTAGCTGGCATAGGCCGAGATGTTGTCGGTGAGGTCATAGACCACGCCGGCATAGGGGGTCAATTCATGGTCAACATCCACCTTGCTGACTTCCGAGAACACGTCGTCACTGGTCTTTTCGTACCAGCTTTCGCGCGCGCCCAGAATCACCTTCAAGTCGTCGGTCACGTTCAGGCGGGTGGCGGCGTAAAGACCCTTCTGGCGAGTCTCGCTGTAGCCATAATCGGTGCGCGGCCCCCAGACCGGCTCGGCAAAGTTGCCGTCGTAGGCATCAAAGTCGGCCACGCCCTCAAAACCGGTTTGCGCATCCAGTGAGTCGGCGTCGAATTTCTGCTTGCTGTCCACGTAACCGAAGGCCAGCTCATGCTCGCGGCCCAGCAGCGAGAACGGCCCATTGAAGCGAATGGCGTAGTCGTCCTGAGTGGTCTCGGTCTTGTAGGTTGCCGGGAATGAAGACATGGGCGCGCTGCCGTTGCGGCCTGGATTGCCCGAGAGGTAAAGCAGGGAAGAGTCACCGGTGCGCTCGCCACGGTTGTAGCTGAGGTTCATCTGCCAGTCGTTGGCAAATTTGTGATCGAGATTGACGAAGTAGGTGTCGTAAGTGGTGTCCCACTTGCTCCATTTGGCCGAGGTAGTCTTGGAGCGGCTCCAGTTGGTCCGGCCGCCGTCCGCGTACCAGACCGGCAGGCCGCCCCACATTGGCGAGTCCGTCTTGTTTTCCTGGTGGCTCAAACCAAACCAGAGGGTCGTGTCTGGCGTCAGGTCGATGTCCATGGTGCCGTAGAGGGTCTGGCGCTTGTCGGAGTTCATGTCGATCCAGGTGTCGCCCTCGTTGGTCTCGCCAACCAGACGCGCGCGAACCGTGCCTTCCTCGTTCAGCGCAGTGGCCACATCGGCCTCGACGCCATAAGTGTCCCAAGTACCGGCGCTCAGTTCCACCGAACCTTTCAGGGCGGTGCTGCTGGCGCGCTTGCGCACCATGTTGATCGACGCCGACGGGTCGCCTGCACCCGTCATCAAACCGTTGGCACCGCGCACCACTTCAACACGGTCATACATGGCCAGGCTGCTGAAAATCTCCCCCGAACTCCACGGCTGCTCGTAGATGGTGGGCACGCCATCGATCATCAACGAGTTGAGCTCGAACCCGCGGGCGTTGAACTGCGCGCGGCTGGTCTCGTAGCGGTTCACCGACACACCCGTGGTGTTGTTGACCACGTCGACGATGGTCTTCAAATCCTGATCCTGGATGCGCTGCTGGGTAACCACGCTGACCGACTGCGGGGTCTCGCGCAGCGACATGCTCAAAGGCGTTGCAGTGCGAGCTGCATCTGTCGTGTAGGAGTTCGTGTCTTCGGTCACGGCACTGCGTTCGCGGGCGGCAGTCTCGGTGATCGCGATCGGAGCCAGGTTCAAAGAGTTTCCATTCTCTTTTTGTTCAGTCTGTTCCGCCGCCTGCACCGAGGGTGCAGTCAGGGCGATACCGGCAGCAAGAACGTGCACTGCCAGGGCCAGGGGGCGCAGCTGAGATGGCGAGCGCAGGGTGGCGGAGTTTTTTGAACGCGAGGAAATGGGGGCGATCATGCGAATTCTCATTCGGTTTGCTGTTATTGAGAATCCTTATCATACGCAAATGTAATTATATGTGAAATGAGGTTTTTACTTATTTGGGAACATTTATCAGTTGTGATAGCGTCTTAACTCCTGAACTGGACCGTTTGCTGATTTATGGCCCTACCTGAACGCCTCACCCTGACCCAGTTGGTTGAGATCCATTACGAGGACATCAAGGGTTATATCCAGCGCAGGGCCGGCTCTGCGGCCATCGCATCGGACGTTGTCCAGGAAACCTGGCTGCGTGCGGCCAGGCATTGCGCCAGGCAGCCGGACAAGCCCCTGGCCTATCTCTACCGCACGGCGACCAACCTGTTGCTGGACAAGCAGCGACAGGATTCGACCCATTGCCGGTACTTTGGGGACAGCGAATGGGCCGAGGAGGCCGAGTGCCCCCTCGCGCCCCCCGAGAAGGCCGCCGGCACTCGTCAGGAACTGGAGCTACTGGCCCTGGCGCTAGGAGATCTCCCGGAGAAATATCGGGCCGTGTTCCTGCTGGCCCGCTGCGAAGGGTTCACCCAGCGCGAGATCGCCGCACAACTGAACATCAATGAAAGCACCGTCGAAAAGCAGATCGCCAAGGGTATGCAGCACTGCCGCGCCCGTCTGGAGCGCGGGCATGTCGGCAACAGATCCAGGCTGAGCTGACTTCGACCGCAGCTTGATTGTGGCGCCGTCGAGTGAAGGCGCTCTTATGGAGCGCGTTCTGCCCGGTGCACTGGGTTGAAGCAAGTTGCGGGTCTGATGAGCAAGGGCTGAGTGACGCAATCTGCCAAGATTGTTAGCCTGCTCACGAATTGGCTTGGACTTTGCTATCAATTTGCCATCTGAAAGTCGCAGTTGGTGAAGCAAATGTCGCTATCAAGTCATTCAATGCAGTTGTCCCCTAACGAAAAGCGCTGGCTCCCCTGGTTTGGCAAGACCGGAAAAATCAAGACGGGCTGGTCATGCTGGCTCAATCGCTCTGCCGCCCCGGTGCTTGAACAGACTTTCGAGGCGATCACTGAAACACGGGTTCAACTCCTGCAAAACTGGACGCGCGAGCAGTGGGACCATCTGGCCGAGCTGGCCGATAATATCGGTCGGGATTTCGCCCATATCGACAGCACTTCGTTAACGGACAAGCTCGCCCAGGCAGAAGATTTTTCCGAGCTGTTTGTCGTTGACCCAAGCGGCAACCTCATTGCCTCGACATGGAATAGGCGCGGCAAAACCCCTTTCGCCTATCCCCGGGCATTGGTCGAAGGCCTCAAGGCGCCGTTTCTCCATGGCCCTTATATTGATCCATTGACCCTGCAGATCGGTCCATCGTCCTCGCGCTTTCACGATGAAGTGACGCTGATGTTCTACCAGCCCGTGCAGGTCGATGGGAAAGTCCTCGGCTGCCTCTGCGGTCGCGTGCCCAATGACGTGCTGGGGGATCTCATCCAGCGTGAGGCCGGGCACCTGTACGCCGAGTCTGGCGATAATTATCTGTTTATGGCGCAGTCGCGGTTTGATCCGGCCATCAAGCCGGGCACCGCCCTGTCACGCTCACGTTTCGAAGACGGCACGTTCACCCACGGCGAAAATCTGAAAAGCGGGGTGAATACGCCGTGGAAGACCGTGCAGATTCAGCGCCACACTGAGCTGGAGTTGCGCTTTACCGACCCGGCAACGCAACAGTTGCACCCGGGCGTACGCGAAACCATCCGCATGGGTTCCAATCTGTTCGTTACCTATCCTGGCTACTCGGACTATCGGCACATTCCGGTCGTCGGCAAGGGCGTTACTTTCCAGTTGCCAGGCTCCCATGATCGCTGGGGCATGATGTGCGAAGCCGATCTGGAGGAGGTCTACCGGCGGCGTTCACTCAGCTATGGCTTGATGAAACCTTTCCTCGCGACAATGACCGCGTTGCTGGCGTCCAACTTCCTGGTCCAGCATTACAGCGGCCTGGCCCAGGACATGATCGATGCCATCGAGCTCCTGAGCATGCTGTGTGCCACGTTCCTGTTCAGCCAGTGGGGCCCCAAGCGGCTCGCGGCCAGGCTCAACGAGATGACCGGAGTGATCAGGACCATCGCCGAGGGTGAGGGCAACCTGCGACAGCGTCTGGACACCACGCGCATGGCCAACGATGAAACCGGGGACATGGGGCGGTTGATCAACAGTTTCATTGACCACCTGGACTCGGTGGTAGGCCAGGTGGTGAAGGCCAGCAATAATGTCGGCACCACCAATCAGATGATGCTCGGGCGCAGCCAGGAGGCCGGCGTCACGTCCTCGGAGGTCGCGCATGCGGTTCATCGCCTGATGATCATCGTTGAAGACCAACTGGGCGAGATCCAGCAGGCTTCGGCCAGCGCAGAACAAATGAAGCAGGCGATGGATGAGGTGGTCTCCCGTGCCCGTGAACAATTTCTCGCCGTACAGGAAGGCACGCAGTCCATTCGGGATGTGGTACAGCGCTCTTCTTCCAGCGTGCAGTTGCTCGACAGCAACATGACCCAGATCGGCAACATCACCGGCCTGATCAGCGACATCACCAACCAGACGAATCTGCTGGCACTCAATGCGGCCATCGAGGCGGCACGTGCGGGTGAGCACGGGCGAGGCTTCGCGGTGGTCGCCGACGAGGTACGCAGCCTCGCCTCGCGAACTTCACGGGCGGCGGACGATATCAGGCAGATGGTCGAAGGTTTGCAGAATGAAACGCAAAAAGCCGTCAGCTTCATGGAGGAGGGCGTCAAGGACGTCGATAACAGCCTGCGCCTGGCCGAAGATGCATCCTCGGAAAACGTACAGTTGCACCAGGCCGTAGAGAGCATGTTTGCGATTATTCAACAACTCAACAAGCACAGCCTCGACTGTGGCAAGACGATCAAGAAGGTCGACCAGTCCTCATTGGAAATGCGCCAGACCGTAGTGGTGCTGCAAAACAGTGCGGAAACAGTGAGGCTCAATGCCAACAAACTGCAAAAGCTCGTCGGCCAATTCGAGGTCAGTAGCAACGTCGAGCGAGGGGCGGCCGCCTGATTTTACTGGACGAGACGCGCGCTTATCGAGCTCTCGTCTCGCCCAGAATCCTCGAGGCGTCCTGCGCCGGAGGAAGGCCGAACACCCGCGCGTAATCCCGGCTGAATTGCGTTGCGCTCTCGTATCCGACTTCAAAGGCGGCGGCCATCACGCTCCTGGCATTGGCCACCATCAGCGTCCGCGCCTGGAGCAGGCGTACGCGTTTTTGATACTGCAACGGGCTCAAATTGGTCACCGCCTTGAAGTGCCGATGAAACGCCGAGACGCTCATTGACGCACGGTGTGCCAGGCTTTCCACCCTGATCGGCTGGGCAAAGTCACGGCGAATCCATTGGATAGCCATGCTGATGCGGGCCATGGCGGTATCCGGGGCGGCGATCTCGCGCAGCATCCAGCCGTGGGGACCCTGCAGCACACGGAACAGAATCTCACGCTCATACACCGGGGCCAGGGCGGCGATGGCCTGGGGGTCGCCCATCAGTCGCAGCATGCGCACCCAGGCATCCATCAATTCGGTGGTCACTGACGCCACACTGAAGCCGGGGTTGTAGTCGTAGCGTGCGCCAGGTTTGGGCAGGTCGGCAAAGAGTGCGGACAGCACGCTGGGGTCCAGCGTCAGGCTCACGGCCAGATAAGGCTCTCCGGACTCGGCCGGATGCACCGAGCCTACTGCCGGCAGGTCTATGGACATGACGAAATAGGTCGCCGGGTCATACCGCAGCGTGCGGTCGCCCACGGTCATGCTTTTGCTGCCCTGCAGGATCAGGTTGATCATCGGGTCGTAGACCGCCGCCAGCAGGTGCTCGGGAATTTTACCCTGCACCATGGCCACGCGCGGAATGCCCGTCTCGGTTCGGCGATTTTCAGCGCCGGCCGCGAGCGATCGCAGCTCATTCAATCGATTATCCATGCCGGGCATGCTGAGGGCAGAGCAGGTTGGCGTGCAAGCGAAAAGCAGAAACAGGCAGGTTTCGAGCAGGAACGGGTACGACCCCGGTGGCTGCGATCAGTACTGTGGAGGCACGTTTGAACCACAGAGGAACATGACATGAGCGTAATCGTAATCACTGGCGGCAGCCGCGGGATCGGCGCAAGTGCCGCCGAACACATTGCCCGGTCAGGCCTGGGGGTGATCCTCACCTACAATACCAACCCACAGGCTGCGGCTGCAGTCACAGCGCGCATCGAGCAAGCCGGTGGCAAGGCCGTCGCGCTCAAGCTTGATGTCGCTGACGTAGCCAGCTTCCCGGCGTTTCGCGAGTCGGTGGTACTGGCCTTGCGCGAATCCTGGCAGGCAACCACCCTGGCGGGCTTGGTCAACAACGCCGGGTACGGCCTGTTCAATCCCCTGGCCAGCGTCAGCGAAGCGCAGTTCGATGGCCTGTGCAATGTCCACCTCAAAGGCCCTTTTTTCCTCACCCAGACGCTGCTGCCACTGCTGGCGGACAACGCCAGTATCGTCAACCTGACCAGCGCCACGACCCGCGTGGCCACCTCTGGCGTGGCGCCCTACGCGGCGTTCAAAGGAGGGCTGGAAGTGCTCACCCGGTACATGGCCAAGGAATTTGGCGAGCGCGGCATCCGTGCCAACGCCGTATCGCCTGGTGCTATTCGTACCGAACTGGGCGGCGGGCTCAATGATGAGTTCGAAGCCATGCTGGCAGCACAAACAGCGCTCGGCAGGGTCGGCGAGCCGGAGGATGTGGCACGGGTCATTGCCATGCTGCTGTCCGAGGACGGCGCCTGGATCAATGCCCAGACCATCGAAGTCGCCGGCGGCTACAACATCTGAACACGCGAGGGCTACAGCATGCTGGATCACATTTTTCTTTCAGTGAGCGACATCAAGCGCTCCATCGGTTTCTACGAAGCGACGTTGGCACCACTGGGTATCACCGTGCGGCTGGACTACGACGGGCAAGACGGGCCGCCGGGTCATCCCGATCTCAAAGGCTTCGGCGCCAATGGCCGGATATTTTTCTGGTTGCGCGAAGGGGTAGTCGAGGGCGCAGCGGTGCACGTGGGGTTTGTGGCCAACAGCCAGGCTGAGGTCGAAGCCGCCTATGCGGCTGCCATTGACAGTGGCGCGGTCGATAACGGCGCGCCTGGCGCACGCCTGCATTATGACCCGAACTACTACGCCGCCAATGTGCTGGATCCGGACGGGTACAGCCTGGAATTCGTCTACAAAAACTGGCAGCACGCCCAATGAAAACGCTACTGATCTACGGTGCCACAGGCTACACCGGGCGCATGGCCGCCGAGCGCGCCAAGGCTTTGGGTCTGCAGTTTGAAATTGCCGGGCGTCATCAGCCCCGGCTCGCCGCCCTTGCCGCGCAACTGCAGGTACCGTTTCGCGTATTTGATGCAGGGCCGGGGGCGGAGACATTTCTGTCTGGGATAAATGTATTGCTGAACTTCGCGGGGCCATTCGCACAAACCGCCGACGCCCTGATGCATGCCTGTCTCCAGGCCGGGGCCGACTACCTGGACATCACTGCCGAGATCAACGTCTACCGGCTGGCCGAGCGGCTGGGCGCTGAAGCGGTGCAGGCGGGCGTGATGCTGTTGCCGGGCGTCGGATGGGATGTCGTCCCGACAGACTCGCTGGCAGTGCATGTCGCCCGACGTGTGGAGCAGCCTCGCGCTTTGAATATCGCGCTTCAGGTTCCTGGATCGATGTCCCGGGGATCGGCCATGAGCGTCAGCGAAATCACTGGCGCGGGCGTCCTCGCCAGGGTTGATGGCGAGCTGGTTGCCACTCCTGATGCGCAGCCACGCCACTTTGATTTTGGTGACGGCCCGGTCCTGTGTGTGCCGCTGTCGTTCGGCGATCTGGTGACCGCTTGGCATTCGACCGGTATCCCCAACGTTGCGATGTTCGTGCGTATCGCCGGCAATGCGTTTCCTGAAGGAGACCTGGCGCAACTGCCGGATGGGCCGACGGCCCAGGAGAGGGATGCGCATCGGGCACGGGCCGTGGTGGAAATTACCGGGGCTGATGGCCTGATCGCAAGATCGATGATCGAGACGGTAAACGGTTACTCGTACACGCCGTTGGCGGCGGTCGAAGCCGCCCGCCGAGTGCTGCAAGGGGACCGCCGGTCGGGCTTTGCCACCCCGGCGCAGGTCTTCGGTGGTGGATTTGCCGAGAGCATTGACGGCACGCTGATCACCGATCGTTAGGGTTTTCGTGCCTTCGCGCCCGTGGCCGTGGTCAGGCCGCTCAATGGGTAGTCAGAACCGCAGTCCGCTGATTGTCGTCAGTTCGCCTATTCTCATGGTCCACCCGGGAAAACCATTGGCCTTGAAGTGACTGCAAACCTGAAGAGGCCGGGTGGCCAGGCAGCGCGCAGAGGCCCGTCATTTCATTCTGGAGATGCGAGCATGGGCTACGTCACTACGCAGGACGGTGTTGAGATCTTTTACAAAGACTGGGGGCCACGCGATGCCCCGGTGATCTGCTTTCATCACGGATGGCCTCTCAGCGCGGACGACTGGGATGCGCAGATGCTGTTTTTTCTGGCGAACGGTTATCGGGTCATTGCGCACGACCGGCGTGGCCACGGGCGATCCAGCCAGGTCTGGGACGGGCACGACATGGATCACTACGCTGACGATGCCGCGGCCGTCGTCGACCATCTGGGCGTACAAGGCGCAGCCCATGTGGGGCATTCCACCGGAGGCGGCGAGGTCATCCATTACATTGCTCGCCATGGCGAAGACCGAGTGTCGAAGGCCGCCATCATCAGCGCCGTGCCGCCCTTGATGGTGCAGACCCCGAGCAATCCCGGCGGCTTGCCAAAATCGGTTTTCGATGACCTGCAGGCACAGCTCAAGGCCAACCGCGCGCAGTTCTACCATGACGTTCCGGCGGGACCTTTCTACGGGTACAACCGCCCTGGGGCAAAACCGTCCGAGGGGATCATCCTGAATTGGTGGCGGCAAGGCATGATGGGCTGTGCCAAGGCGCACTATGACGGGATCGTGGCCTTTTCCCAGACCGACTTCACCGAAGATCTGAAGCGCATCACCATTCCAGTGCTGGTGATGCACGGTGATGATGACCAGATCGTGCCGTACGAAGACTCTGGACCTTTGTCGGCAAAGCTCCTGCAAAACAGCACACTGAAAACCTATTCGGGCTTCCCCCACGGAATGCCGACGACCAACGCCGACACCATCAACGCCGACTTGCTCGCTTTCCTGCGAGGTTAGGCAACGGGGCAGGGGTTGCGTGATTGCTCGCAGCCCCTGCACCCATTTTCACTGTCCATGTGCGTGAACAGTGATGTCAAAAACCAGGGATTATTTTTCTTCGAGCAGTCCACTAGCATCGTTGGCAATCAACTGGACCCGGAGAACACCATGAGCAAGCCCGAATTTTTCGTCACCCCAGGTTATGGCGACTACCTGCGCGAAAACCTGCATTACTCCCAGGCCGTCAAAGTTGGCAACCGCATTGAAACGTCGGGCCAGGGCGGTTGGGATGACGAGTTCAACATTCCCCCATCGCTCGCTGAGGAGATCGGCCAGGCGTTTGCCAACCTGACAAGAACCTTGGCAGCGGCGGGCGCTGGCTGGGAGCACGTGATTCACGTCAATTCCTACCATGTAGGTGGTTTTCCTCCCGAAGTGAACGAGGCGATGGTCAAGTGGTACCGCCACTACATGCCCAACCATGCGCCGATCTGGACGCAGGTCGGGGTCGAGTCCCTCGGGTTGCCGACCATGCGCATCGAGATCCGTGTCACGGCAATCATTCCTTGATGCCGAACCTTTCAATCACCCAATCGATAAACACTTTGAGGCGAGCATTCTGATGACGATTGGGTGGGTACATGACCTGGACCGGCATGGCCGGTCGCGACCAGCTTTCCAGTACCGGCACTAACTGGCCCGTATCGAAGTAATGCTGAACAATCGAGCGAAAATGCTGCCCGACGCCAAAGCCCGCGAGCAGCATCTCCTTGAGGCCATTGCCTTCGTTAGTCGTAAACGCGCAATTGCCCACCTCATGCCGGGTCGTCCCTCGCTCGAAAATCAACGGCTCTGCGGTGTTCGATGGAAAAAAATAACCCACCCGGTAA
Organism: Pseudomonas sp. TMW22090; assembly: GCF_022496665.1. NCBI lineage: Bacteria > Pseudomonadati > Pseudomonadota > Gammaproteobacteria > Pseudomonadales > Pseudomonadaceae > Pseudomonas > Pseudomonas sp. TMW22090. Next base: position 228,095 of record NZ_SCFH01000001.1, read on the forward strand.
TGGTTGTTTTCCAGGTCATCAGGGGACTGGGGCGTGCCCATGCGCGCCAGATAGCTGGGGGCCGCGCAGGTGACGTATTCGAGCTCGGCGATTTTGCGACTGATCATGGCCATATCGTCGGGCTTGCCCGCACGAATTACGCAGTCCACCCCTTCACCCACGATGTTGACCGGCCGATCACTGATCCCCAGGGCAATGGTGATGTCCGGGAACTCTCGGTGAAAATCCACCAGCGCCGGGATCAACAGGCCATTGGCGAACGATGCCGGCGCATCCACTCTCAAGTGGCCGTGGGCCTTGAGTTTTCGCCCGCGCACAGCGTTGTCCAGCTCGTCCAGTTCAGCCACCAGGCGCACGGCATGCAGGTGGTAATCCAGGCCTTCGAGCGTGGGTGTAAGCGCACGCGTGGTGCGCTGAATCAGCCTGATGCCCAGGTGCTTTTCCAGGTCGGTAATCAGTTTGCTGACCGTGGAGCGTGGTAGCGCCAGCTGTTCGGATGCCCGACTGAAAGAGCCGGTTTCGATGACCCGGACAAAGGCGCGCAGCGCCAGGAGTTGGTTCATGCGGATGTCTACCTCGGTAAAACACAGGGGTTCACACGGATGAACAGCAGGCGCTCACGCTCCTGATCGGCGTAGTAGCGGTAGCCCGATGGCGATCTACCGGCAGGGGGGCATTAGCCCCAGGGTTTCGTAGTAACGGATAGTGACCGCTTTGGTCTGGGTAGCTTTCGCCAAGGCACCGACCGTGTAAGTGGCCTTATTCATTTCCCTTGACCTTATAGCCGCTAGAACCTTCATTCTACTCACTTCCGGCGATTGGCCCATGCGCCCGTGTATGTGCGTCATCTACAAGCAAGGGATCAATGGGTTACGCCTGTTAAAGAAATAGAGCGAGGTCGGCATGAAAGAAACGTTGCGTAGCGCCATAACTGAAGCCTTCCGCGAGGCTGGCCTGGCTGTGAGGCACAGGGACTTTCAGGCGGCCTACGGCTGGTTGGAGCGGGCGCACATCCTTACCCAACGCATCCCGCTGGCTCACGCGAAATCTCATTGGCTCATGCTGAAACTGGGGTGGCTCACGAAGGATTGGCGGGAGGTTGCGGGCCAGCTCCCGCGCATTGTTGCAGCCCTGGTGTTTTCTACGATCTGGGTCCCAGTCGGCAACACGGGAAGAGCGCGCATCAGCGCATTTTCTGCCATGCCGCTCAGCACCGAACTGGAAGATCTGTTGCGCGAAGACTAGTGCACATCGAACGCCCGCAAGACCTGCCCGCGATGGCTCACGAAGGATGCGCGGGAGGTTGCGGGCCAGCTCCCGCGCATTTTCGCAGCCCTGTTGTTTGCCACGAGCTGGGTGCCAATCGGTCACACAGAAAGAGCGCGCATCAGCGCATTTTTCTGCCAGGCCGCTCTGTGCCGAACTGTAAGACCTGTTGCGCGAAGACTAGTGTAGTTTAGCGATCACCTTGATCTCGAAGTCAAAGCCGGACAACCAGGTCACGCCGATAACGGTCGCCGTGGGGTAGGGAGCGTCGCCCCAGTACTCGGCCGCAACTTCCCAGATAGTTTCGAATTTCGAGTCGGGGTCTACGATGAAGATGGTCGTGTCGACCACATCCTCGAAACTACTGCCGGCCTCGGCCAGGATCGCATTCAAATTGGTGAAGGCCAGGCGAACCTGTGCCGCGAGGTCCGACTCGGCCGAGCCATCCTTGCGGCTGCCGACCTGACCGGAAACGAACAAAAAGCCGTTGGAGCGAATCGCCGGCGAGTAGCGGTGCAATTCGTACAATGCATGGCGGTCAGGCGGGAAAACGACATCACGTTTGCTGGTCATTGCATAGCTCCTTCGGGGCCATCGCGGCCCGCTGTTTACGATGGAGCCACTGTAAAAAGAAGGCAGGCCTGGATAAACGGGCAACTCTGGTCATGACTGTTTGTAGAATCCAAATTATCCAGACCCGAGAGAGGCGTGAAATGGACCGTTTCGATGCAATGCAGGCCTTTGCCCGAGTAGTGGAAACCGGCAGCTTCACCAAGGCGGCAGCCACCCTGCACATGAGCAAGACCACCGTGACGCAGCTCGTTCAGCAGCTGGAAGCGAGGCTACGCGTGCGCCTGCTCAACCGCACCACACGCAAGGTCAATGTCACCGCCGACGGCGCGGCCTACTACGAGCGCGTCGTCCGGCTACTGGTCGATATGGACGACGCCGAGACCAGCCTGTCCAGCGCATCGATGACACCGCGCGGGCGGCTGCGTGTGGATGTACCCAGTCCACTGGCGCGAATGCTGCTGATACCCGCCTTGCCGGGGTTCTTTGCACGCTACCCGGAAATCCAGCTGACCCTGGGCGTGAGCGATCGCATCGTCGACATCATTGGCGAAAACGTCGACTGCGTGTTGCGTGGCGGTGAGATCACCGATCAGTTCCTCGTGGCAAGGCATGTGGGCGATTTGAAACTGGGCATCTACGCCGCGCCCGACTATCTGCAGCGCTTCGGTACGCCGGAGCATCCCCGTGAGCTGGATAAGGGCAGGCACAGTACCGTCGGCTTCCTCTGGTTTCGTACAGGCAAAACCTTGCCTTACGCGATGCAGCGGGGTGAGGAGCGCATTGAGGCCCGAGGCCGCCCGCAGTTGACGGTCGACGACGGCAATGCCTACCTCGCCGCTGGGCTGGCTGGGCTGGGCATGCTCTGGCTACCGCAGTACATGGCCAAACCGCACCTGGCCAGCGGCGAGTTGCTGCCGCTGTTTGAGGACTGGCACATGCCACCAATGCCGATGTATCTGGCATTTCCGCCGAATCGCCATGTCAGCGCCAAGGTGCGGGCATTTATCGACTGGGTGATGGAATTGATGGCCGAGCATGCGCCGGTGCTACGGTGAAACAGGTGCAAGCCGTTTCAGGGGATAGGCACTTTAAACACCTGCTTTTGGCAGTTCTCTGCCTGGCGCAAAGCGCTGCAATCGACCCAAAACGGCCGGTCAATCAAGGAAAGGATTAAACCACTGTACTAGTGCAAAGCATTGGCATCAGGCCGCAGCTTTTGGGTCTACAGTCTTGTATATCCGGCACTGGAAAAAACTGAAATGAACCTGTCGTCTTTGATCTCGCCGCCAAGGCATATCGTGCTGCTGGGCTATGGCGGTTTGCTACCGTTTTTGGGTCTCGCACTACTCATCCTCACTTCTCAAGAATATCGACCTTTTTGGGCGGAGGCGCTGGTCAACTATGGCGCTGTCATCCTGAGCTTCATCGGCGCCTTGCACTGGGGCTTCGGTATGTCAGTGCAAAACATGAGTGCCGAACTGCGCCGCGACCGGCTTATATGGAGCGTCATCCCGGCTCTTATCGGTTGGCTCAGCACGTTACTGCCGGTGCCATTGGGTTGCTTGCTGTTGATCGTCGGATTTGTCGTCCACTTCTGGCAAGACAGACAGTTGGTTCGGGTGGTGAGCCTGCAAGCCTGGTACCTGCCATTGCGATTGCGCCTGACTGTTGTGGCTAGCGTTTGCCTGCTCATTGGCGCAGTCGCTTTAGTTGTTTATTCGTGAAACCGCGCCTGCCCGAATCGTCTGCAGTGCCGGGCAGTCGCTTGTCGCGGCTGATGCGTTTTGGCAGTTTGGCCTCGGGCGTGGTGGGCGGCATGCTGGCCGAAGGGGCGCGGCAGTTGGCTCAAGGTAAACGTCCGGCGTTCAGTGACCTGCTGTTGACGCCGGGCAATGCGCAACGGGTGGCCGAGCAACTGTCGCAATTGCGTGGTGCGGCCATGAAAGTCGGACAGTTGTTATCAATGGATGCGGGTGATTTGTTACCGAGCGAGCTTAGCGACATTCTTTCTCGCCTGCGTTCCGACGCGCATCCGATGCCCATGAGTCAGTTGGTAAAGGTCCTTGACGAGAGCTGGGGTAAGGGCTGGGAAGGGCGCTTCGAACGGTTTTCCTTCACGCCATTTGCGGCAGCATCCATCGGCCAGGTTCATGCTGCGCAAGGCAAAGACGGCCAGCGACTGGCGATCAAAGTGCAATATCCAGGTGTGCGCGAAAGTATTTCCAGCGATGTGGATAACGTCGCTACTTTGCTGCGCATGTCCGGGCTGCTGCCTCACGGCATGGACGTCGCACCGCTGCTGCAAGAGGCCAAGCTTCAACTGCAAAATGAAGCGGATTACCTGAAAGAAGGCATGCACTTGCGGCGCTTTCATCAACTGTTAGCCGACAGTCCGGATTTTCTGGTTCCTCGCCAGTATGCCGAGTTCAGTACGCCGAACATTCTGGTGATGTCCTTCGCCGAGGGCGACCCGTTGGAGACCCTTGAACACGCGCCACAGGCAGAGCGCGACAGGATCATTACACTGCTGTTCGGCCTGCTTCTGCGCGAGGTGTTTGAGTTTCAGTGCGTCCAGACCGACCCCAACTTTGCCAACTACCGTTACCAGCCAGAAACCGGGCAGTTAGTGTTGCTCGACTTCGGTGCCACGCGCCTTTATAGCCGCAACAGCACCGAGGCATTTCGCAAACTGCTGGTTGCGGGCTTGCGTGAAGACCGCGCCGCCATCGCCGAGGCAGCGCTGGCTGTCGGCTACTTTCAGCCTGAAACCCTGCCCAGGCATCGGTTATTCCTGACTGACCTCATCTGCCAGGCCTGCGAGCCACTGCGGCATCAAGGCACCTATGACTTTGCGATGTCCGACCTCGCAGGACGCTTGCGCGATGCAGGGTGGCAACTGGGTGTCGATCGCGATTTCTGGCACACGCCACCGGTGGATGTCCTGTTTCTGCATCGCAAGGTCGGTGGGTTGTATATGCTGGCTGCGAAACTGAAGGCGAGGGTGAATGTGCGATGCCTGTTCGAGCCTTACGTAATTTGAGCGTTTCCCGAACGAGTGAAAGGGCTTGGTTGAGCACCCCTTGATTGGGCCTGAACTTGCCCGCTGTTCCGATGAAGCTTATATCCGCACCGTCGCCTTTAATGGCGATTCAGGTTTGGCGACGACTGAGTGACGTGATGGTTGTGACCTGCTGGAAGTGATCGGTAAACGGTTACGGGCGCAGGCGTCGGCGTAAATCAAAACGGGCACCTTGAAGGTGCCCGTTTTTAGGACTTCGACACCGGACGTTAGTGTCACGCCAGGGTTTTGCCAGTAATGAAAAAACAGCGGCAGAGTTGAAGTCGGCTTGAAACTATAAGCTCCGTGACATGAGGCAGTGCTCTTTCCCCCAAACCTCAAAGCGCTCCAGCACTTCCCAGCCGAGCTTAGTGTAATAACTACTCTGGCTGTGGGTGTGCAAATACAAGGTAGTGAATCCAGCATCCCTTGCATGACCGCAGATGCCTTCGATTAACTGCGCTGCGAGTCCTCTGCATCGAGCTTCAGGTGCGATGAAAACACACGCAAGCCATGGACCTAGCTCTGGCCGGTCAGACAGGTCGCTACTGGCAAGCGTAGCGCCACCTAGCAACTGGCCTCGTTCCGTTGCGATCAGGCACTTCCAACTGCCATCACGCTGTCCATCAGAGAATTCGTGTTGCCAACTCGAAAGAGATTGCTGCGCAAACTCGTAAGTGAATTCCCGATAAATCCATTCGGCCATCACGTCGCATTTGTCCATTTGACTATCCAGCCAATCCACTCGCAGCATCTGACACGCTCCTTATGTATTCGTCCGCACATGTAACTTCGCGGTGGCGGTTACGCAGTCGGTTTGAAGACACCAGCATCCACCAGCATCTCCACTAACGCCTCTGGCCATACCGTTTCTTTAGTAGATATCAGCTCGTGAGCGGACCACCAGTGATGATCTGCCATGACCTGAGTCTCGTGTAAGGTCCATTCAGAGTTGGAAACGGTCTGGTTTTGCGCGTGCACAATGAAATACTGCTCAACTGCGAACACTGTCTCGCCGCTGGGCAGGAGCATTGAAAAGCGCCGATCTGCCACAGGCCCTATAACAGCGTTGACCTGAATACCGGTTTCCTCACGCAGTTCACGTATTGCAGCGGCGTGGAATGTTTCTCCTTCCTCAAGACCACCGCCAGGGGTGGCCCAGTAATTTCTTCCGGCTAAAGCCCCCTCTTTATGAAGAAACTTGAAAAGGAGGACATCTCGAGAGGGGCTTAAGACCAGTAATCGTGCGGACTTTCGCTCACGCATTGGATGTAAATCTTCCCTGAAATTTTGAAATGTGGAGTGCCGCCCTGATCAGAAGGAGGTCACCCCATGGCTCGCGGCGTCACGATAGGGGAATGATACTTCAGCAGGGCTGCCTATGAAGCGATTCATCCAAGGTGGTTTTTGCTTTGATCATGAGCCAATGCATAACCTTGCGCTGTCAGCCTTGCAGTCAGGAACCTTAATGCTCGACGGAAGACCGGATGACAGTCGGCAAACGGCAAATTGTCGAGCGGAGCCCAAAAAAAGCTGAAGGTATGGCAATGGTCATCGAGCGTTTGATGAGTCCATTGCCGGGGCAAAAGTGCCGGCGTGAAACACAGTTGAAATGACCATATCTGATCGAGATGACCGGCGTCCCAGCAGCCCATATCGCTAACAACCGAGGCCGCTGCTATGCCCGATTCTTCGCTTAATTCACGCAGAGCGGCCTGAGCTGGCGTTTCACCTTTCTCGATTGTCCCTTTGACCAGTTGTGCGCCTGCACTTGGATGGCGGAATAGAAGGATGTGTGTACCAGGAATACTGGAGAGGATGACGGGGCAAGCTTTGTTCGGTGACATGGTGATTTCCTTATCGCACTGAAGCACGCATTTTACGACCTTATCCATTGCGTGAGCCGCCAGGTTTTCAGAAGTCTGGTGCTCCAACACCTGAACCATGGTTCAGTCTCCCTGGACATCCATCAGGCTCTGGGTTCGTCCCCGCTTTTCGCCACTGGCTCGTCTACTGACCATCCGGAATGCCTCGTAGAACAAACGGTGAATGCCGCGCTGACCGAAGCGTTTAATGCGGCGCAGGCGTTGTTTTTGCGTGAAAGGGCCTGGTTGAGGACCCCTTGATTGGACCTGACCTTGCCCGCTGTTCCGATGAAGCTTATAGTCCGCACCGTCGCCCTTAATGGCGATTCAGGTTTGGCGACTTGATCACAGAGAATGCGATGCCTATGTGCTTTATTTGCAGGGACCATCGCACCCGCAAAGCCGCTTTCAATGGCGGCTGTGCGCGGGAGACCTTCGGGTCTGCCGGTGTTCTCTGTGCCGGTTCGCCAACCTGCGTACAGCTGCCACCCAATCGTTTGGCGACGACTGAGTGACGGCATTGAGCCATTCAAACAGAGATCTTCAAATGAATCGATACACCCCCCTTTCCGGACTCGACGAGATTCCGGCCGCGCTGCTCATCGACACTCAAGCCCCACTCGACGTCCTCCTGGCCATGGCCGATTACCGCATCCGCACGGTCACTCAGGTGCTGGAAAACATCGCCTTCCGCGCCGAGATTGGTTGCGACACTGTCGTGCTGGCGGACTTTTCCAAACTGCTGGCCATTCCGCTGCGTGATGGTTGTGACCTGCTGGAAGTGATCGGTAAACGATTACGGGCGCAGGCGTCGGCGTAAATCAAAACGGGCACCTTGAAGGTGCCCGTTTTTTGTGGACTTTGATGCCGGACGTTAATCCGCTTACACGTCCAGGACGCGTTCCATCGCACCGCTCTGCAGCGTGCGCTAACAGGCAGATATCGGCCAAAAGCAGCCCTTCGCGGAGCTGGGCATCAAGCCAGGGATGGAAGAATATCGCCTTCAAACCAGATGCCATTGGCTTAGTGTTCACAAGACAAACGATAAATCCAGATACCTAGCATCGCACTTTACGATGCCTGATAGCGAAGTATGTGATTGGCGCAGCCACTCTGAGGGCCGCTATGGTACCTCGCAATGCGTTATCGCTCGTAACCAGCAGCGCACAGATAACAATAAAAGCGAGGTATACAAAGATGAGTGATTTCAAAGTTAGTGCAACTTCCAGCTTAGGCATCAAAGGCAAGCGCGTTGCTGTAATCGGCGCCGGCCCTGGCGGTATTGCTGCGGGTGTTGCACTGCACCTGGCAGGTTTTTCGGTGAAGGTCTTCGAGCGTCACTCCGAACTGCGACCTCTGGGGGGGGCAATAATTCTTAATGCCACTGGCATCGTCATCTTGCGCGGTTTGGGCGTACAGGTGGATGATATTTTTGCTGCCGGTCTTCCAGAGTTTCGCCGTCACGATGGACGAGTAAGAGTCAATTTTGACATTGATATGGAGTTGCTGAAGCAGGCCGGTGTAACCGGTTGGCAATCTGGAATGATGCGCTCCGAACTTTACGAGCGTCTGCTTGCGGCGGCGCCAGCAGACATGATCGTACCGAGCCACACGTTCAGCCATTATCAGGAACATGCCGGGGGCGTGACTGTTCACTTTGCAGAAGGTCAGACTTACGAGGCGGATCTAGTAATTGGGGCTGACGGGGTTCAGTCAAAAGTGCGTGAGCAGTTGTGGGGAGCATCAGAGCTGAAACACCTTGGCATTGCGGTATGGCTAGGTTGGTGCGAATTACAGGGGCCTGAGCGCAAAAAAATCGTCATTCAGCACAAACACTCCTACCAGATGGGTTACGCACCGCTTCGATACAAGGACAAGGATTGCTTTGAATGGTGGTTCGTCGAAAAATGCGAAGAAAATCAGGCTGAGCCGCGTGATCCAGCAGCGCACGTGCGGGATCGCATCAACGGATTTTCCTATCCGGTTCCGCAGATCCTTGAGGCTACGGATACCTCGCATAATCTGTTTCGCTGGGTCGTTAAATATCGGGATCCACTCAAGCAATGGTCAAAGGGACGAGTGACAATTATGGGCGATGCTGCTCATCCGACTTCTCCTTACGCTGCGTACGGTGCAGGCATGGCTATCGAAGATGGTTACTTTCTTGCGAAGTATTTACGAGGGCGCGACCTCAGCGACCCCAAAGCGCTGGAGATAGGGCTGCGACGGTATGACGACCAAAGAGTTAAATACACCAATCAGACCACGGCATTCGCTCGCTTCCTGGGGCGTCTGTATCACGGTGTGCCAGCTCCTTTGAATCGTCTGCGTGATCTTTTCCTTGATCATTCCAGCTTGCCAGAGAAGCTAATCAGCAAAGGCGTCACCAGCGAGGCGCAAGCTCTTTTGCGCGCGGTACTTAATCCTGTTGATTGAAAATGCTGAACCATTTTCACCCTTCCCTCGCGCATAGGTAACTACCGTTCCTTGATATACCCAGTGCGCGAGTGTTCCGGATTTGACATATCACGCTACTGCTTCGAGCATGATTGGCCGCTTTGGGTCGACAGCTGCCGTCATGAAGGGCAGAAATCGACCCAAAACTGACTCTCGTCATTTAATCTGGTTCTTCCAAGCGCCTGTGGCCGTAGGCAGAATAAATCACTCCAACTCAAGTTCCATGTGAATGATTTCTATGGGTTGCCCACCCACACCGTGGCTGAAAAAGCCGTGCCTTTGTGTCACAAAACCATGTTTTTTATAGAAACCTTCCGCATTCAAAGTCGACTCTACCTTTATAAAGCGGATCCCGGGCCCACGTGCATTATCAATACCTGTCTTGAGCAAATGAGCACCAAGCCCCTTACCGGAAGCCTCGAGAAGAAGAAAAAGCCGTGTCACTTCTCCTGGCTCTGAATCCACAAAGCCAACGATCTTTCCCAGCTGTAGGGCCACGACCAATTGTCCTTGTTTTATCAGTTGCTCATAAAACTCAGGGGTTCTTTCGCCCATCCAGCCATTGAGTTGCTCTGGGGTATACAGTCCGTTCGACAGCTCGGCTATTGACTGCCGAGTGACATGGAAAATAGCTTGACCATCTCCTGGCAGTGCTGCCCGAAGGGTAAATTCCTTTTTCATCTCCGCTACTCTTTTTTCTGATTTATGGTGCCGTTGAATCTTGCTCGAGGGTCCGCTTTTGGCCGATTTCTACCTGTCACTACTGACAGAAAACGACGCTTGGCGGCCGTTCAGGTCGGTGCTGTACAAATGAGTGATCGCCATGCGTTGAACAACGATCCTCTGGTTATTTGGTATATCGGTAGACCTTTGTTGTGCGCACCGAGAATCCCACGCCCTCGTATAAACGATGAGCAGATTCGCGATCTGGGTTGGAGGTTAAATCCAGTGTTTTCGCCCCGAGGTCACGGCTTTTTTCTATTGCAGCTTGTATGAGTGCCTTGCCAATCCCTTGGCCGCGAGCATTGGCATCTACTACGACATCTTCGATCCAGGCACGAATACCTGACGGAATACGAAAATGAATTAGGGTTAGCGCCCCCAAGACGCTTCCGCCATCGGCTGCTTTCACCACCAACAAATCGGAGCACTCTGAATCCACAATCTGCTTCAGATCCTCCATTTTCATCGCTTGAGCGTTTTTTGAAAGCTGTGGAAGAAGGTCGTTCAAGGATTGGAGCAATACGGGATCGGCTTCTTTAACCACCTCGACAAAAGCGGATTGGGTTGTCATTAGAGATCCTCAGCGAAGGGGTAAGACCCAGATAGTTAAGCTACCGAACCAGTGTCTTCGACATGATGATGGTGCGCTCGGACTCGTGAAATACCTCTCGGATTTTTTTAAAGCCAAGCGAAGCATAAAAGTCTTCAGCAGTGATAGAAGAGGGGACACGCAGCTCGTTGAGCCCTCCGGCTATGGCGATTGCTTGAATTCTTGTCATCAGCTGCCTTCCGATACCCCTCCCTTGATAGGCAGGCTCGACAAACACACTTCGGACAACGTCATGGTCAAGACTGGCTGTCGCAACGACATGACTTCCATATGTTGCTACGAACACCTGGCGTTGCGTCAACATACGAAGAATCGCCTGTGGAGAAAAACTTTGCCCCACTTGATTGATGATTTCGGGCGAATAGTCCTGAGCATTAGACTCTCGCAGGGTGCCAATGATGATCCGACTGATGGTTGGGGCATCCGCATCCATTGCGTTCCTAATTTGGCAATCCATTCAAACAGTTCCTTCCATGTGATTACTTGATCGTAGTGAGATGCGGCCCTGTTCGCTAGCATGAAGGGCTGCTTATGGCCGATCGCTGCCTGTCGCAAGGGGCTTCAATCGACCCAAAGCAACCCTTGATGTATGTTTATTGTCACAAAATGTTATTGGCATTCATGGAGGATTCTGACTGATGGCACGTGTGGGATTGATACTGACACCCGGTTTTGCGGACTGGGAATATGCTTTCATTGCTGGAACTGCGTCCCCGTTTTACGGGATCGACGTCAGGTTTTTCGCTCCTGCTACGGGTCAGTTCCGCTCGCAGGGTGGATTGGCTGTAACTGTCGATAGCAGTTTGCAACAATGTCTGGACTGGAAACCGGACGTTGTTGTCGTCATTGGAGGAATGGTCTGGGAAAGTGCAGAAGCACCGGATATTCGAGGCTTTCTTCATGCTAGTCGTTCAAATGGAGCGACCATTGCCGGTATCTGTGGGGGAACGCTGGCACTTGCTAGGGCCGGGCTTCTCGACACGGTTCCTCATACCTCGAACAGCGCTGACTTCTTAAAACAGAATGCCGTAGGTTATGAAGGGCGCACGCTTTATCGAAACAGTCCGGTAGCTGTGGTTGCAGACCGCATCATAACTGCTCCAGGCCCTGCACCCGTTAGCTTCACCTGCGCAGTGTTCGAAGGTGCCGGGCTATCTTCAGAGATCATTTCTCAGTTCAGGTCAATGTTGGCAGCGGAACATCGGTGACCGCTTCGTCCTACAAAACAGCTGATCCAGGTGATGTGTTCGAGTGGCCGCTCATGGCCGTTTTCTGCCTGTGGCGAGGGGCCGCAAACAAGGAAAGTTTCGTATCTGCGCGAAGAAATAGCACATAGGTTAATAGAGTCCATAAAAAGGCCGCTGCAAACACAGCGGCCAGAAGCCGTCTCCCGTTTTACAGTGGGAGGCAGTTACAACAGATATGACTCAAACTTTCGCTGGGTTCTGTTTCTCCGGGTCAATCCCATAAAGCGCAATCGCCTCAGCTACTTTTTCCCTTGGCACCCCTCCGTCATCGGCCAGCGCTTTCAAGGCCGCCAACGCGATGAAGTGGCGATCCACTTCGAAAAACCTGCGCAGCGATTCTCGGGTATCCGATTGGCCGAAACCGTCGGTGCCTAATGCCACGAAGCGCCGCATGGGCACGAACGGGCGGATCTGGTCGGCGAATATCTTCATGTAATCAGTCGCTACCACCACCGGGCCCTGCTTATCTTGCAGGCAACTTTCAACGTGACCGATACGTGGCGCCTCATCAGGGTGCAGCAAATTCCAGCGTTCGGCATCCTGGCCGTCCCGACGCAGTTCGGTCAGGCTGGTGACGCTCCACACTTCGCTGCTGACGTCGAAGTCCTGCTTCAGTAACTGCGCGGCGGCGATGATTTCTTGCAGGATTGAACCGCAACCCATCAGTTGTACATGCTTGCCTACGATTGGCTGCGCCGGGGCTGAGAGCCGATACATGCCTTTAAGAATGTCCTGCTCGATACCTTCGGGCATGGGCGGATGGGCGTAGTTTTCGTTCAGCAACGTGATGTAGTAATAGATGTCTTGGTTTTCGACATACATACGCCGCATGCCATCCTGGATGATCACGGCCAGCTCATAGGCGAACGTCGGGTCGTAAGACACGCAGCAAGGTACGGTTGAGGACAGCACATGGCTGTGACCATCGTCGTGTTGCAGGCCTTCGCCCATCAGCGTGGTCCTGCCGGACGTGGCGCCCAGCAGAAAACCTCGGGCACGGGCATCGCCTGCCGCCCAGGCCAGATCGCCGACGCGCTGGAAGCCGAACATCGAATAAAAGATGTAGAAGGGCACCGTCGTCACGCCGTGCGTACTGTAGGAAGTGCTCGCCGCGATCCACGAAGAAATTCCGCCGGACTCGTTCAGCCCCTCCTGCATGATCTGACCATCGCGCGCCTCCTTGTAATAACTCAGTTGGCCGGCGTCTTGAGGTGTGTACAACTGGCCGACGTGGGAATGGATGCCAATCTGACGGAACAGGCTTTCCATACCGAAGGTGCGTGATTCGTCCGGGACAATGGGCACGATCAGCTTGCCGATATTCGGGTCCTTGAGCAAAGTGCCGAGGATGCGCACAAATGCCATGGTGGTGGAAATCCCGCGCTCGCCGGTGCCTTGGAGCTGGTTGTCCAAGGCCGACAGTGGTGGGATCTGCAAGGGCTCGACCGCACTGAAGCGTGCAGGCACGTAACCGCCCAGTTGGGTGCGCCTGGCTTGCAGATAAAGGGCCTCGACACTGTCCGCTGCCGGTTTGAGGTAGGGCATGTCGCCCAGTTGATCGTCGGTGAGGTCCAGCGCGAAACGATCACGGAACGCCTTGACCGCGTCCTCACCCATCTTCTTGAGCTGATGGTTGATGTTCTGGCCTTCGCCGGCTTCGCCCATGCCGAAGCCTTTTACGGTTTTCGCCAGAATGACCGTCGGCCCTCCGGTGTGGCGCATGGCGGCGGCGTAGGCGTTGTAGACTTTTTCCGGGTCATGGCCGCCGCGAGAAAGCTTCCAGATGTCCTCATCGCTCAGGTCGCTGACCAGTTCCAGCAACTCAGGGTATTTGCCAAAAAAATGCTCACGTACGTAAGCGCCGTTCTGGGATTTGTAGTTTTGATAGTCGCCGTCCACGCATTCCATCATCCGCTGACGCAACAGGCCGCTTGTGTCCTTTTCCAGCAAGGCATCCCAACCGCTACCCCAGATTACTTTGATAACGTTCCAGCCGGCCGCCCGATACAGGCTTTCAAATTCCTGAATGACCTTGCTGTTGCCGCGCACCGGTCCGTCCAGGCGCTGAAGGTTGCAGTTGACGACAAAAATAATATTGTCGAGCTTCTCTCGACCCGCCAGGGAAATCGCCGCCAGGGATTCCGGCTGGTCCATTTCGCCGTCACCGAGGAACGCCCAGACTTTACGTCCTTGATGTTCTTTCAGGCCACGGTCTTCGAGGTAGCGCATGAACCTGGCCTGATACGCAGCGGTGATCGGTCCGAGTCCCATGGATACCGTCGGAAATTGCCAGAAGTCCGGCATGAGCCTTGGGTGTGGATATGACGAGACACCGTCGCGGTCAGTCTCACGGCGGAAGTTGTCCAGCTGTTCTTCGCTCAGGCGACCTTCCAGATAGGCGCGCCCGTAGATGCCCGGTGAAGAGTGGCCCTGGATGTACACCATGTCGCCGCCAAACTGCTCCGTGCGCCCCCGGAAGAAATGCTCGAAGCCGACGTCGTACAGAATGGCTGCCGAGGCGTAGGAAGCGATGTGCCCGCCCACATTCGAATGTTTGCCGGCGCGCAGCACCATGGCCAAAGCGTTCCAACGGATATACGCATTGATCCGGCGCTCTATTGTCAGGTCGCCGGGGTAGGGCTGCTGACGATCGACCGCAATGGTGTTGACGTAGGGCGTGGTGACGCGCCCGTAAAAATTACCATGGCGGCTGGCATCGAAATCCAGCATCTGATCGATCAGGTAGTGGGCGCGAGAGCGCCCTTCGACGCTCGCCACCGATTCGATGGATTCGAGCCATTCACGGGTTTCTTGTGGGTCTTCGTCGAGAAACAGGGGTTGTTGTGCCATCGTCGTCTCCTGAACAGTGCTGCAGCACCGAGCCGTTGGGTGCCTGACTAAGGGGCGTGGGTCGATGCCAGCCCTAAAGAATATTTGTAGTTGCATTTGCAACTACCTGCGAGAACTTAGCCTGCTACACGCTACAATTGCAACTAAATAGATTTCATGAAAAGGGTGATGCATGTCTTCAAGCGATCCGGATACGTGGTTCAGATTCGTCAGGGCGCACCGCTGCCTGATCCGGGAAATCGAGCGTCGGCTGGCGGCCGCCGGGCTGCCGGCTTACGCGTGGTACGACGCGTTATGCGGCCTGGAAAGCGGCCCTGACGGCACTCGGCGCATGAACGAACTGGCTGACGTGATGGCGATCGAGCGCTACAACCTCACCCGGCTGGTGGACCGTCTGGAGGCCGAAGGCTTGGTGAAACGCAGCCGTGCCAGCGATGATGGCCGTGGTGCGTATGCAGCCATTACAGAGAGCGGGAAAGTGCTGCGTAAAAAAATGTGGCAAATCTATGAAGGGGCGGTGGACGAGCTGTTTTTGTCGCAATTCGATGACGAGCAGCAGCGGTTCTTCAGTGACGCGCTTGAGCGGGCCGCAACGGCAGCGCGCAACAGTGGGCGAGCGGGTTGACCCTTGTTTGGTCATTGCAGCAGATAACGGTCCATGGCCTGTTCAACGCACGCCTGCGCGATAACACCTTCCTGGGCCAGTGCTCGCAGAGCGAGTACCACGATCCAGCGTTTATCCACCGTTTTGCCCGAAGGTGTTTCGGTTGAATCGGCGCCGAGCGCCACGAACCGTGACTGGACATGCCCACCGATCTGATCGGCGACATGCTGGGCATAACCGGTCACAGCCACCACCGGGCAATTATCGGCGCTCAGGCAGTCGAGCAAATGCGACGACCGCTGCGGTCTGTCGGGATGCATCCGGTTCCAGCGTTGTGCCTTGTCTGCATCACGGGCCAGGCGGGTGTAGCTGGGGCAACTCCAAAGCTCGCTTTCGACGCCTCAATCATCACGCAACATCTGCGCCGCTGAGGCCACCGACTGCAAGGCCAGCCCCGCGCCCAACAAGCGGACTCGGGGATGCCCGGAATCTGTATTAATTTCGTTGAGTTTGTACATGCCCTTGAAGGCCTGGCTCGCACTCAGTTGGCTGATGGGGGCGACTAAATCATTGGGTTCATCGTGAAGCGCCATGTAATAGAAGCCGGCATTGCCTTCCACATACAAACTTTGCAACGCAGCTAGCGCAATGGCGTGCGCTTCGGCACCGCTGGCGGGGTCGAAAGGCAGGCAGTGCGGGTTGGCGGCCAGCCAAAGCGGAACCCAGGGGTGAGCGCCTTTAGGCCAGCGGGAGGGCAGGGTTTCTATGTCATTGCACAGAATGCCCCGGCGGGCGGACTCGTTTGAAAGTGCGCAAAGTTCGGCTGATGTCGCAGAACTGGTCAGGTACAACAGCGGTTTTTCGCTGGCGCAGGCAATAGGGCTAAAGCGCAGAGGCCAGGCGCTGATACGTCTGTGACAGCTTTCGACTCGAGACTGCTTGTCGGACCGGATGACCCAGACATGCCTGGCCGTTCCCGGATCCCTTTCAAGTCGGTTGGCGATATCGATCATGGTGTAGAGCGGAGAGGAGAAGCCAGCGGTGTATTGCTGTGCCGGGGTTCGGATTTTATCGATGCAGGCCTGAGCGGCAAGGCGGGTATCTGGTGTTTTGCTGAAGCTGGAAAAGCCGATCATATTCCAAAAAACTCCGTGCGTTCCGTCAAGCTTGCACCATACTGCACGCCTTAATATGATTGCAAATGCAATTAGATTGAGATGGGATGGAGTTTCCTCATGAGCGCGTCTTACCCATCGCCCTGTAGACGCAAGCCAGTGTGCGCAGCGCTTGAGCGACCGTCCGCTTCGGCCGGTTAATGCCTGTCGCGAAGGACTGCAATTGGCCGACTGCTGTCTGTAACGAAACGCTCCAATCGTCACAAAAAAGATGGCCGGCCCTATCGGGAAATGCTCGATCTCGCTCCCTCAAACGCCTCCTATTTGATACGTGGTACCGAACAGAAACACCTGTTGCAAAATTCCGTCTCGTTCAACCAACCGCACCGGGGCCGTTCCGCCCGGCATTATTACTCGCACATGCCCGGCATTGACCCAACCGGCCATCCACGCCGCACAAGCCACGGCACTAGCACTGGTGCCTGAAGATGCTGTCGGCCCTTCTCCTCGCTCAAAAATCCTTGCTTCGATTAGGCCTTCGTTCACCACGTAAGCCCATTGAAGATTGATGCCCGCAGCGCATGGTTCTCCAACGCCAAATTCGCCCTCCCCGAAGGCGATTTTTCTCAGTACATTATTCAAGGGTTCCCGATTCAGCGAGTCGAAACCGGGCAGCGCTTGTCGATCCGATACCAACGTTACGCAGTGTGGATTACCAATCCTGATGAACACACTGTGTGCCCATTTTCCGTCGATTTGCTTTAAGCGCTTCACCGAGCTGACTACACGACCATTTAACTCAGCAGCATCGATGTTGGAGGCGTTGGCATCGACAGCGTGCGGCCCGAATTCCGGCTTACCCAGATCCAGCCAAAAACCTGCAATATCATCGTAATTAGCTCGCTCGACCATTACCGCCGTCGGAGAGTGATTTTTGTCGTGATGCACGCGCATCGTGAACGTCGTTTGGTGTGGCACAAGCCCTCTGTTGGCAAGGGATTGGGCAAAAATGGTCAGCCCATTGCCACTGCGTTCAGCCAGGGTGCCGTCTGTATTCACGATGAGTAGATCAAAAGGCGCCGTGTGCTGGAACGGTCCGATCAGTAGGCCGTCCGAACGATATTCCTTGGTCCCTGCAGGTTGCTGCCCTTCAGGCCAGGTGCATGAGACGCTGATCGCCTGGGAGGCCCAATCCAGGCGTCTCATCGCCGCCGCCTCAGCGTCAAGGGGCAGATCAACACCCTGGGCACGCAGCGCCTGCGGGCTGACGACCCCATAAATGTTGCCACGTGCATCGTAAAACTGCGTCATTGCTGTTCCTCGGCAGTGAGTGCAATAGGTGTATGAGATTCTAACGATGCCCGGCGTCCCAGGAGCCCATATCGCTAACAACCGAGGCGGCTGCTATGCCCGATTCTTCGCTTGGTTCACGCAGAGCGGCCTGAGCGGGAGTTTCACCTTTCTCGATTGTCCCTTTGACCAGTTGTACGCCTGCAATTGGATGGCGGAACAGCAGGATGTGCGCGCCAGGAATACCGGAGAGGATGACGGGGCAAGCCATGTTCGGTGACAGGGTGATGTCCTTGTCGGCGATGAAGCATATATCTATCTGGAGGGGAGACCGCAATGCGCTGCTGGGGATTTCCAACAGCGTCATGCTGGTGGAGGTCACGGCGAATCGCGTGTTGGAGCAGATTGATCCGCCGGAATTTTTGTCGGATCAAAAGATCGCAGCCTCGTTGCACTCGACAGCTCCTACACGGACCGGTTGGACGCATTTGTCCGATCGCTCGACAGCCGAATTCAGCGAAAGATAAGGAGCGGAAAAGGAGGACATCTCCAGAAGGGCTTACAACTAGTCTTTAAGAATTTTCGGCCTCAGGTGCACTGAAGGCCTTACTGTAGTAACCAGACTGATCAAAACAGCACACGTGCTTCTTGCCGGATGCAAGCATTTCGCAGGCATCACCCATTCGTTTTGCGCGTGTCTTGAGTTGCTTGGCTGAAGTAATCCAGTGTATCCAGTCCACCCGTGCGATGGTCGTCGTACCGTTCCAGACTTCGCGCGCCTCTGGATTGGCTGCCAGTGCCTCCTGGAAATCTGCCGGGACGTCAGGCTCAGGCTCCTTCTTGGCTGGGCTTAGCTCTATCGTGACCCTATCCCCAGCGGCCGCGCCTGCGGCCTCGCTTAATTCCTTACTGACCCGCAGCCAATGGCTCAGCTGACCATCGGGCTCAAGCGTTGCCTGGAATGGGTGCCCATTGAGCGTGCCTTCAACCGTCGTCCTTCCTCGCCTCGGCAGTTGTTCACTCGCATCTTTGGGCAGTACCAAAAATGTCCACGACTTATCATCACCAGGCTTTGCCGGACGAAGCAGCTTTGCTTCGAAGCGGGATGTCACATCGACTTTTGTCATGGCAATCCTCCGTGTGAACCCTAGCCACCTTGCGGTACTACCCGCGCGTCATTACCCGACCCCTGGATGTACACCTTCATGCCTTTGCTCAAGGACGAATTGATCGGCTGAGTGACGGATACCAGCACGCCGCTTCTTACCCGCACGATGATCTGCTGCGCCTCCACCGGCTGATCGTACTGTTTTTTCTCTGCGTAATTACCGCCGACCGCACCGGCAAGCACGCCGGCTACCATGGCGACATCGCGGCCGGTACCGCGACCGATCAGGCTGCCTATGCCCAGACCGCCAAGGCCGCCGAGTACGGCGCCGACACCGCTGTCGTGGTTGGTCTGCATCTGCGTCAGGGAAATCTGCTCGATGGTCCCCGAGCGAATCTCGACTTCACCGGCACCACCATCGGTGGAGTTCACGGCGGAGCAGGCACTGATCAACACCGCCATCAACGTAAGCGTTAGCCAGGAATGGATTGCTTTCATTTGCGTGCACCTCGTTATGGATGGCAGATGGCAAAATAGGTGATTGCCTTTGGCCTAGCTGCGGATGAAGGCCCATAGATCGGCGCTGACTTTGTCGATCGCTGCCTTGAAGTCCTTGGCGGTGATTTGCTGGCTGGCATTGGACAGTTGGCTGCCAGCCACCTTACGCACCACTTTGGCCACCGTCTGATTGTTGCTTGGGTCGATGAACTCGGCTTCGATGAACAGGTTGGTATCCTGGTCGCGATGGCCGGTGGCGGCTTGCGCCGCGCCGACCACGGCTGCTACCGGAACGACCTCATACCACTTCATTCCTTCATTGGAAGCGCTTATCCCGGTAATGGCCGCGCGCAGAATCAGGGGTTTTGAGCCGCGAGGGGCTTTGGCCTGGCTCGACACCACACGGTATTTCTGGCCCAGCACTCCACTGGCTTTGTCGCTCATGTAGTTGCGGATGTCATTGAGCGTCTGCTGGTTGACTCGTTCATCGGGCTTGGGTGCCGGATAGAGCTCCAACCCGTTGAACACGACCGTGTCGTAAGCATTGGCATTCCACGAAGGACTCACCCAGCGCATCGCTTTCTCACCGGTGGTGGTGGTCACTTGCTGCAGGTTGTTGTAGTTGGACAGGTAACCGGAATACTGCTCGCGCTCGGTAACCTGGGACGTGCAACCGCTGAGCAGGACAACGCTTAGTGCGCTGCCGATCAGCATTGTTTGCGAAAGATTCATGGTGCGGTGCTCCCTGGATTAAGTCGTTCTTTATATGGGCAATCAGAAACGCCAAGTCATGTTCCCGGTCACGGCTTGAATCCAGGCGCTATCGAATTGACCGGAGATTCGATCACCTGAGAGGGATTTGGTCTGGTCCACCGGCATGTCGCCCAGCCAGACCAAGGCCCAGCTGAGATTGATGTCGGTATCCTTGTTCAGTGCATAGGTGGCCCCCGTCGCCAGGCGCCAGGATTCGGCCATGGGCACGGTGACGGTGCGGTCATTATCCGAAACCGCGCTGCTGTCGTAGGCCACGCCCAGATTCCACCACAGTTGCTCGGTGGCTTGGTACTGCGCGCCGAGTGCCAGTTGCCAGGTGTCCTTGTAGTTGGCGTCGATGGTGGTCGATTGCGTACCGGCTACCGCCGTGTCGACCTGGACGCCGACATCGCCGAACGCTGACCAGTCCTGCCAATTGACCGAAGCGAGCAGGGCCCACTGCCGGTCCAGTTGCTGGAACAGGCTCAGGGTGACGGTTTGCGGCACCGTCATGTCGAGTTGGGTATTGAGGCCATTCAAGCGATTCAGGGCGAGACCGTTGCCTTTGACGTCCAGGCCGTCCTCGAAGTCCAGGTCGACCTTGCTGGTGTAGGTTACGCCGATGCGCGTGCCGGGTTGCGGGGCGTAGATCACACCGACATTAGCGCCGAAACCCCAGTCCTCATCCTTGTACTTGAACTGGCCGTCGCCACGGTCGGTGAGGCCCAACGGTGAGCGGTCGATCGCAGTCTGCGCCTGAATCTTCCCGTACATGGCTTTGACGCCGACACCTACCGACCATTGCTCATCGAAGCGGTATGCCACGCTGGGTACCATGGACAAGCCGAGCAGGCTGGAGTTTTGCGCGAAGTAGCGTCCGGACCAGTCATTGTCGTAGTTGACGGCCAGACCAAAGTCGCCGTACTGGCCAAAGCCCACGCTCCAGTGGTCGTCGAGTTGATGGGTGATGAAGAAGCTGCCGCCTGGAATGGGGTCGAGGCCATTGCCACTGCCACTGCCGGCGACATTAGTGTCGTTGTCGCGATCGAATTTGAGATTGCCGTACAGCACCTGCAAACCGCCGGTGATCTGCGTGCCTGGCAGGTAACTCATGCCCGCCGGGTTGCTGGCAATGGTCGAGGGACCCTGAGCCCGTGCCGCGGCACCGGCGTTGGCGAGACCGGCGTTATCGGTGCCGATCTCGTAGAGCAGGATGCCGCCGGCTTGGGCTTGCTGGCAGCACAAAGCGAGCAGGATGAGGGCGGGCAGAGACGCTGTTTTGTTCAACATGTGGATACCTCAGCAAATCGTCCGTGACGAAAGCGGGTGGCCGTTTCAGCCACCCGAGATTCGCTGAACCTACTTGGCCATCTCTGCACGAGCCGCTGCGATTTTGGCTTTGACAGAGTCGAGGTTGAAGCTCGCGCCTTTTTGCATCGGCGGATATTCAATCGCGGTTTCAGCCAGCTTGGCCACCTGCTGTTGCACGAACACGAAGCGCCAGAATTGATACTTGAACCAGTCAAAATACTGCTGCGAACCTTGCGCAGACTGATTTTCCGGCCAACCCATGCGTTCGAACGGGTCGAGACGCAAGTTGGTCAGGATCGGAACATCCATGGCTACTTTGGCACCCATCCAGCCGCCTGGCTGGTCAATAAAGCGATATTTGTAGTCGTCGATGCGCACCGCACCCAAAGCACTTTCGCCGAAGTAAAAGATTTCATGGCGATTGGATGGTCCTGTACCGGTGATCATCGGAGTCTGGTCGTAGCCGTCGAGGTGAACCTTGTAGGTGGTATCACCCAGTTGTTTGCCCTTGAGCAGTTCTTGGGTGATGTTTGGGTTACCCGCCGCGGCAACAAAGGTCGGGAACCAGTCCATGCCGGACATGATGCCGTTTCCGATAGTGTTGGCCGGTACTTTGCCAGGCCAGCGAACGATCGCCGGAACCCGGAAGCCGCCTTCCATGATGGTGCCTTTACCCATGGCAAATGGGGTGGTACCGCCATCTGGCCAGGTGAAGTTTTCCGCGCCGTTGTCGGTGGTGAACACCACAATGGTGTTGTCATCCATGCCCTCTTTTTTCAGCTTGGCCATGACGTCGCCGACGATATCGTCGAGTTGCGCCATGCCGGCTTCCTGTTCCGACCAGCCATTTTCAGAGTTGCGCATCTTCTCGTACTTATCGGAAAGGTGAGTGACGATGTGCATTCGGGTTGGGTTCAGCCACAGGAAGAAGGGTTTGTTGTCCTGCTTGGCCTTGTCGACGAAGGCGAATGCCTTGTCGCGAATTTCTTCGTCGACAGTTTTCATCCGTTCTGGATAGAGCGTGCCGGCGTCTTCAATCTTCTGTTTGCCGACCTTGCCCCAACGTGGCATTTCGGTGGTGTCGTCAATGGTCGTCGCCCAGCTGTGCACCATGTTGCGCGGCCCGACGGTGGCCAGCAGCTCTTGCGGGTAGTTGGGGTGCGCAGGGTCTTCCATGGCATCCAGGTGATAGAGATAACCAAAGAACTCGTCAAAGCCGTGCACGGTGGGCAGGAATTCGTTCAAGTCACCCAGGTGGTTCTTGCCGAACTGGCCGGTGGCGTATCCCATGGATTTGAGGGCGGTGGCGATGGTGACCGCTTCTTTGGGAATCCCGATCGGTGAGCCCGCCTGGCCGACTGTGGTCATGCCAGTGCGAATTGGCAGCTCGCCGGTAATGAAGTTGGCGCGACCCGCCGTGCAACTGGCCTCGGCGTAGTAGTCGGTAAAGCGCATGCCTTCAGCGGCAAGCTGGTCAAGATTGGGGGTTCGACCGGCCATCATGCCCTGGTTGTAGACACCGATATTGGACCAGCCAATATCATCGCCCATGATCACGACAATGTTAGGAGGTGGCTTGTCGGCTGCTTGAGTACTGAGCGATAGCACCAGTGCAGATAACAACAGGGGGGCAGCGAACATCAATTTGAGCTTAGTCCGGTTCATATCGAGATCCTGCGAACTTTCGTTGGCTACGGAGGACAGCCCCCCCGGCTACCCTGAAATTTGGATCCCCCGCGGAAGAGCGTAGGTTTGAATTATGAAATATCCAGTAATTAATTGAACGGCAAGCAACGTTGTTTCAAAGGGTTTACAACAGCGTGATCGATTACGTTTCTATTTTCCCAAGTGACCCGCGCTTGAGGTCTGCGCTTATTGCGCAAAGCCGGTTTTGCCGATGCGTTTGAGCATCTCGTTGTACATCTTGCTGCGACGGTGGGCAGTGCTGTAGCCGCCGGCGGCAGCGACTGTGCCGGCCTGGATGTGGTCCAGGTACTTGAATATCGTGCCGGGCGAAATGAATTCGACGGTGTATCCCATCTCGACCATGCGGTCTTGCAGCGTGTACCCGGGCACACGATCATCCAGCTGGAAATGCAGATCATGCTGCTTCATCAACCCACAGTTCCACAGGGTGCAAAAACTCTTCAGGTGGACTTCACGCCAGGGCTTCGGGTCTTTGGAGCGCAGCCCCAAGGTTTGTTTCAGGCGGCGATAATGGTGTTTGTACAGCCGCGAAGCATAACGCCAGGCAGACCTGATCACCCCGCGATCCAGTTGCTCGACACAGCCTGCGGCCGCGACCTGCGGATCGTTGATGCATTTGCTCAACATCATGTCGAACACGGATTCATCGTAGATGAAGGTGTCGGTGTGCAGCAGGAACAGGTAATCGGTTGTGACGCGCGCCAGCGCCATGTCGAGTGCTCTGCCGTGCGCCATATGACCCGCTTCCGGGCCGGCTGACTTGCGCTCGATCAGGTTGATCCAGTTCAGCGAACGCAGGTATTGGACGCTCTCATCCGCGGAGTCGTTGTCAACGACCCAGACCGGGATATTCCGGTGCCCCACGTGTTTGTATAAAAGGTCGAGGCAGGCTTTGGTGATGTCGAGTGTTTTGTAATTAACCAGAACAATGCTGAAGGGAGTGTTCGTGTTGTTTGAAAGATGCTTCATAACCTGAATGCCCAGTTATTGTTTGCGCTTGGTTTGTGCTGCGGTGTAAGTGGGCGCGAGAGTAAGTAAACGACCTTAAGTGAAACTTAATCTCGCCGGGTTCCAGCCAAAAGCGCGGGCATGCGCTGATGTCCATCGGCATCGATGTAGCCCAGATCGCCAGACTTTCATGCCCCGTTCGTCGAACGAGGAATCTGGGTGACAGAGCGGTTTGAGGCGATCGCTCGCTGTTACCCAAGCCACCCCACCAGCAGCATCGCGCTCAAAGCCACCAACGCCGTATTCAGGCAAACCAGCCCGAAGCCAAACCTCACCAGTGCGCTTTCCTCGCTGGCCTGGGTCTTCGCCAGCCCCAGGATCAGCATGACGATCGACAGCGAACCCAGTGCGGCATGTCCTGCCGCGCTGTTCTGCACGGCGGCCAGCAACAGGCGGGAGGTTTCCGGCAACATCGCGATGGCCGGCATGAAGATCGCGTTACCGCCCACGTTCGATCCGGTCATGTAGCCGGACAGCCCGCCCAGCAGGGCGACCAGCGAAGTCGCAGCGGTGGGCGACAACCCTGCCAACAGTTGCATCAAGCCCGCCAGAAAGCCCGCTTTTACCATCATTTGTGACATGGCCAGAAAGAAGAAAATCGTCAGCAAGGGGCGTTTCGCCCGAACCGCCAATGCAGTCAGCCAACCAACGACCGGCCCCGTCTGGCGTGGCGTGTTGCGCGTGTAGAAGCCCAGGCCGATCAGCACCAGGATCAGCGCCACGCCCGGTGAAGCCAAGGGTTTCCACGTCACCTGGGCACCCTGGACGATCCAGAGATCCTGCCAGCCGGTGATGCTCCACAGCGTTTTCAAGCCGACGATGAAGACGATCAGCAGCACATAAGGCCAGGCCTGGCGCGGCCATTGCACCGTGCTGCGGGTGGTTGCGCTGTGCCGCCGCCACAGGCCGGCAGCCAGTACGGCGCTGGCGGTGAACAGGCCGGCGGCAACGCCGGCTACTTCCGGCCCCAACCAGAGGCTGGCTGCGTAGAGCACGGCCACGAACAGCAACCAGAAAACGCCCAGCGCCTGCCATTCCCGCAGCTCGCGCACGCCTGCCAGGCACAACGCCATGGCACTCAGGGCAAGAAACACAGGGGCGCTGGTGAGGGCCGAAGTCGCAGCCAGGGCCGGCGCGTCCAGATGTGCCAGCGAGGCGCCGATCACCGAGGCCAGGCCCAGGGTGCCCCACGGCATGATCGCCATGCCGGCCAAGGCGATGCGCAGGGCAACCCGGCGCTCAAAGAGGCTGAGCAGCAGCGGCACCGTTGCGATCAGCGACACGCCAAAACCGGTCATGGCTTCCAGTAACGGTGCCAGGCCGAGGACGATGAACACCAGTTGATCGCCGCGACGCAGCCCCAGGGATTGCACCCATTGGCTGAGCGCCACATTGACGCCCAGGCGCTCGATGCAAATCACGAACGCCAGCCCCGGCACGATGACGAAGGCGGTGCTGGCAAACAGCACGACGGTATCTTGCGCAGCGGCCAGCAGGCTGCCCAGGTGCCACGCGTCGGCAGCACCCGCCAGCCACAGCACCACCACCAGTAACGTGCCAGCGAGGGCGGCGTGCACCGGCGGGCGGCGCAGCACCACCAGCATTGCAGTGACCAGCAGGACGGGGGAAAGATGAAACAATGCGAGCATGCCGAATATCCTGTGTGAGTGGCCGGTCAGGCTGCGAAGGCAGGCTGCACGCAAGATAATATTTCTCGTGGCTAGATAAAGGGTCGCGGTTTTCTGCTAGTTTTCGGGAAATTTTCTCGCGGGGCTCGCATGGCTAACAAGGACGCTGCATTTGAATCGCTGGATAAATTTGACCGTGCGATCCTGGACCTCGTCCAGCGCGACAACACCACGCCGTTGCGGCTGATGGCCGAGCAGGTCAACCTGTCCACGGCCGCCGTGCAGCGCCGCATAAAGCGCATGGAAGAGAAGGGCGTGATCACCGGCAACGTGGCCATTGTTGACCCCACTGCCGTCGGCCGGCCGATCACCATCATTGTCGAAGTGATGGTCGAGCGCACCAGTATCGAGGCCATGGAGGCGATCAAAGCCCACTTCGCCGTGCCGCAGGTGCAGCAGTGCTATTACGTCACTGGCGAGGTGGATTTTGTGCTGATATTGACCGTCGCCAGCATGCAGGAATACCAGGCCCTGGCCCGGCGATTGTTTGCCGAAAACGCCAACGTGACCTGGTTCAAGACCATCGTGGCACTGGACCGGGTGAAGGTCGGGCTTGAGGTGCCGAGCCTGGCGGGGTAACGGCGCAGTCGCACCCTGGCAGGCGATGTAGTGTTTTTCGTGATAGCTCGTAACGGAGCTTGCGATTGGTCCTCGGCTCAACGTCTGCTTAGGGTTGCTGCAGCAATTCTCAGCCGTAGTGGAGCTGTATGCGTTATCGACGTCTCGACCTGAACCTTCTGGTGGCCCTGGACGCCTTGCTCAGCGAATGCAGTGTGAGCCGGGCGGCGGAGCGCTTGTGCCTGGGCCAGTCTGCGGCAAGTTCAGCGCTGGGGCGCCTGCGCGAACACTTCAACGACCCGTTGCTGGTGCAGGTTGGCCGGCGGCTGGAGCCGACAGCGCTGGGCCTGGAGCTGCTGCCGAAAGTGCGTGAGGCCCTGGCGCTGACACGGGACATCGTCGATTCGCCGGTCGGGTTTGACCCCGCCACCTGTACCCGTCAATTCACGTTGGTGGCCTCGGATTACGTGGTCGGAGTACTCCTGCCTGCCGTAAGTCTTGAGTTGGCACGAGTCGCTCCCGGGGTGCGATTGAGCCTGCGCGACCTGCCTGCACCGCGCGACGGTGACGTGGTCAGCGAGGCGCTGGATTACCGTCGCAGTGATGCCGTGATAGTGCCGCAGCGCCGCTTGAATCCGGCGTACCCCCACGTGCCGCTGCTCAACGATGAGTTGTGCTGCATCGTTTGCGCGGGGCAGGCGCAGTTTGCCGAGGGCCTGAGCCTGGCCAGCTACTGTGCGGCGGAACATGTGGTGCGCGAGTTCTCCGACGGGCGAAACCTGGCGATGGATGCCGTGCACCTGCAGGAGCTTGGCGTGCAACGGCGAGTCGCGGTGGCCGTGGAAAGCTTTGCGCTGATCCCGGAGTTTGTGATGGGTACCGCGCGTATCGCTACGGTATTTCGCCGTCAGGCCCAGGGTTTTTCCCGGCGTTACCCGCTGCGGATCCACCGCGCACCGCTGGCGTTTCCCGCCGCTACCCAAGTGCTGCAGTGGCACCCTTACCAGGAACATGATCCGGCGATGCGCTGGTTGCGCCGACTGCTGGTAGAACAGGCGGCGATGCTCGATCAGCCTGGAGGTTGATCGCCGGTGTCCGCCATCAGGCCGACCTGATCGATGGCCTGCACGGCGCAGCGCTCGTCGTTGTCCGAGGTATCGCCACTGATGCCGATGGCGCCGATCAGTTGCCCCTGGGCATTACGAATCAGTACACCGCCTGCCACGGGAATCACTTCGCCGCCGGTCAAACTGTTGATCGCATCAAAAAATGCCGGCATCGCTTGCGCACGCCGCGCCAGTTCCCGTCCGCCGAAACCCATGCCCAGGCAGCCGCGAGCCTTGCCAGTGGCGATTTGCGGGCGCAGGAAACTGGCGTGCTCATCGCGCAGTACGGCCAGTGGATGACCGGCGGTGTCCAGTACGGCTGCGGCCATGGGCTTGAAGCCTGCTTGACGGGCGAGGCGAATGGCACGGCTCGCCAGGTCCGTGGCAGTGAGCAGATCGAGTTGTTGCATGTCAGCAGTCCTCATAAGGCCCACTTGCCCAACTGGGCTACGCGGTCGCGAGTGTACAGATCGGTCCATTTCAACGAGTTGAAGTCGCTGACCTGCTTGGGGTTGTAGGGGCTGCGCTCCATACGCACCGGCTGGCCGCCCTTGTAGACGGCTTTCAGGCGAGAGCGATCCTGCAGCAGACGGATGTTCTGTAATGGCGAGCCGTCGAGCAGCAGGAAGTCGGCCTGTTTCCCTACTTCCAGAGTGCCCAGGGTCTCGCCCCGTGGCATGCAGCGCGCGCCGACGTTGGTGGCTGCATGCAGGGCTTCGGCCGGCGTAAAGCCGAGCCGCGTCACCAGCAATTCAAGCTCGCGGGCGTGCCACTCGCCGTAAGGCGTCACCGCAAAACCGCTGTCACTGCCGCAGGCGAACGGGATGCCGGCCGCTTTCGCGCGTTTGAGCACGGCTGAGCCGATCTCCAGGGTTCGAGCGCAGTAACCGGCGTAGCCGGTGGTGATGGCCGGGTCGTGGGGCTGGCAGAAATCCACGGTGTTCTGCGGAAACGTCATGGTGGGGGCCAGGATGCTGCCGGCTTCGAGCAAGGCTTCGATGCACGCGTCGTCCATGTAGAACGCGTGGAAGACCAGATCGACGCCGGCGCGCGCGGCGTACATCACCGCCTCGCGACCGTAGGCATGGGTGGCGACCTTGCAGCCCAGGCGATGGGCCTCGGCCACCATTTCGTAAGTTTCTTCGGCGGTGAACGCCGCGATGATTTCACCGTTGGGGCGGCGATGGGTGCCGTCCATGGCAATTTTGATCAGGTCGACGCCATCCTTGGCTTGTTTGCGGATTTCCGCCAAGGCATCGCTGCGGCTGGTCACCAGGCATGCGGTGAAAAATTCCGGGGCACCCATGCGGCTCGGGAACCAGTCGTTGAGGCTCTGCCGATTGGTGATGACCCGGCTGCTGGCGGCAATTCGCGGCCCTTCGAACAACCCGGCACCGATGGCGTTGCGCACGGCGATGCTGAGCTGGCCACTGTCACCGGGGCACACCATGCTGGTGACGCCGGCCGCCAGCACATGCTGGGCGAAGAACATGCCGCGCAGGGCGCGGAACTCGTCGCTGGTCCAGATATCGATGTCTTCTTCGCTCTGCGCATTGCCGAATGCCAGATGAGTATGCACATCCACCAGGCCGGGCATGACAAAGTTGTCGCCGGCATCCACCACGGTGTCGCCGGGTTGGGGTGCAGGCGCGGACAGGGTCGGGCCGACGTACCTCAGCAGACCGTTTTCAACCACCAGGGTTTGCTGCTGACGGGTGTCGAGGCCGGTGCCGTCGAACAGTGTTTGGCATTTCAGGTGCAGGCTAGGCATGGGGTTTTTCGCTTGGCTGATTGTTATGCGAAAAGAGACTAGGGGCGCGGGCAGGTTCAACACCAACAGATTGCATCGATGGCGACGTATTGACCGGGTCAATAGGTCTGCAAGCCTTGGTTTACTTGGCTTGTGGACGATGGAAGGTGTCGGAGGGAGAGTATCGCGAGTCACGATGGCAGGCATCTTCATCGACGATTTTTACTGCGCAGGTGCGGCGTTTATGGTGCGCGCTTGTCAACCCACCGAGAGTCAGGAAGATGCCTGTGAAAACCCAACTGCTGCAATTGGAAACCGAACGCCGCCGGGCGCTGGTCGAAGAGGATTATGCCCGAGTCGCCGAACTGTTCGCCGATGACCTGGTGTACGTACACACCACCGGCCTGGTGCAAGGCAAGACCGACTACCTGGACTACGCCCGGAGCGCGGTGCAATACCTGGCCATCGAACGAGGCGAATTGCAGATCCGCTTATACGGCGAGCGCCTGGCGATCATGACCGGACCACAGTGCAACACCTTGCAGAAGCGTGGCGGCGACCAGCCGATTCGCGGCGAAGGGTTTGCCACGCAGGTGTGGGCTTTGGGGGAGAAGGGCTGGCAGATCAGCTCGTTCCACGCTACTCGCCTATTCAGTTAAGGCTTTTTGTAGGAGCGAGCTTGCTCGCGAAGAACTCATAGGCACCGCGTTTATCCAGGTGTCCCGCGTTATCGTTGACGTTTTTCGCGAGCAAGCTGCTCCTACACGTTCCGGGCTTTACAATCTGTCAGGCAACGTGCCCACCCAAGTTTTCAGCCACCCAGTCCGCAATGTACTGTCCGGCATTAATGCTGTTATCAAAGCTTGAATGCTGCACCCCACCTTCGCGTTCAGTGAATATTTTCAGCTCGCGCTTGGGGCTGTTGACCAGTTGCTCGTAGGTGCGATGTGCCCACTTCAATGGAATCTGTGAATCCTTTTCCCCGTGGGTCACCAGGAACGGCACCTTGATCCGGTCCAGCACGCCGTCCAGGTGGACGTTCTCGGCGATGCTCATGAACTCGTCGACATCGTTCGCGCCCCACACCCAGCACACGTGCGACCAGTAATGCGGTACCGGGAAGCTGCCTTCTTTTTCCAGGCGACGTTTTTGCACATCTCGCCAGTCGTGGTTCGCGCCCCATACCACGCCGCAAGCGAAGCGCGGTTCGAAGGCCACGGCGCGCGGGCAGTAGTAACCGCCCAGCGAGACACCTTCCATGCCGATACGCCGGGCATCTACATCACTGCGGGTTTCAAGCCAGTCGACGACGCGGCTGGCCCAGTGCTCGCTGTCGTAACGGGCAATCAGGTTGTGCAGGCGCAAGGCTTCACCGGTGCCCGGTTGGTCGATGATCAGCGAAGACACTCCGCGTTTGGCCAGCCAGGCGGGGAGGCCGACGCGGTATTTCATTTCCTTGGTCGAATCCAGCCCGTTGACCTGCACCAGGATCGGCGCCGGCCCGCTCACGCCTTCGGCGCGTACCAGCAAGCCGGAGATATGTGCGCCCTCGTAGGGGATCTCCACTCGCTCGCAGTTCTCCCGGGACAGTTCGATGCCGCGTTTGAACGTCTGCAGGAAGCGCTGGTACAGCTCGGTACGACCCGCTGCGCCATGGGCCTGCAGGCGCTCGCAGGTCAGGTAGTAGGTGGCGGCGCGGTTGTATTTTTCGCCTGCAGACAACAGCCGGCCCGACGTTTCGTCTTCCTCGGCCAGCCCGCAGAGTTTGTCGGCCATTTTCGCCCAGGTCTCGCGGAAGGCCTTGGTACCGGCGGCGTCGGGTTGGCGGGCGGCCTCCTGCAGCGGCGCGCACATCTCTTCGATTTCGCCCATGCGGGCGCCCATCTCGATGGCCAGGTTGACAGAAAGATTCCACACGTAGTTGGTTGGGAAATAGCGGAACATGGTTTTTGTTGTCCTTGTGGTTGCCTTGGCGTTCCCACGGCACGTTAAGGACGACCCGACTATTTGGCCAATCGTGACGCGGGATGGGAGGTATCGCGAGCGGCGATAGGATGCTCCTCAAGGTGCTGGATGAATTCGCTAATGCGATCGCGCAGCCAGCGATGCATGGGGTCGCCGTCGACGCTGCGGTGCCACAGCATCACTTCACGCATCACCGGTATCTTCACCGGCGGCTGCAGGATCCGCAGCGGCAGATGCAGGGCGTACAGCCGCGCCAGCCGCTGGTGCATGGTCGCGATGCGCTGGGTGCCGACGACCAGCTGCGGCAGGGTGTTGAAGTCGTTGGTAATCACTTCCAGGCGGCGATTGAAGCCGTACTGGTTCATGAACCATTCCTCGATACTCATGTGCCGGGTGCGCCCGAAACCGACTGAGACGTGGCCCATTTCCATGTACTGCTCAAGCGTCAGGCTGTCCCCCACTTGCGTATTGCCCTGCCACACCACGCACACGTGTTCTTCCTCGAACAGCAGCTTGGAAGGGTGGCCGTCGATGGTGTAGCGCTCCGGCACGATCATCAGGTCGACCTCGCCGCGAACCAGCAATTCGCCGGAGTTATCGCTGGGGCCGAGCATCTCGAAAGTGATGTTGGGCGCTTCCTGGTGGATTTTCTGAATCACCTGGGCGAACAGCACGCTGATCAGGTAGTCCGAGGTCACCAGCCGAAAGTGGCGCTTGCTGGTGGTGGGGTCGAACACCGGTTTGGCGGTGATGGACGACTGGATGGTCAGCAGCACTTCACGTACCGGCTTGGCCAGTTCCAGCGCGTAGTTGGTGGGTTGCATCTTGCGCCCCACCTGCACCAGCAACTCGTCTTCGAAATAGCTGCGCAGGCGTCCCAATACGCCGCTGGTGGCGGACTGCGTCATGTGCAGGCGTTCGGCGGCGCGGGTGATGTTCTGCTCTTCGAGCAATACATCGAGCGCCACCAGCAGGTTCAGGTCCAGGTGATTGAAACGCATCAGGCACGTCCATTGTTGTATTTATTTTCGCGATACATTCGGACGAATACAGTGCCGCGTCAAGCCTGCCTCAAGTCGATCTGACGTGGCATCAGGTATCGCGTTTGCCGATAGGTCGCATCCCGACATGCGATTAGTCAGCTGCCCAGGGTCCAGTCAATCTTCGCCGCAGTCGGACCTTGAGCCGACACCACCACCGGGTTCGTTGCCAGGCTGATCCTGACGCTGAGCGTTCAGCTGCTGTTCCCGGATCATAATTTCAATGGAGTGGTTGCCATGAACATCATTGGCCTTGATGCCCTGATTTTTGGCGTCGATGACATCCAAGCCTGTACCGATTGCCTGCGTGACTACGGCCTTGAGCCGGTTGCCGTGAGCAGTGAGGGCGGGCGGTTTGAAGCACTGGACGGCACTGCCGTGATCATTCGCCGAGCCGACGACCCCGGGCTGCCGGCGGCCATCGGCCCGGCGCCGTCAATTCGCGAAACCGTATACGGTGTCGCCAGCAGCGCTGACCTCGACGCGATCGAAGACGAACTGGCCCGGGATCGCCAGGTCACCCGCAGCCCCGATGGCGTGCTGCACAGCGTCGATGACATGGGCTTTGCCATCGCCTTCCAGGTCACGGTGCGCAGGGCGTATACCGCCCCGGACGACCTGACCAACGCCGCCGGCCACGCGCCGCAGCGACCTCTCAACCAGCCGGGCATCACCCTCGACATGAGCGCGGCGCCGCGCACTTTGTCCCATGTGGTGTATTTCGTTCCGGACGCGGCCAAGGCCGAGGCGTTCTACGCCGAGCGCCTGGGTTTCAAGACCACCGACACCTTCATCGGTGCCGGGCCGTTCATGCGCCCGGCCGGTTCTGATGATCATCATTGCCTGTTCATGATCCAGACCCCGCCGCACATGAAAGGCTGCGAACACTTCACCTTCCACATGGGCAGCGGCACCGAAGTGCTGTTGGCCGGCACCCGCTTCGAGCAAAAAGGCTGGACCAGCTTCTGGGGCCCCGGTCGGCATCTGTTTGGCTCCAACTGGTTCTGGTACTTCAACAGCCCGCTGGGTTGCCACATCGAATACGACGCCGACATGGACAAGCACGATGACGCCTGGGAGGCGCGCCGCGCGCCATTGTCAGCGGATAACTCGCAGTTGTTCCTGTTCAGCTCGAAAGAGAAATGGGCACCCGGTGGCCCGCCACCCAAGCTCGGTTGAAGGCGGGTTTGAGCGATGAACCAGCGCGAGATTGGGCTATGCCGCGCGGATGAACTGGAGGAAGGGCAGGCGCGCGGGTTTGATCCATGGCAGTGCGGCAAAGACAGTGTGTTCGCCGTGCGGCATCAGGGACAGCTGCGGGTTTATCGCAACAGTTGTCCGCATCTGGACGTGCGCATGGAGTACCGCAAAGACCGGTTTCTCAGTGCCGACGGCCAGTTGATCGTGTGTTACGCCCACGGCGCGCAGTTTCTTCCGCAGACCGGTGAATGCGTCTACGGCCCGTGCCTGGGCCAGAAACTGGAGGCACTCGCGTGCAATGTGGAGGAGGGCTGGCTGGTGTTGAAAACACCAGGCTGCACAGCGTAGCGGGGACAGATCGAGGTATCGCGTACGGCGATACATCGCATCCTTACTCGCGATTAGTCAAATCCCTGGTTTGCCGGGAAGCTGGACCCAACGACGCAGTGCCCGACGCTGCATCGAATCACAAGAATAAGAAGTGAGAATGCCATGAGTGCAGTGAACAACGTTCTGATCGTGGGCGGTGGTATAGGCGGTTTGTGTACGGCCATCGCGCTGCGCCGCAAAGGGATTGCAGTGGATTTGATCGAACTCAAATCCGAGTGGACGGTGTACGGCGTCGGGATTATCCAGCAGAGCAACGTGGTCCGCGAGATGGCCAAGTTGGGGGTGCTGGACGGCTACCTCGATGCGGCTTTTGCTTTCGAAGACGTGGCCATCTACGGCCCGGCCGGCCAGCAGCTGGCGCGCATTCCGGGCCAGCGGCTGGCGGGGCCGCAATACCCGGCCAACGTTGGCATCTCGCGCCTGGCGCTGCACAAGGTGCTCAGTGAAACCGCCCTTGAGCTTGGCGCCAACGTGCGCCTGGGGCTCAGCGTGGAGTCCCTGGCGGACCAGGGTGACCACGTAGAGGTGCTGTTTACCGACGACAGTCGCGGGCGTTATGACCTGGTGGTCGGCGCCGACGGCCTGTTCTCCAAGGTGCGCCAGCTGGTGTTTGGCGACACCTACACGCCGCGTTTTACCGGTCAGGCGGTGTGGCGCTACAACTTCCCGCGCGACCCGCAGATCGATCACCTGGCCAACTACCAGAGTGCCGCCGGCAATGCCGGGCTGGTGCCGCTGGCGGGCAACCTGATGTACATGTTCCTGACCTCTCACGAGCCGTCCAATCCATGGATGGCGCCCGCCACCATGGCCGAGCAGATGCGTGAGCGCCTCAAGGGTTTCACCGGGCTGATCGGCGAGCTGCGCGAGCAGATCACCGACAGCAGCCAGGTGGTCTACAAACCCATGGAAGTGGTCTTCGTCAACGAGCCCTGGTACCGCGGGCGAGTGCTGCTGATCGGTGACGCTGCCCACGCCACCACGCCGCACCTGGGCCAGGGCGCGGGCATGGCGATCGAAGACGCCATCGTGCTCAGTGAAGAGCTGACCACCGATGCAGGCGTCGAGCAGCAGCTGCAGCGCTTCATGCAACGCCGCTTCGAGCGCTGCAAGTACATCAGCGAAAGCTCGGTGCTGGCCGGCGACAAAGAGATGCAGCACGACCGCGAGTTCGATCGCATCGGCCTGGTCAAGCAGATGCTCTCGCGAACGGCCGAGCCTATCTGATTCCATCCAGCCGTTCTTCCACAGCAGTTACCACTATAAAAACAAGAGGTTAACGCGATGGTTAGTTCCAAGACTGCGGCGCTCGCGCGCCGCCAGGTCAGCTCGTCTGCACCCTTTGGTTTCAGTTTGGCCGCGGTCCTGGTGCTGTGCAGCCAGGCGGCGCATGCCTTTCAGGTCGACACCGGCAATCCCGATTTCAAATTGCGCTGGGATAATACGGTCAAGTACAGCGCAGCATGGCGCACCCAGAACCCCAGCAGCAAGCTGACCCAAGGCCAGGTTGCGCTCAACCAGGACGATGGCGACCGGGCGTTCAACAAGGGCCTGATCTCCAACCGGACCGATATTCTTTCCGAGCTGGACCTGTCCTTCCAGAGTTTCGGCGCACGGTTGAGTGGCGCGGCGTGGTACGACACCGAGTACCAGCACGACAATGACAACGATGACCCGGCGCGTGCCAACCAGCGCTCGGTGGCGTACGACGAATTCACCGATGACACGCGGCACCTGCATGGCGGCGACGGCGAATTGCTCGATGCATTTGTGTACTGGAACGGCGAAGTCGCCGAGCGCGCTACCTCCGTGCGGGCCGGTCGTCACGGCCTGATCTGGGGTGAGAGCCTGTTCTTCGGCGCCAACGGTATTGCCGGCGGCATGGCCCCGGTGGACGTGGTCAAAGCGCAGTCGGTCCCCAACACCCAGTTCAAGGAAATCACCCGCCCGGTCAACCAGCTGTCGGGGACTCTCCAGCTGACCGACGACGTGTCCCTCGGCGCCTTCTACCAGCTCGAATGGGAGCAGACGCGCCTGCCCGGAGCCGGCAGCTACTTCTCCACCAGTGACACCATTGGCGAAGGCAATGAACGCCTGATCGTCGGCGCGCCGTTCCCCGCATTCCTGGGTGGGAATCCCAGCAGCCCGGCGGCGTTTTTCCACGGCAATGACAAGGAAGCGCGCAGTTCGGGGCAGGGCGGCCTGCAGTTGAAGTACAGCGCCGAAACCGTTGAATACGGCCTGTACGCGATCCAGTACCACGACAAGACGCCCAAGCTGTATCTCAAGCCATCCACCGGCGCACCGAATTTCGCCACCGGACAAATCGGTGAGTACTACTGGGTCTATCCCGAAGATATTCGCGCCCTGGGGGCGAGTTTCTCCACCACCATGGATGAATACAGCTTCGCCGGTGAAGCGTCGATGCGCTGGAACATGCCGCTGGTGTCCAACGGGCAGACCGTGCTGCCGGGTGTGGTGGCCGACAACGATGACGACGCGCTGTACGCCGTTGGACGCACCGCCCACGTCAACCTCAACGTGCTGGCTTCGTTCGGGCCGAACTTCCTGGCCCGGGAGTCGGGGTTTGTCGGCGAAATCGCCTGGAACCGCCTGCTCAATGTCACGAAAAACCGCGCTGCCCTGGACCCGAATGCCACGGATGACGGGCTTGGATTCAAGATGGTCTACACCCCCACCTATCGCCAACTGTTCTCCGGCATCGATATCAGCATTCCGCTGGGCATCAGCTACTTCCCCCTGGGCAAATCGGCCGTGGTCAGCTCGTTCGGCCCGGACAACGGTGGCGACATCAACATCGGCATCACCGCCACTTACCTGGATCGCGTCACTGCGGGCCTGACCTACACCCATTACTACGGCGCCGAGGACACCAACCTCAATGCGCTCAGCCAGTTCAATTACAAGCAATCGCTGAAGGATCGGGATTACCTGGCCTTCTCCGTCAAGACCACGTTTTAAGAGGACTTGCGCATGACCTCCAACAAAAAAAATCCGGCATTCAAGCTCAAGACCCTGTGTTTCGCGCTGCTTGGCAGCCTGGCTATCTGCAGCCAGTGGGCCGTCGCCGCCACGGCTGAGGAAGCGGCCAAGTTGGGCACGACCCTGACGCCCATGGGCGCAGAGCGAGCCGGCAACGCCGATGGCACCATTCCGGCCTGGGACGGTGGTTACACCAAGGTCGACCCTTCTTACAAACCCGGCGGTAAACGCAGCGATCCATTTGCCGCGGAGAAGCCGGTGTTCAGCATCACCTCCAAGAACCTGGCGCAATACGCAGGCAAGCTCACCGACGGCACCAAGGAAATGTTCAAGCGTTTCCCCGACACCTACCGCATCGATGTCTACCCGACTCGCCGGTCGGCAGCCGCCCCGCAGTGGGTGTATGACAACACGCTGAAAAACGCGACCCGCGCCAAGCTGGTGCAGAGCAGCGCCGGGCCGGTGCCTGAAGGCGCTTTTGGCGGCATCCCGTTCCCTGTGCCACACAACGGCGCAGAGGCCATGTGGAACCACTTGCTCAACTGGCGCGGCACCTCGTTGTCGATGCATTTTCGTCACTACCTGATGACCGCCGATGGCAAGCAGGTGATGACCACCGACGGCCAGGCGATCCAGGAGATGCCGTACTACTACCAGGACGGCTCGCCTGAAACATTCGACGGCGACTATTGGTTGTTTCGCCTGCTCAACGTCGGGCCACCGTTGCGTGCCGGCGAGCAGATCATGGGGCGCACCAACATCAACGGCGACAAGTCCCAGGCCCACGTCTACCTGACGGGGCAGCGTCGGGTGCGCAAGCTGCCCAATGCCTGTTGCGATACGCCGACACCGGCGACTGCCGGGGTCATGTCGTTCGACGAACTGAGCGTGTTCCAGGGCCGCATGGACCGTTTTGACTGGAAGCTGGTGGGCAAGCAGGAGATGTACATCCCCTACAACACCAACAAGGTACAAACCGCCGCCAAACCCGAAGACCTGTTTCTTGCTCACCACATGAACCCCGACTTCGTGCGCTGGGAACTGCACCGGGTGTGGGTGGTTGAAGCCGATCTGGCACCGGGCAAGCGTCACCAGTTGCCCAAGGGCCGCTATTACCTTGATGAAGACACCTGGCAAGCGATGCTGGGCGACCGCTGGGACGCCAACGGCCAACTGGCCAAGACCCTGTGGTCGTTGCCCGCCGTACTCCCGGACTTGCCGGCGCAGGCGCAACTGTCCTCGGGTTTCTACGACCTGACCTCCGGCGCCTGGTTCATCCAGAACGTCTACACCGGCCTGCCGCAACAGTACGGCTTGGTGGATCGTTACAAGGCTTCGGAGTTTTCGCCAGCAGCAAT
The DNA here is from genome assembly GCF_022496665.1 of Pseudomonas sp. TMW22090. NCBI lineage: Bacteria > Pseudomonadati > Pseudomonadota > Gammaproteobacteria > Pseudomonadales > Pseudomonadaceae > Pseudomonas > Pseudomonas sp. TMW22090. Next base: position 266,196 of record NZ_SCFH01000001.1, read on the forward strand.
GGCGGGTGCCGGGGTTCGCTGAGTCAGACCGGATCACGGTGGGGTCAACCGTGATCCGGTTTCACAGGTTTTTCGAGGTCAGTGATGAATAGAATCGGTAGGTTGATGTGCCTTCTGGCGCTGCCGTATCTGTGTCCGTTGGGCCAGGTGCAGGCCGCTACGGTGGGCGATACCTTGAGCACCCCGGCGATGCGTTCGCCCCAGGCACAGCACGCCGTGCTGCTGGACCTGGCCCGGGCGGGCGAGCGCCTGGTGGCGGTCGGCGAGCGGGGCATCGTGCTGCTTTCCGACGACAACGGCAGCAGCTGGCGTCAGGCCGAAGTACCGGTCTCGGTCAGCCTGACGGCGGTGCAGTTTGCCGATGCCAGTAACGGCTGGGCGGTAGGGCATGCCGGTGTGGTGCTGGTTTCCCATGACGGTGGCGAGCACTGGGCGGTGCAACTGGACGGTCGCCGTGCCGCGCAACTGGAGGTGCAAGCGGCCCGCGACGACCTGCCCGGTGCAATCGACCAGGACGCCGCTGCTGCACGAGTGCAAACGGCAGAACGCCTTGTGAGTGACGGGCCGGACAAACCGTTCCTCGCCCTCAATGTCGTCGATGAACAGCACGCCGTGATCGTCGGCGCCTATGGCCTGGCCTTCGCGACTCGTGACGGTGGGCGCAGCTGGCAGTCGCTGGTCGGCCACATCGACAATCCGATGGGCGCGCACCTCTATGCCATTGCACGCCAGGGCGAGCGCTGGCTGATCGCCGGGGAGCAGGGTTACCTGGCTCGCTCGGACGATGGCGGTCACACCTTCGCGGCCCTGGACAGCCCTTACCCCGGGAGTTTTTTCGCCCTGCAAATCAGCCAGGACGGCACGGCGCTGGCGGCCGGGCTCAAGGGTAACGCGTTCATCTCGACCGACTTCGGCGACAGCTTCCAGCCAGCGCCCGTGCCAATGCCGGTTTCTTTCAGCGATGCGATTCGCACCGCCGACGGCCAGTTGCTGCTGGTGAATCAGGGCGGCGCGCTGTTTCGCTCCGGTGCCCGGCCAGGTGCGCCGCTGGTGCCTTATGGCAAGCCACTGGGTAAACCGGTCGCCAGCGTGGTCCAGGCCGCCGACGGCAGCCTGGTGCTGGCAGGTTTCACCGGTTTGACGCGCGTATCGCCACCATCTGCCATTGCTTCGGAGTGAGGTTATGAAGTCTTTCGACAACGCCACGGCAAGCCTGGCGAATTTCGATCCGCGCTCCGGCTCGATGGTGGAACGCACCTTGTTCAACCATCGGTTGTGGGTGCTGCTGGTGTGTGTGGTCACCACGCTGGTCTTGGGTTATCAGGCCACGCGTATCGAGTTGAACGCCAGCTTCGAAAAAATGATTCCCACCGAACAGCCGTACATTGCCAATTACCTTGAGCACCAGAAACAGCTCAGTGGCCTGGGCAATGCGCTGCGCATCGTCGTGGCCAACCGTCAGGGCGATATCTACAACGCCGAGTACCTCAAGACCCTGCAGGCCTTAAGCGACAAGCTCTACCTGCTGCCAGGTGTCGACCGTGCGTACATGAAGTCCTTATGGACGCCGGCCACTCGCTGGGTGGCGGTCACTGAGGACGGCCTGGATGGCGGGCCTGTGATTCCTGATGACTACAGTGGCACCCAAGCCAACCTTGAAGCACTGCGACGCAACGTGCAGCGCTCCAATGAACTGGGGCAACTGGTGGCCCTGGACCAGACTTCCAGCATCATCTACGTGCCTCTGTTGGCCAACACCAGCGACGGTCAGGCGCTCAATTATTCGACCCTGTCCGAGCAGCTGGAGTCGCTGCGCAGCACTTACCAAAGCGATAGCATCGACATCCATATCACCGGTTTCGCGAAAAAAGTCGGCGACCTGATTGCCGGCCTGAAGCAGATTTTGCTGTTCTTTGCCGTCGCCATCCTCATCACCACCGCCGTGTTGTTCTGGTACACCCGCTGCCTGCGCAGCACCTTGCTGGTGGTGTTGTGCTCCCTGGTGGCTGTGGTGTGGCAGCTCGGCTTGCTGCCGCTGTTGAATTACCAGCTGGACCCGTACTCGGTGCTGGTGCCGTTTCTGGTGTTCGCCATTGGTATGAGCCATGGCGCGCAGAAAATGAACGGGATCATGCAGGACATCGGCCGGGGCATGCATAGGGTGGTGGCGGCGCGGTTCACCTTTCGACGCCTGTTCCTGGCCGGGCTGACCGCGCTGCTGTGCGATGCGGTGGGGTTTGCGGTGCTGATGCTGATCAAGATCCAGGTCATCCAGGACCTGGCGGTAATCGCCAGTATCGGCGTGGCCGTGCTGATCTTCACCAACCTGATCCTGCTACCGGTGTTGCTGTCGTATGTCGGCGTCACGCCCCGGGCGGCGCAGTTGAGCCTCAAAAGTGAACAATCCGAACAGGCTGGCCAGCGTCGCCATGCCTTCTGGCGCTTTCTCGACCTGTTCACCCGGCGCCGCTGGGCGACCCTGTGCATTGCCATCAGCCTGGCCCTGGCCGCAGTGGGTTTTCTGGTCAGCCTGCAGCTGAAGATTGGCGACCTTGATGCGGGTGCGCCGGAGCTGCGCGCCGACTCGCGGTACAACCAGGACGACGCCTTTCTCACCCGGCACTACGGCGCCAGCAGTGATCTGTTCGCGGTGATGGTGAAAACGCCCGCCGGCCAATGTGCGCGCTACGACATCCTGGCCAAGGTCGATGCCCTGGACTGGCAATTGCGCGCGTTGCCAGGGGTGGACTCGACCAACTCGCTGGCCTTGCTCAACCGCCGCATGCTGGTGGGCCTGAGTGAAGGCAGCCCGAAGTGGTATGAGCTGCAGAACAACCAGGCGATGCTCAACATGATCACCGCCAGCGCGCCCCGTGGCCTGTACAACGAAGACTGCAGCCTGCTGACCCTGTATGCCTACCTCACCGACCACAAGGCCGAGACGCTCACGCGCCTGGTTGAGCATGTGGAGGCATTTGCCGCCGCCAATAACACCGATGAGGTGCAGTTCCTGCTGGCCGCAGGTAACGCCGGCATCGAGGCCGCCACCAACATCGTGGTCAAGCAGGCCAATCGCGAGATGCTGTTCTGGGTGTATGGCGCGGTGATTGTGTTGTGCCTGATTACCTTCCGCTCCTGGCGTGCGACGGTGTGCGCGGTGATCCCGTTGATGGTGACCTCGATTCTCTGCGAGGCGCTGATGGTCTGGCTGAACATCGGCGTCAAGGTCGCCACGTTGCCTGTAATCGCCTTGGGTGTCGGCATTGGCGTGGACTACGCGTTGTACGTGATGAGCATTCTGCTCGGTCACCTGCGCCAGGGCGCGAGCTTGTCCGAAGCCTATTACCGGGCACTGGTTTCCACCGGCAAGGTGGTGATGTTGACCGGTATCACCCTGGCCATTGGCGTGGCCACCTGGATTTTTTCCCCGATCAAGTTCCAGGCCGACATGGGCGTGCTGCTGGCCTTCATGTTCGTCTGGAACATGGTGGGGGCCCTGGTGTTGTTGCCGGCGCTGGCGTACTTCCTGTTGCCCGCGCGCAGCGCTGCAGCCACTGCAGCCACTGCCGGCGTGCCGGTGAGTACGAGCGCCGCAAAACTCCCAGTGGCTGACGTTAATCACCTGCGCGCCGAGGAGCCTTGCCATGGTCGCTGAACAGTCTGTCTCTAACCCCCCTCGGCACGCCGGTTTGCCGCAATCCTTGCTCCTGCTGCTGGGCAGCTGCCTGCCTGTATTGGGGGCGGTGTTGCTGGCCCCGGTGCTGCCGCGGATGCAGGCGCACTTTGCCGATGTGGCGGGCAGCGCTGTCATGGTGCCGATCGTGCTGACGTTGCCGGCCCTGATGATCGCCCTGTTGGCACCGTTTGCCGGCCTGCTCGCTGACCGCCTGGGGCGCAAGCCGCTGCTGTTGGTGAGCATGGCGCTGTACGTGATATGCGGGGTGCTGCCGCTATGGCTCGAGTCGCTGCCCGCCATTGTGGCCAGTCGCGCCGGTATCGGCCTGGCCGAAGCGGGCATCATGACCTGCTGCACCACGCTGATGGGCGACTACTACAGCGGGGCCAGGCGCGAGCGCCTGTTTGCCTTGCAGATGGTCGCCACGTCGCTGTCGGCTGCCGTGTTTATCGCCCTGGGTGGCTTCCTCGGGCAGAACGACTGGCGCACCCCATTCGCGCTGTATGCCGTGGGCTTGATCTTTCTGCCGTTGATGGCGTGGAAACTCTGGGAGCCCCAACCCCAACCACTGGCGCGCACCGGGCAGTCCCAGGCGAACATCACTCCGGGCAAGTTCCCATGGCGCGCCCTCACACCCATGTATGCCCTGGCACTGCTGGCCGGTCTCAGCCTGTTTATCGTGCCGGTACAGGCCGGGTATCTGCTCAACCTGCTGCACGTGGACGCCCCGCAGCAAATAGGCATGACCATGGGCGCCAATCAGCTGGGGGTACTGGTCGGTGCGCTGAGCTTTCGTTTATTCAGCGGCGTGCGCAGCCAGCATTTGCTGCTGATTGCCTATGTGCTGGCGGGTGTCGGCGGCTTGCTGATGGCGAACGCCGGCAGCCATGCGCAGGTAGTGGTTGCGGTGCTGGTCAATGGCCTGGGTATCGGCCTGATGCTGCCCACCCTCATCACCTGGATCATGGCCCAGGTCGGGTTTGATCAACGTGGCCGCGCGGCCGGCTGTTTTACCGCGGCAATTTTCGCCGGTGAATTCATCAGCCCGCTGGCGGTGCTGGGCATGACCGCAGGCGACAGCTCAGCGTTACCCCAGGCACTGGCCATCGTCGGTTGGCTGCAGATCCTGATCGCGCTGTTTTGCCTGGCGGTGCCCAGGTTGGGTGGCCTGTTGGCCAGCGCCAACGCGGACGTGCGCAACACCATTGGCAACGGCCATTGAACGAGGATTTTCCATGCAAGCGCTTCCCCCCTTCAAACGCGTGGTCACCGGCCACGCAGCAGACGGCCAGGCCATCGTGGTCAGCAACGGGCCTACGCCCAGTGTCTTCCCGCTGCTGGCCGTGCCCGGCACGGTGTTTCATGAACTGTGGAACAGCAGCGCCAGCCCGGCGTTGCTGGATAACGCCGATGACCCCACGAGCAAGCCGCTGCAACTGAGTCCCGACCCGCACGGCAGCGTGATCCGCGTGGTAGACATCCCGCCGGACAGCGTGCAGAACCAGGTCAGCGATGAAAACGCGGCGGCGGTGTTTGCCGAAATCGGTGAGTCCCACGCGGGCACTGGCCAGGCCAATGCCCGGCACAAATTGATGCACCGCACCGAAACCCTCGACTACGGCATCGTGACCGAGGGGGAGGTGTGGCTGGTGCTGGACGAGGAAGACGTGCACCTCAAGCGCGGCGATATCGTGGTGCAACGAGGCACCCACCACGCCTGGAGCAACCGCACCGACGCCATGGCTCGCATGGTCTTCATTCTTCTTGACGGGCGCTTCGCTGCAGAACTGCGCAACGGCCCGGAGGCTTCTGCATGAAACTCGCCACCCTGAAAAACGGCAGCCGCGACGGGCAACTGGTCGTGGTCTCGCAGGATCACCAATGGGCGCTGGACGCCAGCTGCGTCGCCCACACCTTGCAGCAGGCCATCGAGAATTGGGACAGCGTCGAACCCCGCCTGCAGGCGCTGGCCCGTCAGCTTGAGCAAGGCGAACGCAGTACCGCGATCGCCTTCGAGCCCGCCCAGGCCATGGCGCCGCTGCCCCGCGCCTACCAGTGGTGCGACGGCTCGGCGTTCCTGAGCCACGGCGAGCTGATGCAGAAGGCGTTCAACCTCGAGCCCATCGACGGCGCCGACCGCACGCCCCTGATGTACCAGGGCGCCGGTGACGATTTCATTGGCGGGCGCGACGATATTCCGTTGCCGAGCGAGAGCCAGGGTATCGACTTCGAAGGCGAGTTTGTGGTGCTGGTGGACGATGTGCCCATGGGTTGCGGGGCAGGGCAGGCGCTTACGCATATAAAGCTGATTCTGCAGATCAACGACGTCAGCCTGCGGGCCCTGGCCCCTCGGGAAATGCGCAGCGGTTTCGGCTTTCTGCAGGCTAAGCCGTCATCCAGCTTCGCGCCACTGGCCATTACCCCGGACGAGCTGGGTGAGGCCTGGTGCGAGGGTCGCGTACAGCTGCCGCTGCACGTGCAGTGGAACGGCCAGTGGTTTGGTCACCCCCACGGAGGGCAGATGAACTTCAATTTCGGCGAGTTGATCGCCCATGCCGCACTCACTCGACGGCTGCGCGCCGGCACGCTGATCGGCTCCGGGACGGTATCCAATGCCGAGCGCAGTGCCGGTTCGGCCTGCATTGCCGAGCGCCGCGCGATCGAGATGATCGAGCACGGCGCTGCGCGAACCGGCTTCATGCGCTTTGGTGATCGCGTGCGCATGGACGTCCTGGGAAGCGAAGGCCAGTCGTTGTTCGGTGCGATCGACCAGCGCGTCGTTGAAGCCCAGGGTTGAGGATCGCCATATGCGTGTGTTGATTACCGGAGCCAATGGCTTCGTCGGCCGCGAGCTGGTGCGTTGCCTGCTGGCGCGGGGCAGTCTGCGGGGGCGGGTCATCCGTTCCCTGCTGGTCCTGGATACCGATCTGCAGGGCTTGCCGGATGATGCGCGGCTGCGCCGTCATGTCGGCAGTATCACGCAAGCGGCATTGATCCGCCGTGTGCTGGCCGACGGCATCGATGTGGTGTTTCACCTGGCGAGCATTCCGGGTGGGGCGGCGGAGGATCAGTACGAGTTGGGCTATCAGGTCAACCTGCTGGCGAGTCTGGAGTTGCTCAACCAACTGCGCAACAAGGCTGTGCCGCCGGTACTGGTGTATGCCAGCAGCGTCGCGGTGTACGGCGGCGATTTGCCGGCGAAGATGAACGAGCAGGCCGAGTTGTACCCGCAATTGTCCTACGGCACGCACAAGGCGATGGTCGAGCGTGTGGTCAGCGACCTCGGCCGGCGTGGCGAAGTGGACGGTCGGGTGCTGCGCCTGCCCGCAATTGTGGCGCGGCCGCGGCAGCCCAACGGTTTGCGCTCGGCGTTCATGAGCGATCTGCTGCGTGCATTTGCCGAGGGTGCCGCCTACGAGTGTCCGGTATCGCCCGAGGCGACGGCCTGGTGGATGTCGGCCCGTTGCTGCGTGAACAACCTGATCCACGCGGCCGAAATCGATGGCCCGTTGCTGAGTCAGCGGGTGTGGCAGTTACCGGTGTTGCACCTGTCCATCGCCCAGGTGGTTGACGCCCTGGCGGCCAGTTATGGGCAACAACGCCGCGAACTTGTTTCCTATGCCGCCGACGCCCGGCTGGAGGCGCTATTCGGGCGCCTGCCGCCGCTGAAAACCCCGCTCGCCCGTGCTGCCGGCTTCAACCATGACGGCAACGTAGCGGCGCTCATTCGCAATTCCCTCAATCCAGCGCCTCCCAGGCACATACCGCTCACCGGAGAGACCTTTCATGAAGTCTGAACGTCGCCTCGTCGACCTGTCGGTCACCCTCGACAACAATCCCTACACCGATCCGCCTCCGCTATTGCCCAGGATCGACTACATGGACCATCAACAGGGTTGGCCGGAAATGGCTGCCATGTTCCCCGGACTGCAACTGGAGCAGCTGCCCGGCAACGAATCCTGGGCGGCAGAGCGCCTGCAAATCACCACGCACAGCGGCACGCACATGGATGCGCCCTGGCATTACGCATCCACCACCGATGGCGGCCAGCCGGCATTTGGCATCGACGAATTGCCCCTGGACTGGTGCCTGCAACCGGGTGTGAAGCTGGACTTTCGGCACATGGCCGATGGGCATGTGGTGACGGCCGACGAGGTCGCGGCCGAATTGGCGCGCATTGAGCACGTGCTGCAGGCGCTGGATATCGTGCTGGTCAATACCCGCGCCGGCGCACTGTTCGGCCAGCCGGGTTACCTGGATGCCGGCATTGGCATGGGGCGCGAGGCCACCTTGTATTTGCTTGAGCGCGGAGTGCGGGTGGTCGGCACCGATGCCTGGAGCTGGGATGCGCCGTTCAAATACACTCGCGAGCGCTTCGCCGCCGACGGCGACGCGGCCATCATCTGGGAAGGGCACAAGGCCGGGCGAGACATCGGTTACGGGCAAATGGAAAAACTCGCCAACCTGGAAACCCTGCCGGCCAAGGGTTTTGTGGTGTCTTGCTTCCCCTACAAGATCCGGCACGCCTCGGCAGGATTCGTGCGGGCGGTGGCGATTTTCGAAGAGTGAGCCGCGGTATCAATCAACGTTGGTCAAACACAATAAGAGAGGATTTATGGGTCTTTTGCGGATGCCGCCGGCGGCACTTTTTTGCGCGCTGTCACTGGGTAGCGGCCTGGCCATGGCGGCCACGGGTGAGGCAAGGCAACCCAATATCCTGCTGATTCTCGCCGACGACCTGGGTTACTCCGACCTGGGCAGTTATGGCGGCGACATCCAGACCCCGACGCTGGATCAATTGGCCAGTCAAGGCCTGCAGTTCACCAGCATGTACGCTGCACCGACCTGTTCGATCACGCGCTCCATGCTCATGTCCGGCACCGATAACCACCTGGCCGGGCTCGGTACCATGGCCGAAGCCCTGCAACCGTTCCAGCGGGGCAAGCCAGGCTACGAGGGCTACCTGAACCAGCGGGCGTATTCGGTTGCCGAATTGCTCAAGACCGGCGGCTACAACACGCTGATGGTCGGCAAATGGCACTTGGGGCTGGAAGCGGATCAGGGCCCGGACCAGCGCGGCTTTGAGCAATCTTTCACCTTGCTGGAGGGCGGCGCGACGCACTTCAAGCCAGCGGCGACCAACCCAGGCAAAATCGAGCAGGTGCATTACCGAGAAAATGGCCAGCCCGTGGAGCTGCCGGCGAACTTTTATTCCACGGATTTCTACACCGACAAGCTGATCAGCTACCTGCAAAACAGCCAGAAGGATGGCAAGCCGTTTTTCGCCTACGCCGCCTACACCGCGCCACACTGGCCATTGCAAGCGCCCAAGGAGTACCTGGACAAATACCGCGGGCGGTTTGACCAGGGCTACGACAATGTCCGCCTGTCGCGTCTGGAACGCATGAAAAAACTCGGCGTGCTCGCCAGCGAAGTCCAGCCAGCACAGCCGCTACCGGTCAACCCGAAGCTGCCGGGGTGGGACCAGTTGACCCCGGAACAACAGAAGATCGAAGCGCGCAAGATGGAAATCTACGCCGCCATGGTCGATAACCTCGACCACAACATCGGTCGCCTGGTGGAGTACCTGCGGCAAAGCGGCCAGTACGACAACACCCTGATCGTGTTCATGTCCGACAACGGCGCGGCAGCGGAGAATCACGCGCAGTTTTATCCGCCCGGAGCGCACACCGATAACAGCTTCGCCAACCTGGGTAAGCCGGGTTCGCAGATCGACTACGGCCTGCGTTGGGCTGAAGTCAGTGCTGCTCCGTTTCACCTGTTCAAAGGCACCACCGCCGAAGGAGGCATCAGTGTTCCGGCAATTGTCCAACTGCCCAAGGGGCTGGCCCGGCAGGGGATCGAGCACGGTGTCGCGCGGGTGGACGACCTGGCACCGACCTTCCTGGCGCTGGCGGGCATCGCGCTGCCGGAGCAGGCAGAGGCGAGCAGGCATCCGATCACTGGTAAGTCACTGCTGCCCATGCTCGCGGGCAAGGGCAGCCCTCACCTGAACGATAACCTGGCGGGCGAATTGTTCGGCAATGCTTACTACCGCGAAGGCAACCTGAAGTTATTGGGTATGCGGCCCCAGGCAGGTTTCGGCGACAACCGGCAACCGCCGCAATGGCAACTGTTCGATGTAGCTAAGGATCGCGGCGAAACCACGGACCTGGCGGCCAGCCAACCCGAGACGGTGCAGCGTCTGAAGGCGGCCTGGTTGCAGTATGCCGAGCGCGTGGGAGTCGTATTTGCGCCGCGATAGTGGCGCGAGATCCGTCGCAGGGTTGAAGCGCTGGAGTACTTCCAGGTGCGGGCGAGGGCGAACTTGAGCGCAAAGCGAATAAATCGGTTGAAAAAAACTCCTAAACGCCTTAAACGGGATGCTCGCCGGCACGTTGCTCGCAATCGGTAGGTGGGTATCGCCAGTTTACTGGCCCAGGGAGCGTTGATGAGTTTTGATCCATTGCAGGGCTCCCCGCAGCCATTGAGCGACCGCGCAGCCGATGCCGCTCAGCCGCCACGCCACGCGGACCCGCTCGGCCGGGCCGCGGCGGGCGGGCATGACGCGATAGAACGTCTGCTCGATTCGGCGCGCAGCGGTGCCCACACCGGCCATTGGGCGGTTTACCGCGCCGGTGAGCAACTGCATCTGGTCGGGCAGGGTGAGCCGCAGGAACATTGGCCGGCCATTGTTGCCAACGAAGACTTCGAAGCGTTCTGCCTGACCCGGCGCCTGCACCGCTGGCCAACCGGCCGCGGTGAAACCGTGCTGGGGTGGGTACTGGCGCCCCAGGATGATGCCGCCGACCCGATGCTGGCCGAGTTTGCCCAGCGCCTGGGCATCGAGGTGCAGACCAACACCCTGGCGCGCGCGCAGATTACCCAGCGAGTGCTCTATGAAATCACCTACCTGGCCAGTTCGACCCGCGACCGTTTTGTGTTCCTGGTGGGGGTGCACCGGCTGCTGGCCAGCCTGATCGACGCCGAGAACTTCTATCTCGCGCTCTACGACCCGCACACGGGCAAGATCGACTACCCGTACTACGTCGACATCATCGACGTGGATGCCGTGGAGGCCGAACACTACGAGTACCTGGACCCCGCGCACCTGTCGTTGACCGGGCAAGTGTTGACCAGTGGCCAGCCGCTGCTGATCGACGCGGCCGGCATGCTCGCGGCCCAGGAGGAGGGTCGCTTCTACTGCGTGGGAGACCGTCCGGAGTTCTGGATGGGCGCGCCGCTGAAAAATGCCTCTGATGAAGTGTTCGGCATGCTCGCCATGCAGGTCTACGAGGTGTCCCGCACCTACAGCGCTGAGGACCGCGCGCTGTTCCTGGTGGTAGCCCGTCACGTGGCCATGGCGCTGGACCGCATTCTGCACCGTGAGGACCTGGAAGCGACGGTGCTGCGCCGGACCCTTGAGCTGTCGGCACTCAACGACGCGCTGCGCCAGGAAGTGGCGGAGCGTGAACGCGCCGAACACCTGCAGAGCGCGCTGTTCCAGATTGCCGAACTGTCGAGCCGGCCGGGGGACATGACCGAGCTGTTCGAGGCCTTGCATGGCATCGTCGGTGAACTGCTGTTCGCCCACAACTTCTACATCGCACTGTTCGACGACGCCAACGGCGAAGTCACCTTTCCCTATTATGTCGATGAGCGCCAGACCACCCGCCCGCTGGCACGCCGTGGGCGCCGGGGCCTGACCGAGTATGTGATCCGCCAGCGGCGACCATGCCTGGTGGATTCGGCCGAGGCCGAGCGCTTGTCCGCCACCCATGAAACCGAACTGGCCGAGGCGCATATGCGTTCCTACTCCTGGCTCGGTATTCCGTTGTTCGATGGCGACGTCGTGCGTGGTGTGCTCGCGGTGCAAAGCTATACCTCGCAGGTGCGCTATACCCTGCGCGATCAGGAGCTGCTGACGTTCGTCTCGCGGCACATCGACACGGCGTTGTCGCGTCGCACGGCAGCCGAGGCGATCCATGCCGCCAACCTCAAGCTTGAAGCCCGGGTACAGAACCGTACCCGTGAGCTTGATCACGCCAACGCCAAGCTGCAGCACGAGAACCTGCACGACGCGCTGACCGGGCTGCCCAACCGTACTTGCCTGCAGCAGCGTCTTGGCGTGGCCTGGTCGCGGTTCGGCAGCGAAGGCGGGCATCTGGCGGTGATGTTCATCGACCTCGACCGGTTCAAGATGGTCAATGACAGCCTCGGCCATCACTTCGGCGACCTGCTGTTGATGCAAGCCGCGCAACGCCTGCGGGGTTGCCTGCGGGAAACTGACCTGCTGGCGCGCCTGGGCGGCGACGAGTTTTCGGTGCTGGCACCGGACGCGCCGCTGGAAGTGGTGATCGACATCGCCGAGCGGATCCTGGTGGCGTTCGACCTGCCGTTTTTCATCAACGGTCTTGAGGTGTTTTCATCCTGCAGCATCGGAATCGTCAGCGCCGACAGTCAGTTCCATCACGAGCCGGCGGACTTGCTGCGCGATGCCGATGCGGCGATGTACCGGGTCAAGAGTGCCGGGCGCGACAGCTTTGCGGTGTTCAACCAGGAAGTGCGCCGTGAAGTCTCGGACCAGGTCGAGCGCGAAGGGGCGCTGCGCAACGCGCTCAAGCGCACCGATGAGTTGCTGCCGTATTTCCAGCCGATCGTCAGCGTCGCAACCGGCGAACTGCTGGCGCTTGAAGCGCTGATTCGCTGGCATCAGCCTGGGGGCCGGGTAATCGGGCCGGGCGAGTTCCTGCCGGATGTCGAGGGCTTGCGCCTGATCGGTCGGCTGGACCTGTACATGCTCAATTGCATCGCGGTGATCCTCGCCCAACCGGAGCACGCCAACTGGCCGCCGGTGCACGTTAACTGCTCCAGCTACAGCATGACGCGCCCGGAATTCGCCAGTGATGTCCTGGCCCTGCTGGCCCGCCACCAGGTCGCGCCTTCGCGCATCTGCCTGGAGCTGACCGAAGGCGCGCTGGTGGCGGAACCGGCCATAGCCCGCCTGACCATGCAGCAATTGGCCGACAACGGCATGTCGGTGGTGCTCGATGACTTTGGCGCCGGGTTCTCCTCCCTGAGCTATGTGCACCAGTACCGCTTCAGTGGCTTGAAAATCGATAAGTCGTTCATCCTCGAACTTACCTCCAGCCCGCGCAGCCGGGCGATCGTGCGGGCGATTGTGCGCATGGCCGAATCACTGGACCTGAGCGTGGTGGCCGAAGGCGTGGAGGACCAGGCGACGCTGGACTTGCTGCGCGAAATGGGAGCGACGCAAGCCCAGGGATATTATTTTGCCAAACCGATGAGTTTGGAGGCGCTGCTGGAGACGTTGCCTGTCGGAATATCGTGAAGCGAAACCCTTGAAGTCTCGCGCAGGGCCAGGCCGCCGGCGAGCGCGAGCAGGGCAATGGCGATCAGGTAGAACGCTGGCGAGAGATTGCTACCGGTGGTGCTGATCAGCCAGGTCGCCATCAGCGGCGCGGTGCCGCCGAACAGGGTGTAGGCCATGTTGTAGGTGATCGCTGACGCGGTGTAGCGAGTGCGGGTCGGGAAGGTTTCCGAGAGCAATGCCGCGGTGACCACGTTGCACAACACTGCGCCAATCGCCAGCAGCAACACGCCCAGGATAGACGCTGCAAACGACCCGGAACTGGCCATCAGAAATGACGGGTACACCACCACAATCAACAGCACGCAGGCGCTCGCTACGGTCATCCGTCGGCCCACCCGGTCGGAGTACAACCCGGCCAGCGGGCAAATCAGCGCGGCAAAAATCAGGGCGATCAGTGACACCAGCAACGCTGTTGCCCGACTCAGGCCGCCGGCAACTTGCAGGTACGTCGCAAAATAGGTGGTGAACATGTAGAACGACAGGGCCGTTAGCGAGATGAAGGCGCCCAGGCAGCAGATGGCTTTGCCGTGGTCGCGAAACGTGTCCCTGAGCGGGGAGTGTGCCACCGCATGCTGTTGAGTCACGGCCTGGAAAGCCGGCGTTTCATCCAGCCTCCAGCGCAGGTACAGGCCCACCAGCCCCAGTGGCGCGGCAATCAGGAACGGCAGGCGCCAGCCCCAACTGCCCATGGCTTCAGCGGACAAGGACGCTTCGAGCGCGTAAGCCACCACCGCCGCCGAGGCGAACGCCGCAAAGGTCGACACCGGGATGAAACTGCCATACCAGGCTCGTCTGTCATTAGGCGCATGCTCCATCAGATAGGCGCAGGCACCCGCGTACTCACCCCCGGCGGAAAACCCTTGGGCGCAGCGGATCAGGCTCAGCAGCACCGGGGCCATGACACCAATCGCTGCGTACGTGGGTAACAAGCCTATCAGGGTCGTCGCGCCGGCCATCAGCAGGATTGTCATCGCCAGGGTGCGCTTGCGCCCAATCCGGTCCCCCAGCATGCCAAAGAAAATCCCGCCCAAGGGCCGAAACGCAAAGGCCACGGCGAACACGGCGAAGGTTTTCAGCAGTGCGACGCTGGCATCGCCACTGGGGAAAAATTGCTGGGCGATGGTCGTCGCCAGAAAGCCGTAGACGGCAAAATCAAACCACTCGACAAAATTGCCGATAGCGGCGGCGACTATCACTTTTCTCAGGGTCTTCGGGCTGACCTGCTCTGCGGCGGCGCTTGTCATGCTGAACCTCGACGTTTCATCCGTTAGCCTGCGATTATCCGGGCAACGGCTGAAACGTCTCAGCTCAAAAGTGTCGTTGACGTATTCAGGACCGACTACTGCCGTCCATTCAGCCAGGCCTCATAATCTGCGGCAGGCATTGGCCGGCCATACAGGTACCCCTGTGCCTGATCGCAGCCTGTCTGCTTGAGAAAGCTGTGCTGCGCTTCGGTTTCCACGCCTTCGGCAATGATTTTGAAGCCCAGGGCATGCCCCAATTCCACGATGGTTTTGGTGATCGCCACATCGCGCGAATCGTTGGGTAGATCGGAAATAAAGCTGCGATCGATTTTCAGATGGTCAATGGGCAAGAGCTTGAGGTACGCCAGCGAGGAATAGCCTGTACCAAAGTCGTCGATGGAAGTGGTTATGCCAAGGCCTTGCAACGTAGCCAGGACTTCCCTGGAATGTTCGGGGCTTGCCATCATGAGGCTTTCAGTGACTTCTACCTCCAGCACATGCGCGGGCAAGTCGAAGGCTCGCAAGGCACTTTTGAGGGTTTCGACGAAATCGCTGCGGTCGATTTGCAGAGGCGCCACATTGATGGCGATAACACCGTGCACTATCTGCAGATCAGCCCAGCGCCTGATATCCCTGCAGACCATTTCGATCACTTGCTCGCCGATCTGGATGATCAAACCGGTGTTTTCCGCCAAAGGTATGAATTCGCCCGGGAAGATCAGGCCCTGTAAAGGATCGCGCCAGCGAACGAGCGCCTCGGCGCCTGCAACTGTATTGTCCAGCAGGTTGATTTTTGGCTGATACCACACTTCAAATTCATGGTTAAGCACTGCACGCCTCAGGAAGCGCTCGCCATTGAGTCTTTCCTGGGCACGCAAGGTCATTTCAGGCTGGTAAAAACGGTAGTCGTTGCGTCCTCCTTCCTTCGCGCCGTACATGGCCGTATCCGCTTGCCTGAGTAATTGCTCAGGCGTCTCGGCGTCGTGGGGCGCCACTGATATGCCGATGCTTGCCGTCACCAAGGTCGAAGTGCCTTTTAAATCGAAGGGTTCCTGAAGTGATACCAGGAGTTTTTTCGCAACGATGATGGCGTCGGTGGGGTGGGCAAGATTGTTCAGTATCAGCGCAAATTCATCACCTCCCAGCCGGGACACCGTATCTTCGGAACGCACGCACGCCAGGAACCTGGACGATGCCTGTTGCAGAAGCAGGTCACCAAGGGAGTGCCCCAGGCTGTCATTCACTGTTTTAAAACCATCAAGATCCAGCACCACCACTGCCAGGAACTGGTTATAGCTCAGCGACAGATCGAGGGAATGCTGCAGCCGTTCATTGAACAAGGCTCGATTGGGCAGGGCGGTCACCGGGTCGTAATGGGACATTCGCTCCAGATCGGATTGCGATTGGTTGATCGCTGATATGTCCGAAAACACCGCAACGTAGTTATTGACGTTGCCATCGTCATTGTAAACAGCGTTGATGGTCAGCCATTCCGGATAAAGCTCGCCGTTTTTTCGCCGATTCCACAGCTCGCCGCGCCACAAACCGGTGGTCTTCAGGCTTTTGAGAATCTGCCGGTAAAAGGCGTTGTCTTGCTTGTCAGTGATGAGTATGTTCGGCTTCAAGCCTATGGACTCCTCGGCACTGAAGCCTGAAATCTTCATGTAGGCTGCGTTGACCGAGAGTATGTGTCCGCGTGCATTGGTGATGATCACACCGTCAGCGGTGTTATCCAGAACGATTCCCGCAAGACGCAACTGTTCGGTGCGTTGTTTGATTTCGGTGATGTCGGTGGAAATCCCCAGCACCCCTGAAGCCTGCCCACTTGGCCCTTTCAAAATGCACTTGGTCGTCAGGTAGGTGCGCGTCATACCCTGTTTTTTGACCTGATCCTCAAATCGTAAACTGCCGCCGCTCGAAATCACGTGTTGGTCGTTTTCGCGCAGGGTTTTGGCCTCGGTGAAGGGCAGATAACTTTCGCGGGTTTTGCCCTCCATTTCCTCGAAAGTAAGACCAGCAGCTTGTTCGAACATGCGGTTGCACAGTCGAAGTTTGCCCTCCGTGTCGTAGACGTAAATGAGTGATGGGGCGTTGTCGACGATGTCGAGCAGCAGGGCTTTCTGCGTCCGCCGTTCTTCAACCTCGTGGGCTAATTGAGCATGGCGTTGGCGAACAAGCAGATGGCTCTTGCTCAGTTGCGCGGCGAAAAAGGTGAACAAGCCGGTGCAGGTGAGGGCCACCAGAAACAGCGGCGATTTGAACAGGGAACTCGCCGGCCAGCCCTGCTGCGGCAGCGCCGCGAGCTCCCATTGGCCACCTGGAACATCAACTACCGTGGTGACTGCGTCCCCCTCGAATATTTCAGGCGCACCGTAGATCATCCCGCCGCTTGCACCTGTTGCATCTTCTCCGCGAAGGGCCAGTTGCAAGTTTTTATTGGCAACGATACCGCTGGCAGTGAGCAGTTGAAGCACGTCTGCGACGACTGAAGCATTGCCCCAGTAAGTGTCTTCGCCGCCAGCGTGGCTGATGAAAACGGGTCGACGATGGATGAATGCCAGGCCACCCTGAACCAAATGCACGGGCCCAGCCAAAAGCGCTTCTTTTTGTTCGCGAGATCGTTCGATCGCCCGGTATTGCTCAGGAAGCTTGCGATAGTCCAGCCCCAGGACTTTGCGGTTTCCTTCCAGCGGAAAGATATTGCGCACGACGTCGTCAGGCGCCAGCGCGATGTGGCGAATATGCGGCTGGGATGAAATCGCCTGCCGGGCTATTCCGTCGAAATGAGCAGATGAAATTTCACCATCTACTCTCACCAGCTGGCCGATGCCTTCAGTCACATCAAACGTTGAACGCACTTCGCTCTCAAGGTGCGCCCTGATATTGGCCAGCGTGGAAATCAACTGGGCTCTCGCTGCCTGGGATTCTTCTCGTGAATCCAGGGTCCCGAGGGTGACGGAGAGGACGACGCCGGTCAGGAAAATGCTGCCTGGCAGTGCGAATGTCCGCCACGATCGTGGTTGGGCCGTAACCGGGTTATCACTTGTGTCGCTCGCCGTGCCAGCTCGGGTTCTTCTCAAAGCGTCAATCCCTGAAAGTCATCATTGAAATCGAACGGCGTAAACCGGTGGCGATTTTGCATATCGATGTTGGATGAATTTGACTCTTCAGTGGTTCCACTGATCCGACGACCGCCGCTTATTGAAATCCATACCATTGGCCGACACAATCTCTTCTTGATCCGGCTACGGCCCGAATACCCGTGCAAGAAGGAACCGCAGTTGAACCAACATACACTGTCCATGCGTCTTGAGCGCGTTGCGGCGCAAGTGCCGGCCGGGGCGCGCCTGGCGGATATCGGCTCGGATCACGGCTACCTGCCGGTGGCCTTGATGCGCCGTGGCGTGATTGCGGCCGCGGTCGCGGGTGAGGTGGCGCTGACGCCGTTCCTCTCGGCTGAGCGCACGGTGCGTGAAAGTGATCTGGATCAGCACATCAGCGTGCGCCTGGCCAATGGCCTGGCAGCGATCGAGCCGGTTGACGGAATTACGGCCATCAGCATCTGCGGCATGGGCGGCGAGACCATTCGCGACATTCTCGAAGACGGCAAGGCGCACCTCGGCGGTCACGAGCGCCTGATCCTGCAACCCAACGGCGGCGAGCAGCCGCTGCGCCAATGGCTGATGGACAACGGTTACCGCATCCTCTGCGAGGAGCTGCTGCAGGAAAACCGCTTCTATTACGAAATCATCGTGGCCGAGCGCGATGCACCGGTACGGTATTCTGCCCAGGAGCTGTACTTCGGCCCGCTGCAGATGCAGGCCCGCAGCCCGTTGTTCCTGGCCAAGTGGCAGCGTCTGCTGCAGCAAAAGCACAAGACCCTGGGCAGCTTCGCCATGGCGCGCAAGGGCGTCGCGGAGCAGAAGGTGCAAGACCTGGCCCGTCAGGCCCGGTGGATCACCGCGTTGCTGGGGTGAGCCAGGCGGGTGAAAAACAATTGCCCCCCGCAGACTTTTTCGCTTACCCGGGTTGTCCAACCCTGAGACTGCCGTCACGGCTTTCCCAAACCAGATAGCTGGCCTCAGCTAAGGACAGATGATGACCTTTCTAATATTTCTCATAGCCTGCGGTGCTGCGGCGAGCACCGGGATCATTTTCAAACCCGGGCAATGGTACGAAGAACTCAACAAACCCAGCTTTACCCCGCCCAAATGGCTGTTTCCTGTGGCCTGGTCGATTATCTATCTGTTGCTCGCCTGGGCGGGGTATCGCTTGAGCCTGATGCCCGGAAGCCAGGTGGTGCTGGCCCTGTGGGCGGCACAAATTGCCCTGAATACGCTTTGGACTCCGGTGTTCTTTGGCGCCCACCGGATCTTCGCCGGGATGGTGATCATCTCGCTGCTGTGGCTGGTGGTCGCGGCGATGGTCGTGCTGGCCTTGCGCCTTGACCTGGTCACCGGCTTGATTCTGTTTCCGTATCTCATCTGGCTGTGCGTAGCCAGTGCGTTGAACTTTTCGATACTGCGCCACAACTGAGCGCCTGTTTCAGCGATGAATCGTTACGCTAACCGTAACGGTTCGTCGCTGTGCTTGATTGATGCACCCCCGCAACACTTCTAAGGTGAGACCACGACAGCGAACCTCTGGAGTGGTCATGACAACAACACTATCCCCCGACCCGCGATGGACGCGGCGGCGCAGCGAGAAGCAGCGGCGTCTGGAACTGGTCAAGGATTTAGCCGACGGCGCGGTGCTGCCCACCGGGAAGATCGTCCAAGCCCTGCAAGCGTTGATCCTGCCCGGCGATCGCGTGGTGCTGGAAGGCAATAACCAAAAGCAGGCGG
Organism: Pseudomonas sp. TMW22090; assembly: GCF_022496665.1. NCBI lineage: Bacteria > Pseudomonadati > Pseudomonadota > Gammaproteobacteria > Pseudomonadales > Pseudomonadaceae > Pseudomonas > Pseudomonas sp. TMW22090. The sequence goes on from NZ_SCFH01000001.1 coordinate 285,354, forward strand.
ATTTCCTCTCCCGCTCCCTGGCCCAGGTCGATCCGACAAAACTGCATGATTTGCACATGATCATGCCCAGCGTGGGGCGGTCCGAGCACCTTGACCTCTTCGAACGCGGCATCGCCCGCAAACTCGACTTCTCGTTTGCCGGCACCCAGAGCCTGCGTATCAGCCAGTTGCTGGAAGACGGCCTGCTGGAAATCGGCGCGATCCACACCTACATCGAACTCTATGCGCGGCTGGTGGTGGACTTGATCCCCAATGTCGTGCTCTCGGCCGGTTTCATGGCCGACCGTGCCGGTAATATCTACACTGGGCCCAGCACTGAAGACACGCCCGCCCTGATCGAGCCTGCCGCGTTCAGCGACGGCATTGTGATCGTCCAGGTCAATCAACTGGTGGACGACGTCAGCGAGTTGCCGCGCGTCGACATCCCGGCGTCCTGGGTCGATTTTGTCGTAGTCGCCGACAAACCGTTCTATATCGAGCCGCTGTTCACCCGTGACCCGCGGCATATCAAACCGGTGCACGTGCTGATGGCGATGATGGCGATTCGCGGCATCTACGAAAAACACAACGTGCAGTCGCTCAATCACGGCATCGGTTTCAACACGGCCGCCATTGAATTGATCCTGCCGACCTACGGCGAGTCCCTGGGCCTCAAGGGCAAGATCTGCCGCAACTGGACCCTCAATCCGCACCCGACCCTGATCCCTGCGATCGAAAGCGGCTGGGTGGAAAGCGTGCACTGCTTCGGCACCGAACTGGGCATGGAAAACTACATCGCTGCGCGGCCGGATGTGTTTTTCACCGGGCGCGACGGCTCCCTGCGCTCCAACCGGATGTTTTGCCAACTGGCCGGGCAATACGCCGTGGACCTGTTCATCGGCGCGACCCTGCAGGTGGATGGTGACGGGCATTCCTCGACCGTGACCCGCGGGCGCCTGGCCGGTTTTGGTGGCGCGCCGAACATGGGCCACGACCCCCGCGGGCGTCGTCATGACACCCCTGCCTGGCTCGACATGCGTCACGGCGATGCGCCCGAAGCCATGCTCGAACGCGGCAAGAAGCTTGTGGTGCAAATGGTTGAAACCTTCCAGGAGGGCGGCAAACCCACGTTCGTCGAAACCCTGGACGCAGTGGAAGTGGCCAGGAAGAGCGGTATGCCGCTGGCGCCGATCATGATCTACGGCGACGACGTCACGCACCTGCTGACCGAAGAAGGCATCGCCTATCTGTACAAGGCGCGTTCCCTGGAAGAGCGCCAGGCGATGATCGCCGCCGTTGCCGGGGTGACTGCCATCGGCCTGCGGCACAACCCCAAGGACACTGCGCGCATGCGCCGTGAAGGTCTGATCGCCTTGCCTGAAGACCTCGGCATCCGTCGCACCGACGCCACTCGCCAACTGCTCGCGGCCAAAAGTGTCGCGGACCTGGTGGATTGGTCCGGTGGCCTCTACAACCCGCCCGCCAAGTTCAGGAGCTGGTAATGCACGCATTCAACCTGCAAGCCAAACCCGTGACCCTGGCCGAGCGGCTGGCGGACCTGGCCGTCGAGGCGTTGATCGATGAAGCGGACCTGTCGCCCAAACCCGCTCTGGTCGACCGTCGCGGTAACGGCGCCCACACCGACCTGCACCTGGGGCTGATGCACGCCTCGGCGCTGACCCTGTGGCCGGCCTTCAAGGAAATGGCCGAAGCCGCCATCGAATTCGGCGAAGTGGGCCTGCCCCTGCGCGAAGCGATTGGGCGCATTGGCCGGGACGGCGAGCGAGCGATGCTCGCCACCACAGGCGGAATCAATACTCATCGAGGCGGCATTTGGGCCTTGGGATTGCTGGTCACCTCCGCAGCACTCGCACCGCAATCCCGGGCGGCCCATGCGGTGGCGGCACGTGCGGCGCGGCTGGCGCTGCTGGATGACGCTGATGCACCGCGTGTGCTCAGCCACGGCGCCCAGGTGGCGCAACGTTACGGTGCTCGCGGTGCGCGGGAAGAGGCACAGGCGGGTTTCCCGGCGGTGATCCAGCGGGCTTTGCCGCAGCTGCAACGCAGTCGCGACGCCGGCCATGGTGAGCAGAATGCCCGGCTCGACGCGTTGCTGGCGATCATGGCGCAGCTGGCCGATACCTGCGTGCTCTATCGCGCCGGCGAACCGGGTTTACACGCCATGCAGCAGGGCGCTCGGGCGGTGCTCGACGCTGGTGGCAGCGCCAGTCTTGCCGGGCGTCGCCGTCTGCACGCACTCGACCAACAACTCATCGCATTGAATGCCTCGCCCGGCGGCGCCGCGGACTTGCTCGCAGCCTGCCTGCTGCTCGACCGTATCGAATCTGGCGACGGCATGATTCAGGGAGCGTTCTGATGGAAACCTTATCGTTTGAATTCCCCGCCGGGCAGCCGCCTCGCGGCCGTACCCTGGTGGGCTGTGTCGGCTCCGGGGACCTTGAAGTGCTGATCGAACCGGGTCAGGCCGGCAAACTGACCATCGCCGTGCAGACCTCGGTCAATGGCAGTGAACAGCGTTGGCAGCACCTGTTTGCCCGGATGTTCGAGGGGCAGGCTTACCCGGCAATGGCCATCGAAATACATGATTTCGGCGCCACCCCCGGCGTGGTGCGCTTGCGCCTGGAACAGGGCTTCGAGGAGATCGGCCATGACTGACTTAACCACGTTGGCCAACTCATGCAGCCTGGTCGAACTGGGTGCCCGGCAAAGGGCGCAAGCTTTGCTCGATACCGGCACTTTTCGCGAGTTGCTCGACCCGTTCCAGCGAGTCATGTCGCCGTGGCTGGCGCGCCAGGGTGTGGTGCCTCAGGCCGATGACGGCGTGGTCATCGCCAAGGGCCTTCTCAACGGTTTGCCAGTGGTGATTGCCGCCATCGAGGGCGCTTTCCAGGGCGGCAGCCTGGGTGAAGTCGGCGGCGCAAAAATGGCCGGCGCCCTGGAGCTGGCCGCAGAGGACAACCGCAAAGGGGTGCCGACCCGCGCCGTGTTGCTCCTGGAAACCGGCGGTGTGAGGCTTCAGGAAGCCAACCTGGGCCTGGCGGCGATTGCCGACATCCACGCGGCGATTGTCGATCTTCAGCAGTACCAGCCTGTGGTGGGCGTGGTGGCGGGCAGTGTCGGCTGTTTTGGCGGCATGTCGATCGCGGCAGGGTTGTGCAGTTATCTGGTGGTCACGCGCGAAGCGCGTCTGGGCTTGAACGGCCCGCAAGTGATCGAGCAGGAAGCCGGACTTGAGGAATACGATTCCCGCGATCGGCCCTTCATCTGGAGCCTCACCGGTGGCGAACAACGTTTCGCCAGCGGCCTGGTGGACCGCTATGTCGCCGACGACGTGGTGCAGATCCAGCAGCACATCAGTGAACTACTCCAACAGGGTTTGCCGGCCCGGCGGCGCAGCCAGCAGGCGGCGCTGTTCCTGCATCGTCTGGCGCAACTGGACACCGAACCGCAAATCGAGCCGGCAACGGTTCGCGACCTGTACCGAGGAGAGCGCTCATGAGTTCGTATTCCCTACGCGGCCTGCATTGGTTCGAAGCCTTGAGTGCAGGCGCAAAAATGCTTGAGGGTCTGCCGCCATCGTTGCGAGTTGCAGACGCGGAGCTGGGTGGTAAGGCCGCGCGCTTTATCACAGTAGTGGCCGATCCGCACAACCGCTTTCCCCGGGCCCGTAACGGTGAAGTGGGGCTGCTGGAGGGTTGGGGCCTGGCGAGTGCCGTGGATGAAGTGATCGCGGCCGATCAGGGTAAACCTTGCAAACGCGCGGTGATCGCCATTGTCGATGTCCCAAGCCAGGCCTATGGCCGGCGCGAAGAGGCGCTGGGCATTCACCAGGCATTGGCCGGGGCGGCGGACAGCTACGCCCGCGCCCGTCTGGCCGGTCATACGGTGATTGGCTTGCTGGTGGGCAAGGCCATGTCCGGGGCTTTTCTGGCCCACGGCTATCAGGCCAACCGCTTGATTGCCCTGCGTGATCCAGGCGTGATGGTGCATGCGATGGGCAAGGCTTCGGCCGCCCGGGTGACACTTCGCAGCGTCGAAGAGCTGGAAACCCTGGCCGCCAGTGTGCCGCCCATGGCGTATGACATCGACAGCTACGCCAGCCTCGGTCTTTTGTGGGAAACCCTGTCGGTGGAGCAGATCGAGCGGCCCACCGCCAACGATGTGGCGCGGGTGGCGGAATGCCTGGGTCTGGCGGTTGCCGATGTGGCTGGCGGCAGTCGCGACCTGAGCAGTCGTCTGGGTGCGACTAACCGTGAGGCTTCGCGCAAGGTTCGCCAGTTGCTGAGGGCTCAGTGGTGAACGTGTACCTGGCCCACGATCTGCTCTGGGGCATGACTGTGCAGCAGCTGCCGGCAGACGCGCCTGAGTGGGTGTTCGATTCGATCCGCGCAGGGCACCCGGTGGTGGTGCGGCGAGCGCTGGGTGCCGCGGGTGAAATACCGGTCGGGGTGCGTGGGCGTTTGCGTGAACACCGCTTTGCTGCGGTCATGCGGGTTGATTCGGTTCGCCAGCGGGTGCAGCCCGAATCGCTGTGTCATGTTTCGAGCGAACGCGACCTGCCAGCGCTGCATGCCCTGAAGCACCTGCGGCCAATGCTTGACGACTGCGGTTGGGTCTGGGGTGTGAGCGGCGGCGCCGGGTTCGAACTGGCCAGCGCCGGGTTTGAACTGGTCGGCGCCAAGTTCCATCTCGCCAGCGCACCGCTGGCCTTGCACCCGCGCAGTGACCTGGACTTGATCCTGCGCACGCCCGAGCCTTTGCCTCGGCTCCAGGCCCGGGAGCTGTTGAAAATTCTGGATAGCGCAGCATGCCCGGTGGATATGCAGTTGCAGACCCCCTTGGGCGCGGTGGCATTGCGTGAATGGGCTGGGCGCTCGGACCGGGTGTTGCTCAAGCAGGCCTGTGGTGCTTGCCTGACTGCAGATCCATGGAACCTGCGGGAGCAGGCAGCGTGAGCAGTTTGCTGGTGTTTCCGGGGCAGGGCGCCCAGCAGCCGGGGATGCTCCAGCGGCTGCCCCGCGAAACTGTACTCGAAGCGAGTGCAGTGCTCGGCGAAGATGTCCTGCTGCTGGATTCAGTGCAGGCCCTGGAGTCGACGCGGGCGGTGCAACTGTGCTTGCTGATCGCTGCAGTTGCCGCCTCGCGCCAGTTGGCGACAGTGCCCGATTACGTGGCCGGCTTGTCCATTGGCGCCTATCCCGCTGCAGTTGTGGCCGGTGCCTTGAGCTTTGCCGATGCACTGCATCTGGTCAGCCTGCGCGGTGAACTGATGCAACAGGCCTACCCGGCCGGTTACGGCATGACCGCCATCATCGGGCTCGATCTGGCGCGGGTAGAAACCCTGGTAGCCCAGGTTCACGGAGCCGACTCGCCGGTGTATCTGGCCAACATCAACGCCGATAACCAGGTGGTGATTGCCGGCAGCGATGACGCCATGCAGGCGGTCGCTGTACTGGCGAAGGCTCATGGGGCGGGCCTGGTCAAGCGCCTGGCGGTCAGCGTTCCTTCCCATTGCCCGCTGCTCGACAGGCCTGCGGCAACCCTGGCTGAAGCCTTTGCCAAGGTGCAATTGAACGCCCCGAAAACCAGCTATCTCAGTGGCAGCCGCGCACGGCCAATCATCAACACCGAAGCCTTGCGTGATGACCTGGCCTTCAACATGTGCCGCGTCGTCGATTGGCGCGGCACCGTGCAAAGCGCCTATGAGCGCGGGGTGCGCCTGCAGATTGAAATGCCACCCGGTGCGGTGCTGACCGGCCTGGGAAAACGGGTATTTGAACAGGGCACGGTGATTGCCTTCGAGGGTGCGCGCCTCGACACCTTGCAGCTGCTGATGCATGAGGAGGGAAGCCGCCAACCCTAGACCACGCTCAGGCCTTCGAACAACAAAAACAACATTCGACGATGCACATTGAGGAACTACAACAATGATTATTTACGGTGTGGCGTTGCTGGCGATCTGTACGCTGGCAGGGGTGATCATGGGTGACATGCTCGGCGTAATGCTGGGAGTGAAGTCCAACGTGGGTGGTGTGGGGATCGCGATGATCCTGTTGATCTGCGCACGTTTGTGGATGCAAAAACGCGGCGGCATGACCAAGGATTGCGAGATGGGCGTCGGCTTCTGGGGCGCCATGTACATCCCGGTGGTGGTCGCGATGGCAGTCCAACAGAACGTCGTCGCGGCGCTGCACGGTGGCCCGGTGGCGGTGCTGGCGGCGATCGGTTCGGTGGTGATCTGCGGCGCAACCATTGCCTTGATCAGCCGGACTCATAAAGGTGAGCCCTTGCCCGACGAGCCTGAGGCCCTGAGCCCGGTCGGCACGCCAGTGGGAGGTCGCTGATATGTGGGACCTCATCGAGAAAGGCCTTGAGCATAACGGACTGATCACCGCCTTTGCGTTTGTTGGCGTGATCATGTGGGTGTCGGTGGTGTTGTCCAGGCGCCTGACGTTTGGGCGGATCCATGGTTCGGCGATTGCCATCGTCATCGGGCTGGTACTGGCGTGGGTCGGAGGCACCCTCACAGGCGGGCAGAAAGGCCTGGCGGATCTTGCATTGTTCTCCGGTATCGGTTTGATGGGTGGCGCGATGTTGCGTGACTTTGCCATCGTGGCGACGGCGTTTGAAGTGCAAGCCACCGAGGCAAAAAAAGCCGGGCTGATCGGGGTGATTGCGTTGTTGCTGGGCACGATCCTGCCATTCATCGTCGGGGCGAGCATTGCCTGGGCTTTCGGGTATCGCGATGCGGTGAGCATGACCACCATCGGCGCCGGTGCGGTGACCTACATCGTCGGGCCGGTCACCGGCGCGGCCATTGGGGCAAGCTCGGATGTGGTGGCGCTGTCGATTGCCACCGGCCTGATCAAGGCGATCCTGGTGATGGTCGGCACCCCCATGGCAGCGCGCTGGATGGGCCTGGATAATCCGCGCTCAGCCATGGTCTTCGGCGGGTTGGCAGGCACGGTCAGCGGTGTGACGGCAGGGTTGGCTGCGACTGATCGGCGGCTGGTGCCTTATGGGGCGCTGACGGCGACTTTCCACACCGGGCTTGGTTGCCTGCTTGGGCCTTCGTTGCTGTACTTCATCGTTCGGGGGATTGTCGGTTAACCCGCTCTGACGCCATCGCGGGCAAGCCTTGCTCCCACAGAAGTAAAGTGCAACTCATGTGGTAGCAAAGCTTGCTCGCGATTGATTCACCCCGGTGTCAAGCCTGCCGATTGGCATACATCCGACACTCCGCCAGCAACGCCAGCAAATTCGGGTCGCGTTCCTTGGCCTTCAGGAACACCACCCCGATGTGCTGCTGCAACCGATACCGCGCCTGCAACGGAATCAACTTCACCCGATTCTCATACACCGCTGCAATCCTCCCCGGCAGCAACGCATAACCCACCCCCGAGCTGACCATGCTCAGCAGGGTGAAAATGTCGTTGACCTGCATGGCCACTTTCGGCTCGAACCCCGCCTGCTTGAATACTCGATTGCCGTCCTGATGGGTAGCGAAGCCCTGGGTGAGGGTGATGAACGTTTCATCGCGTACCTCTGCCAGGTCGACCTCTGCGCGCTGGGCGAATGTCGACTCGGCGGGCGTGGCCAGGAAGATATCGTCCGAGAACAGTGGGATCTGCTCGCAGTCCGGATCGTTGACACTGTCATCCAGTGACACCAGGATCGCGTCGACTTCCATGTTTTTGAGCTTGTACAAGAGGTCGAAATTGGAGCCCAGTATCAGGTCTATATTGAGTTCGCTGCGGCGAATCTTCAGGCCCATGATCAGCTGCGGCACGGTCTTCACAGTCAGTGAATACAGCGAGCCCAACTTGAAGCGTTCGGCGGAAAAGCCTGCCGCTTCACGGGTCAGGCGCACGCTTTCGACGACGTCCTGAATCAGCTTCTGCGCGCGCTCTTCCAGCACATAGGCGCTTTCCAGCGGCGTCAGGTTGCGGCCCTCATGCTTGAACAGCGGGCAGCGCAAAGCGCTTTCGAGCGAGTGAATGGCGCGGTGCACGCTGACGTTGCTGGTCTGTAACTCGGCGGCGGCCCGAGCCAGGTTGCCCGTGCGCATGAAAGCCAGGAACACCTCGAGTTTTTTCAGGGTTAGCTCTTCATCGATCAGCATGGGGGAGACTCTTGTTGGAAGAGCTCGATTGTGCCGAATTTTCGGCAGGCCTGGATCAATAAATCCGGGCCTCATCGCGGGCAAGCCTTGTTCCCCAGGCTTATTATCGAATGGCCAACCCTATCTGCCGGCCACTCCAGGCACGTCCATGTTGATCTTGCGCCATGCAGCTTCGGCAAAGCTGTAGACCGAGAACGCGATCAACCCCAGGGCCATCACCATCAACAGCACAGCGCCGGCCGGTAAGTTCTGCAGGGCATCGAGGGCGTCCTTCATGCCCGGTGGGTCCATGGCCTTGTAGTTGGAACCGCTGATCGCCAACAAAACAGCCATTTCGAGGAACACCACACCCCGGGCGATCAAACCGAAGCGCGAGACGGGGCGGACGTAACGCATGACGTCTTCATCGGCTTCGAAGTACTTCTCGAACGTGGCCTTCCAGCCCTTGATCAGGTGAGCAATGCCCACGCCGAAAGGAATGAGGGCGATCAGGTAGATCAGCAGGTTCGAATGTTCCCAGGACAGCATTTGCGCCAACAGGTCCTTGGTTTGCGAACCGCCATCACCGCCCGAACTCTTGAGGCCACTGACCAGCAGGCCCAGGGCAAAGAAGGCCAACGCCCCGTTGACCAGGCCTCCTGCCAGCAAGCCGGCCCGAATCACCAGCCCCTTGAAGTTGCTGCCGTGATGATCAACGTCGCGCACGGCTTGCAGCACCCGCCAGGCTGCAAAGGCAAGCAGTCCGGCCACCACCAGGCCGACCAGTACATAACCGAATGGCTGACTCAGCAATGCCTCGAGGCTGCGGTGACTGTCCTTGGGTTTTGTCGAGTCCTGGGCGGCGAGCAGGGCGAAGATGCCAATGATCAAATAGATGACGCCTCGAGCGGCGTAACCGCCCCGTGCAAGGACGACGAGGCTCTGGTGAGCGGACATGGGTGTGATTCCAAAGGAGTGATACAAGAGCAGACCCGTGGAGCGGGAAGGGGTTCGATCCAGCCCGCTGAAGCTGCCAGGCGGCAGCCCTATCGGGTTGTAACGCGGCAGGTACCTGGGGCAGCGTCCAGGGTATGAAGGAATGCTTCAATTTGCCCGGCACCACGCAAGTGCACGACTGGAATCTGCGGTGCTATGGCCAGGCGTACCGCCTCGATGCCGGGGCGATAGCCACGATCGAAATTCCACACGAACTTGAGGAAGGTCAGAAACTCCCGGTCGAGCTTTTCTGAACAGCCGGCGGGGATGTCGGCACGAGGACGGTTCATGACACTGCGCCGAATCACCCGGTTGAAACAGGTGAGGCGCGGCGTGTCGAGCCAGATGATCAGATCCGCCCGAGGCAAGCGCAGGTCAAAGGTACGCCGCGCATAGTTGCCTTCGCACACCCAGGCATCCGTGGCGATCGCCTCCCGTACCCGTTCGCGAAACTGACCGGCATCTGGCTCGACCCAGCCGGGTTCCCAGAACAGCTTGTCCAGGTGCACAACGGGCAAGCTCAACTGTTGGCCTAAAGCGCGGGCCAGAGTGGATTTGCCGCTACCGGCATTGCCCAGAATCACAATCCTTTGCATGGGGGTTTTCCTGTCGAGAAAAAAGCCGGTGATTGTGCAGGTTTTGGGCATTTAATTCTCAACTTCGGTCGTAACCCCTGCTGAAATGGATACCCCCAGCAAGTAGAGCATTCCACCGGCTATCACGAACATCGCGAGCATGTAGAAAATGTAGTGCGCAGGTTGCATTGCCAGAACCATTCCGCAAAGTACCGGCCCGAGTGCTGCGCCGACGTTGCTCAGGTTCTGAGCTGCGTAGTACATGCCCCGCAGGTGACTCGGTGCGATGTTGTCGATGAACATGTACTCCGCCGGGAATACGATGATTTCACCGACGGTGAAAATGGCCATGGAAAGGACCCATAGCAGCAAAGTGGTCGACAGTGCAAAACCTGCCAGCCCCAGGATGAACATGCCCAGGCCCCCTGCCAGCCACAGGTTCAGGTGTCGGTGGCTGATCCGTTTGCCGATGCTGTATTGCAAGCTGATCACCATCAAGGCGTTGGTCGCCACTACCGTACTGATAATCCTGTACGTCTCTTGGGGCGTGGTGGTGACCACCAGGTATTGCGAGAGATACGCGGTGAATTGGCCGAAAACCACGGCACTGAGCAACCCGCCGAAGGTGAAGCACACCAGCCGGTAGTCACGCAGCAACAACTTGCCGACTGCCAGGAATGGCGTCGGCTGCAGGCTCGTCCCGGCCTTCGCCAGGCGCCGGTCACCCCACACGAAGTAGACCAGAGAAAAACCGACGCCCAGTCCCGCCGACAGCAAAAAGGGCAGGCTGATGTCCAGGGCCGCCACCCCGACTCCCAGAAATGGCCCGACGGCGTAGCCGATATTGGTCAGTGTGTACTTGATGGAAAACGCTTCGCTGCGGCGGTCCATGGGGAGCAGGCTGCCAAATCCGGATTTCACTGCGATGTCGATAACGGCATACGCCAGGTTGATCAGCACCAGGCATAGGTAGAACAGCCAGAGGACGGGTGCCAGATACGCACCGAGAAATCCGCCGCTGAACACACCGCAGCATATGAGGATGAGCTGGTAACTGGACATCCTGTCCACCAGGAAGCCGCCATACAGGCTCAGCAGCGAGCCGATGATCAGCGTGCTGCCGATCGCCAGGCCGATATCGGCGACGCTCAAGCTAAAGTGGCCCGACAAGTAAATGACCAGATAGGGCAGGGTAATGGCGCGGGCAAGGGTCAACACCAGTGACGCGCCCAGCAGCAGGTTAATGGAGGAGGGATAGCGTTTAAGCGTGGCCAGCATTCGAGAATCATCATCAATGTGTTGATTCCCAGTTTACTGTTGCCCTGGGTTCTGATTTAGGATGCTTTTTATCGAGGCACATGAACTGAATTCATGAATACAAGGTGCATATGTTTTCCTCCGAACGCTTGAAAGGTATCGATGTATTTGTGTGCGTCGCACAGTTCGGCAGTTTCACGGCGGCTGCGGAGAAAATGAACCTGACGGCCTCGGCCATCAGCAAAGGCATCGCCCGGCTGGAAAAACGCCTGGGGGTGCAACTGTTCCACCGTACAACGAGGCGGCTGTCGCTGACCGACGCAGGCGTCGCATTCCTGCGTACGTGCAAGGGCGTGCTTGCCGATCTCGAAGAGGCTGAGCTGTCACTCCAGAGCGAAAACACCGAGCCTCGCGGCCGTGTGCGCCTTGACCTGCCGGGTGCATTTGGGCGCACCCGGGTGCTGCCGATCCTCTTGCAGTTTGCGAAGGATCATCCCTTGCTGACGCCGCACATTTCCTTCAGCGATGGTTTTATCGATCCGCTGCAGGAAGGCGCGGATGTTGTGCTGCGCATCGGGGGCGCGAACACCTGGCCGGAATCGGTCGGGCATCGCCTGCTGGGGCGCGAGTGGCATATTTTTTGTGCATCCCCCGACTATCTGGCCCGCCATGGCACTCCGCTGTACGAACACGATCTTGAGAAGCATCAGTGCATTGCCTATGGCTGGGTGGATGGAAGCATCCATCCCTGGAGCTTTGCGGGCGAACAGGGCGCAACGCACAGGAGCCAGGTAAACCCGCCTCTGGTGGTGGGCAATGGCGAGGGCTTGAGGATGGCTGCGCTGGCCGGCTGCGGCATCGCGCAGTTGCCACGGTGGCTGGTGGAGCAGCAGCTCAAAGACGGGACCTTGGTCGAGGTGCTTGCGCAATTGGCCTGCGACGGGATGGAGATCCACCTGACCTGGAGCAAAAGTCGCGAGGCGCTGCCCAAGGTTCGGGTGTTGGTTGATGCGCTGGTTGTTGGGCTGAGGGTGCTGGGTGAGGGGCTCTGTGACTGATCCTTGTATCGCGTTTTCCTGTCGGTAAATGCTCAGAAATTTAAAATTATGCCCTTCAGCATGATCCAGTAGAGTGGAGAATCTCAACGTCCTTGTTGCCAAGAGGCCAATGACAAGCACATCGTAATTTCTTGATCGATAGTCAGATTTACTCATTCAACCTGCGCTGTTTGGAAGCTCGTTCAAAAGCTTGCCCAATGTGATCCGTATACAATTCGAGCGCGGGCGAATTCTTTGCGCCAGCAGCGAGGGGCACGCGGCACAACTCACACATCCAGCACGGCAAAGCGACGGGTATGGATCGAAGCGGAAGGGGAGAGCAATGATCTTTTGGTGATACTGTGCCCCTCGGTTGTCGCGTTGATGATATCGATCTGCCGTGGGTTTGGTGTCGTTCAGCAGTATTCTCGTGGTGTTGATACGTGCTTGTTCGGGGGGCGCTATAGGAAGGGCTAAGGCGATACGTTACCAGAAATACTATGTCTGCCCCGCAATTGCGAGTTGTCGGATAGACCTCTGCGTTTTCACCAGCGGACTCTAGCCCTCGGAATTTTCAATGGCCGCTAAAAATGATAGACGCATCGGACAACGTCACCATGCGGCCATACGGCCAAGGTGGGTTAGTCATGCCGTGTTCAAATTTCGCACCCGTGAGGATCGGTAAATATATAGTAGGAGGCACAAAAAATCGCAGACCAGTTCGCTGGCGTGTAACAGCATCCGCAGGCACATAACACCTCTTAAACTTACCTGGCACGATTGCTGATACACCTGCAAGTGTGCCGCTAGCGGACAGTTGGAGGAAAAATCGATCCAGACGAAAGGAGTGTTCCGTTACATCTTCGAGCAAAACAATCGCACCTTGTGGACGCAACGGCCATTCACTTCCCTCCCGACTGGCGAGTACTGCGATGTGACCGCCAACCATTGGCCCTGTTTCAACCTCGCTGTTGAAGTGGATGCGAGTACAAGTGTTGTCATACTATGGAATGTCAGGCGCTGTATTCAGTTCAGAGCATTTTTGAATTTTTTTGAACAGCCTATTATCAGTAGAACCGTTACCACAGCGATAGCCTGGTATTCAAAGATATTTCGTAGCTCTTCAGGTGTGCTAAATTGGGTGCTTAACATAAAGACCACTACACCAAAGCAACCGGTTACGGTGTTGAACGTGGCGTAAGATCTACCGTGAAGTCCGGTGGCGGTAATTCTTTGCGCGCGACTAAGACTGACAATAGAGGTTTGACAGCCAAGTCCGATGCCAATATATGAGCAAAAGGCTACGAGAAAATCATCGGAGCGCGCAAAGCTAAATAACGACGCGGCCATGATTGCCAGCCCTAGCAAAGTTATGCGCAATGCTCCTAGGCGGCGAGTGAGTCGTACGATGAACAATCCCCCGGCGATGGCGCCTATAGAATAAGCCGCGTCAATCTTTCCATACGCTTCCGCAGTGAGATTGAGTGGTCCTTTGACAAATGGCGCCAGCAGTGCGTTGGACATATAGAGGATATTTATATTCAACAGCATCAAAAGATAGTAACCGATTAGGTTGGGTTGTCCGGCGATATACTCAAAGCCATCTCGTATGGATCGCAGGTGATAGAATATCGAGTTCAGCACGTCTATTTTGATATCTGTTTCGGGCCGTGGGGTGTAGAGGGTGCTGGCAAGATAAGCAATGCAAATACTCGATATGAAGAAAGTACCGCTGGCGATGTAAATCGTCAGCGAGGTACCAAAATATACAAAAAGTATTCCAGAGCAGGTTGCACCCGCTACTACGCCTGCTTGGCCACTGGTGACGGAGAGAGCATTGAGCTTAAAGTTATTTTCGTGACTGGTGTGTTTCGCCAAAATCACCCGCCAAGACATCAGTTGTATCTCTGCGCAGATCGACATAAAGAAACTGACGGAGTACGCAAGCAACGGGGTAGCGTACTCGGCAAAAAACAATGAAGCATATGAAAAAAGTATAAAGAACCGCATGATTTCTGAGGAGAGCACCAATTTTATCGCCGGGAATTTGTCCGCGATACTGCCAATTATAATTGAAAGAAATATGCTCGGGATCACCGCAATTAAAAGGCTTATTGCTGCGCTGGCGGAGTTTCCTGTAAGATGAATGACGATCCATGTATTGATAAAAAAGAACAAGCCGGAACCCATTCTTGAGAAAAAAACGGCAGTGGCGTACAGAGGGGCTGAAATGTGCTTCATTCTTCAGTCTCGAATTTGATCGATAAACCAAGTGCGGTGAAGCTCAGGTATTCGCTGCCAACTTCAGCAGTCTCGATATCTGGTTTCGTTGTGTAAAATTTTTCAAGGTAATCACTTGACTCAAATAAATGTCTTGTCTGTTGCGGGCGATCAATCAAGAACTGCAGTTCGTCTATGTTTGAGGACCAGTTAGCGCCATTGAAAAACTCAAATCCCAAGAAGCGTGTTTTGTACAAAAAGTTTCGGCTGTAACAGGTGCCTATATAGAGATGAGTGTAGCGACGTGCCTTGAAGTGGTTAATCGTTGCAGTCATCATGAAAGTACCCAGCGATTTAGCGGTGCGGGAGATATCGTAAAAAGCAAAATTATACTGCGCTATCTGATCCAAGACATTCATGCTGACCAGTCCAACAGTGTTCCCGCCAATGGCGAAATGCATAATGCTTGTGGCATTGTCTGGTTGCAAAATCCGAGCAAGTCGCTCCTCATCCACGACACCTTTACCAAATCTTGAGTCCGCACATTTAAGGCACATGGTTTTGATTGCATCAGTGATGACAACATCTGAGATTGCAACCAGCGACACCACCACATCCTCGCAGCGCTTCAGTGTTTGCCGGTTCCGGTAGCTGTTTTCGAACCTGTCGAGCACTACCCTTGTGCTTCGAGTTAGGCAGAACATCGGTTTGCGTGTAGGTAAAAAACCACGGCTGTAGAGTTCAACGGCCTCCTTCACAGATTCCGGGATCGCCCAAACAGCGTAAGGAAACGTGTAATTCTTATAGTCTGGGTTTGATTCTGAGAAAATGAACTTCATGAGCTATTTTACTCCAATTAGAATCATTCTTTCGCCATCAATTCTGTAGGGTTGACCCTGTATATTATATCCTTCAATATTGTTGAATCCTGCCTGTCTCATCCATCCCTTGATTTCCGTGTAGGGAAGTAGGCGGATGCTATAGGGTGCTTCTGTTACTACTCCGCTCTTGATGAATCGGCGTCGGATCTGAAGTCGATCGTTTTCAGTATCGTAATTGAAATGGTCGATCATGAAATTGTCGTCTTTCTCTTGAATGGTTGAAGCAGGCAGCGCTTTAAGGCAGCGGTCTCGATTGATATGATCAATCAAAAGGCGACCACCTTTTTTCAATGATGCGTAAATTTCTCTCAGCTGCGAGTTGCTGGTCTCGTCATCGGCATAGCCAAAGGAAGTATACCAACTTAACGCACAGTCAAATGTATCCGTCCACACTGCCTCCAGAAAATTCTTGTTTTCATAGCGGACATCAAGTTTGTCGGCATGTGCATTTCGTGCAGCTAAGTCCAATGCACTCTGGCTCCAGTCAATACCCGTTACCTGATAGCCACGGCGCGCCAGTTCATTAGCGATTCGGCCATGTCCGCAACCAATATCCAGTATGTGATCACCTTTCTTGAGTCGGCAAAGTTGCTCAATCAAATCGCATTCTTTTTGGGTTCGCTCATGGGTCAAATAGCTTGCCGAAAAATACAAATAGAGTTCGTCAAAGGTGTTTTTCATTGGTGAGCCTTAATAAATTTACGCAAGCCATCTTAGAATGCTATTTAATGTTAGGTGTCTGCTCTGCGGGTGTTTGCTGAAATGAGTGCCCAGATCGTGACCGGCATGACGGATGCAGTGGTGTTCGGCATCATGGCAATTTCTTGCTCGCTCAATGAGTTTGCAAGGAATTTCAGCAGGAATAATGGTGTCTTTTTCAGCGGAAATAATGAGTAATTTGCCTTTAAAGTCCTCAATGATGGAAAAGCATTTGCTGTCCTCCCAGCTACGATGGCGACGAATGCACGAAGAAAAAGATGCGCCGAACGTCAGTTTCTCCGCTTGCTCTGAATATACTGCTGGTATTGCCAGCCCTAAACGGGTCGCGTAGGCCTGGGCTGCGATATGTAGTGCGTTATGCGCCCCCATGCTGAAGCCGATGACGTTGAGATCTGTGTATAGGTTAAATCTATGGACGACTGCTAACGCCTGTTCCGTACGCCTCTCCAAGCTAGAATTTTTAAGTTTTCCACCGGTTTCTCCATGACCAAGAAAATCAAATGTAATCGAGTCATAATTGTGGCTGTGTAGGTATGTTTGGAGGTTGTAGAAACCCTTGCCACTTGAGTTTCCTGCTCCGTGCATAATCAACAGTATTTTCTTCGGCTTCTTGCAGGTCCAACGCTGGCCGCGCAACGTCACATTTCCACAACGTATTTTGAAATTTTCTATATGTTGGGTCATAGGACTTCCTTGCACCTTTGTCAATATCACCAAGATTGTCAGGGTCTGCTTGTGTAAGTAGGTTTATAGATGCAGTTCAGTGAGGCTGCACCTACAAGATTTGGTAGTTGAGTTTGGCACGACTTGTGCGAGCGCAATGAGCAAGCATTGAAGTTTGGTTGGAATTGTATATTCGCGCCTGACGGCACGGGTCTACAGGAAATTCTGTTTTGATTCTGAGTTCCAGTACTGTTATAAATACGGCTGAGGCTCTAATGGGAGTTGAAGATGGCTTTTTTCGCTGATAATCTTAACGCTTTACCTGTTGCTCATTCATTTGGAGCTGTGCGTGATAATTGTACGCCTACGGGACTTTTCTATTGCGCTCAGAAACATGGTGCTATCGTAATTGAAGTAGGTGAGGAGGAGACTGCGGGTACCATTGCAGGTGACGCTGTGTTCACACGCACGGGGCGGCCTATCGGCATTGTGACGGCAGATTGTTTGCCCATTCTTATAGCTTCTCAAACGGATGAGTTTGTTGCAGCAATACATGGTGGTTGGCAAGGACTGGCGGCTGGAATTATCGAGAATTCCTTCAGTACTTTCCGACACGCCGGCGTCTCCTTAGGCGGCCTGCGGGTTGCGTTTGGTCCTTCTATACAATCATGTTGCTATGAGGTCGGGGCACAACTTGTTGATAAAATAGAGCAGATACATGGGCATCTGTGGTGTGGCAGGTCAGCACCTTGGTCACGTGAACCTCAACGGTCAAAATTGGTTGACAGCGGGCTTCGAGCACCGGTCAGCCATGGCGAGGCATGGTTGGATCTCCCGATGTATTGTTTTTATTTGCTAGAAGCCGAAGGATTGGATGGTATGCAAACTCAAACAACAGGGATATGCACTTACTGTTCCGGCCAAGACTGGGGTAGTTACAGGCGTCGAACCCACAGGGTTGAACAGAAAACCTACCAATACTCTTGGATCTATCGAAAGGAATAAAATTTGGAATGTCTATAGTGTCTTCGCGGCATGTGATCATAAGTATCCTTTGATTATTGCATGAGCAATTGCTTGCGCCCTATTAGAGGTGCCAAGTTTTTTCTGAATTGTCTTGTGGTGAAAGTTTACTGAGTTTTGCGAAAGTCCTAAAATCATTGCGATTTCTTCTGAGGTTTTTCCATCTGCTCCCCAGAGTAATATTTCCTTCTCTCTCGGCGTCAAAACCACGGCTTTTGAGTTTTGGCCGTCAATCGCAAGAAGCTTGTTGTATATTTCAGTCGTAATGCTGTTAATTAGTGCTCGAACGGCTACTAGCTCTGGTTGTGTGATCTTACGGCCGGTCCTTGCTATAATGGTTTGCTCGTGTATGCCGTCGTTCTTCTGTGCGGATTGAGTAAAAAAGTATATTTTACTGTGTGACTCTATTTTACGCGATGTGATTGGCATCGAGTTAAACGATTTCAGTTGTTCTGAATCTATTTTCAGATGGCCCGTAGTCCTGTGGTTGGTTGCTTTGGGCGTAGGTTTTCCAAGGGGGTAGTTTCCCAATATTTTGGTTCGAGGGTTTGTGAAAGGAGTTGGATATTGAATGCGATACAGAAAATAGTCAAAGTTCATCCGCTTTGTCACTTCAATACATTTTTCGTTTAAATCTTCAACTGATTTGCATGCAGCAATTGCTGCGCATATTTCATGCTCTAGTAAAGTTGCTTCTTTAATATTCATGCGGGCGTCCTTTTAATTTATAACATCCTTTCAATTTGAGATTATTATTCATTATTTGAGATGGTTGTTAAGTAGGATTGGTCCGGAATTTGCTGTCCGTTTTCCTTTTTCTGTGAGGGATATTTCCTACGACAACTCTCACAGAGTAACGTCTACGCAGTCGATGTGTTGCCCTACTGCTGGGGCTTGTAATCTCAGTTGAGTAGCAGTTAATTGACGCGGGTTGCTGATACAACGCTCAGACTCGCCCAGCCTTCTGCGTGTCTGTGATTGCGATCTTCAATGCGCGCCAGGTGATTTATGATCGAATGCCGGTCGATTCTCATCGAGTCCCCAGGCTTGGTTTGCAACCCTTGCTGACGCTTGCGCATGATCGCCTGCCACTTCCCGTAGACTGATACAAGATCCGCCAGAACTCGCCAGAATAGTTCGCTCAAGATTTTCGGTTTTCGCCGTTTTTCGTTCCGAAAAGTTGCTTCCCACTGGTTCGTTGTAGCCGGCATTCGGTATCTGCCGCCGACTTGCCGGGCGCTAGATCCATCCGGTGGATCAGTGTGGTTTCCCATTGATTTCCTATCCGAAATCTAACGTACCCCGGCACTCAAGATGGGCATTAAGACAAGGCGCATAAGTTGACCACGCATCTACAAGCCAACATTGAGCCCGCCACCCGGGCCGACATTCCCGAGCTCGAAACCTTCCTCATGCAGGCTCGCGCCGAGCTGTTCCCAAAGCTCAGTGGTACCGGCACTCCTGCGGACCTGTTGAATTTCGAAGAGGTTTATCTCAAGGGCGGGGGGCAGTTTCTGCTGGTCCGTGATGAAGGCCGGATCGTCGCCTCCATTGGTTATCTGCCCTACGACCACCGTTTTCAACAACTCGAGTACCGCGGCCTCAAGGTGGTGGAAGTGGTGCGGCTGTTCGTGCAGCCAGGGTTGCGCCGTTCGGGGCTGGCCAGCCAGCTGTACAGTGCGTTGAAGGCATTGGCGGTGCAGGCCGGGGTCGAGGTGATCTACCTGCACACGCATCCCTTCCTGCCGGGTGCCATCGACTTCTGGCGCAAGCGTGATTTTCGGGTGATCGCCGTGGACCCCGACCCGCAGTGGCAAACCACCCATATGGAGTGGCGCTGAGGGTCAGTGTTGTCGAACCCGCGCAGTGCTCTCGCGCAAGGTCAACTCAAACGGCAACACCACGTGCCGTTCGGCCAGCGGTTTTTTCTCGATCAGCGCAATCAGCATCTCGACGGCGCGCTGGCCGAAGGCTGCGGCCGGCTGCGAGATGGTCGTCAGCGGTGGATCGCAATACGCCGCAAACGGGATGTCGTCAAAGCCCACCAGGGAAATGTCCTCGGGGACCCGCAGGCCCGATTGCCTGATGCGTTTTAATGCGCCGATGGCCATTTCATCGTTCTCGCAAAACAGCGCTGTGGGGCGGTCGGGCAGTGCCAGCATGGCTGCGGCTCCGTCATCACCGGCCTTGAGGCTGAAATCACCATGGCAGACAAGCGCGGGGTCGGCCTCGATGCCGGCCTGGTTTAATGCATCCTGATACCCGGCGACCCGATCGCGGGTCAGCGGGCTGCTTTTCGGGCCCTTGATCAGGCCGATGCGGCGGTGACCCAGCTCGATCAGGTGCTCGGTCATGGCCTTGGCCGCCGCTCGATTGTCGAGGCTGATGCTGGGGTGACGACCGTTGTGGATCACCTCGCACGCATTGACGATCGGCGGCAGTGCGGCGCCGGGGAAGGGCGCTGCAAAAGGGTCATAGGCGCGCAACTGGATCACGCCGTCGGCCTGGTGGGCGTACACCAGCTCGGCAAACTCGCGCTCGATGGCCTCGCGGCCCTGGGTATCGCACAGCAACAGCCGGTAGCCAGCGAGCTGGGCGGCCTGTTGCGCACCGCTGATGACCTTGGCGAAAAAGCTGTTGGCGATGGTGGGCACCAGGATCACCAGGTTGCCGGTGCGCCGGGAGCGAAACTGCACGGCCATCAGGTTGGGTCGGTAACCGGCTTGTTCCACGGCGGCGTTGACCTTGTCGCGGGTGTCGGGGAGCACCCGCTCAGGCGACCGCAGGGTCCTGGACACCGTGGCAACGGAAACCCCGGCCAGCCTGGCTACTTCGCGGATATTGGACAAGACCACCTCTTTATCGAACTGTGCAGCGGCGAGCTTAGCGCAGGTGGGCCGTGGTCTGAAATTTTCCTGGAATTGATTCAGGGGTTTGACACTTCGCCTGCCAGCGCCTAAATTTCGGCAGCGATGTAACCGGTTACATCACTCAAATTCAATACCTGCAGAGAAGCGTTGCGATGAACGATGCACGGGCAAAAATAAGAATGGGCTTCGTCGGTGGCGGGCAGGGCGCGTTCATTGGCCGGGCTCACCGCCAGGCCGCCGGACTCGACGGTTGTTTTGAACTGGTGTGCGGTGCGTTCAGTCGCGACGCCCGCAACAATCAGGACACCGGCGCTGCTCTGGGCCTGCCAGGTTCCCGCTGCTACACCGACTGGCAGCAGATGCTTGAGGTCGAGCGCGGGTTGCCCGCCGATCAGCGCATGGAATTGCTGATCATCGTCACCCCCAACCACCTGCATGCGCCGATTGCCAGTGAAGCGCTGAAGGCTGGGTTTCATGTGTTCAGCGAGAAACCGGCGGCATTGAGCCTGGCCGAGTTGCTGGCGCTCAAACAGGTGCTGCAATCGGGCGATCGTCTTTATGGCCTGGCCCACACGTACCTGGGTTATCCGATGGTCTGGCAGGCCCGGCAGATGGTGCGCGACGGGGTGATCGGCACCCTTCGAAAAGTGCTGGTCGAGTACCCCCAGGGCTGGTTGAGCGAGGATGTCGCGGGCCAGGGTAACAAGCAGGCCACCTGGCGCGATCAGCCTGAGCAGTCCGGGTTGGGCGGTTGCATCGGCGATATCGGTACTCATGCCTTTTCCCTCGCCGAATTCGTTGCAGACCAACCGGTCAGTCACCTGTGCGCGATGTTGAATACCCACGTGGCCAGCCGGCAACTGGATGACGATGCTGCGATGCTGCTTAAGATGGCCGACGGTGCCAGCGGGGTGTTGATTGCCAGCCAGGTCTGCGCGGGCGAGGAGAATCCGCTGAAGATCCGCGTCTACGGCGACAGGGGCGGCCTGGAGTGGCGCCAGGAGGAACCGTCGAGCCTGATCCATCGCGCCCTGGATCAACCCATGCGGGTGCTGCGATCCGGCGTCGGTCAACCCTGGTTGTGCGCTGACGCGAGCCGGCGCATGCGCCTGCCGGCCGGGCATCCCGAGGGCTATCTGGAGGCGATGGCCAACCTCTACGGCGATTTTGCCTGGGCGATTCGCAACCCAGGCGAAGGCAATGCGGCCCCCGGAGTACCGGGTGTCGACGTCGGCTTGCGTGGCATGGCCTTCATTGAAGCCGCGGTGGCCAATCACCGCGGCGACAGCAAATGGACCGCACTGGTCTGCCCTGAATGAACCTGGAGAACCTGCCTGTGAACAATCCTTCGCAAACCGGCATGCGCGGCCCGGGGATTTTCCTCGCGCAATTCATGGCCGCCGAAGCACCTTTCGACACCTTGGCCAATATCGCCCGCTGGTCGGCGTCCCAAGGCTACAAGGCGATTCAGTTGCCGACCCTGGGCACCCAGTTCATCGACCTGGCGCGCGCCGCCGAAAGCCAGGATTACTGCGACGAACTGATCGCTGTGTGCGCACAAGCGGGCGTCGAGATCAGTGAGTTGTCGACGCACTTGCAGGGGCAGTTGGTCGCCGTGCATCCGGCGTTCGACAGCCTGTTCGACGACTTCGCCCCCACGCACCTGCGCGGCCAGCCCCAGGCTCGCACCGAGTGGGCCATCGAGCAATTGAAGCTGGCAGCGCGGGCCAGCCAACGGTTGGGCTTGAAGGCCCACGCCACGTTTTCCGGTGCCTTGCTATGGCCGTTTATCTACCCATGGCCGCAACGGCCGAGCGGGTTGGTTGAGCAGGGTTTTGAAGAGCTGGCACGGCGCTGGTTGCCGATCCTGGATTGCTTCGAGCAAGCCGGTGTGGACCTGTGCTACGAAATTCACCCAGGCGAAGACCTGCACGATGGCGCCTCTTTCGAGCGGTTTCTCGACGCGGTTGATCACCATCCCCGAGCCGCCATCCTGTACGACCCAAGCCACCTGTTACTGCAGCAGATGGACTACCTGGGTTTCATCGACCGCTATCACGAGCGCATTCGCATGTTCCACGTCAAGGACGCCGAGTTCCGCCCGGATGCCCGATCGGGCGTGTACGGCGGCTATCAAGGCTGGGTCGAGCGCCCGGGGCGGTTCCGATCCCTGGGTGACGGTCAGATCGACTTCAAGCAGATCTTCAGCAAGTTGACCCAATACAACTTCAGCGGCTGGGCCGTGCTCGAGTGGGAGTGCTGCCTGAAGGACGCAGCCCAGGGCGCAGCCGAAGGCGCGGCATTCATCGAGCGGCAGATGATTACCAGGACGCAGAAGGCCTTTGACGACTTCGCCAGTGTGCAGTCTGACGCGGGCTCCAATCGCCGATTACTCGGGTTGCCGGACGCCTAATCACACCGCTGTTCGCTGTGCGCGCCAACAAAAACAACAATAGGATTCTGACAGTTATGACCAAGATGAACGCGCGCCTGAGCGCCATGATGTTCCTGCAATTTTTTATCTGGGGCGGCTGGTTCGTCACCCTCGGCACCTTCCTCGCCAGCAACCTGGGCGCCAGTGGCGGGCAGGTGGGCATGGCGTTCTCGACCCAATCCTGGGGTGCGATCATTGCCCCCTTCGTGATCGGGCTGATCGCCGACCGCTACTTCAATGCCGAGCGCATTCTTGCCGTCCTGCACCTGGTGGGCGCGGTTCTGCTGTATCAACTTTACCGGGCCCCGGACTTCAGCGCGTTCTATCCGTTCGTGCTGGCCTACATGATCATCTACATGCCGACCCTGGCCCTGGTGAACTCGGTTGCGTTTCGCCAGATGCGCGACCCGGCCATGGAGTTTTCGCGCATCCGCGTGTGGGGGACTGTCGGCTGGATTGTCGCGGGCCTGGTGATCAGCTTTGTATTTGCCTGGGATTCCCGGGAAATGATCGCCACGGGTGGGCTGCGCAACACCTTCCTGATGTCGGCGATTGCCTCGCTGGTGCTCGGGCTCTACAGCTTCACCTTGCCGCGCACCGCGCCCCTCAAGCCGGAGGCGGGCAAGGGCGGCATCAAGCAGATGCTCGGCCTGGATGCCCTGGGCCTGTTGAAGGATCGCAGTTACCTGGTGTTCTTCATTGCTTCGATCCTGATCTGCATTCCGCTGGCGTTTTATTACCAGAACGCCAATCCGTTCCTGGCCGAAATCGGCGTGACCAACCCGACGGCCAAGATGGCCATCGGACAAGTCTCCGAGGTGTTGTTCATGCTGCTCCTGCCGCTGTTCATCCAGCGCTTCGGCATCAAGATCGCCCTGCTGGTGGGCATGCTCGCCTGGGCGCTGCGTTACCTGTTGTTCGCCTACGGCAACAACGGCGACCTGGCGTTCATGCTGTTCACCGGCATTGCGTTGCACGGCATCTGCTACGACTTCTTCTTCGTCTCCGGACAGATCTACACCGACGCCAAGGCCCCCGAGCGTTACAGGAGTTCGGCCCAGGGGCTGATCACGCTGGCCACTTACGGTGTGGGCATGTTGATTGGCTTCTGGGTGGCGGGGCAGGTGACGGATCACTTTGCGCTGACGGGCGGCCATGACTGGACGAGCATCTGGCTGTTTCCGGCCGGGTTTGCGCTGGCGATATTCTTTTGCTTCGGCCTGGCCTTCAAAGGGCGTCCGGCCAAGGCCCTGCAGTCAACGGTGTAACTCGCAAGTGGAGTGCGCGCAGCCAAAGTTGCGCGCCGACCGCTCGTCGTCGATGTTTAAAATAGGCTTTGACAACAATGGGGCTTTACGTGAATATAACTACATCGCATGCGACCAAGTCGAAAGCGATTGAAAATAACCCAATCGCTGGAGACTCGGTCATGAACACGAAAAGAACCTGCTACTGCCCCATCTGCACTCACCCTGCTGTTCGTGGCCACAACGGCAATAACTGGATCATCGGAACCGCCGTTTAAGCTCTGTCATATACACCGCATGCGATTAAATCGTACAAATACATAAAGTCCTGAGGATTCAATCATGAGCAAGATCGAAAAAGTGCTGGTCACCGGCAAAACCCACACCACCTACAACGGTAACAAGGGCAACCTCGACATCGAATTGTCGTCCCCCACGAACGCCACCCCTGAGCACGTGTTCACCGGCGTCCAGCCGCACCCGAAGGCCGAGCAACTGTTCGCCGGCGCCTGGTCGGCCTGCTACATCGCAGCGGTAGGCCTGGCCGCCCAGCAAATGAAAGTAACCCTGCCGGCCGATACGGCCGTCGACCTCGAAGTGGACTTGGGCCAGACCGGCGCAGCCTACTTCCTGCAAGCCCGACTGACCCTGCGGGTACCCGGTTTGACGCACGAGGTGGCCACCGAACTGGCGCATAACGCCGATGCCATCTGCCCGTACTCCAAGGCCACCCGCGGCAACATTGAGGTCGCTATCAACGTGCGCACTGAGTAACCCACCGCAACGCCGGCTCGCCAGGATCGATTCTGGCGGGCCGGTGTTGGCGCATTGCGCTCAGACCTGGGAGGAGGGGAGCACTACCGACACCATCGCATGCGATGTATAGTCCAGGCATGTGCCCTTCCGTCGCTGACCACCGAGAATGCTGATGAAATCCGATGAAAAGACCGCCGCCCTTGATCTGAAGCTTTCCGACTTCCTGTGCTTTGCCGTGTATTCCTCCAACCTGGCCTTCGGTAAAGCCTACAAGCCAATGCTTGAACGGCTGGGGCTGACCTACACGCAATACATCACGCTTGTTGCGCTGTGGGAGGAGGATAACCAGACCGTTGGCAGCCTTGGCGAGAAACTGTTTCTGGAATCCAATACGCTGACCCCCATCCTGAAGAAGCTCGAAGCCATGGGTTATCTGCGCCGTCAACGCGATCCGGAAGATGAACGCCAGGTGCGCATCAATCTGACCAGTGAAGGCCGCAAGTTGCGTGAAGGGCTGTCGAAAGATGGCTTCCCGCAGACGGGGCTTGATCCGGAGGATTTCGTGAACATGCAGAAAGCGATAGTGAAGCTGCGGAACAACCTGATCCGCACAACGAAGGATCGTGACTGAGTTGCAAGGGTCGGTCGCAATCGCTGATTCGCCAGCGGATCTCAGGTGCGGGCAACGTCGAGACCCGCTTCCTGCCCCAACCACGCCAGAAACTCCGAAAACCCACTCGAATGCTTGACCCGCCGCGGATATACCAGCGTGTACCGCCCCCCGGTCACGATGCGGCCCGAATGCACTCGCACCAACTGCCCACTGCGCAACTCGTCATCGGTCAGCACCGCATCAACCAGCGCAATGCCCTGGCCGCATTTCACCGCGACGATGGCCGACTCCAGCGTATCAAAGGTCAAATGGGCGTTATCGGTGCCGGTTGAGTCCGGGTAGTACTCAGCCCAGCGCCGCCAATCCAGACGGTCCATGCTCGAGTCTACCAGCCGCGCATTCTTGAGCAGTTCTTGCGCAGTGGTCCCGGCGAGCAAGGCCGGGGAGCACACAGGGATCAGTTCTTCTTCCCACAATTGCAACGCTTCGAAGTCCGGCCAGGTGGCGGTGCCGTAGGCGACCATGGCGTCGATGGATTCGAACGCGAAGTCGGGGAAGCGGTGATACACCGTATCCACGCTCACGGTGACTTGCGGGTGCATACCATAAAACCTCGTGAGCCGCGGGATCAGCCAACGCGCTGCCATGGTCGGGTGAGCACGCAGGCTGACACTACGGCCGACGGTGGCGAGCATGTGCGAGGCATCGCAGAGCAGGCCGATGACCTGTTCGGCCACCGGCACCAGCGAGCGGCCCTCGGCGGTGAGGACGATCCTGCGGGTGTGGCGTTCGAACAGGCGGCTGTCCAGGCGTGCCTCCAGTTGCGCAACCTGGCGGCTTACCGCGCTCTGACTGAGGTTGAGCTGCTCGCCAGCCTTGCCGAAATTGCCGGTCTTCGCCACCGTCAGGAAGGCCTGCAGAAGCTCGATGGATGGCAGTTGGCGGCTCATGTTCTATGCGCTCCTCACATGGGATTAATGCAGATACATCACTGTTATTTCGCCAGTACGGGGCACATTCTTGATTGAAACAACGACGCGGCGCTACGCGTCTTTTTTCCAGCGAACGGTGGCCCTCATGAACACTCCAGCAATGGCATTCGATAGCCGCTCGGCGCCCCAGGACCAGCGCCTGCCGGATTCAGTCGACGTGGCGATCATCGGCGGCGGCCTGATGGGGTGTGCCTGTGCGTACTACCTTAGCAAAGCGGGGGCCAGGGTTCTGCTGATTGATAAAAGCATCATTGCCGGGCAGCAATCTTCGCGGGCCTGGGGATTCGTTCGCCAGCAGTCCCGTGACGAAGCCGAAGTGCCGTTGATGCAGGCCAGTATCGGGCTTTGGCGTTCGCTGGAGCACGACCTGCAGACCGACCTGGGCTG
The DNA here is from genome assembly GCF_022496665.1 of Pseudomonas sp. TMW22090. Lineage (NCBI taxonomy): Bacteria > Pseudomonadati > Pseudomonadota > Gammaproteobacteria > Pseudomonadales > Pseudomonadaceae > Pseudomonas > Pseudomonas sp. TMW22090. The sequence goes on from NZ_SCFH01000001.1 coordinate 312,126, forward strand.
GCGCAATGACGGCTGCCTGTTCGTCGCTGGCAACGAGGTCGAGCGCGAGGGCTATGCCTCCTGGCTGTCAGTGGCGCGCAGTTTCTCGGTCGATACGGTGATGCTTTCGCCTCGGGAGGTGCAACAGAAACTGCCGGGTTACGCGATGCCGCAGCTTGGCGGTCTGTATACCGCCAGCGATGGTCAGGCCGAACCTACACGTGTGGCCCGCGCCTTCGCAGTGCGCGCCCGGGAACTCGGCGCGCAGATCATTGAACAGTGCGGTGCCAAAGGCATCGACGTCGCTGCCGGCCAGGTGGTGGGAGTGGAAACCGAGCGTGGCTACGTCAAGGCGAAAACCGTGGTGTGCGCGGCCGGTGCCAGCACTTTTCGACTGCTGAAAATGCTGGGTATTTCCCTGCCGCAGCAATTGGTACGGGGCACGGTGGCGCGTACCAACGCCGGGCCGACCCTGAGCGGTATCTCCACGATTGCCAACGGTGTGGGCTTCCGCCAGCGGCTGGACGGCAGCTTCAACGTGGCTGACGACGCTCATGTCGACGTCGACATGACGCTTGGCCATCTGCGGGCATTGCATTGGTATGCGCCTTCGCTGTGGGCACACCGCAAATCGTTTCGCTTCAACCTCAACGGCGCCTGCCTGAGCGATCTGCACCAGCGCATGCCGTGGTCCGAGGCATCGCGGCTGGGCGTCGGGATTCACCAGCGCAATCCATTGCTGCAGCCCAATGAAAAGGGCCTGGGAAGCGCGATGCGCGCGCTCAAGGCGGCGTTTCCCGATCAGGTGAATACGCAGATCGTTGATCGCTGGGCCGGTGGCATCGATGTGTTGCCGGACGGTATTCCGGTGATCGACGCGCACACCTCGCCCCGCGGCCTGGCAGTGGCCACCGGCTTCTGCGGCCACGGGTTTGCCATGGGGCCCATCGTCGGCAAGATCCTGGCGGACTGGATCGACTCGGGCAATCCGGGCCTGGACATGCGCCAGCTGCGCCTGTCGCGATTTGCCGAGGGCGATGTCAAGCCGCCTTCTTCGCTGTTCTAGTCAATTACTGTGCACGTCCTTGCGAGGGTACAACGATGACAAAACCTCTCGATCCAGACACCTATTACGATCCCGCTTCGGTGGCCGGCAAGGCTCCGCCGGTCCGCGACGAGACCGATATCCTCATCGTTGGCGCGGGGCCCGCAGGGCTCGCTGCCGCCCTGGCTGCGGCCGGGCATGGCCTGCGCGTGACGCTGGTAGACGAAAATCCATTGCCTTTGGAGACCATGGGAGAAGAAGTGCCGCTGCATTTCGGTGGCCGTATGGGCGCCGCAGTCGCCAATCGCAATAGCGTGCTGCAGACCCTGCTTGATGCGCGTCCGCAGATCGCCGAGGCGCTCGACGCCGGGGTCGATGTGCGACTGGGCACAGCGGTGTGGGGGTTGTTCCCGCAACAGCGCACCACCGCCTGGATCGAAGGCTCGATTGCCGGCCTGGCCGACGGAGACAACGCCAGTCTGCTGCGCTTCAGGCAAGTGATAGTCGCCGCCGGACGACGGGACATGGGCCTGGCGTTTGACGGCTGGCATCACCCCGGCGTAATGGGGGTCAGCGCTGCGCATCGGCTGGCCACTGTCTATGACGCGCTGGAGTGCAAACGTGCAGTGTTGCTCGGCAGCGACACCCAGGCGCTGGTCTCGGCCCATGCGCTGATCGCCAAGGGTGTGCAGATCGTGGCCATCGTGGAGCAGGCTGACCGGGTCAGCGCTGACCCTGCGCTACTCGACCTGCTGGTGGCACAAGGCGCCCAGGTGTTGAGCGGGCATGTGATTGGCGAGGCGCGCGCAGATGCGCGCGGCGTGCAGGGGATCACTGCTGTTGCGATCGATGGGGCGGGGCGTCCACTGCCCGGGGTTGCAACAGAGTTTGAATGTGACACGGTACTGCTCGGCGTGGCCGCTATTGCGGCGATCGAACTGGTCGAAGCAGCCGGCTGCCGCACCTCCTTCCAGGCCGGACGCGGCGGGCATGTCCCCGACATTGATCGGGCGCAGCGCTCGTCGTTGCCGTTTATCCTGGTGGCCGGGGACTGTGCTGGAACCTGGACGGCGAAAAGCCTCGACGATGCCATCGCAAGGCATGAAGGCCGGGTGGCTGCGCATACCGCGCTGGCGGCCCTGGGCGTAGTCACACCTTCGCCCGAGCCCGCGCCATTGCCGGACGGCCCCGTCTTCGATGTCGCCGCAATTCGTGCTGCGTGGGTCCGCGCATCCACTGTGCATGCCCGCAATGAGCCTTACGTATGCCTGTGCGAAGAGGTCACAGCCAGTGAAATTGTAGGCCAGCAACCGCCGCGCTATCTGCAATGGATACCGGCCGATGCTGCCGTGCAGAGTGCGATGACTTCGTCGCTGCCGAATCCGGACGTGACCAAGCGCCTGACCCGCGCCTGCATGGGCCCGTGCCAGGGGCGGCGCTGCCGCGAACAGGTGGCGACCTTGCTGGGGATCGGTGCCGGCTTGAGTGTCGACGGTATCGCACTGGCCTCTTTTCGCCCGCCCGTGCGGCCGCTGTCGATGCGACAGATGGGTCAGGTCGAGGAAACGCCGCAGATGCTCGGTCATTGGGATGCCTGGTTCGACATGCCGTCCCAGTGGACGCCGTTCTGGCTGTGCACCGGGCAACAAACAGTGGCCCGGCGCCCGACGGGCACCACCCATACGCCACCTGTGGAGGGCTGACACCATGCGCGCAGTGAAGAAATCGTCCAACCGTGCATCCGTGATCGTCGTCGGCGCAGGAGTGACAGGCCTGAGTGCCGCCTGGTGGCTGGCCCGCGATGGGGTTGACGTGCTGGTACTTGAAGCGGGCCTGATCGGTTGGGGCGCCTCGGGCCGTAATGGCGGCGGCTGTTCCCACCACCACAGTCCGCTGTTCGTCGAAGAGCAACGGCTGTGGCCACTGATGGACGAACTGCTCGGTTATCCCACCGAATATCGTCCGGATCGCATCAGTATCGATCTGACCGAGCATCAGGTCTCGATCGATGAAAAGGTTGTCGACGAAGCCGCCTGGTACGGGTTGCGCGTCGACCGGCTCGACCCCCAACAGGTGCGTGACGTGGTGCCCATTGCCGGCGACAACGTATTGGCCGGCTACTACTACCATTTTGGCGGCCACGCCAATCCGCATCGCACCTTGCAGGCCTATGCCTGGGCACTGAAGAATCTGGGTGGCCGTTTGCTCGAGCACTCGCCGGTTCTTTCCATCGAGCGTCAGGGTAACCGTGTCACCGGCGTGCGCACTGCCCAGGGGCTGATTTCGTGCGACCAGTTGGTGATCGCCGCAGGCCCGCATACCGGTGAACTGGCCGCTCAGCTCGGCGTCGAGATTCCGTTGGTGACTGCCCGCGCCGAGATGATCGTTACCGAGCCGCTGCCGCTACTGGAGGTGGGCGGGGTGGATGGCAATGGCCTGTACGGTCGTCAGACCCTGCGCGGCAACCTGGCGTATGGCGGCGGGCCGCATGAGTGGGTCGACCTGCGCGACGTCAGCCGCAACCGTGCGCAGTCGACTCCGCTGCAATGCAATATTGCCCGACGGCTCGCCGAACTGTTTCCCAAAGTGGCGCACAAGCGGGTGATCCGCAGTTGGGCCGGGTTCATCGAAAATACCCCCGACGGGCGCCCGGTGATCGACCGGCCCGCCGCGCTGGATAATGTGACGGTGGCCACCATGTCGGGGGTCGGGTTCGGCCTGTCGCCGGCGAGCGGTCATGCGATTCGCGATCTGGTGGTCGACGGGCGTTGCAGTTTTGCCGACATCTCGAGCTTCTCGCTGTCACGTTTTGCCGCCCTCGAAGCGGACTGGCAAAACATCCAGGGCTGGCTGCCATTGCCGTCACCCGGGGTGTAGCCAGCCGTGCTATCGAACCATTTTCCTGAGAAAAAAGGACTGACCATGAAATCAATGCTGCGCAATTTGACGTTGTTGGCTGCCGTCGGCATGACGTTATGCTCCTTCGCGGCTCCCGCCAGTGCAGCCGAGGACAAGCTGCGCTTTGGTGTGGCCGCCGAGCCTTACCCGCCATTCCTGGTGAAGACGCCCACCGGGCAATTCACCGGCTTTGAACCCGACCTGATCCGGGCACTGTGCGAGCAGATGAAAGCCGAGTGCGAGATCAAGGAGGTGGCGTGGGACGGCATCATTCCGGCGTTGCTCGCCAACAAGTTCGACGTGTTGTTCAACTCCATGGGCATCAGCCCGGAACGGCAGAAGGTGATTGCCTTTTCCCGTCCGTACTACGAAACCACAGGGATTTTCGTCGCGGCCAAGGACACCCGGCTGACGCTGACCCCACAAGGCCTGGCCGGCAAGTCCATCGGCGTGCAGGGTTCCACCACCAACGCCGAGTTCATCCGCAGCGCCTACGGCAAGGACTCCGAGATTCGCATCTATGCCACCCAGGATGATTGCAACGCGGACCTGCTGGCCGGGCGTATTGACGTCATGTTTCTCGACAAGCTCGGCGATATTGCTTTTCTGAGCTCCGCAGATGGCGCGGCATATGAAGAGAAAGGCACCGGCAGCGTGAAAATGGACCCCTTGCTGTACGGCCTGGGCGTCGGCGCCGGGCTGCGCAAAAGCGATACCGCGCTAAAGGAGCGCATCGACCAGGCACTCACGCAATTGCATGAGTCGGGTAAGTACACGCAAATCTCGCAGAAATATTTTCCGGTCGATCTGTGGCCACAATGAGTTGCACTGGCAAAGAACAACATGAACGACCTTGAGCAAAGCCCTTGCGCCGGGCGGTCGTGGAGGGTGGCAATGCCGCTAGACCCGACGATTGAGCTGCGTTATCTTGCCGCCGCTAACACCAGGCAGTTCCAGGCATTAAATTGGCGGTGATGAAAAAGGATCGTTCATGGAACAAATCGCAAGAATCCGGTTGTTTGCAGTGCTGACCGGCATTGTCTTCATTGCCGTTGACCAGTTGGTGAAGCTTCTGGCACTGCATTCTCTGCAAATGGACAGCTTCAGGTTTGGCAGCAGCGTTGCCTGGCTTGACGTCGCGCTGAGCCTGAATCCTGGCGCATTCCTGAGCCTGGGCGCGGGGCTGGCACCGGGCATCAAGCAGCTGATTTTCATCCTGGGCGTAGGCGCAGTGGTGTGCTGGGCCATCTGGTGGGCCTTCCGCCATTGGACGCAATCGCCACGCAAGGCCGCGGCGCTTTATGTCATTGCCCTGGGCGGCGCCTCCAACCTGATCGACCGGGTGTTTCGTGAAGGGCATGTGGTCGACTATCTGATCCTCAATCTTGGGTCGGTGCATACCGGCGTGTTCAATATTGCCGATATCGCGATCATGGCCGGGGCGGCGGTGTTAATCGTCAGTGAGTTCAGGACCCAACGCGGGGTCAATTGACCGGCGCGCTGGTCCGCCTGTCCATTTAAACGCCCGGGAGACGCTGTTCAGCCACCATCAGCAACGACTGCGGCACCGGACTTTGCGGGTGCTGCGGCTCTTGCAGGCCCACCAGTTGAAAGCCCGCCATGTCCAGCGCGTTGAACCAGCTGGACAAGGTGCGCAGGTACCAGGGCATGGGTTGCCAGTGCCCGGCAAACCCGGCGAAGGTTTCTGATCGCCAGCCATCCTGATAGTCGCCTGCCGCCGCAGCCCAGGGATGCAGCGTCTGGATCACCAGCGCGCCGCCAGGGGCGAGCAGGGCGTTCATGGCGCTGAGCAGCGGGATGATGTCCTGATGCAGCAGGGCAAAGTTGGCGCCGATCAGGTCGTAGTCGCGGCCGATGTCGACCTTCGCATCGACCAGGGTTTCATAGCTCGCCAGGTAGACCTGTGGGCTGCCCGCCGTCCGCGCGGCCTCGACCAGTGTCGTATCGCCGTCCACTCCAACTGCAGTGATCCCGCGTTCAGCCAGCACCCGCAGTAACCAGCCTTCGCCACAGCCCAGGTCCAGCAATCGCTCAGGCTGGCGGCCCATGATTGCCAATAAAATGGCCTGGTCGGTGACCTGGCGGCGGCTTTCGATCGAGCCACTGCGGACAGCGTCGATCCAGGCGCGGGCGTTGTGGTGCCAGCTTTGCAGCAGGGCGGACTCAGGGGTGGTCATGACGCTACTCGCAGTGATCAATTGAGTGGAAGGATAGGCCATGACTCCGCGCTGCTAGACTCAATCGGCTAATCCTTTGTTGGAGAACCTTCTTCTGGAGAGCCATGATGATCAGCAAGAACACGATTTGTCTCTGGTATAACGGCACCGCGCTGGACGCCGCCACCTTCTACGCCCAGACATTCCCGGACAGTGCCGTGGTTGCCGTCCACCATGCGCCTGGCGATTACCCGTCGGGCAAACAAGGCGATGTGCTGACCGTGGAGTTCACCGTGATGGGCATCCCGTGCCTGGGGTTGAATGGCGGCGATGCGTTCAAGCACACCGAGGCGTTTTCGTTCCAGGTGGCCACCGACGACCAGGCGGAAACCGATCGCCTGTGGAATGCCATCGTCGGTAATGGCGGCGAAGAAAGCGTATGCGGCTGGTGCAGGGACAAGTGGGGGCTGTCGTGGCAGATCACGCCGCGCATCCTCACGGCCGCGATCACTGACCCTGATCCGGCAGCAGCCAAGCGCGCATTTGAAGCGATGATGCAAATGGGCAAGATCGACGTTGCCGGGATCGAAGCGGCACTTAAGGGCTGATCTGTCCGCTGTTGCCAGAATTGTTCTACTTTTCCCGTAATTTTTTTCCTGTTCTGTCCTCCCTGTGCGCTCTGGCGCAAGCCGCGCAGGGCTGGACTGTGGGCGATTTTCAGGGCGATAAATGTAACAAGACGTATACGTATCTGTGAATCATTGCTATTTACAAATGCGATCTATTCGCTACTATCCCGCGCAGTCGTAGCTCTTTGCCATATGCCGATCGCCCTTCAATGCGAGTTTGCTGCCCAGCAAAGCCGATACGTCTCCATTCCCTGAACAGGATTCAAGAGATGCTTCGTCCTTTTATGCCCACGTTGACCGGTGCCTTGGCTCTGGGTCTTTCAACTGCCGTTCTGGCAACACCGGTCAACCTGAATCTGCCGGCCCAGCCACTGTCGACTTCGTTGACCCAGTTGGGGCAGGCCAGTGGTCTTCGGATGAGCTTCGATACCCAGTCGGTCGCTGGTAAACAGGCACCCGCATTGAAGGGCAATCTGGAACCCGCACAAGCGTTGAACCAACTGCTGGCAGGCAGCGGCCTGAGCGCTTCGGTGCAGGGTAATTCGGCTTCGGTGTATCAGCCCGACGCCGGCACAGTGAATCTGGGCGCGGTCAACATCGACGCGGTCGGTGGCATTGCCGGCACCGCCACCACCGAGGGCAGCGGCTCCTATACCACCGGGGCCATGAGCACGGCCACCGGCCTGCCGTTGTCGATCCGCCAGACGCCGCAATCGGTCAGCGTGATCACACGCCAGCGCATGGACGACCAGGGCATGAACAACCTCAATGACGTGGTCAAGTACGCGCCGGGCATCACCTTGCGCAAGTTCGGCGGCGATCGCCAGCAGTTCCTCGCCCGCGGGTTCACCGTCGACAACCTGATGTACGACGGCCTGCCGACCAGCCTCAGCACTTTCACCCTGGACACCATCAGTGGCGCCGACCTGGCGATGTACGACCGGGTCGAAGTAGTGCGCGGTGCGACCGGCCTGATGACCGGCGCTGGCAGCCCTTCGGCAACCCTGAACCTGGTGCGCAAGCGGCCCACCGCGACTCCGCAGGTGAGCATCACCACCAGCGCCGGCAGCTGGGATCGCTATCGCACTGAAGTGGACGCCTCCAACAAGTTGAACGAGGCCGGGACGCTGCGCGGTCGTGTAGTGGCCGCCTATGAAGACGGCAACAGTTACATCGACGTTCGCGACAAGCAGCGCCAGACTTTCTACGGCGTCCTCGAAGCCGACCTCAGCGACTCGACCACCTTCACCATTGGCGCGTCCAAGCAGCGTGACGATGCCACCTCCGACTGGGGCAGCCTGCCGGCGGGGCCGAATGGCGAGGACCTGCACCTGCCACGGTCGACCTTCCTGAGCAACGACTGGGCCTATTGGGACCGGGACAACGTCACCCTGTTCACCGACCTGACCACGCACTTTGACAATGGCTGGACTTCCAGGCTGGCCATGGCAAGGATCTGGGCGGAGTCTCATACGTTCTCCAGCTACCTCAGCGCTGCCCGAGGCGGTGGCTTCACCCAGGCTTCGGGCCAGTACGACACCACGGACGTGCAGACCAACCTTGACGGCTCGCTGTCCGGTCCGTTCAAACTGTTCGGACGTGAGCACGAGTTGACCGTCGGCGCGAGCCGTCGCCAGGAGAAGTTTGACCAGAAAGGCGGCTTCTGGAGCGCCGGCACTCCCGTGGATATCTACAACTTCGATCCGGGCGTGATTCCCAAGCCGGATGCCGGGGATCGCACGCCGTACGCGAGCCAAAACACCGCGACCGAGGAGGGCGTCTACGCGGCGGCCCGCTTCAACCCGATCGACCCGCTGCATGTGATTCTCGGCAGCCGCCTGAGCTGGTACGACTACGACAATCGCTCGGGACCCGGCGACTACAAGGTCACCCAGGAAGTCACCCCGTACGCGGGCATCATCTATGACCTGAACGACACTTACTCGGTCTATGCCAGCTACACCGAAATCTTCAAGCCGCAGACCCAGCAAGACGTGGCCGGGGCTGTGCTGGATCCGATGACCGGCGAGAGCTACGAGATCGGCATCAAGGGCGAGTACTTCGACGGTGGGCTGAATGCGTCGGTGGCACTGTTCGACATGACCCAGGAAAACCGCGCCTACGCCATCCCGGATCAACCGGACAGCTGCCGCGCGACCAATCGCACCTGCTACGAAGCGGCGGGTGAAGTGCGCAGTCGCGGTATCGACACCGAAATCAGCGGCGCGTTGACGCAGAACTGGCAGGCGTCTGCGGCCTACACCCTGGTCCTGAGCCAGTACGTGAAGGACCGCACGTATCAGAAAGGCGAGTTGTTTGCACCGGGTCAGCCCAAGCACCTGTTCAAGGCAGCGACCACTTACCACTTGACCGGCAACCTGGAAAAAATGCGCATTGGTGCTGATGTACTTGCACAGAGCGCGACCTACGGCCGGGTCGGTACCGGTCATGCGGAGCAGGATGCGTACGGGGTGTTCGGGTTGATGGCGGGTTATCGCCTGGATGAGCATTGGGATGCGCGGGTGAATCTCAACAACGTGTTCGACGAGAAGTACTGGCAGGGTATCCCTACGGCCAGTGGCAGCGGCACATATGGCGACCCGCGCAATGTGATGTTCTCGTTGAAGTGGACGCTTTAATCGTTCGTAGTCTCCCGTGGGAGCGACCGCGTCAACCATCCACACCACAGCGCAGCCGCTGTAGACTATGCCCGCTCAAGGCGTACCCCAGCCGATCACTTCATGAAAGAGACCCCCATGGCCAACCAAGACATCACCTTCGTCCCTGATCCTGACGCCGATTCCATCTCCTCCGATGTGGCCGGTTTCGGCGGTCTGCTGGTTTCCACGCAGATCCCGACCCACGCCGATGGCAGTCTGGAGCTGGGTGACATCACCCGCCAGAGCGAATGCACCCTGCAGGCACTCAAGGTTGCGCTGGAGCGCGCCGGCAGTTCGATGGATCGCGTCCTGCACCTGACCATCTACCTCACCGACATGGCCGATCGCGCCGCCTTCAACGAAGTCTACAAGCGCTTTTTCGCCAAGCCATGGCCCGTACGCGCCGCTGTCGGCGTGGCCTCGCTGGCGGTGGAAGGGATGCGCGTGGAAGTCACGGCGATGGCGGCCAAGGGCTGAATCCGATCGGTCCGGCGGCCTGGTCAAATGAGCCAGGTCGCCGGTGCAAACCTGCGAATACGATAAGCAGCTGTTTTAAAACAAAATTATTTCCACTTTATGCTTCCAACATGGCGCAGAAGTTGGTAAATTTGCGCCCATTCCTGCACAGGGCCTCAGCGGACTGGCAGCGAACGTAGCAACGCCCGCCGTTGCTCACCCGCTTCACCATCAAAAAAGACAGTGCCCAGCACTCGTCGCGATCGATACAGGGGCGTCGCCAAGCGGTAAGGCAGCAGGTTTTGATCCTGCCATGCGTTGGTTCGAATCCAGCCGCCCCTGCCATTTTTCTGATTCATATTCCACTGCACAGACGCACCCATCGACTGTAAGAGCTTGCTCGCGATGGGCGTTAACGCTGGCGCTGCGTACCTGAATTTCCACATCGCTCTTGCTCACATCGCGAGCAAGCTAGCTTCTATATTGGGTTGTCGATCCTCTGCAACGCCTGAGCCAGATCCGCACGCAGATCCTCCACGTCCTCAACCCCCACCGACAAGCGCACCAGCCCATCGCCGATGCCCAGTTGTGCCCGGGTTTCGGGCGGGATGGTGGCGTGGGTCATGATGGCCGGGTGTTCGATCAGGCTTTCTACACCGCCCAGGCTCTCGGCCAGGGCGAAGATGTGAACGTTCTCCAGGAAGCGCCTGGCGCCGGCCAGGTCGGTGTTAAGGTCGATGGAGATCATGCCGCCGAAGCCGCGCATTTGGCGTTTGGCCAGCTCGTGCTGGGGATGTGAAGGCAGGCCGGGGTAGTAGACGCGGGCGACTTGCGGTTGGTGTTCCAGCCACTGCGCCAGGTCCAGTGCGTTGCTGCAGTGGCGCTCCATGCGCAGGGCCAGGGTTTTTATGCCGCGCAGGGTGAGGAACGCGTCGAACGGGCCGGCAATGGCGCCGACGGCGTTTTGCAGGAAGCCCAGGCGCTCGGCAAGTTCAGGGTTCTGGCCGACCACGGCGATGCCGCCGATGACGTCCGAGTGGCCGTTGAGGTATTTGGTGGTCGAGTGCAGCACGATGTCGAAGCCCAGTTCCAGCGGGCGCTGGATCCACGGACTGGCGAAAGTGTTGTCGGCCACGCAGATGACGCCTCGCGCGCGGCAGATGCGGGCAATCGCGGTGAGGTCGGTCAGGCTCAGCAGCGGGTTGGTCGGCGTCTCGACCATAACCATCCGCGTGTCGTCCTGCAGGGCTGTTTCGAAGGCGGCCAGGTCGGTCAGGTCGACGAAGCTGAAGCGGTGCCCGGCGCTGCGTTTGCGAACCTTGTCGAACAGGCGGAAGGTGCCGCCGTACAGGTCATTGCCGGAAACGATGTGGGCGTTGGCGTCGAGCAGTTCGAGCACCGTGGAGATGGTCGCCAGCCCCGAGGCGAAGGCGAATGCCTGGGTGCCACCTTCGAGGTCTGCGACGCAACGCTCCAGGGCAAAGCGCGTCGGATTGTGGGAACGGCCGTAATCCAGGCCCTTGTGCACGCCGGGGCTCTGTTGCAGGTAAGTGGAGTTGGCATAGATCGGCGGCATCAACGCCCCGGTGGATGGGTCCGGCGTCTGCCCCGCGTGAATCACGCGAGTGGCGAAGGCTTGGGCCGGGGCGTTTTCGTCATGCTGGCTCATGCAAGGGATCTCCGTAGGTGGTTGAGCAGGTCGAAGCGGGTGATCAGGCCGTGGAAGCCCGAGGCGTCGGCGATGATCGCCACCAGCCCGCGGTCGAGCTCGGCTTGCAGTTCCGCCAGGCTGGCAGCGGGTGCGAGGGTCTGGACTTTGTCGGTCATGGCGCTGGCGACGCTGAGGCGAAAGTGCGAGGGGTCCTCCTGCATGCCGAACAGGATGTCGGATTCGTCGATGACGCCCACCAGTTGCTTGCCGTTCACCAGCACCGGCAGTTGTGAGACATCGGCCAGGCGCATGCGCTGGAAGGCGGTGAGCAACGTATCGTCCGGGCCCACGCTGATCACCCGGCCGTCTTCGAAACGCCGCGCGATCAGGTCGCGCAGGTCGCCGTAGCGTTTGTACTGAAGCAGGCCCTGATCATTCATCCACTGGTCGTTGTAGACCTTGGACAGGTAGCGGGTGCCGGTGTCGCAGACGAAACTGACCACGCGCTTGGGCTGGGTTTGTTCGCGGCAGTAACGCAGTGCGGCAGCGAGCAGGGTGCCGGTGGACGATCCGCCGAGAATGCCTTCGACCCGCAGCAGTTGGCGCGCGTGATCGAAGCTTTCCTCGTCGCTGATCGAGTAGGCCTTGCGCACGCTGGACAGGTCGCAAATGGAGGGGATGAAGTCTTCGCCAATGCCTTCCACGGCCCACGACCCGGGCGTGCCGAGCGTGCCGCTGCGGCTGTATTCGGCCATGACCGAGCCTGCGGGGTCGGCCAGGACCATTTCCAGGTCCGGTTGCACCCGTTTGAAAAAGCGGGTCAGGCCGGTCAGGGTGCCGGCCGAACCAACGCCGACGACGATGGCGTCCAGGTCGTGCTGGGTTTGCGCCCAGATTTCCGGCGCGGTGCTGCATTCATGGGCCAGGGGATTGGCCGGATTGTTGAATTGATCGGCGAAGAACGCGTCGGGAATGTCCTTGGCCAGGCGTGCGGCCACGTCCTGGTAGTACTCCGGATGGCCCTTGCCGACATCGGAACGGGTGATGTGCACCTCGGCGCCCATGGCCTTGAGGTGCAGGACCTTCTCGGTAGACATCTTGTCCGGCACCACCAGTACCACCCGGTAGCCTTTGGCGCGGCCTACCAGTGCCAGGCCGAGCCCGGTGTTGCCGGCAGTCGCTTCGACGATCGTGCCGCCGGGCCTGAGGCGCCCGTCACGCTCGGCCGCGTCGATCATGGCCAGGCCGATGCGGTCCTTGATCGAGCCGCCGGGGTTCTGGGATTCGAGTTTGAGAAACAGGGTGCAGGGGCCGGTGTCGAATCGGCTGACACGCACCAGGGGCGTGTTACCGATCAGTTCGAGCACGGCAGGGCGTGAGTCGCTTGGCATGTCATCACCTCGCTCGTTTATTGGCAATGGAGGGTCAGTGAGTGGATCGCGATAGGTATGGAAAGGACCATAGGTCGGGATGGCGTGGTTGGCAACCACGGGGCGCACGGACGGGTTGTGGCAATAGCCGCGCTGGCATGCAGGGTACCGGCGGTCAGGCCGGTTGAATCTTGCACGATGCCCGCACTCGATGTTCCACAGGGCTTTGCTCTGCAATGGCGGTGCTATCCGCCCGGGGTTCAATCAATGACATCGGTCGAAGACTTCAGAATACAATCGCACGCGCTCCTGATCGAACTGGACGCGGCAACGATGGGCATGATGCTGCTGGTATCTGCTCGATGCGTTTCCGGGCCTGCGTGGGATGAAGCGACCCAAAGGCACCACGACGCTTATGAGCTGTGGAATGCCTTTCTCAATGTTCCGGATTCGGGTCTCGACGCGGCGAATCAGTGAGGAAGCGGACCGCTGTCAGCGGCCCGCCGTGGCAGTGTCAGTCCTGGCAAAACCGGATGCGGTTGCCGAACGGGTCATGGACTTCAAGGATCTTGCCCCAGCCTTGCTCGACGATATCGGGCCGGCCATAGCCGTAGCGCTTGGCCTGGAGTTCGTCACGGAACATTTCAATATTGTCCATCGGGACAAAGGTCGTCGCGCCCGGGCTCGCATCGCCGTGATGCTCCGAGAGATGCAGTTGCAGACTGCCGCGCTGGATCCCCAGATACAGGGGCAGGTCCGCTTCAAAACGATGCTCGAACTCCACGCTGAAGCCCAGGAAGTCGAGGTAGAACTCCCGCGCCTTGGTTTCGTCGAACATTCGCAGGATCGGAATGGCTTTAGTGAAGGTGACCGCCGTTTGCGGGACTTGCGCAGGCAGCAGCGCCGCAGCGGTGTTCCAGTCCTTGTAGCCCAACTGGTGGGCGACCAGTTCCAGCGCCATGGAATGGGACGCTTGCTGGTCGTGCGCTTGCAGTGAGGCGCGCAGGCGCTTGGCCATTTGCTTGGCTTGTTCGATAGAAATCATCACAGCTCCTTTGATCAAGGCATGTTGGTGCTCGCGTTGCCAAACCTCGACCGTCAAGAGTTGCGACTGGATTTGGGTAATGAATACATGCTTTCACCCTTCCTTGCGGAAGCGAGCGGCGGGCAGCATCGGCCCGCGCTGATAGTACACAGCCGCTGGCGTGTGGGGAAGAACCTGGCTGTGATGCGCGCAGCTGCTACTTTTTCAGGAACGCATTCAGAGGATATGCAACATGGACCGGTTCACTGGCGGTTGCCTGTGTGGCAACGTGCGGCTTGAGGCGAGAGGGCGGCCCTACCGCGTCGGCCTCTGCCACTGCCTCGATTGTCGCAAGCACCACGGCGCGTTGTTTCATGCCTCGGCCATATTTCCAGAGGACGCCGTGACCATCCAGGGCGAAACCGGCGACTATGCCGGACGGTTTTTCTGTCCGCGTTGTGGTTCATCGGTGTTCGCCCGCAGCGCTGATGAGATCGAGGTGAACCTGGGCTCCCTGGACGCCCCTGATCAACTGCTGCCCACTTACGAAAGCTGGACCTCGCGTCGTGAGTCGTGGTTGCCCGCCTTTGCGCTGGACAGGCACTATGAACAGGATCGGGAGTCTTCTGGACGCTTTGAGCAATAGCAACTGCGGCGCCTCAGGGGAGCGGTAGTCTGGCGTAATCAGGAGGACGGTAATGCTGTTTGTGGTGATGCTGGGAGGCAAACATCCCAGGGCGCGGATTGAGGTTCATGATGTTGTGTTTGCCGTTGCGGACGACCTTCAGGGTACCTATGGGCAATTGCGAGAAGGCTGGTTTGGCCATCCAGCCGGCGTGCACATCGACTCGTGGATGCGCGTTGATGGTGTGGAAGGCTGGAAAGTCGAGTTGAGTCCGCTGGCACCGGCAGCGGATTCACCACGCCTGTACTTCATCAACCTGGGTGGTTATGAAACATCGGTGTTTGGTGAAGCTCACCATTACCTGCTGGTGGTCGCCCGGAACAGGAAAGAAGCCGCTGCCAAGGGCAAGCGCCAACTGCCGGCACACTGGACCCAGTCGCATACCGATGCGCTGATGGACGTGGATGATTGCCTGCCGATCGACCTGGTGGGCGGGCGGTATATCCATCTGGTCGAGGGTGAGCACGGCGGGATCATCCAGGGGAACGACTACATCGTTCTCCCACAGGGGCATGCGTAACCTTGTGTGGCACATAACCCTGCAGGAGCAAGGCTTGCCCGCGATGAGGCCGCCTCGGTCACCTGATTTCAGCGGTGAATTTTCAGGATTTGCCCTTTACGCGATCGGGATAGTTCAGCACGAATTGCACGTGCGCCTTCACCCCGGTCGCGAAGGTGGCTTCATCGACGGTGAAGTAGGGGCTGTGGTTGTTGGGCGCTTTGGACATGTCCTGGCCTTCAGGGGTGGCGCCCAGGAATACGAACAGGCCGGGTACCTTCTGGGCGTAGTAGGAAAAGTCTTCGCTGGGCGACAACGACGACTCAAGCCGCTGGACCTTGCCTGGCGCTGCCAGCTTCATTGCCGGCACCATGGCTTCGGTGAGGGTCGGGTCGTTGATGGTCACCGGGGCATTGTTGACCAGCAGCAACTTGGCTTCGGTTCCATAAGCGCTGGCGATGCCACTGACCAGCGGAGGCATTTTCTGCAGGATGCTGTCGCGTATGTCGGCGTTGTTGGTGCGGATGGTCCCGGTCATCTCCAGGGTTTCGGGGATGATGTTCGCCGCCGAGCCGGCATTGATCGTGCCGACACTGATGACCCCCATTCCCTTGGTCAGATCGATGCGTCGACTGACCAGCGTCTGCATCGCGGCAATGATGCCCTGGCTGGTGACGATTGGATCGTTGCCGCTCCAGGGAGCAGAGCCATGGGTCTGCTGCCCCTTGAGCTGGATGCGGAATGAATCGCTGCTGTTGAGCACCGTGCCGGCCTTGTAGAACAGGTGCCCGGTCGGGTAGCCCGCCATCACGTGCAGGGCAAATATCGCCTCGACTTTGGGCGAGTCCATGGCGCCATCGCGAATCATTGCCTGGGCGCCGATCAAGGTATCGGTCTGGAACTCGTCCACATCGGCCGCGCCTTCTTCGGCGGGCTGGAACAGGAAAACGACAGTGCCGCGCAGTTGCTCGCGATGCTCGGCCAGTACCTTGGCCGCACCCAGCAGCATGGCGGTGTGGGTGTCATGGCCACAAGCGTGCATCACCGGCACGGTCTTGCCCAGCCGCACACCGGTGGCCTGGCTGGCGAAAGGCAGGTTGGTCGCCTCCTTGACCGGCAGCGCATCCATGTCGGCGCGCAGGGCCACCACGGGCCCAGGCAGTGCGCCTTTGAGCACGCCGACCACGCCCGTCTTGCCGACCTGGGTGCGCACTTCGATGTTCGAGGCCTTGAGCTGAGCGGCGACCAGGGCAGCCGTCTTGACCTCTTGGTTGCCCAGCTCGGGATGCTGGTGAATGGTGCGGCGCAGATCGATGACTTGCTGGTTGACCGAGCTGACTGCGGAATCCACCCAGTCCAGGTCAGTCGCCTGGCTCGAAGGGGCGCCAAGTGCAGTCAACAATGCCAGGTACAGGGGAGCTAGGATCGGACGTTTCAAGGTGAGGTTCTCACTGTGTTTTTATTATCCGGCAGACATTGCCGCACCCAAGGGTATGGGCTCGCGCGCGCAGCGGCAAAGGCCAATGACCGGTAATCGCACGGCTTTTGCTGTTTTTTGCGAGGTTCGATTCGGGGAAAAAAAGTGCGCAGAATATGGACAGTGATCAGCATTTTCCGGATAGCGTCGAACGGCTTTCTACCGAGCGGGATGCAAGTATCGACCTGTCAGTGATCAGGCCTCGTGTATCTGGTTGACCCCGGTGATCTGCCCGTTCCAGATCATCTCGTAATGGGCGGTCTGGATGATCGACAACACCGGCCTTGGGGTCATCAGTGCCCAGCAGTGGTTACCCTGCAAGCGCACCGACCGGTAGCGCAAGCCGGGACAACCTGCCAGCTTCACGGCCTTGCCCAGGCGCTGGGATGACGCGTAATCGTCGGGCGCGTAAATCGCATCGTTCATCGCCACGGTGGCGGCATCTTTCATCGCCGCATCGACGAACGAACAGGACAACCCACGGAACACAAAACGTTCATAGTTCAAACCATGGACGTTCGACCAGTACAGGCTCTGGTGATGTTGCACTTCCGCCAGGGCAGTTTCCATCGAGGCAGCCAGGTACAACACGCCAAAGCTGCCATCGCTGAAGCGCGAGCCGGCCGGGTTGACGTGGGTGAAGGGGGCAGTGGCGTAGGAGCAGCCGGGAATGCCGAAGGGGATTTCGCTACGCGCAATCATCTCCAGCTGACCGAGTTCGTTCCTGAGCCTGGGGTTGGTCAGTGCCTGGATCTGATAGAGCGCTTCGAACTCCCGGGCGTCGGCCACGTCATCGAACAAGTCGATGGGCGGGAACTTCGAATTGACCAGGCGATAAGCTTGCACCGGCTCCCCGGCAAGAGTCGGCAAGAGGTCCAGGGTCACCATTGTGCACCCCGCAGGACGTCGATCCGGCGGAAGGTCTCATAGAGCGAGACCATGTCCCCTTGGGACATGATCTCCAGGGGCGAGCGGCCGTTGAAGAACTCGTTGTGATTGGCCATGGCGGGGAAGCCATAAACATTGTCCGGGTTATCAAATACCAGGCGTAGCGCTGCGTGGATGTTGAGGATAAAACTGATGCGTTGCATCTGATCGGCATCCAGCGCCACCGACCAGTCAGCGTCACGCTGTTTGGCGCGGGTGTGGGTGCTGCGGGAAATACGCAGGATCCGGCAGGCCTGCTCGCTGGACGCTGCCCATTTTTCAATGATCCCGACTGCCGCCCGCAGGCCGGCCACGCATTGATCCTTGGAAAAGGCCTGTGCAGGAAGGGCGTTGGCCATGAAATCCACCTCACTTGATAATCTACAGATCAAGTTATAGTCTTTTTGCGTCTACAGATCAAGGCGCCGCTTAAATGGGCCGCTGTCACCCATTAATGCGGCATCCCCCGCCAGCCTCGCGCTTAATTGACTCCCGGCGCGTCCATAGGGTGTACCATCAAGGTCTGCTCATCAGATATCAGTTTGCCATGACCACGCAAAGCCAAGAGAGCCGCCAGATCGTAGCTTCTCTGGCGCACCGTGTGGGCCCCGACGCCGACTCCGCAAGGATTGCCCAGGCGCTGGCCACCACTTTGCAGGATATGGACGCAGCCCTCGCGCCGATCATCGGCAAGCAGGGGGTTGTCGCGCTTTACTGCCGCAGCGTGCATCTTTGCACCGCCAGGCACCCGCACTTGGCCGTCATTTGTGCCAGTGTTCCGCAGTCGCTGGATGTGCTTGCCCTCGAGTCAGTGCTCGTCGAGCAGAGCGATGCCCAAGCGTTGTTCTTCAGCGAAGTCATGCTGACAACTGTCTACGAGCTGTTGACCACGCTGATCGGGCCCTCGCTCACCGCACGTTTGCTTCGTGACGTGTGGGGACCTTCCTTGAGCGACACCCCTTCGCAGGAAATTTCGCCATGAGCACCAAAGTAACTATCAACCGTCTGGCCACGGGCGTGCCAGGACTGGACGAGGTGCTGGGCGGAGGACTGCCGGAATTTTCGTTCAACCTGATCGCCGGCCCTCCGGGCTGCGGCAAGACCACCCTGGCGCATCAGATGATGTTCGCCCTGGCCACCCCTGAGCGACCGGCGCTGTTCTTCACCGTGCTTGGC
This sequence comes from Pseudomonas sp. TMW22090, assembly GCF_022496665.1. Classification (NCBI taxonomy): domain Bacteria; kingdom Pseudomonadati; phylum Pseudomonadota; class Gammaproteobacteria; order Pseudomonadales; family Pseudomonadaceae; genus Pseudomonas; species Pseudomonas sp. TMW22090. The sequence goes on from NZ_SCFH01000001.1 coordinate 330,779, forward strand.
GAACCACCGCTGAAGATGCTGCGCTATCAACAGCAGTTCGACTTCTTCGACAGTGAGGCTATCAACCACTCGGTGCGCTATATCAACCTGGCTGACGACACCCTGGCCGGGGACCTGGATGAAGTGCTGCGGCGCATTGTCAGCGAGGTGCAAACCCACTCGCCGGCCCTGGTCTTTGTCGACTCGTTCCGCTCGGTGGTATTGGCCAGCCAGACCCAGGACAACCCGAACAACAACCTGCCGCAGTTTGTCCAGCAACTGGGCATGTTGATGACCACCTGGCAGGCGACGACCTTCCTGATTGGCGAGTATTTCACCGAAACCGATACCAATCCGATTTTCACCGTGGCCGACGGCCTGATCTGGTTGCGCCAAAGCGTGCAGCGCAACTCCATGGTGCGCAAGATGGAAATCATGAAGATGCGCGGCCAGCCGACGCTGCCTGGACTGCACACCTTCCGTATCGCCACGTCGGGGATCAAGGTCTTCGCACCGGTTGCGACCGAGCACTTCGAGGTCGCTCGGCCACCTGTCGGCGAGCGCCTGAAAATGGGTGTGCCGCAACTTGACGAGATGCTCGGCGGTGGCCTGCCGCGGGGCTATTCACTGCTGGTGGCCGGCCCTTCGGGTTCGGGCAAGAGCATCCTCGCCGCGACATTCCTGGCAGAAGGTGCGCGCAATGGCGAAACCGGGGTGATTGCCGTCTTTGAACAGCGCCCCAATCATTCGCAGAACGCCACCCTGGCGGGCCTGATCGAGGCGGGCAAGGTCGGCCTGGTGGATAGCCGCGCGCCGGACCTGTCCATCGATGAGATTGTGCATTTGCTGCTTAGCGAAATCCGTCGCCTGAAGGCCACCCGGGTGGTGATCGATTCATTGTCAGGTTTCGAGCTGGCGCTGGCGCCGACCTTTCGCGAAGATTTCCGCGAGTCGCTGTCGCGGATGGTCACTGCGTTGACCGGTGCCGGGGTCAGCGTGCTGATGACTTCCGAGCTGGAAGACCGCTACACCGACCTGCGATTCAGCCCTTATGGCACGGCATTTCTCACCGACGCGATCATCGTGCAGCGCTACATCGAAGTGCAGAGCCGCCTGCTGTGCATCATGGCGGTGGTCAAGGTGCGTTCCAGTGCGCACTCCGACGAGCTGCGCCTGTACCGCATAGACAACGACGGGCTGCAGATCGGCGATCGCTTGCCGGATCAGGAAGGTTTGCTCGGCGGCCGCCCAACCCGGCGCCACTCGGGCCCCGACAATGGATGAGCATTATCATGAGCGAGGCTGATGGCCGACACGAAAAAGCGCTGGCGACTGCCGCTCGCGAATTGTTCGTGCTGGGTCAGAAGACCGTTGAAGCGCGCGCGGTGCTGGGGGCCCTGCAAAAGGAACTGAGCGACGCCAACACGCAGCTGATGGACAATCAGCAGGTCGAGCAATTGATCGAGGCCAATCAACAACTGGTGCTGGCAATCTTGTCAGCGCAGTCCGACGCCCAAAACACCGAGCGTACCGACCGCGAGCAGCGGCTGTTCGTGGAGATGCGCGAAGCCAACGAGCAACTGGTGATTGCCGCCCTGAGCGCGCAACAACTGCAAGCCTCGGCCGAACACACGCTGCTGCAGCAACGCAACACCCTGGCGGTGGTGGCCCACGAGTTGCGCAACCCGCTGACGCCCATCAGCATGATTGCCGGGCGCCTGGCGAGGGTGCCAAGTGCAGAGCTGCCACGCATGCAGCACTTGATCGAGGGGCAGGTCAAGCACATGTCACGGCTGGTGGAGGACTTGCTCGATGTCTCCCGCGCCACTTCCGGGAAGCTGCGTCTGGACTGCAGCCTGATTGATATCGTCCCGGTCATCGAAGACGCCGTCGAAATGTGCCGGTCGTTGATGACCGATCGCGGTCTGCACTTTACGGCTGATGTGCCGCAGCAGCCCCAGATGATAAAGGGTGATGCCGTGCGCCTGACGCAAATCCTCGACAACCTGCTGGGCAACGCCGCCAAGTACACCCCGGCGGGCGGCGTCGTCACGCTGGGCGTCACAGCCCAGGGCCACAACCTGATCATCCGTATTCGTGATAACGGCATCGGTATTTCCGCCCAGGCGCTGCCGTTTATCTTCGAACCGTTCGTGCAAGACAATCATGCCATGGGCTTCAACAGCGCCGGCCTGGGTATCGGCCTGACGGTGGTGCGCGATCTGGTCGAGGCACACGGAGGGCGCGTGACCGGTCGCAGCGAAGGCGATGGCCAGGGCAGCGAGTTTGTGGTGACCTTGCCCCTGATTTGAGACCTCACGGATGAAAAGCTCGCTTGTTCTGCGGTATCGTCGCACTCCAGGGATCAGATCGCTGACAAGGAGTTCACCATGGTACTGACACCCGATCGTCTGATGAAAATCGCCCGCACCAACCCGGCCAACGTCGAGATCCTCGACCGTCTGCCGGCCCTTGGCCTGCAGCAGTGCATGCTCACTGCCGGCTGCCTGTTCCAGGCCGTGTGGAACCATCACGACGCAAAACCCGCCGCGTGGGGCATCAAGGATTACGACGTCTTCTACTTTGACCAGGACTTGTCCTGGGAGGCGGAGAACGAGGTCATCCTGGCGGCCAAGGCGCTGTTTCAAGACCTCGACCTCAATATTGAAATCAAGAATCAGGCCCGAGTCCACCTGTGGTACGGCGAGCGCTTCGGCGGGGTGTATCCGCAGCTCAATTGCGCAAAGGAGGGCATTGATCGCTACCTGATCGAGGGCACCTGCGTGGGCGTGGATGTGCTGACCGGCGAGGTGTATGCGCCTTATGGCCTGGATGATATCGAGCAGGGGCTGTTGCGAAACAATCCGGTGAACCATCAATTTGATCTGTTCGAAAAGAAAGCGCTCAGCTATCAGGCGCGCTGGCCTTGGCTGGAAATTGTCTATCCGGCTGTTTGAGGCAGGAAAAAACGAACTTGCCTGATCCGCTTTCCTCCAAGAACAAGGATGCACATAGCGAGGAGGGCGCAATGCACGCAACCATCGATGTAGAAACCGCAGCGTCGCGCCAATGAGCCGCTACCAGGCCTGCATCGGCTGCGCCGGCTGGAATCTGCCCCGAGACCAGTGGCCGATGTTTGCTGCTGAAGGCACTCATTTGCAGCGTTATGCATCGCAGCTGACGGCCGTCGAAATCAACAGTTCGTTCTATCGCTCCCATCGGCCGAAGACTTATCAGCGCTGGGCCGAATCGGTACCTGCGGGGTTTCGATTCTCGGTCAAGCTGCCCAAGCGGATAACCCATGTTCTGTGCTTGCAGGATTGCGAGCCGCTGCTGGACGAGTTTCTCGGCCAATGCACGGCACTGGGCGATGCCCTGGGCTGTTTGCTGGTGCAGCTACCGCCCTCCCTGGCGTACGACGAAGCCATGGCCACGGCATTTTTCAGCGCCTTGCGCCTGCGTTACCGCGGGGCCCTGGTGCTTGAGCCTCGGCATGCCAGTTGGCAAAACGCTCAGGCGTTGTTGGTCGAGCAGCAGGTCGGGCAGGTGGCGGCTGATCCAGCGGCCATTCCTGGCGGTGACGTGCCGGGTGGCTGGCGGGGGATTGAGTATTGGCGCTGGCACGGCTCGCCCCGTATTTACCACAGCGCCTACGATATCCCGCGACTGCAGGCACTGGCGCAGCAGGTGCAATTGGCGACCCAGGCAGGACGCGAGGCCTGGTGCATCTTTGACAATACCGCCAGCGGATTTGCCGTGGGCAATGCCTTGGCCCTGCAATCGTTACTCACCCCGGCGAGCAACAAAACGCTCGTTTGCAAATAGCCTTCAATTAGCGCTTCGCGCAGTCGATAACCTGATCAGAACAGCCATCTGCAGCATGGCTGCACCCAACTGATCGGGGATGCACAGAGTGTCGATAAAATTACGTTTGATACTGCTGATTGGTACCGGCTTGCTGACGGCCTTGATCATGAGCCTGGTCAGTTATATGGGAAACACGCAGATGGCGGAGGCGGTGAGCGATAACGAAGTCAGCATGGCCGCGCTGCGCAATCATCTTGAAGCCGACATGATGCATGACGCCCTGCGCGCCGACGTGTTGTCGGCGATGCTGGTCGGCCTGGGAAAGAGCAACAGCAGCCAGGCCGAGGTGCGCAACTCCATCGATGAGCACGCGGGACGTTTCCGTGAAGTGCTGGGCAACAACCTCAAGCTGCCGGTCAACCCCACCCTCCAGGCTGGCCTCAATCAGATCAAGCCGAGCCTCGATACCTACATCAGCGCCGCGGAGCGGATTGTCGGGCTGGCGCTGGAAAATCCTTCGGCTGCGCAACAGGAACTCGGCACTTTTAATGCCGCATTCAGCCAGCTCGAAGACCAGATGGCTGCGCTCAGCGAACTGATCGAAACCGATACCCAGCACACCAGCGTCGGTACGCAACAGGCCATCAGTAACGCCAATTTTGCCCTCGGTGGTGTGCTGATCGCCAGCCTGTTGTTGCTACTGGTGCAGGGGCGCTGGGTGCTGCGCAGTATCATGGGCCCGCTGCAAACCGCCAGTCGCATCGCCAACAGCATCGCCCACGGCCACCTGAGCGAGGCAATTGCCGAACCTGCCGGCAAAGATGAAGCCAGCGCCCTGATTCGCAGCCTGGCGACCATGCAGCGCGACTTGCGCGGCATGATCGAGGTCGTGCGCAGCAACGCCCACGGCGTGAGCGGCATGAGCGAACGGTTAAGCAATGGCTGCCATGAGGTCGCTGACAGCAGTCAACAGCAAAGCAGTGCCGCCAGTACCATGGCCGCAGCCGCGAGCGAAATGACCGCCAGCATCGAGGAGATCACCCGGCATGCCGAGCGTGCGCTGAACATGGCGAACCAGGCGGAAAACCTGGCCAAGGAAGGCGGCCGGGTGATCCATCAAGTGGTCAGCGACATGGATGGCATCGCTCGCTCGGCGCAGCAGTCGGCGCAGGTCATCCGCACCCTGGACAAAGAGTCCGAAGGGATTTTCAGCATCATCCAGGTCATCAAGGGCATTGCCGACCAGACCAACCTGCTGGCACTGAACGCCGCGATTGAAGCCGCCCGCGCCGGAGAGCAGGGCCGTGGTTTTGCCGTGGTCGCTGACGAAGTGCGCAGCCTGGCGGGGCGTACCAGTGCGTCGACCCAGGAAATCGCCGGCATGGTTGCGCGCATCCAGCAAAGCACCCGGGAAGCGGTCAGCAGCATGGAAGCGGGGGTGGCTCAGGTCGACAAGGGGATGGCGGTGACCGCCGAGGTCGAGCGGGCGATCCGGGAAATTCTCGATGCCACGCTCAATACCACCCAACTGGTCAACGACATCACTCGCACCATTGGCGAGCAAAGCCTGGCCAGCAACGAAATTGCCCATCAGGTGGAAATGATTGCCGGGATGTCAGAGGGCAACAGCCGTGTGATTGGCGAGACGGCCAACACTACTGATGAGCTGGCGAGCCTGGCAGGGCAGTTGTCGCAGTCGGTTAACAGGTTCCGGCTTTGAAGCCGCGGCAGGCGCTGGCACAGCCCGCGATCTTTTGAACCGACGTCTCACCCAAAAATGCATCTAATGTTTTTAGATGCATAAAAAAACATTTACAAGCAGAATGCATGCTGTGATTATGTTCGTGCGAATTTAAAAAAACAAAATCGCATGCGGCACTGATTCCAATCAGGCCATAACAAAAACGACATAAACACAGGCTTGAAGCCGGCACTGCCCCTGGCCGGACTTTTCAGCGAAGGAGAACCTCTCCCGTGCATCGCTTATTGAACAGATCCCTCTGCGTCACCCTGCAAGCCCTCAGTGTGGTTGCACTCGGCGCAGCCTTTGCGCAGGCCCAGGCCGCCGGCACCTTGCGAGTTGGCCTCAACGCCGATATCCGCAGCACCGAGCCTGGGGTCAACCGTGACGAGAATACCGATACCGTGATGCTGCACATCGTCGAGGGCCTGGTGGCCCATCGCGAGGATGCATCGGTCGGCCCGTTGCTGGCCAAGGAAGTCCAGGTTTCCAACGAAGGCCAGACCTATACCTTCAAGCTGCGCGACGGGGTCCGTTTTCAAAATGGGGCGACGCTGACGGCGGCTGATGTCAAGTGGACCTGGGAGCACTACCTCAATCCCAAGACCCAGTGGCGCTGCCTGGCGGAGTTCGATGGTCGCGGCGGGGCGAAGATCACCGATATCGCCACACCCGATCCGCTGACTGTGGTCTTCACCCTTGATCAGCCGAGCGGACTGTTTCTGGCCTCCATGGCCCGTCCTGATTGCGGCGGTGGTGGCATTCTGCACCCGGACTCAGTGGCGGCGGATGGCAAGTGGAAAGCCCCGATCGGTACCGGCCCGTTTACCCTGGCCGAGTGGAAACCCGGGCAGTCGGTGGAGCTGGCTCGCTTCAAGGATTACAGCGCCCGTGACGATGCCGGCCCGGATGGCTTCACCGGCAAGAAACAGGCATTGGTCGATGTGCTGCGCTTCATGATCATTCCCGATGCGTCTTCGGCCAAGGCGGCGCTGCTGTCGAACAACATCGACCTGCTGCCGGACGTCACCGCCAGCGATGCCCAGGAGCTCAAGGCACTGCCGGGCGTGCAGGTGTCGGTCAGCCCGATCATGGCGATCTGCGGTTTGCTGTTCCAGACCAACGATCCTCTGCTCAAGGACGTGCGCATTCGCCAGGCCATCGCTCATTCACTGGACTACGGACAGATGGTCACGGCCTTGTCCAACGGCCTGTCCGAGCCGAACAATTCGGCAATACCGCAGACCAGTGCTTTCTACGACGCCACGGCGAAACAAGGCTACAAATATGACCCAGAGCAGGCTCAGCGTCTGTTGAAAGAGGCCGGTTACAAAGGCCAGCCGATCAAGATGATCGTCAACAAGCGCTATCAGCAGATGTTCGACATGGGCGTACTGAGCCAGGCCATGGCCCAGGGCAGCGGCCTGAATATCGAGATGGAAACCCTGGAGTGGGGGACCCAGCTGGAGCGTTACCAGAGCGGCAACTACCAGATGATGTCGTTCTCCTACTCATCGCGACTGGACCCGGCCCTGGGTTTTGATTCGCTGATGGGCGACAAGAGCAAGGAGCCGCGCAAGGTGTGGGACAACCCCCAGGCCCAGGGTTTGCTGCGCGAGGCCGTGCGCGAGAGTGACACGGGCAAGCGCCAGGCCTTGTTCGATCAACTGCACAAGATGATGATTGAGGACACCCCGATGGTGATCATCTACAACGGCACCATTATCGGCGCGTTGCGCGACAGCGTCCGTGGCTACCACTCCTGGCCGGTGGCCAAGCCACGCCTGTGGGGCGTGAGCCTCTCGGCTCAGTAAGGCGGAGTCTGATCATGTTGCGTTTTATCCTGCAAAAACTCGGGATGGCGATACCGACCCTGTTGCTGATTTCGGTGATGGTGTTTGCGTTGATCCGCTTGATTCCCGGTGATCCGGCGCTGCTGATGCTCGGCGACATGGCCGACCCCCAGAGCCTGGCCGACATGCGCCGCAACCTGGGCCTGGATAACAGCCTGGTGACCCAGTTTCTCATCTGGATCAAGGCCGTGCTCAGCGGTGACCTGGGATTCTCCATCAGTACTAAACAGGCGGTATTGCCGCTGATTCTGGAGCGTTTCAGCGTCAGCGCGATTATCGTCCTGGTGTCGGTGCTGCTGGCCACGCTCATCGCGGTGCCGGTGGGGCTGATCGCCGCCTGGAAACAGAACAGCGCGCTGGACCTGGGGCTGGTGACCACTGCCACCTTGCTGCTGTCGATTCCCAGCTTCTGGCTTGGCTTGCTCCTGCTCCACGCGTTCGGCATCAAGCTCGGCTGGCTGCCGGTGGTGGGGTACGTCAGCTTTGCCCAGGCACCCTGGCAGGCCATGAGTTACCTGGTACTGCCGATCGTCACCCTGACCTTGGTGGAGCTGGGCGCGATCACTCGCATGGCCCGGGCCAGCACCATTGAAGTCCTGCGCCTGGAATACATTGCCCATGCCCGCGCCAAGGGGCTGTCGGAACGCGCGGTTCTCTGGCGGCACGCCTTGCCCAATGCTTTTGCGCCAACCTGGACCCTGGTCGGGCTGATCCTTGGCAACCTGCTGGGCGGCATTGCGGTACTGGAAACCGTGTTCACCCTGCCGGGCATTGGCCGGCTGATGGTGGACGCGATCTTCGCCCGCGACTATCCGGTGCTGCAGGGCTGCCTGCTGCTGATCACCTTCATCTATGTGCTGGTCAACCTTTGTGTGGATCTGCTTTATCCGCTGTTCGATCCAAGGGTGAAGTTATGAGTTCGAATCCACCTGTGGCGCCGCTTGTCGACACCGCCACCCCCGCAGGCAAGCGGCCCCGTGCCTGGCCCGCGGCCAACGCCATGATCGGCGGCAGTCTGCTGTTGATCCTGATCGCCCTGGCCTTGCTGGGACTGGTCTGGACACCGTTCGACCCATTGCGTCTCGACTTACTGTCGCGGTTGCAGGCGCCATCAGCCACTCACTGGCTGGGCACCGATGAATTCGGTCGTGACGTGTTCAGCCGGCTGTTGATCGGCGCCCGTACCAGCCTGTGGATCAGCCTGCTGGCGGTCAGTGTCGCGGTGATCGCGGGGACCTTGATCGGCATGCTGGCCGGCTACCTGCGCGGCTGGACTGACCGCGTGCTGATGATGTTCAACGATGCGCTGCTGGCCTTCCCCGGCATCCTCATGGCCCTGGGCATCATGGCGATCATCGGCGCGAGCAAGTACGGGATCGTCCTGGCACTGGGCATTGCCTACACCCCGTCGGTGGTGCGCGTGGTGCGCGGCACCGTGTTGTCGCTGCGGGAGCTGGAGTACATCGAAGCGTCGCGGGTGATCGGCAATTCCGAGCTGTACACCATGCTGCGGCACATCGCCCCCAACTGCCTGGCGCCACTGTGCGTACTGGCTACCAGCATGTTCGGCTGGGCATTGCTGTCGGAAAGCGCCTTGAGCTTTCTCGGCCTGGGCGTTCCGCCACCTGCGGCGACGTGGGGCAACATGCTCGCCAGCAGCCGACCCTATATTGCTTCGGCGAGCTGGCTGGGAATCTTCCCGGGGCTGTTCATCTGCCTGGCACTGTTGGCTATCAATCTGTTCGGCGACGCGCTGCGTGATCGTCTCGACCCCCGGATGAGGAAATAAGCATGGCGACTGATACGTTGCTGAGCGTGGAAAACCTGAAGATTCGCGTGGGTGAGCACGGCGCACTGGCGGTCGACGACCTGAGCTTCAGCGTTGCACCGGGCGAGATCGTCGCCCTGGTTGGCGAGTCGGGCAGTGGCAAGACCATGGCGGCCCGTGCGGCGATCGGCCTGCTGCCGGCGCCGATGCAGGTCTGCGCAGGTCGCCTGGAGTTCCAGGGGCGTGATTTGGTGAAGCTCGACACCGCACAGCTGCGCGCCATTCGCGGCGCCAGCATTGGCATGGTGTTCCAGGAGCCAATGGTGTCGCTCAACCCCGCGTTGAAAATCGGCCAGCAGATGAGCGAAGCGCTGCAACTGCACACCGACCTCAACGCCGCGCAGATCAGCGAGCGTTGCATCACGATGCTCCAGCGCATCGGCATCAAGGACGCCGAACGCTGCCTGGAATCGTACCCTCACCAGTTTTCCGGCGGCATGCGCCAACGGATCATGCTGGCTTCGGTGATGTTGTTACGCCCGGCGTTGCTGATTGCCGACGAGCCGACTACCGCGCTCGATTGCCTGGCGCAGCTGGACGTCATCGAGCTGATGCTGGAGCTGACCCGGGAGCAGGGCACGGCTATCCTGTTCATCAGCCATGACCTGTCACTGGTCGCACGCTACGCCCACAAGGTAGTGGTGATGCGTCACGGCAAGTCAGTGGAGCAGGGCAGTATCCAGGACATCCTTCTGGCACCGAAGGCCGAATACACCCGCCAGTTGCTCGAAGCCTTGCCACGGCGCGGCGCATTGGCGCCATTGCCGGCCAGCGACGGCCCGTTGGTAGAGGTCGATCAGGTGTGCATCGAGCATCCCGGGCCTACTTCGTTCTGGGGCAAACGCCACTACAAGCGCGTGGTGCATTCGGCCAGCCTGGCGATTGCGCCGGGGGAAACCCTGGCGCTGGTCGGCGGCAGCGGTTCGGGCAAGACCACCCTGGGGCGTTCACTGGTGGGGCTGATCAAACCCTGTGCCGGGGCCATTCGGTTCAAGGGCGTGGACATTCTCAAGGCGGCCAATCGAACCCATCGGCTGCAATGCCAGATGATTTTCCAGGACCCTTATTCATCGCTTAATCCACGGATGAAAATCGGCGAGATCCTGGCCGAGCCATTGCGCCATGAACCGGCGCTCAATGCCCCGCAGCGCCGGGAGCGCGTGGCACAGACACTGCGCGATGTGGGACTGGCCGAACAGTTTATCGAGCGCTTTCCCCACCAACTGTCGGGTGGTCAGCGCCAGCGAGTCGCCATCGGCCGCGCACTGGTGCGGCATCCGCAACTGGTGATCGCCGACGAGCCGATTTCCGCCCTCGACATGACGATCCAGAAGCAGATCCTCGAACTGTTCGAGCGTCTGCAGGCGCAATACGGCTTCGCCTGCCTGTTCATCTCCCATGACCTGGCGGCAGTGGAGCGCATTGCCCACCGCGTGGCCGTGATGCATCAGGGCGAAGTCGTGGAGGTGGGCGCTCGCGAACAGATCTTCGACCACCCGCAACACCCCTATACCCGACAGCTGCTGGCGGCGGCGAGCCCGCTGGAAATGCTGAGCGACGGCGGCTACCGAATACGACCCGCAAGCTTTTGATTTAGCACCCTGATGACACCCGGCGCGCCAGCTTCAAAACGGGCGCGAAGGGGGAAGTCATGTCCGAAAAACAATAAGACCTACTCATCCATCACGACTGCCAGGAGCCAATGACAATGCATAAGAACAACCTGAACCTGATCTTCAAGGGCGTAAGCCTCATGAGCGGCGGCTTGCTGTGCGCCCCGGCCTACGCCGATTTCATCAAGGACAGCAAGGCCGACCTGGAGCTGAAAAACTACTACTTCAACCGTGACTACCGCGAAGACGCCGGGCAATCCAAACGCGAGGAGTGGGCTCAGGGTTTCATGCTCAACCTCAAGTCCGGTTTCACCGAAGGCACGGTCGGGTTCGGCGTCGATGCGGTCGGCATGCTTGGCCTGAAACTGGACTCCAGTCCGGACCGCTCAGGGTCGGGCCTGCTGTCGCGCGACAACGAACCAGAGCCCGGGCAACCGAGCTACGTCAAGCGCGCCCACGATGAATATTCCAAGCTGGGTGTGACCGGCAAGGTGCGCTTTGCCAAGAGCGAATTGCGCAGCGGATACCTGGTACCGGACTTGCCGACCTTGCAACCCAACACCAGCCGCCTGTTCCCGCAGACGTTCCGCGGTACTCAGGTCACGTCGGCGGATGTCACCGGCCTGAACCTCACTGGTGGCCAGATCGACCGGACCAAACAACGTGAGTCGACCGACTATGAGGACATGGGGTTGACGGGTCAAAGCGGCGCTTACAAAAGCTCGGCCAAGAGCGATCAGTTCCGTTTCATGGGCGGCGATTACAAGGTCAATCCGAACCTGACGTTGACCTATCACTTTGCCCAGCTGGAGGACATTTACCAGCAGCACTATGTGGGCCTGAAGAACAGTTTTGCCCTGGGCGGCGGCGTGCTCAAGAGCGACATTCGCTACTTCGACGCGGACAAGGCGGGCGCCGGGCTGGCGGGCAAGGTGGATAACCGCGCGCTGAGCACGCGGGTCGCCTACAGCTACAAGGGACACAGCCTGGGCGGCGGTTATCAGGAGCAGTTTGGTGATACGCCGTTCACCTATGTCGATGGCACCAACACCTATCTGTTTTCCGAGTACCAGTTGAGCAACTTCTCCCAGACCAACGAGCGGGTGTGGCACGCGCGTTATGACTTTGATTTCGCTGCGCTGGGTGTGCCCGGGCTGACGTTCTCGACTCGCTGGGCCAAGGGAGATCAGGCGCAAGTGTTGGGTTTTGCCGGGGAAGGGCGTGAGTGGGAGCGGGATATCGACTTGGGGTATGTGTTCCAGTCCGGCGCGCTCAAAGGCGTTTCATTGCGCTGGCGCAACGGGATGAGCAAAGCCAATTACCTGCGCGACATGAACGAAAACCGCGTGATCGTCGGTTACACCGTGGCGCTTTGGTAATGAGCCTGCTGGACAAGATCAAAAGATCGCAGCCTTCGGCAGCTCCTACGGGGGGATGCCTACGGTGCGAGTCAGGCCTTGTTGCGCGCGATGCCCATCTTGCTGGCGACTTCCAGGTGCCGATGCAACAGGGTCGATGCCCATTCGTTGTCGCCCTGTTCCAGCGCATCGAGAATCGCCAGGTGCTCGCGGCAGGAGACCTTGACCCGCTCGACGTTGCTCGCCGAATGGAACTCGGTGAGCCGGCGCAGGCGGTTCTGTTGCTGGATCGCCTGCAGGATGTAGCTGTTGCCAGAGGCCGCAGCCAACAGCTCGTGAAACTCGGCATTGCATTCAAAAAAGCGCTGCCCGTCCACTTGGCCTTCAAGCAGCTCCAGCTGCCGCTCCCGGCACCGACGGAATTGCTCGGGGTTGACCTTGAAGGTCGGCTCCAGCAGCCCCGCGGGCTCGAGCAGCATGCGAAAGCGATAACTCTCGAAGCGGGTTTGCGCGCTGCTCAGGGTTGGCAGGAACAACCAGCCGTGACCGTGCCTGCGCTGCATTACGCCTTCATCGGACAGGCGCAACAGGCAACGGCGCAGCACGCTTTTACCGACGCCATAACGGCGCAGCAGGTCGCTCTCGGAGATCTGATCGGGCAGCACCTGGTTCAGCCGGTCATCGATCAGGCGCGTGTACAGGTCGTCCTCCTCGTTGTGCAACTCGCTGACCTGCTGTGCCAGTCCGCTGGCCGTCTGCAGCGGTACGCGAAAACCCTGCTGCGGCAAGGGCTCGATCAACTGCTGCTCGGCCAGGTACGACAGCGCGCTGCGAATGGGCGAGCGGGACACGCCCAGGCGCTGGGTCAGTTCGACTTCCTTCAGATGAGTACCGGGTTGCAGGTCGCCCGACTGGATGGCGGAAAGAATCTGGCCGGCGACTTTGGTCTGCAGCGAGGTGAGTTGAGACATGGCGCGAGGTCGTTCCTGTGGCAGGGGAAGGCAAGGATACCCGAAAAGCCCGGGCCGCTTCGATTCGCCCGAAACGGAATTATAGGCGGCGCAAATACATTTAATAAGTAAAAGTCACTATTTGAGCTGTATTACTTTCAATATAAAAACATTGCCGCCGCATCAATGGCAATTATCAGGAAGCGTTGTGATGACCTATGTACCTCTGCCCAGAGCCCTGCCTCAAGAACGGGGCGTCGACCCTCGCGGGATCGTCGAATTTCTCGAGGCGGTGAGTGACGCCGGGATCGAGCTACACAGTTTCATGCTCTATCGCCAGGGAGCGGTGGTGGCAGAGGCGTTCTGGCAACCTTATTCGGCGCGCCGCATGCACGTGCAGCACTCGGCGACCAAGAGCTGGACGGCCACCGCCGTCGGCCTGCTGGTCGACGATGGACGCCTGCAGCTCGACGCCAAAGTCGTGAGCTTTTTCCCTGAACTGTGCCCGCCACAGATCAGCGCGAACCTCGCCGCCATGACCGTCGAAGACCTGCTCACCATGCGCACCGGCCATCAGCGCGGCATTTCCGGTGGCGCCTGGCGCAATCTGCAAAGCAGCTGGGTCGAGGCCTTCCTGCACGAGCCTGTGGACGAACCCCCGGGCCAGTCATTCATCTACAGCAGCGCCTCAAGCTTCATGCTCTCGGCCATTGTCACCCGTGTCAGCGGGCAGACCATGCATGCCCTGTTGCAGGAGCGGGTCCTGGGTTTTCTCGGGATGGACAAACTGGAGTGGGATCTGGCGCCAGGTGGCTTCAATTCCGGCGGCAATGGTTTGAGCTGCACCACGGAAGACTCACTGAAGTTCGGCGTGCTGCATTTGAACAAAGGGCAGTGGCAGGGCCGGCAGTTATTGTCGCCGCAGTGGATCGCCGCGGCCACTCGCAACCAGGTCGAAGACGTGTGGATGGGCGAATTCGATGGCAAGCAATACCTGCCGCGCAACAAGGACGGTGCCAGCGAAGTGCAACGTGAAGGGTATGGCTACCAGTGGTGGATGACCCGTCACGGCGGGTACTACGCGTCTGGGGTTTTCGGCCAGTACTGCATGGTGCTGCCCGACCAGGAAACGGTGCTGGCCTTCACCTGCGGCCTGCAGCTCGGCGAACGCCGTTTGCAGGCGGCCATCTGGGAATATTTGTTCCCGGCCCTTGGGCGTGCAGCGGCGGACCCGCAAGCGTCCCGGTTGCAACTCGATGCAGCGATCGAAGGCCTGCGCCTGCCCATGCTGCAGGGCTTGAGTGAATCTCCCGAGGCTGAAGCCCTGCAGGGGCGTTTCGCCATCGAACCGAACGAGGACGGTGTGCGCGAGATCAGCTTTGATTTCAGCCCTGGCGAATGCGCGTTCAGCCTGGTCGATCATCGCGGAACCCATCGCCTGCGAGTGGGTTTGCAGCAGCCGTTGGAATCGATCACCAGCCTTACCGGTAACTATCTGCATCACCAATACCAACCACCGCAGACCCCGGTAATCGCCCATGGGCGCTGGACCCCTGATGGTGAGTTGCGAATGGACTGGCGCTTCGTCGAAACCGCTTTTGGCGACCATGTCCGTTGCCGTCTGGAAGGCGGTCGCCTGCTGTTTGATCGCGGCGTCAACACCAACGCCGGGTCAATGCAGCGGCCGACCCTGACCGGCAAGCGCATCTGAATCTTTTGACACTTTACGGAGCACTGTAGATGAACCAGACCTCGACTTCGGCGCTGTGGGCGCCCTTTACCCCGATGCGCCAGTTCGATCGCCAGCGGCTGCTGATCGACAGCGCCGAGGGCATGCACTACACCACCACCGACGGCCGTCAGGTGCTCGATGCAATGGCCGGGCTCTGGTGTGTCAACGCGGGGCACGGGCAGGGGCAAATCGTTGAAGCGATTCGCGAAGCGGCGGGGCGCCTGGACTTTGTGTCCTCGTTCAAGATGAGTCACCCGGCGGCACTCGCCTTCGCTGACCAGTTAGTGGCGAAGGCTCCGACGGGCCTGGACAAGGTGTTCTTCACCAACTCCGGCTCCGAGGCCGTCGACACGGCGTTGAAGATCGCCCGGGCCTACCATCAGGCTCGTGGCGATTGTCGCCGGACCAAACTGATCGGCCGCGCCAAGGGCTATCACGGCATGGGCTTCGGTGGGCTGTCGGTCTCCGGGATAGGCCGGCAGAAACGTGACTTCGGCCCGTTGCTAGGCGACGTTGCACACCTGCCGCTACCGTACGATGCCAGCTTGCGTTTCAGCCCCGGTCAGCCGGAGCAGGGCGCGCATTACGCCGACGCGTTGCTGCAATTGCTGGAAATTCACGACCCGGCGACCGTGGCGGCGGTCATCGTCGAGCCGGTCACGGGGTCGGGTGGGGTGTATGCGCCGCCACTGGGTTACCTGCAGAAACTGCGCGAAATCTGCGATCGGCATGGCGTACTGCTGATTTTTGATGAGGTGATCAGCGGTTTCGGGCGCCTGGGCGAGTCTTTCGGTGCGCAGGTGTTCGGCGTGACGCCTGACCTGATGACCCTGGCCAAGGGCTTGACCAATGGCGCCGTGCCCATGGGCGGCGTGCTGGTCAGCGGTGCGGTGTATGACGCGTTCATGCAGGGCCCTGACCAGGCCATTGAATTGATGCACGGCTACACCTACTCGGCGCACCCACTGGCGTGCGCCGCCGGGCTTGCGACCTTGGCAGTGCACGATGAGCTGCGCATCAATGCCCATGTGCAGCAGGTCGCGCCAGTCTGGCAGAACGCTGCACTGGCATTGCGCGAGCAGGGCCTGGTGCTCGACGTTCGCGCCATTGGCTTACTGTGCGCGGTTGAACTCAAACCCCGTGAAGGCGCACCGGGTGCCCGCGCCGCCGAGGTTGCCCAGCGGTGTTTCGACGCCGGGGTGCTGGTACGCGCGTCAGGGGAGAATATCGTACTGTCGCCGCCTCTGATTATCACGCAAGAACAGATCGCGCTGATCTTCGCCACCTTGCGCCGCGCCATCGACAAGGTCGCCTGAGGAGCCGCCATGAACTTCCTGGATTTCTACATCAATGGCCAGTGGGTCAAGCCGCAGGGTGGTTCTACCCTGGAGGTGATTGACCCGTCCACCGAGCGCTCGGTCGGGGTGATCAGCCTGGGTACCCGGGCCGATCTCGATGACGCGGTGGCAGCGGCAAGGCAGGCGTTTGCAGATTACTCGCAGTGGTCGCGGGCACAGCGCCTGGAACTGCTCGCGGCGATCATTCAAGGTTATGAAGCACAGAGCGAAGCCTTGGCTGAATGGGTGCACAAGGAGATGGGCGCGCCGCTGTCACTGGCCCGCAGCGCCCACGTTCCCGCAGGCCTCGGACATCTGCAACGCGCTTTTGAAGTGCTGCGCACTTATGATTTCGACCGTCCCCATGGCAGCACCCTGATCAGTCGAGAGCCTATCGGCGTCTGCGGCCTGATCACCCCATGGAACTGGCCGCTGAACCAACTGACCTGCAAAATTGCCCCGGCACTGGCGGCCGGCTGCACCCTGGTGCTCAAGCCCAGCGAAAGGGCGCCGCTGTCGGCGTTGCTACTGGCCGACATTCTTCATCAGGCCGGGGTGCCCAAGGGCGTGTTCAACCTGGTCAACGGCGACGGCCCGACCATCGGCGACGGCATTGCCCGCCATCGGCATATCGACATGGTGTCGTTCACCGGTTCCACAAGTGCCGGGGTTGCTGTGGCCAAGGCCGCGGCGGACTCGGTCAAGCGCGTGTCCCAGGAACTGGGCGGCAAGTCGGCCAATTTGATACTCGCCGATGCGGATATTAAGGCGGCTGTGCGCCACGGTGTCAGCAGTTGTTTTCGTAACAGCGGCCAGTCCTGCAATGCACCGACGCGATTGCTGATCCCGCGCCACTTGCAGCAACAAGCCGTGGAGATTGCCCGGGCTGTCGCCACCCAGATCTGTTTCGACGACAGCAATCCCTCCACCGCCATGGGGCCGCTGGCCAACCTGGCGCAATTTGAGCGCGTCCAGGCCATGATCGCCGGGGCGATGGATCAAGGCGCGCGCCTGGTGTGTGGTGGCGTGGGTCGTCCGGTTGGCGTGACCCAAGGGTATTACGTGAGGCCCACGGTATTTGCCGACGTCACCACGGACATGCCGATTGCTCGCGAGGAAGTGTTCGGTCCGGTGCTGGTGATCATGCCGTACGACAGCGAGGACGAAGCCGTGGCGATCGCCAATGACAGCCCTTACGGACTGTCAGGGTATGTGACCGCTGGCACTCTGGAGCAGGCTCGTTCGGTTGCTCGAAGGCTGCGCACCGGCATGGTTCACCTCAATGGCAGCAAGGCCGACAACGGCGCGCCCTTTGGTGGCTACAAGCAGTCGGGCAACGGCCGCGAGTGGGGCGTCCACGGATTCGAGGAATACCTGGAGTTGAAGTCGATGTTTGGTTACCAGTCGGGCGCTTAGACATTTTCGTTTCAAGGGCCTCATCGCGAGCAGGCTCGCTCCCACAGATGAACCCTGGCGAGTTCACTGTGGGAGCGAGCCTGCTCGCGATGGCGATAGTTCAAGCAGCCGTCAACTCCGCTCAGAGGTACTTATCCGTCACAGCGCCTTCCGAGGCGCTGGACACGGTCTTGGCATATTTGGCCAACACCCCGCGCTTGTACCTGGCCTCCGGGCGCAGCCAAGTCGTCTTGCGCCTGGCCAATTCAGCCGCCGCAACTTCCACGGTGATCTGCCGGGTTTCGGCATCGATAACAATTCGGTCGCCATCCTCGATCAACGCAATCGGCCCGCCCTCGAATGCCTCCGGTGTGATATGGCCCACTACGAAGCCATGGGAGCCGCCAGAGAAGCGGCCATCGGTGATCAGCGCTACTTCCTTGCCCAGCCCCTTGCCCATGACCGCCGAAGTCGGCGAGAGCATTTCGCGCATGCCGGGCCCGCCCTTGGGTCCTTCGTAGCGAATCACGATCACATCGCCTGCCTGCACCTCGCCGTTGAGAATGCCCGCCAGCGCGCCTTCTTCGCCGTGATAGACCCGGGCAGTGCCTGCAAAGCGCAGGCCCTCCTTGCCGGTGATTTTGGCCACCGCGCCATCGGGGGCCAGGTTGCCGCGCAGCACGACCAGGTGGGAGTCCTTCTTGATCGGCTGGTCGAAGGGCAGGATCACGTCCTGGCCGGACACGTAATCGGCAACATCGCGCAGGTTCTCGGCCAGTGTCTTGCCGGTCACGGTCATGACATCGCCATGCAGCATGCCGGCGTCCAGCATACGTTTCATCAGCGGCTGAATGCCGCCGATGGCTACCAGTTCGCTCATCATGTACTGGCCGCTGGGCCGCAGGTCGGCCACAACCGGCGACACTTTGCCCAGCTCGGCGAAGTCATCCAGCGTCAGCTCGACGTCCACGGCGTGGGCCATGGCCAGCAGGTGCAACACGGCGTTGGTCGAGCCGGCGAGGGCGATCACCACGCGAATCGCGTTTTCAAAGGCCTTGCGGGTCATGATGTCCCGCGGCTTGAGGTCGAGCTTGAGCAACTCCATGACCTGTTGCCCGGCGCGGAAGCTGTCTGACGTCTTGTCGGTGCCTACCGCTTCCTGGGAGCTGGAACCGGGAAGGCTCATGCCCAGGGCCTCGATGGCCGAAGCCATGGTGTTGGCCGTGTACATGCCGCCGCAGGAGCCAGGGCCGGGAATGGCCACTGCCTCGATTTGCTTGACCTGGATCTCGTTGATATCGCCGCGCGCATGCTGGCCCACGGCTTCGAATACGGAAATGATGTCGGTATGGCCGGCACCCGGGCGAATGGTGCCGCCATACACAAAGATCGAGGGGCGGTTCAGGCGTGCCATGCCGATCAGGCAGCCGGGCATGTTTTTGTCGCAGCCACCGACCGTGACCAGTCCGTCGAAGCCTTCGCAACCGGCCACCGTTTCGATCGAGTCGGCGATCACCTCCCGCGACACCAATGAGTACTTCATGCCTTCGGTGCCGTTGGCGATGCCGTCGGAGATGGTGATGGTGTTGAAGATCACCCCTTTGGCACCCGCCGCATTCGCCCCGCGTTCGGCCTCCCGCGCGAGTTTGTCGATGTGCATGTTGCAAGGGGTGACCATCGCCCAGGTCGAGGCAATGCCGATCTGCGGCTTGGCGAAATCCTCGTCGGTAAAACCCACCGCCCGCAGCATGGCGCGCCCCGGCGAGCGCTCCACGCCGTCAACTACCTGAGAGGAATATTTGCGCAATTCGGGTTTGTCGCTCATTTAGATGCCTCGCCGGCTCTGGTGAAAAAACACCTTGAGTATAGTGGCCCCGACGCCCGCAGCCGGACCAACAGGTCGGGAACAGACGCGCGGGTTTGTCATGACGTGATATTCTTTGCAGTAACTTGGTTCGATCCATTCAGTTTGCGTGTCCATGCGACGCGCCAACGGAATCACTGTCGCTCAAGCAGCTGAAGCCAATAAAGATAAAAAGTCAGTTCAGTAGGGACATATAAACTGAGGTCGATGCACTCAATCGGCCTTGTGTGCCCACCCTCCAATCCAGCGGCGCGAGCACCCACGACATCCTGCCTGATTGTCGTGAAACACGGGGCCCGAGACTGCGGATGGCAGGGCGGATGGCGTTTTATCATAGGTGCTACAGATGTTTAAGAAAATGAACACGGCCCTGCTGGGGCTGGCTTTGTCGATGGGGATCACGTCCGCTCAAGCGGAAGAGGCAAAGAAAGTCGATGTGCTGCTGATCGGCGGCGGCATCATGAGCGCGACCCTGGGTGTCTGGCTCAACGAGCTGGAGCCCGGCACCTCGATGGAAATGATCGAGCGTCTGGACGGCGTGGCCCTGGAAAGCTCCAACGGCTGGAACAACGCCGGTACCGGTCACTCCGCCCTGGCCGAGTTGAACTACACCCCGGAAGACGACAAGGGCAATGTGTCGATTCCCAAGGCCGTTGAAATCAACGAGGCGTTTCAGATCTCCCGTCAGTTCTGGGCCTGGCAGGTTCAGCAAGGCGTGCTGAAGAACCCGCGTTCGTTCATCAATTCCACGCCACACATGAGCTTTGTGTGGGGCGACGACAACATCAGCTTCCTCAAAAAGCGTTACGAGGCCCTGCAAGCGAGCCCGCTGTTCGCCGGCATGCAGTACTCCGAAGACCCGGCTGTGATCAGCAAGTGGGTGCCGCTGATGATGGAAGGGCGTGACCCGAAACAGAAAGTTGCCGCCACCTGGTCGCCGATCGGTACCGACGTCAACTTCGGCGAAATCACTCGCCAGTTCGTCGCGCACCTGCAGACCACCCCTAAATTCGACTTGAAGCTGTCCAGCGAAGTGCAGGACATCACCAGGAACGAAGACGGTACCTGGCGCGTCAGCTACAAAAACCTGAAAGACGGCAGCAAGTTCGAAACCGACGCCAAGTTCGTCTTCATCGGCGCTGGCGGCGGTGCCCTGCACCTGCTGCAGAAGTCCGGTATTCCTGAAGCCAAGGAGTACGCAGGCTTCCCGGTTGGCGGCTCGTTCCTGGTGACCGAGAACCCGACCATCGCCGAGCAACACCTGGCCAAGGCCTACGGCAAAGCCTCCGTTGGCGCACCACCGATGTCGGTTCCGCACCTGGACACACGTGTCCTGGACGGCAAGCGCGTCATCCTGTTTGGCCCATTTGCGACCTTCAGCACCAAGTTCCTGAAAGAAGGTTCGTACCTGGACCTGCTGACCACCACGACCACGCATAACGTGTGGCCAATGACCAAGGTCGGCATCAAGGAATACCCGCTGGTCGAGTACCTCGCCGGCCAGCTGATGCTGTCGGACGAAGACCGCCTCAACGCCCTGAAGGAATACTTCCCGAACGCCAAGGCTGAAGACTGGCGCCTGTGGCAAGCCGGCCAGCGCGTGCAAATCATCAAGCGTGACGAAGCCGCCGGTGGCGTGCTGAAGCTGGGCACCGAGATCGTGGCTTCGCAAGACGGTTCCATCGCCGGCCTGCTGGGCGCCTCCCCAGGTGCATCGACTGCCGCGCCGATCATGCTGACCGTTCTGCAGAAGGTGTTCAAGGACAAGGTCGCTTCCCCGGCCTGGCAGGAAAAACTGCACCAGATCGTGCCGAGCTACGGCACCCAGTTGAACGGCAGCCCTGAGAAAGTGGCTGAAGAGTGGGCCTATACCGCCAAGGTACTGCAACTGACTCCGCCGCCGGCGATGGGTCAGGTAGCGGCACCGGTAGCTGCTCCGGCTGATGCCGAGAAGGCTGCTCCGAAGGCTAACGCTGCAAGTGACATGGCTTTGTAAGTAGAAGCGCTGTTGCAGAGCCCGCTGAACCGGTGACGGTCAGCGGGCTTTTTTTTTGGGTGTTTGTTAAGGGAAGTAAGAAAGTTCTGACGGGGAGTCGGAAGTTGGCGGTATGAAACTTCTTTTGTTGATCAATGGGGCCAGGAGTTGTTTGGGATCAAGTTGTTTGAACAAATCTGCCTGATTTAGGGTGAGCTATTAAAAGTTGCGACGAACTTTTTAAGCACTTTCCCTTGTCAGGAAGACGCACAATGGCGCTATGGAACATCGTGCCCTCGTGGTTCGAAATCGAAGACCGAATAACTCATAACATGGGCTATCAGGGCGGACATGCACGAATACAGTTTAATGAATATGAAGCTTCCCTGAGTTTGATTATTCGCCGAGTCCAGAGCGTCCAGACGGCGTTCGCTCGAGCAGAGTGCATTGCCGTCGGGTCCCTGAGACAGCGCTTCGCCAATCTGGACATCTCTACCGTCCTCACTGAATTGATCAGCGTAGTGAATCAAATGGCAATGATCGTCGCCGGCAGCGTTTTGGCAGGCGGTGTCATTGGCGCTGGAGTGGGGACATTTGCGGGAGGTGGTGGCGCCATTCCGATCGGGATGGCTGGCGCTGCCATGGGCTTGAAGGTCAGTTCCTGGATACTCGGGGCTTTGGGCCTGGTGTCCATTGCCGAGCTCTTTGTGGAGGGTTTGCCACGCATTGGCGAGTATTACCTCGATGGCATCAACATCGCGTGGAGGGGCACCAAGGGCGATGAGGGTTTGGACCCTTATAGCCATGATGACCCGTTCGCCATAGACCGAGCCTCCCAGCACATTGCCCAGGGGCACGACAAAAATTAACGCAAAACTTGCAAGATGCAAATAAGGAGTTTGATTTGGACGAGGATTTTGCTTTTTTTATCAAGAGATTCGGTCCCGAAACATCTCGCCAGCATGTCCCAGTGTCGAGCATGATTCGCTATCGAAACAAGCTGCCAGGTCAACTGCTGCGTTATTGGGAAGAGTATGGTTGGTGCGGGTATGCAGACGGTCTGTTTTGGACAGTCAATCCGCAGGATTACGAACATATATTAACCGAATGGCTTGCTGATGCGGATGTCTGTAAACAAGACGTCTGTCATGTCATCGCACGAGGCGCATTTGGTGAGTTGTATGTCTGGGGAGAGAAGAGCGGTGAATGTTTGACCATCACTCCCTGCATGTCACGCTATTCACACCACTCGCCCGTATTTACCGGTGAAGAGATGGATTTTGCAGTCAGGGTCTTTTTCTCCTCGATGAAGCGTGAATATAATGATTTTGAAGGGCTTTTTGACCCTGCTTTGAGCAAGCTGGGAAAACTTAAGGCTGGCGAGATGTATGCTCTAGTCCCTGCGCTGGCCTTGGGTGGATCGATTGATCTAAAAAATTTAGAAAAGGTAGAAATTATCGAGCATCTGGAGTTTTTATCTCAACTGTCACCGCTTACCGATTGGGGGTTCCCGGAAATCTAGAGGTGGCCCGAGGTCTACGCAGGCTCCGCCAGCTGCTACAGTGAGGCGTATTGCCATTATTCAATGCAGTCGCCAACTGAAAAGGATTTCCTCGATGTATAAGCTGATTTTGCTGGTCATGCTGGCCGTAACAATCACTGGCTGCTCCACCCGCAAGGATTTTTACGCCACAGGCGGCAGTCGGGCGGATGGCTCGATTGATATGGCTTACGATTTCAAACCCTTTGAAACGCCTATTGTCGACATCAACCAGGCGGAGTCAGTCGCATCCAGCAAATGCGCTGTCTGGGGCTATGAGCGAGCCGAGCGATTCGGAGGACAAATCCAGAACTGCCACGCCAGCGATGGTTGGGGCAATTGCACCGCGGGCCAGATAGTCGTCAAGTACCAGTGCATCGGCAACATCACGCCGCCGACTCAGGCAGCAGCGCCGGCAGTCACACCTGTTCCGGCAGGAATCATGTCGGCTGCCCAGTACAAGGAAACTCGTTTGAAGGCGCTGATGGAAAAAAACCTGCCTTACGGCGAGTACCAGAAGCAGTATCACGCGATCATGGCGGAGTAGTTCTTGTGGATCTAGCAGCGGATAATGTGCCTCCGCGCCCCGGCTGGGAGTCTTTTGTGCAGCTGCCGAAGGCAGACAGCGACTACCTGCAGGAGCGGCAAAAGGTGGTAGGGGACGAGGGACGATTCAACCATGATGCGATGCGGTCGGCATCTGATCCGTATTTTTCATCGCCATCTGCATCTGTAATGCAAACAGTCTGCGGCTCACAATAACTGCATATTGAACAGGCAGGAGCACCCTCATGGGCAAGATGGCGATTTTCCTCGGTGGTTTTCTCGTACTGACGGTGCTGATCGGCGCTCTGGCCACAATCTCGCCGGTGTAGCCTTCGTGCTGTAAAGCAAAACGCCTCCAGCGGGAGGCGTTTGCATTTCAGGGCTCAGGCTTATTTCACATCAAACCGATCCAGATTCATCACCTTGGTCCACGCCGCAACGAAGTCCTTGACGAATTTTTCCTGGCTGTCGCTGCTCGCATAGACTTCGGCAAGCGCCCGCAACTGCGCATTCGATCCAAATACCAGGTCCACACGCGTCCCGGTCCATTTCACCTGGCCCGTCTTGCGGTCACGTCCCTCAAACTCCTGCGCCTCGTCCGAGGTGGGTTTCCATTCCACGCCCATGTCCAGCAGGTTGGTGAAGAAGTCGTTGGTCAAGGCTTCCGGCCGTTGGGTGAATACGCCGTGCCGGGTCTGCCCGACGTTGGTGTTCAGCACCCGCAGGCCGCCAATCAGCGCGGTCATTTCCGGGGCCGTGAGGGTCAGCAGTTGGGCCTTGTCGATCAGCAGTGCTTCGGCCGGTACGGTGTAGCGGGTCTTGAGGAAGTTGCGAAAGCCATCGGCGACAGGTTCGAGGAAGGCAAAGGACTCGACGTCGGTCTGTTCCTGGGTGGCATCGGTCCTGCCCGGAGTGAAGGGCACGGTGAGGGTGACCCCGGCATTTTTGGCCGCCTGTTCGACGCCGGCGTTGCCCGCCAACACGATCAGGTCCGCCAGCGAGACTTTCTTGCCCCCGTTGCTGAACTCGTTCCGGATGCTTTCAAGTTTGGCCAGCACGCTGCCCAGTTGCTCCGGCTGGTTGGCCTGCCAGGATTTCTGCGGCTCCAGGCGCAGGCGTGCGCCGTTGGCACCGCCGCGTTTGTCGGAGCCGCGGAATGTCGAAGCCGCCGCCCACGCGGTTGAAACCAGTTGCGAGACGGACAGGCCGCTGGCCAGGAGCTTGCCCTTGAGTGCGGTGACGTCGCTGTCGTTGATCAACTCGTGGTCGACTTCGGGGATCGGGTCCTGCCACAGCAGTTCTTCGCTGGGCATTTCCGGGCCCAGGTAGCGTGAAAGCGGGCCCATGTCGCGATGGATCAACTTGAACCAGGCGCGGGCGAAGGCGTCGGCGAGTTGGTCGGGATTCTCCAGGAACCGTCGGGAGATGGGTTCGTAGATCGGATCGAAACGCAGCGCCAGGTCCGAGGTGAGCATGGTTGGGTTGCGGCGTTTGTTCGGGTCGTGGGCATCGGGAATGATGCCGGCGCCCGCGCCGTTCTTTGGCGTCCATTGGTGCGCGCCGGCCGGGCTTTTGGTGAGTTCCCAGTCGAAGCCAAAGAGGTTTTCCAGGTAGTTGTTGCTCCATTGGGTGGGCGTGGTGGTCCAGGTCACTTCCAGGCCGCTGGTGATGGTGTCCGGGCCTTTGCCGGTACCGAAGCTGTTTTTCCAGCCGAAACCTTGTTCCTCAAGGCCCGCCGCTTCCGGTTCCGCGCCAACATTGTCCGCAGGCCCGGCGCCGTGGGTTTTGCCGAACGCATGGCCACCGGCGATCAGCGCGACGGTTTCTTCATCGTTCATGGCCATGCGGCCGAAGGTTTCGCGAATATCCAGGGCCGACTTGACCGGGTCAGGCTCGCCTTCCGGGCCTTCGGGGTTGACGTAGATGAGGCCCATTTGTACGGCGGCCAGGGGTTTTTCCAGGTGGCGACCGGGTTCGACCCGGCTGTCTTCATTTTCTCCGGGCTCGGCAACGAGCGGGCCTTCGCCGGGTTCCTGCATGGGTTCCTTATGGCCTTGATCGTAGCGAGTGTCACCCGCCAGCCACTTGTTCTCCGAGCCCCAGTAGACGTCTTCATCCGGCTCCCAGACATCCGGACGGCCGCCGGAGAAACCAAAGGTCTTGAAGCCCATGGATTCCAGCGCAACGTTGCCGGTGAGGACAATCAGGTCAGCCCAGGAAATGTTGCGGCCGTACTTTTGCTTGATCGGCCACAGCAGGCGGCGGGCCTTGTCCAGGCTGACGTTGTCCGGCCAGCTGTTGAGCGGGGCAAAACGTTGCTGCCCGGAGCCCGCTCCGCCACGACCATCAGCGGTGCGATAGGTGCCCGCGCTGTGCCAGGCCATGCGGATGAACAGCGGTCCATAGTGCCCGAAGTCCGCCGGCCACCAGTCTTGCGAATCGGTCATCAGCGCGCGCAGGTCTTGCTTGAGTGCCTGGAAGTCCAGGCTCTTGAATGCCTGGGCATAGTCAAAGCCTTCGTCCAGCGGATCGGACAGGGACGAATGCTGGTGCAGGATCTTCAGGTTCAGTTGGTTGGGCCACCAGTCGCGGTTCGTCGTGCCACCGCCAGCGGCGTGATTGAACGGGCATTTCGATTCATTTGCCATGTGTGAGCTACCTTTGGTCGTGATCATCCGGGCTATCCGCGCCCTGTGGGCACGGCCAGCTTGTGGCGCCAGAGCAGCCCTAAGGGTAGACCCGAGTTGGGTACTCAGCTAATAGGTGGAGTGTTAGGGGACGATAGGGAAAGTCTTTTACACAGGGTGTCGGGCGGTTGCGAGGATGCGCGCGCCGCAGAGGGGCATGCCCGGCGTGGTGCGCCGGGCGCGGGCAGTGGTCAGTTAACGACGAAACCGGCACCGACCGGATCATTGCGCTCGATGACCCAGCGCGAGGTCCCCAGGATGCTCGCGGTGCCCTTGACGGTCGGGCGCACCGCACGGGTACCGTTGAGGTCGACTTCACCCAACAGGCAGCCTTCGAACGTGCCGCTGCCCAGCAAGCCTTCAGACAGGATCGGCTGGTTCAACCCGAGTTTGCCCCGGGCTTCGAACATCGCCATCATCGCGCTGGTGCCCGTGCCGCCTGGTGAGCGGTCGAGTTGGCCAGCGCTGAACACGTGGACGTTCTTGTAGAACGCTCCGTCGATGGTTGCCGGGTGCCAGAACGTGATGAAGTTGAGGTCGTTGATGTGCGCCTCGGTGGGGTGCTGGATCTTGAGTTGTTTCTGGATCTGGTCCCGGGCCAGCAGGCCAAGGCGCGACAATTCGCTGCCATTCTCCGGGCTGATGCGCAGGTCGCACTGGGTCAGGTCGATGATGCCGAAGTAATTACCGCCCCAGACCAGGTCTGCCTTGAGGTCGCCATACCCGGGCAGGTGCACGGGTATGTCCTGGGCCGCCACGTAAGCCGGTACGTTTTCGAAGCGGGTCCACAGGACGTTTTCGCCTTCCGAGGCCACTTCCGCAACGACGAGACCTGCGGTGGTCTCAAAGCGGATTTTGGTGATGCCATCGGCGCCCCGTGGGACCAGGCCCAGGGCAACCATCGCCATGCTGACGGCAATCGTGCCGTGCCCGCACATGTGCGAATACACACTGCCGTCCATGTAGATCAGGCCGGCGTCGAATTCACTGCTCGAAGGCGGGGTGAGGAAGACGCCGAACATGTCCTTGTGGCCGCGAGGCTCCTGCATCAGCGCCTTGCGCAGCCAATCGTAGTTCTGCTCAAGAAAGGCACGCTTGGCCAGAATGGTCGAACCTGCGGGGTAGGGGATGCCGCTGTGCACGATGCACAGTGGTTCACCTTCGGTATGGGTATAGATGACATCGAACGTGTCTTGCATACGCATGACTGAACTCCTGGCTTGCGGGATGTAGGGGTGGGGGTTTATTTGCGTTCTGACAAAAGATCGAGACCGATACACAGGTCCAGAATGATGACGGCGATGACGACCACGACGATGGTTGCCCCTGAGGCGGCGGCAATGGTTGGGTCGACGGTGTACTGCACATAGTTGAAAAGCTTCACCGGTATGGTGTTCAGGTCCGGGGTGGTGTTGAAGATCGACAGCTCAACGTTGATCCACGACGAGATGAAGGCAAAGATCGACCCGGTGACGATCCCGGGCCGGATCTGTGGCAGCACCACCAGAAAGAAGGTTGCCCAAGGGGTACCGCCCAGGTCACTGGACGCTTCCTCCAGCGCACGTTGCTCTGGCGTCAGCATCGACAGCACCGAGCGCAACACGAAAGGCGAGATGATGATCGTGTGGCCGATCAGCAGCGCGAGGAAGCTGCGCGTCAAGCCGAAGTAGCCACCAAACTGCAGCAGCGCTGCGCCGAGCACGATATGCGGGAACACCAGCGGGGACGTCAGGGCAGCCAGGATCGCCTGTTTGCCGGCGAACTCGTAACGCGCAATCGCCAGGGCCGCCGGCACGCTGAGCAGCACTGCAACACAGGTCGCGACCAATGCCAGGACCGTACTGGTGGCAAACGAGGCCACGTAGCTTGGGTCGCTGAGCATCTTGGCGTACCAATCCAGCGTCCAGCCTTGAGGCGGGAATGCGAGGAAAGACGAGGCGGTAAAGGACACGCCCATGATCACCACCAGGGGCAGCAGCATGTAGCCGAGCACTGCCCAGGCCACCAGGCGAACCAGCATTCGCGTGATCATTGATTGCTCCCTCTGACACTGCCAACCCGACCGGCAAGGCCGACCATGACCAGGGTGAAGATCAGCAGCACCACGCTCAGGGCGCCGCCGTAGTTGAAGTCGAATACCGAGCTGTATTGCTGGAAAATCAACATCGACAGCACCGAGATCCTGCCGCCCGACAGCAGTGCCGGGGTGACATAGGCACTGGCTGCCAGGGTGAACACCATGATCGAGCCGGAGATGATGCCAGGCATGGTCAGTGGCAGCACCACGTGGAAAAACGTGGCCCGGGGACTGGCGCCGAGATCTTCGGAAGCTTGCTCGTAGGCCGGGTCGACCTGCGCCAGGGCATTGCCTGCCGCGAGCACGATGAATGGCAGGAGGATGTAGACCATGCCGATCAGGATGCCCAGCTCGGTGCCCAGAAACCGTACTGGAGTGTCGATCAGGCCAGTGTCCATCAGGCTCTGGTTCACCAGGCCCTTGCGCCCCAGCAGCACCATCCAGCCGAACGAGCGGACGATGTTGCTGGTGAACATCGGCACCACCAGCAGGATCACACAGGCGCGCCGCCAGGCCCGCCACTTCACGACACGCACCAGGTACCAGGCCAGCGGGTAGCCCAGCAGCAAAGACACCAGGGTGGTCAGCGCGGCGATGCGGAAGGTCACCAGGATGACGTCCCAATGGTACTGATCGCCCAACACCCGAATATAGTGATCGAGGGTAAACGCCTGGTCCGCGCCCTGGGTGAAGCTGGCGAAGATCACCACGGCAAACGGCGCAAGAAAGAACGCCGCGAAAAATGCCAGGGCTGCAAAGAGCATCAGCAGCGGGGCGAGCGTCTTGCGTTTCATACCGACTCCCCGATCAGGTGCAGATGAGCGGGGTTGAAGCCCAGGCGCACCGTGCTGCCGGCAACCATGTGCGGCCCTGGAAAGCCCATGGTGCGCGCGATGATCATCTGCCCGTCAATCAGGGCATGGATCAGCGTATGGCTGCCGACGGTAACGACGTCGCTGACGGTACCGTGGATTTCGTGGCAGCCGGGCGTCTGGGCAGCAGCTGTTTCCAGCACCTGCAAATGTTCGGGGCGCAGCACGGCCACGCCTTGTGACGGGATGGCACTGGTGTTGCGCGCCAGCGGTTGGTTGCGGATGCCCAGGCGTATTTCATCGTTGCCGGTGACCTGGTAGTCGATGAGATTGGCTTCGCCGATAAAGTCAGCGACGAAACGCGAAGCCGGTGCGCTGTAGATGGCGCTGCTGGTGCCGGTTTGTTCGATGCGGCCGGCATTCATCACCACGATACGATCGGCAATGGTCATCGCCTCTTCCTGGTCATGGGTGACGAAAATAAACGCAATCCCCAACTTCGCTTGCAGATGCTTGAGCTCCAGCTGCATGCGTTTGCGCAGTTTCATGTCCAGCGCCGAGAGCGGTTCGTCGAGCAACAGCAATTTCGGTTTGTTAACGATGGCCCGGGCCAATGCAACCCGCTGCTGCTGGCCGCCGGACATGCCGCTCGGGTAACGATCGCCCAGCGCTTCGAGGCCCACCAGCGCCAGCGCTTCACGAGCCCGTTCGCGGGCTTCGCCACGGTTGACGCCCTGGCGTCGTGGGCCGTAGGCGACGTTTTCCAGCACGGTCATGTGCGGAAACAGCGCGTAGTTCTGAAAGACCGTGTTCAGTGGCCGACGGTAGGGTGGCAGGCGACTGACGTCCTGGCCGTCGATCGCAATGCTCCCGGAATCAGGCTGCATGAAGCCGGCGATCGAGCGCAGCAGGGTGGTCTTGCCACAGCCGCTGGGACCCAGCAGGACGATGAACTCGCCCTGCTCGATGTCCAGGTTGATATTGTCCAATGCCTGGTAAGGCCCAAAGTTCTTGCAGACGCTGTCGATGCTCAATAAAACTGACATTGCAGACCTCTTGAGCTATTTGGCGGTGACTTTGCGGTTCCAGTCGTTGGTGACACTGGCGCGCTGGGCGTTGATCTGCGCCCAGTCGAACAGGCGCAGGTCCTTGATCGATCCGCCTGCGCCCCATGGCAACTTGCGGGCGACCTCCTGCGAGACTTCCACGCCTTTCACCGCCGGGCCCAGGTACAGCTTGCCGGCCAGGCAGGACGCCGCTTCCTGGGTCAATGCGGTATTGATGAATTGCTCACCGGCCTTGGTGTTGCGCGCGCCCTTGATCAGGTGCAAGCGCGCGTCGGTCGCCCATGCACCTTCCTTGGGAATGGTGAAGCCGATGGGGGCTCCCTTGTCGATCAAGTCCCAGGCACCGACGTTGAAGTGCGCGCCGATGATCGCTTCGCCACTCTGGAAAGCGTTGGTAGCGGCGCCCGAACTGTCGAAGAACAGCGCGGTGTCCAGTGCCCCCAGCTTGCTGTAAAGAGGTGCCAGATCGGCGCGATCGATACCCCAGACATCGGCCATGAAGAACACGAAGGGCACCCCGGAAGAATTGGCGGGCGAGGGCAACGCTATCGCACCGGCGTACTCGGGCTTCCACAAGTCCTTCCAGCTGGTCGGTGCCTCTTTGATTTCCCGGGTGTTGTAGGTCAGGCCCAAAGAGTAGAAGCCGCTGCTGACAGCGAAGGTATGGCCCGCTTCGGAGTACAGTCCTTTTTCCTCGACGTTTTTCAGGTTGGGAATGGCTGCCGGGTCGAGGTCGGCGATCACGCCTGCCGCGTAAGCGAGCTCGCTGATGCCGCCATCCATCCACGCGACGTCGATGGTGGGGCTGGATTTTTGCTGTTGAAGCTTGGCGAGTGTCGTGGTCGAGGTGCCGACTTCCGCTGCCACGGCAATGCCGGTGGCTTTGGTGAAAGGTTCTGCAACACAATTGAGGAACGCGTCTCCCCAGTTGCCGCCGTACAACGCGACGGTCAGTTTTTGCTGATCCGCCATGGCGCCTTGCGAGGAGATGCAGCCCGCCAGCGATAGCGCGACTGTGATTTTAGTGCGGTTTATTGTTCTCATCTCATGTCCTCTGGGGTGTAGTCGAGCTGTTCCCCTTGTCTGCATCTTGCTCGTAACGTCGATACGAGCGCTTGCACACCGGGGTCTTAAAGTTGAATAGTTGGGTCATGCCCAAAATGACTCAGAATCTTCATGATTGCCATGTATCGAGCGGCACCGACGCGCAGGCGAACACTCGCCCGCAGTTGTCGGTGGGACTGGTGTTGCTCGACCAGTTCACCCTGGCGGCGTTCTCCGGATTTGTGGATGTGCTGCGGTTGTCTGCAGATATCGGTGGCGCCAGTCGGCAGATCCATACTGCCTGGCGTGTGATGAGCGTTGACGGCTTGCCCCGAACCTCCAGCGCCGGGATCACGCTGGAGGTTGCCGGCGCACTGGAGCAGGACCTGGACCAGTTCGACTACATTGCCATCTGCGGTGGCAATGATTACCCCAATACCCATTTGCCGGGGCATTTGCGGGACTGGTTGCAGCGCGCAGCAAACAGCCGCACCCGATTACTGGGCATCTGCACCGGCACCTTCGCACTCGCCCAGGCAGGCGTGGTAGGAAACCGCTCGGTCTGTGTGCACTGGAACGTGCTGGACGCGTTTCGCGCGCGGTTTCCGAAAACGCCAGCAGCGGTGGACCATCTGTTCATCGACGAGGGAGATTTGATTACCTGCGCCGGTTCAACGGCGGCAATCGACCTGGGCTTGTACCTGGTAGCGCGCCACTGCGGGCGCGAAAAAGCCCAGCAGGCCGTGCGGCATATGATGTTGCAGGGGATTCGCCAGGGTCGGCAGCCCCAGGCGCATTTCTATGCGAACCTGGCGGACATCAAGGATGAGCGGGTGCGCCAGGCCGCTCACTATATCGAGCAGCGCATGGACAGCCTGCCCACGCTGGACGCCATCGCGCGCTATGTCGGCCTTGGGCGCCGGCAGCTGACTCGCGCGTTCCAACAGTCGCTGGGCATTTCGCCCATGGAATTCCAGCGCTCGTTGCGGGTGGAATACGGCAGCTGGTTACTGCTCAACAGTCACAGCAGCATCACGCAAATTGCCATGGACTGCGGGTTCGCCGATGGCGCGCATTTTTCACGGGAGTTTCGCACGCGCTTTGGTTTATCACCGCGTCAGTTCCAGCGTCAGGGACAAGCCGGTTGATGCACTACAATATTGAACGTTGAACCTGTAAGAGCTCGCTCCCGCAACGAATTTTTCTTCGCAAATGAGTGTTATTCAATAGCGGGCGTTAGTGGCGGGGTGCCACAATCGCGTTTTTACCGGCAGCATGATCAGGCGGATCACATGGATCGATTTGGGCCTCGGTACGACCAGCAGACGCAGATCGCCGATCAGGTGCGCTCGGACCGGTTGCACCAGTTGTTTCACCAATCGGTGTCTGCGGTATTTGGCAGTTACCTGGCCGCTCTCATGCTGTGCTGGCTGTGCTGGGACAACCTGGATCACAATGTGGTTTTTTCCTGGATCGCCTTGTTGTCGGTGTCGTCATTATTACGCCTGGGAATGTTCATCGCCTATTTTCGCAGCCCTGACCTGGAACGTACCCCGCAACGTTGGGAACTCATGTACTGGCTGACGCTGATCCTGTCGGCAGGCATCTGGGGTGCCGGGGCCCTGGCGGTGATGCCCACGAACGACCTGTTGTCCCAGGCGCTGGTCATGTTGTTCGCGGTGGGGATGTCGGTCAGCGCCGTGTCCTGCTATTCGTCCTATAGCCACATGACCCTGGCGTCGATAGCGCTGGTGTTGCTGCCCTGTACTGTCTGGCTGTTGTTCCAGTCGTCAACGATTCAGGTGGGCATGGCCCTGGCGGTGCTGGTCTTTGCCTCTTTTGTGGCCGGCGCGACCCGCAAGTTGTCCCAGGCGCTGGAAACTGCCTTTCGCCTGACCCGGGAAATGGAACAGGCGCACAGCATTTCCACCCGCGCCGCGCAGACCGACGAGCTCACCGGATTGAACAATCGGCGTGCGTTCTTCGAGCAAGCGCAGCAGTTGTACAGCCACTGCATGAATCACCGATTGCCCCTGTGCGTGGTAATGCTGGACATGGATCATTTCAAGCACATCAATGACACCTATGGCCATCAGGTCGGGGACCAGGTGTTGCGGCAGATGGGGGTGGTGATCAGCAAGTCGTTCCGGCCTACGGATGTGTATGGACGCTTGGGTGGTGAGGAGTTCGCGGTGTTGTTGCCCGACACTTGCATCGAGGTGGCGCTGGATATTGCAGAGCAGGTCACGCGCTCCATCGCAGGGTCGATGACCGGGCCGGTGCACTGCATCACGGCCAGCCTGGGGGTCGCATCGATGGGGAGCGAGGATCATGATTTGCACAGCCTGATGAACAACGCGGACAAGGCGTTGTACCGTGCCAAGGCGCGAGGGCGTAACCAGGTGGCGGTGTCGGAGTAACGCAAGGCTGCTCAAACCGCGCACCCGTCACTCAGCTCGACTCCGCCGTATCATCATCAAGGGTTTCGCCGACCGGTTCTTCCTGCCCCGGCAATTCGGTAATCACGCTGAAGTCACTGACCTCGACGGCGCCCGTGCCGTACCCCAGCAAGTGGAAAGAAAAAGCCTTGCGCGACTCGGGATTGTCGAAGCTGAAGTCCATCTCCAGCGGCTGGTCGGCGGTGACCAGCATTTCAGCCGGCAACCCTACCTGAACGTCCCGTTCGAATTCCTTGGTCTTGAGCAGGATGTAGGCATTGTCCTGGCTGTCGACCGAGCGTACGGTCAGGCGCACCCGGGTGTGCGAGCCCTTGGGCATTTCCAGGTATTGCGCGCCGATGAGGTTGTCGGCCCAGTCATCCTTGATTTGTGCCTGCAGCGGAATGCTTGCCGGGCTGCCGAACTGATAACGCTGGTTCAGCGGTGTCTGCATCAGGCTTTGATCCAGGGCCGTGGCGCGCGCAGCAATCTGCCGGGCACGCTGGCCGCCGTATTGGCCGAGCAGCTTCGCCCGCTCGGCGATGAAGCCTTCACTGGCGTAGTACCGGCAGCGTTGCTGGAAATCGCACTCGGTGAACGTACCCTGGCCATCGTGATAACGCAGATTGCCGTTGGTGTAGGACATGATCTCGCGCCCGGTGGCGTAGTCGCGAAACAGCGAGCGGCCGCTCAGGGTGGCCGGCACGGGCAGGGCGAAGTAGTCGAGGATCGACGTACTCAAGTCCACATGCCCGTACACCCCGGGTTTGATGTGTGGCAACTGCGTCTGATCCGGTGCGAGGGTCAGGTTGAACCCCCATGATGAAGCGAGGCGCACGCCATCGATGCCATGGGACTCGTCGGAGGTGATCACCACCAGGGTGTCCTTGAGCACGCCCTGGCGCTCCAGGTCGCTGAGGAACTGGTCGAGGGCGTCATCCAGGTAACCGACCGCTGCCTGCTTGGGGGTGTCGTAGCGTTGCAGGTAGTCTTCGGGGGCGGAATAGGGCTGGTGGGTGCCGACGGTGAGCAGGGTCAGCATCCAGGGTTGTTTTTGTTTCTTGAGCTGGCCGACATAGTCCAGCGCACCTTCGAAGAAGGCCTTGTCGTCCTTGCCCCACGGAAAGTCCAGGTACGATGCGTTGGTGAACCATTCAAGGCCCAGGGTCGTGTCAAAGCCGATGTGCGGCATGATCTTGTCTTTGGCCATGAAGCGCAGGCCGGCACCCTGGAGGTAATGCGTGGCAAAGCCGTTCTTGCGCAGCTGTGCCGGCAGGCAGTCCTGGTTGCGCGCGCTTTGGGTGAGCATCTCGACGCCTTTGGGCGTGCCGTTGTCGAGTTTGTCATAGTCACCGCAGAGCATGGCGTAAAGGCCGCGGATGGTCTGGTGGCTGTGCAGCACGTAGTCGGGGGTGTTCATGCCGCGTTGCGCCCAGCGACTGAGTCGCGGCATCAGGTCCTCCTGATAGCTGCTGTGCAAAGCTTCGCGATTGGCCCCGATGTAGGCACCGGGAATGCCTTCCAGGGCGATGACCAACACATTACGCGCCTGTCCGCGGCCGGCCAGCAGCCGCTGGCCGTCCAGGTCGAGTTGGACCAGGCCAGCCATCTGCGGCGGCACGTCGACGACGTCGCCCTCCAGCCATTCCTCCACCGTCATCTGCACGTTGCCCGTGCCAGCGGCCATCAATTGATGGGGCAGGTTGTAGACCCGCCACTGATCGGCATCGGTAGGCTGCAAGTGCTGCGCCCCCCAGTGGGCGATAAGCAGCAGCAGCGGAGCGCTCCAGGCCTGACGGGGCAGGGACGGCGAGGGGGTCGAGGGCGCCAGGCAGTGGCTGAGCAACCATATGCCCAGTGCGACCAGCAACGAGGCTGCCAGCCAGGGCTGGGCGAAGCCGCCACCGGTGGAATTTTCCAGGAACTGCGGGTCGATCAGGTAATGCACATCCGACACGTTGGGCAACCGGCCAACGGCACTGACCAGCTCGGCGCTGGCCACCGTCAGGAAGCCCCATGCCAGCAACACCGGCAGTGCCAGCCACCAGGGCCGACGATGTAACAGCACCAGCAGCAGGCTGCCGATGGCCAGGTCCGACAAATATCCGTGGGGATTTGACCAGCCCAGTGCTGCCCGCAGGCACAGGGGCACGAACAACACCAGGCCGACCAGGGCAATAAGGCGCGCGTAGGGTTGCTGCAACCCGAGACGGAGTTTGTTCACAAAATACATTCCAGCCACTAAATCGTCACACAAGTGTGCTGGATGGTATCAAGTGCCGGCAAAACTGGCCCGGATATATAAGGTCACATTTGTCCGCCGGCACTTGTCAGGCCGTTACTTGCGCACGTTCTGGTAGAGCATCAGCCTCGAAGTTTCGTGCATGCCTCGGGTCAATTGCACGAGGCGCTTGAACTCTTCCGGGTTCTGTCGGGCCACGTCATCGGTCGGGGTCATCGACGCCAGGTCGTGCAAGGTCGGCGAGCTGCCGTCGTGCTCCATTTGCACCATGAAATGCTGGGTAACGCCGGCAATCAGCGGGAATGTGCCCTCACGCAGGACCAGCGGCACCACGCGTTCGCCTTCGGGGGCGGGTTGCTGGATATCCCGGCCCATGCCGCTGTTGCGAAACTCCAGGCCCGCCATGCCGGCCACGGTGGGCAGCAAATCCACCAGGCCCACGGCTTCCTCGACGGTGCGTGAGCCCAGCAGCGCAGGGGCATGGATGATCATCGGCACGGCGTTGCTTTCCAGGCCCAGCTGTTCGTAGGCCGGGGCCAGAAACGGGATCTGCGCGATGCGGGTGTTGTGATCGCCAAACAGCACGAAAATGGTGTTCTCGTACCAGCCGCCTGCCTTGGCGATTTCCATCAGGCGACCGATGTTGAAGTCCAGCAGGCGCACGGCGTTGTACTGCTCGACACTGCGCGAGCCGGCAGCCTGGACTTCGGCCAGGGTCGGGTGCTTGACCTCGAATCCGTCATTGAGCTCGGGGATGGTAAAAGGGCGATGATTGCCGGCGGTTTGCACATAGGCAAAGAACGGTTTGTCCTTGGGCAGCGCCTGCAGGATCTTGTCGGTTTCCTTGAACAGGTCCAGGTCGGAAATGCCCCAGACATCGACGACCGGCGCCTTCCAGTCGCGCTCCTCGTACAGCCGCACGCCATCGATGCTCTGGCGAATCAGCGCGTTCATGTTGGCCCAGCCGGAGTTGCCGCCGATGGTGTAGATCTTCTCGTAGCCGGTGAAGGCGTTGATCAGGGTGTTCTGCTGGGTGATCAGCGGGTTGCGCGTCGCGGTTTCCTGACGGGTGACGTCGGGCACCCCGGAGATGCTCGCCCACACGGTTTTCGCGGTA
Organism: Pseudomonas sp. TMW22090; assembly: GCF_022496665.1. NCBI lineage: Bacteria > Pseudomonadati > Pseudomonadota > Gammaproteobacteria > Pseudomonadales > Pseudomonadaceae > Pseudomonas > Pseudomonas sp. TMW22090. Next base: position 367,781 of record NZ_SCFH01000001.1, read on the forward strand.
CCGGTGACTGGCACGTAGAAATGTTCGAAAAACCAGCTCTGCTTGGCAAGTCGGTCAATGTTGGGCGTCGGATCGATCGGGTTGCCGTAGGCCCCGACAGCGCTGGTGCCCAGGGATTCGAGCATCACGAACATCACATTGGGTGGGCGCGAGCCGGGAATCTTGTAAGGTTGAGGTGCCTGGTGCCGTACGAAATTGAGGGTTTGCGCGTCCGGCTGGTCGACGCCCAGGTAGCGGGACATGACTGCGTAGTGCTCGCGCACCTGCTGTTCGTCGTAGCGGGACTGACCAACCTTGACCGTGTCGTAGAGGAAAATCACCGGGTTCAGGCCCAATGCCGCGATCTGGTTGTTGCTGGAGAAAAACGCATCGCTCCAGCGCAGGGGAACCGGATTTTCCAGGTTCATGTTTTCTACTCGGCCGAGGATGCCAAGCAGCACCAGCACCACCATCAACGCACTGCCCCAGGTGGCGGAGAGTGGGTGAATGACCTTGCACGGACGATCCAGCGTGACCCTTTCCAGGCGCACCAGGGCCAGGGTCGCCAGCGCGACCGTGGCCAGCCAGCCGAGGCTGATCCAGATCACCGGGTACGTCTGCCAGACCATGTCGCGGGATATCTGCGCGTCCTCGATGAAGCGCAGCACGGTGGCATTGATGCGCACACCAAGGTAGGCGTAGTGACCAAAATCGATGATGTAGATCAGCAGCAGAACGCTCAGGGCCGCCACCAGATAGACCCTGGCGACCAGGCGCAGCACGCGGCTGGTGGTCAGGTTCCAGCGCGGAATCCACGCCAGCAACGCCAGGGGCAGCACCGTGAGGATGGCCAGGCGCAAGTCGAAACGAAAGCCGATGCCCAGGGTTTCCACAATCGCGGGTTGGGCGCTCAGGGCGCTAGCGTCAAACCCTGAAAAGCCGAAGAAGAACACTACTCGCAATACCGCGAACAGCGCAAACACGATCGCGGTCGCGGCCAACCAGTAATGCAAGCGTCTCGATTGCAACCAACCCATCCCTGTTCCCCTGTTTAAAGTCGTTAAATCTCAAATGGACCTGTGGCTCGCCGATCCACGCCGGCTGAGGAACCAGCGATAGGCCTGGCGGGTGCCGAGCACCAGCAGCGCCACGCAGCAATACAGCCCCAGCAGTGGATCCACCAGGTAATCCCAATAGTTGTGCGAAGGTTTGAGCCCCACCATAAAGGCCAGGGTCGCGCCCGCCAGCATGGCCACAGCCAGACCGTTGCGCAGGTAGTACAGGCCGAGCGTCAGCAAGGCAATCAGGGTCAGCAGCACGCGCGGGCTGAAACCCAGCCGGTATGGATCGACGTACGTCCAGCCCAGCGTCGCCGGATACAACAGCACGGCCATGGCGGCGAAGATCACCAGCACGCCGACATATCCACGTGGCGCAGGCGCCAGGATTTCCAGGCGGCGCAGGCATGCCCACGCCATCAGGATCATCGTGGTAATTGCCAGGTCATCGATGTGACTGCGCAAATAAGCCGCCACCGTCAAACCGTCCAGCGGGATGAAACTGGCGGCGAGCAAAGCCAGCAGCAGCAACCCGCGCCAGAGCCGGCCGAGGCCAAAGCCGGGCAGCATGAGGAATATGATCATTGCGAAACTGAGATGGGCTTGCCACAGGTTGATCATTTCAGGCGCTCGGACAGCCAGGCTTCGTTGAAGGTGACGTGCTTGATGAAGGTGTTGTTCCAGGAATAAACCAGGTGATACATGCCGTCGGGGCTGCGAATGAAGTAGGGATACTCATACTCGAATTCACACCCGCGGCTGGTGCAGACCCGGGTGTCCAGATTGCTCAGGAACTGCGCTTCCAGGGGCTGGCGCAGCGCACCGCTGGAGTCGCGAAATTCCTGGCCGATGATTTCCTTGTAGGCTTGCGGGGAAAACGGCTCGCCTTCCGGGTCTGGCGATTTATCCAGGTCGCGCAGGGCGCGCCAGTCGTCCATTTTCGCATCGGTGCCGTACAGGCTCAGCTTGAAACGGCCTTCACGCAGGTCATTGAGTGCCACCAGCAAGCCGTGTTCCGGCGTGGCGACCGCTGCCAGCGAAGAGTTTGGGTTGGACGGGTCGAGCGGATAGGGTTCGCTCCAGGTTTGCCCGGCGTCTTCGGTGCGCGTCGCCAGCACTCGGTGGTGGGTCTCGCCGGCATAGCGCAGCAGGGCGACGCCGCGCTGGCCATCCAGCGGCACGACCGTTGGCTGCAAGGAATTGGTGCCACGGCTGATACGGAATTTGTCGATGACGTTGCCGTCCGGGCTCAGGTACAGGTACTCGGCAAACTTGCCCAGAAACTCGTGATACACCGGAAGGCCGATGGAACCATCGGCATGAAACACCGGTGCCGAACGCACCAGGGTACTGATATTCAGAAAGGGCGAGGTGATCAACTGGCGCGGCGTAGACCAGTTATCGCCGAAGTCGTCGGAGACCATCACATTGACTGCACTGCCGGCCCAACCACCCATCGACACCGAGACATAGAAGAGCCACAGGCGATTGTCCGGCGCCAGCGCCACGACCGGGTTGCCAAGCTTGCGAATGTATTTGCGAGTGCCTTGCTGGGTCGACTGGCGAGTCGCCAACACCTGCTCCGCGCCCCATTCACCGGTTTTCGCGTTGAACCGGGCGGAACGCACCTGCACGTCTGCAGCGCCTTCGCGGGTGCCGGCGAACCAGACAGACATCAGGCTGCCGTCAGGCAGTGCGGTAACCGCCGAGGAATGCACAAAGTCCACCAGGCCCGAGGACGCGAAGCGGCTGGTGTAGACGGGCTTGGCCACTTTGTCGGCCACCGCCATCACCGGGCTCATCAGGGCGAAGGAGGAGTGGACAGCGGCAGGGTGGGTAAACCAGGCGCCCGCGAACAGGCACACCAATACAACGTAAACGGCAAGGCGGGGAGGATTGATGCGCATCATACGGCTCGGCATCTCAAGGGGCCTGATCGAGCGGCGTAACCTATCACTAGTAGTTATATATTCGGAGTTAAGCCAGGAGTGTATTTGTAAGGAGATGTTTGTATCTACTGGGACTTCCGGCGAGCGCAGGTACCCAGGAGGGCTGAAAGTACCGTCTCAGAGACGTCGGTGCTTGAATGGAAAAATTCCTGTGCAGGACGTTCGCGCTATTAGCTTTAGATGCGTGGTACGTAACCATCAACCGAAGGAGGGACAACGTCGGCCTCGGTAGGTGTGCGTCGCCGGGCCTGCTCGTGATGCGGCCAGCACAGTCACAGCAAAAGCGTACCTTGAAACGGCAGTACTGTCGTAAAAACGACCTCTTGACACTGAACGCGAATCGGCAGGAATTATCTGTTGAACGACTGTTCAGCTTAGATTATGTTGAGACCCACTTCCCCGGCTGGTAGCGCGGGCTTGCGTTTCTTCTTATCGAACGAGGCACTTGCATGCGGTTTTCACCCTTTGTTCAGCGGATAACTGGTGACGGCGTTGCCGCCTGGGATATTCACTACGCAGCGTATGAAGCCCAGCGCCGGGGCGAGGATGTGATTATCCTCAGCGTCGGCGATCCGGACTTCCCCACCCCTGACTTCATCACTGACGCCGCTATTCATGCCCTGCGTGAGGGCGATACTCACTACACCGAAATCGCCGGTCGCCTGAAATTGCGCGAAGCGATTGCCGCCCGCCATAGCCCCCTGTTCCACCGTGAGCTGCACGCGTCCAACGTGATTTTGACGGCAGGGGCGCAGAATGCCCTGTTCGCCGCATCAATGTGCCTGCTGACAGCTGGCGACGAAGTGATCGCCCTGGACCCGATGTACGTCACCTACGAGGCTACCCTGAAGGCGTCCGGCGCGACGCTGGTGCGCGTACCGTGCGCTGCCGATGGCGGTTTTCGGCTGGATGCCGCGGTGCTGGCCAAGGCCATTACCCCGCGCACCAAAGCCCTGTTCCTGTCCAACCCGAACAACCCTACCGGCGTCGTGCTCAATCGCGAAGAATTGCAGGCGATCGCCGAGCTTGCCGTTGTCCATGACTTGTGGGTGGTGGTGGATGAAGTCTATGAAAGCCTGACGTTCGAGCGTGAGCACCTGAGCCTGGCAGCGATGCCGGGCATGGCCGAACGTTGCGTGGTGATCGGCAGCCTGTCGAAATCCCACGCCATGACCGGCTGGCGCATCGGCTGGATCATCGCCAACGAAACCCTGGTGGCCCACGTCGAAAACCTGGTGCTGAGCATGCTCTATGGCCTGCCGGGTTTTGTCATGGAGGCGGCACTCAAGGCCGTGCAGTCCCATGCGGACGTCACCCACGGCATGCGTGACATTTACCGCCGTCGTCGCGACCTCGTGGTGAAGAGCCTGGCGGATTGTCCAGGGATATCGGTACTCAACCCGGACGCGGGGATGTTTGTGCTGCTGGACGTGCGCAGCACCGGCCTGACGTCGCTGGAATTTGCCTGGCGGCTGCTGCGCGAGGCGCATGTCTCGGTATTGGATGCGGCTGCATTCGGTGAGCCGGCCCAGGGTTTTGTGCGGCTCTCGTTTACCCAAGGCGAAGAGCGATTGGCCCAGGCCTGCCAGCGCATTCGCAAATTTGTCCTGGTTTTGAACGGTGAAGCGCCGCGCCCGGTGATCAATCGGGTGGGCAGCGAGGCGACGATCGAGGCGGTGGCCCGCAAGACCATGATCGAAGTCGATCGCCTGCACAAACGCTTTGGCAATATCGAGGTGCTGAAGGGTGTTTCGCTGACCGCTCGTGAAGGTGAAGTGATCTCCCTGATTGGCGCCAGCGGTTCGGGTAAAAGTACCTTGCTGCGTTGCATCAATATGCTCGAAATACCCGACCAGGGCCGCATCCTGGTGGATGGCGAAAGCATCCATCTGAACCAGAATCGGCCGGGGGCGCCATTGGTGTCCGACGCCAAACAGCTGGTGCGGATCCGTTCGAGCCTGGGCATGGTGTTCCAGAACTTCAACCTCTGGCCCCATCGCACCGTGCTGGAAAACCTTATCGAAGCACCGACCCAGGTCCTGCGAGAAAGCCGCGCGGAGGCCACCGAACGGGCCGAAGCCTTGCTCGAGCGCGTGGGACTGGCGGCCAAGCGCAACGAGTACCCGGCGTTTCTTTCTGGTGGCCAGCAGCAACGGGTCGCCATCGCCCGGGCCTTGGCCATGCGGCCCAAGGTCATGCTGTTCGATGAACCCACCTCGGCACTCGACCCGGAACTGGTCGGCGAAGTGCTGCGGGTGATCCGCTCTCTCGCCGAAGAAGGCCGGACCATGATCCTGGTGACCCATGAAATGGCCTTCGCACGCGATGTCTCCTCCAAGGTCGCCTTCCTGCACCAGGGGCTGATCGAAGAAACCGGTTCGCCGGACGATGTGTTCGTACACCCACGCAGCGAGCGTTGCCGACAATTCGTCAACGCTCATCAGACTCGCTGATCAATAAAAAGACGGGGAACAATCATGGGAAATCGACGTTTGGCAAACTGGATGACGGGCGTGGCATGCGTGCTGCTGGCCGGGATGAGCGCAGCCCAGGCTGCACCGATCAGGTTTGCAGTGGCAGCAGAACCTTATCCGCCGTACACCGAGAAGCAGGCGAACGGTGAGTGGAAAGGTTTCGAGGTTGACCTGATCCATAAGCTGTGCAGCGAGATGAAGGCCGAGTGCGAGATCAAGGAAGTGGCATGGGACGGCATCATTCCCTCCTTGCTGGCGAAAAAGATCGACGTGATTTTTTCCTCGATGTCGGTGACTGCCGAGCGCGAGAAACAGATCGCCTTCAGCAAGGCTTACTACGATTCGGCAATCGCGGTGGTTGGGCCCAAGGGCACCACCGTGAGCAAGTTTCCGGATGATCTCAAAGGCAAGATCATCGGCGTGCAGAACTCGACCGTCAGTGCCAGCTACCTGAAGGCCAATTACGAAAAGATCGCCGAGGTGAAGTACTACGACACCCAGGACTCGGCCAATGCCGACCTGATTTCCGGCCGTATCGACTTGATGATGGCGGACGGCACGGCCATGGCCTCTTTCGTCAAGACGGCCGATGCCAGCAACCTGGCCTACCTCGCCACCGTGCCCTACGACCCGATTTTCGGTAAAGGCGTCGGCGCCGGTTTGCGCAAGGATGACACTGAGCTCAAGGCCAAACTGGACCAGGCGATCACTCGCCTGCTGGCAAGCAAAGACTATGACGAACTGTCCCAGGGCTACTTCGGTACGAGCGTGAAACCTGCGTTCTGACGCCGGGCTGCAAGATGACCTGTGGGAGCAGAGCTTTGGGTCCCACAGGGGCTCCTCCCACACGAAGGAGTGGTGATGTCTGGTTCGCCGACTGGAGACCGAAATGCCAGCAATGTTCGATTTGATCAATTTCAGCGAAACAGGCTGGGGCAGCGCGTTGCTCAAGGGCCTGATGATGACCCTGCAGATTTCTGCGGGTGCTTTCGTGGTCGGTTTGTTTATCGGCCTGGTGGTGGCCTGTCTCAAGTTGGGCGCGCCTAAACCCATCGCGGCGCTGATGCGCGGCTACACCACGTTGTTTCGGGCCATTCCGGAGTTGTTGCTGATCCTGCTGCTGTACTACGTCGGCTCCATGCTGCTCAATTCGCTGATGGCCAGGATGGGTTACGACGCGGTCAACGTCAGCGGCCCGCTGGCGGCAATCCTGGTGCTGGGACTGGTCCAGGGCGCCTATGCCTCGGAGATTTTTCGCGCGGCGATCCAGGCGATCCCCTATGGCCAGATCGAGGCGGCGAGGGCGTTCGGGCTCAGCGGGTTCGGCCTGTTCCGGCGAGTCACGCTGCCGATCATGGCGCCCTACGCCATGGCAGGGATGGCCAACCTGTGGATCAACCTGATCAAGGACAGTGCCCTGATCAGCGTGGTCGGCACCAATGAGCTGCTGTACACCGCCAAGCAAGGGGCGGGTTCGACGCGTCACTATCTGTTGTTCTACCTCACGGCTGCGGCGATGTATTACGCCGTGACGTTGGTGTCCAACTACCTCTCGGGACGGCTGGAGCGACGCATCCGTCGCTGGATGCCTTTGGCTGAGTGAATGAAATGATTCCAGCGTGGATAGTTGAATATGCGGCACTCCTGGGCCGTGGATTGCAAACAACCATCAGCATTCTGTTGATCTCGATGGTGTTCGGTTTCGCCCTGGCGGTGCTGGTGGCGTTGGCGCGGATCTCGAAAAACAAGTTCATCGCCAAGGCCAGCCTGTTCTACACCAGTGTGCTGCGGGGCACGCCGCTGCTGATCCAGATCTACATTTTCTACTACGGACTGGGCAGCCTGTTTGCGCAGTTCCCGCTGATCCGTGGCAGCTTTTTCTGGCCTTATTTGCGCGACGGCTATTGGTACATCGTTTTTGCGCTGGTGCTGTCGGTGGGTGCCTACGTCGGAGAGGTGATTCGTGGTGGGCTGCTGGCGGTGCCCAAGGGTGAAATGGAAGCGGCTTCGGCGTTCGGCATGACTGCGCGCCAGTCCTTGTTGCGAGTGCGCCTGCCGCGGGCGATGCGCCTGCTGTTGCCGACCCTGGCCGGGGAGACGGTGATGCTGCTCAAGTCCACGGCCTTGGCCTCGACCATTGCGATCATCGACCTGCTGGGCGCGGCCAATGTGGTGCGCGCACAAACCCTGCAGGTGTATGAGCCGCTGCTGCTGGTGGCCGGGGTGTATGTGTGCCTCACCTTCCTGATCGAGGCCCTGTTTGCGTTCTTCGAGCGGCGCGGGACGCCCGTACGCAGGTCGGTGTGATGAGTGCGCCACGGATGGTTGATCGGTCGTTGCAGGGCATCGGCCTGTGCACCCTGGGGTACGCGTTTCTGGCCTTGCAGGACGCGGTGATCAAGGCATTGGTGGCCGATTATTCGGTGGTGACCATCCTGTTCTGGCGCAGCTTGCTGGTCGTGGTGGTCTGCGTGGCTGCGGGGCGCTTGCGCCTGGTGCAGAAAGCCTGGCGTTCGCCAAGCCGGCGCTTGCTGGTGGTGCGCGGTTTGCTGTCGATCATCGCCTGGGTGCTGTATTACACCGCTGCCCGAGACCTGTCGCTGGCGGAGATGACCACGCTGTATTTTTCCGCGCCGATCATGGTTACGGTATTGGCGGCGGTGATCCTCAAGGAACGCGCCAACGGGTGGCAATGGTTCACCCTGGTCGTCGGCTTCATCGGCGTGATCATCGCCTGCCGACCAACACGGTTGACCGACCCGTTGCCGGTGGTGCTGACCCTGCTGGCCGCCATGTGCTGGGCGTTCACCTACATCCAGTTGCGGCAGGTGGATGACCAGACATCGGTGCTGGAGCAAATGTTGATCACCAACGTGGTGTTTGTTATTTGCATGACCCTGGCCTTGCCGTGGACTCATACGCCGGCACCGATGCCGGACTGGCTCGGTATGCTCGCAGCTGGCTTGGTGGGTGGTATCGGCCAGTTCCTGCTGTTCGCCAGTTTCCGTCGGGCGACGGCGACCTTGCTGGCGCCATTCGAGTACACCGGGTTGATCTGGGCGTTCCTGCTGTCGAGCCTGATCTGGGGCACCCGGATGGACGTGTCGCTGATGATCGGCGCGGGGCTGATTGCTGTCAGTGGCACCCTGGCGATGATCTTCGGGCGTCATGCCTCACAGGACGTCGTCGGCGCTGAATGCTCCGTTTCGCAACCCCTTTACCCAGCAGCGACAGATATGCAGGCCGTTGGCGGGGCTGAAGGTTTCGGGGTTGAGGCACCACTCGATCCAGAGTCCGTCGAGCGTCGCGGATAGGCCGATGGCGGCCAGGTGAGTGTCGTGGATCACAAACCCTTCGCTGGCCGCCAGGTCGTCGAGCAAATGGCGCAGCAAGTCGAGATAGGCTCGATAGCTTTTTTCGTGAGCCTGGCTGACGTGAACGGAGTGGCGGATCAGGCTCCAGAACACCACCCAGGCGCCGAGTAATTGCGGGTCCATGACCCGGGGGGCAAATGAGCCGGTGAGGAAGGCGTCCATCTTTGCGGCGGGGGTGTCGGCCTGTTCTATTTCCTGCATCAGGGCGCTCGTCAGTTCGTTGGCGAGCTTCTGGTAAGTGTCGGCGATCAGCGCATCGATGCTGCCGAAGTGATGATTGAGCAGGCCTACCGACACCCCGGCCTCCGTTGCGATGCGGCGCACCGACAGCCCGGCGTGGCCGTCGCGCACCAGGCAACGCAGGGCAGCGGCCACGAGCATTTCGCGGCGCGCGTCGGGTTCGGTGCGGCGGTTTTTAGCTGGGGCACGGGTCACGGGTCAGTCCTTGGAGTCGGTTATACGTTGCCGAGCTTAGTTGAACGTCTGTTCAATCACCAGCGGCAATGCCTTGGTTTTCTAGTGGTCATGACGGGAGGACAAACGGATGGTGCAGGATATTTCGTTGAATGTTCGCAGCAACAATGGCGACCCGTTGCAAGTGGGGGCCTGGCGTTACCAGGGTGATGGCAGCGGCCCCAAGGTGCACCTGCAAGCCGGGGTGCACGCTGACGAAATTGCCGGGATGCTGGTACTGCACCTGTTGATGCAACGCCTGCAGGTTGCCCAAGCCCAGGGGCGGCTCAGGAGTCAGGTGACGGTTGTGCCCCAGGCCAATCCCCTGGGTATTGGCCAGTTCCGCCAAGGCCGCCTGCTGGGGCGTTTTCATGACGCCACAGGGCACAATTTCAATCGTGGTTTTGACCAGTCGGCGGCGCAGCAACACCCGTCCACCAATGTCCAGGAATGGCAGAAAGCCCTGGTGCAACTGGCCGCCGATGCCGATGTGATGCTCGATCTGCACACCGATGACGAGGCACTGCCGTACCTCTATGTCCACCGCAGCTTTGCCCCCCAAGGCCGCGAACTGGCGGCAGCGATGAAGATGGACGTGGCGATCATCTGGGACGATGGCGGCGATGGTTCGTTTGAGGAAACCATTATTGCGCCCTGGCTGCGCAGAGGGCTCAGTGACCGCAATATGGCGGCAACCCTGGAGTTGCGCGGGCAGGGCGATGTCGGCGACCAACTGGCCGAACAGGATGCCCAGGGACTTTACGCCTGGCTGTGCCGCTGCGGAGCCATTGATGAGGCGCTAGGCCCGGAGGATTGGCCGGTGCAAACCCTGGAAATGGGCCAGATGGAGACCGTCCTTGCACCGACGCCCGGGGTCTTGATCTTCGAAAAACAGCTGGGAGACCCTGTTGCGGAGGGCCAGCGTTTTGCCCGGATCCTGCGCCGGCCCGGTGATCCCTCCAGCGAAGTGGTGTTGTTCGCCGAGCAGGCGGGGCGGATGGTCACCCGTTACCGCGATCGACTGATTGGCCAGGGCATGGTGGTGGCGAAATTCACGGGCACGCGTGTTTCTCGCCACTGGCACGGGGGCCTGCTCGACCCTAACTGACCACTGGCGGGCGCGGGATAAAACCGCCGCTCGACAACGAGCGGCGTTTTTGCAATCGGCGATTATAACTTGACGCTGCACAAGGTTCAGTGGGAAAAAGTCTGAGCAGAGGAGGATTGGATCCAAAAAATCAGCACTGGAATTAAGGACAATTCATGAGAACGCTTGTGTGTTTGCTGATCGCAACCACTGTCGGTGCCCTGCTGCAGTCGGTCGGTGTGCCCCACGGCTTGTTGCTCGGCTCGATCCTCGCCACCGCCATCATTGCTGCAAAGTCAGGCTTCGCGCCCAGGCTGCGCTTTGGCCTGGGTTACGTGCAAGTCTCCTTGGGAATCGCCACCGGGCTGATGTTCCAGGCCTGGGACAGCAGCACAGCCGCTGCTTTGTTGCCCAGCCTGGGTCTGTTGCTGTTATGCCTGGTGGCACAGATCGTCGTGGCCGGGGTGTGGTTGTGCAGGGGCTGCGGCTGGAACCTGAAGGATTCGCTGCTGGCAGTCTACCCGGGCGCGCTCGCGGCGGTGTTCGATTTACTGGAGTCGGAGCGGGCCTCGAGCAAGGTGATCGTGGTGCACCTGGTGCGATTGCTGTTCATCACCCTGCTGGTAAGCTTTTGCGTGACCGGGCAAACCGCAGTGAGCACTCCCGACAGCAGTCCCTGGCTGGTGAGCACGCTGTTGATCCTGCTCTCGCTGATTGCCCTGTGCCTGGCGCTGGGGCGCGTGCTCCTGCGCTTTGGAGTACCGGCGCCATTCATGTTGACGGCCATTGTCCTGACCGGCGTCTACGTCAGGTCGGGTTATCTCCCGGGTTTCCAGATGCCGCCGTGGAGCATTGATGTTGCCTCGGTGCTGCTGGGTACGTTGATCGGTTCGAAGTTCCGCGACATCAGCCTCAGGGAACTGTTGCGCCACGGCCGCTGCGGATTGATGTCGGTGGGGCTGATGCTGCTGGTGGCGGCAGGCTTCGCTGTAGTGGCGTGGCAGACGCTGGGCAGTGACCCGCTGACGCTGTGGCTGGCGTACATGCCGGGCGCGATCGAGACCATTTCGATCGTCGCGTTCAGTGGCGGGCTGAATGTCGTGTTCATTCTGTCCCACCATCTGGTGCGGATGGTTGTGCTGCATTTTTCCCCCGCGTTGCTGATCCAGGCGCGGCGCTGGCGCGAGAGTGCCGACCGGGGCTGACGTGTCACTGGTTTGTATCCCTGCGTATCAGGTGTGCCTGCAGCCACTTGCGCATACATATCCAGGGTGGCTTGGACACTTGGCTGATACATGGCGGCGTTTGAATGGGGCACACCGCATCTGCGGTACTACCACTGGAGAATCGCGATGTTCCTGTTAAATGTTCGTAAAACCGCTGGCGCACTCGGCCTGGCCATTGCCGCGACCACATTGGCTGCTGTCACGGGCCTGGCCCAGGCCCAGGAGGTCAAGTCGTCCACTCAGGATGCGCCGGCGACCAAGAGCTGGCAGACCGGCCTGCACCGCACCGATCTGCTGCACCGGGACATGGACGTTGCGGGACAGGAAGTGCTGCAGGTGCGCGTGGATTTCGAACCGGGCGTGGTCTCGCCCAAACATTCCCACCCGGGGGTTGAGGTGGCCCATGTACTGGAGGGCACGTTCGAGTATCAGCTTGAAGGGCAGCCTGCAGTGACACTCAAGGCGGGGGATTCGCTCTATATCCCGGCAGGGGTGGCGCATGTTGCGAAGAATACAAGTGCGACTACCAGCTCGGAACTGGCGACCTACATCGTCAAGAAGGGGGCGCCGTTAGTGAAGATTGTTGCTCAATAGGTGATGCGCTCAAGAAGGCGAGCATGCTGGAATTATTCAGCATGTTCGCCTCAGGAGCGCAACACTCAACCTCACAAAGCCTCCCGCAGCAGCCTCAGGTAATCCGCACTGGCGGAAATCGAATTATGCCCCACCCCCGGTATCACCCTGAGCACGGCCACCCCCGGAGCGAAATGCTCGAACAGCCGCTGGGTGCTCGAGCGCGGGATCACTTCGTCGTGCTCTGCCGCCATCAGCAGGGTCGGCACGCTGATCTCCCGGGCATATCGCCAGGACTCAAAACGATCCTGTAACAGCCATCGCACCGGGAAGATCGGAAACTGCCGCGCAGCGAGTTCTTCCAGGCTGTTATAGGGCGTGATCAGCACCAGGCGCGATGCCGGGCGCTGGCTGGCCAGGCGCACCGCGACCCCGGAGCCCAGGCTACGGCCCACCAGTGTCACCTGCGGGTGCCGGGCGTACACCTCGTCGAACAACCCCAGTGCGTCGCGCTGAATCGCTTCCTCGGTCGGCGAGCCAGAGCTGCCGCCAAACCCTCGGTAGTGCAGAAAATACAGCGCGTGATCGGAAAAGGCCGCTGAAAACGAGGGCAGGTTGCGCGACACGTCCTCGGCGTTGCCACCGAAATAGATCAACGCCTTGGGGCCCTCGTGCTCGCGCACCGAGACCAGCACCTGCGCGTCGGAACGGGGCAGCGTCAACAGCGCACTCGCCACGGATCGAGGCTGCGGGTAATAAATGAGGGCGCGCTGGAATACCCACAGCGCCATACAGAGCACCAGGTACAGCGCGATGACGATGCCTGCGATGATCATCAGGATGCGCGACATTCGACTAACGTTAGGGAGCGGCATTGACGACTCAAGGGTGGAAAACGGCGATCACTTGATCGCTGTCGCAGTGTAGTCGATCGGCCCCGTAGCGCGCCGGTCCGGGAGGGAAGCGATGCCCATCGCGCTGAAATCGCTGAATATTCTGCCTGCGGAAAGAACCGCGCTGATGCTGGGTTTTGCCTTCCATTTTTGTGTGCTCGCCAGCTATTACCTGGTCCGCCCCCTGCGCGATGCCCTTGGCCTGGAGGGTGGTGCGGACCAATTGCAGTGGCTGTTCAGCGCCACCTTCGTGGTGATGTTGCTGATGGTACCGCTCTACGGTGCGCTGGTGTCCCGGCTGCCGGCAACGCGTTTCGTGCCTTTGATCTATCGGCTGATTGCGCTGTCGATGCTGGTGTTCGGGCTGCTGATCGCCAATCACGTTGCGCCGGTGACCGTCGGGCAGGTGTTTTTTGTCTGGATCAGCATTTACAACCTGTTTATCGTCACGATCTTCTGGAGCGTGCTGGTCGACCGGTTTTCCAGTGATCAGGGGCGGCGGTTGTTCGGTTTTATTGCGGCCGGTGGCACCTTGGGCACCTTTATCGGGCCGCTGCTGGCCGCGACCATGGCCGTGCGCCTGGGCCCGATGGCCCTGACGCTGGCGGCGGCGGTGCTGCTCGAGATCGCCGTGCGTTGTTACCGGGCCTTGCTCAGGTGCACGGTGGCGCGTAGCGACAACCGCTCGCCGGATGACCAAAGATTGGGCGGCAGCATGCTGGCCGGCATCACGCTGATCCTGCGCTCGCGCTATTTGCTCGGGCTGGTGGCGTTCATGCTGCTGCACACCAGCGCCGCGACCCTTTTGTACTTTGAACAAGGCCGGATCGTCGCAGGCAGCTACGCTGATGTGGCAAGCCGCACTCAATTTTTTGCCCTGGTTGATTTGCTGGTGTCGGTGCTGACCCTGTTATTCCAGCTGCTGTTGACCGCGCCGTTGATCCGCTGGGTCGGCGTGGGCGGGGCGCTGGTGATGTTGCCCTTGGCGAGCGTCGTGGCCTTCTCGGCGATGGCCATGGCGCCGGTACCTGCCGCCGTTGCCCTGGCGCAAGGGCTGCGTCGGGCGGTGGAATTTGCCTTCGTTCGGCCGGCGCGAGAGGTGCTGTGGACGGTGGTCAGCCGCGAAGAGAAGTACAAGGCCAAGAACGTGGTCGAAACCCTGGTCTATCGCGGCGGCGATGCCGCCAGTGGCTGGCTGTCTGCAGGGCTGACGGCAGTGGGCGCAGGATTTGGCCTGGTGGCCCTGGCGATTTTTCCGGTTGCGGGCGTATGGGCAGGGTTGTGTTTCTGGCTGGCGAGGCGGCAGGAACAACGGGCGGCCAGCACCCGAATGGAGGAGCAACATCATGAGCCACACTGATGGAATTACCCGTCGCCGACTACTCACGCTGGCTGCCGGTGTCTCGGCGGTCTTCACGTTCGACCCAGCCGGGGCGCAAGCGCCGCCGATCGTCACAGGAGGCAAGAACATGCAGACCCGAGGCATTCCTTCCAGCGCCGAGCCGCTGCCCGTCGTTGGGTTGGGCACTTATCGCGGCTTCGATGTCGCCCCTGGGGACCCGGCCTACAAGCAACTGCCGGCCGTGCTTGATGCGCTGTTCGAGAAAGGCGGGACGCTGGTCGACAGCTCGCCGATGTACGGGCGCGCCGAGCAGACCACCGGTGAGTTGCTGTCGATCCACGAACCGCGCTCGCCGGCTTTCCTGGCGACCAAAGTATGGACCCGTGGCCGCGAAGAAGGCATTGCGCAGATGGAGCAATCATTCCAGCTGCTGCAAACCGACCGGATCGACCTGATGCAGATCCACAACCTGCTGGACTGGAAAACCCATCTGCCGACGTTGCGCGAATGGAAAGAGCAAGGGCGCATCCGCTACATCGGGATCACCCATTACACCGCGTTGGCCTATGACGAGGTGGAGGCGGTGCTCAAGGCTGAACAACTCGACTTCCTGCAAATCAATTACGCCCTGGATGATCGCGCAGTCGAGAAGCGCATTCTGCCGCTATGCCGGGAACGTGGCGTGGCAGTGATCTGCAACCGGCCGTTTGGCGGCGGTGGCCTGATTGCCCGCCTGAAGGGCAAGCCCCTGCCGGGCTGGGCCTCGCAGGTACAGGTCAATAGCTGGCCGCAATTGGCGCTGAAATTTCTGCTGTCGCATTCGGCGGTGACCTGTGTGATCCCAGGCACCGGCAATCCGCGTTACATGGCCGATAATGCGGCGGCCGGATTCGGCCCGATGCTGACCGGGGCGCAGCGTGAACAGCTGATTGACCTGGTGAACTGAGGAGCTCCAATTCGGCTCACCCGTTAACGTTTACCATCTTGTAGGAGCGAGCTCGCTCGCGAAAAAACCTGAGTACGCCGCAGGCTGTCAGGCACCCCGCGTTATCGTTAACGCCCATCGCCAGCAAGCTGGCCCCTACAGGTGATATCGGCAGCCGTCAGAAATTGACAGAAGCACTCAAGCGCGCCGTCAGCGGCGCGCCCTGGAATACGTAGTCATCGCCCATGTATTCTCCGGCATCGCGCCAGTAGCGCTTGTCGAACAGGTTGTCGACGCTCAGGCGAAAGACCGTCTCGTAACCATCAATACGCGTGCTGAATCGGCTGCCGGCATTGAAGATCGCGTAGGCGCCCGTTTCCACTTCGCCGACCTGGCTCGCGTATTTGCTGGCGCTGTACTGCACGCCACCGAGCAATGCCAGGCCGTCTATCCAGGGCAATGCATACTCGCCGGAAAGGCTGGCGCGCAAGGTCGGCACATTGATCGTCTGGTGGCCCTCATAAGCCGCCGTTCCCGTGCCGCTGACCCGCGAACGAATCGCCGCGACACTGGCACTGATCTGCAGGCGTTGGGTCGCCCAGCCATTGGCGGACAGCTCCAGGCCGGTGTTCTTCTGTTCGCCCTGTTGCGCGAAAGTGAAGGTACCGTCGTCGTTGGGGCGCGAATACTGATACGCCTGGCGAATCTGAAACAGCGCCGCGCCCAGGCTGATGCGCTGCCAGTCATACTTGACCCCGGCCTCGATCTGCCGGGACACGGTTGGCGCGAGGATTTCGAAGGCGTTGGTGGTAAACCACGCCGCCTCGCCGCCCAGGGACAGGCCTTTGCTATAGCGGGTGTACAGCGACAGGTTCTGCACCGGCTTGTAGATCAGTGCAGCCTGGGGCAGGAACTCGTAACGGCGGGTATGGCGAGTAGTTTCGCCCTGGCTGTCAAAGGTTTCTTCGTCCAGACGCACCGCGCGCCCGCCCAATACGGTTTGCCAGTGCTCGTTGAAGCTGATCCGGTCATTGAAAAACAACCCGTACTGGCGGCTGTCCAGACGCCGTTGGGAGTCATTGAGCGGGCCGTCATAACGCGCGAAGTCTGCAGGCTCGCTGTTAATATTAGCGCTGCCGATCATCACGTTGATCGGGTCGCGCTTGTCCACCACCCGGCGGAACGCACTGGTGCCCAAGGTCAGTTCGTGACCCAGGCCCGCCGTGTCGAAACGCCCGCTGAGGGTTGCCTGCAGTTCGTCGTTGCGACGGGTATCGTCGGGGCTGCGGAAGTCGTAGATATCGTAGTCGCCCTCCGGGCTGAAGTAATTCGGCACTGCGACGTCGGCGCAGCTGGCGGCACCGTAGCAACCCCAGGCGAACGAACTGTAGTCGTCGATCACCACCCGGCTGCGCGAAGCGCTGATGTCGGTTTTCCATGCATCACTGAAGCGGTACTCGAACTTGCCGTTGAGGTTCAGCGCATCGGTGCTGACCGGGTTGGAGCCGCTCTGGTGGGCCAGCAGTTTTTTCGGCGAGGCATGGTGCGGCAGTCGGGTGCCACCCAGCAGTTGGTAGCCGGGCGCCGAACGCTGTTCCCGGCTCTGGTACTCGGCGTCCAGTTGCAGCAGCGCATCGGGGCTGATGTTCCAGTCAAAGGCCAGGGAGGCAAAATCCCGCTGACCGTTGGCATGTTCAACGTAGGAATGGATATCTTCATGGGCCAGGTTGGCGCGCAGGCCGAACTGCTGTTCGCTGCCGAAGAACCCGCCGATATCGGTCGCCAGGTAGCCGCTGCCGCGGTCATCGGTCGAGACCGTGACCTGGCGCACTTCGGTCGGCCGCTTGGTCACGTAGTTGACCAGCCCACCGGGCTCCGACACGCCGCTTTCCAGGCCCGACAGGCCCTTGAGCAGTTCCACCTGCTGCTTGTTTTCCAGCCCGACGTTCTGTTCGCCAGTGATGGTGCGATCATTGATCCTGTAGCTGCTGGCGGAGTTGAGCGAGTAGCCGCGCACCACGAAGTTCTCGTAATAGCCGACCGGAGCATAGGCTTGACCCACCGAGGCGTCATTGCGCAGGACTTCGCTGAGCAGGCGCGCCTGTTGATCCTTGATCAGCGCATCGGTGAGGACCGTCACCGCCGCCGGGGTGTCGAGTAGCGTGGTCGTGTCGAAGCCGGCGACCGATGCGCTGTCGGCCTGATAGCCTGAGGTGTCTTCGCCGGTAACGGTGAGCGCCGGCAACTCGGTGTCGGCGGCCAGCGCGCTGTTGGCCGATAACAGGCCCAAGGTCAGTAAATTGAGGGCGGACAAGCCCTGGTGTCCTGTCCGGTAAAACCTGTCCATGCATACTCCTCGAAGTCTGACCCGCACTCAAAGCGCGCCATCATACAGAGGACGTATCCTGGCCGGCGATTGTTAATGCCAGCACCAAGGGTTTACACCAGATAGCGCTGGAACCAGCCCAGGGTCCTGTCCCACGCCAGGTTTGCCGCAGCCTCGTCGTAGCGGGGCGTGGAGTCATTGTGAAAACCGTGATTGGCGCCGGGATAGATGTGGGCCTCGTAGGTCTTGCTGGCGGACTTTAGCGCCTGCTCGTACGCCGGCCAACCTTCATTGATGCGCGTGTCCAGTTCGCCGTAGTGCAGCATCACCGGGGCCTTGATTCGCGGCACGTCTTTGGCCTCCGGCTGGCGCCCGTAAAAGGACACGGCGGCCCCCAGTTCCGGATAGGCCACGGCTGCGGCATTGGCGACGCCGCCGCCGTAACAGAAGCCGGTGATGCCGACCTTGCCCGTGGCGGCGTCAAGCTTCATCAGCCACTCGATAGCTGCGAAGAAGTCGTTCATGAGCTTTTCCGGGTTGACGGTCGCCTGCAACTCGCGGCCCTTATCATCGTTTCCCGGGTAGCCACCCACGGAGGTCAGCCCGTCGGGAGCGAGGGCGATGAACCCCGCCTTGGCAAGGCGTCGGGCGACGTCTTCGATATAAGGATTGAGACCGCGATTCTCATGCACGACCACCACCCCCGGCACCTTGCCCGGGGCTTTGGCCGGGCGCACCAGGTAGGCACGCACCTGCCCGTTGCCCTGGGGTGAAGGATAGGTGATGTACTCGGCAATAATGTCCGGGTCGGTGAAGGCGACTTGCTCGGCCAAAGCATAGTTGGGGCTCAGGCTCGCAAGCAGGGCGCCAGCGGTCAGTCCGCCGAAGGTGAATAGCGCCGCGCGGTCAAGAAACTCGCGTCGGTTGATCTTGCCGTGGGCGTAGTAGTCGTAGAGTTCGAGCAGTTGCGGAGCGAAGTCCTTGGCGGTCAGGCGGGGCATCGGCAGGTTTCCTCTTCGTCGATTGATTCACCATTGGGGCTTGGCCTGATCAGGCGTTCGGGTTGCCCAGGCACTGCGCCCCCGCCTTGGCCACCTGTGCATCCTGTTCGGCCTTGACGCCTGATACCCCCACCGCGCCAATCACCTGGCCCTCGACGATGATCGGTACGCCACCCTCCAGGGACGTCAGCAAGGGCGCCGAGAGAAACGCATGCCGACCGCCATTGACCATGTCCTCATAACCTTTGGACTCGCGCCGACCCAGCGCCGCAGTGCGGGCCTTTTCCGTGGCGATGTAGGCGCTGATCGCGGCAGCGCCGTCAAGGCGTTCCAGGGCCAGGGGATGGCCGCCGTCATCGACCACCGCGATGGTCACCGCCCATTGATTACCCAGGGCTTCAGTGCGCGCAGCGGCGAGGATCTGACTGACCTCGACCTGGCTCAAAACGAATTTGCTGTTCATGGGGATACTCCAGCAGGTGGGGAGGGCAGTGCCGCTTCGACCAGTTCGATCCAGTGCCTGACCGAGGTGCGACCGGCGCCGTCGAGGTGCGTTTGGCAGCCGATATTGGCGGTAGCAATCACGTCGGGGTGCCCGCTTTCCAGGGCATTGAGTTTGTTGTCTCGCAATTGTCGGGCCAGTACTGGCTGGGTCACCGAATAAGTGCCTGCCGAGCCGCAGCACAGGTGACTGTCCGGCACGACGGTGAGGTTGAAACCCAGACGTACCAGCACCGCCTCGACCGCCCCCCCGAGCTTCTGCGCGTGCTGCAAGGTGCAAGGGCAGTGGAACGCCAGGCGTTGCTCGGCCTGCACGCCAAGGGTTTCCAGGGGTTCGTCACGCAACACTTCAACCAGGTCCCTGGCCAGCGCACTGACTTTTTGTGCCTTGGCGGCATACGCCGGATCGGTGCCCAGCAGGTGCCCGTAGTCCTTGATGAACGCGCCGCAGCCGCTGGCGGTCTGCACAATTGCCTCGGCGCCACTCTCGATGCCTGGCCACCACGCATCGATGTTGCGCCGGGCGCGATCGAGGCCGGCGGCCTGGGCATCGAGATGATAATCCACCGCGCCGCAGCACCCGGCTTCGCGGCTCGGGGTGACGCTGATGCCCAGGCGGTCCAGCACACGCGCGGCGGCGGCATTGGTATTAGGCGACAGGCCAGGCTGCACGCAGCCTTCGAGCATCAGTACCTGCCGGGCATGGCGCGCGGCCGGTCGGGCTTTTGCCGGCCAGGCACTGCGTGGCAGTTTGGCGCGCAGCGTGTCCGGCAGGAGCGCCCGGAACACTTGACCGCTGCTGACCAGGCTCTTGAACAGCCCAGGGTTGGGCACGACGTTGCGCAGTCCCTCGCGCAACAGGCGCTGTGCCAGCGAGCGCGGGACCGCTGCATCGACCACCGCCCGGCCGATATCCAGCAGGTTGTGGTAATCCACGCCGGAGGGGCAGGTGGTTTCGCAGTTGCGGCAGGACAGGCAGCGGTCCAGGTGCAGTTGAGTCTTGCGCGTGACCTCGTGACCTTCCAGTACTTGCTTGATCAGGTAGATTCGTCCGCGTGGCCCGTCCAGCTCGTCGCCGAGCAGTTGATAGGTGGGGCAGGTGGCATTGCAGAAGCCGCAGTGCACACAGCTGCGCAGAATGCTTTCGGCTTCTTCGGCTCGGGGCAACTGGCGGGCCTGTTCGCTCAACGTGGTTTGCATGGCTCAGAGCTCCGCGTACAGGCGACCGGGGTTGAAAATACCCTGGGGGTCGAGTTGCTGCTTGAGGTTGCGGTGGTAGCGCATGAGGGCGACCGGCAATGGCTGGAAAGGGCTGTCGATCAATCCATGGCTGTAACAGGTCACGTGTCCGCCGACCTCGCTGACCACCTGGCGAATGAACGCGGCTTCAGCATCGGTCTTGAGCCAGCGCTGGGCACCGCCCCAATCGATCAGTTGTCGCCCCGGCAGTGACAGGCGAGGGGTATTGTGCGGTACGGACAGCCGCCACAGCGGCTGATCCTCATCGAAAAAACTCAGCCTGTGTTCGTTGAGATCGGCCCAGTACCCGGCGTCCAGCAGCTCGCCGCCCAAGCGTTCGTGGGCCGCGGCCACCGAGCCTTCGCCGCCTTCCAGGCGCAGGTGCAGGCGCGTGCCATCGTGGCAGGCCGCGCTGATCGGCAATGGCTGCTGGCCCCATTCGCTGAGGCGATCGAGGGCGCGTTCAACGTCGAGCTCCAGGCTGATGCTCAGGCATTGCCGAGGCCTGGGCAGCACCTTGAGTGATACCTCGGTCACTACCCCCAGGGAGCCGTAGCTGCCAGCCATCAGGCGCGACAGGTCGTAGCCGGCGACGTTTTTCATCACTTCGCCGCCGAAGCGCAGATGCTTGCCGTGGCCGGTGATTACCCGGGTGCCGAGGACGAAGTCGCGAACTGAGCCCGACCAGGGCCGTCGCGGCCCCGACAACCCGCAGGCGATCATGCCGCCGACCGTCGCGCCCTCGCCGAAGGACGGCGGTTCGCAGGGCAGCATCTGCTGCGCGCAAGCCAGCACTTCAGCCAGTTCCACCAACGGCGTGCCGCAGCGTGCAGTGATCACCAACTCAGTCGGATCGTAGCTGACGATGCCCCGATGGGCGCGGGTGTCGAGCACTTCTCCTGCAGTGATGCGCCCCAGGAAAGCCTTGCTGTTGGAGCCCTGGATGCGCAGTGGGGTAATGCCCTGCAACGCCTGGTTGACTTGCTCCAGAAGTGCGGCGCTGTCATCGAAGTCGTCTTCGTGGCGCATCAGAAACGCTCCAGCTCAGGGAAGGGCAATTGCCCCATGTGCACATGCAGCGCGCCGAATTCTGCGCAGCGGTGCAAGGTGGGGATGTTCTTGCCGGGGTTGAGCAGGCCAGCGGGATCGAACGCTGCCTTGACGGCATGGAACAGCGTCAGTTCATCACTATTGAACTGGGCGCACATCTGGTTGATCTTCTCGCGGCCGACGCCATGTTCACCGGTGATGCTGCCGCCGACTTTCACGCACAGCTCGAGAATCCTGCCCCCCAGTGCCTCGGCCCGATCGAGCTCCCCCGGTTGGTTGGCATCGAACAAAATCAAGGGGTGCATGTTGCCATCGCCGGCATGGAACACGTTGGCTACGCGCAGGCCGTATTCGGCAGACAAGGCGGCGATAGCCTGCAGCACGCCAGGTAATTCCCGACGCGGTATGGTGCCGTCCATGCAGTAGTAGTCCGGCGACAGTCGCCCGACCGCCGGAAAGGCGTTCTTGCGTCCGGCCCAGAAACGCACGCGTTCGGCTTCGTCCCTGGCCTGGCGCACTTCGGTGGCGCCGGCCTGTTCGAGCACTTGGCGGACCCTGTCGCAGTCATCGTGGACATCGGCTTCGACGCCATCGAGTTCGCACAGCAGGATGGCTTCGGCGTCCACCGGGTAGCCGGCATGGATGAAGTCTTCGGCGGCGCGGATGGCCAGGTTGTCCATCATTTCCAGGCCCCCGGGGATGATGCCGGCACCAATGATGTCGCCTACCGCACGGCCGGCTTTTTCGACCGAATCAAAAGCGGCCAGCAGCACCTTGGCGGTCTGGGGTTTGGGCAGCAGCTTGACCGTCACTTCGGTGATGACGCCGAGCATGCCTTCAGACCCGGTGAACAGGGCAAGCAGGTCGAAGCCCGGTGAGTCCAGGGCATTCGACCCCAGGCTCAGGTGCTCGCCCTCCACCGTGAGGATGTCGACCTTGACCACGTTGTGCACGGTCAGGCCGTACTTGAGGCAGTGCACGCCTCCGGCGTTTTCCGCGACATTGCCGCCGATGGAGCAGGCGATCTGTGACGAAGGGTCCGGGGCGTAGTACAGGCCAAATGGTGCCGCGGCCTGGGAGATCGCCAGGTTGCGCACACCCGGCTGGACCCGTGCCGTGCGAGCCGCAGGGTCGATGTGCAGGATGTTGTTGAAGCGCGCCATCACCAGCAGTACGCCTTGCTCCAGCGGCAGTGCCCCACCCGATAGCCCGGTGCCCGCACCCCGGGCGACTACCGGAACCTGCATCTCGTGACACAGCTTGAGCACCCCTTGCACTTCGTCCAGGTGACGCGGCAGCACCACCAGCAATGGGGTGGTGCGGTACGCCGAGAGGCCGTCGCATTCGTAGGGCTTGAGCTCTTCCTGCTGATGCAGCACTTCCAGGTCCGGCAGGCGCGCATGCAGGGCCTGTAGCAGGGCAGCCCGATCGACCTGCGGCAGCACGCCGTCGACGCGTTCATCGTAGAGAATGTTCATAGTCGCTTTACCCTACTCCTTTCATGAACGCCCGGGCAGCAGCCCGGGCGGGTAGGTCAGAAGCGCAACAACCGGCTGATCCCGTTTAATGCCCACCCACGACCATATCGCTGAATGGCGCCACATACGCCTGCAGCGTCACCAACCCGCCGACCAGAATCGCCAGGACGATCGAGTGAAAGAACACATACCGCAGGATTTCTCCTTCATGGCCATACCAGCGAGTGGCAGTGGAGGCCACCACGATCGACTGCGCATCGACCATCTTGCCCATGACCCCGCCGGAGCTATTGGCAGCGGCCATCAGCACCGGGCTGAGCCCCAGTTGTTCGGCAGTGACCCGCTGCAGGCCGCCGAACAACACGTTCGACGCTGTGTCGGAGCCCGTCAGCGCCACGCCAAGCCAGCCCAGCAGGGTGCCGAACATGGGGTAGAAAATCCCCGTGGCGGCAAACGCCAGGCCCATCGTTGCGTCCAGGCCTGAATAGCGCGTGAGGAAACCCAGGGCGAGCATCGCGACGATGGTGATCAGCGAGTAGCGCACCACCCAGATGGTGCGCACGTACTGCTTGATCAGTTGCGGAATCGAATAGCCCATCAACAGCCCGCCCAGGATCGCCGCGAGCAGGATGCCGCTGCCGGTGCTGGTCAGCCAGGTGAACTTGTAGACCGCTTCTTCGGTTTTTGGCGCAGGTACTACTGGTGGGACTTTTTCAATTTGCTGGTGGATCGTGCCAAAGGTGATCACCGGGGCAAAGATCGGATTGGCCTCGCGCAACGGTTTGCCTTGAGGATCGAGCTTGGCCGACTGGGTCACAGGATCAATGGCAGGCCGGGTATCGAACATGTTCTTGAAACCCTGGGTACCCCAGGCGAACACGAACACGGTGAGGATGATCCACGGCATCCACGCACGCATCACGGCGGACTTGGCATCCGTACCAAACGCGGCGCTGGCGACGGGTTTTTGATCGTGCTCGGCATCAATTTTCGAATTGTCGACGCGACCGGAAAGGGCTGCGGAGGTGTGTACGGTGGCCGGTTTCCACACCCGGAGGAAGCCGGTCAAACAGGCCATGGAGATCAGCGCAGCAATCACGTCCACCAGCATCGGGCCATGGTAGTTGGACACCAGGAACTGCGGCACGGCGAAGCTGACCCCGGCGACCAGGATCGCCGGCCAGATTTCCAGCATCTTGCGCCACCCGGCAAACGCCCAGATCAGCCAGAACGGCACGATCACCGAGAAGAACGGCAGTTGCCGACCGACCATCATCGACAGCTCCATCTCATCCAGGCCCGTGACCTTGGCGAGCGTGATGATCGGCGTGCCCAGTGCGCCAAACGCCACGGGCGCGGTGTTGGCAATCAGCGCCAGGCCGGACGCGGCCAGTGGCGAGAACCCCAGACCGATCAGAATCGCCCCGGTCACTGCCACCGGTGTGCCGAAACCTGCGGCGCCTTCAAAAAAGGCGCCAAAACAGAAGGCGATCAACAGCAGTTGCAGGCGACGATCGTCAGTGATCCGCGCCAGTGAGTCTTGCAGCACCTTGAACGAGCCATTTTCGGTGGTCAGGCGGTGCAGGAAAATGATGTTGAGTACGATCCAGCCAATCGGCAACAAACCGTTGGCGGCGCCATACAGGGCCGCTGAGCCTGCCATGTCGGCCGGCATGCCAAAGGCGAAGATCGCGATGATCAGGGCTGAGCCCAGGGCTAGCAGGGCCGCCAGGTGCGCCTTGATATGGAAGAACGCCAGGGCCGCCAGCATCACCACCACTGGCACGGCTGCCATGAGGGTGGAAATGACCGGGTTGTTGAACGGATCGTAGATTTGCTGCCAGACCATGTTCCACCTCTGCTTTTTATTGTTGGACGTGCAGACCCCGAAGGGGCGGTGGTTTCCAGTATAGGTGGCAATGCGCCGCTGTCAGGCCGGGGTTTTCGGGCATTTTGACGAATCATTTTGGTGCGCTGGCGTGAGCTAAGATGAGTACTGACCCGAACCCGACGACCGGAGGATTGCCGTGATGACTGAGCGCCATTTGGAACACAAGGAAACGCTGTCGAATGGATGCTCGATTGTGGTGAAGGCGGAAATTTTGCGCGATGGTTCGTTGAAGATGTTTATCGGCGTTTATCGGCCGGACGGGGTACCGGTTTCCGAGGACCATGATCCACGCCCGCATTTACTGGACATGGAAGCGGCGCTGGATTGGGGGGTAGATGTTGCGAAGGGGATCGGCAATGGGCAGAGGACGTTGGGGCCTTGAGGGCGCCATCGCTGGCAAGCCAGCTCCCACAGGATTTGTGGTTGACCACAGAGTTGGGTAAGTCCCAACCCTTGTCGGAGCTGGCAAGCCAGCTCCCACAGGATTTGTGGTTGACCACAGAGTTGAGTAAGTCCCAACCCTTGTCGGAGCTGGCAAGCCAGTTCTCACAGGATTTGTGGTTGACCACAGAGTTGGGTAAGTCCCAACCCTTGTCGGAGCTGGCAAGCCAGCTCCCACAGGATTTGTGGTTGACCGCAGAGTTGGGTACGCCCCAACCCTTGTGGGAGCTGGCTTGCCAGCGATGCTTTTTAGTGCTTGAACATCACATGCCGCACCACGGTGTAGTCCTCCAGCCCATACATCGACATGTCCTTGCCATAGCCGGACAATTTCTGGCCGCCATGGGGCATTTCGCTGACGAGCATGAAGTGCGTATTGACCCAGGTGCAGCCGTATTGCAGGCGCGCCGACAACCGATGCGCGCGGCCGACGTCGGCGGTCCACACTGACGACGCCAGGCCGTAGTCCGAGTCGTTGGCCCAGCCCAGCACCTGGGCCTCATCAGTAAACCTGGTCACCGACACCACCGGCCCGAACACCTCGCGGCGAACGATCTCGTCATCCTGCTGTGCGTCCGCCAGCACCGTCGGTTCGAAGAAGAAACCGTTGCCGTCCACCGCCTTGCCACCGGTGATCAGGCGGATGTGCGACTGCGCCACGGCGCGTTCGACGAACCCGGCCACGCGGTCGCGGTGCTGCGCAGTGATCAGCGGGCCGAGCTCGGTGGCCGGATCGTCCTGCAGGCCGTACTTGATGCTGCTGACTGCGGCGCCGAGCTTCTCGACGAACTTCTCGTAGATCCCGGCCTGGGCGTAGATGCGGCAGGCCGCCGTGCAATCCTGGCCGGCGTTGTAGAAACCGAAGGTGCGAATGCCTTCCACGGCGGCGTCGATGTCGGCGTCGTCGAAGATGATCACCGGGGCCTTGCCGCCCAGTTCCATGTGCATGCGCTTGACGCTGTCGGCGGTGCTGGAAATGATGTTCGAGCCAGTGGCGATCGAGCCGGTCAGCGAGACCATGCGCACTTTCGGGTGGGTTACCAGCGGGCTACCCAC
Organism: Pseudomonas sp. TMW22090; assembly: GCF_022496665.1. NCBI lineage: Bacteria > Pseudomonadati > Pseudomonadota > Gammaproteobacteria > Pseudomonadales > Pseudomonadaceae > Pseudomonas > Pseudomonas sp. TMW22090. The sequence goes on from NZ_SCFH01000001.1 coordinate 394,097, forward strand.
CGTTGGACCGCGCCCGAACACCAGGTTGAGGACACCGGCGGGGAATATTTGCGACGCCAATTCGGCCAGGCGCAACGCGGTCAGCGGGGTTTGTTCCGACGGCTTGAGCACCACGGTATTACCGGCGGCGAGGGCCGGCGCGATTTTCCAGGCGACCATCATCAGCGGGTAGTTCCACGGCGCGATCGAGGCGATCACGCCCACCGGATCGCGGCGGATCATCGAGGTGTGGCCGGGCAGGTATTCACCGCCAGCCGAACCGCTCATGCAGCGACTGGCGCCGGCGAAGAAGCGAAACACGTCGGCAATTGCCGGGATTTCGTCATTCAGAGCGGTGCTGTAAGGCTTGCCGCAGTTGTCCGATTCCAGCTTGGCCAGCTCTTCGCCGTGGGCCTCGATGACGTCGGCGAGCTTCAGCAGCAGCAGGGCGCGATCCTTCGGCGGGGTCTGTGACCAACCATCGAACGCCGCATCGGCGGCCCGCACGGCAGCATCGACCTGGGCTTCGCTGGCTTCGTTGATCTCCACCAGGACTCGGCCCAGTGACGGGTTGAACACGGCTTGGGCGGGGCCTTCGCCAGCGATCAACTGGCCGTTGATCAGGAGTTTGGTTTGCATGGCATTGTCCTCTCTGAAGCAATTCTTGTTTTCAAACCGGACCCTTGTAGGAGCGAGCTTGCTCGCGATGGACGTCAACGATGACGAGGGCTGCCTGAATGCACGCGGCACTCTCAGGTCCATCGCGAGCAAGCTCGCTCCTACAGGGGGGGTGTTGTTAAATTGAAGGTCTGTTGATCGCCGCAGCGGACACATCAGCAGCCTTGGCCGGCGGCCTGGAGAACTTCCATGCATCGCCTGCAGGCGCTGTGCCCTTGTCGTACGGTTTGCCGAGCAACATGTAGACCAGGCCGGCACCCATCACGACCAGGGTGGTCAGGATCATCGAATAGTTGATGAACCACGGCGCATCCGGCGAGCGCGGCCAGACCATATTGATGATCGCGCAGACGCCATAGATCAGCGCGGCGAGGTTCACCCACAGGCCCCAGGCGCCGAGGGTGAACTGCCCGTTCGGACGCCAGCCCTTGGCGCGGGCGATCAGGGCCGCAATGACGATCAGCTGGAAGGCGACATAAATACCAATGGCCGCGAAACCGACGATGGTCGCCACCGCATCGGCCATGAACATGCCGAGGCAGACGATGCCAGCCGGCACCAGGCCGCTGATCAACAGGGCGAACGACGGCACGTGGTTGCCCGACAGCCGCTTGAGCAGCGAGCTGCCGATGATCATTTCGTCACGGGCATAGGCAAACAACAGGCGGCTGGCGGCCGCTTGCAGGCTCAGTACGCAAGAGATGAACGACACCATCACCACCGCCATCACCAGGCGCGAACCCACCGGGCCGAAGGCGTTGGCCAGAATGGTCGCTACCGGGTCGGTGTCTTCACCAGCGAGGACCTTGGCCATGTCAGGCACCGACAGGATCAGCGCCAGGCAGGCGAACATCGCCGCCGCACCACCGATGTAGATGGTCATGCGCATGGCTTTGGGAATGCGCTTGCCAGGGTTTGGCGTTTCTTCGGCGACATCGCCGCAGGCCTCGAAGCCGTAGTACTGGAACAGGCCGGCAAGCGATGCCGCAAGGAACGCTGGCAGGTATGAACCGTTGACTTCGAGATTGAAGGTGTCGAACAGCACGCTGAACGGCTGGTGCCGTTCAAAGATCAGCAGGTAGCCACCCACCAGGATGGCGCCGACCAGCTCGCAGAGGAAGCCGAACATCGCCACCCGCGCCAGCAGCTTGGTGCCGACCAGGTTCAGCGCGGTCGACAGTGCAATGATCGTCAGGGCGATATAGATATTGGCCTCGGGCCCCGGATTGAAACCCAGCATGATGGCCAGGTAAGGTCCCGCACCGACTGCGACGCCGGCGATGGTTGCACACAGCGCCCAGGCGTAAACCCAGCCGACCATCCACGCCCAGCGCTTGCCCACCAGACGGCGCGCCCATGGATAGACCCCACCGGAGATGGGGAACTGCGAGACGATTTCACCGAAGATCAGGCACACCAGCAATTGCCCGGCGCCGATCAGCAGGTACGACCAGAACATCGGCGGGCCGCCGGCGGCCAGGCACAGGCCAAACAGGGTGTAGACGCCGACCACCGGTGACAGGTAAGTGAAGCCCAGGGAAAAATTCTCCCACAGGCTCATGCTCCGATTGAAATCCGAGCTGTAGCCGAGGGCGCGTAGTTGTTCCGCGTCCTGATCGGCGCTGCAGCTTGCACGCGTGTTGGATGAGCCACTCATTTTATTTCCTCATTATCAATGGCAGTGGATTGCGGTGCTGGCGGGTTGGCCCGCCAATTATTTGATAACTCGAACCTGTGGGAGCCAGCCTGCTGGCGATGGCGACTTCAAGGCAGCCATCGCCAGCAGGCTGGCTCCCACAGGGGCTCCCACAGGGGCTCCCACAGGGGCTCCCACAGGGGCTCGCGTCAGGGTTTGGCTTCGGTGTCGTACTGCGAAAGCCATTCCACCGCTGCATCGCGATAACGGCTGAAGCCCTTGTAATCGACCAGTTGCTGGTTCAAGTCCCGCAGCACCCGGTGCATGCGCCGCGCCCATGCAGGGTTGGTAGCGATGTCCTCGAGGCTAAGCAGGTAAGTACGAATCGGAAACACGATCGCGTTGCTGCGAGGCAGGCGGTGCAGCGGCTGCAACTCGATGCGCAGGTACACCAGCTTGCCGGCGTTCTGTGCCGTCACGATGGTGCGGTCCGGTGCCCATTCCGGCAGGCTTTCGGCGGAGACTTCCAGGCGCGGGTTGACCGTCAGTGACCAGTTCAGGCGACGCACCGGATGCCCGGTACGCAAGCGCAACAGGAACTTCAAGGCACGGTCCAGCATGCCGATTTCCTTGACCAGTGGCACCGGGCCGTGGAATTCCTCCCAGCTCATGCCCAGGTTGAAGCGCAGTGAGTAATCGGCACGTTGGGTGGCGATGCCGGCGCCCCAAAACAGCGTGCCGTCGCGTTCTTCCTGCAACACCCAATCGCCCTGGGCCTGGCGGGTCACGTATTCCATCGGCTCGTAGGGCAGGGTGGCCGGATCGCCGAAGGTGAAGTGGTCATCAATGTCCAGCAGACGGTTGGTCCAGTGCCACTGGCGGCCCTCGCGCTGCAGGCTGAAGTACTGCGGATAATCGCGGGCGTAGGACTCCATGATCAGCTCCAGCAAGTCCCACTGCGCCTCCATCATGTGAGGAGCCGAGACGTAGTGCATGCCTGGGTCTTTATCCAGGGTGATCGCCCGGTCCTTGCACTCGCTGATGTAATGTTCGTCGATGTCGAAAGCTGCGCGGAACGCGCCATCGCCTACCGAGACATGCGGCTCGAGATTCATCGAGTACATGTAGTCGTCATCAGGGAATGGGAAGGGCGCACGGGCGATGGTTTCCGGGCTGTTGGCGAAGGTGTAGTCGTCGCGGTAGGTTTCGTCGGGATTGAATTTAATATTCATTTTTATGTTTTCCGTCGATCAGAGGTCGATGACCAGGCGATTGCATTTGGCGCGGGATACGCAGGGCATGATTTTCTTGCGGCTGGTCTTGTCCTCATCCGACAGCCAGTCATCGCTGTGGAGCAGCTCGCCATCAAGTTCCAGTACGGTGGTTTCGCAATGGCCACAGGCGCCGCCACGACACAGGTAAGGCATGCTGTAGCCAGCGGCTTCTACTGCTTCGAGCATGGTCTGGTCGGGAGAGACCTCGATGGTCGTGCCGCTACGGCCGAGGGTGAAACTGAAAGCTTCGCCGCCGCTGCTCTGCTCCAGGAATCGCTCGAAGTGCACATGGCTGTCGGTCCAGCCCAGTTCCCGGGCGCACGCCAGCGTGGCGTCGATCATGCTGTCCGGGCCGCAGACGTACACGTGGCTACCCAGCGGGCGGTCGGCCAGGACCCTACCGATGTCCATGCGCGAGTCGACACCCTTGCGATACAGATGCACCTGTTCGCCATAGGTGGCCTGCAATTCCTTGCCAAGTTGTGCATGCGCTTCGCCGCGCACCGCGTAATGCAGTTCAAAAGGCACCTTGCTCAGGCGCAGTTCCTCCAGCTGCGAGATGACCGGTGTAATGCCGACGCCGCCCGCGATAAAGATGTGCAGCCGCGCCTGCTTGATGAGCGGGAACAGGTTGACCGGTGGCGTCACCTCGATCACATCCCCTTCGCTGACATCGTCGTGCAGCGAGACCGAGCCGCCACGACCGTTGTCCACCCGGCGCACGGCAATCTGATAACTGCTGGTGTCGTACGGCGAGCTGAGCAGTGAATAGGGGTTGCGCAGGGTGTTCTGCGAGTGGGCGATCAGCACCACCACGTGGCTGCCACCGGAAAACGCGGGCAGGTGAGCGCCGGTCGGCGACACCAGGGTGAAGCGCTTGATTTCCGGGGTCACCGCTTCGATGCGGGCTACGCGCAAATTCAATGTGCCGTTGTTCTGGCTCATGTGTCGAGCTCCTCGGCTTCGGGCAATTCACCCGGGACTTCAGCATCGGCCTTGACCGCCTGAAAGGCGGCCAGGCGACGGGAATAATGATCGCGCACCACCAGCGTCACGCCGCATCCAGGGCAGTCGTAGACCCGTTGAGTGACGTTCTCGGTGTAGGTGTCGCAATGCACGCACCAGACCCGGCGTACCAGGGTGCCGGAATGCTCGCGTAGCACTTCGTCGCGATTGAGGTCGAAATGCGTGGCCACTTGCATGGCGCTGCCGAGAAAGCTTTCCGAGCCGGCGAGGTACAGGCGGGTGCCCATGCGTGCTTCGCCGAGCAGGGTCCTGAGTGCTTCGATCAGCGCCTGATTGGACGAGTGCACGTGCAGTGGAAGCTGCGGATGCTCCTGTAACTGGCCGAGGAAATCCTGCCCGGAGAAGGACTCCTGGGAATACAGCAGGGTGATGGGGCCCGCAGATGCGGCCATCTCGTCCAGTAATCGCAACATGGCGCGCCCACCACTGCCCTGGCCGGCGATGATGTGGTGCAGACCGCCTGGCAGCGGTTCCAGCCGGTCATAGACCGGTCGGCTTTTGATCCCGGTGATCAACATTTTTATTATTCCTCCTGGCTACCGGCGCGGCGGTAAAGCCGGCCTTGTGCAAAGCCCAACGATGGTGGGTTGCAGATAGCAGGAGCACAGGTCGTGCCAGTTATATAAGTCTATGAATCCAAAGGGATATGTTGTTTGGCGAAGAAAAGAGGAAGGCAAAAGTAACTGGATATGTATGCGTTTTCGCAGCGCTTTCAGGTGAAACAGCACCTCTACGCTGCTACGTTTTCAAATCACTCGCGCTGCAACTTGCGAATCAACGTGCCAATGTCGATACCCAGGTGCACCGCCGCCTTGCGCTTGCTGCCGCACAGGTGCACCGCCCGGAGGATCACCTGGCGTTCGAAATGCTGGACCTGCAGCTTGAGGTTCTGCTGCGCATCCTCTTCGTCGGCCAGTCGGGCATCCACTGATTCCCGAGGGCGCTGCGGTTCGAGCATTTCGGCAGGCAGATGATGTTCCTGTGCTTCATCATCGGCGAGGACGGCCAGGCGCTCGAAAATGTTCACCAGCTCGCGGATATTGCCCGGGTAGTCGTAGCTCAGCAGCCGCTTGCGACAGCCCGCTGAGAGGCTCAGGGATGGTTCACGGTCTCCATTGATGCGGCTGAGCAGAATGTCGATCAGGAAGGGCAAATCATCACGATGCTGGCGCAACGGCGGGATTTCCACCGGCAGCACGGCCAGGCGGTAGTACAGGTCGGCACGGAACTCGCCCAGGCTGACCAGGTGTCGCAAATCCTTGTTGGTGGCGGCAATGACCTGCACCTGCACCGATTTGCTCAGGGGCGAGCCGACCGATTGAATGGTGCTGTCTTCGAGAAATTTCAACAACTTGGCCTGGACGTGCAGCGGTATCTCGCCGATCTCGTCGAGGAACAGCGTCCCGCCGGCAGCCGCTTCGATATAGCCTTGCTTGCCGCCCGCCAGCGCGCCGGTAAAGGCCCCGCGTTCATAACCGAACATCTCCGATTCGAACAGGCTCTCGGGAATGCTCCCGCAATTGACATGAATGAACGGCCGATCGCCCCAGCCCGCAGCTCGGTGTATGTGTCGGGCGATCGCAGTCTTGCCCACTCCTGGTTCACCCAACAGCAACAGGCGCGCGCGTCGACGGAAGGCGCGCACGCCAGTGTCGGCGATGCCTGAGAGCTGTGGGGACAGATGCAGCGCGTTATCTTGCGGGTCGCGCAGGCCGTGGGATTCAACCGGCCTGGCGCCCAGGGACGCTCGGCGTTGCGGCTGGCTGCCGTCAAAATCTTTCTGGGTCAGCATGCGAAAAGGCTTTTCATAAGCCCCGGTGGGAATCGCATGGGTGCTGCTGAGCAGCACGCGGCCCTCTCGGGAGCGCGTCAAGGCGCTATTGCCGCCGCGATGGAGCGCCGCTTGCAGGTCGTCGTAGTTGAGTGCAGAGCGCTGGAAAAACTCACTGTCCGATAACCCGATGGCCTGCTGTTTGGACAGTCGATTGACCCGCTCGGCGGCCAGGTTGAGAAAGCGTACGCGGCCTTCGCCGTCAGTCACGATGAGCGCCTCGCTGAAGCTGTCGAGGAGGGCGTGCAGGGCCGGGGTCTGCAGTAACGCGCCGAGCACTTCGCTGCTGACATTGACCGAGGAACGCATGCCCATCTGCAGGCTGGGTGGCAGGTTCGAGTCTTTCATGGGTGCAACTCTTGGGTGCGCACGCCCTGGCGCTGACGGAACACTGCAACGCGCCAGGCCACGCCTTCGCGAATCAGGATGCGCGAACAGTGCACGTCGAAGTCCGGCGCACGCCCACTCAGATCCGGCAGCGGCAGACGGTGCCAGGTGCGTTCCGGCAGTGCGTTATCCAGCAACAGGCGAGCGATACCCGCGCCGTTGGTGATGCCGAATGTCTCTTCAAACACTGCGTTGCGCCATTGCGGCTGCAAGTGTTCGTCAATCACCAGCACGGCGTCCGGTACCGCATCGAATACTCGGCGCAGCGCATCTATGCGTTGTTCTGCATCGTGTTGCATGCGCAGTTCCTGGCTGACATCGCGAATGCTGCCCCACATGCGTAACAGGTGCCCGTTGACGATGGTTGCGCGCACGTCGTTCTCGACGTAGGCGGGCGATCCGTCATGGCGGCGATCCACGGACAAGGCGCAGTCGACGCTGAATCCGGCTTCGATCAGGCGCCGCACAAATTCCTCGTTGGCCGGGCTGCGCGGCCAGTAGAGCCGGACCGGTTGCTGGTTGAAATCGACATCCGAAGGCATTTCGTAGACGTCGGCCATCGCGCGGTTGCACAGGCGCCAGTGCGAGTCGTTCTCGAAGACCTGTCGCACGATTTCATCGGGCGAGTTGTTGATGTCTACCGCCTCAGCAAACTCGATGCACCAGTAGGCCACCTTGGCGCTCTGCAGCATCTGGCTCATCACTTCATTGGCGTTGTGCATTTCCCGCAGGCGATGACCCAGTGTGCCCAGCGGTATGTTCAATAAGTGCAGGCAGGCCGGCTGAACCTCACGCCACTGCAGCAACCCGCTGGCAATCACGTGCAGCAGGCTGCCGTTGTGGCGGATCAGGGTCAGCTCAAGGCTCTGGACCAGCTCGTCCGCAGGCGGGTTGGCGAACAGTGCGCGCAGGGTGCGAACCGATTCGACGCTGTAGAGGTGTTCGATCGGCTGGTTCAAAGCGTCTTCCGGCGAGTAACCCAACTGGTCGCTCAAACTGGCGGACAGGCTCACGAGCAGCCCGTCGGCACTCAGGGTGCTGGTGCAGGGCGGCGCCTTGTGGGCCAGCAAATTCAGGATATCCATGGCGAATCGGCTCGGGTTGGCTGAGGGTCTCAAAAGCAGGGCACATCGCATGCCAAGCAGATCTTTCGTAGCACCTGGAGCCGTTGTAGCAACTGCAGCAGATGGAGCGGCTGTACAGCGTGTGCTCCCACAATCTTTGGCAGCTGCACAAAAGTGCTGCGATATTGCAGCACGTTTAGCATTTTTACAGCGATCAGGCGACGAAGCGGGCATGCGCAGATCCCGCTCTACATGAAAAAACGCATGTGTATACGATCCAGGACCCCGGTAAACTGCGCTCCTTTTTCAAGGAGTCGATATGAGTCACTACCAGCCGGGCATCCTCGCCACCCCCGTTCCGCTGCAAGCCCGTCATCTGTTCTTCGCGCTGGTGTCCGTCGAAGCCCTGCCGGCTGCGCTCGACAACCTGATGCAACTGGTAGACGGCAAATCTGCCGTAGTGGGCTTTGGTGAGTCCCTGGCCATGGCACTTCACGCCCGTATCGATGGCCTGCGGGCATTTCCGGCGATGACCGGCGTGGGCGTCGACAACCCGTCGACCCAGCATGCGCTGTGGTGCTGGCTGCATGGCATCGACCGTGGCGAACTGCTCAATCGCAGCCAGGCCATCGAAGCGGCACTGGCTCCGGCGTTGCGTCTGGTGCAGATGAATGAAACTTTTCGCCACCTGACCGGCCACGACCTGACCGGTTACGAGGACGGCACGGAAAACCCCCATGACGAAGCGGCCGTGGCGGCGGCGTTGCTGGGCGAGGGCGCTGAGGGCCTGGTCGGTGGCAGTTTTGCCGCGATCCAGCAGTGGCAGCACGACTTGAAAGGTTTTCGCGCGTTGCCGTCCCATGAGACGGACAACATCATGGGCCGGCGCCTGAGCGACAACGAAGAACTGGACGATGCGCCAATCTCCGCTCACGTCAAACGCACCGCCCAGGAAAGTTTTGCCCCCGAGGCGTTTGTGGTGCGTCGTTCCATGCCCTGGATTGAAGGCGACCGTGCCGGCCTGATGTTCCTCGCTTTCGGCTTCTCCCTGGACGCCTTCGAAGCCCAGCTGCGCCGCATGAGCGGCCTGGAAGACGGCGTCACCGATGGCCTGTATCGCATCAGCCGACCGATCACCGGCGGCTACTACTGGTGCCCGCCGCTCAAGGACGGCCACCTCGACCTGCGCGCGCTGCGCATGGGCTGACACCGGTTGGCAGGGTGAAGGAGCAGGCGCCTTCACCTGAAACTGCCGACTAACCTTATACCCAAACGTTATTTCCCAGCCGCAAATCAGCTCGATATGATCTTGTCATAACTCGTTATAACAAGTGAATGCCCATGACTGATAACGTCCTCTCCCTTGGCAGCGTCCCGCTGCACACCCAACTGCGTGATGTGCTGCGTGCGCGAATCCTCGACGGTGAATATCCGCAAGACAGCCAGATGCCTTCTGAAAGCGAGTTGGGCAACCTGTTCAAGGTCAGCCGCATCACGGTGCGACAGGCTTTGGGCGATCTGCAAAAGGAAGGGTTGATCTTCAAGATTCATGGCAAGGGCACGTTCGTGGCCAAGCCCAAGACCTTTCAGAACGTCAGCACCTTGCAGGGCCTGGCCGAATCGATGACCGGGCGCGGCTATGAGGTGATCAACCGCTTGCGCAGTTTCAAATTCATCGGCGCCGACAAGCTGGTTGCCGAACGCCTTCAGGTAGCCGAAGGCGACATGGTGGCGCAGATCAAGCGGGTGCGGCTGATCAACCGTGAGCCGATCTCCCTGGAAATCACCTACCTGCCCCAGGCCATTGGCGAGCGCCTGGAGAAGGCCGACCTGGTGACCCGCGATATTTTCCTGATCCTGGAAAACGACTGCGGGCTGTCGCTGGGGCATGCCGACCTGGCTATCGACGCGGTGCTGGCTGACAGCGACCTGACCCAGGCCCTGGGCGTGGAAGCCGGCTCGCCGATCATGCGCATCGAGCGCCTGACCCACGATGCCGCTGGCCGCCCCGTGGATTTCGAACACCTCTACTACCGCGGCGATGCCTTCCAGTACCGCTTGCGAATCGACCGGCAAAAAGGGGATCAGGCATGACCCACAGTTGCGAGAACAGAAATACCCTTGAACAGGAATACGACATCGTCGTGATCGGCGGCGGCACTGCCGGCCCCATGGCGGCGATCAAGGCCAAGGAGCGTAACCGCGACCTGCGGGTGCTGCTGATCGACAAGGCCAACGTCAAGCGCAGTGGCGCCATCAGCATGGGAATGGACGGTCTCAACAACGCGATCATTCCCGGGCATTCGACGCCGGAGCAGTACACCAAGGAAATCACCATTGCCAATGACGGCATCGTCAATCAGGCGGCGGTGTACGCCTATGCCACCCACAGCTTCGAGACCATCGAGCAACTGGACCGTTGGGGCGTGAAGTTCGAGAAGGACGAAACCGGTGACTACGCGGTGAAGAAGGTCCACCACATGGGCGCCTACGTACTGCCGATGCCGGAAGGACACGACATCAAGAAGGTCTTGTATCGCCAGTTGAAACGCGCGCGGGTGAGCATCACCAACCGGCTGGTGTGCACGCGCCTGCTGACTGACGCAGAGGGCGCGGTCAACGGGGTGATGGGGTTCGATTGCCGCACGGCCGACTTTCATGTGATCAAGGCCAAGGCGGTGATCCTCTGCTGCGGTGCCGCCGGTCGCCTGGGGCTGCCGTCCTCGGGCTACCTGATGGGCACCTACGAAAATCCGACCAATGCCGGCGACGGCTACGCCATGGCGTATCACGCAGGCGCCGAACTGGCGAACCTGGAATGCTTCCAGATCAATCCGCTGATCAAGGACTACAACGGTCCGGCCTGTGCCTATGTCACAGGTCCCCTGGGCGGCTACACCGCCAACAACAAGGGCGAGCGGTTCATCGAGTGCGACTACTGGAGCGGACAGATGATGTGGGAGTTCCACCAGGAACTCGAGAGCGGCAATGGCCCGGTATTTCTCAAGCTCGATCACCTGGCCGAGGAAACCATCCAGAACATCGAAGAGATCCTGCACAGCAACGAAAGGCCCAGCCGCGGCCAGTTCCACGCTAACCGTGGCACCGATTACCGCACGCAGATGGTTGAGATGCACATCTCGGAAATCGGCTTGTGCAGCGGTCACTCGGCGTCCGGGGTCTGGGTCAACGAGAAGGCCGAGACTTCGGTGAAGGGTTTGTACTCGGCGGGTGACATGGCGGCCGTGCCGCACAACTACATGTTGGGCGCATTTACCTACGGCTGGTTCGCCGGCAACAACGCCGCAGATTTTGTCGCCGGGCGTGATTTTTCAGCCGTCGATGCCGGGCAGGTCGAAACGGAAAAACAACGGGTCTACGCGCCTCTGGACCGTACACACGGCCTGCCACCGGCCCAGGTTGAATACAAGCTGCGCCGATTTGTGAATGACTACCTGCAACCGCCCAAAGTGACCAAAAAAATGCAGATCGGCCTGCAGCGCTTCAGCGATATCCAGCGCGACCTGGATCAGATCAAGGCACACAACGCCCATGAGCTGATGCGTGCGATGGAAGTCAGCATGATCCGCGACTGCGCCGAAATGGCCGCCCGGGCTTCGTTGTTCCGCGCTGAAAGCCGTTGGGGGCTGTACCACCATCGGGTCGATTACCCGCAGCGCAATGACCGCGACTGGTTCTGCCATTGCCACCTGAAGAAGGGTGAAGACGGCTTGATGACCAGTTTCAAGAAAGCCGTGGAGCCCTACATCATTCCACTCGACGCCGAAGAGTTGCAGGCCTACGACAAGTTGCGGGTCGGCGCTTACGCCGCCTGACAATCAATACCAGGAGAGTCCGAACCATGGCCTATCAACCCCAGGAAATTTTCTTCCGCTCCAACGCGCCGGTGACCGTCGACGAGGACCTGTGCATTGCCCACAAAGGCTGCACCGTATGTGTAGACGTCTGCCCGATGGACCTGCTGGCGATCAATCCGGCGACGCAAAAGGCCTACATGGCGTTTGATGAATGCTGGTACTGCATGCCTTGTGAGAAGGACTGCCCGACCGGGGCGGTGAAGGTCGAGATTCCCTATCTGTTGCGCTAAAGCCCAATCATTGTGGGATCGAGTACAGACAACTTGTAAAGCCATCCGGCCACCCCCGGACGCTGGATTAAACCACCCCTCGTTTCCCACCGCGCCCTGATCGTGGCGGAGACGAATATTCTATAAATGATTCGAGGGGACACACCCATGTTATTGCGTGCAGCGGTTGCCGGTCTGGTACTGGCTTCATTGACCCTGTCGGCCTCGGCCGAAACCATCCGCATTGCCATCGGCACCCAGGACACCACGATCAATTGCGCCGCTGGCGGCCTGCTGATTCGTGAACTTGGGCTTCTGGACAAATACCTGCCCCGGGACGGCCAGTACAAGGACACCCAATACGAGGTGCAGTGGAAAAACTTCACCAGCGGTGCGCCCCTGACCAATGAGATGGTCGCCGGCAAACTCGACTTCGGCGCCATGGCGGATTTCCCCGGCACCTTCAACGGGGTGGCGTTTGAAGCCGCTGGCAAGCACAGCCTGTTCATCAGCGTGTTGTCGGGCAGTATCAAAGGCAGCGGTAACGGCATCGTGGTGCCCAGCGCGTCCAGCGTGCAATCCCTGGCCGAGCTCAAGGGCAAGACCATCTCCGTACCGTTCGCCTCGACGGCCCACGGCATGTTGTTGCGAGCGGTGGCGGCGCAGGGCTGGGATCCGCTCAAGGACGTGAACATCATCGCCCAGCCGCCGGAGGTTGCAGGTTCTGCGCTGCAGGCCGGGAAAATCGATGCCCATGCCGACTTCGTGCCCTTCGCCGAACTGTTCCCGAGCCGGGGCTTTGCCCGCAAGATCTATGACGGTGCGCAAGCCAATGCACCGACCTTCCACGGCGCCCTGGTCGATCAGGCCTACGCGAAAAAGTACCCGGAAATCGTCGTGGCTTACCTGCGGGCGAGCATTGAGGCCAACCAGCTATTGGCCGCAGAGCCGGAGAAGTACAGCGAGTTGATCGCCAAGGTCACCGGCGTCGATGCCGAGGTCAATTACCTGTTCCACGGCCCGCTCGGCGTGCAGACTCGCGACCTCAGCTGGAAGCCGGAATATCGTCAGGCGGTCGGCACGGCCATCGATACGCTCAAGCTGCTGAAGAAGGCGGATCGCGGCCTCGACCTCAATACGTTCATCGACGACCAATACATTCGCGCCGCGTTCAAGGCGTCGAACCTGGATTACTCCGCCCAGCTTGGCAATTACGCCCAGAGCCCGTTGAAGGCAGTGGATGCAGCGAACGGCCAGGTCATCACCGACTTCAGTCACGTGGCCGAGATCTGGGTGCGCGGTGAACCCAAGGTTCGCCAGTATGCCTCGGCGCAGACAGCGTTCAGCGCATTGGCGCAGTTGAAAGCCGAGGGCAGGAACATCCGCGCGGTCTATGCCCAGGCGAGTGACAGCGGAATCAAATTGCTGGCGGACCAGGCGTGGTTTGCCAGCAACGCCAAGGGCGAACTCAGCGCCTTCCTGCTCAAGGGCCAGGCCCAGCAATACGCCACGGCCCAGGGCGGCAAAGTCCTCGACTTCACGGATGCCACCACCCAGGCGGTTGCTGCCCGGTAATCAAACTGGAATGCGGTCAACGTAGGAGCTGCCGAAGGCTCCGGCAGCTCCTACGGGGGGCGTGTCGCCATTGGGAATTGTTTATGTACCGATCATTTATCCGCTGGACCCCCAGGGCCGCTTCATTGCTGCTCTGCCTGCTGTTCTGGCAACTCGCTGCCAGTCATCACTGGAACCTGGGCCTGGTCACCTTCGCCAACGTGCCGACGCCGCTTGCGGTTGTCGAGGCCGCACTGGGGCTTGGGGGGTCGGGGAAACTCGGCCGCCACCTGGGCAGCAGCCTGAGCCGGGTATTCGCCGGTTACCTGGCGGCGCTGGTCATCGGTATCGCTCTGGGCCTGGCCATCGGTCGCTCGAAGCGGGCTGAAGACTGGCTGCTGCCGCCCCTGGAAGTGCTGCGCCCGATTCCCGCCGTGGCCTGGATTCCCCTGGCCATCCTGATGTTTCCCTCGTCGGAGCTGTCGATGGTTTTCATCACCTTCACGGGCGCACTGTTCCCGATCCTGTTGAATACCGTGCACGGTGTCGAAGGGGTCGATCCAAGGCTGATCGCCTCGGCAAAAAGCCTTGGGGCAGGGCGCAGGGCGATCCTTTTGGAAGTCATATTGCCCGGTGCTGCACCGAGCATTATCACTGGCCTGGCCATTGGCATGGGGACCTCGTGGTTCTGCCTGGTGACCGCCGAAATGATCTCCGGCCAATACGGTATCGGCTACTACACCTGGGAGTCCTACACCGTCCAGAACTACGCCGATATCGTGGTTGGCATGTTGCTGATCGGTGTACTGGGCATGGGCAGCAGCCTGCTGATCAAACGTCTCGGCGGCCTGTTCACGCCGTGGCACCGACCACGAGGAAAAGCCTGATGAGCATTGATCAAGCCATGCAAGGGCGCATCGACATGCGCCGGCTGTCGATCCGCCTGGGCGAGGGCAACACGGCTTTTGAAGCGGTGCAGGGCCTCGACTGCCAGATCGAAGCGGGGCAGTTCGTGTGCATCCTCGGCCCTTCCGGTTGTGGCAAGTCCACCTTGCTCGGGGCGCTGGCCGGGCACCTGCAGGCCTGCACCGGCAACCTCACCGTTGATGGGGCGAAAGTCTCGGGACCGTCGCCCCAGCGCGGCATGGTGTTCCAGCATCACACGTTGTTCCCCTGGCGCACGGTGCGTGACAACGTCGCCTTCGGCCTGAAGATGCGTGGCATCGGTAAAACCGAGCGACACCAGGCCGCTGACGAGATCCTGGCCCTGGTCGGGCTTGAAGGGTTCGCCGAGCGCTGGCCTGATCAGTTGTCCGGGGGCATGCAGCAACGCGTCGAAATCGCCCGGGTGCTGATCAATCGCCCGCGCCTGCTGCTGATGGATGAGCCCTTCGGTGCGCTCGATGCCCTGACCCGGCTGAACATGCAGGAACTGCTGCTGGACATCTGGACGCGGATTCGCACCACCGTGGTGTTCGTCACCCATGACATCGATGAGGCGTTGTTCCTGGCCGACCGATTGCTGGTCATGAGTTCGCGCCCAGGACGGATCATCGAAGACCTGCGCCTGGACTTTGCGCGGCCCCGCGCCAGCGAACTGGTGACCAGCCACGAATTCTCCCGCTTGAAGCGTCACTGCCTTGAGTTGTTGCGTCACGAAGACGGTCGGCAGCTACCGCGCCTGAACCCTCTCGGACTTCCCCCAGAAAATAAACTGCCGCGATTTGCCCTATGACCTCTCTATTCGATGTAACCGATAACGCTGACATTCTTGCCCTGCAAACACGCCTGAGTGATGAGGATCCGGGCGTGCGCAGGATTGCCCTGATTGAACTGGCTGATCTCGAGGAGCCTGAAGGCCTGGTCTGGCTGGTCGACCGACTGGCCGAGGATCCGGCTGAAGAAGTTCGTGCCGAAGCCGCACGGCTGCTGGAAGCCTGGGAGGATGACCCGGTCGTCGAGGCATTGTGCCAGGCCCTGACCGACCCTGCGCAGACAGTGCAGGCCGCCGCCGCGCAGAGCCTCAGCCTGCTCAAGAGCGAGGCGGCAGCCAAGGTGATCCTGCCGTGGACCGTGCATGCCGAAGTGCAGGTGCGCGTCGCCGCGTTTCGGGCTCTGCGCGAGTTGCGCTTCCCCGGTGCCGCCGCTGCCGCCTCTGCCGCCTTGCTCGATGTGGACCCAGGTGTGCGCCGCGAGGCGGTCGGCGTGCTCGGCTGGCTCAAGCAGCTCGATGCCTTGCCGGCGCTGGCGACGCTGGCCAGCCAGGATCCCGACACAGAAGTTCGTCGTGCCGCCACCGGCGCCCTCGGTCTGGCTTGCGATGCCCAGGTCCTGCCGGCCCTGCGTCAGGCCCTGCGGGACAACGCCTGGCAGGTTCGTGAGGAAGCCGCTACGACCCTGGGCAAGGTCGGCCACGTTGACGCGGGCCCGGCGCTGGTCGATGCCCTGGGCGACGATTACTGGCAAGTGCGCCTGCGCGCCACCCGCAGCCTCGGGCGCTTGCGCTATGTCCCGGCGCTTGAGGCCCTGATCGACACCCTCGGCCATCGCATCAGCAACCTGCGCAAGGAGGCGGCGCTGGCCCTCGGCGAGTTGCAGGACCCGGGCGCCATCGCGCCATTGCAGGCAGCGCAGGATGATGGTGATCCGGAAGTCCGTAAAGCCGTGCGCATTGCGTTGAGTCAATTGCAATGAATCCGCTGGCGGTTGGCAATTCCCAGGCTCGACAGCAATTGCGCCTCAACTGGCCGGATGGCCGTGAACAATTGCTGGACCATGCTGAACTGCGCCGCCAGTGCCCGTGCTCGCAATGCCGGGCGTTTCGGCTGCGAGGGCAGGCGCCGCTGGTGGACTCGCGGGTGCGGGTGATCGAGGTCAATGACCAGGGGTATGGGGTGCAGCTGGTATTCAGTGATGGACATGAGCGGGGAATTTTTCCGTGGGGCTTTCTCGCCGGACTTGGCTAATAACTCCAATTGAACACGCCCCCCACGGGGCATGTCATGGACGGATGGTGCTTGTCACCAAAACCGCAGAAGAGTACAAATGTACTCCATGACGACTTTAACTCCCCGCCGTAATGCCATCCTGACCTTCATTCGCGATCGAATCGCCGAGCGTGGTCAGCCTCCAAGCCTCGCCGAGATCAGCGAGGCGTTCGGTTTCGCCTCCCGAAGTGTGGCGCGCAAGCACGTGCTGGCGCTTACCGAAGCCGGGTTCATCGAGGTCAACCCCCATCAGGCCCGGGGCATTCGTTTGCTCGGCCAGGCGGCGCGCCCGGAACTGCTGGACATCCCGGTGCTTGGCCGGGTGGCGGCGGGGGCACCGATCGGCGCCGATGCCGAGGTTGACCGGCGCTTGATGCTCGACCCGGCGATCTTTTCCCGGGTGCCGGACTACATGCTGCGGGTCCAGGGCGACTCGATGATCGAGGACGGCATTCTCGATGGCGACCTGGTAGGGGTGCATCGCAGCGCCGAAGCCCTGAATGGGCAGATCGTCGTGGCGCGGCTCGATGGTGAAGTGACCATCAAGCGATTCGAACGCGTGGGCGAGACCGTCCGGCTGTTGCCACGCAACCCCGCCTATCAACCGATCATCGTTGAAGCCGATCAGGACCTGGCCATCGAAGGGGTGTTCTGCGGTCTGGTGAGGCAAGGGTAATGGGTGCCGTCGTTGCGCTGGATACGCTGTTCAATGGCGGCCAGGTCTGGAGAGGCCGGCCTGCGCCCCCGGCCGCCAGCCCGCAACCCACCGGGCACGCGGTGCTGGATGCCGCGCTGCCCACCGGTGGCTGGCCGGAAGCGGCACTGACTGAAATCCTCCTGGCCGGGCAGGGCGTGGGTGAATTGCAACTGGTGTGGCCGGCCCTGGCGCGGTTGTCCGCAGCGGGGGAGCGGATTGTCCTGGTGGCGCCGCCCTTTGTTCCCTACCCCCAAGCCTGGGAAAACGCCGGGGTCGATCTGCGTCAACTGTCCATCATCCAGGCCAGCGAGCGCGATGCCTTGTGGGCAGCGGAGCAGTGCCTGCGCTCGGGCAGTTGCGGCGCGGTGCTGTGCTGGCCGCATAAAGCCGATGACCGTGCATTGCGTCGCTTGCAAGTGGCAGCGGAAACCGGCTCGACCCTGGCGTTTGCCTATCGCTCGATCCAGGAGGCCATCAACCCTTCGCCTGCGGCTTTGCGCATCGCCATCGATGCGCGCCCCGCGCAACTGCGTGTGCTCAAGTGCCGGGGCGGGCTGGCCCGTTCGGCGCCAATCGCCTTTGCCGTGGGGCATTGAGGTTGCCATGCGTTGGGTATGTATTCTCTTCCCGCAATTGGCGCTGGACGCGGTCTTGCGTCAGCGCAGCGACCCGGATCAACCGCTGGCGCTGTTGACCGGCCCGGCCCAGCGCCGTGTGTTGCAGGCAGTCAACGCTTCTGCAAGGGCACTGGGCTTGCGTCCAGGCCAGTCAATGACTGCCGCCCAGGCATTGAGCAAGGCCTTTGTCACGGCGGAGTACGACGCCGCAGAAATCGAACACTGGCAGCAATTCCTCGCGGCCTGGGCCTATCGGTTCAGTTCCCAGGTCAGCGTGCATTACCCCCGTGCACTGGTGTTCGAGATCGAATCCAGCCTGGGCCTGTTCGGCCCCTGGTCGCAATTCGAGGCCCGCTTGCGCAGCGAGCTGGGGGAGCTGGGTTTTCGCCATCGCATAGTCGCAGCCCCCAACCCGGTGGCTGCACGGGTATTGGCCAACCTGCATGACGGTCTGGTGGTCGCGGATGACGCCGCCTTGCAATGGCACCTCGCGCAATTGCCCATCGACCGCATTGCCCTGGAACCGACGGTAGCCACGGCTTTGTCGCGCATGGGGCTGCGCACCCTGGACCAGCTGCAGGCTTTGCCGCGTAACAGCCTGGCACGGCGGTTCGAAGCCCGTGTACTGCTGCACCTGGACACCTTGTGCGGGATCCGGCCATTGGCCCTGGCGTTCTACCTGCCACCTGACCGTTTTGATGTGCGCATCGAGCTCAATTTTGATGTGCAGTCCCACCAGGCGTTGCTGTTTCCATTACGCCGCCTGACCGGCGATCTCGCGGCGTTCCTGTGCGGGCGCGACAGTGGCGTGCAGCGTTTTGACCTGCACCTGGAACACTCAGGCTTGCCTGACAGCGTGATCAAGGTCGGCCTGCTCAGCGCCGAGCGCGATCCGGCGATGCTCTTTGAACTGGCCCGTGGGCGGCTGGAGCAAGTGCAGGTGCAGGCCCCGGTGCGCGGCTTTCGCTTGCGAGCCGAAGACTTGCCCGCCTTTGTGCCCCAGCATCAGGAGCTGTTCGACGACCGCCCGCAACAGTCCTTGCCCTGGGAGCAATTGCGCGAGCGCTTGCGGGCCCGGCTTGGGGATGATGCGGTTCACGGCTTGCGCTTTCAGGCCGACCACCGACCTGAATGTGCCTGGCAGGCCGGGGCCGATAACCAGCGCGGCAACGGGCTGTGCGGTGTGCAACGTCCAGGGTGGCTGCTGACTGAACCGCTGGCGGTGCAGGAAGGGTCGGCGCGCATTGTCATGGGGCCGGAGCGAATCGAGTCCGGTTGGTGGGATGGCGGCGATGTGCGACGCGACTATTACCTGATTGAAACCCGCTCCGGCCAGCAGGCCTGGGCCTATCGAGCGGTAGGCGAGGGTGGTCCATTGTGGCTGCAGGGCTGGTTCGCATGACCAGCGCCTACGCGGAACTGCATTGCCTGTCGAACTTCAGCTTCCAGCGCGGCGCATCCAGTGCGCTTGAGCTGTTCCAGCGGGCACAAAAACAGGGCTACCTGGCGCTGGCCATTACTGATGAATGCACGCTGGCAGGCATCGTCCGTGCCTGGCAGGCGGCCAGGTCGGTGGACTTGCCGCTGATCATCGGCAGTGAAATCCGCATCGAGAACGGCCCGAAACTGGTGCTCCTGGTGGAAAATCTCGAGGGTTATCAGCACCTGTGCCGGCTGATCACGCGGGCCCGACGTCGTACGCAGAAAGGTCAGTATCAGGTGCTGCGCGAAGATTTCAGCGAGCCGTTGCCGGGTTTACTGGCGCTGTGGGTGCCTGACGCTGTGGATGATACGGGCAGTGGTCAGTGGCTGCGGCAAGTGTTTGCTGAACGTCTGTGGCTGGCGGTGCAGTTGCACTGTGGGCAGAATGACCGGCGCCGACTGGCCGACCTGATGAGCCTGGCGGGCGAGCTGCAAATCCCGATGGTAGCCAGCGGCGACGTGCACATGCATGTGCGCGGGCGACGCGCGCTGCAGGACACCATGACCGCCATCCGCCATCACGTGCCGGTGGCAGCCGCCGGTTTACGCCTGCACCCCAATGGCGAGCGGCACCTGCGCAGTCTCGATGCTCTGGACGCGCTCTATCCCCAGGCCTTGCTCGACGAAACAGTCAGGATCGCCCGTCGTTGCACCTTCGACCTGAGCCAGTTGCGCTACCAATACCCACGTGAGCTTGTGCCCGAGGGGCACAGCGGGGTCTCGTGGCTGAGGGTACTGACCGAGCGCGGGATTCGCCAGCGTTGGCCCGAAGGTGCGAGTGACAAGGTTCGGCAACTGATCGACAAGGAACTGGGCCTGATCGCCGAGCTGGGTTATGAAAGTTATTTCCTCACCGTGCAAGACATCGTCGCGTTCGCCCGACGCGAGCGCATTCTCTGCCAGGGACGCGGCTCGGCGGCCAACTCTGCGGTGTGCTTTGCCCTGGGCATCACCGAGATCGACCCGGCACGCATGAACATGCTGTTCGAGCGTTTCCTTTCCAAGGAGCGTAACGAACCGCCAGACATCGACGTCGATTTCGAACACGAACGTCGCGAAGAAGTCCTGCAATACGTGTTTCAGCGCTACGGTCGCACCCGTGCAGCCCTGACCGCAGTGGTCAGCTCTTATCACGCTGCCGGAGCGGTGCGTGACGTGGCCAAGGCGCTGGGGTTGCCGCCGGACCAGATCAACGCCCTGGCCGATTGTTGCGGCCACTGGAGCGATCAGACGCCGCCATTGGAGCGCTTGCGCGAAAGCGGTTTCGACCCCGAAAGCCCGGTGTTGCGTCGGGTGCTCAGCCTCACCGGACAACTGATCGGCTTTCCCCGGCACCTGTCCCAGCATCCGGGTGGCTTTGTCATTTCCGAGCAGCCACTCGACACCCTGGTGCCGGTGGAGAACGCGGCCATGGCCGAGCGCACCATCATTCAATGGGACAAGGACGACCTGGATGCGGTCGGTCTGCTCAAGGTCGATATCCTGGCGCTGGGCATGCTCAGTGCCATTCGCCGTTGTTTTGACCTGTTGCGTCGCCACCGCAACCTCGACCTGAGCCTGGCCACGGTGCCGGCTGAAGACCCCCAGACCTACGAAATGATTGGCCGTGCGGATACGGTCGGGGTGTTCCAGATCGAGTCCCGGGCGCAGATGTCGATGTTGCCCAGGCTCAAGCCCAAAGAGTTCTATGACCTTGTCATTGAGGTAGCGATCGTGCGACCCGGGCCTATCCAGGGTGGCATGGTGCATCCGTATCTGCGGCGACGAAACGGTGAAGAGCTTGAAACCTATCCGTCCGAGCAATTGCGCGAAGTGTTGAAGCGCACGCTTGGGGTGCCGTTGTTCCAGGAGCAGGTGATGCAGATCGCCATTGTTGCCGCCGACTACAGCCCCGGGGAGGCCGACCAGTTGCGTCGCTCCATGGCGGCCTGGAAACGCCACGGCGGGCTTGAACCGCACAAGTTGCGCCTGGCTGCCGGGATGAAGAAAAACGGCTATACGGCGCAATTCGCCGAGCTGATCTTCGAGCAGATCAAGGGGTTTGGCAGCTATGGTTTTCCCGAGTCCCACGCCGCAAGCTTTGCCTTGCTGACTTACGCCAGTTGCTGGCTGAAGTGCCACGAACCTGCGGCATTTGCCTGCGCGCTGATTAACAGCTGGCCCATGGGTTTCTACAGTCCCGACCAGATCCTGCAGGATGCACGCCGCCACCATTTACAGATTCGCCCGGTGGATGTGCGCGCCAGTGACTGGGATTGCAGCCTTGAACCCGTTGCCGGGGCGCAGCCGGCGATCCGTATGGGCTTGCGCATGATCAAGGGCTTTCGCGAGGACGATGCACGACGCATCGAGGTGGCCCGGGCTCGAGGGGCATTTGTCGACATCGCCGACCTCGGCGAACGGGCACGGCTCGAAGCCCGCGCCCAGGAGCAGTTGGCCGATGCTGGAGCCCTGCGCGGGCTGGCGGGAGATCGCCATCGCGCGCGCTGGGAAGTGGCAGGGGTGCACAAGCAACTGGGACTGTTTGCCGGGCTGGCGATGCAGGAGGAGGAACCGGTGGCCTTACCCAAGCCCACGGTTGGCGAGGATCTGCTGGCTGACTACACCAGTGTCGGTACCACCCTCGGCCCACATCCGCTGGCCTTGTTACGCGGCGAGCTGAAAGCGCGGCGCTGTCGCAGTTCCAGGGAATTGCTGGAGGTCGAGCATGGCCGTCCGGTCAGTGTCGCCGGCCTGGTCACCGGTCGCCAGCGACCGGGTACCGCCAGTGGTGTGACCTTCGTCACCCTGGAAGATGAGTTCGGCAACGTCAACGTGATCGTCTGGCGCGACCTGGCCGAGCGTCAGCGAAAAGTGCTGGTGGGCTCGCAGTTGCTCAAGGTCGATGGGCGCTGGGAGAGCCAGGGCGAGGTTCGTCACCTGATTGCCGGAAGAATGAGTGACCTGAGTGAGTTGCTGGACGGGATGAGCATTCGCAGTCGGGATTTCCATTGATGAATCCATCCTCTATCCCCTCTCCGTAGGAGCTGCCGAGTGCAACGAGGCTGCGATCTTTTGATCGTAAAAAACAAAATCAAGAGATCGCAGCCTCGTTGCACTCGACAGCTCCTACACTTCAGGCCAGACCCGCTCGCCGCCGCCCGGCGCTTGCGTCCAGGCCTGCAGCGATCGCGTCGGCAAGTCGAAATAGTCCCGGGTGCGCGCATACCCGTGGCCGCCCATACGGCCGATGGCATCCAGGCCGAGTTGATCGATGTACAGGGTTTTCGGGTCGATCAGTTCATCACGGACATGGGCCATCAATACTTCGCCAAAGATGATTTCCCGCGACTGCCCGATCGACAGCGCCATCATCCGCCGGCATTCCAGAGCCACTGGCGCTTCGCCGATGCGAGGGCATTTGACCAGGGTGCCGGGGATAGCCGTAAGGCCGGCAGCGGTCAATTCATCGAAGCCAGGGGCGAAGGGGACGGCGCAGACGTTCATGGCTTCCACCAGGGCATCGCTGACGATATTGACGGTGAATTCCTGATTCAACTGGATGTTGCGCGTGGTGTCCTTCGGGCTCTGGTCGCCATAATTTTCAACACCCAGGGCAAGGATCGGCGGGTCGGCGGACAATGCGTTGAAAAAGCTGAAGGGCGCGGCGTTGATGCGGCCCTCGCCATCGATCGTGGTGACCAGGGCAATCGGGCGGGGCACCACACTGCCGATCAGTATCTTGTATTTGTCCCGAGGGCTCATCGTGCTGAAGTCGAAGCTGTGCATGGGCAGTACTCTAAAGTAAGGGGTCGATAGCGCTTAAAGGCGCGCTTGCGCTGTAGTCGTCGGCGAACGCAATGGCCGGTTTGAACAGGGTCTTCCAGTCGGGTTGGCCTGTGGCCCGGTCGGCATGGCTGCGCATCAGTTTTTCGAATTGTCGCTGGGCCTGGCGTTGCAGGGCGGGGTAGTCGATGCCTTGCACCTGGCCGTCCCGCATCACGCAGCGACCATCGATATAGCTGGCGATGCAATCGTCTCCACGTCCGGCCAGCACCAGGTTTTTCAATGGGTCGAACAGCGGGCCCAGGTGCAGGCCGCGCAGGTTGAATACGCTGATGTCGGCCTTGGCCCCTGGAGCCAGGCGGCCCAGGTCGTCTCGCCCCAGTGCCTTGGCGCCACCGAGGGTGGCGGCGTTGTAAAGGTCCAGGGTGCTGGTCAGCGAATTGCCGCCCTCCATCAATCGGGCGATGTTCAAGCCCTGGCGCATGTTCTCCAGCAGGTCCGCTGGCCAGGTATCGGTGCCCAAGGCGAAGTTAATGCCCAGGGCGCGATAGCGTCCGAACGAGTCAAGCGCCTCGCCATCACGGGCAAACACCACCGGACAATGGACCAGGCTGGCCCCGCCATTCACCACGCGCTGCAGGTCCTCATCGCCTGAGGTGTAGATGCCGTGTGGCAGGAGGCTGCGCGGGGTGAGCAGGTTCAGTTTTTCCAGCCAGCCCAGCGGTGAACAACCGTGCAGTTGCTCGACCATCGCGACCTCGCCAAGCCCCTGGCAGCAGTGCAGGCGCACTGGCGCTGCAAGTTCGCGGCTTAAAGCAGCGGTGCGTTGCAGTAACCCTTGCGTACAGGTCTGGATGCGGTCCGGCAGCAACGCGCCGCGAATCAGCCCGCCGTGGGCACCGTCGAAATCCTGGAAAAATCGTTCAGCCGCTGCCAGCCCGGCCAACCCCCTGGCCTCATCAAAGTGATGCCCCAGGGTTGCGTTTGCACGCCAGTAGCTCATGCCACTCATGTAGCAAGGGCCGAGGTAGGTCCGCAGGCCCAGTTCGCCGGCAACCTGGGCGACGGCGGCAAACTCGTCGTAGGTTTCGGCCCACTCGCGGTAGTACATCGAGGTGATCGGCATTGCCGTAGTGATGCCATTGCGGATCAGTTGAGTGAAGGCGTAGCGATATTTGAATACCTCCTCCTCTGGACTGAAACTCTCCCGTGGGCCTCGCGTCAGGTATTGCTCGGACCACATGCGGCCCATCTCGCGTTCGTCGCCGTTGTCCAGGGTCAACACCGTGGAATCCAGGTCGCCGAGGGCATCCAGGTCGATGAGCCCCGGGCTGATCAGCGCGGTACCGTAGTCGATCCATTGTTCCACCGGGCCCACGTAGCCACGCCCGACAAACAGAATGCGCGAGCCTTCGAACACCACCTCGCCGTCGCGCCATAACACGTGTTGCCTGCCGTCGAAGCCGACCACACAAGCCGCTTTGAGGCCGATGATGGTTGCCCGGCGACTCACAGGCGACTGTCCAGCAATCGTCCATCGCAGGCAATCAACTGGCCCTGGCGATAAACCTGGCGCAATGGCCGCGCGACCACTGCTTCGCCCAGGGTCTGTACCGGCATCAACAGGAAGTCCGCCGGGCGGCCGAGCTCCAAGCCGTAGTGTTCGATGCCTAACGCGCGGGCGCCATTGACGGTCGCGGCATCGAACGCGGCGGTCAGTTCATCGTCCTTGTTCAGGTCGAAACGAAAGGCGAGAAGCATCGCCCGTTCCAGCATGTCGCCGTTGCCCATGGGCGACCAGGCATCGCGGATGCCGTCGGAACCCAGGCACATGTTGACCCCGACCTGGCGTAACGCGAGGAACGGTGGCACTGCGCAGTCCGCTGGCGCCGAACTCATCAGCGAAATACCGAGGGCAGCCAGACGCTCGGCCACGGGTTTGACCTGGTTCCAGGGCAACATGCCAAGGCAGTAGGCATGACTGATCATTACCTGTCCCTGGCGTGCGAAACGCTCGGTGTAGTCGGCAATCAGGGCGATCTGCCACAAGCCCAGTTCGCCTTTGTCATGCAGGTGGATGTCCACCCCACGGTCGAATTCGCTGGCGAGCTTGAACACGAAGTCGAGCTGGGCGACGGGATCATTGTCGATGCCACAGGGGTCCAGGCCGCCGACGTTTTCCACGCCCAGGGTCATGGCTTCGCGCATCAGGTCGGCAGTGCCGGGGCGGCTGATCAGGCCGGTTTGCGGGAACACCACCAGTTGCAGGTCGATGAGGTCGCGGTAGCGCTCGCGCAGTTGCTGCATGGCTTCGACATGGCGCAGGCCGAACTCAGGGTCGATGTCGACGTGACAGCGCATGGTCAGCGAGCCGCGTGCGATGCAGTTTTCCAGAAGTGCGCCAGCCCGGTGGGCGATGGGCGAGTCGACTTCACGCAGGACGTTTCGCTCGTTGGCAATGTAGTCCTTCAGAGTCGGCCCGGCGCTGTTCGGGCGCCAGGGCTGGCCCCAGAGGGTTTTATCGAGATGCACATGGCTTTCCACCAGGGCCGGGGTGAGCAGTTGATGACCGCCGTCGATGTCGGTGGCGCTGAGCGCTGCGTTTGTTGCCGGGCGGCGTTGCTTGAGCAGGCCGTCTTCGATCAGCAGGTCTTCAGCGGGGGCGCCGTAGGGGCGCACGTTGCGTAGCCATTGGATCATTACGTATCTCCGGATCTTGTGAGGTCAGAGTTGGCTCCATAGCGAGCAAGGTCACTCCCACAAGGGATCCGTGGGGGGCCAGGCCCCCTGTGGGAGCGAGCCTGCTCGCGATGGCCGCGACTCGGTTTAAAGCCAGGCAATTCAACCCTTGAGCTTCGCCCAAATCCGGTCCTGCAGCTCCCGCGCCTTGTTGCTGCACTCTTTCTCCGGGCGCAGGCGCGAGGCGAACTCGTCTGGCATGTTGATAGCGTCCATGACCTTCCATTTGGCCTCCAGCAGCTTGTCGCTCTGGATTCCGTTGGCATAGGCAATGGCATTCGATACCGCCGCTGCGTTTTCCGGCTTCATCATCCAGTCGATGAAAATCTTTGCGTTACCGGGATGTGGCGCGCTTTTCGGCACGGCGAAATTGTCCTGGAACATCGCCAGGCCTTCGCGCGGGTAGACGTACTTGATGGTGTTTTTCTGCAGCGTGGCGCGGGCGGTCGAGCCGTTCCAGTTCTGCATCATGATCACTTCACCCGAGGCCATGCGGTCGACGGTGTTGTCGGAGCTGTACATCTTCAGGAACGGCTTTTGCTTTTGCAGCAGTTCCAGGATGCGCTTGGCGTCCTGGGGGTTTTCGCTGCACTCGTCGACATTCAGGTAATGGCTGGCGGCGTTGATCACGCTGCTGGAAGTGTCGAGGGCGGCCAGTTGCCCTTGCAGTTCCTTGCGCGGCTCGAAAAACTCTTTCCACGAATCGTCCAGCTTGCCACCGGGCACCCGGGCGCTGTCATAAGAGAAACCGGTGGTCCCCCACAGGTAAGGCGCAGAGAACTTGCGGCCAGGGTCGAACGTCGGGTCGCGAAAGGCCGGTTTCACGTACTGGAAATTGGGCAGGGCAGCGGCGTCGATCTGCAGCAGCAAATCCTGCTTGATCAGGGTTTGCATGATCGACTGCGAAGGTACGATCACATCGTAGGCAGCGCCCCCGGCCTGCAATTTGGCGAGCAGGGTCTCGTTGCTGTCGTAGCCGTCCATGGTGACCTTGATGCCGGTTTCTTTCTCGAATTTGGCCAGCAGGTCGACCGGGTAGTAATCGGTCCAGTTGTAGAAGAACAGCTCCTTGGGCTCGGCGGCTTGCGCAGTAAAAACCGTCAGGCAACTGAGTGCCAGACCGGCGACGCCATACCGCAGGGTTTTCATTTTCATGACAGAACACTCCAGGCTCATTGGTTTTTGCCGCGCTGTCCCAGCCAGAAGGCCAGGACCACCAGCACGATGGAAATCACCAGCATCAGGGTCGAAATCGCATTGATCTCCGGCGTCACGCCGGCCTTGATTGCGGAGAAGATGTAGACCGGCAGGGTTGTGGATCCCGGGCCGGCAACGAAGAAGGTCATGATGAAATCGTCCAGGCTGACGACAAAGGCCAGCACCGAACCCGACAGCACCGCCGGCCACAGCAGCGGCAGGGTGACCCGGCGAAACACCTGCCATGGGTTGGCGTACAGGTCGTTGGCCGCTTCCAGCAGGCTCTTGTCCAGGTCATTGAGGCGGGCACGGATCGGCAGGTAAGCGAAGGGAATGCAGAAACCGATGTGCGCGACGATCACGGTGAGCAACCCCAGCTTGATGCCCAGGGCCATGAACAGCAGCAGCGTGGCGACCGCAGTAACGATCTCCGGCAGGATCAACGGCAGGTTGATCCCGCCCTCGACCATCTTCTGTCCATAGAAGGGTCGGTAGGTCGCCAGCGCGGCAAGCAGGGCGATAGCCGTGGCGCACGCCGTGGCGATGCTGGCGACGATGATCGAGTTCAACGCGGCGGTCTGGATCGACGGGTTCGCCAGGATCCGCCCGTACCACGCGAAGGAAAACTCGGTCCAGACCGTCGCCGAGCGGTTGGCATTGAAGCTGTAGGCGATCAACACCAGGATCGGCAGGTACAGATAGGCCAGGATTAGCAGGCTGACCTCGCGGGTCAGCGGCAGTTTTTTCAGGTGCAGGGCGATCATAGGGGGGCTCCCCGACGCAGGGTCTTGGCCGCATTGCGGCTGTAGAGGGCGTACAGCACCAGGGACAGCAGCAGAATCCCCAGTAACAGGAACGATAAAGAGCTGCCCAGCGGCCAGTTGCGCGCGGTGCCGAACTGTTGCTGGATCAGGTTGCCGATCATCAGCGTCTTGCCCCCGCCGAGAATCGCCGGGGTGATGAAGGCGCCCAGGCTCGGCACGAACACCAGCAGCGCGCCGGCGATCACCCCCGGCATAGAGAGCGGCAGGATGATTCGCTTCAGCGCGTGCCAGCGATTGGCGCCGAGGTCGTAGGCGGCTTCTACCAGGCGCCAGTCAAGTTTCTCCAGGGTCGAGTAGATCGGCAGGATCATGAAGGGCAGGAAGCTGTAGACCAGCCCTACGCTGACCGCGAAGTCGTTGTACAGCAGGGTGATGCCACCGGCCTGGGGGAACAGCGCATTGAGACTTTGCGCGACCCAGCCGTGTTCGCGCAGGATGATCAGCCAGGCATAGTTGCGGATCAGCAGGTTGGTCCAGAACGGGATGGTGATCAGCAGCACCATGAGGTTGCGCCGGCCCGGGGTCAGGCTGGACATCCACAGCGCCACCGGGAAGCCGAACAGGAAACACAGCAGCGTGGTGCCTGCGGCCTGGAATACCGAGCGCAACAGTGCCTGGGCGTACACCCAGTTGAGCTCCAGTTCACCGTCGAAACCTTCCTGGAAAAACAGCTGCACATAGCTTTGCAATTGCCAGTCGGCCTGCCAGTCGACTCCGCCGTAGACGTTGCGCGGCAGGAGGCTGATGTAGCCCATGATGCCCAGGGGAATGGCGATCAGGGCGAGCAAGGTAAGGACCACCGGGCTGAGCAACAGCGCACGGCTCAAGGCGGGGGAAGAACTGCTGACGCTCATCTCAGGCCTCCATCAACAGGCAGGCGTGGGGCGGCAGGTTGACGGCGACCCGGTCACCTACGGCCCGGCCACGGTTCAGGCCTTCGTTGTTCTCACGCAACATGACTTTGACTTCATTGTTCAGCCGGCACTGATAAAGCGTGGCGGTGCCCACGTACAGGACGGCCTCGATCACGCCCCGCAGGTGGTGCGGTTGCGTGGGGTCGACTAGTTGTGAACGTTCCGGACGAAATGCCAGCTGTACGTTGGCACTGTCCAGGCCGTGATCCTGGCACGGGATTTCCACCGGCATGCCGTTCGGAACGAAGAGGTTTTCGTTGTGCTGGCCGCGCTTGAGGTGGCCGGGAAGGAAATTGATGTCGCCGATGAACTGGGCGACGAACTGGTGTTGCGGGCGTTCGTAGATGTCGTTTGGGCTGCCGATCTGCAGGATCTTGCCCGCCGACATCACGGCGATGCGATCGGACAGGGTCAGGGCTTCTTCCTGGTCGTGGGTGACGAAAATAAAGGTAATGCCGGCTTCTTTCTGCACTCGCTTGAGTTCAACCTGCATTTCCTTGCGCAACTTGAGGTCCAGGGCCGACAGCGGCTCGTCCAGCAATAGCACCTTGGGCTTGGGGGCCAGCGCCCGGGCCAGCGCCACGCGCTGCTGTTGCCCGCCGGACAATTCGGCGGGTTTGCGCAAGGACAGGTGCTGCATCTGCACCAGCGCAAGCATTTCCTCCACCCGCCGGGCCGTCTGTTTGCGATCAAGACCCTGCATCTCGAGGCCGAAGGCGATATTCTGCGCGACAGTCATGTGTGGAAACAGCGCGTAGCTCTGAAACACCGTGTTGACCCGGCGCTTGAAGGGCGGCAGGTCATTGACCGGTTCACCCCCAAGGCGGATCTGGCCATCGCTGACATGCTCAAAACCGGCGATGGTGCGCAGCAGGGTGGTTTTGCCGCAGCCGGAAGGGCCGAGCAAGGTAAAGAATTCGTTGTCGGCGATGTCGACCGACACGTTGTCCAGGGCTGGGGCCAACCCGGGATCGTCGGAATACCGCTTGGAAACGTTACGCACTTCGATAGCGTTTGGCTGACCCATAATGGTGCGATCCTCTAATTATTGTATGCAATATCTGGATGCAATCTACAAATAACCGGATTAATCTGCGGGTGCAACCCCCTTTTTTCGTTGGCCATTCATTGCCAGGGGGCGGTTGTCCGGCACAAAGGAGTATTCAGATGAGCGAAAAGAAACCCGAGACAACCGTGGACCGCGTCTACCAAGGGGTTTACGAAGCGATCAGCAAGCGTTCGTTACGTCCGGGGATGAAGCTTGGCGAGGCGTCACTGGCCGAGCTTTTTAATGTGAGCCGCACGTCGGTGCGCGCGGCGCTCAAGCAGTTGGAAGCCGACGGGCTGGTGACGACCGAGCCCAATAAAGGTGCATCGGTGTCTTTGCCCAGTGATGAAGAGATCCGTTCGCTGTTTGAAACCCGCCGCCTGATCGAGATCGGCATCGTCAGTGAACTGTGTCGCCGGCGCGATTCGGCAGTCGCCCAGGACCTGCGCGAGCACCTGCTGCTGGAGGACGAAGCGCACCGCAACGGCGACCACGAGCGGCTGATTCATCTGCTTGGGGAGTTCCACATCAAGCTGGCGCGCAGCCTGAACAACCCCGTGCTGCTCGACTGGTTCCAGAAGCTGATATCCCGGGCCTCGCTCTACGCGGCGGCGCTGGACGACGACAGCCACGAGGCCTGCCGCGATGACGAACACCTGCGGCTGATTGAGTACATCGAGGCGGGAAACCAGAGCGCGGCGATCGAATTGACCTGCATGCATCTGAACGGCATCGAAAAGGCCATCCTTGACGTCGCCGCCACGCTGAAAACTGGCTACCATCCGCTTAAGCACCTGATTGAAGTGTGATGATCTGGAAATTCAGGCAGGAGCTACCGCAGGCAGCGATCTTTTGATCTTGTTTTGCTAGCGCCAGGATCAAAGGATCGCAGCCTCGTTTCTCTCGACAGCGCCTGCGCGTGCTTCAGATCGCTACGATGTGCTTGTAGGCAATGAAACCATTGGCGCCGCGTGTGCTCGAAGCAGACAGGTGTCATTTCAGGGACTAAAGAGTCAGTCGATGCAGTTTCTAGACGCAAGCCACGGGTGTGCCGGCTGGAACGGTGAGATGGCCGGACGCATTCGTGCATTCGACTGGAGCCTGACCGAGCTTGGGCCTGTCCAGAGTTGGCAGAAAAGCCTGTGCAGCACTGTGCAGTTGATGCTTGCGTCGCCCTTGCCAATGGTCATGCTCTGGGGCCGGGCCGGGTACATGATCTACAACGACGCCTACTCGGAATTCGCTGGCGGCCGCCATCCTTACCTGCTGGGCTCTCCGGTGGAACTGGGTTGGCCGGAAGTCGCCGAATTCAACCGGCATGTGGTGGACACGTGCCTGGGCGGGGGCACCTTGTCCTATCAGAACAAGGAACTGGTGCTGTTACGCAACGGGGTCCCCGAAGACGTCTGGCTCGATCTCTATTACAGCCCGGTGGCCAATGACGAGGGTCGGCCCGCAGGCGTCATGGCGATGGTGGTGGATACCACCGACCATGTCATTTCCGAGCGCCGGCGCCGGGCGGCTGAAGATGCCTATCGCGCCGATAACGAGCGGGTCCGCCTGGCACTGAATGCCGGGGCCTTGCTGGGCTCCTTCGTCTGGGACCTCAAGGCTGACATTCTTTCCGGCGACGAACGATTCGCCCGCACATTCTCCTTTCCGCCAGGCTACGACCTGTCCAACCTGCCCAGTGCCGTCGCTGAATCGCGGATTCACCCCGAGGACGTGGGCTGGGTCCGTGAGCAGGTTAAGCAGGCGCAGAAGACCGGTGAACCCTTTAACGCCGAATACCGCGTGCTGCGGCCCGACGGCAGCCATCTGTGGGTGCTGGCCAGCGGCGCTTGCGAGTTCGACGAAAGGGGCGAACCGTTGCGCTTCCCCGGAGTGCTGATCGACATTCATGTGCGCAAGACGGCTGAAGAATCACTGCTCAAGTTCACCCGCAATCTGGAACAACGTGTCGCTGAAGAGGTCGGCGCGCGGCTGCAGGCCGAGGAGCAACTGCGTCAGTCGCAGAAGCTCGAAGCCATCGGTGGCCTCACGGGTGGCGTAGCTCACGACTTCAATAACCTGCTGCAGGTGATCGCCGGCAACCTGCACCTGCTGGCGCGGCATGAGCCGGACAACGCCAATGTGCAACGTCGGGTCAAGGCCTCGATTGCAGCGGTCGAGCGCGGGGCCAAGCTGTCCTCGCAACTGCTCGCGTTTGCCCGGCGCCAGCCTTTGTCCCCGGCGGTCTATGACCCACGGCAAATCTTCGAAGGCCTGGCCGAGTTGTTGCAGCGAGCGCTGGGCGAAACCTTGCAGATCGATGTGCGGGTCCCGCAAGAGTCCTGGCATCTCAACGTTGACCGTAATCAGTTGGAAAACGCCATCCTCAACCTGGCAATCAATGCCCGGGACGCCATGCGGGGCGAGGGCACGGTGATACTCAGCGCCGAAAATGTTGCACTGGACCGCCAGTTCTGTGCCGGCAAGGGCATTGTCGCCGGCGATTATGTGCGGGTTGCGGTAGTTGACACGGGTGTTGGCATGCCCCCCCAGGTGCTGGCGCAGGCGTTTGAACCCTTTTTCACTACCAAGGCGGATGGCCAGGGCACCGGGTTGGGCCTGAGCATGGTGTTCGGCTTCGTCAAGCAAAGCGGCGGGCATATCGAGATGTCCAGCTTTGAAGGCCAGGGCACTCGGGTCGAGCTTTATTTTCCGCGGTGCCTGCGCGGGCTGTCTGTTGAATCAGCGGTGCATGACGCGCAGCATCCAGGCGGCCACGAAACTGTCCTGGTGGTGGAGGATAACGAGGCGGTGCGCGCCGCGGCCGTGGAGCTGCTGCACGAGGAGGGTTACAAGGTGCTGATCGCTGCCAACGGGGACATCGCCATGCAGATGTTGCTGGAAGGCGTAGCGGTGGATCTGATTTTCACTGACGTGGTCATGCCCGGGCTGATCAAGAGCTCGGACCTGGCCGCCTGGGCCAAGGTGCAGAAACCGCCGGTTGCGGTGCTGTTCACGTCGGGGCATACCCGCGACATCATTTCGCGCAATCACCAGCTCAGTCCCGATACCCATCTGTTGAGCAAGCCTTATGGGCCGGAAGCGCTGACGCGCATGGTCCGTAATGTCCTGAGCGGTTGAAGTGAATTATCGGGATTTGCAAGGAACCAACGTAGGAGCTGGTAAACCTGAGATTAAGCATCCTCAATTCAATCAAGGCAGCCTATGAATTCCGATCCAACCTCCGGCATGGTCAGGGTGCGCGGTGCCCGGGAACACAATCTCAAGAATGTGAATGTCGATATCCCCCGCAATGCCCTGGTGGTATTCACCGGAGTCTCCGGCTCGGGTAAGTCATCCCTGGCGTTTTCCACGCTCTATGCCGAAGCGCAACGGCGTTATTTCGAATCTGTGGCGCCCTATGCCAGGCGCCTGATCGATCAGGTGGGTGTGCCTGACGTCGACTCCATCGATGGCCTGCCGCCGGCCGTGGCGTTGCAGCAACAGCGCGGCACGCCGAGCACGCGCTCGTCGGTGGGCAGCGTGACCACCTTGTCGAGCCTGATCCGCATGCTCTATTCCCGGGCCGGCAGCTACCCGCCCGGGCAACCGATGCTGTATGCCGAGGATTTCTCGCCGAACACACCACAGGGCGCCTGCCCGGAATGTCATGGCCTGGGGCGGGTCTATGAAGTCACCGAAGCACTAATGGTTCCGGACCCGAGTCTGACTATCCGCCAACGCGCAGTCGCTTCCTGGCCGATGGCCTGGCAGGGACAAAACCTGCGCGACATCCTGGTCACGCTCGGGTATGACGTCGACACGCCCTGGCGCGAGCTGCCGAAAAAACAGCGTGACTGGATCCTCTTCACCGAGGAAACCCCGACTGTACCTGTGTACGCCGGGCTCACGCCCGAGGAAACCAGGGTCGCCCTCAAGCGCAAGATGGAGCCAAGTTACCAGGGCACGTTTACCGGCGCCCGACGCTACATCCTGCACACCTTCACCCATTCCCAAAGCGCGCTGATGAAAAAGCGGGTTGCGCAGTTCATGCTCGGCAATCCATGCCCGGTGTGCGACGGCAAACGCCTCAAGCGCGAAGCGTTGTCGGTGAAGTTCGCCGGTTATGACATCGGCGAGTTGTCGCAGATGCCCTTGCTGCAGTTTGCCGAGGTGCTGAAACCGGTGGCGGCGCAGACCTATCTGGACCAGGCCGAGGAAGCGGGTGACGTCTTCACGCCAAGCCAAACCCTGGAAGCCCGGGCCCAGCGCGTCGCCCACGGGGCCAGTGCGCATGCCAATGCGCCGGATGTGCGGCATACGCCCAACCTGTCGGTGGAAAAGCGTCTGGCGGCGCAGCGTATCGCTCAGGATCTGCTGGAACGGGTCAGCACCCTGACCGACCTGGGCCTGGGCTACCTGGCACTGGAGCGCAGCACGCCGACCCTGTCCTCCGGCGAGTTGCAACGCCTGCGCCTGGCGACCCAGTTGGGTTCGCAACTGTTCGGCGTGATCTACGTGCTCGACGAACCCTCGGCGGGCCTGCACCCGGCGGACGGCGAGGCGCTGTTCGATGCCTTGCAACGGCTGAAGGCCTGCGGCAATACCTTGTTTGTGGTCGAGCACGACCTGGAAACCATGCGCCGTGCCGATTGGCTGATCGACGTCGGCCCGGCGGCCGGTGAACATGGCGGGCGGATCTTGTACAGCGGGCCACCGGCCGGCCTGGAGCAGGTCAAGGAATCGCAAACCCGCGACTACCTGTTCGCCGAGGCAGCGAGCCAGGCGCGCACCTGCCGCAAGCCAGCCGACTGGCTGCGACTGGAGGGGATCACCCGCAACAACCTGGACAACCTCAGTGTGGAGTTTCCACTGGGCTGTTTCACTTCGGTTACCGGTGTTTCGGGGTCGGGGAAATCGAGCCTGGTCAGCCAGGCGTTGCTGGAACTGGTGGGCGCGCACTTGGGACGCCCGGTGGCTGAGAGTGATGCCGAGGAGCCGAGCCTGGAGGACGATGCGCCCCAGGTCAGTGGTGGTCAGGTGACTGCGGGACTGGAGTCGATCAAGCGCCTGGTGCAGGTCGACCAGAAACCGATTGGCCGTACGCCGCGCTCGAACCTGGCGACCTATACGGGCCTGTTCGACAGCGTGCGCAAGCTGTATGCCGCCACTGATCAGGCGCGGGCGCAAGGCTACGATGCCGGGCAGTTCTCTTTTAATGTCGCCAAGGGCCGCTGCCCGACCTGTGAAGGCGAAGGTTTTGTCAGCGTCGAGTTGCTGTTCATGCCCAGCGTGTATGCGCCATGCCCAACCTGCCATGGTGCGCGCTACAACCCCCAGACTCTGGCTATCACCTGGCAAGGCTTGAACATCGCCCAGGTGCTGCAGCTGACCGTGGATGAAGCGGTGACGGTGTTTGCCGAGCAGGCTGGCATCCGCCGTTCACTGGAGGTGTTGCGTGACATTGGCCTGGGGTATTTGCGCCTCGGCCAGCCCGCCACCGAGCTGTCGGGCGGCGAAGCCCAGCGCATCAAACTGGCCACTGAACTGCAACGCAACCAGCGCGGCGCCACCCTGTACGTGCTCGACGAACCGACCACCGGGTTGCACCCCCGGGATGTCGATCGGCTGATGGAACAGCTCAACACCCTGGTGTCGGCGGGGCATACGGTCATAGTGGTCGAGCACGAGATGCGCGTGGTAGCGCAGAGTGACTGGGTGATTGATATCGGGCCTGGGGCAGGGGATCAGGGCGGTAAAATTGTGGTGGCGGGAACGCCGCTGAAAGTTGCCAAAAGCAGGAAGAGCAAGACTGCACCGTTTTTGGCCAGGACGCTCAACCTGTAGAAGCAGGACCGGAATGAGCATTGCTCCCACCGGTCCTACTCCCACAAACGGTAGATCAAACCCTATCAATCGTACGTCGCACCTTGTCCAGTAGCTCGTTGATCTGGAATGGCTTGACCAGCATTTCCATGCCGTCGCCGAGAAACACCTGGCGGTTGATCGCGTTTTCCGCATAGCCGGTCATGAACAGGATCGGCAACTGCGCGCGCCAGCCTCGGGCTACGTCCGCCAGCTCGCGGCCGGTCATGCGCGGCAGGCCGACGTCGGTCAGCAGCAGGTCGATCGACGGGTCGTTCTGCAACCGCTCGAGTGCGCTTTCAATGTCGCCGACCTGGGTGCAGCGGTAACCGGCGTCCATCAGCACCTCAGCGACGAACATGCGCACTGACGGCATGTCCTCGACGATCAGCACGTGCTCGCCATCGCCCTGAGCATCTGCCGTGAGTGGGGGGGCCTCGCTGGAGGTCGGGTCGGAAGTAGCGGGCAGCATGATCGTGACTTCGGTACCGCGTCGCGCCACGCTACGGATGTGCGCGTCGCCGCCGGACTGGCGGGCGAAGCCGTAGATGGTCGACAGCCCGAGGCCGGTGCCCTGGCCCAGCGGTTTGGTGGTGAAAAACGGATCGAAGACCTTGTCGATGACGCTGTGATCGATGCCAGTACCGTCATCGCGCACGGCCAGGGCGACATAAGCACCGTCCGCCAGGTTGGGATCACCGTGGGAGAAGGCGGCATAGGTACTGACCCAGATATTACCGCCCTGGGGCAGCGCATCGCGCGCGTTGATCACCAGGTTGAGAACGGCACTTTCCAGCTGGACCGGGTCGACCAGGGCGATCGCCGCTTTGGACGTCAGCTCAAGTTTCAAGGCGATGCGCTCGCCGATAGTGCGCATCAGTAATTCTTCCAGCGAACGCACCTGGGCGTTGATGTCCACCGGCCGGGTGTCCAGTGGCTGCTGGCGGGCAAAAGCCAGCAGGCGATGAGTGAGGGAGGCGGCACTCATGGCAGAGCTCAAGGCGGCTTCGGTATACAACTGGACCTTGTCGGTGCGTGACGCGGCGATGCGCTTCTGGATCAGTTCAAGGCTGGTGATGATGCCGGTCAGCAGGTTGTTGAAGTCATGAGCGATACCGCCGGTGAGCTTGCCCAGCGCGTCCATCTTCTGCACCTGCAGCAGCTGCGCCTCGGTGCGCGCCCGTTGCGCGACTTCGTTGGCCAGCTGGGTAGTGGCGTCATCCAGGCGCGCCAGATGCGAGCGCTCACGATGACGGTGCTCGGTGACGTCCTCGACGAACACCAGGCTCAGTTCAGGTGTGCGGTAGGGTGAGAGCTGCCATTCGGTCTCGCGGACTTCGCCGTGCACGCGCATATTCAGCGTGCCTTTCCAGCGCTCGCCATAGGCCAGGCGCAGGCGCAGTTCGTCAATGACCGCGCCCTGGTCCGGGGCAAAACACTCGCGCAGGGCATCCGGGTCGAGGTTGTCCTGCATCAGCTGCGTGAACGCGTGATTGCATTCGTGCACCTTGAGCTGCGCGTCCAGCACCGCGATGGGCGCAGACACATTGACAAATATTTCCCGAAAACGCGCCTCGCTCTCGCGCAGCGCATTTTCCGTTTCACGCACCCGCAGCAAGGTGCGCAGGGTCGCCAGCAGCACATCTGGGTCCACCGGGTGAATCAGGTAGGCATCCGCGCCAGCGTCCAGGCCGGTGATGATATCGCCAGTCTGGATCGACGCCGCCGACACGTGAATCACCGGCAGCAGGGCGGTGGCGGGGTCGCAGCGCAGCTTGCGCACGATGTCGAAACCGCTCATGTCCGGCAGGTTCACGTCGAGAATCAGCGCGTCGAGGGCGACACTGGCGATCAGTTCGAGGCCCTCGCCACCGGTGCCGGCCTCCAACACCTCATAGCCGTGGCTTTCCAGGCGACGGCGCAAGGCGTAGCGCGTGGCGACGTTGTCATCGACGACCAGCAGGCGGATGTCACGTTTCATCGACGGGCTCCATGGCAATTGCCAGCGGGATGATCACGAAAAAGGTCGAGCCCAGGCCCGGCTTGCTCTCCAGGCCGACTTCGCCACCCAGTAACTGAGCAAAGCGTTTGCACAGGGACAGCCCGAGTCCGGTGCCGCGAAGGCGCTTCTGCAGCGGTGAGTCGACCTGGGAAAAGTCCTCGAACAATGCGCCATGTAGCTCCGGGGCGATACCTATTCCGGTGTCGCTGACGGCAAAACGTACGTGAGCCGCGTCGTGCAGCCGTGCCGAGACCCGGACTTCGCCGCGGGTGGTGAATTTCAACGAGTTGGAAATGAAGTTGCGCAGGATCTGCGCCAGCTTCTTGTCGTCGGTAAACAGCTTCGGCAGGCCCACCGGCTCTTCGAAAATCAGGTCCACGGCGCTGGCATCGACAATCGGGCGAAACATGCCGCGCAACGCGGCGAACAGGTCGAACATGTCGAACCAGGCAGGGGAGATATTGATGCGTCCGGCTTCGATCTTCGCCAGGTCCAGCAGGTCGTCGACCATGTCGCTGAGTTCGCGCGCGGCGTTGCTGACAAACGCCACCTGCTTGTGCTGCTCGGCGCTCAATGGGCCGTCGAGTTCATCGGTCAACAGGCCGGTGATGCTCAGGATCGAACCCAGTGGTGTGCGGAACTCATGACTCATGTACGACAGGAAGCGGCTCTTGAGGTCCGATGCCTGGCGCAACTGGTCGGCCTGGGTATCCAGTTCGGCATACAGCGCCAGGACGCCCTGGTTGGTCTCGTCCAGCTCCTCACGCAGGGCGTTGGCCTCGGCCTGCAACTGCGCGACCAATGCCGCTTGCTCGTCGTGATTGATGGGTGCATCAGCCATGATGGGCCTCCAGCTCAATGACCACGACCGTGACGTCGTCGCTTGCGCGGCAAAAATCGCGGTGCAAAATGGCGGCAATCACGGCGGGATGGCGGTGTACCAGGCCGGGGTAATCTTGCAGGTTCCAACGGGACTGCAGGCCGTCGCTGTACATGATCAATAGTTGTCCGTTCACTTGAGCATAGTCAAAGGGTTGCGCCTTTCGATATTGCCCACCGACGATGCCGGGGTGGGACGCCAGGCCGCGTGATTTTCCGGGGGCGATCAGACAGGCACCGATGTTGCCGATGCCGACGAATTTCAGTGCATCGGCGTCGCCGTCGAACTGTGCAATCGCCAGGGCGCCGCCGCGGGTGCCGATCATGTCGCGGTGGATGTCTTCGAGCAGCATCACCGGCGTGGTGAACGGCGCCAAGGCGAACGTCTGTTCACCCGCACGTGCGGCGCGTTCGGCGTCCTCGCCATGGCCCAGGCCATCGATCACCAGGGCACTGATACGCGAGCCGTCAAAGGCCAGGTGCCAGACATCACCACAGGCGGGGTCGTTGCGCAGGGAATGCTGGCTGACGCCGAACCGCTGGTCCGCAGCCTTGTCGTTGCGTGGGTACAGCCGGGCCAGCAGCACAGCGCCCCGGGCGTCGGCATACACATCAAAGACCTGGGTCTGGCGCGACACCGCGCCCAGGCCGATGCCCTGGGTACCACCGGTAGAAAAACCGTCGGCCAGGCAGGCCTCCAGGTCAAATCCGTTGGCCCGGTCGATAGCGAGCATTTCAATCCCGGCACCGGCTGCCCGAGGCAGCACACGCAGGTGCAACTCACCGCTGGCGGCATGTTTGAGAATATTGCTGGCAAGTTCGGTGGCGACCAGTGCCACGCGCCCGGCATCCGTGGCGTCGAAGCCGTGCTGCTCGGCGAGTTGCTGCGCGGTACGGCGGGCGTGACCGATCTGGCTGGTGTCTTCGATGGGGAGTACTTGCGTCATCGAACCGCTGATGTTCATACCCATCGTGTGATCGTTATGCGAGTACCCTTGCCAGGCGCGGTATCGAGTTCGAATTCTTCCACCAGGCGTTTGGCGCCGGTCAGGCCAAGGCCCAGGCCACCCCCGGACGTCCAGCCGTCGGTCATCGCCAGCTTGATGTCGGGTATGCCCGGCCCCTCGTCGCGGAACACCAGGCGCAGCCCGGTGCGGGCGTTTTCATCGAGGATTTGCCAATCCATGTCGCCACCACCGCCATACACCATAGTGTTGCGCGCCAGCTCGCTGACGGCGGTCACCATCTT
The DNA here is from genome assembly GCF_022496665.1 of Pseudomonas sp. TMW22090. Classification (NCBI taxonomy): domain Bacteria; kingdom Pseudomonadati; phylum Pseudomonadota; class Gammaproteobacteria; order Pseudomonadales; family Pseudomonadaceae; genus Pseudomonas; species Pseudomonas sp. TMW22090. The sequence goes on from NZ_SCFH01000001.1 coordinate 433,869, forward strand.
GGTCAGGTCGATCAACCGCATGCCGCATTCAGTGGCCAGCTTGCGCGCAGTCTGGCGCGCGAGGACCACGTCCTGTTCGATTTGAATGGGCTGGCTGCCACTGCTGCGCACGTTCATTGCTCACGTACTCGATCCTGCAGCAGTTTCATCCCGCGTTCGACGTTGAGCGCCGTGCTCACCCCTGGCAGGGTCATGCCGAGCTCCACCAGGGTGATCGCCACAGCCGGCTGCATGCCGACCAGCACGGTCTGGGCGTCCATGATGCGCGACAGCCCGGAGATGGTGCCGATCATGCGCCCGATGAACGAGTCGACCATGTCCAGCGCCGAAATGTCTATCAACACCCCGCGAGCGGAGGTGCGGCTGATGCGCTCGGACAGGTCATCCTGGAGCGTCAGGGCCAACTGGTCATGCATGTCGACCTGGATGGTCACCAGCAGGAAGTCGCCCATTTGCAGAATTGGAATGCGTTCCATCGGCTCAACCTGCCTTGCTGACAGTCAACCCCAGGCGGGTCAGGGCCAGTTTCAGCGCGTCGGCCAGGTTGGCCTTGGTGACTACGCCTTGCAGGTCCAGGCCCAGGTGCACAATGGTCTGGGCAATCTGCGGGCGTACGCCACTGATGATGCAATCGGCGCCCATCAGGCGAATCGCGGTGACGGTCTTGAGCAGGTGCTGGGCGACCAGGGTGTCGACCGTCGGCACGCCGGTGATGTCGATGATCGCGATTTCCGAGCCAGTGTCGACGATGCGCTGGAGCAGCGACTCCATGACGACCTGGGTACGTTGGGAGTCCAGGGTGCCGATCATGGGCAGGGCAAGTACGCCATCCCAGAGTTTGACCACCGGCGTCGACAGTTCCAGCAGTTCTTCCTGCTGGCGCTTGATGACGGCTTCGCGGGATTTCTGGAAGGTGCGGATAGTGTGCATGCCCAGAGCGTCGAGCAGCTCGGAGACTTCCCACAGTTGTTCGGCCAGCAGTGCAGGGTTGTCCTGATAATGATTTTGCAGCATCGCAAACATCGGACCCTTGAGCGAGAAGATGAAACTGGCGGTCTGATGGGAGTCCTGGCCGAGGAGGGCACGGCTGTGGGACAGCTTCTCGAGGAACTGGCGAATCTCGTCCCAGCCTGGGGCCGTAACGTTCTGACCATTGCCTTGTTCCAGGCCGGCGACGATCAGTTGTAGAAATTGCGCAGTCTGTTGCTTGAGGTCCTGTTCCTTGACGTTGCGCGAGGCACCGTTGGCTTCCAGGCGCTGCGCCCAATCAGCCAGCAGTTGATTCTGGTTGATTTTCATTGCATCGAGTGTGCTGGTCTGCAGTGCTGCCATGTGCCTGAACTCCTTGAAATTATTGGCCGATTACGCGAGTTTTGGATCGGCGCAAAGCAATGACATTTGCCGTTCGAAATAGTTGTCGTGCTGCGCAGTTATTTATCATCTCACACAGCGTAGGTGATCATGGATGGAACGTTGTTCGAGGCGCAGATTCGAAGCTATAAGGCGAGTGTCTCAGCCTGCCCTGTACTGATGAATGAGGTACCTATGAAAGACGACTCGATGACGCAGCAACAGAATCAAGCGGTGGACCGCAACGATCCGGCGATTGACCCGCAGACCCCCGGTGACAACTCTGCTTCGCAGCAGCAGACCAGCGAGCCGGACAGCGCCGACTCGGCGGTGGATCAGAAGAATCAGCACGACGACAACGACAATGAATTCAGCCCGGGCTTCAAGCCTGAACCGGATCGGGCCAAACCTGGTGATAACACCGATGGCGATATTGATACCGATGGCGGCTAGGCGCGTTGTGGCCACATAAAAAAGGCCGCATCGATTGATGCGGCCTTTTTGTTGGAGCGCCTTACTTGTCTGGATGCGCAGCTTGCAGGTTTTTCGCTTCTGCCAAGTGTTTTTCCAGGGCTGGCAGCATCTTTTGCGCGAACGCCTTGAGCTCCGTGGCGCCTTTGACCTTGTCGTCGGTCACGGTATTGGCTTCTTTCTTGAACAACTCGATGGTTTCCTCGTGGGCCTTCACCTGATTGTTGGCGTAGGCGGCGTCGAAGGACTCATCGCGCACTTCCAGAATCTTTTCCTTGGCTTGCTTCACCAGGGTCGTGGTGTCCGGCACTTCGATGTCGTTCTTGCGCGCCAGCGCTGCAAGTTCATCGTTGGCTTTGGAATGATCAGTGATCATCATGTTGGCAAACGCCTTGACATCAGCCGATGAGCTCTTTTCCAGGGCCAGTCGGCTGGTCTCGATTTCGGCGATCCCCCCGGCGGCGGCATTGTCGACGAAGTCATTGGAAGTGGCGGCAAACGCTGTGCCCATACCGCTGCTCAAGGCTACGGCCAGGGCGAGGTTACGCAAGGTGAATCCGTCCATTGATCATTCTCCACACAGTTTTTATAAGCGATCCGTTGATCGTTAATAAATGGAGCCGGATGAATGGCCAAAGGTTTGATCGTGTTTGCGCCAGCACGACGAACGGACACTCCCGGTATCGACAGGACCCGCCAACCGAGGCCATTCTGGTACTTGGTGAGCGCAATTGATCGCGTTCACCGCCGATCAACAAACGGAGGTGTTCCATGCCGGTGACCCACGATCTGTATCAGGACCTGAAACTGTCAAAGGAAGAGATCCAGCAAAAACGCACCAAGGATCCATTACTGGATTCACTGATCAACAAGTATTCCCAAGCCGATGCGGAGGTGGTGAAGGCAGAGACCGCCCAGTCGGATGCGCCCAGCGATGATGCGTTGAAGAAGCTCAAGGAGAAGCGCTTGCAGGTCAAGGACAAGATCGTCCAGCAACTCCAGGCCAGGTAGCGACCCTGACATGCAGGAGCCTGCAACTGGCCGGCTCCTGCAAGGTCCGATTATTGGAGCGCCTTCGCCAAAGGCAACCGCACCATGTGATCGGCCTTCAGCGAACCAAAATACAACCACTCGCCATATTCGCGCACGGTGGTGATCGGCGAATAATTGTCGCGACTCCCGTCCTGCAGATTGGCGATCACCTGTCCTTGCACATCCAGACCCAGAGCAAACCCGCGCTTTTCTACTGGCTTTGGCAGCACGCTCATGGCCCGGGCAATCATTTTTCGCACGAAGGGGTGCGGCGCCGTGGCATCCAGCAGGGCGTTACGCGGGGCGTAGAGCGCCACCCAGAAACGGTTTTCGCCGTTGAACGACAGGTTGTCGGGCATACCTGGCAGGTTGTCGATAAACACATCATGAGTGCCCGCTTTCGGACCGCTCAACCAGTAGCGGCTGATGCGGTAGGCGCCCGTTTCGTTGACCAGCACAAAGCTCTCGTCCGGGCCCAGTGCTACGCCGTTGGCGAACTCCAGCTTGTCCAGCAGCACGGCGGTCTTGCCGGTCTGGAAGTCGTAGCGCAGCAAGCGCCCGTCGCCGCCATGCTCGATGATGGCATCGCCATCGCTGCCATAACCGAACCGGCTGGAAGCGTCGCTGAAATAGGCATAGTGCCCGGATTTGTCGATGGCCACGTCGTCGGTAAAACCCAAGGGCACACCCTTGGCCTCTGTGGACAATGGAATCAGGCGGGCCTGGGCATCCAGGGATAACAATCCCTTGACCCCGTCGGCAATCACCAGCAAGCCGTTGGGATGTCGCGCCAGGCCCAATGGCCGGCCTCCAGTGTCTGCCAGGACCTGGGTGAACTTGCCGTCGAGGCTGGTACGGATCAACCGACCGTCGTGCAGCCCGGTGATCAGCGCACTGTCTTCGAGCAGCAAGGCCTCCGGGCCTTCCAGGTGGCCGGCACCCACGGGCTCAACGTCTTTGAGGCGCTGATTGTCTGCGTAGACCCCACTGGTGAGCGAAGGCGCCGGTGGCGGGTTCCAGGCCACCGGTTGCACCTTGGTGGGCATCAGCAAGAGGAACGCCGCAATAACCACCAGCATCAGCAATACGACATGACGAAACCTTATGGATCGACTCACGCAGTCGCTCCCGTGGGGGCCAGGTGCTGTTGCGCCATTGTGCGCAAGGCCAGCATGGATTGCGCAGACTCGCGGTCAATGCGGCGCTTGAGCAGAAGATGATTGGCCAGGCGCATCGCCAGGCTCTCGAACTGATAGTCCAGGGTGCGGATAAACCGTGTGCCATTGCCCTGGGCCGCGCACTCATAGGTCAGCAGCAGCGACAGGCCGTTATCGCCCTGGGCGCGGGCAATCCAGCGCCGTCCCGGCAAGTATTCCTCGACCACCCAGCTCAGGTGACCTTCACGGCCTCCGGCGCGAATGTCTTCTTCGAAGCGTGACCCTGCATGCAGCGGGCCGGCCTGTCCGTCGACTGTCAGGGACGACGGGTGCCACTCCGGCCAGCGGGTTGCGGCGCTGGCGTAGGCGAGCACCTCAATCGGGTTTGCGGCGATGTCGACTTGATGCTGCATGCGGGTCATGGGCCTACTCGTCGGGGGCGTGGTGAGGTGTTCCGGTTCCCAGTAGAGGGTGCCGAACAGGTAATCCATCAAGGGAAAGACAATGTTGAAATTGCGTTCCTGCATCAGCTCGCGGCGGTGATGCAATTCGTGCAGGCGACGCATCTGGCGGATCCACGGCAGCCGGGTCAGACGGTTGCTCGGCGGCAAGTGTTCGCAGGCATGGAACACTTCATAGGTGAGGTAACCAAGCACCAGGCAGCCACCGAACAAACCGGCAACGTTGGTATTGATCAGCGACAGCAGCCACCACAGGGGCAAGGTAATCACCAGGGTGTGCAGCACAATCAGCCACGCCGGAAACAGGATCACCCGCCAGTCCCGGGCGCTGTCATAGGTCATGTGCCCGGGGGTGAAAAAACTGTGGTGATCGCCGGCGTGACGGGCGTAGAACATTCGGGCAAAGCTTTTTTTGTGGTGCCCGAGGTGACGGTGCACCAGGTAGACGCCGGCGTTGAACAGCAGCAGGGTCAGCGGCACGGCCAGCCATTCCCCTGGCTGGACCTGTTGCACAGTGCTCCAGAATGCGCCACAGGCCAGCAGTCCGAATACCAGTACAAAAACGCCGTGCAGCCAGGGGTTGTAACGCGGATGCACGGCAGCGCGGTAGCGGCTGCGGAATAGATCGGTGGTCTGCCTCACTGCATTCACCCCGGATGATGGTCACCCCAGCAGATTAGCCGATTCCAGGCGTCTGGCCGGATTGATCTCGATGGCACAAATGCCATGCTCCGGTGCAGCGCGTGCTCAGATCAGCGGGTCCCAGCGCTGTGACCAGTCACCATCGCGCTTGATGACTTCGCGTAGCAGATCGAATGCCTGTTGCAGCGTCGCCGAATCGCGGTCGCGGGAGTAGACCAGATAGGTCGGGTAGTTGAACTCCGGGGCCTTGGGCACTATTTCCATGACGCCACTCTCCAGGTAGCTCTGGACCACTCGAGTGCGGAAATAGCCGCTGCCACCGTGTTCGAGAATGTATTGCAGGCCGAGCGGGCCGAGGTTGAAGCTCAGCGCCGCCCGGGCATTTTCTGGCAGCGCCGCGTCGTGCTGGCGGCGGAAGTCCGGACCCCAGTCGATATAGACGTAGGGCTCGGGTTTGGCCACCAAGCGCACCAGGATGAGTTTTTCTTCCAGTACCTGCTCAACTTGCAGGCGCGGCCAGTACTCGGGGTGAAACACCAGGGCCGCGTCCAGTAGCCCGAGCTCCAGCTGGCGCAACAAATGTTCGCCATCGCCAACTTCCATGCGCAGCGCATGGCCGGGAATCTTATTCCGCAGTTCGCCGGCCCAGCCGAGCATCAGCGGGTTACACAGGCTGACTTCGCCACCAATATGCAGGACATTGTGATAACCCTCGGGCAGCGGCAAATCCCGGCGCGCCGCTTCCCAGGTCTGCACCAGCTGGTTGGCGTACACCACAAAGGCCTCGCCGTTGGGCGTCAGGCGGGCGCCGGCGCGATTGCGCACAAACAGCGTGCTGCCGAGCTGGCTTTCGAGTTTTTGTACCCGTGCAGTGATGGCGGTCTGGGTAACATGCAGCTTCTGCGCTGCGGCGGCGAGGCTGCCGTGACGAACAATTTCGAGGAAGGTGCGGGCGAGGTCGATGTCCATGGGGCGGCCGGTGCGGGAGGTGCAGGCATTGTAGCAACTGTGTTCTCAAGCCAGGCGCCCCCCGTGCACGCCGCACATGCACGGGGGCCTGGAACGTCGCTTAGAATGCAAAACACGAACACCCGAACGCTCCCCAGAAGCCCTGGAAATCACTCACCGGAGCCGAGGACAGCCGCGCCCGCTCATGGCTGTGGGCGTGCACCGCGCAGGCGCCCACACATTGATGAACCTGTGCGGTTAGCGGCGCCAGGGGTTTCCAGTGGCCGGGCACTGTGACCACCGGGGACCATTCAGGCACCACGGGCACTGGCGGCGGGCCGAGCTTGCCGAACTCGGCAGTGCCGTAGACGATTTTGCCATCGACAATCGTCAATACCGACTCGATCCATTTGACCGCCTCGTCTTCGATGTGGAAATAGTCGGCTGAAAGGGCGATAAGGTCCGCCAGTTGCCCCGCCTTTATCTGGCCTTTCTTGCCTTGTTCGGAAGAAAACCAGGCGCTGCCATGGGTGAACAGTTCCAGCGCGGTGTCGCGGCTCAGGCCCTGGGGATACAGCTCCAGACCTCCGACGGTGCGACCGCTGACCAGCCAGTAGAGCGACGTCCAGGGGTTATAGCTCGACACCCGCGTGGCATCAGTTCCAGCCCCGACGGGCAGGCCTTCGGCGAGCATGCGCGCGATGGGAGGCGTGTGTTCGGCGGCCTTGGCGCCGTAGCGTTCGACAAAATACTCACCCTGGAACGCCATGCGATCCTGAATCGCGATACCGCCGCCGAGCGCTTTGACCCGTTCGATATTCTGCGGGGTAATGGTTTCGGCATGATCGAAAAACCAGGGCAGCCCGTCGAAAGGGATATCGCGATTGACCTTCTCGAACACATCGAGCATGCGGCTGATGGATTCGTTGTAGGTGGCGTGCAGGCGGAACGGCCAGCGTTGTTCCACCAGGTGCCGAACCACTGGTTCAAGTTCCTGTTCCATGGTTTGCGGCAGGTCGGGACGAGGCTCGAGGAAGTCCTCGAAGTCGGCTGCGGAAAACACCAGCATCTCGCCAGCGCCGTTGTGCCGTAGAAAGTCATCGCCCTGGCCGTAGCGAGAGCTGCTCGTCCAGTTCTTGAAATCGGCAAGCTCTTCCTTCGGCTTCTGGGTGAACAGGTTGTAGGCAATGCGGACCGTGAGTTGCTTTTCCCGAGCCAGCTGCTGGATGACCTGGTAATCATCAGGATAATTCTGGTAGCCGCCACCGGCATCGATGGCGCTGGTAACGCCCAGGCGGTTAAGTTCGCGCATGAACTGGCGGGTCGAGTTGACCTGGTATTCCAGCGGGAGCTTGGGCCCCTTCGCCAGGGTCGAGTAGAGGATCATCGCGTTGGGTCGAGCAATCAACATTCCGGTGGGATCGCCATTGGCGTCGCGCTGGATCTCGCCACCGGGAGGGTTGGGCGTGGTGCGGGTGTATCCGACGACCTTCAACGCTGCGCGGTTGAGAAGGGCGCGGTCGTAGAGGTGCAGGACAAACACCGGGGTGTCCGGGGCGGCCTTGTTCAGTTCGTCAATGCTGGGCAGGCGTTTCTCGGCGAACTGGAACTCATTCCAGCCACCGACCACACGTACCCATTGTGGCGTTGGCGTGCGATCTGCCTGGTCCTTGAGCATGCGCAAGGCATCGACCAGGGACGGGACGCCTTCCCAGCGCAGTTCGAGGTTGTAGTTCAAACCGCCGCGAATCAGGTGCAGGTGCGAGTCATTCAGGCCGGGGATGACGGTGCGTCCGTGCAGGTCGACGATTTGCGTACCGGGACCTTGTAACGCCATGGCCTGAGCATCGCTGCCAACCACCACGAAACGCCCGTCCTTGATCGCCACGGCACTGGCCTGGGGCTTCTTGCGATCGACTGTGTGCAGGCGTCCATTGTACAAGATGAGGTCGGCGGGGGCGTCTGGCATGGTTTTACTCCCTGCAAACAGCGGGCTGATCCAGGCACCGACGGCGCCTGCCGAAAGGCCTTGCAGTACACGGCGGCGGTTAAATCCATCGTGGTCGTCAGGTGGGCTCATGGCAGTGCTCTCCACAGGACTGGGTTCATCGCAAGTTAGCGTTGGCAGCCAGGTTCTGACGCGGCGGCCAGAAGGAATATAGCCGGCAAATCCACGCACGGCCTTTCACCGGGGCGAAAAACGACAAATCCCGCCACGGAGGGCGGGATTTGTTTGCAGCCGGCGCGGCCCCGAAGTTCGGGGCCCGTCGCTTAGGCCGGGAACAGCTCGGACAGTTTCATCGCCAGCATCATGTCGCCTTCAGCGCGCAATTTGCCGCCCATGAACGCTTGCATGCCGTCGGTTTCGCCGCTGACGATGCCTTCCAGGGTTTCGCCGTCCATCACCAGGGTCACCTGGGCGTCCGGGTTTTCACCTTCCTGCAGCTCGCAGGTGCTGTCCTTGACGATCAGCGAGAAGTTCTTGGTGTCGTCGATGCGGAAACCGAAGACCAGGTCCAGACCGGCAGCAGCGGCTGGGTTGAACTTGGCTTTCATTGCTTGTACGGCGTCAGCTACGGAGGTCATGGTTTGATCCTTTCTTGGGTAATTAGAGCTGGGTGATTACAGCCAGGGTCACAATAGTCCGGACTCAGCGAAATGTGATGAGTTCCGGGGCCTTCAGCAGTTGCAGGTGCGCATGGCTGTTGAAGGAAGCCAGTGCCACCTCGCGCCCACGAAACTTCAAGTGGTTGAGCGAGGTGTTGACGATTTGCCAGTTCAGTTCAAAAGCCTGCCGGGCAGGCATTTGGGTGATCAGGTGGAGCAGCGCAGTGATGGTCCCGCCGGAGGTGAACACGGCGATTTTCTGGGTGTTGTCGGCGCTTTCGAGGAGGCGGTGCAGGCCGGCCCGGACGCGCTCGACAAATCCCAGCCAGCTTTCCAGGCCCGGCGTGTCATAGGTGCCGGCGAGCCAGCGCTCGATGATCAGCGCGAAGATGCGCTGGAACTCGCCGCGGTTCTGCGCGGCGTTGCGCAGGATGTGCAGGGCTTGGGGTTCTTGCGGCAGCATTTCAGGCAGCAATGCGCGGATGACCGCATCGGCGTCGAATTCGTTGAACGCTGCATCGGTTTCCAGGATGGGCACGGGCAGCCCGAAGGCGGCGAACTGGTCGAGGGCGCCGGTGGCGGTATCCTGTTGCCGGCGCAGGTCGCCTGCCAGGCAGCGATCGAAGCTGATACCCAGTTCGGCCAGGTGCTGGCCGAGGATTTGCGCCTGGCGCACGCCGGTCGGCGACAGGACGTCGTAATCGTCTGCACCAAAAGAGGCTTGGCCATGTCGAATCAGATAGATGCTGCCCACGTCCGCTTCATCCCGGTACGTTGAAGGTCTGGCGAGGTTATGGGGGATGACGGTGTGCTGTCAATGAAAAAACATACGCTTGTTTGAAATGCTCGTTCCAGGCCTGTTACCACAGGTTTCGCGGCTGGCCGACAGGCCGGCGCATGGGTATGCTGGTAACCACCCCGCGTGCGTTTTCATGCCGCGCTTAGTAATGAAGGAGTTGCTGTGGAGTTTTTTGCAGAGTACGCCAGTTTCCTGGCCAAGACCGTGACACTGGTGGTCGCCATTCTGGTGGTGATGGCGAGTTTTGCGGCATTGCGCAGCAAGGGTCGCCGCAAATCCGCCGGCCAGTTGCAGGTCAGCAAGCTGAATGATTTCTACAAGGGCCTGCGCGAACGCCTGGAGCACACCTTGCTCGACAAGGACCAGCTCAAGGCCCTGCGCAAGTCCCAGGCCAAGACCGAGAAAAAGCAAAAGAAGAAGCCCGAGGCCAAGCCACGGGTTTTCGTGCTGGATTTCGATGGCGACATCAAGGCCTCCGCCACTGAAAGCCTGCGCCATGAGATCACCGCATTGCTGACCCTGGCGACCCCCAAGGATGAAGTGGTGCTGCGCCTGGAAAGCGGCGGGGGCATGGTGCACAGCTACGGCCTGGCGTCGTCGCAACTGGCGCGCATCCGTGATGCGGGCGTGCCCTTGACCGTGTGCATCGACAAGGTGGCGGCGAGCGGCGGCTACATGATGGCGTGCATTGGCGAGAAGATCATCAGCGCACCCTTTGCCATCCTCGGTTCCATCGGGGTGGTTGCGCAACTGCCCAACGTCAACCGCCTGCTGAAGAAACATGACATCGATTTCGAGGTGCTGACTGCCGGGGAATACAAGCGCACCTTGACCGTGTTCGGCGAAAACACCGAGAAGGGCCGGGAAAAATTCCAGGAAGACCTGGACATCACCCATCAGCTGTTCAAGAACTTCGTCTCGCGTTACCGGCCGCAACTGGCCATCGATGAGGTCGCCACCGGCGAAATCTGGCTGGGCATGGCTGCGCTGGACCTGCAACTGGTCGACGAACTCAAGACCAGCGACGAGTACCTGGCAGAACGGGCGAAGAAATCCGAGCTGTACCACCTGCACTATGCCGAACGTAAAAGCTTGCAGGAACGCATCGGCATGGCGGCCAGCGGTTCAGTCGACCGGGTACTGCTGACCTGGTGGAGCCGGTTGACTCAACAACGCTTCTGGTAACCAGTCACCACTGAGCCCTTTCACCTCTTGAAGGTGAAAGGGCTCAGTGGGAAGGACGCATGACCCCGGACGGGGTCATGCCTTTGCAGCATCAGCGACGACGAAACAGCGGCAGCGGTTCGTCAGTGGCGGCCTGATAGGTCACCGAGAAGTCCTTGAGGCTTTCCAGCGCTTCGTACGGGTCTTTGTCAGCGCGCAATGCGAAGGCATCGAAGCCGCAGCGACGCAGATAGAACAGCTGGTCACGCAGCACATCGCCGATCGCCCGCAACTCGCCTTTAAAACCGTAGCGGTCACGCAGCAGGCGGGCGTTGGAGTAATTGCGACCATCGGTGAAAGCGGGAAAGTTAAGGGCGATGACCTGGAACTGGTCCACGTCGTCACCGATTTCTTCCGCTTCTTCATCCGCATCCAGCCACACGCCAAGGCCGCCATCGCGGGCCTTGAGCATGCGGCTGTGTTCACGCCACAGCTGCAGCGGGACGATCAGGTCGTCGCAGTTGCTGATCTCGTCGATGTTGAAATCCTTGGGCAGCAGGTGCCAGGTTTCGTCGACGACTTCGTTGTTCTTAATGATTCGCTGCATAGACGCGCTCCTTGAAGAGGTCGATGCCGATACGCTGGTAAGTGTCGATGAAGCGCTCGTCTTCGGTACGTTGTTCGACGTACACGTTGATCAGCTTCTCGATCACATCAGGCATGGCTTCCTGGGCGAAGGACGGGCCGAGGATCTTGCCCAGGCTCGCATCGCGACTGGCGCTGCCACCCAGGGAGACCTGGTAAAACTCTTCGCCTTTCTTGTCCACCCCGAGAATGCCGATATGGCCGACGTGGTGGTGACCGCAGGCGTTCATGCAACCGGAAATGTTCAAGTCCAGTTCGCCGATGTCGAACAGGTAGTCCAGGTTATCGAAACGACGCTGGATCGATTCGGCAATCGGGATCGACTTGGCGTTGGCCAGGGAGCAGAAGTCACCCCCCGGGCAGCAGATGATGTCGGTCAGCAGGCCGATGTTCGGCGTGGCGAACCCTTGCTCGCGCAGTTCACCCCAGAGGGTAAACAGTTGGCTCTGCTCGACGTCCGCCAGAATGATGTTCTGCTCATGGGATGTGCGCAGTTGACCGAACGAGTAACGTTCGGCCAGGTCAGCCACGGCATCCAGCTGTTTGTCGGTGATGTCCCCCGGTGCCACGCCGGTAGGTTTCAGCGATAATGTCACGGCAACGTAACCCGGCTTCTTGTGCGCCAGGGTGTTGCGCGTGCGCCAGCGGGCGAAGCCCGGGTGCTGCTGGTCAAGCTCGGCCAGGGCCGCGCTCTGGTTGTCCAGCGCCTGGTACTCGGGGTCCACGAAGTGCTTGGCCACCCGATGCACTTCGGCTTCGGTCAAGGTGGTCTGGCCACCGCGCAGGTGCTCCATTTCCGCGTCGACTTTCTGGGCGAAAACTTCAGGAGTCAGCGCCTTGACCAGGATCTTGATCCGCGCCTTGTATTTGTTGTCACGACGGCCATAGCGGTTGTAGACACGCAGGATGGCGTCGAGATAGCTCAACAGGTCCTGCCACGGCAGGAATTCGTTGATGAAAGCGCCCACCACCGGGGTACGGCCCAGGCCGCCACCCACCAGCACGCGGAAACCCAACTCGCCGGCCGCGTTGTGCACCGGCTCAAGGCCGATGTCGTGCACTTCGATGGCGGCACGGTCGGAGGTCGAACCGTTGATCGCGATCTTGAACTTGCGCGGCAGGTAGGCGAACTCAGGGTGGAAGGTGGTCCACTGGCGCACAATCTCGCACCATGGGCGCGGATCAATCAGCTCATCGAACGCGACACCGGCGAACTGGTCGGTGGTGACATTGCGCAGGCAGTTGCCGCTGGTCTGGATCGCGTGCATCTGCACGGTGGCCAGCTCTGCCAGGATATCCGGGATGTCTTCCAGCGCCGGCCAGTTGAACTGTACGTTCTGCCGGGTGCTGATGTGGGCATAGCCCTTGTCATAGTCACGGGCGATCTTGGCCATCATTCGCGTTTGGCGCGAAGTCAGTTGGCCGTAAGGCACCGCGACCCGCAACATCGGCGCGAAACGCTGGATGTAAAGGCCATTTTGCAGGCGCAGGGGGCGGAATTCTTCTTCGCTCAGCTCGCCTGCCAGATAGCGTCGGGTCTGATCACGGAACTGCTTGACGCGGTCCTCGATGATCCGCTGATCGTACTCGTCGTATACGTACATATAAGTCCTGTTCTCAGGCTTGGGCCGGTCGGTTCCAGCTGCATGTGGGGCTTGCTGAAGTCCGATACTGCCTCGGCAATTCTGCGCGCACGGCCGCGCACTCCCAACGGAGCCGGGGCAAGATACCAGTTTGTAGTTATGCGCAAAAGTGATGTTTGAGTATATGTAAAGAACCAAAACGACTAACGAGAATCGTTGTTAGCAAACCCGCGTTTGTGGTGTGGGCAATCATCGTCTTAACTGTGAGCGAGTCTTCGTGCAATCACCGATAAAACCGACAAGAGGCGATGCAATGAGCAACCCTACCAAAGCTTCAAAACCCGACAGTACGGTTGATGCCTGGGCGATTTTGTTCCTGATCATCCTGGTCGTGGGCACTGCCGTGTTCTGGGTCAGTCATCAATAAACCGCCTCGTCCGGGCCTGATTCCGACGATTGTCGGACAGAACATGCGGTAAAGACCGATTTTCCGGGCTTCGCTGGCTATAATGCGCGGCGGATTTTCGGGGCCCGGACGACCAATGCTCAAGTACTGCTTCACTCTATTGCTGGCACTCAGCGCTGCCTGCGGCTCAGCCGCGCGCGCCGAGTCGGTGCTGTTCCTCAGTCCCGGTGGCACCAACGAAACCTTCTGGGTGACCTACGCACAGTTCATGCGAGCGGCGGCGGATGACCTGGGCATCGACTTGCAGGTGCGCTACAGCGAACGCATGCCGGAATTGACCGTGGTGCAAGCCCGTGAGGCATTGCAGGGGCCCCAGCGTCCGGATTACCTGATCTTCGTCAACGAGCAATACGTTGCTCCGCAAATCATGCGCCTGGCCCAGGGTAGCGGCGTCAAGCTGTTCATGGTCAACGCGTCCCTGACCGACAATCAGAAGAGCCTGCTGGGCGATCGTCCGGACTTGCTGGGTAGCCTGGTGCCCAACGACGAGGAGGGCGGCTACCTGATGCTCAAGGAGTTGATCCGCCAGCATCCGCCCGCCGCACCCGGCCAGGTGATCGAGTTGCTGGCCTTTTCCGGCTTGAAAATTACGCCCTCTGCCCATTTACGCGAGCAAGGCATGTATCGCGCCCTGGCCGAACATCCGCAGGTACGCTTGCGCCAGTTGGTGTACAGCGGGTGGACCCGGCAGCGGGCGTACGAGCAAGCCCGAATGTTGTTCCAGCGCTACCCCAAAGTGAGCCTGGTGTGGTCAGCCAATGACGAAATGGCATTCGGCGCGATGCAGGCGTATTCGGAGACCGGCGGGGTCCCCGGCAAGGACGCGCTGTTCAGCGCGGTCAATACCTCGCCTTCGGCGTTGCAAGCCAAGGTTGACGGACGCCTGAGCGTGTTGATGGGCGGGCACTTTACCCTTGGGGGTTGGGCGCTGGTGCAGTTGCATGACCATGAGCTCGGTATAGACCTGAACCGGCAAGGAGGACGGGACCAGATGCTTGCCCTGTTGCAAGTGGTCGATCAGGCACAGGCCCGGCGTCTGCTGGCCATGAAGACGTCGACCGATTACCGGGTGAACTTCCGCCGCCTGTCGGCAAAAGGCCGCCCGGCGTCTTACCGGTACCCCTTCAGCATGCACACCCTGATGCACTGACAGCGATCTCAGATGCCGGCCAGGTGCAGCACCAGCTTGACGATGGCAAACAACGTCAAGGCAAACACCGCCGTGAACAGGATGCCCAGGATGACAAAATGACTGGGCTTGCCATGGGTGAAGTCGCGTGCCCGATTCTTCCCGCTTTGAACCCCGAACGCCGCAGCCATGACGCTGTGTAGCATCTGCCAGAAGCTCGGCGGTTTGTTGTCGACCGGATCGTCCATAAATCCCTCATCACTTGTGTGAGAAAGGTAAGCATAGACAAAGCAGGGCAGATCGCAGCCTGATGACCTGTAGGAGCTGCCGCAGGCTGCGATCTGTAGATCTTAGTTGTCGTAACCCAGGTTCGGTGCCAGCCAGCGCTCGGTCACGCTGAGCTCCTGGCCTTTGCGTGAGGTGTAACTCTGCACCTGGTCCTTGTCGATCTTGCCCACGGCAAAGTACTGCGCCTGCGGATGGGCGAAGTACCAGCCGCTGACTGCAGCAGCAGGGAACATTGCGTAGTGCTCGGTGAGAAACACGCCGCTGCGGCCGGCCTGCATTTCGCTGGCTTCAGGGTCGAGCAGGCTGAACAGCGTGCTTTTCTCGGTGTGATCAGGGCACGCCGGGTAGCCCGGCGCAGGGCGGATGCCGGTGTACTGCTCCTTGATCAGTGCCTCGTTGTCGAGGGTCTCGTCCTTGGCATAACCCCAATAATCCTTGCGCACCTGCTGGTGCAGCCACTCGGCGCAGGCCTCGGCCAGGCGGTCGGCCAAGGCCTTGACCATGATCGAGTTGTAATCGTCGCCGGCGTCCTGGTAAGCCTTGGCCACTTCTTCGGCACCGATGCCGGCAGTGGTGATAAACCCGCCGACGTAGTCGGTGATCTCGCTGTCCTTGGGCGCCACGAAGTCGGCCAGGGAGAAGTTTGGTTTGCCGTCGGTCTTGATGATCTGCTGGCGCAAGTGATGCAGCTTGGCCAACGGCTTGCCGTCATCGCCGTAGACTTCGATGTCGTCGTCGCGCACCTGATTGGCCGGCCAGAAGCCGAACACCGCACGGGCACTGATCAGCTTTTCGTTGATCAGCTTGTCCAGCATCTCCCGGGCATCCGCGTAGAGCGCAGTGGCGGCTTCACCCACGACTTCGTCGGTGAGGATGCGCGGAAACTTGCCGGCCAGGTCCCAGGAAATGAAGAACGGCGTCCAGTCGATGTATTCGGCCAGCACCTTCAAATCGATATTATCCAGCACCCGGGCACCGGTGAACGTCGGTGTGACCGGCGTGTAGGTGCTCCAGTCGAACTGCGGCTTCTTGGCGATCGCCGCCGGGTAGCTCAGGCGTTCAGTGCGGGCGCTGCGGTTGGCGGTGCGTTCGCGAACCTCGACGTAGTCCTGGCGAGTCTTCTCGACGAAAGCCGGTTTCAACTCCTTGGACAACAACTGGGTCGCCACGCCCACGGCGCGGGAGGCGTCGGTGACATAAATCACCGCGTCATTGCTGTACTTGGGCTCGATCTTCACCGCCGTGTGTGCCTTGGAGGTAGTGGCGCCACCGATCATCAGCGGCAGGTGGAAATCCTGGCGCTGCATTTCACGGGCTACGTGGACCATCTCGTCCAGCGACGGGGTGATCAGGCCGGACAGGCCGATGATGTCGCACTTCTGCTCCCTGGCCACCTGGAGGATTTTCTCCGCCGGCACCATGACGCCCAGGTCGACGATGTCATAGCCGTTGCAACCCAGGACCACGCCGACGATGTTCTTGCCGATGTCATGCACGTCGCCCTTGACCGTGGCCATCAGGATCTTGCCCTTGGCTTCGGGCTTGTCGCCTTTTTCCAGTTCGATAAACGGAATCAGGTGGGCTACGGCCTGCTTCATCACCCGGGCGGATTTCACCACTTGCGGCAGGAACATCTTGCCGGCGCCGAACAGGTCGCCAACGATGTTCATGCCGGACATCAGCGGCCCTTCGATCACTTCGATCGGGCGGGCGAACGACAGGCGCGACTCTTCGGTGTCCTCGACGATGTGGGTGGTGATGCCCTTGACCAGTGCGTGCTCCAGGCGCTTGTTGACGTCCCAGCTGCGCCACTCTTCGGTCTCGGCTTCCTTGACGCTGCCGTCGCCCTTGTACTTGTCGGCGATGGCGAGGAGGGCGTCGGTGCCTTCCGGGGTACGGTTGAGCACGACGTCCTCCACGGCGTCACGCAGTTCGGCCGGGATCTGGTCATAGATCTCCAGCTGGCCGGCGTTGACGATGCCCATGCTCAGGCCGTTGCGGATCGCATACAACAGAAACACCGAGTGGATGGCCTCGCGCACCGGGTTGTTGCCCCGGAACGAGAACGACACGTTGGACACGCCGCCCGACGTCAGCGCATATGGCAGCTCGTCTCGGATGTAGGCGCAGGCGTTGATGAAGTCCACGGCATAGTTGTTGTGTTCTTCGATACCGGTAGCCACGGCGAAGATGTTCGGGTCGAAGATGATGTCTTCCGGCGGGAAGCCGACTTCGTTGACCAGAATGTCGTAGGAGCGCTTGCAGATTTCCTTCTTGCGCGCTTCGGTGTCAGCCTGGCCGGCTTCGTCGAAGGCCATCACGACCACCGCCGCACCGTAGCGCTTGCACAGCTTGGCGTGATGCATGAACTGCTCGACGCCTTCTTTCATGCTGATCGAGTTGACGATGCCCTTGCCCTGGATGCATTTCAGGCCGGCCTCGATCACTTCCCATTTCGAGGAGTCGATCATGATCGGGACGCGGGAGATGTCCGGTTCACCGGCAATCAGATTGAGGAAGGTCACCATCGCCTTCTTCGAATCGAGCATCCCTTCGTCCATGTTGATGTCGATCACCTGGGCGCCGGCCTCGACCTGTTGCAGGGCGACTTCCAGGGCTTCGGTGTAGTTGTCTTCACGAATCAGGCGGGCGAACTTTGCCGAGCCGGTGATATTGGTGCGCTCGCCGACGTTGACGAACAGCGAGCTGCGATCGATGGTGAACGGCTCAAGCCCGGAAAGGCGGCACGCCTTGGGAATGTCCGGAATCTGCCGCGGCGCATATCCCGCCACGGCCTTGGCGATGGCTTCGATGTGGCCCGGGGTGGTGCCGCAGCAGCCGCCGACGATGTTGAGAAACCCGCTCTGGGCGAACTCTTCGATGACCTTGGCGGTTTGCGCTGGCAGCTCGTCGTACTCGCCGAACTCGTTGGGTAGCCCGGCGTTCGGGTGCGCGGAGACGTGGGTGCCTGCCTTGTTCGACAGCTCCTCCAGGTACGGGCGCAACTCGCTGGCGCCGAGGGCGCAGTTCAGGCCAACCGATATCGGCTTGGCGTGGGCCACGGAGTTCCAGAAGGCTTCGGTGGTCTGGCCCGACAAGGTGCGGCCAGAGGCGTCGGTAATGGTGCCGGAGATCATGATTGGCAACTCGATGCCCAGCTCTTCGAACACCCCCTGCACGGCAAAGATCGCTGCCTTGGCGTTCAAGGTATCGAAGATGGTTTCGATCAGGATCAAGTCGCTGCCACCCTCGATCAGGCCTTTGGCCGCCTCGGTGTAGTTTTCCACCAGTTCATCGAAGGTCACGTTGCGGTAGCCGGGGTTGTTCACGTCCGGCGACAGCGAGCAGGTGCGACTGGTCGGCCCGATCACGCCAGCGACGAAGCGCGGCTTGTCCGGGGTTTCCAGGGTCTTGGCATCAGCCACCTTGCGCGCCAGGCGTGCGCCTTCTACGTTTAACTCGTATGCCAGGCCCTGCATGCCGTAATCGGCCAGGGATACCTGGGTGGCATTGAAGGTGTTGGTTTCGAGGATGTCGGCGCCGGCATCCAGGTAGGCTTTTTCGATCGAGCCGATCACGTCCGGGCGAGTCAGCACCAGCAGGTCATTGTTACCCTTGACGTCGCTCGGCCAGTCTGCAAAGCGTTTACCCCGGTAATCCTGCTCCTCGAGCTTGTAGCTCTGGATCATGGTGCCCATGCCGCCATCGAGAATCAGGATGCGCTCTTTGAGGGCGTGCTTGAGAGCTTGAAGGCGAACACTGCGATCGGACATGTGGACTACTCGGAAAGACCATTACGAAGGGCCGGGATCATAGCAAACCTGCGCGCTTTTAGAGCATGTACCGGTTTTGCATGAATATCGCTCATGTTGGTGATAGCCCCGTGCCGGTAGAATCGCGGCGTTTTCTCATGATCGGGACCAGGGACATGTCGTATCGCTTCGTCACCAGCATGATTGTGCTGTGTTTGAGCTGGGGCGCTGCGGCGCAGGAGCCGGCCATTTCCTATACCCGGGATATTCAACCGATCTTCACCGAAAAGTGCGTGGCCTGCCACGCCTGCAATGACGCCGCCTGTCAGTTGAACCTGGGCAGCGGCGAGGGCGCGGCACGGGGCGCGAGCAAGACCCCGGTCTACGACGGCGAACGCACCAGCGCGGCCGCGCCAACCCGGCTGTATTACGATGCGTTCGGCAAGCAGGCCTGGCAGCAGAAGGGTTTCTATTCGGTGCTCGACGCCCAGGCGAGCCAGGCTTCCCTGATGGCGCGGATGCTGGAACTGGGCCACCGCACGCCGTTGCAGCCCAATGCCAAACTGCCCGAGGAGATCGCGCTTGGCCTGAACCGGGCCAACATGTGTGCCATGCCGGGCGAATTCGACGGCTACGCCGGTGCCCACCCCAAAGAGGGCATGCCGCTCGCAGTGACAGGCCTGACCGACCAGCAATACCAGACGCTTCAACGCTGGCTGGCCTCGGGTGCGCCCATTGATGAACAAGGCCTGCAGCCGTCCTCCCGGGAAGCATTGCAGGTGCTGCAGTGGGAAAACCTGCTCAATGCGCCGGGTGCCCGGGAAAGCCTGGTGGGGCGCTGGTTGTTCGAACACTGGTTCCTGGCCCACCTGTACTTCAAGGACGGCGAGCCCGGGCACTTTTTCCAGTGGGTGCGCTCGCGAACACCCACCGGCCAGCCCATCGACCTGATCAAGACCCGGCGTCCCAACGACGATCCCGGGACCCAGGTGTATTACCGCCTGCGGCCCGTGCAAGGGGTGATCGTGCACAAGACTCACATCAGCTACCCGTTGAGCGCGCCGAAGATGGCCCGGGTCAAGAGCCTTTTCTACACCGGTAACTGGCAGGTCAACGCCTTGCCCGGCTATGGCCCTGAACGGCGGGCCAATCCGTTCAGTACCTTCGAAGCGATCCCGGCCCAGGCGCGCTATCAGTTCATGCTGGATAACGCCGAGTACTTCGTGCGCACCTTTATTCGCGGTCCGGTGTGCCGTGGCCAGATTGCCACCGACGTGATCCGCGATAACTTCTGGGCACTGTTCCAGGCGCCGGAGCACGACCTCTACATCACCGACCCCAACTATCGCGGCCAGGCCACGCCGCTGCTGGCGATGCCCGGGCAGGACGATGACGTCGGCAGTGTGCTGACCCTGTGGCACGACTACCGCAATAAACGCAATGAGTACGAAGCCTTGCGCCGCGACAGTTATGCCGACGCGCCGGCGCCGAGCTGGTCGACGCTGTGGGCGGGCAATGACAATGCGTTGCTGAGCATCTTCCGCCATTTCGACAGCGCGTCGGTGACCAAGGGCTTGATTGGCGAAGTGCCGCAAACGATGTGGCTGTTCGATTATCCGCTGCTGGAACGCACCTATTACCAGCTGGCGGTCAACTTCGACGTGTTCGGCAACGTGTCGCACCAGGCGCAGACGCGGCTGTATTTCGACCTGATCCGCAATGGCGCCGAGCAGAATTTCCTGCGCCTGATGCCCGCCGATTCCCGGGAGGGCTACCTCGACGACTGGTATCAGAACAGCGGCAAAATCAAGATGTGGCTGGATTACGAGAGCATCGACGACGACAAGGACACTGCGCTCAAGCTCGATGAAAAGGACCCCAAGCGTGACTTTGCCCGGCAGTTGCTGGCCCGCTACGGCGACCTCGACGCCAGCCCCGACCCGATCAATCGCTGTGAGGGCGCGTATTGCTCGCGCCCCAACATCGACCCGGACTTGCAGAATGCCGATCAAGCCTTGAGCCGCTTGACCTCGCGCCCGGCCGCCGGGCTGAGGGTCATCGACCTGTTGCCGGAAGCCACCCTGTTGCGCGTGCAGAGTGCCAGCGGTCAGCGTGAGGTCTACAGCCTTCTGCGCAATCGCGCCCACAGCAACGTCGCGTTTCTGCTGGGCGAGTCACTGCGTTATCAACCCGGCCTGGACACCCTGACCATTTTTCCAGGTGTGTTGAGCAGCTATCCGAATTTCATCTTCAACATTCCTGCCGACCAGGTGCCAGCTTTCGTTGATGCCATGGAGAATGCCAAGGACGCCAACCGCCTGGAGAAAATCATCCAGCGCTGGGGCATCCGCCGCAGCCATCCGCAGTTCTGGCAGTACTTTCACGACTTGAGCCGGTATGTGCACGAGACCCAGCCGGAGGAAGAGGGCGTGCTGGACATGAACCGCTACGAGAATCTTTGATAGACCTTTGCCGACGCGGCGTTGTCCGATCTACAAGGCACACTGATGTCCCTATGGGAGCGAGCCTGCTCGCTGCCACAGGTCGATTGCGGTGGTATGTGGATGTTCAACGGAGGGCAATCAATGCTGATTTCTGTACAGGCATTACGCGCCCTGGCCGCCTGGACGGTGGTTTGCCACCATTTCATGCAGATATTCTTCGACTTCAAGGCCCGTGGCCCGATCGGGCAGATGTTCATCGACAAAGGCGCGGTGGGCGTCGATATTTTCTTTGTGATCAGCGGCCTGGTGATCTTCCTGTCCACCGAAGGCAAAGCACTGCCGCCCGGAAAATTCCTGCTGTACCGACTGTTTCGCATCGTTCCGGCCTACTGGTTCTACACCCTGTTGATGGCGCTACTGGTGGTGTTCGCCCAACCCCTGCTGCCAGACCAGACCGTTGACTGGTCGCACTTCCTCCTGTCCCTGCTGTTCGTTCCCAGCGAAAATCCCGGTGGCTACGGCATTTATCCAACACTTAATGTCGGTTGGACCCTCAACTACGAAATGCTCTTCTACGTGCTGTTCGCCTGGGCGCTGTTGTTCCGCCTGCAGGTGAGGCTGCTGGTGGTTGCGGCGTTATTTTTCGCGGTGTGCCAGGCATGGACGGGCTATGGCTGGGTCAGCCAGTTCTATCGCTCGGACATCGTCTACGAGTTCCTGCTGGGGATCGCCATCGGCATGCTGCACCGCCGCGGCTGGATCCGCCCGGGCCTGTGGCTGCCACTGGTGGGCATCAGCGGCGCGTTGCTGATAATCTACCATTCGCCCCCGCAACCGCGATTTCTGGTCTGGGGCCTGCCAAGCGCGGTGCTGGTCATGGCGTGCATGGCGCTTGAGCGTTTCTTTGAACACAATCGAACGCTCAAGCTATTGGGTGATTGTTCCTACTCGGTGTACCTGATGCATGTGCTGGTGCTGTCCGCAGGTGGTTTTATCGCACAACGGTATGGTGTGAACCCCTACGTCATGTTTGTGCTGTGCGTACTGGCGATCGCCGTGGGCTCCTGGGCCAGCTACCAGTGGGTGGAAAAATCCAGCTATCGGTGGCTTAAACAGCGTGTTGATGGCAAATCCGGGGCCCAACCGTCGCCGGCTCTTTCCCGACAAAAATACTAGGACTTTGTCCCGCGCGTTGATTGGCGTAAACTGCGCCCAAGCCTGCGAGGAGTTTCCATGACCGCTATTACCATCACTGACGCCGCCCACGATTATCTGGCTGATCTGCTCTCCAAGCAGAACACCCCGGGTATCGGCATTCGCGTCTTTATCACCCAGCCCGGCACCCAGTACGCCGAAACCTGCATTGCCTACTGCAAGCCGGGCGAAGAAAAACCTGAAGACACGGCGCTGGGGCTCAAGAGCTTCACCGCTTACATCGATTCGTTCAGCGAAGCGTTCCTGGACGACGCGGTAGTCGACTATGCCACCGACCGCATGGGCGGCCAGTTGACCATCAAGGCACCCAACGCCAAGGTGCCAATGGTCAACGCCGACAGCCCGATCAACGAGCGCATCAACTACTACCTGCAAACCGAGATCAACCCGGGCCTCGCCAGCCACGGCGGCCAGGTCAGCCTGATCGATGTGGTCGACGACGGCATCGCCGTCCTCAAGTTTGGTGGCGGTTGCCAGGGCTGCGGCCAGGCAGACGTGACCTTGCGCGAAGGCATCGAGCGCACCTTGCTCGAGCGTGTGCCGGAGCTCAAGGGCGTGCGCGATGTGACTGACCATACGCAGAAAGAAAACGCCTACTACTAAGTAAGGTGTTCGCTGCGCAAGCAAAAAAAACGGCACCCGTGAGTGCCGTTTTTTTATGCCGGAAGCCAAAAGACCTTCTATTCTCGGGGCCTGTACAGATGCGCATGCCCCGCACGATACAGCGAAGACTCGCTGAACTGATCACTGCCCAACACCCGACCCACCAGAATCAGCGCTGTACGCCGAAAGCCCTTGGCTTCAGCCTTCCCGGCGATATCTGCCAAAGTCCCCACCACCCAGTCCTGGTCCGGCCAGCTCGCCCGGTGAATCACCGCGATCGGGCAATCGGCACCGTAATGCGGGATTAATTCCAACACGATCTTGCGCAGGTGGCTGACCCCCAGATGGATCGCCATGGTCGCGCCATGTTGTGCCAGGCTGGCCAGTTCTTCACCGGCCGGCATCGCCGTCTTGTCGGCGTAGCGGGTCAGAATCACGCTCTGGGAAACGTCCGGCAGGGTCAATTCAGCACCCAAGAGCGCGGCACAGGCTGCCGTGGCCGTCACCCCGGGAATGATCTCAAAGGGAATGTCCAGCTCGCGCAGGTGGCGAATCTGTTCGCCGATGGCGCCATACAGGCTCGGATCGCCGGAATGCACCCTTGCCACATCCTGGCCCTTGGCGTGGGCGGCCTTGATCAGTTCGATGATCTGTTCCAGGTGCAGTTCGGCACTGTTGACCACCTGTTCAGCGTGGTGGCCTTCCAGCACGGCGGCGGGGACCAGCGAGCCGGCATAAATGATGACGGCGCAGCTGCGAATCAGGCGCTGGCCTTTGACGGTGATCAGTTCCGGGTCGCCGGGGCCGGCGCCGATGAAGTAGACGGTCATCGTCGTATCCTGTGAAAAAGCGACATGGGCAGGCTTCAGATGAAGATTGCTCATGATCAGACATGGGATTATCGGGGATTTTAAACGGCGCGGGCCAATGCGAGGGTGGCCTGGGCGTATTTTTGTCGTGAAATCAACAGTTCTGCCGGGGTGCGGGCCAACTGTTCGGCCAGGGCGAGGGCAGCGCTTTCAGCGATTCCATAGCAGCCGGTACGTTCGAAGGCGATGTCCGAGTGATGGCTGAGCTGGCCCGAATACCTGGCCAGTGCCTCACTGCTGAAAAACTGCACCTCAAGCCCAAGCTGGACGCCGAGCTCAATCAGGCCTGGCTCTTCACGCTTGAGGTCAATGCTGGCCAAGGCACTGATCTGCTCGAGCTCGATAGAATGGGCCTGCAGCGCCTGGTCCAGCAGCGCCCGCAGCGTGCTGACAGGGCAGCCACGCTGGCAGCCAAGGCCGACGACCAGCGTCGGCACTTTGCCAGCTTGGGTCATGCCGGGTAATGATCCGGATTTTTGCGCCGGAACAGCCAGGCGCTGATCAGGCCCAGTGCCAGCCAGAACGCCACGTTGGTCAACTGCGAAGCGATTTTGAACTGGGTTTCCAATGCCTCTGGCGCGAGCATCGAATGCACCTGGGGTTGTGGTGCCCCGATCACGTGTGGCACGGCCAGGATCGCCACGCCAAGGACCTTCATCAGCCAGTGACGGCTGAAGACGATCAAGGCAATGCCGACCGCTGTGGAAGCGGCTGTACCAATCCACCAGATCTGGCGCTGGGTCAGGTCGGCCGCTGCAGTGCCCGGCAATTCAGGCGGCAGGCCCAGGGTTGGCGCCAGGACGAACGTCGCGTAGCCGGCCAGGCCCCAGAGCAGGCCCTGGGACGTGCGAGTTGGCGCGCGCAGGGTGTAGAGGCCGGCCAGCATCAGGGCAAAACCCACGGCGACCACCAGGTTGCCGCCAGTGGTCGACAGCAGGCGTTGCCAACCGTTTTCCGGTTCCCAGGCTTCAGCGTCGTGGCTGTGCGCTGCGGTAGCGCCGGCTGCGTGTTCGTGGACTTGAACCGTGGCAGGTTCGGATTGTTCGTAGGTTTCCGCCTGCAGAATCAGCGGAGAGACCCAGAGGCTTTGCAGCAGGGTCAGCAGCAGGGCGGCCAGCAACCCGGTAAAACCTGCGGTTTGCGCGATACGCTTGATCATCTGGGCAGGTCTCAGTGGCACGGGAACGCGGAGCTGTGACGGGTATCGTGCGCCGCGTTGTGCACCGCCTCGATGTGCGAGAAACCGGCAAAATACACCAGGCCGGCGCCCAGGATCGACGCGAAAACAGCGGCGGTCAGGCGTTGGGTCAGGGTCGTGGTACTGCTGGTGGTACGGCTACCGGTGGTGCTGATGGTCGACATGGCGCTTCCCTCTGGTCTGTCAGCGGGGTTATGGAGCGCATGGCAAACCCCTGCGAACGGGCACGCAGAGGCTCAAACAGCGCCCGCCCACCGCGGGTTTGTTGGTCGGCGAACCTGATGTTCGCCATGTGTTGCGGGCCGGTCTCCGGGCTCGCGAGGGGTGCGGGCTTGCGCCTGTACCTGCAAGAGTCGCCTTCCCATGCCGTACGGCTGGCACAGTGGATCTGACTCTTCGCTCGCTTACCGTTGCGGGGGCAGCACCGGACTGACATGAGCTTCTAGTAAAGCACATGATTCACCGGTTTCCCGTTTCACCCTGTGAAG
This sequence comes from Pseudomonas sp. TMW22090, assembly GCF_022496665.1. Lineage (NCBI taxonomy): Bacteria > Pseudomonadati > Pseudomonadota > Gammaproteobacteria > Pseudomonadales > Pseudomonadaceae > Pseudomonas > Pseudomonas sp. TMW22090. The sequence continues at coordinate 459,180 of NZ_SCFH01000001.1, forward strand.
GGCACCCGTAACAAGTTGCGTAGGAGAGCATGGGGCGGGGATTGGCGTCAATTGGCAGAGGTTCTCAATTGGGGATTGGCCCCGGTAGGAGCTGCCGAAGGCTGCGATCTTTTGATCTGGCTGTTGATAGACAATCAAGTGATCGCAACCTTCGGCAGCTCCTGCAGGGGATAGCGTTTACCGCAGGAGCATTGACCCGCCCCGATACGATGCGTAGCCTTGCGCTTTCGAGGTTCTTCGGCGTTGGCCGAAGCTAAGAAGGGAACGCGGTCAATGCCGCGGCTGCCCCCGCAACTGTGAACGGTGATGTTCGCTGCCACGCCACTGCAACACCTGTGCAACGGGTTCGCGGGAAGGCGCAGCGAATGCCAGGCTGAATGCCCGGCACGCCGTCAGCCAGGAGACCTGCCTCGATACAGATTCTCACTACAACCGGGCGGGGTGATCCGGTGGCGAACTCTCCCGCGCGCGCTCCAGTCGCAGCGATTGTCGTCCCGTATGCCCGCCACCTTGCCAAAGGGCATCCGATGAAAACACTGGCCAAACTTCCCGTCACCATCGTCACCGGCTTCCTTGGCTCGGGCAAGACCACCTTGCTGCGGCACATGCTCGACAACGCCCAGGGCCGGCGCATCGCGGTCATCGTCAACGAATTTGGCGAGCTGGGTATCGACGGCGAAATCCTCAAGCAGTGCTCGATCGGTTGCACTGAGGAAGAAGCCAGCGGGCGTGTCTATGAACTGGCCAACGGGTGCCTGTGCTGCACCGTCCAGGAAGAATTCTTCCCGGTGATGCGCGAGTTGGTGGCCCGCCGCGCCGACCTCGACCACATCCTGATCGAAACCTCCGGGCTGGCCCTGCCCAAGCCCCTGGTGCAGGCCTTCCAGTGGCCGGAAATCCGTAGCGCCTGTACCGTCGATGCCGTGATCACCGTGGTCGACAGTCCGGCCGTGGCGGCGGGCACCTTTGCCGCCTTCCCTGACCAGGTTGACGCCCAGCGCAAACTCGACCCGAACCTGGATCACGAGTCGCCACTGCACGAGCTGTTCGCCGACCAGTTGGCCAGCGCCGACCTGGTCATCCTCAACAAGGCCGACCTGATCAGCCCGGAAGACCTGGCCCGGGTGCGCCTGGAAGTCGCCGAAGAACTGCCGCCAGCGGTCAAGGTCATCGAAGCCAGCAGCGGTCGTGTGCCCCTGGACGTGCTGATTGGCCTGGGTGCCGGTTCCGAAGAACACATCGACAGCCGTCACAGCCATCACGATCATCACCACGAAGGTGAAGACGATCACGATCACGACGCCTTCGATTCGATCTCCATCGAACTGCCCCAGTCGGATGAAAGCCTGCTGCTGGACGCCCTGACGCAACTCGTAGTCAAGCACGGCATCCTGCGGGTCAAGGGTTTCGCAGCTATTGCGAACAAACCGATGCGCCTGCTGATCCAGGGCGTGGGCACGCGTTTCGACAAGCATTTCGACCGTCAATGGGGCGCCGATGAAGCGCGCACCACCCGCCTGGTGCTGATCGGCCAGGAGCTGGACGCCGCCCAACTCGAAGCACAACTGCGCGCCGCGCTCAGCGTATAAGCCATGCACCTGCTCAGGACCCAGCCCGGCGGTTTCGTTTCGGATGACAATATTGCCGATCTTGGACAGACCCCTGCGGAGCTGGTGATCCTGTGCAGCGGCGACTCCAGCCTGGCGTTGCTCGCCGAAGCCGCGCAGCAGTTGCCCGACGACTATCCAAGCGTGCGCCTGGCCAATCCGATGCAGGTGCAGAATCATGCCTCGGTCGACCTGTATGTCGATGAAGTGCTGCGCCATGCCAAGGTGATTCTGATCTCGCTGCACGGCGGCATCGCCTATTGGCGTTATGGCGTCGAGCGCCTGGTGCAATTGTCCGAACGGGGCGTGCAACTGATTCTGGTGCCAGGCGATGACCGTCCCGACCCGGAACTCAGCGACCTCAGTACCGTGGGCGCCGAAGACCGCGACCGGCTCTGGCAGTTTCTACGCCAGGGCGGTCTGGGCAATGCCCTGGATTTCTTTCGCTGCCTGGCCAGTCGTTGGCTGGAACGCGACTACCCCTGGGCCGAGCCGCGGGCTTTGCCACGCACCGCGATCTACCATCCGCACCGAAGTCCAGCTGTACCAGCCGATTGGCATGCCGACTGGCAGGCCGGTCAGCCCGTGGCCGCCGTGCTGTTTTATCGCTCGCACCTGCAGGCGGCCAATACCGCCTTCATCGATATTTTCTGCCAGCGCTTGCAGGCGGCGGGATTGAACCCGCTGCCGATCGCCGTGGCCAGTCTGAAAGAACCCGGCTGCCTGGCGGTGGTCGAGGACTGGCTGGACGAAGTCAGCGCCTCGGTGATTCTCAACACCACCGGCTTTGCCCAATCGAGTCCTGAAGCGCCTCATATCCGGCCGTTTCGCCGCAATATCCCGGTGATCCAGGCCATTTGCGCCCAGGATAACGAGGCCGGATGGCAAGCCAGCGACCAGGGTCTCGGCCCGCGGGACCTGGCGATGCACATTGCGCTGCCGGAACTGGACGGGCGGATCATCAGCCGACCGATCAGCTTCAAGGACCTGGCGTGGCGCAGCGAGCGCAGCCAGTCCGACGTGGTGTGCTACCGCGCGCAACCTGAACGAATGGATTTCGTCGCTGAACTGGCGCGGCGCTGGACCGATCTGGCCCGAGTACCCAACCGCGAAAAACGCATTGCGCTGATCCTGGCCAACTACCCGACCCGCGATGGTCGCATCGGCAATGGCGTCGGGCTCGATACGCCGGCGGCGGCGCTGAATATCCTGCGCGCTTTGCGCCAGGAAGGTTATCCGCTGCCGGATCAACTGCCGGAAAACGGCACCGCGCTGATCCAGCAACTGCTCGGCGGCGTCAGCAATGACCTCGACACCATTGATCAGCGTCCATGCCAGCAAAGCCTCGGGCTGGATGATTACCTGGTGATGTTCAACGCGCTGCCCGAGGCCAACCGGCTGGCCGTGCTGCAGCGTTGGGGGGCGCCAGAAAAGGACCCGATGTTCCGCAGCGGCCGGATGATGATCGCCGGCCTGCGTTTTGGCCTGACCTTTGTCGGCATTCAACCGGCTCGGGGGTATCAGGTTGACCCTAGCGCGGTGTACCACGACCCGGACCTGGTGCCGCCGCACGGCTATCTCGCGTTCTATTTCTGGTTGCGCAACACCTACGGTGCCCACGGTGTGATTCACGTCGGCAAGCATGGCAACCTCGAATGGCTTCCGGGCAAGGGTGTCGGGCTGTCGCAGCATTGCTGGCCGGACGCGCTGCTCGGGCCGTTGCCGAACATCTATCCCTTCATCGTCAATGACCCGGGCGAGGGCGCCCAAGCCAAGCGGCGCACCCAGGCAGTGATCATCGATCACCTGATGCCGCCGCTGACCCGCGCCGAAACCTATGGCCCGCTGCGCAACCTGGAGCTGCTCGCCGACGAGTACTACGATGCGCAGCTGCTCGACCCCCGTCGGGCGCGGGAGCTGCAACGCGACATCCTGCAACTGGTGCGCGACAGCCATATCGACCGTGAGCTGCAGCTGGACGAACAGCTGGACAGTGATGCCGATGCGGCGATCTGGTTGCCGCGCCTGGACACCTATCTGTGTGATCTGAAGGAGTCGCAGATCCGCGACGGCCTGCACATCTTCGGCGAGTCGCCGAGCGGGCGGTTGCGCATCGACACCTTGCTGGCGTTGCTGCGTATTCCTCGTGGCGATGGACGCGGTGCCCAGTCGAGCGTGTTGCGAGCGCTGGCGAAGGCGTTCGAATTGGGCTTTGATCCGCTGGATTGTGCATTGGCCGAGCCTTGGACCGGGCCGCGTCCCATTGAACTGCAATCCATCAATGATGATACATGGCGCACGGCGGGCGACACCCGCGAACGCCTGGAACTGTTCGCCACCCAACTGATCGAGCAGACCACCTGTGGGAGCGGGCTTGCTCGCGAATACGCAGTGTCAGTCAACCTTGATTTGCCTGGCACAGCGTATTCGCTCCCGCCAGGTGAGAACTGGGGGCAAGTGTCGGCCATCCTCGACCACCTGCGCGAAGCCGTCGCCCCCCGCCTGGACGCCTGCGGCCCGACAGAGATGCGCGGTCTGCTCGATGCATTGAACGGCCGCTTCGTCCCCGCCGGCCCAAGCGGTGCACCCAGCCGTGGACGACTGGACGTGCTGCCCACGGGTCGCAACTTCTACTCGGTAGACGTACGCAACCTGCCGACCACCACCGCCTGGCGCATCGGCTTCCAGTCGGCCAACCTGATCCTTGAACGCCATCTGCAAGACCATGGCGATCACCTGCGCCAGATCGGCCTGTCGGTCTGGGGCACTGCGACCATGCGCACCGGTGGCGACGATATCGCCCAGGCGATGGCCCTGATGGGCGTGCGACCGGTGTGGGCCACCGGCAGCCAGCGGGTTGACGACTTTGAAATTCTGCCAGTGAGCCTGCTGGACCGCCCTCGGGTGGACGTCACGTTGCGGGTGTCGGGGTTCTTCCGCGATGCGTTCGCCAATCTGATCCGGCTGTTCGATGCCGCCGTGCAAGCGGTTGCCGAACTCGACGAGCCCGACGACCTCAACCCACTGGCTGCCAAGGTGCGTGCCGAGCGGGAAACCCTGTTGCTGGCGGGTCTCGACCAGGAGGCTGCGCGCCGCCAGGCAGGGTGGCGTATTTTCGGGGCGAAACCGGGGGCCTATGGTGCTGGTGTGCAGGGCGCGGTCGAGGGTCGCTTGTGGCAAAGCCGCGAAGACCTGGCCGAGGTTTACCTGAACTGGGGCGGCTACGCCTATGGCGGTTCAGACGAAGGAACGGCCGCCCGGGCACAGTTCGCCCAGCGCCTGAGTCAGGTCCAGGCTGTGGTGCAAAACCAGGACAACCGTGAGCACGATTTGCTCGATTCCAACGACTACTATCAGTTCCAGGGCGGTATGCTCGCTGCCGTCGAAAGCCTGAGCGGGGAAGCGGCGGCCAGTTATCACGGCGATCACAGCCAGCCCGATCTGCCGAAAATCCGCACCCTCAAGGAAGAACTCAACCGGGTTATTCGCTCCCGCGCAGCCAATCCCAAGTGGATCGACGGGGTGAAGCGCCACGGTTATAAAGGCGCGTTCGAAATGGCGGCAACCGTCGACAACCTGTTCGCCTTCGACGCCACCACGCAGTTGATTGACGATCACCAGTACGCGTTGCTCGCCGATGCTTACCTGCTGGACCCGGCGACCCGCGAGTTTGTGCGCGAGCACAATCCCCATGCCCTGCGCGACATGACCGAGCGCATGCTCGAGGCGCAGCAGCGCGGCATGTGGAAAGAGCCCGGCGAGTACCAGGAGGCACTGGAGAATCTGCTGCTGGACATTGAAGAAGATACTTGAGACTGCCATTACCCCCCTGTAGGAGTGAGCCTGCTCGCGATACTGCGACCATGACCGAGACTGACTAATGACTGAAACACCGCATTTTCCTTTATCCGCCGTGGTCGGCGCCGACGATCTGAAGCTCGCCCTGTGCCTCACCGCCATCGACCCGAAGATCGGCGGCGTGTTGATCGAAGGCCCCCGGGGCATGGCCAAGTCCACCCTGGCCCGTGGCCTGGCGGACCTGCTTGCCAGCGGCCTGTTCGTCACGCTGCCGCTGGGTGCGACAGAAGAGCGCCTGGTCGGCACTCTAGATCTTGATGCGGCACTGAACGAAGGCCGCGCGCGATTTTCGCCAGGGGTCCTGGCCAAGGCCGACGGCGGCGTATTGTATGTCGATGAAGTCAACCTGCTGCCCGATCACCTGGTGGACCTGTTGCTCGACGTGGCGGCCAGCGGCATCAACCTGATAGAACGCGATGGCATCTCCCATCGGCATTCGGCGAAATTTGTCCTGATTGGCACCATGAACCCTGAAGAAGGCGAGCTGCGTCCGCAGTTGCTCGATCGCTTCGGCCTGAACGTTGCTCTCGGTGGCCATGCTGTACCCACCGAACGCGGCGAAATCATTCGCCGGCGCCTGGCGTTTGATCATGATCCCGCGGCGTTTTGCGCCGAATGGGAAGCCGCCCAGCATGCCTTGCGCGAGCGTTGTGAGCAGGCCCGGAGTGTACTGGCCAGCATTCCTCTGGATGACCAGGCCTTGGGCAAAATCACTGAGCGCTGCTTCGCTGCCGGCGTCGATGGCTTGCGCGCTGATCTCGTCTGGTTGCGTGCCGCCCGGGCCCACGCGGCCTGGCGCGGTGCGCAAGGGATAGGCGAAGAAGATATTGAAGCGGTTGCCGAGTTCGCCCTGCGCCATCGTCGGCGCGAACACACACCACCCGCGCCGCAAGCAAGCCAGCCACCCACAAGCCAGGGTTCGCAGCCAGGCGAAGGGCAGGGGCAATGGGGCCAAATGCCCGCCCAGGCATTGCCGACTGGCGCTCGCCGCGAAGTACCGAGCTGGCCAAAAAAGCCCTAGGCATTCGCCCTCGATCTGCAGCGGGGGCGAATGCCAAAGCCCGCGCGGGACATCTCGACAGCGGCAAGCAAGGCCCGCAGCGGGTGACGCGCGAAGGTTCGGTCAACTGGCCGGGCACCTTGCTCAATGGGCGCCCGAGCCAGCGTGCTGACCTGCAGTTCCAGGCGCGCACTCGCTCGCCCCATGAACTGTGGCTGGTGATCGTCGATGCCTCTGCGTCCACTCGTCGCCACCAGGCACTGAGTGATGCCAAGGGTTTGCTCGCGCAGGTGTTTGATGACGCCTATCGCCAGCGTGCGAGGCTGGCGCTGCTGACCGCCAGCGGTACGACCCCGACCTGGCAGGTACAAGGTTTAAAGGCGTCCAGCGGTTTGCACGCCTGGCTGGATCAATTGGGTGCCGGAGGCGGCACACCTTTGCTGGCAGCACTGTCCGAGGCGGAACAATGGCTGGCTACCCGTCAAAAGCGCTTGCCAGCCGAGCAACAGCGGCTATTGCTGGTCACCGATGGGCGGTTGAAGGAGTGGCCGATACTGACGTCGCTCAAGTGCCCCGGGCTGCTGATCGACATAGAGCGCGGCCCGATTCGCTTGGCACGAGCGAAACAATTGGCCGCAGACTTAACCATCGACTACCGCCACATCGACGAACTGGTCCCCCTGTAGGAGCTGCCGATAGAAACGAGGCTGCGATCTTTTAATCTCGTGGCCTGACCGGTTCATCCCGCCGCCCCGTGTCATCGTTTACGACCATCGCTGGCAAGCCAGCTCCTACAGGGCGTAACCGGCCCTCAACGAAACAGATTAGTCCGCGCCAACTCGATCACCTCATCCCCACGCCCGCTCATCACCGCCTTGAGCATGTACAAACTGAAACCCTTGGCCTGCTCCAGCTTGATGGTCGGCGGCATCGCCAGTTCCTGGGTTGCGGTCACCACGTCCACCAGTACCGGCCCGTCATGCGCCAGTGCCCGACGCAATGCCGCGTCCAGGTCTTCGCTGGCCTCGACGCGAATCCCGAGGATGCCCATCGCGTTGGCCATCGCCGCGAAATCCGGATTGTGCAGGTCGGTGCCCGTATCCAGCAGCCCGCTGGACTTCATTTCCATCGCGACAAAGCCCAGGGAGGCATTGTCATAGACGATGATTTTCACGGGCAACCTGAGTTGCGCCAGGGAAATGAAATCCCCCATCAGCATGCTGAAACCACCGTCACCCGACAGGGAAATCACCTGGCGGTCCGGGAAGGCTGCCTGTGCGCCGATCGCTTGCGGCATCGCGTTGGCCATAGAACCGTGGTTGAAGGAGCCAAGCAGGCGTCGTTGGCCATTCATCTTCAGGTAGCGTGCAGCCCACACCGTTGGCGTGCCGACGTCAGCCGTGAAAATCGCGTCTTCGTCTGCCAGTTCACTGAGCAGGCGGGTCAGGTACTGCGGGTGGATCGGACGCCCTGGCGCCGACGGCTGGGCCAGGTCGTCCAGGCCCTGGCGGGCTTTTGCGTAATGCTTGAGTGACGACTCCAGGAAGCTTCGATCAGCCCGATAGGGCAGGCGTGGCAACAGGGCCGCGAGCGTCTCGCTGACGTCGGCAACTATGCCCAGGTCCAGGGCCGTGCGCCGCCCGAGGGCTTGCGGGTCGTGGTCGATCTGGATGATGGTTGCGTCGGTGGGATAGAACTGGCGATAAGGAAAGTCGGTGCCGAGCATCACCAGGGTGTCGCAGTTGAGCATGGCGTGGTAACCGGAGCTGAAACCAATCAGGCCGGTCATGCCCACGTCGAACGGGTTGTCCCACTCCACGTGTTCCTTGCCGCGCAAGGCATGCACCACTGGCGCGCCAAGGGCGTCGGCCAAGGCCACCACTTGATCATGGGCGCCCGCGCAGCCGGCACCGCACATCAGGGTAACGGCCTTGCTTTGGCTCAATAGTTCGACCAGTCGATCGAGGTCATGGGGCGCCAGCAGGATGCGCGGTTGGGCGAGCGCGGGCCAGGGCTTGAAGGCGTCGTCAACTTCCTGCAACGCCACGTCACCAGGAATCACCACCACCGCCACGCCGCGGTTGAGGATTGCGCTGCGCATCGCCCGGTGCAGCACTTGGGGCATCTGCGCCGGGTTGCTCACCAGTTCGACGAAATGGCTGCACTCCTTGAACAGTTCCTGGGGATGGGTTTCCTGAAAGTAATTAAGGCCGACCTCCGACGATGGGATCTGGGCGGCAATCGCCAGCACGGGCACGTGGTTCCTGTGGCAGTCGAACAACCCGTTGATCAAATGCAGATTACCCGGCCCGCAACTGCCGGCGCACACCGCCAGTTCGCCAGTGACCGCCGCGTCGGCACCGGCGGCGAAGGCGGCGACCTCCTCATGGCGCACGTGCATCCACTCGATACTGTCCATGGTGCGCAGCGCTTCGGTCAGGCCGTTGAGGCTGTCGCCCGTCAGGCCCCAGATGCGCTTGACGCCGGCCTGTTCAAGGGTGGTTGCCAGTTGCTGGGCAAGGGTGATTTTCGCCATGGGGTACTCCGTTTTCCAAAAATCGAGCGATGAGTTGTCCTCGGGTTAAAAGAGGACAACTCAATACCGGTCATGACTCCCCCTGTTTATTTCGCGCTCAGGGACAAACCGCTTTGCGCCGGAATCGGGTGACGCATCAAGGTGCCGACTACCAGCGCGCCCAATCCCGCTAATAGCCCGGCAACCAGCAACAACAAGCTGAAACCACTGATGAATGCCTGACGGGCCAGAGGCTCCACCAACGTGCGAGCGGCCTCGGGCAGCAGGCTCATGGCTGCCGGCATGTCCCCGGCGACCACTCTCGAGCTGATACCTTGAGTGTGCTCCAGCCATTGCGGAGCCTGGTTCGCCAGTTCAGCGTGCAAAACCTGCGAGGAGTGGCTCGACAGCAGGGCACCGTACACGCCGATCGCCAGGACGATGGCGCTGAAGCGCATGGTGGTGCTCATGCCCGATGCCATCCCCGTGCGTTCGCGGGGCACGCACGCCATGATGTTTTTCTGTGTGTCGCCATTGAGTAACCCGGCGCCAGCACCGGTGACTGCAATCGCCAGGGCAAAAGGCAGGTAGCTGGCGCTGCTGACGGCCAACGCGCTCAACAGGTTGCCGCTGGCGACCAGGGCCAGCCCGGTCGCCATCAAAGCGCCCGGCGTAAATTGAGTGGCCAGGCGCGCGCCGACCTTCGGGAAAATCAGCATGGTCGCGGCAAACGGCAACATGCCCAGACCCGAACTGATGGCAGATAAGCCGAGGCCGTTCTGCAGATAAAACGGTAGCAGCGTCATCATCACCTGGGCGCAACCGGCGTAGGCGAACATGCCAAGCAGGGCGCCGATAAAGCGCGGGTGGCGGAGCAGTTGCAGGTCGACCATCGGCCGTTGCTGCATGCGCTCGATGAGCACAAACGCCCCCATCAATAAAGCGCCGCCGATGAGCCGGGCGTAGGTCAGCGGATTGCTCCAGCCAATGCGGTTGGCCTCGATCAGCCCCCAGATCAGGCACAGCAGGCTGGCACTGAAGGCCAGGCTCCCCCAAGGGTCCAGACGAGCGGACTGCGGGTCGCGCGATTCGGGAACAGCGCGCCACACCATCACCATCAGGAACGCTCCCACCGGCAGATTGAGGTAGAAAATCCAGCGCCAGCCAATGGCTTCCGTGATCAGCCCGCCGAGGGTCGGTGCGGCTGTCATCGCCACGCCCATGCAGGCACCCCAGAACGCCCAGGCCTTGGCCCGTTCCACCTCATCGTGAAAGGTATGGCCGATGGACGCCAGGGCCGAGGTCAGGAGCAGCGCTGCGCCAACGCCCTTGATCGCCCGCGCGATGTCCAGGACCAAAGCGCTGGGTGCGGCCCCGCAACCGATAGAGGCCAGGATAAAAATGCCCAGGCCCCACAGGAGGGTTTTCTGTCGGCCGAATCGGTCGGCGAGACTGCCCGCCGGCAGCAACAAGGCGGCGAACGCCAGCATGTAGGCGCTGACTACCCATTCGATGTCGGCAAAATTGGCCCCCAGGTCGCGGGCAATGGTAGGCAAGGTGACGGCGACGATGTTGGTGTCGAGGACGATCAATGAGCAAACGCCTGAGGCTGTAAGTAACGTCAGGCGTGGGCTGACCCGGGATTTGACGAGCATGGCGGTTGTTCTCTAGGGTGGAAGTCCTTCAAGCTTATGGCTGCCAGCTGCCGTCCGCGTTAGGCGAGCGCCACGACTTCATTACCTTTGAGCTAATACGCCTATGGATATCCGCCATTTTCGTTATTTCCTGGCCGTCGCCCGTCAGCGCAACTTCACCCGCGCCGCCGAGCAACTGGGCATCGCACCGCCGACCTTGAGCCGGCAGATCCAGGATATGGAAAGCGAACTAGGCACCCGGCTGTTTAATCGCCATCAACGTGACGTCAGCCTGACCGAGGCCGGCGTCGCGCTGATGCCCGAGGCGGACGCTGCCGTGCGCCAGTTTGAGGCGGCGCAGAATAATGCCCGGCGTGCCGGCCGCGGGGACATCGGCCACATTGAATTGGGATATGTGGCCTCGGCAGTCTATTCCGGGCTGCTGCAAAAACAGGTGCAGGCCTTCACTCGCGAGTATCCGGACGTCAGCGTGGGTGTGTGCGAAAGCCCGATGGCCGCCCTACCGGCGATGGTCCTGGATGGACGATATGACGTCGGTTACGTGCGCTCGCCCATGACCTTGCCGGACGGCCTGGAAGCTGTGCGCCTGGATGCCGAAGGTTTTGTCCTGGCGGTGTCGGGCGAGTCATGGCTAAGCCGGTTGCCGGTGATCAGCCCGAGGCAACTGCAGGATGAGACCTTTATTCTGCCCGAGCAGATCAGCGGTACGTTGCAGGTGGCTGCCGAGGGCGGCTTTGCTCCAAAACTGGGGGCTCAACCGGGCGGGTTGGTGGCGGTGCTGGCACTGGTGTCCCTGGGACAGGGCGTGGCCGTAGTGCCGGAATCGGTGGTCGGCCATGTGGGTTTGCCCGGGGTCTGGTATCGGCAGATTGACGGCTGTGAGGCGAGTTCGTGGTTGTCCTTGATCCATCGGCGATTTGAAAAATCTGCGGCTGTGGGCCGGTACATCGAGCAGATTCGTTGTAGGAGCGAGCTTGCTCGCGACGGTCGTCAACGATAACGCGGGAAGCCTGTCACCCTGCAGCGCAGTCAGGTTTTTCGCGAGCAAGTTCGCTCCTACAGATTTTGTAATGATTTCCATGTGTAGGAAAGGTCGCGTTCCGCTGTACGCTTGAAATCCTATTTTCCTGCAGGATTTGCATGAACACCCTCTCGGAGCCTCCCAGTTACCCGCTCACCCGGCGCCACCGCGCTGTCTTGATGCACGCGAAACACCCCGTCTTCCGCCCCCAGATATCCATTTCCCAAGCGTTTTTACGGCCTGTGCGCCGAGCTTTGCCGTGCCTGGCATTCTGAATCAACTGAAGAGGTAGAGAGATTTTCATGGAATGGATTGCTGATCCCACCGCGTGGCTGGGCCTGTTGACCCTGATTGTGCTGGAACTGGTACTGGGTATCGATAACCTGGTGTTTATCGCGATTCTGGCGGACAAACTGCCCCCGGAGCAGCGCGACCGCGCCCGGCTCATCGGTTTGTCCCTGGCGCTGCTGATGCGCCTGGGCCTGCTGGCCAGTATTTCCTGGCTGGTGACCCTGACGCAGCCGCTGTTCGAGGTGTTCGACAAGAGCTTCTCCGGCCGCGACCTGATCATGTTGTTCGGTGGTGTATTCCTGCTGTTCAAGGCCACCATGGAACTGCACGAGCGGCTCGAGGGCCATGTCGGCGAGCGCACGTCCAATACGGCCTACGCGATGTTCTGGCCAATCGTGGCGCAGATCGTCGTGCTCGACGCGGTGTTCTCCCTGGACGCGGTGATCACTGCCGTGGGTATGGTTGATGAACTGGCGGTGATGATGATCGCCGTGATCATTTCCATTGGCCTGATGATCGTCGCCAGCAAGCCGCTGACCCGCTTCGTCAACGCGCACCCGACAGTGATCATGCTGTGCCTGGGCTTCCTGATGATGATCGGCTTCGCGCTGACCGCCGAAGGCCTGGGCTTCCATATTCCGAAGGGCTACCTGTACGCGGCCATCGGCTTCTCGATCCTGATCGAAGTCTTTAACCAGATCGCCCGCGCTCGTCGCAAACGTTCGATGCAGGGCGTGCGGCCGATTCGCGAACGCACCGCGCATGCGGTGATGCGTTTGCTGGGCGGGCGCACGCTGGCAGCGGAGGAGGTCGACGACGAGATCGCCGACCTGCTGGACAATGGCCTGGCACCGAGTGAAGCGCTGTTCGACCGGCGCGAGCGGGTGATGATCAGCGGTGTGTTGCAGTTGGCCGAGCGGCCGATCCGCACCTTGATGACGGTCCGTGCCGACATTGATCACATCGACCTGGCGGATGACGCCGAGGCCATTCGTGCGCGGCTGATGCACTCGTCCTATTCGCGCCTGCCGCTGATTCGCGACGGCGCGGTGGACGAGCCCCTGGGCTTCGTGCACAAGAAGGAACTGCTCAAGGAATACCTGGCCGGCAACGAGCCGGACCTGGAACACCTGGCGCGCAAGACTATCAACCTGCTGGACAGCTATTCGATCCTCAATGCCCTGGAGCAGATGCGCAAGGCCTCGACTCACATTGCCTTCGTGGTCAATGAGTTCGGTGACTTCGTCGGTTTGCTGACCATGACCGACATCCTGGAATCGATTGCCGGTGAGTTGCCAGACGCCAGTGAAATCGAAGGCCCGGACGTGATCGAGGACAATGGCGGGTTCATCGTCAGCGGTGCCTTGAACCTGATGCGGGTGCGCCAGCGCACCGGTTTCGCGGCAGAACCCACCGAGGACTATCAGACCCTGGCCGGCCTGGTAGTGAGCGTGCTGGATCGCCTGCCGGCGATTGGTGACAGCCATGAGTGGGACGGCTGGCAGATGACCGTGATGGCCGTTGAGGAGCGCCGGGTGACGCGCGTGTTGCTGGTGCCTCGCAGCGTTTAATCTTGCCGGGCCCTTGAAGGCCTCATTGCGAGCAGGCTCGCTCCCGCAGATTTTGTGACCGATCACAATTTCCTGTAGGAGCGAGCCTGCTTGCGATTTAATCTCTCAGCTGGCGCACGATTCAGAATCGGCGCACCCAGCATGCAGACCAGGAGAAATATTCATGAGCATCACTCGATACGGCACCGGCAGCACTGCAGGCGGCGGCCAGCCGCGGCCCTTCGCCCGCGCCGTGGAGGCCGATGGCTGGCTGTACGTGTCTGGCCAGGTCCCGGCGCTGGATGGCGAGATTATCGTCGGCGGTATCGTCGAGCAGACTCACCAGGCCATGAGGAATCTGGTCGCGATCCTCGAAGAGGCCGGTTATGGCCTGGAGGACGTGGTTCGTACCGGTGTGTGGCTGGAAGACCCGCGGGATTTCTGGAGCTTCAACAAGGTGTTTTCCGAGTACTTCAGCCCCGAACATGCCCCGGCCCGGGCGTGCGTGCAGGCGAACATGATGGTCGACTGCAAGGTCGAGATCGATTGCGTGGCCTACAGGAAAAAAGCCTGAATCGTCACCGAATGCAGGACAGCGGCTGTGTGACGTCGCGAAATCCGAGGAGTTCGATCATGACTACTGCCCCAATCAACGTCGCCGTGGAAAAAGGTGCGGCCCCGACCGGCGCCAGCCTGGTGCGCGACGTCAGCCTGCCGGCCCTGGTTTTGCACCGGGAAGCGCTGGAACACAACATTCGCTGGATGCAGGATTTTGTGCGCAACAGCGGCGCCGAGCTCGCCCCCCATGGCAAGACCAGCATGACGCCGGCTTTGTTTCGCCGCCAACTGGATGCTGGCGCCTGGGGCATTACCCTGGCCAGCGCAACCCAGGCCCGTGCAGGTTACGCCCATGGCGTGCGGCGGATACTGATGGCCAATCAACTGGTCGGCACGCCGAACATGGCGTTGATCGCGGATCTGCTGGCAGACCCGGGCTTTGATTTTCACTGCATGGTCGATCATCCGGATAACGTCGCCGACCTCGGTGCCTACTTCGCCTCGCGCGGTGTGCGCCTGAACGTGATGATCGAATATGGCGTGGTCGGCGGCCGGTGTGGCTGCCGCACCGAACAGCAAGTGCTTGATCTGGCCAAAGCCATCTGTGCGCAACCGGCACTGGCACTGACCGGTATCGAAGGCTACGAAGGGGTGATCCACGGTGATCATGCCGAGAGCGGAATCCGCGCGTTCGCCACCTCCCTGGTGCGCCTGGCGGTCCAGTTGCAGGACAGCGGCGCATTCGCCATCGCCAAGCCGATCATCACGGCCTCGGGGTCGGCCTGGTACGACCTGATTGCCGAATCGTTCGAGGCGCAGAATGCCGCCGGACGCTTTCTCAATGTGCTGCGTCCTGGCAGCTATGTGGCCCACGACCACGGCATCTACAAAGAGGCGCAGTGCTGCGTGCTCGAGCGTCGCAGCGACTTGCATGAAGGCCTGCGCCCGGCACTGGAAGTCTGGGCCCACGTGCAGTCGCTGCCGGAGCCGGGGTTTGCGGTGATTGCCCTGGGCAAGCGCGACGTGGCCTATGACGCCGGACTGCCGGTCCCGTTGCGGCGTTACCAGCCGGGGGTGGTGCCTGCAGTGGCCGACGACGTGGGTGCCTGCAAAGTGACTGCGGTCATGGACCAGCATGCGTTCATGACAGTGGCGCCCGGGGTTGAACTGCGGGTGGGGGACATCATTTCCTTCGGCACTTCCCATCCATGCCTGACGTTCGACAAGTGGCGGGTAGGGTGTCTGGTGGATGAGCAGTTGAATGTCATCGAGACCATGGAAACCTGTTTTTAACAGTCAAGACCGAGGTGCCTGAGGCTGGGCATGGGCTGCAAATGATGCCGCTAGATCAATCCCGGTAGAACACCTGCACCAGGTGATAACCGAACTTGCTCTTGATCGGCCCGTGCACCACCCGCAATGGCTTCTTGAAAATCACTGCGTCTATCACCCCGACCATCTGTCCGGGGCGCACTTCACCCAGGTCACCACCGCGTTTGCCGGAGGGGCAGGTGGAGTACTTTTTGGCCAGCACATCGAAGGCTTCGCCCTTGGCAATGCGCTGTTTGAGCTGCTCGGCTTCTTCCGAGGTTTTCACCAGGATGTGACGGGCTTGGGCTTTCATTGGAAGTACCTTGCAACGGTGGTGACTGGGCGGGTGCCAGCGCGGGGCGGGCGATTATGCCTCAACTTACCCCGGTTGACCGAGCATCGCGCGAATCTTGTTGGCTAGCAGGTCGATCGAAAACGGCTTGGCTACCATGTCCATTCCTTGCTCTAGAAAGCCCTGGCGTTCTGCGGCTTTTTCCGCGTAACCGGTCATGAACAGCACCTTCAGGCCGGGCCGGCGCTGACGGGCGATTTCCGCCAGTTGCCGTCCGTTCATGCCCGGCAAGCCGACATCGGTCACCAGCAGGTCGACCCGCGCGTCCGACTCCAGCAAGGGCAGGGCCTCGATCGCATCCCGAGCCTCATGGGCCTGGTAACCGAGCTCCTTGAGCAGGTTCAGCACCAGCAGGCGCACCGCCGGATCATCCTCGACCAGTACCACGGTCTCACCGGCATTGGCCGCCGGCGCTTCGCCTGTGAAGGGCAGCAGGGTATCTGGCTGCTCCATGTCTTGCAGGCGAGGCAGGTACAGGCGCACGCAGGTGCCCTGGCCCGGCACGCTGTCGATGTGGACATGCCCGCCGGACTGCTGGGCAAACCCGTAGATCATCGACAGGCCCAGGCCTGTGCCCTGGCCAATCGGCTTGGTGGTAAAGAACGGGTCGAAGGCCTTGGCCAGTACCGAAGGTGTCATCCCGGTGCCGTTATCGCTGACGGCGATCATCAGGTAATCCCCGGCCTTGAGCGGTTCCAGGGTGGTGATATGGCTGTCTTCCAGGTAGACATTGGCGGTCTCGATCAGCAGCTCACCGCCGTCCGGCATGGCATCGCGAGCGTTGATCACCAGGTTTAGCAGGGCATTTTCCAGCTGGCTGACGTCGGTGCTCACCGGCCATGCGTCTTCAGTCAGCTGCAGGCGCAGCTCGATGTGATCGCCTTTGGTGCGGCGCAGCAGATCTTCCAGGGAGTGGACCAGGTCGTTGGCGTTCAACGGCTTGCGATCCAGCGACTGGCGTCGGGAGAAGGCCAGCAGGCGGTGGGTCAGGGCGGCGGCGCGGTTGGCCGACGAAACGGCCGCTTCGGTGAACCGGCCGATCTCGGCGGCACGCCCGTCAGCGATGTAGCGTTGCACGAGGTCGAGGCTGCCGATGATCCCGGTCAACATGTTGTTGAAGTCATGGGCAATGCCGCCGGTGAGCTGACCCACCGCTTCCATCTTCTGTGCATGGCGCAAGGCGTCTTCGGCGCGTTCGCGTTCAAACATTTCGTTTTGCAGGCGCTGGTTGGTTTCGGCCAGTTGCCGGGTACGGGCCGCCACGCGCTCTTCCAGGGTTTCATTGAGGTTGCGCAGAGCCTCCTCGGTGTTTTTGCGCTCGGTTTCGTCAATCACGAAAATGTAGAAACCGTTCACCGCACCGTCAGCTCCATGGCGCGGCAGGTAGTTCATCAAGGCATGCCGGTAGCTGCCGTCACGGTGGCGAGTGTCAATGCCGAAGCAGCAGGTCTTGCCGCTCAGGGCGTCGGCAATGTGCGTGGCGCGCAGCGCGTAGGCTTCCTCGCCCAGCACTTCGCGGATCGTGTGCCCGTACAGTTCCTGGGGGGTGCGGCCGTACCAGTCGAGGTAGGCGGCATTGTTCAGGCGAAAGCGCTCCTCGCTATCCACGTAGCTGATCAGGATCGGCATGGCGTTGATGATCAGCTGCAACTCGGTCTGGCTCTGGCGCAGGGCCTGCTCGGTGTGTTTGCGTTCGGTCAGGTCCAGGGCGGCGCCGAGGAAGCGGATCGGCCGGCCGTGATGATCCTTGTAGCACCGCCCGCGGGCGAATACCCAGCGCACCTGGCCGTCAGCCTGCAGCAGTCGGTACTCCTCGGCGTATTCAGTGCCATGGGTAATGGCGTGCTTGATGCCCCGGGCGACGGTGGCCCGGTCTTCAGGGTGTACGCCTTGCAGATAGGCGGTGATGGGTAACTGGTTGGACAGCAGTGGATCGACCCCGTGCAACTGGGCGAAGTGGGTGTCGGCTATGAAGTGGTCTTCGTTGATGTCCCAGTCCCAGGTGCCAACCGCGTCTGTCGCGGCGAGTGCCAACTGCAGGCGCTCTTCGGTTTCGCGCTGGGCCTTGAGGCTGGCTGCCGAGCGCTGTTCAAGCTCCACGGCAATGCGCCGGCGCTCGTTGGTTTCAATGGCTGTGACCAGGATGCCGGCGACCTGCGCGGCTTCGTCGCGGATCGGGCTGTAGGTCAGGTCCAGCCAGAAGTCCGAATCAACGCCGTCACGCTGCAAGGTGAAGCGCTGTTCGCTGTAGGTGCGCACCTGGCCTTGCAGCACTGCACTATAGATCGGGTCGGTGAAGTCCTTGAGTTCGGGCCAGACCTGATGTGCCGGTTGGCCAAACGCATGGGGATGTTTGCTGCCCGCCAGCAGGGCAAACCCGTCGTTGTAGATCTGCGTGAGGTCTGGCCCCCACAGCAACAGCATGGGCATGGGCGAATGAAGCACGATGT
Source organism: Pseudomonas sp. TMW22090 (assembly GCF_022496665.1). Taxonomy (NCBI): domain Bacteria; kingdom Pseudomonadati; phylum Pseudomonadota; class Gammaproteobacteria; order Pseudomonadales; family Pseudomonadaceae; genus Pseudomonas; species Pseudomonas sp. TMW22090. The sequence continues at coordinate 477,348 of NZ_SCFH01000001.1, forward strand.
CCACGGCCGTTCGCAGGCTTTGCGGCCAGGTGCTGGCAGCGCCCAGCGCACTGCGGCTCCAGTCGGTGCGGGCGATCAAGGCCTGGGCATCGCTGCCGGTCGGTGATGCGTTCATCAAATTGTCCTGCAGTAATGTCGGTCTGGCGGCGTCTATTATGCTTGCAAGGTGGTAGACGCTGGGTGGCCTGTTGGGGTCATACTGTCCAATTGAATGCTTCGCGGGTGTTTTTTGCCATGGAAATCGATGCACTGTTAACGCTGCTGGCCCGCCGTAACGGCTCCGATCTGTACCTCTCCACAGGCGCGCCGCCCAGCGCCCGGTTCGATGGGATATTGCAGGCACTGGCCGAGCAACCGTTCAAGGCGGGAGAGATCGCCGCCATTGCCGCGTCCATCATGGACGCCGAACAGCGCCTGGAGTTCGATCGGGAGCTGGAGATGAACCTGGCGATCTCGTTGCCGGGGGTGGGGCGCTTTCGCGTCAATATTTTCAAACAGCGTAACGACGTGTCCATCGTCGCGCGCAATATCAAGCTCGACATTCCTCGCTTCGAAGACCTCAACCTGCCAGCGGTGCTGCTTGATACCATCATGCTCAAGCAAGGCCTGATGCTGTTCGTAGGCGCCACCGGGTCGGGCAAGTCGACTTCCCTGGCCGCGTTGATCGACTACCGCAATCGCCACAGCAGCGGGCACATCATCACGATCGAGGACCCAGTCGAATATATCCATCGCCACAAGCGTTCTATCATCAACCAGCGCGAAGTGGGGGTCGATACCCGCAGCTTTCACGCCGCGCTGAAGAATACCTTGCGCCAGGCCCCGGACGTGGTACTGATCGGCGAGATACGCGACCGCGAAACCATGGAGCATGCCCTGGCATTTGCCGACACCGGGCACCTGGTGATTTCCACGCTGCATGCCCACAACGCCAATCAGGCACTGGACCGCATCGTCAATTTCTTCCCGGACGAACGCCGCCCCCAGTTGCTGCACGACCTGGGCAACAACCTCAAGGCGTTTGTTTCCCAGCGCTTGGTGCGCAGCCGTAGTGGCCAGCGTCGGGCTGCGGTGGAAGTGATGCTGGGCACGCCGACCATCGCCGACCTGATCCGGCGCAATGAGCTGGATGAGCTCAAAGGCATCATGGAAAAATCGGCCGAACAAGGGATGCAGACGTTCGATGGCGCGCTGTTCGGGCTGGTGGTCGAAGGGGCGATCGATGAGGAGGAGGCGTTGAAGCATGCGGATTCAGTGAACAATCTGCGCTTGCGACTGAAGTTGCATGGGGAGGTGACGCCGGGGGCGGCGCCGGCCTCTGGCGAATGGGGGCTGGTGGATTGATGCTACCTCGGCGCGCCGATCTTCCTACGTGACCGGTTTGTCAGTTGTGCAATTCCGGACGGTTGCGGTATTGCTCCAGCGCCTCGGGATTGGCCAGTGCGTCGGTGTTTTTGACCTGCTGCCCGTGCACGACATTTCTTACCGCCAACTCCACCACTTTGCCGCTGATGGTACGAGGAATGTCGGTGACCGCGACAATCTTCGCCGGCACATGCCGTGGCGTGGTATTGGCGCGGATGATCTGGCGGATCTGTTGTTGCAGGCTTTCATCCAGCGACACTCCCTCGCGCAGTTTCACGAACAGCACCACCCGCACATCATCCTGCCACTGTTGACCGATGGCCACGCTGTCCACGACCTGCGGGACTTTTTCGACCTGGCGATAGATCTCTGACGTTCCGATGCGAACACCGCCCGGGTTGAGTACCGCGTCCGACCGGCCGTGGATCATCATTGCGCCATGTACCAGTTGCTCGGCGTAGTCGCCTTGGGCCCACACGCCGGGAAACTGGCTGAAATAGGAGGCCCGCAGTTTCTCGCCATCAGCGTCATGCCACAATCCGATCGGCATCGCCGGAAAATGCCGGGTACACACCAGCTCGCCTTTCTCGCCGATGACCGGCTGGCCTTCGTCGTTCCACACTTCGATGGCCATGCCCAGGCTCTTGCCCTGCATTTCGCCACGGCGCACCGGCAATAGCGGGTTGCCGATGACGAAGCACGAGACGATGTCGGTGCCCCCAGACATCGAGGCCAGGCACAGGTCGCTCTTGATGTCGCGGTAGACGTAGTCGTAGCTTTGCGGCGACAAGGCCGAGCCCGTGGACAGGAGGGTTTTCAGGCTGCCCAGGTCGTGGCTGTGCCGGGGCTTCAGGCCGCTGCTTTCCAGAGTCGCGAGAAACTTCGGGCTGGTGCCAAAGACGCTGATGCGTTCATCGTCGATCAGGTCGACCAGGCGTTCCGGACCAGGATGGAACGGCGAACCGTCGTACAGCACCACCGCGCTGCCCACCGCCAGGGCCGAGACCAGCCAATTCCACATCATCCAGCCGCAGGTGGTGTAGTAGAACAACCGGTCGCCGACTCCCAGGTCGGCATGCAGGCCATGCTCCTTCACATGCTGCAGCAGCACGCCACCGGTGCTGTGGATGATGCACTTGGGTACGCCGGTGGTGCCGCTGGAGTAGAGGATGTAGAGCGGGTGAGCGAAAGGCACGGAGATGAAATCAGGCTCGCCACCGACTTCGTAGAAGTCCTGCCACAGGCTGACATTGGCCGGTGTATGGAAGTCGTCGACACGCGCCTGTGGCCGAGCGTAAGGAACAACGATCAGCTGTTGCAGGGACGGCAGCCGTTCGAGGATTTCATTGACCTTGGCGGTTTGCTCGATGTCCTTGCCGGCGTAGCGGTATCCGGCGCAGGTGATCAGCACTTTTGGTTCGATCTGGCCAAAGCGGTCGATGACGCCCTGGGTGCCGAAGTCAGGTGAGGAGCAAGACCAGATGGCCCCCAGGCTGGTGGTGGCGAGCATCGCCACCAGGGTTTGCCAGGTATTGGGCATGCATGCGGCCACCCGGTCACCCAGGCCGACGCCGGCAGCCTTCAGGCTGTTCTGCAATCCGGCGACGTGTTCACTGAGTTGCGCCCAGGTCAGCTGTTCGCGCTGACCGTTTTCTGCGATGGCAACCACGGCCACCGCATCATCGCGGCGCCGCAAGAGGTGCTCGGCGAAGTTCAGCGTGGCGCCGGGGAACCACCGGGCACTGGGCATCTGTGCGCCTTCGAGCAGCACGCAGTCCGGTTGCTCGTGAAAGCGGATGTCGAAAAAGTCGACAATGGCTTGCCAGAAGTCCACCCGCTGATCGATGGACCATTGGTGCAGGGCAGGGTAGTCATCGACATGCAGGTGATGGCGTTGATTGATAAAGCGCCGAAACGCTTCCATGCGTGTCTTGCCAATGCGGTCGGCATCGGGTTGCCAAAGGATGGTGGACATGGCCTGGCCTCTTTTTTTATTTTGAAATCCAATCGTGGGCAAGCCTTGCTCCCACAGGTTTTGCATATCGCCTGAGGGAGCAGACTTTGGCCCTGCCTGGCTACTGAGCCAACCACCCACCGTCGATATTCCAAGCGGCCCCGCGCACCTGGCTGCCCGCGTCACTGCACAGGAACAGCACCAGTTCACCCAGTTGCGGCGGCGTGACGAACTCCAGAGATGGCTGTTTCTCCGCCAGCAAATCATGCTGCGCCTGCTGCGGGTCAACGCCCTTGGCAATCCGATCATCGATCTGTTTCTGCACCAGCGGCGTCAGCACCCAGCCCGGGCAGATCGCGTTGCAGGTCACCCCGGTGGTGGCGGTTTCCAGGCCGACCACCTTGGTCAAGCCAATGACTCCATGCTTGGCGGCCACATACGCAGCCTTGCCAGTGGAACCCACCTGGCCATGCACCGAGGCGATGTTGATGATCCGCCCCCAGTTCTTCGCGCGCATGCCGGGCAGGCTCAGGCGAGTACTGTGGAACACCGACGAAAGATTGATCGCGATGATCGAGTCCCAGCGCTCCACGGGAAAATCCTCCACGGCCGCGACATGCTGGATGCCGGCATTGTTCACCAGAATGTCGATACCGCCGAACTCGCGCTCGGCGTAGGCGATCATCTCGGCGATCTGCGATGGATCGCTCACATCAGCCGGATGATGGCCGACCTTGCCGCCAAATTGCTCTACCTGAGTGATCACTGCCGTGGCATCGCCAAAGCCGTTGAGCACCACGTTGGCGCCGGCCTTGGCCAGGCTCAGGGCAATGCCCAGGCCAATGCCGCTGGTGGAACCGGTAACCAGTGCGGTCTTGCCCGAAAGAGTGGTCATGAATACCTCACACAATGCCAGTGGCGTAGAAAGTGCCGATCACCACGAAAACCGCCAGGGTCTTGATCAGCGTAATACAGAAAATGTCTTTGTAAGCTTCCCGGTGCGTCAGGCCGGTAACGGCCAGCAAGGTGATCACCGCGCCGTTGTGCGGCAAGGTGTCCATGCCGCCACTGGCCATGGCGGCCACCCGGTGCAGCACTTCCAGGGGAATGTTGGCGGCATTGGCTGCGCTGATGAATTGTTCTGACATGGCCGCCAGGGCAATGCTCATGCCCCCGGACGCCGAGCCGGTAATCCCCGCGAGCAAGGTCACGGTAACCGCCTCGTTGACCAGGGGGTTGGGGATGTTCTTGAGCCAGTCGGCCAATACCAGAAAGCCCGGCAGCGAGGCGATCACTGCGCCAAAACCGTATTCCGAGGCAGTGTTCATGGCCGCCAGCAGTGCGCCGCTGACAGCACTTTTACTGCCTTCGGCGAGCTTGCTGCGAATCGCCTTGAAGCCAAATGCCAGAACCATGAGGATGCCGATCAGCAGGGCGGCCTGCACCGCCCAGATCGCCGTGAGCTTGGCGATTTCGGTGGTGACCGGTGCGCTCATGCCCGGCAGGGCAAGGCTATGGGTCTTGCCGTACCACTGGGGAATCCAGTGGGTGAACAGCAGGTTCATGACGCCCACGGCCAACAATGGCGACAGGGCGATCCAGGGGTTTGGCAGCTTGATGTCTTCGGCCGTCTCCGGCTCGTTGCGCAGCTCGGTGCCATAGCCTTCGCCCGCGCGCTGGGCCTTGTTGCGCTGGCGCTGCAGGAACAGCATGCCGGCACACACCACGAATATGGAACCGATCAATCCCAGCCAGGGCGCTGCCCATGCGGTGGTGTTGAAGAAGGTGCTGGGGATGATGTTCTGGATTTGCGGAGTGCCGGGCAGGGCGTCCATGGTGAACGAAAAGGCACCGAGGGCGATGGTTGCCGGGATCAGGCGCTTGGGGATATTGCTCTGGCGGAACATTTCGGCGGCGAACGGGTAGACCGCGAACACTACGACAAACAGCGACACGCCGCCATACGTCAGCAGCCCGCACACCATCACAATCACCAGCATCGCCTGGCGGGTGCCGAGCATGCGGATCGCTGCGGCAACGATAGAGCGCGAAAAGCCGGACAGCTCGATCAGCTTGCCGAACACCGCGCCGAGCAGGAATACCGGAAAGTACAGTTTGATGAAGCCGACCATTTTTTCCATGAACACGCCGGTGAATGCAGGTGCAACGGCGGAAGGGTCGGTGAGCAGGACGGCGCCGAGGGCGGCGATAGGGGCAAAGAGGATGACGCTGTAGCCGCGGTAGGCGGCCAGCATTAGCAGCGCCAGGGCTGCCAAGGCGATGATCACACTCATGGTGTGTCTCCTGAATTGTTATTTTTTTGGGTAAGGCTTGGTAGGAGACGCTATAGCGAGTTTCGTGCCAGTGGTACAACTCATTGAAATATAACGAAATTATTGTTTGATTGAGAATGGGGTGAAGGTTTTTGTCTCTGATTGGAGAATCGTTTCGGCTGGGCGGACGCCATCGAGGGCAAGCCTTGCTCCCACAGAACCCTGGAGACAGCAAAAGATGAGTTAGGCCTCGCACCTGTGGGAGCGAGACTTGCCCGCGGTGAGGGCCTATCTACCCATAGAGACTAATGTCTCATAAGTGAGACTCTGCAATCCCCAAAGCGACCATCTTCTTGTACAACGTCGACCGCCCCAACCCCAGCAGCACCGCCGCATCAATGACCTTGCCGCTACATTGCGCCAGGGCTGATTCAATCAGTTGTCGATCAAAACGCTCCCGCGCCTGGCTGAACGTCTCATGCGCGGCTGTCACGATCACCGGTGGCGCCGCCCGCTCCACCGGGGTCAACGTGCCGATTGCCGCCCGTATTTCCTCGGCATCGAGGATCAGATCATCACTGAGCAATGCCGCCCGCTCCAGCACATTGCGCAGTTCGCGAATGTTGCCCGGCCAGGCGTGTTGCGCCAACAGCGCCAGGGCCTCGTGGTTGAGTTCATGCTGGCTGCGCAGCTCTTCAAGGATCGCCTCGCTCAGGGCTGGCAGGTCGCCTGGGCGATCACGCAACGGCGGCACATGGATCGGCAAGACATTGAGGCGGTAATACAGGTCGGCACGAAACTCGCCGCGCTTGATCGCCGCTTCCAGATCCGTGGAAGTCGCCGCGATGACGCGCACGTCGCTCTGGATCATTTCGTTGGAGCCCACTGGCTCGAACTCCTTCTCCTGAAGCACGCGCAGCAACTTGCTCTGCAAGGGCAGGGGCATATCGCCTATCTCGTCGAGGAACAGCGTGCCTCCTTGCGCCAATTGCAGCTTGCCGATGCGACCCTTGCGATCTGCGCCGGTGAACGCACCGGGTGCGGTGCCGAAGAACTCGGCTTCCAGCAGTGCTTCGGGGATGGCCGCGCTGTTGATGCTGACAAAGGCTTTGTGGGCCCGGGGTGATGCGCCGTGGATCGCCTGGGCAAGTAGCTCCTTGCCGGTGCCGGTTTCGCCGAGCAGTAACACCGGAGAATCGGCGCTGGCACCGCGTCGTGCACGGCGCTTGACTTCGAGAGTCGCGGTGCTGGTGCCGATAAAGTGGGCAAAGTTGTATTTGCTCTGGCGTGCCCGCAGCAGCGAGCGGGTCGAGGCCAGTTCCTCTTGCATGCTCATGTAGCGCTTGAGCATGGGCGAGAGGCTGCGTAACTCGTCGAACAGCGCAAAGCCGATCGCTCCGATCACCACACCGGTGTCGTCATGGATCGGCAGGCGCATGACCACCAGCGGCTCCTTGGGGGTGTCCTGCATATCGAGCAGGATCGGCCGGCCAGTGCGCACCACCTCGCGCAGCAGACTGCCGGGGATGACGCTTTCGCATGGCTTGCCAATCGCCACTTCAGCCGATTCCAGGCCAAAGCGGCGGGCGTAGCGCTCGTTCATCCAGACGATGTTGGCATCGCGGTCGACGATGACCGTGCCTTCGCTCGATTGCTCGATGATCTCGAACAGCGAGCGGATCGCCAGCAGGCGCACGCGCTGGTAGTCCTTGAGACTTTCGGTGGTGTTCATGATGCCGGCACGCCAAGCAACGCCGCTGCCAGCAACTCCTTGGTATACGGATGCTGCGGCGAATCGAACACCTCATGGCTGGCCCCGCGCTCCACCACCTTGCCGTCCTTGATCACGATCATATCGTGGGCCAGCGCGCGAACGACGGCCAGGTCGTGGCTGATGAACAGGTACGTCAGGCCATGTTTTTCCTGGAGCTGACGCAGCAGGGCGACCACTTGTTTTTGCACGGTACGGTCCAGTGCCGAGGTCGGCTCGTCCAGCAGGATCAGCGCCGGCTTCAGCACCAGCGCCCGGGCAATGGCGATACGTTGGCGCTGGCCGCCTGAGAACTCGTGGGGATAACGATGGCGGCTTTGCGGGTCCAGGCCGACTTCTTCCAGCGCCCGGATCACCTCGGCCTGGCATTCATCAGCGCTCAGTTGGCTATGCACTTCGAGCCCTTCGCTGATGATCTGCGCCACCGACATACGAGGGCTCAGGCTGCCGAAGGGGTCCTGGAACACCACCTGCATTTTCTTGCGCCACGGCCTTAGCTGTTTTTGCGTGAGACCGTCCAGCGCCGCGCCCTGAAAGCGGATGCTGCCTTCTGAGTCGAGCAGGCGCAGGATCGCCTGGCCCAATGTCGACTTGCCCGAACCGGACTCGCCGACAATGCCCAGGGTCTTGCCCCGTTGAATGTTCAGGCTGATGCCATCGACGGCATGCAGGTAGGTCTTGCGCTGGAACAGCCCGCTACCGAGCAGGAACTTGACGTTCAAGTCATCGACTTCCAGCACATTCTCGCGCTCGTCCCGGGGCAATGCTTCGCCTTCCGGCTCGGCATTCAACAAGACGCAGCTGTAGGGGTGTTTCGGTTCGTTGAACAGGGTTTCGCAGGGCGCCTGTTCGACGATCTCCCCGGCCTTCATCACGCACACGCGCTGGGCGATGCTGCGCACCAGGTTCAAATCGTGGCTGATCAGCAACAGGGACATGCCCAGGCGCTGCTGCAGGGATTTGAGCAGTAGCAGAATCTTGCGCTGCACCGTGACGTCGAGCGCGGTGGTGGGCTCGTCAGCGATCAGCAGTTGCGGTTCGCAGGCCAGGGCCATGGCGATCATCACCCTTTGCCGTTGCCCCCCGGACAGTTGATGCGGGTAGGCCTTGAGCCGCTCCGCAGGTTTTTGAATGCCCACCAGGTGCAGAAGCTCGAGGATGCGTGCCTGGGCCGGTTTGCCGGTCAGGCCCTTGTGCAGCAGGAGCGTTTCGCCGATCTGCTTCTCGATGCTGTGCAGGGGATTGAGCGACGTCATCGGCTCCTGGAAGATCATCGCGATCCGGTTGCCGCGCAATTCGCGCAGCACCTTGGGGTCGGCGCCGAGCAGCTCTTTGCCATGATAGCGGATGCTGCCGGTGGTATCGGTGCCGGTCTCGGGCAGCAGTTGCAGGATCGAATGCGCGGTCACCGATTTGCCGGAGCCGGACTCGCCTACCAGTGCCAGGCATTCGCCGGGGCGAATGTCCAGGCACAGATTGCGCACCACAGTCTGGCCGCTGAAGGCCACGCAGAGGTCACGGATTTCGATCAGGTTACTCATATCAACGGTCCGTCATTCAAGATCGCGGATCAAAAGCATCGCGCAATGCCTCACCGATAAAAACCAGCAAGGAAAGAATCAGTGCCAGGGTGAAAAACGCCGTCAGCCCAAGCCAGGGTGCCTGCAGGTTCTGTTTGCCCTGGCCAATCAGTTCGCCCAGGGATGCACTCCCGGCGGGCATGCCAAAACCGAGGAAGTCCAGGGCCGTCAGTGTTGAGATGGCGCCGGTCAGGATAAACGGCAGATAGCTCAATGTCGCATTCATGGCGTTAGGCAAGATGTGCCGCACGATCACCTTTCGATCGGTCAGCCCCAGCGCTCGCGCAGCCTTGACGTATTCCAGGTTGCGCCCGCGCAGGAACTCGGCACGCACCACGTCCACCAGGGCCAGCCAGGAGAACAGCGCCATGATCCCCAGCAGCCACCAGAAATTGGGCTCGACGAACCCCGAGAGAATGATCAGCAGGTACAGCACCGGCAACCCGGACCACACCTCCAGCAAGCGCTGACCGAGCAAGTCGACCCAACCGCCGTAATAACCTTGCAAGGCGCCGGCGGCAATGCCGATGAACGCACTGACCACGGTCAACATCAAGGCGAACAGAATCGACACCCGCGCACCGAAAATCACCCGGGCCAACACATCGCGAGCCTGGTCGTCAGTGCCCAGCCAGTTCTCGCTCGAAGGCGGGCTGGGGGCGGGTTTGCTCAGGTCGTAGTTAGGGGTGTCCGCGCTGAAGGGAATGGGCGGGAACAGCATCCAGCCGCCATCTTTTTCAATCAGCTTCTGCACATAGTCGCTGCGGTAATCAGCCTGGAATGGCAGTTGCCCACCGAACTCCTGTTCGGTGTGGCGCTTGAAGGCCGGGAAATACAGTTCGCCCTGGTAGCTGACCACCAGCGGTTTGTCATTGGCGATCAGTTCGCCGCCCAGGGTCAGCAGGAACAGACCGATGAACAGCCATAACGACCACCAGCCGCGACGATTTTTGCGAAAGCGTTCGAAGCGCCGACGACCCAACGGCGAGAGCTTGAACATCAGGCGTTCCTCGCGGCGAAGTCGATACGCGGGTCGACCAGGGTGTAGCAGAGGTCGCCAATCAGTTTGATCAGCAGGCCAAACAGCGTGAAGATGAACAGGGAGCCGAAGACCACCGGGTAGTCCCTCGAGACGGCGGCTTCGTAACTCATGCGGCCCAGGCCATCGAGGGAGAAGATCACCTCGATCAGCAATGAGCCGGCGAAGAACACGCTGATGAACGCCTGGGGAATGCCCGAAACCACCAGCAACATGGCGTTGCGAAACACATGGCCGTACAGCACCCGGCGTTCGCTCATGCCCTTGGCGCGTGCGGTGACCACGTATTGGCGGGTGATTTCGTTGAGAAAGGAGTTTTTGGTCAGGATGGTCAGGGTGGCGAACCCGCCAATGACCAGCGCCGTGACCGGTAGCACCAGGTGCCAGAAGTAGTCGGCGATCTTGCCCACGGTGGACAGCGATTCGAAGTTGTCCGAGACCAGGCCCCGCACCGGAAACCAGTTCAGTGAGGTGCCACCGGCGAACATGACGATCAGGAACATCGCGAACAGGAACGCCGGCATCGCATAGCCGATGATGATCGCGGTGCTGCTCCAGATATCGAATGGGCTGCCGTGGTGCACCGCCTTGCGGATGCCCAGCGGGATCGACACCAGGTAGGTGATGAGCGTGGCCCAGAGGCCCAGGGAAATGGTCACCGGCATCTTTTCCAGGATCAGGTCGGTGACCGTGGCGCCGCGGAAAAAGCTCTTGCCGAAGTCCAGTCGTGCATAGCTGGTGAGCATCAGCCATAGCCGCTCATGGGCCGGTTTGTCGAAACCGTACTGTTTTTCAATTTCCTTGATCAATTGCGGGTCTAACCCGCGACTGGCCCGGGAACTGCCCGACGGTGCATCGCCGGAACCGCCGCCGACACTCGCGCCGCCGATGCCTTGCAGGTGCGCAATGGCCTGTTCGACCGGGCCGCCAGGTGCGGCCTGAACGATGACGAAGTTGACCAGCAGAATGATCACCAGGGTTGGAATGATCAGCAGCAGACGCCGTAACGTATAAGCCCACATCAATGCGGCCCTCCGGGTTTGCTGCGGCTGATGCGCTCGGCGGTCATCTGTTGGTTGGTCAGGGGCGTGGTGCTCATTTCCCACCAGCTTTCGATGGCTTCGTCATTGCTCGCCTGCTCGTTGGGCATGCCGAAACGGTTCCACCAGACGGTGGAAGTGCCCGGCGGGTAATAGTTGGGAATCCAGTAGTAGTTCCACTGCAGCACCCGGTCCAGGGCGTGGGCGTAGCGCAGCATGTCGGCCTTGGTCGAGGCGCGTATCAGGCCGCTCACCAAACTGTCCACCGCAGGGTTCTTGAGCACCATGTAGTTGTTGGCGCCCGGGTCGTTGGCCGAGGCCGAGCCGAAATAGTTGAGCAGCTCGCCACCGGGCGACGTAGTGACCGGGTAACCGGTGACGATCATGTCGTAGTCACGGCTCATGAGACGGTTGACGTACTGGGAGGCATCGATGCGGCGGATGTTCAGGTCGATGCCGATCTGCTTCAGCGTGCGCTTGTAAGGCAGCAGCAAGCGGTCAATGCCGTTCTGGCTGACCAGGAAGGTGAAGCTCAGCGGCTTGCCTTCGGCATTCACCAGTTGATCGCCCTCGGGTTTCCAGCCGGCCTGCTCAAGCAGCGCCAGGGCCTGCAGCTGTTTGTCGCGGATGACCCCGCTGCCATCGGTTTTCGGCGCTTCGAACACCTGGGTGAACACCTCGTCGGGTATCTGCCCGCGCAACGGCTCGAGTATCGCCAGTTCCGCAGCGTCCGGCAGATGCCGGGCGGCGAGTTCGGTGTTGGAAAAGAAGCTCTGCTGGCGGATGTACAGGTTGCGCATCATCTGCCGGTTGCTCCATTCGAAATCCCAGAGCATGGCCAGTGCCTGGCGGGTGCGCCGATCCTGGAACATCGGGTTTTGCAAATTGAACACGAAACCCTGGCTCGGTTGCGGTGCCTGGGTCGCCAGGTGGGCTTTTTGCAAGCGGCCGTCGCGCAGGGCGGGGCTGTCATAACCAATGGAGTAACCCGTGGCGGAGAACTCGCGGTTGTAGTCATAGGCGCCGCCGCGCAGCACCTGCCGCGCCACGTCGGTATCACCAAAATACTCGATGCTGAAATGGTCGAAATTGTACAGCCCACGGCTCACCGGCAAGTCCTTGCCCCACCAGTCGGGGTTGCGTTCGAACGTGATGCTGCGCCCGGCATCGACTTTGCCGACCCTGTAGGGGCCACTGCCCAGGGGTGCCTCGTAGCCGCCACCACCCGCGAAGTCGCGAGTCTTCCACCAGTGCTCGGGAAACACCGGCAGGGTAGCGATGTCCAGGGGCAGGGTGCGGTTCTCGTTACTCTTGAAATCGAACCGAACCGTCAGCGGCGATTCGATCTCCACCCCTTTGACGTCGGCGAACTGGCTGCGATAGCGCAGGCTGCCCTGGGTCATCAGCAGGTCGAAGGTATAGCGCACGTCTTCGGCAGTGATGGGCGTGCCATCGGCGAAACGCGCTTTCGGGTTCAGGTAGAAGCGCAGGGACAGGCCGTCATCCGAGCGTTCCATTTGTTGCGCCACCAGGCCATACACGGTGTAGGGCTCATCCATCGAGCGCTGGGCCAGGGGCGAGTAGAGCATGCCGTCGATCTGCGTGACACCGATGCCTTTGTCAATGTAGGGCAGCATGTGATCGAAGTGACCGATCTCGACCGCCGAACGGCGCAAGGTGCCGCCTTTTGGGGCCAGGGGATTGGTGTAGGCAAAGTGGCTGAAGCCGGCAGGATACTTGGCCGGTTCGCCGTATACGGTCAGCGCATGTTGCGGTGCTGCATTCACACCGGCGGCGCCAAACAACAGGGCCACGGCAGTGAATAACACAGTAGGGAAAGCCAGTCGCATTGTCAGCCTTAGAGCCGGGCGGTCGATAACCGTAATTTGTACGCTAGCGGCGCATCCCTCGCCAGCCGAATTGATCGTCCCATACACGACGGCCCACCAAAGGGCGGGCCGTCGTGGTGAAAGCTGCGCGGACTGATCAGTCCTGGCGGCTGGTCACTTCCAGCAGGTGATAGCCAAACTGGGTCTTGACCGGGCCTTGCACCGTGTTGATCGGTGCGCTGAACACTACAGTGTCAAATTCCTTGACCATCTGGCCCGGGCCGAACGAACCGAGGTCGCCACCCTGGCGGCTGGAAGGGCAAGTGGAGTTGGCTTTGGCGACTTCGGCGAAGTCTGCGCCGCCCTCGATCTGGGTTTTCAGTTCGTTGCACTTGGCTTCGCTGGCAACGAGGATGTGACGGGCAGTAGCTTTAGGCATGGGAAAAACTCCAATCAATGTTCAGTAAAGTGGTGAGCCTACCGGACTCAGTGGCCCAATTCTTCTCAAAGTTCCATCGTTTCTATGAGGCGGTCTTGCGCAGGCAATCCGCCAGTTCGGAGCGGTGGTCAGATTCGTTACGGCGAAAATGGGTGTGTAGGCATGAAAGAGGCAGGATCAAAAGATCGCAGCCTCGTTTCACTCGACAGCTCCTACTCAGCGCCTACTCAGCCCCTACGCAGCTTTTGCGCCGCCTCGCGCAGCAATTGCTCGGTTGCACTCCAACCCAGGCACCCATCCGTGACCGAGACGCCATAACGCAGTACCGCGCCCAGTGGCTGGCAGCCTTCGAATAAATGGCTCTCGATCATCATGCCAATCAGCGAGCGGTCGCCTTGCAGGCGTTGTTCGAGCACATCATTGAACACAGCCGGTTGCCGTAGCGGATCCTTTGCGCTGTTGGCGTGGCTGCAGTCGACCATGATCCGGGTCGGGATCCTCAAGCGACTGAGGTCACTGTTCACCTGGGCCACGCTGGCGCGATCGTAATTCGGGCCGCTATGGCCCCCGCGCAACACCAGATGAGTGTCCGGATTGCCCGGGGTCTGGATGATTGCCGGGTGCCCCTGGCTGTCAACGCCGAAATGGCGGTGCGGGTGGGCGGCTGAGCGCATCGCGTCGCTGGCGACGCCGACGCCGCCATCGGTGCCGTTCTTGAAACCGACCGGCATGCTCAGGCCGCTGGCCATTTCCCGGTGTATCTGCGACTCAGTGGTCCGCGCGCCTATGGCCACCCAACTCAGCAGGTCTTCGAAGTAGCCTGCCGCCATCGGTTGCAGCAACTCGGTGGCGACCGGCAAACCGAGCCGAAGCATTTCGCGCATCAATTCCCGCGACAGCGCCAGGCCGCCGGCCATGTCGTCGCTGCCATCGAGTTCCGGATCGTAGGCCAGGCCTTTCCAGCCAACGGTCGTACGGGGTTTTTCGACGTAGGCGCGCATGACCAGCAGCATCTCGTCACTGACTTCCGTGGCGAGACGTGCAAGGTTCGCGGCGTATTCGAGGGCTGATTGCGGGTCGTGGATCGAGCAGGGACCGACGATCACCAGCAAACGGGAGTCTTCACCGTTGAGGATCGCCCGGACCGCGTCGCGATGGGCGGCGACTTGCTGCGTCAGGGTGTGGCTGAGGGGCAATTGCTGCTTGAGTTGCAACGAGCTTGGCAGGCGCAGGGTCAGCGCTTCGTTGGCAGGGCTCAGGGTGGACAGCGGCATGGCGGAGACGGACGAGTTCATATTCAGGCTTCCTGGACGAGGGGCGGGTTCGTTCCCGCGCGCTCGGCCCTACTGGGGTGTTCGACAATTAGCCGGATTGGCTGCGTGTGTGTGCTTGCCACCTGTGGGTGACCGATCGGAGGCGGCAGGCTGTCCCGAGCGGAGGCTGGTAAATCGCCAGGCGGTAAAAGTGTCGTAACGGTAATAAGTGGCGTAGTTCATTGGGTAACCCTCGTGGTGTCTGGAGTGACGCTAAAAATGTATGGAGCTGAAAAAACAAAACCCCCGGTCGGGAGGCCGACCGGGGGTTGAGAAATCTCTGGTGGCGACCCGTTTCAAGTGGGCGCCGTGTGGGTATCAGGCGCGCCAGTGGCTAAACCAATACCCAAAATAAAAGCTGACCGGAGCGCACGTGTCATTCACCCGGGCAGCCGCAACCGAGCGCAGGGCGCTGGTGGTGCGAAGCTGTGAAAGGGTGTTGAACATGGTCTGTCTCCGATGGATGCCCGGAGCTTACTAGAGGCGGGCAGGCGGTTTCAATCAGAAATTGCGCGCCGCCTCAGGATTCGCTGAAACGCGCAGGCGACAAGCCTCCCAAGACGTATTGAAACTTTTTAGTTGGCGCTTGGCGCTAGGTCTGGGAGTCGCTTTTTGCTAAGGTGTCCGGCAACCAACAAGACCATTGCGTGAGGTGTCTGCTTGATTAGGGTGCTAGTAGTCGATGACCATGATCTTGTTCGTACAGGCATTACACGAATGCTGGCTGACATCGATGGCCTGCAAGTAGTCGGCCAGGCCGAGTCAGGGGAAGAGTCCCTGCTCAAGGCGCGCGAGTTGAAACCCGATGTGGTCCTCATGGACGTCAAGATGCCCGGTATCGGCGGCCTGGAAGCCACGCGCAAGCTGTTGCGCAGCCATCCCGACATCAAGGTGGTCGCGGTGACCGTGTGCGAGGAAGATCCGTTTCCTACCCGGTTGTTGCAGGCCGGGGCGGCGGGGTACCTGACCAAGGGTGCCGGGCTGCCGGAAATGGTCCAGGCCATCCGCCTGGTGTTTGCCGGGCAGCGCTACATCAGTCCGCAAATTGCCCAGCAACTGGCGATCAAATCGTTCCAGCCCACCAGCGATTCACCGTTCGACGCCTTGTCCGAGCGGGAAATCCAGATTGCGCTGATGATTGTCGGGTGCCAGAAGGTGCAGATCATCTCCGATAAATTGTGCCTGTCCCCGAAAACCGTCAACACCTACCGATACCGCATTTTCGAAAAGCTTTCGATCAGCAGTGACGTCGAGCTGACGCTGTTGGCGGTTCGTCACGGCATGGTCGATGCCAGCCTCTGAAATGACTGAAACTTTCGATCCCAGCGCTTTTCTGTCCACGGTCAGTGGACGCCCCGGTGTCTATCGCATGTTCGACAGCGATGCGCGCCTGCTCTACGTCGGCAAAGCCAAGAACCTCAAGAGTCGGCTGTCGAGCTACTTTCGCAAGTCGGGGCTCGCACCAAAGACGGCCGCGCTGGTCGCGCGTATTGCCCAGGTCGAGACGACCATCACGGCCAACGAAACCGAGGCGCTGTTGCTCGAGCAGACGTTGATCAAGGAATGGCGACCGCCCTACAACATCCTGATGCGCGACGATAAGTCCTATCCGTATGTGTTCCTTTCGGATGGCCAGTTTCCAAGGCTCAGCATTCATCGCGGCGCAAAAAAGGCCAAGGGCAAGTACTTCGGTCCTTACCCCAGTGCCGGCGCCATCCGCGAAAGCCTGAGCCTGCTGCAGAAGACTTTTTTTGTTCGCCAGTGTGAAGACAGCTACTACAAGAACCGTACGCGACCGTGCCTGCAGTACCAGATCAAGCGCTGCAAGGCGCCGTGTGTCGGCCTGGTGGAGCCCGAAGTGTATGCCGAAGACGTCAGGCACTCGGTCATGTTCCTGGAGGGGCGCAGCAATGCGTTGACCGATGAATTGTCCGCGGGCATGGAAGAAGCCGCGATCAATCTGGAATTCGAGCGCGCCGCTGAGCTGCGCGACCAGATCTCCCTGCTGCGCCGTGTTCAGGACCAGCAGAGCATGGAAGGCGGGACCGGTGACGTGGACGTCATCGCCGCGTTCGTCAACCCGGGCGGTGCTTGCGTGCACCTGATCAGCGTGCGCGGAGGCCGGGTCCTGGGCAGCAAGAATTTCTTTCCGCAGGTGGGTATCGACGAAGACGTTTCAGAAGTCATGGCGGCTTTTCTCGGGCACTACTTCATCAGCAGTCCCGAGCGCGACTTGCCCAGCGAATTGATCGTCAACGTGGTTCACGAAGACTTTCCGACATTGATCGCCGCCATTGAAGAGCTGCGTGGTCGTGAGTTGTCCATCAGTCATCGGGTGCGTGGCACCCGAGCACGCTGGCAGCAATTGGCGGTCACCAACGCCGAACAGGCCCTGGGCGCACGGCTGGCCAATCGGCAACATGTTGCAGCACGTTTCGATGCCTTGGCAGAAGTACTGAACCTGGACGAGCCGCCGCAACGCCTGGAGTGCTACGACATCAGCCACTCCAGCGGCGAAGCGACCGTGGCGTCTTGCGTGGTGTTCGGCCCCGAAGGGCCGATCAAGTCCGACTACCGACGCTACAACATTGAAGGCGTGACTGCAGGCGATGACTACGCGGCCATGCACCAGGCCCTGACCCGGCGCTTCAGCAAGCTGAAGGACGGGGACGGCAAGCTGCCGGACATCCTGCTGGTGGACGGGGGCAAGGGCCAGCTCTCCATGGCCAGGGACGTGCTCAACGAACTGGCGGTGCCCGACCTCATCCTGTTGGGCGTGGCCAAGGGCGCAACCCGCAAGGCCGGGTTTGAAACCCTGTATCTCAACGATGCGGCCCATGAGTTCACCCTGCGCGGCGATTCACCCGCGCTGCACCTTATCCAGCAGATTCGTGACGAAGCCCACCGGTTTGCCATTACCGGTCACCGTGCCCGACGTGGTAAAACCCGTCGGACATCTACGCTGGAAGGCGTAGCCGGAGTCGGGCCAACCCGTCGTCGTGATTTGTTGAAACATTTTGGTGGATTGCAGGAGCTGTCTCGTGCCAGCATCGAAGAGATCGCCAAAGCACCCGGAATCAGTAAAAAGCTCGCAGAGTTGATTTATGCAAATCTGCACAGCGAGTAGAATGCCACCTCACCTCGTAGCCAGTTGTGCCGATGAATATCCCTAATCTGATTACCGTTCTACGCGTCCTGCTCATCCCGATCTTTATTTTGCTGTTCTACCTGCCTTACCAGTGGAGCTATATGGCCTCCGCGTCGGTGTTCGCATTTGCCGCCGCGACGGACTGGCTGGACGGGTATCTGGCCCGCCGTCTGGAGCAAAGCACACCGTTCGGGGCGTTTCTCGATCCCGTGGCCGACAAGCTGATGGTCGCCGTCGCGCTGGTGCTGCTGGTGCAAGAGCATGGCAACCTGTGGCTCACGCTGCCGGCGGCCGTGATTATCGGTCGTGAAATTGTCGTTTCGGCATTGCGCGAGTGGATGGCTGAACTCGGCGCCCGCGCACATGTGGCGGTGTCGAACCTGGGCAAGTGGAAAACCGCCGCGCAAATGCTCGCGCTGGTGATCCTGCTGGCCAATCCATCGGATTTCACCTTCTGGGTGCTGGTGGGTTACGCGCTGTTGCTGGTATCTGCCGGCCTGACTTTGTGGTCGATGGTCCAGTACCTGCGGGCTGCCTGGCCACATCTGAAGACCGAGGTTGAAAAGAAATAAAACTTTTTTGAATCAAGGGGTTGACGGGGCTTCTGGATTCTATAGAATGCGCCACACCAAGACGCGGGAATAGCTCAGTTGGTAGAGCACGACCTTGCCAAGGTCGGGGTCGCGAGTTCGAGTCTCGTTTCCCGCTCCAAGTTTGTACACATTTGATGTTGCGCTACACGACACCAAATGTTTTGAGGCCGAGTAGCAAAATGGTTATGCAGTGGATTGCAAATCCACCTACGCCGGTTCGATTCCGACCTCGGCCTCCACTATTAAAAAACCCGTAACTCAGTGAGTTACGGGTTTTTTTTTGCTTCGGGAAAGTGCGGTGGTTGAGCGTATCAGCCTTCCACACCGCTCTTATGACTCGCCGCCCCCATGGGCAAGACCGGCGGCTGGCTGGGCAGCTTCCTTCTGTCGAGGAATATGACCCGCAGCCAGTGGGTCATTGGAAGCTCCACCAAGCGGTAAATACCGATTGCCACGATGCAGCACAGAACGATGCTTACGGGCGTCATCAGATAGGCGAGGGCGCCAGGCTCGTCGAAAACATGGAACACCTTGTTGAAGACCTTCAGTACGTACGGGTGGAACAGATACAGGGAGTAACTGGCATCGCCGATCAATACCACCCACCCAGGCAAATTCAGCCCCGACAACCCGTGCACCAGTGTGAGAAATACAACTGCAGCCGGGATACCCCAGGCGAGCCCGCGTCCCAGCCAGTGGGTCAAGTCGACGGCAAAGGGCATGTACACCAGAGCCACCAGGCCGATCAGGATGAGCACAGTGCGCGCGGCGTTAGTCGTGCCGTCGGCACGCCACGGGGCGGTGCGGGCGTAGAAAGCGTAGCAGCCCATGCCAAGGACGAACTCGGCGAGGATCTGCTGGGTGTAGAACTGGGCCACTAGCGCGTCAAACGCCACCAGGTGGCCCGCCACCACCAATGCCAGAAGCAGGGCCGAGCAAATAAGCAGGCGGTAACGGTGGCTGATGGCCATGGAAATGGCGAACAAGGCATAAAAGAACATTTCGTAGTTCAGAGTCCAGCCCAAGTACAACAGCGGCTGAACGTACTCGCCTTTCTGGTACGGAATGAAGAACAGCGATTTAAGCAGCCCGACGCTATCGGCTGTAGTGTTGTCGAGCAAGCTCGGCAACAACAAGGCAACTGCGAATACACCGAAGGTGCCGAGCCAATACAACGGAACGACACGGATAATTCTTTTAATAAAAAAGTGGCTGCCTGATTTAGCGGTGACCATGGCCATGATAAAACCGCTGATGACAAAAAAGATATCAACGCCCCAGTCGCCATTGCGAAACAAAGGAATATGAAAAAACACCACGGCGAGTGCTGCGATAGCGCGCAGCATTTGAACGCTTTCGAGCTTGTCGGTTGGAGCCTGCAGCGAGGAATTCATGGCGAGACCCTGATCAGTGTGGCTCGGAAGGTGGCGTCGAATAAGAGGGGAAGGCGATATGGCTGGCGCAGTCTAATAATACAAATACGCTTGGCCGTAATACGTGCAAAGCAAACATGCGAAAAGCCGAGCGTTAAACAGTGCATAGCATCGAGTTGCCATAGACAACACGCCAACATGGCGGCTAATGATAGTTACCATTTTCAGGTGACGGCTTAACCAAATCGCGCGGCGTGATAACACGTTAGCAGCGCTCTTTGAAAGAGCAAGGCGGTTTGTGGAGTGGTGACGAATGGACGATCGACTCAATAATGACGCCAGAAAATAATCTTCAGAACTCAATACCTCAATAATGAGCGGTAAGTGCTACATCGGTGTTTCATAAGCAGCCACTGTGCAATTTATGCCAGCCGGTGCTTTTTGGCGGAATCAGCCGGGGGTGGAGCACGCATTGGAACCGTTGCGGGTCTCCCTCGCCAGCGCGCGACTGCACCTGCTGCTCGAGTATTGCGCCGTAGATCCATGATTTGCCAAGAGATTTAACCAGCAAGATTGCAAGATTTAGTCTCGAAAAAGAGGCTTGTGAACTTGCTTCACACGTTCGGGATGTATATATTCCCACCTCTGCTGCACAAGCGTCGGATCTGCCAGGAATGACTGGTGAAATTCAGGCTGCTTGACCGCGCTACCGCCCGAATGGCGAAACTGGTAGACGCATGGGACTTAAAATCCCCCGCTCGTAAGGGCGTGCCGGTTCGATTCCGGCTTCGGGCACCACATATATCAAGGGCTTGCATGAGATACTTCATGCAAGCCTTTTTTGTTGCGCCTCCATAAACCTTTGCCTTTTGCGTGAGGGTCGATGGTCCAGACCGGGCGAAATGAATCCGCTACTTGGCTTTCCAGCTGCCACCGCCGCTCTCGCAGTCGATCTTCGATTGCCGCAGATTCTCGGCTCCGTAATAGAAGGTGCTGATTTTCGCATTGTCAGGGATGTTAATGGACTGGCTGTCCTTGTCCTTGCTGGTTGATTGCGGGTTGGCCAGGGATTCCTGGGTGAGGGTTGCAAGGCAGGTGGCCTGGTAGTGATCGCCACACTGCTGGACCTTCTTCTTGGTGCTGGTCAGCATTTCCCGGCTTTCATTGCTGCAGGACCAGTCGATGGCATCTACCGGCATGCCTTCGTATTCATAACAGGTGTGGGATTCGACCACCGGCACGGAAGGGCTCTGTGATCTTGTGGTGACGTCGCATCCTTGGGCTACCACCATGCCTGGGCTCAGGCAGGCGAGCAAAAGCAGGAGTTTACTGTTCATCGGGATTTCCTCTCCGAAGCGCCCCAGGGTCAATTCGGGGGCATATGGAGTTTGAAAAGCGCTGAACGGCCTCGTTCCATTGGATTGGGCGCCTACTGAATCCCGGGCAAAAAAATGACCCGCATGCGGGCGGGCCAAGGGGATTCGTCAAAGGAGTGAAGCCACTGTAGGGCACTCGATGTGAAAGGGACGTGAAAAGAGCGGCGCAAGGCCTAGCGGATAAAAAGAGGTCAATTTCAATCAGGCAAGGACGCATCCGGTGACGGTGACGTCGCCGTTAATGCGTCCTGAATCAGAACAGCGCTTGCATCGGGGCGTCCAGTGCTTACTACCTGAAGCGCGGCAGCGGCCTGTCAACCGGTTGCAGTGAGGACAGGGTGTTGCGGATGAGCGGCGTGTCTTTTTCAATGTCATTGAGCCGATCGCGGATTCGCAGGGCAGTTGGGTGCCCGCCTTGATGATCGACCCAGTCGGCAATTTCCTTGCACGCAGCCGCCAGTCGCGCCTGGCGTGAATCAAGCAGGGTAAGCAGGGTGGTGATGGACTCTTTTTCGGACATGACACACCTCCGTTCAAGAAACCTGGTAGATGACAGCAAACAACCCGCAAGGTGCGAGCAGGCTGTCGATGGGTAAGCCGCTCCGTCAGCGCTTCAAGTATAGACCCGTACTTCAGCCCTGTCGGACCGTCACACGGGACCTGTCATTGAGACGCTGACATTCACGGCGCGCGTCTTCTTCCAAATCGAATCCGTCGCCGATGAAGCCGCGGGTGCGGGTGTCTGTCACCCTGTACCAGACCGAGGCATCGGGTGGCGCATGGCTGACTTCACCGGCTCGGCGTCCGTGGATGATGATCTTGTTGCACCGCTTGACGACGAATATGTCTTCCATGGCTCCACCGCTGCAGATTCTTGTTCACATCAACTATAGAAGCCATTTGCAATCGTGCAAAAAATCCGCAGGGCCAAAGCTCTGCGGGTGCGGCATATTCGGTGCCAGCAACCAGCCCTGCGGGTGCCATTTGAGGAGGTGGGTCGGCGCCAGTGCGGCGAGGAAATGTGCGTCATGGGAGGCTGCGACAATGGCGCCGGGAAAATTCTGCAGGGCTGTCTCAAAAGCTTCTACGGACTCAAGGTCAAGGTGATTGGTAGGCTCATCGAGCAGTAGTAACTGCGCAGGCGTCTTGCGCCAGCACGCGATGGCGATGGCGGCCTTCAGGCGCTCGCCGCCGCTCAGCGAACAACTGGGTCGCGTGACTCGGTCGGCATTCAGGTTTAAGTGCGCCAAGTGGTTACGCAGCCTGTCTTCTGGTATCGGGGTATCGAGCGCATGCAGTTGTTCGAGCACGCAGCGCTGGTCATCGAGTAATGCCAGGTGCTGATCGAGCAAGACGCACGGGACGTGGGTCAGGCACTGGCCACGGCGCGGGGCGATGTGCCCGGCCAGCGTGCGCAACAGGGTGGTTTTACCGCAACCGTTGGGCCCGCTGACGGCAATGCGTACCGGGCCTGCGATGGCCAAGGTCAGGCCGGCCGCCGCTCCTACAGCGGCGTGGCCCATGTCATCCACTGCGTATTGGGTCGTTCCGGGGTTGTCCAGGTGCACATCGACCAGTGTCAGTACCTGGCGACCGGCCGGCACCCGGCTGCCGAGCAAGTTGACCAGGAGACTTTCCTGGACCACAACGTTGGCGCTGGCATCGCGTACCCTGGCCGCCAGGCCGTCTTTGCGCGCTTGATGCGCCTGGCGGACCGGACCCATGGCATCCCTGGCCGCGCTCTTGATTTTTCCCCGTTCGAAGCCCGAGACGTTGGCGATGCCCGCTTTTCTTCGGGTAGAGGCAGCATGTCGCTGCACAGCGTCATGCTCGCGCTGCAGGCGGCTGGTCTCGCGTTTGCGCTCGGCACGGGCCTGATCGAGCTTTGCGCTTGCCGCAGCTTGGTCAAGCTCTCGCTTCGCCTGAAACTCGCGATAATTACCGCCAAAGAGCCTGGCGCCGAGTGGGCTGATTTCGACGATTCGGGCAAAACGGCTCAGCAGGTGCCGATCATGGCTGACCACGATCAGGCCACCGCGCCACTGTGCGAACTGATTCATCAGCCAACTACGCCCTTGGTCGTCCAGGTGGTTGGTGGGCTCATCCAGGACGATCAGTTGTGCCTCACGCAGAAACGCGCCGATCAGCCCGATCCGCGCCCGCTGGCCCCCGCTCAAGGTTTGGGTGGGCGTATCCGGGTTGACGTGGCAAAGCCCCGCCTCGTCGAGTCGCCTGCGCAGGCGGGCAGCCAGGTCCCAGCGCCCGGCCAGGGCTTGCAGGTCCGCCTCGTCGAAGTGCCCAAGCTCGACTCTGGCCAACGCTTGCAACACTTCACGGGTGCCAGTGGCATCGGCGACAGTGTGTCCCGGCGCATCGGTAAACGATTGCGCCACATAGGCCACCTGACCCTGAACCGTCAGGGTGCCCGAGCAGGGTTGCAGCTGTCCGGCAATCAGTCGCGCCAGCACGCTCTTGCCACTGCCGTTGCGACCGACGATGGCCGTGTGGACGTGATCAAAGCTTAAATTGAGATCGTGAAAAACTGTCTCGCCATCGGCGAATTGAAAGCCCAGTTGGTTCAGGGAAACGAGTGCAGGCAGACGCGTGACGTGAGTCATCGGCACCTCCGGAAAATGTCGAGAAGATCAACAAGCGCCATGGGCGGCTTGTCGCGAACACATTTCTGGAAGGCTTAGTTGTTCACGTCAAAGGTCAACCTGAGAGAGCGGAGGTGGCTAGCCTACTCGCCCTTCGAGGGTTATCGCAAGTCGGCGTTCTGCGTTGCTTCGACCATTTTTTCCAGGAACATGGCCAATCCGACTTCCTCGGCTCGCAGCCCCTTGCGGGTTCTGGGTCTCGGCAGTTCAGCCAGGGCGCCGAGGAGAAAATGCTCCAGTACTGCCGGATGGATGTAGCACTTACGGCACACCGCCGGGGTATTGCCCAGTTGTTTGGCGACATTTTTCACCATTTCAACCACGTGGCGCTTGGCGTCCGATTCCGGCTCCCAGTGCAATTCGCGCAACACCGACAACGCCAGCGCGCTGCCGGCCCAGGTGCGGTAATCCTTGGCGGTGAAGTCGGCGCCGGTGAGCGTTTGCAGATAGGCGTTTACGTCTGAAGAACTCACCGTGCGGCGCTCACCGTTTTCGTCCAGATACTGGAACAGGTTCTGTCCGGGTATCTCCAGGCAGCGCTTGATTATTCGCGCCAGGCGCCGGTCCTTGACGGTGATCTGATGCTCTACGCCGCTCTTGCCGCGGAACTGGAACAGGATCGCACTGCCGTTGACTTCAACATGGCGGCTGCGCAGGGTCGTCAGGCCGTAGGAGCGGTTGTCCCGGGCGTATTGAGTGTTACCGACGCGGATCAGTGTCGCGTCAAGCAAGGTGATTACGGTGGCCATGACCTTGTCACGGCTGAAGCCGGGAGCCTCGAGCAATGCTTCAAGTTGCTTGCGTAACTTGGGCAAAGCCAGGCCGAAATCTCTGAGGCGTGAGTATTTGTCGGCGTCGCGTACTTCACGCCAGCGCGCATGATAACGATACTGCTTGCGACCCCGTGCATCACGTCCGGTGGCCTGCAGATGGCCGCGTGGATCGGCGCAGATCCACACGTCGGTGTAGGCCGGCGGCACCGCGAGGGCATTGATGCGTTTGACCTCGTCCGGATCGGTGATGCGCTGGCCGGTCGAGTCGAAGTAGCAGAACTTGCCGCGTAGTTTCCGGCGGGTGATTCCAGGTTGCGTGTCATCGACATAGTGCAGATCGGGAGGCAACGCAACGGGCAGATCGGTATCGGGCATGGCGGTAGTCCTGGCTTGCAATCAATTGGCCGTTACAGCGATTGACCGCACGCAATCGCAGTGGTGCCGGCGAATTTAAGCCAGCACCGCCACCGCCTTGATCTGCGCCCACAATTGCTGGCCGGGATGCACACCCAACTGGTCCCGGGAGTAACGCGTGATGCGCGCCAGCAGCGGCGTGCCACCGGCTTCCAGGCGTATCAAAACGTGAGCGGCATTGTCCGCGGGCATTTCACTGATCACCGTGACGGGCAGGCGATTGAGAATGCTGCTGTGCTCGGCGGCGTGCAGGCTCAGGCTGACATCTCGTGCCTGCACCTTGCACCGCAGCGCCTGGCCCAGGGTCATTGGCGAGTGCGCTACGCGAATGTTCATGTCGCAGGCGGGCAGTTGCAGTGTCAGCAACTGGTAGTGGGCATCGTAGGCGACAACCAGGCCCTCGATCACCACGCCTGCTTCGTCTCCCAACGCGAGCGGCAGGTCGAGACGCGCCAGGGTGGCGCCGATCGGTCCGCTGGCCAGGGCCTTGCCATCGCTTAGCAGAACAATATGGTCGGCCAGGCGCGACACTTCATCCTGTGAGTGGCTGACGTACAGGACGGGGATTTCCAGTTCGTCGTGCAGGCGCTGCAGGTACGGCAGGATCTCGTTCTTGCGCTGACTGTCGAGCGCCGCGAGTGGCTCGTCCATCAAAAGCAGCCGGGGACTGGTGAGCAATGCGCGGGCTATGCCGATGCGCTGGCGCTCGCCGCCCGACAGGTTCTGCGGATGTCGATCAAGCAGATGGCCAATGCCCAGCAGCTCGGTCGCGTGCGTCATGTCGACCCGCCGCTGGGAGGCGGGAATGCGCTTGAGGCCGAACTGCAGATTGGCCAGCACCGACAGATGCGGAAACAGGCTCGCTTCCTGGAACACATAGCCCAGGGCGCGCTTGTGTGCTGGCACGAAAACCCCCTTCGCGCTGTCTTGCCAGACTTCATCATTGACCTGGATAAAAGCCTGACCAGCCTTCTCCAGCCCGGCGATGCACCGCAGGCAGGTGGTCTTCCCGGAGCCGGAATGTCCGTACAGCGCCGTCACGCCACGGCCGGGCAATTGCAGATCGACGTCCAGGGCAAACCCCGGATAGTCCAGTTTCAAGCGCATATCAATCATCGATCAGCTCCAGCCCGCGCGGGTCTTGCGGCTGGAGTAGAGCGCCAGCAACACGGCAAACGAAAAGACCAGCATCGCCCCGGCCAGCCAATGGGCCTGGGCGTATTCCATCGCTTCGACATGGTCGTAGATTTGTACCGAGACCACCCGGGTTTTGTCCGGGATGTTGCCGCCGATCATCAGTACGACTCCGAACTCGCCGACCGTATGGGCAAAGCCGAGAATGGCTGCCGTGATGAAACCGGGACGTGCCAGGGGCAGGATTACGCTGAAAAAAGTGTCCCAGGGATTGGCCCGCAGCGTCGCAGCCACTTCCAGTGGCCGCGTACCGATAGCGGCAAAAGCATTTTGCAGGGGTTGCACCACGAATGGCATGGAATAGAGCACCGAGCCAATCACCAGGCCGGCAAAACTGAAGGTCAGGGTGCCGAGCCCGAGTGATTGGGTGAGCTGGCCGACAACACCGTGGGGGCCCAGCGCGATCAACAGGTAAAAACCAATCACCGTAGGGGGCAAGACCAGGGGCAGGGCGACGATCGCCCCGACCGGACCGCGTAGCCAGGAGGTGGTACGCGACAGCCACAACGCGATCGGAGTGCCGATCACCAACAGGATGACCGTCGTCAGCGACGCCAGTTTCAGGGTCAGCCAGATGGCGGCAAAATCGGCACTGGTCAGGCTCATTTAAAGTTGATAACCGTAGGATTTGATAACGGCAGCGGCTTTCGGCCCCTTGAGGTAGTCAACCAGCGCCTTGGCGGCTGGATTGTCCTTGCCCTTGTTGAGGATCACCGCGTCCTGCTTGATCGGGTCATGCATGTCCGCCGGAACGATCCAGGCCGAGCCGCCGGACACTTTGCCGTCTTTGTAAACCTGCGACAAGGCGACGAAACCGAGCTCGGCGTTGCCGGTGGACACAAATTGGTAAGCCTGGGTGATGTTCTGGCCTTCGACGATCCTGGCTTTGACTTGATCGGTCAGGCCCAGCCGGGCCAGCACTTGGGTAGCCGCCAGCCCGTACGGCGCAGCTTTCGGGTTGGCGATGGCCAGATGCTGATACTGGTTATCGCTAAGGACTTTGCCCTGGCTGTCGACGTATCCGTCCTTGGCCGACCAAAGCGCCAGGGTGCCAATGGCGTAGGTGAAACGTGAGCCCTTGACGGTATCGCCCTCGTTTTCAAGCTTCTGCGGCGTGCTGTCATCGGCTGACAGGAACACTTCGAAGGGCGCGCCATTCTTTATCTGGGCGTAGAACTGGCCGGTGGCGCCGTAGGCAGCTATCAGCTTGTGACCGGTGTCTTTCTCGAAATCGGCAGCGATCGCCTGGAGGGGGGCGGTGAAATTGGCCGCGACCGCGACCTGGACTTCGTCGGCCTGGGCCGATCCAGCCGTGCAGACAGCCAGCAGGCTCATAAGGGCAGCAGGGGCAAAACGTGAGGCGCGAGGGGTCATGAACGGCTCCGTGACGGGCAGGTACAGCAGTGGGTACTAAACGCTATGTAGCGAAATATATAGCGAAATACCTGCAAACGGAACTCGATTGTATACATGTTGCCGAGAAGGATTCCCGTAGGCGCCTTCGCCAGCTCCTACAGAGTGAGGCGGCTCAGGTCTAGTGGATCAGCTTCGCCAACCCTTCCTCTGCCAGTTTGCGGGTCAGTTCTGCCGTGCTCAGCTCCTTCCCGAGGGGAAACGCCTGCCCTGCCCAGAAGTTACTGAAGTCGGCTTCTCCCTTGGCACGCAGTGGCAACAACGCGCCCCCGGCAAGCGGAAAGGCCGGGGCCTTGTCACTCATTGGCCCCAGCTCGCGCATCACTCGATTGAGAATGCCCCGTGCCGGGCGGCCGGTGAAAAGATTGGTCACGGCCGTGTCACTTTCCCTGGCGGTGCGCAGCGCCTTGTGATGAGAGGCGCTGACCTTGGCTTCCGGGGTGAACAGGTAGGCGGTACCGACCTGCACCGCGCTCGCTCCCAGCATGAACGCAGCCGCCACGCCACGGGCGTCACTGATGCCGCCTGCGGCAATCACCGGGATTTTCACGGCATCGACTATCTGCGGCACAAGGGCGAATGTACCCACCTGGCTACTCAGGTCGTCGCTGAGGAACATGCCTCGATGCCCCCCCGCTTCATTGCCCATGGCAATGATCGCGTCGCAACCGTGCTGCTCCAGCCAGATCGCTTCTTCGACCGTAGTAGCGGACGACAGCACTTTTGCGCCGGTCGCCTTGACGCGGTCGAGCAGTGACTTTTCCGGCAGGCCAAAATGAAAGCTCACCACTTGCGGTCGCAGTGCCTCTACGACTTCGCAGGTGGCGTTATCAAACGGCGAGCGATTGGACACCGGCGTCGGCGCATCGAAATCCACGCCCAGTTCGCTGTAATAAGGCTCCAGCAGATTCTTCCAGTCCCGGGCACCTTGTTCGTCGGCCACGGGCGGTTGATGGCAGAAAAAATTCACGTTGATCGGGCGTTGGGTCTGCGCGCGAATGACCTTCAGTTCTTCGCGCAGTTGGTCGGTGCTCAACAGGGCTGCGGGCATGGACCCCAGGCCTCCGGCGTTGCTCGCCGCGATCACCATGGCCGCACCCGTCGCGCCAGCCATGGGCGCCTGGATGATCGGCAGCTCGATGCCAAGCAGGTCAAGAATGCGGGTATCTGGCCATTGACTCATTTTGGGGGCTCTCCGGCAGGTAGGCAGGGCAGGGGCAGTCGGGCTGGATTTGTACCAGCAATCGCGGCGCCAAGGCCAGTGCGGCCGCAGCGCTCATTTCAAACAAGTCTCACGTCCAACAGCCGTATCGGGGCGTGCTTCGCGCTCCAGCAACTCTCGCTTGCGCTCCACACCCCACCGATACCCCGACAGGTCGCCGTCACTGCGCACCACGCGATGACAAGGAATCGCCACTGCCAGATGATTTGCGCCACACGCCTGCGCTACCGCCCGGAAAGCTTTCGGGGCGCCGATCTGCCGGGCAATTTCAGCATAACTGGCGGTGCTACCCGGCGGAATATCCCGCAGCGCCTGCCATACCCGCTCCTGAAACGCCGTTCCGCGCACATCCAGGGGCAAATCCAGGCCCAGGGCCGGGGCTTCGATGAAGCCGACGACCTTGGCAATCAATTGCTCGAAGGCCTGATCAGCCCCCAGCAGATTGGCCTGACGAAACCGATCCTGCAGATCGCAGACCAACTGATGCGGGTCGTCCCCCAGCAGGATCGCGCACACCCCGCGCTCGCTTTGCGCCACGAGGATCGCGCCGAGTGAGCACTGGCCCACGGCAAAAAGAATGTCGTTGTTCTGGCCGGCGGCGCGGTAATCGGTCGGTTTCATGCCCAGTACATTATCCGCCGCTGCGTAGAAGCGGCTATTGGAGTTAAATCCGGCGTCGTAGAGCGCCTCAGTGACCGAGCCGCCATCGCCCAGGCGCTGGCGCATCTTGCGCGCGCGATGGGCGCAGGCGTAACCCTTGGGGGTCAGGCCAGTGATCGCCTTGAACACCCGATGGAAGTGAAAGCTGCTCATGCCTGCTGCCGAGGCGAGATCATTGAGCACCGGCACTTGCTCGGCGGTTTCTATTTGGCGGCACGCCGCTGCTACAGTCGCGGCATGCTGCGCGGCGAGATCACTTTGATCCTTCGCCGCCCTGTTGCTTGGGCGATATCCTGCTGCCTGGGCTTGCTCGGCAGTATCGAAGAACTGCACATTCTTTGGATTGGGCAAGCGCGCCAGGCTACTGGGGCGGCAATAGACCCCCGTGGTTTTCACCGCATAGACGAATTGCCCGTCTGCGCGCGGATCGCGCGCAACCACGGCAGCCCAGCGGGGATCGTCCTCGATGGCGCCAGTCGTCGAAGGAGTGGTCATGGCTTCACCTGCATGGAAGGGTTTGATCCAGCTTAGGGGGTCGCGCGCTACGCAACACTCCGCGGCTTGCGATTGAACTCGAAAGGCTCACCGCGCCGCCCGGAAGGTGAAGTTGATGCGCTGCTCCCCCAACCGTGGATGCTGGCCGTCCTTGATAGGCAATACCCCGTGATAGCGCAAGCGATCGACACCGCCCCATACCACCACATCGCCATGAAACAGCGGCACCCTCTGGCATTTGTCACCGCGTTCGAATCCACCAAACAGGAAGACCGCCGGCAACCCCAGGGATACCGAGACGATTGGCGCTGCCATGGACGTCTCGTCCTTGTCCTGATGCAATGACATTTTTGCACCGGGGGCATACCGGTTGATCAGGCAGGAGTCGGGGACAAAGCCTGCAAATCCAGCTTCCAGGGCGGCTGCCTGGGCCAGGTGGAGAAACACCTCGGGCATTGGTGGCCAGGGCTTGCCGCTCGATGGATCGTGGCGGGTGTAGTGATAGCCACTGCGGTCGGTGGTCCAGCCCCAGGTACCGCAGCTGCTCAGCGCGGCCGACATGGTGAAGCCCCCTGGGGTCACCATTTGCCGAAAAGGCGCGGCCGCGAGGACAGCATCCAGCTCCGGCAGCGAACGTTCAAGCCAGGGCAGGACGAAACCCCGCAGCACCCAGGATTGCTCGGCAATCTGCTCGCGCTTTGGCGGTTGCTCAGGTTCGTGATCGGCGAACAGGTCCAGGGTGAAAG
Organism: Pseudomonas sp. TMW22090; assembly: GCF_022496665.1. NCBI lineage: Bacteria > Pseudomonadati > Pseudomonadota > Gammaproteobacteria > Pseudomonadales > Pseudomonadaceae > Pseudomonas > Pseudomonas sp. TMW22090. The sequence continues at coordinate 508,015 of NZ_SCFH01000001.1, forward strand.
AGCTCATAGGTGGTCACTCATCGAGACGATGATCAGCGATTCGCAAGATGTCGGCGTTACAGTGCCTTGCTCACGCTGATCTCGCTGATGACATCTTCGCCCTGGCCGTGAATCACGTCCAGCGCGGCCTTGGCTTCTTCGGCAGTGCCGTTTTCAAGCTGGGCGAACTCGAACCGGCGTTCGCCGTTGAGCTTGTATTTGATGACGTACTTGGTCGTCTGGGCCACGGTCATACCTGCAAGTCGGGAGGTGGAAATGCCACTCAGCTCAGTTTCGAGCTGGAGCGGCGGATGATCTTGATCGAGTGCGTGAGGGTCGGCTTGCGGGTCACGCTGATCGCCCGGTTGGTCACCGTGTCGATTGTGATGTTCCAGAAACCGGTGCTCGGTGCGGTAATCCGCGCCGGAAAAGTGTCGAACGCGCCGCCGTGGTACGTGTGGCGACCACCATTCTTGAAGCTGCGGAAGTTGGCGTCGTTCATCAAGCGGATGTTGCAGGTTTGCGAGCATTGAATGACGACGATGTCGTCTTCGTTCAGGTGCTCGCGCTGGTGGATAAATTTCATGAGGCGCCTCCAGAAGGGCTTTTTCTACAAAATCAAAACGATAGCTGGGCAATTGCCGCAGTTTATCAGCCCGAACAGGTTATTATCCGGTCGCCTTGGTCCACTTTGGCAATAAATGCAGAATTTTGGACATCCATCAGCGATTAATGCAGGCAGCCTCGGAGAAAAACAGCATTTGTGCTGTCGGAGGGTCTTTATCGGAGGTTTTATATGAAGTGGGGTGTAGGGTTACTGCCGTTGGCGTTGGTGATCAGTGGTTGCGCAAGTGTCTCGGAGATCAATGAAACGCTGCCGACCATGAGCGTGATCTCCGGCAAGAAACCCCATGAATATGCGCAGTGCCTGACCGAAAAGCTTGCCAGCAGCCGTGGCGCCTTGCAGGTTGAGCCGCACAAGGATGGCGTGCGCGTCATCGTACCGCAGAAGTTTTCCTCGGGGCCGGCCGCCGTATTTGATATCGAGGACCGTTCCAGTGGCAGCAGCATCAAGCTGCACGAGCGCATTTCCAATGTGCCGTTGCGCCCCACGGATGTGCGCGACGCTGCAACTGCCTGCATTTCCGGCTGATAGAATACCGCCGGTCAGCACTGATGCCGCCTCAGCGACGCTTTGGCGGCATTGTCATTTCTGGAGTCGAGCATGAAGCGAGAGCAAGTACGGGAACGTCACGCCGAAGGGAGTATTTCGGCCACCCATGTGATTCAGAATCCGGCGAACTCGGGGGAGTGGATCGTTTTCTTCAAGAAGAGCGCCGGGCGCAGTTACTTTCTGGTGGATGATAACGACGAAGTCGAGTCCTTCAGCCGTCTCGACGATCTGATCGAGACCGTTCGCGGTCTCGGGATCAAGTTTGCGGAAATCCACATGTAGGGCAGGGCGCCTTACTTGCAGACCACCACCACACTGCGGTTTTTGAAGTTGCCGACGTCCACCCCAAGGGTTTTGTCGCTTTCCTTCAACGAAGGTGTGCCGTCGGTGCCGACGATCCGGTAGCCGGTGCCAGCGCAGGAGGCATCGGCTTTTTCATAGCAGGTGGCCCAGGAATTGGCCTCTCCGGAACAGTCGATGGCCAGGCCTTGTTCCCCGTTGTTGAGGTAGGTGGTTTCAGAGGTGGCGCAGCCGCTCAGGGCCAATACTGCAATCAGTGGCAAAAATTTATTCATGTCGTTGTCGTCGTCAGGATGATGGGGCTAAGCCTGTGACAGCGCTGGCATCAAAAGGTTATAGCCAAAGGCCACTTATTACCGTCTTATCTAAAACTGCCCGCAAAAAAAGCCCTGCGCGAGTCAGGGCTTGGGTGCGACAGGTACTGATCAGCGCTTGTCTTTGCCACGTCGGCCAGTGCTGGCGTGTTCCAGCTCCAGTACCGATGCTACCTCAATCGCCATCGCCTCTGTCGGGAAGGCTCCGGCGCCGACATCTTCACCGTTGGCACCCGCTACTCGCCATTCGCCAGGCTTGACTTGCTTGATCTGGTAACCGTTGACTATTTTTGCTTCCGACATGTATCTGCCTCGTTGGCTGGTTCAATTGCGCAATGATAACGCCAAATGCACTCACCGGGTGCTGATGGGCGTATGGTGGTGCGATTGCGCGCCGATTTTCCCCTCGGCGCACGGCGTCCAGCTTTTCTGCTATCTATAGGAGGCGAATTGTTCTGGGGAACTATCCGACAGAATATTTCTCTATGATGGCATCGGTTAGCCAGTGCGGGGCATTGTAAGGTGCCCGCCGCCTGATTAGACTGCGCCGAAACTCGTACACACAGCCCTTACAAGGACTTTTATGATCAAGAAATGCTTGTTCCCAGCAGCCGGTTACGGTACTCGCTTCCTGCCAGCGACTAAAGCCATGCCCAAGGAAATGCTGCCGGTGGTAAACAAGCCACTGATCCAGTACGGCGTTGAAGAAGCCCTGGACGCTGGGTTGACCGAAATCTCCATCGTGACCGGCCGCGGCAAACGCGCGCTGGAAGATCACTTTGACATCAGCTATGAGCTGGAAAACCAGATCAAGGGCACCGACAAGGAAAAATACCTGGTCGGCATCCGCAAGTTGCTCGACAACTGCTCGTTCTCCTACACCCGCCAGACCGAAATGAAAGGCCTGGGCCACGCCATCCTGACCGGCCGTCCGCTCATCGGTGACGAACCCTTCGCCGTGGTCCTGGCGGATGACTTGTGCGTGAACCTTGAAGGCGACGGCGTACTGACCCAGATGGTCAAGCTGTACAAGCAGTTCCGCTGCTCGATCGTGGCCATCCAGGAAGTTGATCCGCAAGAGACTCACAAATACGGCGTAATCGCCGGTGAGATGATCCGCGACGACATCTACCGCGTTCATAGCATGGTTGAAAAGCCAAAACCTGAAGATGCGCCGTCGAACCTGGCGATCATCGGTCGCTACATCCTGACTCCGGACATCTTCGACCTGATCGAACAAACCGAGCCAGGCAAGGGTGGCGAAATCCAGATCACCGACGCCCTGATGAAACAGGCACAAAACGGCTGCGTGATGGCCTACAAGTTCAAAGGCAAGCGTTTCGACTGCGGTGGTGCCGAAGGCTACATCGACGCGACTAACTTCTGCTTCGAGAACTTCTACAAGACTGGCAAGGCTTACTGATAGCCAGGCCTGCTTGTAATGAAAAGCCACCTTCGGGTGGCTTTTTCTTTTTCAGGCCCCAAATAAACGCCCAGCACTTGCCCAGCATGCGTGTGCAGGTATGCTGTTGACCTGCCGAGGAGATTGAAGATGGCCTACGATTTTGACCTTTATGTGATTGGCGCCGGTTCTGGCGGTGTGCGGGCTGCTCGATTTGCTGCCGGTTTTGGCGCGAAAGTGGCCGTGGCCGAGAGTCGCTATCTGGGTGGCACTTGTGTGAACGTCGGCTGCGTGCCGAAAAAGCTGCTGGTCTACGGCGCGCATTTTGCCGAGGACTTCGAGCAGTCGTCCGGTTTCGGCTGGACACTGGGCGAGGCGAAATTTGACTGGGCGACCCTGATTGCCAACAAGGACCGCGAGATCAATCGCCTCAACGGCATCTACCGCAATCTGCTGGTCAACAGCGGTGTGACGTTGCACGAGGGGCATGCCAAGATCGTTGATCCGCATACGGTCGAGATCAATGGCGAGCGTCACACGGCGAAGAATATCCTGATCGCCACCGGCGGCTGGCCGCAGGTTCCGGAAATTCCAGGGCACGAGCATGCCATCAGCTCCAACCAGGCGTTCTTCCTGAAAGAGCTGCCAAAGCGCGTGCTGGTAGTCGGTGGCGGCTACATTGCCGTCGAGTTTGCCGGGATCTTCCACGGCCTGGGCGCCGACACCACCTTGCTGTATCGCGGTGATCTGTTCCTGCGCGGCTTTGACGGCGCGGTGCGCAAGCATTTGCAGGAAGAGCTGACCAAGCGCGGCATGGACCTGCAGTTCAACGCCGACATCGAGCGCATCGACAAGCAGGCCGATGGCAGTCTCAAGGCCACCCTCAAGGACGGTCGTGAGCTGGAAGCCGATTGCATTTTCTACGCCACGGGCCGCCGGCCGATGCTGGATAATCTTGGGCTGGAAAACACGGGCGTCAAGCTCGACCAGAAAGGCTTCGTCGAAGTTGACGAGCAATACCAGACCGCCGAGCCGTCGATCCTGGCGCTGGGTGACGTCATCGGTCGGGTCCAGCTGACGCCTGTCGCGCTGGCTGAGGGCATGGCGGTCGCGCGACGCCTGTTCAAGCCCGAGCAATACCGTCCAGTGGATTACAAAATGATCCCGACCGCGGTGTTCAGCTTGCCGAACATCGGCACTGTTGGCTTGACCGAGGAAGAGGCGCGGGACGCCGGGCATGAAGTGGTGATCTACGAAAGCCGTTTCCGCCCGATGAAGCTGACCTTGACCGAGTGCCAGGAGCGCACCCTGATGAAACTGGTGGTCGACGCGAAGTCCGACAAGGTGCTGGGTTGTCACATGGTCGGCCCCGACGCCGGTGAAATCGTTCAGGGCCTGGCGATCGCGTTGAAGGCTGGTGCGACCAAGCGCGACTTCGACGAAACCATCGGCGTCCATCCGACGGCCGCCGAAGAATTTGTCACCATGCGTACGCCGGTCGATCGTTAATCGGCTGTTGCCGCGTCTGGGGCTGTCGCAACGGCAGCCGCCAGGCGCATGCTTTCATCAAGGCTCGCCCGGGTCTTCTGCAGTTCTGCTTCCAATCCCTTGTTGAGCTGCGACTGCTCTTCAACGCTCTGTTTAAGCGACTGGCTTTCCAGCAACGCCGCGCGCAGGCGTTCCTGGAGGAGGGTGCGCTCGCTGTCGATGCGGTTGACCTGCTCCAGCAACTGATCCTGGCGGTTATGGGTGTGCTTGAGCTGTTCCTGCAACAGGCTCAGCTCGCGCAGCGTGCCACGGTTCTCCGTCAGCAGGCGTTCATTGTCCCGATGCAGCTGCGTGATTTCGTCCTGGCGTATCAAGGCGCTCTGCTGGGCCTGGCGCAGCTCCATCTGAATCTGTTGCACCTGCCCTTCATGGCGGCGCTGCTCCTGCTCACGCTGTTCCTTGACCGCGTTGCGATAGTGCTCCAGCGCGTCGCGGGCGTGCAGGTGCTTTTCTTCCAGAGAGCGAATCTGCTCATCCTTGTCCTGCAAGCGCAATTCGAAATCTGCCAGCGCCTGGTTGAGTCCAGCGTTGCGCGTCTGCTCGGTCTGCAATAACGCGAGCGTGCTCTGCAGCGTGTCCGATTCCTGGGTCAGGGCCAGTGTTTGCACTTCGTATTGCTGTTGCAGCTCGGTGTTGGCTTCCATCGCTTGGGCCAGCTGTGCGTCCAGCGCCTTTTTTTGCTGATCGAACTGCGCGCGAGCCTGGTCAATGGGTTCCTGCGCCTGCTCCTTAAGCCGTTGGGCGAGACGGGCGACCAGCCCGGCGAGCTCGTCGTCGATCGGTTCGCTGGTCGCATCTGCAGGCTCGCCAGCGTCGTCGAGCTCCTTCAAATATCGGTGAATAGTAGTCTTTGAGCCGGTATTGCCCATTTCTATGCGTACAGCGTCAATGCTCGGGTGTTCGCCCCGGGCAAGGATTGCCAGGCGTGCCGTTTGAACCACTGCTTTGTTAATGCCGCCGCGAGCCATGAGCTCTCCTACGATTTCGTACTGTGGTACATACCACAAAAATAAGATTGTACCATGATTAGATAAGCAGAGAAAATCCTTGAATCCTCACATGGGATATATTGGTATTATCCCGTATGATATGCTTTCTCAGGTGTCAGCGGCCCCCAAATCCGTACACAACGCCCTGTAGGAGCGAGCTCGCTCGCGAAAAACTGCAAAGCACCGCTGGCCAATTGCCCCCCCCCCCCCGCGTCATCGTTAACGACCATCGCGAGCAAGCTCGCGTCTACAGAAGGCAAGTTCCATGAGCGGGTTTGATCGTCCAGAAGGCAGGTCGCATGAGCGAGCTTGATCGTTACCTTAATGCCGCCACCCGCGACAACACCCGGCGCAGCTACCGCGCCGCCATCGAGCACTTCGAAGTCAGCTGGGGCGGCTTCCTGCCCGCGACCGCCGACAGCGTCGCGCGCTATCTGGTGGCGCATGCCGGCGTGCTTTCGATCAACACCTTGAAGCTGCGCTTGTCGGCGCTGGCCCAGTGGCACAGCAGCCAGGGGTTTGCCGACCCCACCAAGGCGCCGGTGGTGCGCAAGGTGTTCAAGGGCATCCGCGCACTGCACCCGGCACAGGAAAAGCAGGCCGAGCCGTTACAGCTGCAGCACCTGGAGCGGGTGATTGCCTGGCTTGAACGAGAGGCGCAGATCGCTCAGGCCGAACACGATCAACCGGGCTTGTTGCGCGCCAGGCGCGACACCGCGCTGATCCTCTTGGGATTCTGGCGAGGATTTCGCAGTGACGAGTTATGTCGTGTCCAGATCGAGCACGTCCAGGCCAGCGCCGGTGCCGGAATCAGCCTGTATTTGCCGCGCAGCAAGGGTGACCGTGACAACCTCGGCAAGACCTACCAGACGCCAGCGCTCCAGCGCCTGTGCCCGGTGCAGGCCTATATCGCCTGGATCAGCGCCGCCGCGTTGGTGCGGGGCCCGGTGTTCCGCGGTATCGACCGCTGGGGACATCTGAGCAAGGAGGGCTTGCACCCCAACAGCGTGATTCCTCTATTGCGCCAGGCGTTACAACGCGCAGGCATCGCCGCCGAGCACTACACCAGCCATTCCCTGCGTCGGGGTTTTGCCACTTGGGCCCATCAAAGCGGCTGGGATCTGAAATCGCTGATGAGTTACGTCGGCTGGAAAGACGTGAAATCGGCGATGCGTTACGTCGAGGCCAGTCCGTTCCCCGGCATGACCCGCCTGGTCGAAAAGCCACTGGCGCCCTAGATTCCGTTTTCTTCTATTAATACTGTCGGCTAATAGCGAAAACCAATCAGCAGCATGAGCTTTGCCAATGAGCCATCGAGGGATTGGATAGGTAGGATTCATCTCATCAACTTTTCAACCCCTGACGGAGAGTCATCGATGCCTATCATCAACAGCCAAGTTAAACCGTTCAAAGCTGACGCCTTCAAAAATGGCGACTTCGTAAAAGTCTCGGACGCTGACCTGAAAGGCAAATGGTCGGTCGTATTCTTCTACCCGGCGGACTTCACCTTCGTTTGCCCAACCGAGCTGGAAGACCTGGCCGACAACTACGAAGCGTTCGAGAAGCTGGGCGTTGAAATCTACAGCGTGTCGACCGACACCCACTTTGCCCACGCTGCCTGGCACAACACTTCGCCAGCCATTGGCAAGATCCAGTACACCATGATCGGCGACCCTACCCATGCCATCTCCCGCAACTTCGACGTGCTGATCGAAGACGCTGGCCTGGCTGACCGTGGCACCTTCGTGATCAACCCTGAAGGCCAGATCAAGATCGTTGAACTCAATGATGGCGGCGTTGGCCGCGACGCTTCCGAGCTGCTGCGCAAAATCAAGGCTGCTCAGTACGTTGCTGCTCACCCAGGTCAGGTTTGCCCAGCCAAGTGGAAAGAAGGCGAGGCTACCCTGGCTCCGTCCCTGGACCTGGTCGGCAAGATCTAAGACTGTGAAAGCACTATCAGGGCGGGTTTCCGCACCTCAGTAAGCTGCAACCGCCCACTAAAAACGCCCGGGCGAGACTCGCTCGGGCGTTTTTTTATGCCTGCTTTATATGAATTCGAAAAAAGGAAATCGCCCGTATGTTGGACGCCAATCTTAAAGCCCAGTTGAAGTCATACCTGGAACGGGTCACCCAGCCGATCGAGATCGTTGCTTCCCTCGACGACGGTGCGAAATCCCAGGAAATGCTCGCGTTACTGAAAGACGTTGCCAGTCTTTCCAACCAGATTACCTTGCTCGATAACGGTGACGATGCACGCAAACCATCGTTCTCGATCAATCGCCCAGGTGCCGATATCAGCCTGCGTTTCGCCGGCATCCCGATGGGCCACGAATTCACCTCGTTGGTGCTGGCCTTGCTGCAAGTCGGCGGTCACCCTTCGAAAGCCAGTGTGGAAGTGATCGAACAGATCCGTTCGCTCAAAGGCGAGTTCAGTTTCGAGACCTACTTCTCGCTGTCCTGCCAGAACTGCCCGGACGTGGTCCAGGCGCTGAACCTGATGGCGGTGCTGAACCCGAATATTCGCCACGTGGCGATCGACGGCGCGCTGTTCCAGGCTGAAGTCGATGAGCGTCAGATCATGGCCGTGCCGAGCATCTACCTCAACGGGGTCAACTTCGGTCAGGGCCGCATGGGCCTGGAAGAGATCCTTGCCAAGATCGACACCAGCGGCATCGAACGTCAAGCCGAGAAAATCAGCGGCAAGGAAGCCTTTGACGTGTTGGTCGTCGGCGGTGGCCCGGCCGGTGCGTCGGCCGCGATCTACGCTGCCCGCAAAGGCATTCGCACCGGCGTCGCGGCCGAGCGTTTTGGCGGCCAGGTGCTGGACACCATGGCCATCGAAAACTTCATCTCCGTGCAGGAAACCGAAGGGCCCAAGCTGGCCGTGGCCCTGGAAGAGCACGTCAAGCAATACGACGTCGACATCATGAACCTGCAGCGTGCCGACAAACTGGTGCCGGGCAAGGAGGGTGAGTTGCACCAGATCCACTTCGCCAGCGGCGCCACCTTGAAAGCCAGGACCGTGATCCTGGCGACCGGTGCGCGGTGGCGTGAGATGAACGTCCCTGGCGAACAGCAGTACCGCAACAAAGGCGTGGCGTACTGCCCACACTGCGACGGCCCGCTGTTCAAGGGCAAGCGCGTGGCGGTGATCGGCGGCGGCAACTCGGGCGTCGAAGCGGCCATCGACCTGGCCGGGATCGTGTCCCACGTGACCTTGCTGGAGTTCGACGTACAGTTGCGTGCCGATGCGGTCTTGCAGCGAAAGTTGCACAGTTTGCCGAACGTAACAGTCATCACCAGTGCGCAAACCACCGAGGTGACCGGCGACGGACAAAAGGTTAATGGGCTGCGGTACAAGGATCGCAAGTCAGATGAACTTCGCACCGTCGAGCTGGAAGGTATCTTCGTGCAGATCGGTTTGTTGCCCAACACCGATTGGCTCAAGGGCACCATCGAGTTGTCGCCCCGCGGCGAGATCGTCGTTGATGCTCGCGGTGAGACGTCGATGCCAGGCGTGTTCGCTGCCGGCGACGTGACCACTGTGCCGTACAAGCAGATCGTGATTGCGGTAGGCGAGGGCGCGAAGGCTTCCTTGAGCGCATTCGATCACCTGATCCGCACCTCGGCCCCGGCATAAACGCCGAGGGCTGAAAACACAAAAACCCCATGAGCGATCATGGGGTTTTTGCGTTTTGGACGAGCCAAATGTGGTTTGGTTTACATTGGAGCTGGCTGGATGATTTCGACCCAGTAAGCGTCCGGATCCTTGATGAAGGCCAGGCTTTTCATGCGGCCATCGGTCAGGCGCTTCTGGAAGTCGCAGCCCAGTGCCTCAAAGCGCTCGCAGGCGGCGACGATGTCCGGGACCGAGATGCAGATATGACCAAAACCCCGCGGGTCGGTGTTGCCATTGTGGTAAGCAAACGCCGGATCATTCTCCGTGCCGTGGTTATGGGTCAGTTCCAGGATGCCTGGAATCGACTTCATCCATTCGGTGCGCGCAGCAGCGTCAGCCGGGATCTGGTCTTTGTCGACCAGCGCCAGGAAGTACAGGCTGAATTCCGCCTCCGGAAAATCGCGTTTTTCCACCAGTGAGAAACCGAGGATTCGCGTGTAGAAATCCAGTGACTTGGTGATGTCCTTGACCCGCAGCATGGTGTGGTTGAAGACGAACTTCTGCGTGGCTGTGTCAGGTTGGGCAGTGACACCGGGGAAGGTGTTCAATTCGTGCAGGCTCATGGGCCCTCCGGTCAGTAAATGGGCTATCGAATGGCAGCAATGATACGCAAGGGATCCGACATCACCAAACCCAAAGCGTCCGCTATTGCCTGACGGGCGGGGTGGGCCCAGACTTGCTGACTCAGCCTTTGAGTACGACCTTGCGATGATTCGATTCTGTTTACTGATAAGCCTGCTGTCGGTAATCACCGCCGCCCATGCTGAACCGGCGCTGATCACCTGGCCCAGTGGCTGGGAAGTGGAAGCCGTGCCCCAGGCAGACGCTGCATCGAAAGTGTCGCGCCAACGTGCAGTAAAAAACGATGTGGGCGGTACTCCCGTGCTGGTGATGGAATTGACCATGACCCCAGTGGAACCCGGGCATCAGGTCAATCTGCAGGGCGTGTTGCTGGAGATGCGCAAGTCGCTGCAAAAGGACTTTTTCCAGGGCGGGTATCAAAGTGTTTGCAACAAGATCCACGAAGCACGCTTGAGTAATTTGCAGGCGCTGGAGACAACTTGCACCATTACCCAGAACGGACGGCACGTGCTCTCTCAGACATTGGTCGCGGCCGTGGACGCGGATAACGCCTATGTACTTTCTTACGCCGGACAAGCCGAAGCGTACAAGGCTAGTCAGGACGAGATAGCTGCCGCTCGTAACAGTTTGAAACTTTAGTGGTGACTAAAAATTGGAGTAGGACAGCTCTAAAGAATTAAGCATAAAGTAAGTATCTAACCGTAAAAAAGCTCTGCGTTGGCAGTAACACTGAAAGAGCGAGCTTGCTCGCGAAAAACGTAAACGATAACGCGTAAGGCCTGACTAAGCGCGCTGTCTCTGGGTTCTTCGCGAGCAAGCTCCCTCCTACGAGGATCTTAGCCGCGAAGCCATGACTCGACCGTAGACGCCCCGTACTGTTCCTTCCATGATTTCAGGCCGCGGTGGTTGCCGCCCTTGGTTTCAATCAGTTCACCAGTGTGCGGGTTGTGGTAGGCCTTGACCACGCGAGCGCGCCGGGTTTTCGGCGCAGACGCCACCTGCAGGCCCGATTTTGCCGGGTTCGGATCGAGAATGGCGATCACATCCCGCAGGCTCTTGCCATAGGTTTTCATCAGCCCCTGGAGCTTCTCTTCGAATTCCATTTCCTTCTTGAGTCCGGCGTCGTTCTTCAAGGTTTCCAGCTGCTTGAGCTGCTCTTGAAGGGCCTTTTCAGCTGCACGAAATTCAGCAAGTCTGGACAATATCTTCACTCCAATAGTTGTGTGATTGATGCCAGCCGTAAATAAAGCTATAAGCCAGGCGCTTTGAAGCGTTTCAGTGCTAAGGGCTCGCTGGCGCATCTTTGTGTGAACAGTAAAAAGTGTAGTGGTTAATACGAAAAGAGTAAATCATGACTTTTTTACATTTAACAACTCCACCTGTCGAAGTGTTCACAGGCGGCGTTATTAGTACGTCGTTTGAGTCGATAAGTTAACGCCCTGTTAATGCGTGAATGAACTGCGCGCCCGGCATGGGTCGCGCAAACAGATAACCCTGCAGGAAGCCGACCCCACGTGCAGTCAGATAATCACTCTGCTCTTCGGTTTCCACACCTTCTGCAACGATGTCCAGATTCAGCTTTACCGAGAGCTCGATGATGCTGTCGAGGATGTGCCGGGACAACACGTCGGCGCCGATCATCGCGACGAAACTTTGATCGATCTTGAGGAAATCTACGTTGAACTGGCGCAGGTAGCCGAGGCTTGAATGGCCGGTACCGAAGTCATCGATGGCGATCTTCACCCCCAGTTCATGCAGTTGTTCGAACAGCCTGTGAGTGTTATCAGTGGGCTCGATCAGTTCTCGCTCCGTCAGTTCCAGCACCAGGCAGACTGAGCCCTGGGTGAAATGGCTAAGGAATGTGCGGCAATCGTTGATCAGTTGCAGGTCCCTGCAGTGACGGGCGGTGATGTTGACGCTGATGCGCAAGGGTTGCTCGAATGAGCTGGCGATGGGCGCCAGCAGTTCGGCGGTTTGCTGCATCAGCGAGCGGGTCATGGGCACGATCAGCCCGGAGTGCTCGGCAAAGGGGATGAACAGGTCCGGCCGCACCAGGCCTTCTTTCGGATGGTTCCAGCGCATCAGCACTTCGGCGCCAGACCACTGTTTACTGTCCCCCGACACGACCGGCTGGAAGTACGGAACAAACTCCCTGGCTTCCAGCGCCCGTTGCATCTCGACACTTGGCGACGTCGAGCGCTTCTGCAGGATGTGCCCGATCAGCCCGGACATCACGCCGAAAAATATCAGCAGGCTGAACAGCGGAGGGTACTCGCTGCTGATGTAGCGCCAGGTCTCGCCTTCGGGGAAACCGGCAGTCACATGAAAGGCATAACGCTGCGAGTCCAGGGTGATTTGCGCCACGGGCAGGACGGGCAGGGGGCCTTCGTGGATCTGCCCGTCGGCATCCAGCCAGTCCGCACCTACTTGCAACAAAATGATGGTCTTGCGCCCGATCAGGCGCAGGATATTGCTCAGGTGGTAACCGTCCAGGGTGCTCATCGCCCCCTGTTTACCTTTGCTGAGTCGATACACCAGCAAAGCGGTGTCAGGCGTCACCCGGTTGCCCTTCATCAGCAGTAGCTGCCCGTGGCTATAATCACCCGGTGCTATTTTTTCGTGGGTTTCACCGAACAGCGAGCTGCAATAAATGGTGTCGTCCCACAACAGGTTTGTCGCGCGCACAAAGGGGCGGCGTGTGACTTGTTCGCGCAGGGCAAGATTGACGTCTACACAGGGTTGCCCCGCCAGCGGCAGCAGGTTTTCTGCGGCCTGGGCGGTGTTTTCGAGCATCAGGTCGAACTGGAGGACGGCTTCTTCGGCGGTCAGGCGCGAACCCTGTTCCAGAGCGCGCTGCGCTTGCAGGTAAAGAATGACGCCACCCAGCACGATGGGCAGCAGTGCGCTGAGCAGGGTCACGACAATCCGGGAGCTGCGTTTGCGGCGGGTCTTGGCGCTTAATGGCATTTTTTGTAAGCCCGGGTGACGGGATAGGGCTGTCAACGGCTGGCAGGACCATCACAGGCCCACCAAAAGAGGCAGGCAGCGGCCATGATAGTCGGCCTTTTGCCAGTCTGCCCGGGCCGATGCCCCCTTGCACAGCGGCGTTGAACAGGGATTTGATACACAGGGCGGACAAATATGGTTACGCTGTGTAGAATCGGGTTACGCATACAAGAATAATCGTCTTCTGGCAGCAGAAGCCTCGCCCGTCTTAGCCTTGGGTCGACAATGAAGATATTTGGGTTTCAACTGATCTATGGTGACTTCCTCGCGCGCAGCGTGAGAGGTATCTCCTGCGCGCCGCCCGCCGACCTCAGCATCGCCAGCAACTGACATTTGTTAATTCTGAAAAGCATGATGAGGCGCCGACCATGGCAGATTTATACGAAAACCCAATGGGCCTGATGGGCTTTGAATTCATCGAATTCGCATCGCCGACCCCAAACACCCTGGAGCCGATCTTTGAGATCATGGGCTTCACCAAGGTGGCGACCCACCGTTCCAAGGACGTGCACCTGTATCGCCAGGGCGCAATCAACCTGATCCTCAACAATGAACCCAACAGCGTAGCCTCGTACTTTGCGGCCGAACACGGCCCGTCGGTGTGCGGCATGGCGTTTCGCGTCAAGGATTCGCAGAAGGCCTACAAGCGCGCCCTGGAACTTGGCGCCCAGCCGATCCACATCGAGACCGGCCCGATGGAGCTGCACCTGCCGGCCATCAAAGGTATCGGCGGCGCGCCGCTGTACCTGATCGACCGTTTCGGCGAGGGCAGTTCGATCTACGACATCGACTTCGTGTTCATCGAAGGCGTGGACCGTAATCCAGAAGGCGCGGGCCTGAAGATCATCGATCACCTGACCCACAACGTGTATCGCGGCCGCATGGCGTACTGGGCGAATTTCTACGAGAAGCTGTTCAACTTCCGCGAGATTCGCTACTTCGATATCAAGGGTGAATACACTGGCCTGACCTCCAAGGCCATGACCGCACCGGACGGCATGATCCGCATTCCGTTGAACGAAGAGTCGTCCAAGGGCGCCGGGCAGATCGAAGAATTCCTGATGCAGTTCAACGGCGAAGGCATCCAGCACGTGGCCTTCCTCAGCGACAACCTGATCGACACCTGGGACCGCCTGAAGAAGATTGGCATGCGCTTCATGACCGCGCCGCCTGAAACTTATTACGAGATGCTGGAAGGCCGTCTGCCGAACCATGGCGAGCCGGTTAATGAACTGCAAATGCGCGGGATCCTGCTCGATGGTTCGTCGGAGTCCGGCGACAAGCGCCTGCTGCTGCAGATCTTCTCGGAAACCCTGATGGGTCCGGTGTTCTTCGAATTCATCCAGCGTAAAGGCGATGATGGGTTTGGCGAGGGTAACTTCAAAGCGCTGTTCGAATCGATCGAGCGTGATCAGGTTCGTCGTGGCGTGCTGTCCACTGACTGATTTGGTTCAGGACAAGAGATCGCTGCCGAAGGCTGCGATCTTTTGCTTTCAAGGCCGCCGCTGCCGCATCAAATGCTTGAACCCCTCAAACATCAACACCACCACTGCCAGCCAGATCGGTATGTAGGTCAGCCATTCCCCCTCCTTGATGCTTTCCCCCAGCAGCAACGCCACCCCCAGCAACAGCACCGGCTCAACATAACTGAGCAGCCCGAACAAGCTGAACGGCAACAACCGGCTGGCGATGATGTAAACCACCAGCGCCGACGCGCTGATAACCCCAAGCAGCGGAATCAGCAGCGACAACCACGGGTACTGATCAAACACCGCAAAGCCCTGATCGCCACTCTGCACAAACCAGAATGCCACCGGCAGGGTCAACGCCATGTCCAGCCACAGGCCGCCCAGGTTGTCTGATTTCAAGCGCTTGCGCAGGACAAAAAATGTCGGATAACCAACGCACACGAGCAGGGTCGCCCAGGAAAAACCACCCACCTGGTACAGCTCGTTGATGACCCCGAGGCAGGCGAACACCACCGCGACTTTTTGCAGATAGGACAGGCGTTCGCCAAAGGCGATTCTTCCAGTGAGCACCATGGTCAGCGGCAACAGGAAGTACCCCAGCGAAACATCAAGGCTGTAGCCGTTGAGCGGCGCCCACATGAACAGCCACAGCTGCACGCCGAGCAGGGCAGAGGAGGCGACCAGGCCGGCAATAAGTTTCGGCTTGGCGATAAGTCGTCGCACCAGCTCGACCACCCGCTTCCACTCCCCGGACACCACCATGTACACAGTCATGCACGGTACGGTCAGCAGCATCCGCCAGCCAAAAATCTCCACGCCGCTCAAGGGGGTGAGCAGCGAGGTGTAGTAATACATGACGGCAAACAGCACCGAGGCCGTGACCGATAGAGCGATACCTTTAGACAACGTGTCCTCGCGGCAGTGAAGGTGTAACGGGGTATGAAGGATACGTGGTTTTCAGGATTTCTGTTGCCTGCCCCGATCGTCGATTTCACCACGGTACTGGCGCGTAGCGCGATTTGAGATAGGGTTGACTCAGGAACTCGCGCGATTGGAGAAATACATGCGCTATTCAGGCTTGACCCAACGCATCGCCGGTGAAGGCGCCGCGGCCTGGCAGATTCATAATCGCGCGCTGCAAATGCGCGAAGAGGGCGTCGACGTACTGCTGCTGTCGGTTGGCGACCCGGATTTCGATACACCCCGGCCCATCGTCCAGGCCGCTATTGATAGCTTGCTGGCGGGCGACACCCACTACTCTCAGGTGCGGGGCAGTCGGGGTTTGCGAGACAGCATTGCCCAGCGTCATCGGCGTCGAAGTGGGCAGGTGGTGGACGCCGACCATGTGATCGTGATGCCCGGCGCGCAATGCGCGGTGTACTCGGTCGCGCAATGCCTGCTTGATCCAGGCGACGAAGTGATCGTCGCCGAGCCGATGTACGTGACGTATGAAGGGGTGTTCGGCGCGTGCGGGGCCAAGGTGATGCCGGTGGCGGTGCGTCCAGAGAACGGCTTTCGGGTTGATCCTGCCGACGTGGCAGCCCGTATCACCCCCAGGACCCGGGCGCTTTTACTCAACAGCCCGAACAACCCCTCCGGCGCCAGTTTGTCGCTGATGATCTGGCAGGAGCTGGCGTTGCTGTGTGTGCGACACGACCTTTGGTTGATCAGCGACGAGGTCTACGGTGATCTGCTGTACGAGGGTGAACATATCAGCCCGGCCAGTCTGCCGGGCATGGCCGAGCGTACAGCGACCATCGGCAGCCTGTCCAAGTCCCACGCCATGACCGGCTGGCGAGTGGGTTGGGTGATCGGCCCCAAACGCTTGAACGATCATCTGGAGCATCTCTCGTTGAGCATGCTGTTTGGCATTCCGGAGTTCGTGCAAAAGGCGGCGCAACGGGCGCTGGATGAAGACCTTCCGGAGGTGGCACTGATGCGCGATGAATATCGTCAGCGCCGCGACCTGGTGTGTACGAGCCTGAACCAATGCCCGGGTATCCGGGCCATTCAGCCCGATGGCGGAATGTTCGTGATGGTCGACGTGCGCCAGACCGGGCTGTCCGCCCAGCATTTCGCCGAGCGGCTGCTGGAGGGGTATGGCGTATCGGTGCTGGCGGGCGAGGCGTTCGGGCCGAGCGCGGCGGGGCATATCCGCATCGGGTTGGTGGTGGACCAGCGCAAACTGGCGGATGCCTGTCGAAGGATTGCGCTGTGTGCAATGGACCTTCTGGAAGCGCGTCGAGCCTAATAAAGGATCGCTGCCTCCAGCAGCTCGGATGTACGTTACCGTAGGAGCTGCCGCAGGCTGCGATCGTTTGATCTTAATCTTTCCAGACCGAAGGATTCACCAGATTGGCCGGCCGCTCACCCGCCAGGGCGGCCAACAGATTATCCACCGCACAACGAGCCATCGCCTCCCGTGTCTCATGGGTCGCCGAGCCCATGTGCGGCGTTGCCACCACGTTATCCATCTGCAACAACGGCGAGTCGAGGTTCAGCGGCTCACGCTCGAACACATCCAGCCCCGCCGCGCGAATCCGCCCCGAACTCAATGCCTCGATCAACGCCGCTTCATCCACGACCTTGCCTCGGGAGATGTTGATGAAGATGCTTTGCGGGCGCATCTGGGCAAATTCCTCGGCGCCGATCAGTCGCTCGGTTTCAGCCGTCAGCGGTAGCGTCAGGCAGATGAAGTCCGCCTCTTGCAACAGCTCGCCCAGGCTGCGGTATTGCGCATTGAAACGCTGCTCTACCGCCGGTTTCGGCGAGTGGCTGTGGTAGATCACCGGCATGCCGAAACCGCAATGCCCACGCTGGGCCAGTGCCTCGCCGATGCGGCCCATACCGATGATGCCCAGGGTTTTGCCGTGCACGTCGCTGCCAAAATGCGCGGGGCCGAGGTTACGACTCCACTGGCCTGCTCGAACCATGTTCGCCAGTTCGACTACACGTCTGGCGGTCGCCAGAATCAACGCAAAACCGGTATCGGCGGTGGTTTCGGTAAGCACGTCTGGCGTGTTGCTCAGCAGGATGCGTCGCTGGGTCAGGTAGTCGATGTCGTAGTTGTCGACGCCCACCGAGACGCTGGCGATGGCTTCAAGGTCGGGCGCCAGATCCAGCAACTCGGCATCCAGCTTCAGGCTGGCACCGAGCAAACCGTGGGCTCGGGGCAGGGCATCGCGCAATCGGGCGAGGCCATCGGCGTCGAGACTTTCGATCAGCGTCACTTCGGCTTGTTCGTGCAAACGAGCCATCAGCGGCGCCGAGAGTTTCTTGTATAGAACAACCTGCTTTTTCATTGTCGTCATCCAGTCAGGAATGTGCGGCGGTGCGGGTTAATGCGACCGTGGGCCGCTCCCGGTCACTGGCGCCGGGCTTGAGGAAAATAGTCAGCACCACCGAGAGCATCAGCGCGCCGCTCATCAACAAGTAAGACGCGCCGGGCGAACCCGTGGAACTGTTCAGATAGCCGACCAGGTAGGAACCGCCGAACGAACCAAGGGCGCCCATGCTGTTGATCAGCGCCATGGCGCCGCCCGCCACGTTAGCCGGGAGGATTTCCGGGATGATCGCGAAGAATGGTCCGTAAGGCGCGTACATGCAGGCACCCGCAATCACCAGCAGGGTGTAGGACCACCAGAAATGTTCGGCGCCCAGGGCGTAGGAGCCATAGAAAGCGAACGAGGCGATCAGCAGTGGTGGCCAGACGAAGCGTTTACGTTTTTGCAGTTTGTCCGAGGCCCAGGACACCAGCAACATGCCGATGACGGCGGCCAGGTAGGGCAGCGCCGACAGCCAGCCCGCTTCGACCATGTCCATTTGTGCACCGGCCTTGAGGATTGACGGCAGCCACAACACGAAGCCATAGACGCCGATGCTCCAGCAGAAGAACTGCAACGCGAGGATGATTACCCTTGGCGAGCGAAAGGCTTCGGCATAGTTTTTCACCGCCTTGATGCCGACCTGTTCGGCCGCCAAGGCGCTTTCCAGGTCATGTTTTTCCTGGTCACTGAGCCATTTGGCCTGGGCCGGACGATCGTCGGCCAGGCGCCACCAGATGAACGCCCACAGCACCGCAGGCAAGCCTTCGATGATGAACATCCAGCGCCAGCTGTAGTGCTGTACCAGATAGCCTGAGACCACCGACATCCACAGCATGGTCACCGGGTTGCCGAGGATCAGGAAGGTGTTGGCCCGCGAGCGTTCGGCGCGGGTGAACCAGTGGCACAGGTAGATCAGCATCGCCGGCATCACCGCGGCCTCGACTACGCCGAGCATGAAGCGGATGACGATCAACCAATAGGCATTGGAGACGATTCCGGTCAGGGTTGCCAGGCTGCCCCAGAGGATCAGGCTGACGAAAATCAGTTTCTTCACGCTGTGTTTCTGCGCATAGATCGCCCCCGGTACCTGGAAGAAAAAGTAGCCGAGGAAGAACAGGGCGCCGAGCAGGGAGGACAGGCCCGGGGTAATCATCAAGTCGGCGGCCATGCCGGAGGCGGCGGCGAAGCCGTAGTTGGCGCGATCCAGGTACGCCAGGCTGTAGGTGATGAACACGATGGGCATGATGTACCACCAGCGGCGGGTGGCGAGGGTTGCGGTTTTCATGGTGGTGCTCCTGAGCTTGTTGTTTTTGTCGCAGCAGGTAACGAATTCGGAATCTTCAGTGAATGGTCAGGCCTTATCGCGAGCAGGCTCGCTCCCACAGGGCATTTGGGTTGGAACCCTATCCAGTGCTGGAGCCAGCCCGCTCGCGACGGCGGCCTCTAACTCAGCGCTCATCTCGGCCCGGGTAGGCAACCCCTCCATATCCCCCCGACTCTGCACCGCCCGGCTGCCAACCCAGTTGGCCCGCTTCACGGCCTCGGCAAAGCTTTGGTTTTCCAGCAAGGCGCTGATCATGCCCACGGCAAAGCCATCACCGGCACCCACCGTGTCGACCACTGCCTGCACCGGCACGCCGGCGACAAAACCCTGATCCTGATGAGTCCGGTAATAGGCACCGTGCGGGCCCAGCTTGATCGCCACAGCCTCTACGCCCTGGTCGAGGTAAAAAGCAGCGATATCGGCAGGGTCTTCGAAGCCGGTGAGCAACCGGCCTTCGCTCAAGCCCGGCAGCACCCAATGGGCGAGGGCAGCCAGGCGGTTGGTTTCGGTGACCATCTGTTGCGTGCTGGCCCACAGGCTCGGCCGCAGATTGGGGTCGAACGATACGCTGCGTCCTGCATCGCGCATGCGTGTCATCAATTCCAGCGACAGTTGCCGTGCGCTTGCTGACAGGGCCGCAGGAATACCGGTGGCGTGCAGGTGCCGGGCGTTCAGCAATTGGGGGACAATCGACTGCGGGGACAGGTGACTGGCGGCCGAACCACGGCGGAAATACTCCACTACCGGATCGCTGCCGTCCTCGGTGCGGGACTTGAGCTGGAATCCGGTCGGGTGCGCGACATCAATGTCGACATGACGGCAGTCCAGTCCTTCCTTTTCAAGCGTGTCGATCACGAACCTGCCAAGTGAATCGGCACCGACCCTGCTCAGCCAGGCCACTTTGAATCCAAGCCGCGACAAGCCGATGGCGACGTTGCTGTCAGCACCGGCGATGCGCTTGTGGAACCGGGTGATGCTGGCCAGGTCGCCGGGTTCTTCGGCGACAAACATCGCCATGGTCTCGCCAAACGACAGGATATCGATCTCAGACATGAGCGCTCTCCAGTCGCGATTGACCCAGGCGGGCGAGGGCGGCGACGTGTTCGCCGGTGAGTTGCGCGAGGTCGTCGCCCTGGAGTGGATACTCCACCGCCCGCATGACGCCCTGGGGCATGTGGCGAAGCAGTTGTTCCCATTGCTGCAGATCCGCCGGGGCGGGCGGGGTGGCAATCAGTTTGCCATCGGCCCGGCGCGTCACGGCCTTGCAGTGCACGTAGCCGACGTGACGACCGAGCATTCGAGCGGCGCTTGCAGCGCACTGGTCCTGCCAGTGCCAGTTGCCGATATCGAAGGTCATTCTGATGGGCAGTTGGTGTTGCTCCACTTCGCCGAAAAAGCGCTGAAAGGGTTCGATGCGGCCTCCGTGCAGGGTCTGGTCGTTTTCTACCAGCAGTTGCACGCCGCAGTGGCCCAGGGTACGGGCCAGACCTTGCAGGTCATTGTTATCAGTAAAATAGCCCAGCGAGACTTTCAGCCATTTGGCGCCGAAGGCCTGGGCGCTGTGAAGGGCTGCAGTCAACGCGGGATTAGGGTTTGAATGGCCCGCCAGCCATAGCTCGATGGGTGAGGAGTAGATGCTTTCCAGGCCATGGTTGGAGGTGGCTTGGGCCAGTTGCGTGGCGTGTTCGTGGGTCAGTAATTCCTCACGCCATTCGATGTGGGAAGCACCCGCGGCGGCGAGGATTTCGATGAAACTGCCTTGGCCGCGCTGGCGTACCAGTTCGGCGCCGTAGCTGGAAAGGCTGATGGAGACGGGGGATTTTTTCATTGTTATTTACCTCTGAAACCGGTTTCATTTTTAGTCAAAAAAATCGTTTCTGGCTGGTGCGCAGATCCCCTGTGGGAGTGAGCCTGCTCGCGATGAAGCCTGCTCCATCACCGAGAACTCCCGAGCGTCGAGCCCCGCACGATCAACTGCGCCGGAAAATCCAGCGTTCGAACCGGCCCAGCCTGCCCCCGCAGTCGCTTGAGCAGGCACTCGAATGCACTTGCTCCAATTTGCGCGGTCGGCTGGGCGAGGGCGGTAATGCCACTGCCCACCAGCGGGTACCAATCCAGGTCGTCCAGGGCAATCAAGCCCACATTCGCAAACAGATCGCACTGCAGTTCCCGCAGTGCGTGGGTGCTGGCCAGTGCCGCAATACCGTTGGCGCAGAAGAGCGCTTTCGGGCCGGGGCCAGGAGCGTCCAGGAAAGCCTTGAGATGAGCCGTGAGTTGGCTGCCGGTTTCGATAATCGTGCCTCGCAGTGAAGGCCGCTGGGCGATCTGCGATTTGAAACTGCTGCCGCGCTCGATACGCGAACTGGTGCCGTCATATGGCTCGGTCACCAACAGTACATCGCGATAGCCCTGAGCTTCGAGGTGCTCGATGGCCATCTCGACCGCCTGCGAGTTATCCAGCCCGACCATGTCGCTTTCCAGGTGCTCGACCTTGCGATCCACCAGCACCAGGGGCATTTCCCGATGCAGTTCGTGCAATTCGTCGCGGTGATGGCCCAGGGTGTTCACGATCAAGCCTTCGATGTTGTACGAACGTAACAGGGCCAGGTGTTGACGCTCCTGTTCGTCATCGCGATCGGTATTGCACACCACCAGGCTGTAGCCGTGCTGACGGCAGGCGGTTTCCACCCCGTGCATCACGGCAATCGAATAAGGGTTGCGGATGTCGGCCACCAGCATGCCAATGAGGCGCGTGCGTCCGCGCTTCAAGCCACGGGCCATCTGGTTTGGGCGGTAGCCCAACTCGGCAATCGACTGCTCGATGCGCAACGCAATGGCATCGGAGAGCAGGGCGCGGTCTTCGCCAATGAATCGCGACACACTGGCCTTGGAAACCCTGGCGTGTTCAGCGACATCAAGCATGGTCACGCGGCTGCGCTGGGCGGCGGAAAAGTCGTTCACGGGTTGAGAACCTTGTTATTGGATTTATAAGGTTGGCGCTTGGCGCTGAAACCGGTTTCAGGAAACACCAGGATTATGCCCCGCGTCAAGCCCCTGGCAGAATGTTCGTCGCCTTTTACCCGAACAATCCCGCCGCGATATTGATCGAAAAGCCCAATATCGCGGTATTAAATACAAATCCGACCAACGACTGCGCCAGCACGATCTTGCGCATATCACGGGTGGCGACACCCACATCGGCGGTCTGCACCGCCACGCCGATGGTGAACGAGAAGTACAGGAAATCCCAATAGTTGGGCGTGGTCAGGCCCTCGGCGAATCGCAGTGCCGGGTCCTTGCCGCGCCAGGTGTAGAACAGGCGCGCGTAATGCACGCTGAATATCACGCCGATCAGCAGCCATGAGCCAATCACGGTCAGCGCAGTGAAGCCGTAGTGCAGCAGTCTGGTGGTGGTTTCCAGTTGCTTGCTGCCCGCCAGTTCGAAGGCGATGGTGGCCAGGCTGGCGATGGCGGCGATGCACACCACGAGCAGCACCAGGCCGGCGTTTTCATCTTCGACTTCAGCGATGCGCTTTACGTCAGGCGCTTTGGCGCGGGCGGTGAGCCAGAGCATCAGCACCAGGTAAGTCCAGACCCCGGCATTCCAGCCAAAGAGGATTTTGCTGATGATCGAATCGGCGGGAGCCAGGATGCCCACCGCGATGCCGAGGGTGGCAGCGGCGGACAGGCGCGGGTGGGTGCGGGCTAGGAAGGGCATAGCGGCTCACTGTAGCAGGACGTCAGTGCACCATAGCGCGGTCCTGTTGCAGGAGCGAGCTTGCTCGCGATGGTCGTTAACGATGACGCTGGGAGCCTGACACCCAGCAGCGTGCTTGCGTTCATCGCGAGCAAGCTCGCTCCTACAACGGGGGGCGGCTACAGCTCCTTATGGCGCTTGCGCACAAGCTTCATCACCACCACAAAAAACACCGGCACGAACAACACCGCCAGGGTCGCGGTGATCATGCCGCCGATGACTCCGGTGCCGATCGCTTGCTGGCTGGCCGAGCTGGCGCCGGTGGCGATGGCCAGCGGCACGACGCCGAGGATGAACGCCAGGGACGTCATCACGATCGGCCGCAATCGCAGGCGTGCGGCTTGCAGTGTCGCGTCGATCAGGTCGTGACCTTCGTCATACAGGCTCTTGGCGAACTCGATGATCAGGATCGCGTTCTTCGCCGACAGGCCGATGATGGTGATCAACCCGACCTTGAAAAACACGTCGTTAGGCATTCCGCGCAAGGTCACGGCCAGTACCGCGCCCAGCACGCCGAGCGGTACGACCAGGAGCACTGAAGTCGGGATCGACCAGCTCTCGTACAAGGCCGCCAGGCACAGGAACACGATCAGCAAGGACAATCCTAAAAGGATCGGCGCCTGGCTTCCGGACAGCCGTTCCTGCAGCGACAAACCGGTCCATTCCTGGCCCAGACCCGCAGGTCCCAGCGCAACCAGGCGCTCGATCTCGGCCATGGCTTCGCCGGTGCTGTGCCCCGGCTTCGGTTCACCGGAAATGCTGATCGCCGGGTAGCCGTTGTAACGGGTCAGTTGCGCCGGGCCCTGGGTCCATTTGGCCTCGACGAAGGCCGACAGCGGCACCATTTTCCCGGCGTTGTTGCGCACGTGCATTTGCAACAGGTCCGCCACCTGGCTGCGCTGATCGCCTTCGGCCTGGACCACCACCCGTTGCATGCGCCCCTGATTGGGGAAGTCGTTGACGTAGCTGGAGCCGACGGCGGTGGACAATACATTGCCGATTTCGGCGAACGACACGCCCAGGGCGTTGGCCTGCTTGCGGTCGACGATCAATTGTACCTGCGGTGCCTCGGCCAGGGCGCTTTCGCGCACGTTCATCAGGATCGGGCTTTTGTCTGCTGCCTCCAGCAACTCGGTGCGTGCCTGCATCAGCGTGGCATGACCGAGGCCGCCACGATCCTGCAGGCGGAACTCGAAACCACTGGAAGTGCCCAGGCCGTCCACCGGTGGCGGCAGCACCGAGAACGCCACGGCGTCCTTGATCTGGCTCAGGGCGATGTTGGCCCGGTCGGCAATCGAGCTCGCCGAATCGTCGCTGCCGCGTTCGGACCAGTCTTTCAACGTGGTGAATGCCAGCGCCGCGTTCTGCCCGCTGCCGGAAAAACTGAAGCCGAGGATCACCGTACTGTCGCCCACTCCCGGCTCCTTGGCGTTATGCGCTTCGATCTGCTCGACCACTGCGACTGTACGGTTCTTGCTCGCACCCGGCGGCAGTTGTACGTCGGTGATGGTGTAGCCCTGGTCCTCCACCGGGAGGAACGAGGAGGGCAGGCGTACGAAGCAAATACCCAGGGCGATCAGCAGCACGCCGTAGATCAGCAGATAGCGCCCCGTACGTTTGAGCGCGTAAGCGACCCAGGCTTGATAACGTTCGGTCAGTTGCTCGAAACGTCGATTGAACCAGCCGAAGAAACCGCGCTTTTCATGATGTTCACCCTTGGCGATCGGCTTGAGCAAGGTCGCGCACAGGGCCGGGGTTAAGGTCAGGGCGAGGAACGCCGAGAACAGGATCGAGGTGGCCATCGACAGGGAGAACTGCCGGTAGATCACCCCGACCGAGCCCTGCATGAACGCCATGGGAATGAACACGGCCACCAGCACCAGGGTGATGCCGATGATCGCCCCGGTGATCTGCTGCATCGCCTTGCGCGTCGCTTCCTTGGGCGACAGGCCCTCGGTGACCATGATGCGCTCGACGTTCTCCACCACTACGATGGCGTCATCGACCAGGATGCCGATGGCCAGCACCATGCCGAACATGGTGAGCACGTTGATCGAGAAGCCCAAAGCCAACATGGTGGCGAAGGTGCCCATCAGCGCGACCGGCACTACCAGGGTCGGGATGAGCGTGTAGCGAATGTTCTGCAGGAACAGGAACATCACCGCAAACACCAGCACCATGGCTTCGACCAGGGTGTAGACGACCTTGGTGATCGAGACCTTGACGAAGGGCGAGGTGTCGTAAGGGATCTTGTATTCGACGCCTGCCGGGAAATACCGCGCCAGCTCGTCCATCTTGGCCCGCACCAGGGTCGCGGTTTTCAGGGCGTTGGCGCTCGGCGCCAGCTGCACGCTGACGGCGGTCGACGGCTTGCCGTTCAGGCGGGTGCCGAACTGGTATTCCTGGCTGCCGATTTCCACCCGGGCGACATCGCCGATGCGCACGGTGGAACCGTCGGGATTGGCCTTGAGCACGATGTCGGCGAATTCTTCCGGGGTCGAGAGCTGGCCTTTGACCAGAATGGTTGCAGTGATTTCCTGGGTGCTGCGGGTCGGCAAGTCGCCGATGCTGCCGGCCGAGACCTGGGCATTCTGTGCAACGATGGCAGCGTTGACGTCAGCTGGGGTCAGGTTGAAACCGATCAGCTTCTGCGGGTCGATCCAGATACGCATGGCCCGCTCGGCACCGTATAACTGCGCCTTGCCGACGCCGTCCAGGCGCTTGATTTCGTTCATCACGTTGCGCGCCAGGTAATCGCTGAGCGCAGTCTCGTCGAGCTTGCCGTCGCTGGAGGTCAGGGTGATCAACAGCAAAAAGCCGGAGGACACTTTTTCCAACCGCAAACCCTGCTGGTTCACCGCCTGGGGCAGTCGAGATTCGACTACTTTCAAGCGGTTCTGCACGTCGACCTGGGCCAGCTCCGGGTTGGTGCCGGGCTGGAAAGTGGCCTTGATCGTCGCGCTGCCCAGGCTGCTCTGGGACTCGAAATACAGCAGATTGTCGGCGCCGTTGAGCTCTTCCTCGATCAGGCTGACCACGCTCTCGTCGATGGTCTGCGCCGATGCACCGGGGTACACGGCATAGATTTCCACCTGCGGCGGCGCGACGTCGGGGTACTGCGCCACCGGCAACTGCGGGATGGCCAGGGCGCCCGCCAGTAGAATGAACAGGGCGACTACCCAGGCGAAAATCGGGCGATCGATAAAGAACTGCGGCATAAAAAAGCGTCCTGCTTACTGGCCAGAAACCTGGGCAAGTGGAAGAGGGGTGTCGTCGATCTGGACTTTCTCACCGGTACGGGCGTGCTGCAGGCCTTCGATGACGATGCGGTCGCCCGGCTTCAGGCCACCGGTGACGATCCAGCGATCGTTCTGCACGGCCCCCAGTTCAACCGGCTGCTGGCCGACGCGCTGTTCGCCATCGAGCAACAACACCTGGGCCACGCCGGCGCTGTCGCGCTGGATGGCCCGCTGCGGCACGCTGATGCCCTGCTGGTCGATGGCCTGTTCCAGGCGCACCCGCACGAAACTGCCGGGCAACAAATCGAGATCCGGGTTGGGGAATTCGCTGCGCAGGGTGATCTGGCCGGTGCCCGGGTCCACCGTGATATCGGTGAACAGAAGCTTGCCCGGTAGCGGGTAGAGGCTGCCGTCGTCCTGGATCAGCGTAGCCTTGGCCTGGCCCTGACCTACCTGTTGCAATTGGCCGGAGCGAAACGCGCGGCGCAGGTCGTTGAGCTCGCGGGTCGATTGAGTCAGGTCGGCATGGATCGGGTTGAGCTGCTGGATCAATGCCAGGGGCGTGGTTTCGTTCTGCCCCACCAGGGCGCCTTCCGTGACCAGGGCGCGGCCGATGCGACCGGAAATCGGTGCAGTGACTGTGGCGTAGCCAAGGTTGAGGCGGGCGCGCTCGACCGCGGCCTTGTTGCCGGCGACGTCGGCGGCAGTTTGCCGCACGGCGGCCCGGGCGTTGTCATAATCCTGGCCGCTGATGGCGTTGCCTTCCACCAGCTGGGCGTAGCGCTGCTCCTGCAAGCGCGCCTGGAACGCGTTGGCCTCGGCCTTGCGCAGCGCAGCCTCGGCGCTATCGAGGTCAGCCTTGAGCGGCGCCGGGTCGATACGAAACAGTACGTCCCCCTGCTTGACGTCGCTGCCTTCGCGAAAGGTCCGTTGTAACACCACGCCAGGGACCCTGGCGCGGACCTCGGCCATGCGCGGCGCGGCAATCCGCCCGCTCAGTTCGCTGGTAATCGACAGTGGCCGCGCCTCGATGGTTTCGATGCGCACGGTAGCCAGTGGCGCGGTCTCCTCGGCGATCGACGACTTGTCACAGGCGCTCAGCGTCAGCGCAAGTGCAATCAGACTGAGCCTGGCGAGCAGTTTCTTCGACATGTATTACCCCAATAGTGACCCCCCGGCATCCTACGGGGAGGGGGCGAGAGTAGCGGTGAAGCTTTGTACGTGCAGTGTGAAATTGTGTAAGGGTTTTACTCAGGAGTGGGTGATGGCGTATATCCTGCAGGCCTTGATTCCTATTGCGTCTGTCATGCCGCCTCCGCGAGCAAGTCCGCTCCCGCAGTGGATCTGTGGTGTACACAGGATTTGTGTCCAACGAGAATCCCTGTGGGAGCAAGGCTTGCCCGCAATCGCCATCTCACAGTCGCCACCGTACTTTCTGGAAACACCCATGCCCAACATCCTCCTGGTCGAAGACGACACCGCGCTCGCCGAACTGATTGCCAGCTACCTGGAACGCAATGGCTACTCCGTCAGCGTGATCAGCCGTGGTGATCATGTGCGCGAGCGCGCGCGGCTCAATCCGCCGGATCTGGTGATCCTTGACCTGATGCTGCCGGGGCTCGATGGCTTGCAGGTCTGCCGCCTGCTGCGCGCCGACTCGGCGACCTTGCCGATCCTGATGCTCACCGCCCGGGACGACAGCCACGACCAGGTCCTGGGCCTGGAAATGGGCGCCGACGACTATGTCACCAAGCCTTGTGAGCCCCGAGTACTGCTGGCCCGGGTGCGCACGCTGTTGCGCCGCAGCAGCCTGGGCGAGCCGCAGACCGCCAACGACCGGATCCTCATGGGCAACCTGTGCATCGATCTGTCCGAGCGCACCGTGACCTGGCGTGGGCAGCTCGTGGAGCTATCCAGCGGCGAGTACAACCTGCTGGTGGTACTGGCCCGGCACGCGGGCGAAGTGTTGAGCCGCGACCAGATCCTGCAACGTCTGCGTGGCATCGAGTTCAACGGCACCGACCGTTCGGTGGACGTGGCGATTTCCAAGCTGCGGCGCAAGTTCGACGATACCGCCGCCGAGGCGCGCAAGATCAAGACGGTGTGGGGCAAGGGTTACCTGTTCAGCCGCTCCGAGTGGGAATGCTGAAGCCATGTTCAGAATTCTGTTCCGCCTGTACCTGGTCACGATCGTCTCCTACAGCGCGGCGATTTACCTGGTACCGGACCTGGTGATCAAGCTGTTTCACGAGCGCTTTGTCAGCTACAACCTCGACTATTCCCGCGGCCTGCAAAGCCTGATCGTCAAGCAGTTTCATGGCGTGCCGCAGGAGCAGTGGCCTGGCCTGGCCGAGCAGATGGACAAGGAGTTCGCGCCGCTGCACATCGTACTGTCACCCATCGACGACGCTGATTTCTCTCCGGCTGAGAGCCAGCGCCTGCAGCGCGGCGAGAAAGTGGTGCGCATCGGTGACTGGGGCTGGCGCACCCTGGCGGTGGCGCCTCTGAACGAGCAAACCGTGGTCAAGATGGTGGTGCCGCCGGATCCGCTGGACGTCAACCTGTTGTACTGGAGCATTAACCTGCTGATTGGCGCGACCATGCTCGCCTGCCTGTTACTGTGGCTGCGCGCGCACTGGCGTGATCTGGAGCGCCTCAAGGGTACCGCCGAACGTTTCGGCAAAGGGCAACTGAGTGAGCGCACGAATATTTCGCCGCGCTCCAATATCGGCAGCCTGGCGAACGTGTTTGACACCATGGCCAGTGACATCGAAAGCCTGCTCAACCAGCAGCGAGACCTGCTCAATGCCGTCTCTCACGAACTGCGCACGCCTCTCACACGCCTGGATTTCGGCCTGGCGCTGGCACTCTCCGATGACTTGCCAGCGGCCACTCGCGAGCGCTTGCAAGGCTTGGTGGCACACATTCGCGAACTGGATGAACTGGTGCTGGAGTTGCTGTCCTACAGCCGCCTGCAAAATCCTGCGCGTCTGCCTGAGCAAGTCGAGGTCTCGCTGGATGAGTTCATCGACAGCGTGCTGGGCAGTGTCGACGAAGAGCTGGAGTCGCCGGACATCGTCATCGACGTGTGGCTGCATGGCCAGCTTGAGCGCTTCAGCCTCGACCCACGCCTCACCGCGCGGGCGCTGCAGAACCTATTGCGCAATGCCATGCGCTACTGCGAGAAACGTATCCAGGTCAGCGTGCAGGTGCTGGCGCACGGCTGCGAAATCTGGGTGGATGACGACGGGATCGGAATCCCTGACGACGAACGTGAGCGAATTTTCGAACCCTTCTACCGGCTTGATCGCAGCCGCGATCGCGCCACCGGAGGCTTTGGGCTGGGCCTGGCCATCAGCCGTCGAGCCCTGGAGGCCCAAAGCGGCACACTTACGGTGGAGGCTTCGCCCCTGGGCGGCGCCCGGTTCAGGTTGTGGTTGCCGAATGCGGCCTGAGATGGACAAACGACCCCGCCAGCGCCCAGGGCCTGGTGCGGATTCAGCCTGCGGCGTCGCTGTCGTTTCAGGTTTTCGATGAGGCGTTGATCGCCTCGGCCAGATCCTTATAAGCCTCGCAGCGGGTGTCGCCGCAGATGGACTTGATCTGCTGCAACTGCTCCTGTGCCAGGTCCAGTCGGCCCTTGATCACATAGGCTTCGCCGAGGTATTCGCGCACCTGTGCATACTGCGGATCGAGTTTGACCGACTGCAGGTAATAGCCGATGCCTTCGTCGGTGCGCCCCAGTTTGCGCGTGGCGTACCCGCGATAGTTCAGTGCCTTGGCGGTGTGGGGTTGTTTCAGCGTGTCGAGCAGCGCCAGGGCTTCTTCGTAGCGACCATCCTTGGCCAGGCGATAGGCGTAAGTGGTGCGGTCGGCGTCAGGCAGCAGGCTGCTGTCTTGCATCAGGCATTTTTGCTGCTTGCTGTCCCAGACCTGGCCTTTGGGACAATTGGGCTTGGCCGGCTCCTCTTCTTCGTCGGCGTTGGCGAAGGCAAGGGAGCTGGATAGCGCAGCGGCCAGCAGCAGGGGGGAGCACCAGGCAAGACGAGTATTCATGAGCCAATCCTCAGGGGTGATACTTATAGAACATCGCCGCGCCGGCAAATGTTCATTTCTTTGCAGCGCTCCCTGTAAGCAAAGCTCAAATGATGGTGTCCTGCCTGACTGCTGATCAGGTCAACAGGCGGATCGGTGCTCCCGTTGACCAGGCCTGGATGTCTTCAATCATCTGCGAAAAGAACAGCTGATAGTTCTGCCGGCTCACGTAGCCCACATGCGGTGTTGCCAACACAGTGTCGAGTGTTCGGAACGGGTGATGGGCTGGCAAGGGTTCCTGTTCGAACACATCCAGTGCCGCGCCGCCCAATTGCTGTTTTTGCAACGCCTTGATCAGCGCCGCCTCGTCCACGATCGGTCCGCGTGCGGTGTTGACCAGCAGCGCGTGGGGCTTCATCCACCCTAGCGCCTCGGCGTCCACCAGCCCACGGCTGCGCTCGCTGAGTACCAGATGCACCGACAGTACGTCGGCCTGCTCGAACAACTGCTGCTTGCTGACATGAGTCACGCCGACGGCCGCCGCGCGTTCGGGGGTCAGGTTTTCGCTCCAGGCGATCACCCGCATGCCGAAGGCCTGGCCGAAACCGGCGACTTTCTGGCCGATGCTGCCCAGGCCAAGAATGCCCAAGGTCTTGCCGTGCAGATCGCCCCCCAGGCCTTGCTGCCAGTGGCCGGCCCGCAGGGCGTTGGCTTCGGCGAGCAGATTGCGCGTGGCAGCCATGATCAACGCCCAGGTCAACTCCGGGGCGGCGTGCTTGTAACTGTCGCTGCCGCAGACCTGAATTCCCAGGGCTGCCGCGGCCTTGAGGTCCAGGGCCGCATTGCGCATTCCCCCGGTCACCAGCAGCTTGAGGTTAGGCAGGCGGCGCAGCAGGTCTTCATCGAAGCGCGTGCGCTCACGCATCACGCAGATCACCTGGAAGGCCTGCAAGCGCTGGGCGAGGGTGGCGTTATCGGCCGGGAAGTCGTGAAGGAAACTCACCTGGCCAATGGCGTCCAGTGCTGTCCAGTCCACCACGTCGCGCGCCACGTCCTGCCAGTCATCGAGCACCGCAATCTGCACAGCCATTGGCCTTACCTCATCAAGGAACGGAGTTGGTCTTGCTCAACCAGGCGAGCAAGGCCTGGTGAAATTTTTCCGGTTCTTCCATTTGCGGTGCATGGCCCATGCCGGGGAACTCCACCAGGGTCGACTGTGGAATCAGTTTGGCCACTTGTTTACCCAGCACTTCGTAATGGCCGATTTTCGCCTTGACCTGCGGCGGTGCGATGTCCTTGCCGATGGCCGTGGTATCGGACGTGCCTATCAGCAACAGCGTGGGCACCTTCAGGTCCTTGAATTCGTAGTACACCGGCTGGGTGAAGATCATGTCGTAGATCAACGCCGAATTCCACGCCACCTGGGTCTTGCCCGGCCCTTTGGCCAGGCCTGCATACATGTCGACCCAACGGTCGTATTCAGGCTTCCAGCGCCCGTCATAGTAGGTGCTGCGCTCGTAGTCGCGGATGCCTTGTGCGGTTACTTTCAGCTCACGCTCATACCATTGGTCCACGGTGCGATAGGGCACGCCGAGGGCTTTCCAGTCTTCAAGGCCAATGGGGTTCACCATGGCCAGTTGGTCGACTTGTTCGGGGTATTGCAGCGCGTAGCGGGTGGCGAGCATGCCGCCGGTGGAATGCCCCAGCAGGGTGGCCTTCTGGATGCCCAGGGCCTTGAGCAGTTGCTGGGTATTGGTCGCCAGTTGCTGGAAGCTGTACTGGTAATGTGCTGGCTTGCTTGAGGTGCAGAAGCCGATCTGGTCCGGTGCGATGACCCGGTACCCGGCTTTGCTCAGCGCCTTGATCGAGGTGTCCCAGGTCGCGCCGCAGAAATTCTTGCCATGCATCAGCACCACGCTGCGGCCGTTGGCCTTGCCTTCGGCGGCGACGTCCATGTAACCCATTTGCAGTGATTCACCTTGGGACTCAAAGGCAAAATGCTTCACCGTGTAGGGGTACTCGAAGCCCTGCAATTGCGGGCCATATTCCGGACCTTCGGCGTAGGCAAGAGCAGGCAGCGCAGCGCTCAACATCAGGCCGGGCAGCCAGCGGGAAAAGGCGAGGGGCATGGGTGAACTCCTTGGTAATCGACCAATCCTGGGACGGCCTCATTAGGGCAACATTAAACAGGCAATACGCGGGGCTGATCGTTCAACCGGCCCAGCCCAGGGTCGCTGCGGCCAGTACACCGTAACGCGCGCCCTTGGCGAAAGTGACAATCAGCAGGAATCGTCCCAATGGCTCACGCATGACGCCAGCCACCAGGGTCAGCGGGTCGCCAATAATCGGCAGCCAACTGAGCAGCAGCGACCAATGGCCATAACGCTGGTAGTGCACCCGGGCTTTTTCCAAGTGTTGGGGGCTCACCGGAAACCAGCGACGATCACGAAAGCGCTCGATACCGCGCCCCAGCCACCAGTTCACCAGTGACCCCAGGACGTTGCCAAGTGTCGCCACCGCCAGCAGTGCCCAGAGCCAGTATTTGCCACTGAGCAGCAAACCCACCAGCAGGGCTTCCGATTGCAACGGCAGCAAGGTGGCGGCGCCGAACGCGGCGAGGAAAAGCCCCAGGTAGGCCCCAACAATCACTTGGCCGGATAGTCCGCCACCACCACGTCAGCGCCAGCCTTGTTCAGGCCGATCACCTGATAGGCGTCGCTCATGCCGTCCATTTCCATTCCGGGCGAACCCATGGGCATGCCGGGGGCGGCCACGCCCAGCAAATCGTCGCGCTTGCTCAAGGCCAGCACCTGATCGGCCGGCACGTGACCCTCGACAAATTTGCCATTGATCAGGCCGGTGTGGCAGGACGCCAGGCGAGGCGGCACGCCGTGTTTCTGTTTGAACGCGCTCATGTCGGCTTCAACGTGGTCCTCGACCTTGAAACCATTGGCTTCCAGGTGGCTGATCCACTTTTTGCAGCAGCCGCAGTTGGCGTCACGATGGACCTCGATCGGGATGAGGTCGGCGGCCTGGGCCAGGGAAGAAATGAACAAGGCGCTCAAGGCAGCCAGTCGCAGGTGGGTTCGCATGGTGAGTCTCGTCTCGAATTGCGGCCGGAAACGTGCATTTTGACCTTTTTCGACGGCCAGACCTTCAAGGAGTGTTTCCAAGTACTACAAAAATGCGCGGGAAGGATCAAGGCGGATCCATCCTGAGGCAAAGCTTGGGGTGCAACTGCACCGCAAACCATCGGTGCCGGCTGGAATCGAGTCCTGTAACATGATGAGCCGCCTGCGCCCCGACAGGCAGGCGGCTATATTTTCACGTTCAGGAATGACCCATGACCCAGTCACAACGTTTGAAGTATTCGATTTTGATCTCGCTGGTAGTGCTGGCGATCATGTTTGGCTTGTCTTATCTGCAGAACACCGGCGTCATCGGCGAAAAAACCTTCCAGTACATCGCCATTGGCGTGGCGGTGCTGGTGGTCGTGATCAACGGCGTGATGCGCCGCAAGGTCAAGCCCTGAACGACGCACACTGGATGATTATTCGCCGTGCAATGCGGCGAATGCCTGGGGATTGAGGCTGTAGCTCTTGTCCGGGTTGAGGCTGATCACCCCTTCGCTGCACAAGCGTTTCAACACTTCGCGCACGCTGAGAAAGGACAGGGGGATATCCAGGTCCAGCAGTTGGCTGTGCACCCCGCGCACGCCCAGCGAACGCTCCTGTTCGGCGGCGCTCAACAGGGCGTCGATGACTTTGAGGCGGATCAGGCTGGTGCGCAGGCCGAAGCTCTTGAGCAGGACCCTGATGCGTTCGTTGCCATGGCGATCGGTACGTTGATCGAAAACGCCGGCACCAATGGATGTTCCCATTGGCGCAATGCTACCGTCCGTTGGCAGTTGCGAGTTGTACATGCAAAAACTCCTTTTCCGAGCTTTGTCCGGTAAATGATGGGTGCTCTCATTTAATAAGACGGATGAGAGGGGCAAATCATGAAGGCTCAAATGTAGAAATTTTGTCGACGCCATGTCGGCAAGGTGTGAGCGGCCTTGCAGACCGGGTTGCAGGCGCTAAATTTTTGCCCGGGATTTTCGTTCTTGGGGGAAGGCCAGTCGCGTACGTACAGCCAATGACTGGCATTTTCGATCAGGAGCGAGCGTGATTATTTCCAGGCAGTTGACCCGATTGAGCCTTGCGGGTGTATTGGCAGCGGTGAACGTTGCGGCAAGCGCGCAGCCGACCGAGGCCTTTGCAGATATCCGGCGTACCAGTTTTGGCGTACCGCACATCCGCGCCGACAACGAGCGCGGCCTGGGCTACGGGATCGGTTACGCCTATGCGCAAGATAATCTGTGCTTGCTGGCGAACGAGATTGTCACGGTCAATGGCGAGCGCTCGCGCTACTTCGGTCCGACCCAGTTGACCGTGGAAGAACGGGAGAACCAGGTCAGCGACGTGTTTTTCACCTGGCTCAACACGCCCCAGGCGGTTGCCGCATTCTGGCAGGCGCAAACGCCCCCCGTGCGCGACCTGATGGAAGGTTATGTGGCGGGTTTCAATCGCTCCCTGAAAGAAACCCGGGCCAAGGGCCTGCCCCCGCAGTGCCAGGGCGAATGGGTGCGCGACATCACCGCGCAGGATCTGGTCAAGCTGACCCGGCGCTTGCTGGTCGAGGGAGGGGTCGGTCAGTTTGCCGAAGCACTGGCGGGTGCCTCGCCGCCCCAGGCAGGCGCTGCACAGGCCGGTCCGCCGGCTTCGTTCCAGGTGGCGTCCACGCGCCTGCAGCGCTTTGCCCTGGATCGCGGCAGTAACGCCGTGGCAGTGGGTAGCGAGCGTTCCTTTAACGGGCGCGGGATGTTGCTGGCCAACCCGCACTTTCCCTGGGTCGGCGGCATGCGCTTCTACCAGATGCACCTGACCATTCCCGGCCAGCTGGACGTGATGGGCGCCGCGTTGCCCGGGCTGCCGATGATCAACATCGGTTTCAACCAGCACCTGGCCTGGACCCACACGGTGGATTCGTCCAAACACTTTACCTTGTACCGCCTGCAGCTCGATCCCAAGGACCCGACCCGCTATTTGCTGGATGGCAAGTCGCTGCCGATGACCCGGCAGACCGTGATGGTAAAGGCAAAAACTGCGGACGGTCAGGTGCAGCCGATGACACGCGAAGTCTACAGCTCGCGATTCGGCCCCGTGGTACAATGGCCCGGCAAGCTGGACTGGGATTCGCAGTTCGCCTACAGCCTGCGCGATGCCAATCTGGAAAACGATCGGGTGCTACAGCAGTGGTACTCGATGAACCGCGCAACCAGCCTTGGCCAGTTGCAAGCGTCGGTGCACAAGATCCAGGGTATCCCCTGGGTCAACACCCTGGCCGCCGATGATCAGGGCCAGACGCTCTACATGAACCTTTCGGTCGTGCCCAACGTGAATGCCGCGAAACTGGCGGCGTGCAGCGACCCGCGCGCCGGCCTGCAGATGATCGTGCTCGATGGTTCTCGCAGCGAATGCGCGTGGGACGTCGATCCCCAGGCTGTGCAACCCGGTATTTATGCCGCTGCCGACTTACCGCAACTGCTGCGCAAGGACTTCGTGCAGCACTCCAACGACTCGGCGTGGATGGTCAACCCTGCGCAACCGCTGACTGGATTCTCCCCGTTGATCAGCCAGCAGGAGCAGCCGCTGGGGCTGCGTTCGCGCTTCGCGCTGCAGCGCCTGCAGGCCTTGGCAAAGGGGCGTATTGGCGCCGCCGACCTGCAACGCATGGTGCTGGATGATGAGGTCTACCTCGCTGGCCTGGTGATGCCGGATATGCTGCAGCTATGCGCTTCAGGCCAAGGGGCTGATGCGCAGCAACTCGCTGCGGTATGCAATAGCCTCAAAGCCTGGGACCGCAGGGCGAATCTGGACAGCGGTATCGGATTTGTGCACTTCCAGAACCTCATGCAGGCGCTGCAGGAGTCGCCTGATGCATGGCGTGTGGGTTTCGATCCACAAGACCCGCAGCACACGCCGCGCGGGCTGCGGGTGGATGAGCCGCAGGTTGCCGAAACGATTCGTGGAGCAATGTTGGCGTCGTTGGAGAAGGCGGCCAAAATGGGCTTGAACGAGCACAGTCGCTGGGGCGACATCCAGGTGGCCAGCAGTGGCGGGCAGCAAACGCCGATCCATGGCGGGCCAGGCACCTTGGGTGTGTACAACGCGATACAGAGCGTGCCCAGGAGTGACGGCCGGCTCGAGGTGGTCAGCGGCACCAGTTACCTGCAGGTGGTGACCTTCGATGAAAAGGGGCCACACGCCCAGGGACTGCTGGCGTTTTCGCTGTCGAGCGATCCCCAGTCAAAGCATTCGCGGGATCAGACCGAGGCGTTTTCCCGGAAGAAGCTCAGCGTCTTGCCGTTTACCCAACAGCAGATCGAGGCAGATCCGCAGTACCGGGTCGAGCGGATCAGCGAGGGGGATGGCCGCTAGGCGCGACCCTGTGAGAGCAAGTCTTTGCACATGAGCCTGTGATAACAACTTTGTGGGCGAGTATCAGATTTTTGGGGCCTGTTGCGGCATGGCGTTGAGCACCGGGTTACCGTCCTTGTTGCGGGTCACGTACACCGGCAGCACCTTGGGCAGCGAGGCCACCAAAGAGTTGAGCTCCTTGATGTTGTAGATTCCGCCGATCCGCAGCGCACCGGTGTTGTGGTCGGCGACCGCCAGGGGTTTGCTTAGATAGCGGTTGATCAGGGGCAGGGCGTTGCTCAGCGTCAGGTCATCGAGTACCAGCTTGCCGCTGCGCCAGGCCAGCGAATTGTCGTTGTCGTAGGTCTGGCTGATGCGCGCAGTGTAGTCTCCGCGACCATAGCTGGCCTGCATGGCAGGACCCAGGCGCAGGCCATCACCTGGAAGGTCATCGTTACTGCTGACCAGCACCGAACCCTCGATCAGGTTGACCCGTACCTGATCCTCATACATCCAGACATTGAATTGAGTCCCGGTGACCCGAATCCGGCCGTCAGCGGCCTTCACGATGAACGGGTGGCTCGTGTCGTGGCTGACTTTGAAAAAGGCTTCACCCTTGTTCAAGGTAACGCGGCGCTGATCCTTGTAGTTGGTAAACGTCAGGTTACTGCCCAGGTTCAGCTCGACTTCGCTGCCATCACTGAGGGTCACATGGCGCACCATATCGCCCGCTTCAATGTGCTCGTAGGCATTGGGCAGCCAACCCAGGTTCCAGCCGCTGTAGGCGGCCAGCGGTAGCGCCAGCCCACAGACCGCGGCTGCAATACCGAAGGTTCGCCAAGGGGAGGCAGGCTTGAAGGGGAGGACGGCCGCACCTTCGGTGGCCGGACGCGGCAGGTCGCCAGCGACTTCCCAGATCTCCAGCATCGCTTCGTACTCAAATGCGTGCAGCGGATGAGCATCCAGCCACTGCTCAAACGCCAGGCGTTCTTGCGCGGTGCAGTCGATGGCATGCAGACGCATGCACCAATGCGCAGCGGCATCGGTAATGGCGTCATATTCGGCTTGCGGAAGGGGGGTGTCGGTCATTGACTCATCCTGATTTCCTGCATTCTAACCTTTGCAGGAAGTCGGCGAGAACACCGTCATGGCAATTACCCATCAAACAGCAATGTTTTTCATTTAAACCTGCCGTTCAAAGGGCCGCCTGGTAAATAGTTATCGCCAAATTTCCCGCCGGGTCGGTTACATTGATCCGGTTGAACGCCGCCCGGTCGAAAGATTGACAGGCCGTGCAGCTCACTTTGTTTAATCGGTTTGTTTGTCATTACACGCTGTTGCCCCCTCCAATAATTAATCTGGAGCTTCAGATGTCCGCGCCACACGAACTTGCCACGCCCACGGCTTCGCAAAATCTGTCTTTTGATGAATTGACCCAGTTACTGGAAAAGATCTTCCTGCGCCATGGCACCAGCGCCGAAGTCGCCCGCACCCTGGCCCTCAACTGCGCGGGCGCCGAACGGGACGGCGCGCACAGCCATGGCGTATTCCGCATTCCCGGGTATGTATCGACCCTGCAAAGTGGCTGGGTCAACGGCCAGGCCATCCCGCTGGTAGAAGACGTGGCCTCAGGCTTCGTCCGGGTCGATGCCGGCAACGGGTTTGCCCAGCCTGCGCTGGCGGCAGCGCGCGCTTTGCTGGTGGAGAAGGCTCGCAGTGCGGGCATCGCAGTGCTGGCAATCCGCAACTCCCATCACTTCGCCGCGTTGTGGCCCGATGTTGAACCCTTTGCCTACGAAGGGCTGGTGGCTTTGAGCGTGGTCAACAGCATGACCTGCGTGGTGCCGCACGGTGCCGACCGGCCGCTGTTTGGCACTAACCCGATTGCCTTTGCCGCACCACGCGCCGACGGCGATCCCATCGTCTTTGATCTGGCCACCAGCGCGATTGCCCATGGCGACGTACAGATCGCCGCGCGCAAGGGCGAGCGTCTGCCAGCGGGCATGGGCGTCGACAGCCTTGGCCAGCCGACCCAGGACCCAAAGGCCATCCTTGAGGGCGGCGCTTTGCTGCCGTTTGGCGGGCACAAGGGCTCAGCACTGTCGATGATGGTGGAGTTGCTGGCGGCAGCGTTGACAGGTGGGAATTTTTCTTTCGAGTTCGACTGGTCCAACCACCCGGGAGCCAAGACCCCGTGGACCGGACAGTTGCTGATTGTGATCGACCCGAGCAAGGCCGCCGGGCAGAGTTTTGCCGAGCGCAGCCAGGAGCTGGTGCGGCAGATGCATGGTGCAGGGCTTAAACGTTTGCCGGGGGACCGCCGTCATCAACAACGGACCAAGTCAGCGGCTGGAGGTATCGAGCTGGATGCGCAGACCTTGGACAATCTGCGGGCGCTTGCGGGGGGCTAGACCTGCCTGAGGCTGAAACGCCGAAGCAGCTGGCAACGCCAGCCGCTTCGGAGGTTGCGGTTGTATCAGCGGCGGCCGAGCAGCAGTCCCACCACCAGGCCGAAACCTGCGGAGATCGCCACGGTCTGCCATGGATGGCCACCGATGTAGGTCTCGGTGGCTTCTACGGCAGGCTTGGTCCGATCGCGCACGCTGCTGACCGAGTCCATGGCTTGCTGGAGTTTCTGGGCAACCTGTCCGCGAAGGGTTTCTGCCTCTTCACCGACCAGTGATGCGCTGCTCTTGAGCAGTTTGTCCGACTCTTCGATCAACGCTTGCAACTCGCTGAATGCTTGATCCTTGATTTGATCTTCGGCGATTTGCGCGGCAGTTTTCCGGGCCATTGAAGTACTCCTTGCTGATGGATGGACAGTGAACAATGGAGTGTAGAGCGGCAGGAAAAGTTGCAGGGATCTAGCGCGAAAATGTGTTCCTTGAGAAAATCCAGCGCAGGACATTTCCTGCCAGGGTGTAAGATGTTGCCAATTTACACAGCAGGTAAACCCCATGAGCTTCAATCTGGCCGACAAACCCCTTTCCGAGCGCGCCGCGCTTGAAGATGAAAAATCCCGTCTGTTCGATCTCTGGCAAAGCAACCTGGGCAAAGCCAAGGGCGAGGCCGCACGGTTGTTTGGCGAGCGCGCCAAACGCAAAGGTAAATGGGCCGAGTGGGTCCGTTCGGAGCTCGACGCCATGTCGCCCCCGGAATTTGCCAACATGGTGCGCAGTGAAGTCAATCGCCTGATGGCTGCCAAGTAACCAAGCGGGCTCCCTGGGGTCGCTGATCGCCGCGCACTTGGGCGGCTCTCATTGCCTTGAGCGGTTGCGGGCTGCTACGACCCCAAGAGTTTTCTGACTTCGGCAATGATCAAGTCGATGTTGAATGGCTTCGCCAATACAGCATCAAACAAATCCGACCTGTGCATTCCGATATGTGCCTGAGCACCGCTCATCAGGATGATCGGCAACCGATCAGCGCAAGGAAGGCCCCGGACGGCTGTGGCGAATTCCAGGCCGTCCATGACCGGCATCATAAAGTCGGTGATGATCAGGGCAGGCTGTTCTCTACCAAGAACCTCGAGCCCTTTTCGACCATTGCTGGCCGTTACCACCATGAACCCCTCATCCTCAAGTGCGATGCTGAGAATGTCGGCGATCAAATACTCGTCGTCGACGACCAGGATGGTGGTCATGTCAATTCAACCCGCTCATAAGCTTAAGACGTTGAACCGGGAGATGACTCAGTAGGTACTGATGGTTCATGTCTTGAAGCCTTTTTCAGGAAAACATCATGATCACGGATGACGACCTCAAATCGAGAGGGATCGTAAGAGCTGTCTCTTACTTTAAGAATGGATAGCGTCCTGCTTAGTTCAGAGTGATTCTCAGAGAACCTCATCAGCATCAGGTTGTCGACGATGCTGGACAGGTCAGAGTTTGGTGCGCTGACCTCGGAGCCAAAAAGATCGCGCATTTCCCAGGAGGCAAATACCGTAACGCCCCTGGATCGCAGCTCGTTCATCAAGGCGCTCAAGAAGTCAGTAATCCGCGCCGGATTTGTCGAGACTCTTGTCATGCCGTTAAGGCTATCGATGAACACGCGCTTGATGCCCTTTTCTTCAACCAGACTCAGCAGTCGTGCGCCCAGTCCATCCAGCAGGCCTTCAGTAGTAGGCTGCCAGGCAATGCTCAGGGCGCCGCTGTCTTCCATACCTTTGATATCGATACCCAGTGATTGGCCTTTGAGTCGCAACCGTTGTGGGCTTTCGTAGAAACCAAAATGCAGGCCCGGGGTTTCCACGGTCGACTCTGCCAAAAATTTGAGACCAAGGGTTGTTTTACCAATCCCCGAGGGGCCCATGACCAGAGACACACTCGAACTGTAAAGACCTCCGCCCAATATGCCGTCCAGCGACTCGATGCCACTGGCAATACGCGTCATGTCGGCGCTGTCGGGGGCGGACGGGTGGCTGTAGAGACTTTCGAGTCGGGGGTATACCACTAATCCGTTGTCGGTAATCTCACACTCATGAAGCCCTGTCATTGCTCCACTGCCGCGAGTTTTACGCAGTTGGATACGACGCACTGAGCGAGTGCCATAGAGCTCCTCACCCATCTCAATCACGCCATCAACCATGGTGTGCTCAGGGCTGCCGTCATCGAGTCGGGAGCTGGTAAGAAACAGTACGGTGCAACCGGCGAAAGCAGCGTGGCCTTGCAACTCCGAAATGAATTTCTTGGTGTCGATGTGCGAATCGGCTTTTGAGCGTGCGTTGAGCAAGCCGTCTACCACCATCACCGTGGCTTTCTGGCGGCTTATCTCGCGCCGCAGCAGCTTTACTACCTCACCCAGACCTTCGTTTTCCAGGGTGTCAAACGCGCTGACAAACTGAATGTCGGCGCCGACTTTGGAAGAGTCGAAAAAGCTCAGGGTAGAAAGAAACTGAAAAAGGCGGTCATGTGACTCGGCCAGCAGGGTGGCGACCAGAACCCGGCCTCCATTACTCGCGTGATGGAACCCGAGTTGGTTGGCCAGGATCGTTTTTCCAGACCCAGGGCGCCCCTGGATTATGTACGAAGCGCCTGCGACCAGCCCTCCCTTGAGCAGCGCGTCGAGACCTTCTATTCCACTTTGGAGGCGTTTTAGCTTTTCCACGATG
The DNA here is from genome assembly GCF_022496665.1 of Pseudomonas sp. TMW22090. Classification (NCBI taxonomy): domain Bacteria; kingdom Pseudomonadati; phylum Pseudomonadota; class Gammaproteobacteria; order Pseudomonadales; family Pseudomonadaceae; genus Pseudomonas; species Pseudomonas sp. TMW22090. The sequence continues at coordinate 549,709 of NZ_SCFH01000001.1, forward strand.
CGACCCTGATCTGAAAAAAAACGGGCTGTTTAAGCCGAGTGGACTCAATGCTAACGCCATTTTAGCTCTGGAGCCATTTACGCCTGGAGCATGGTTGGCTAGCCGGCATGGAGCAACATTACCCCGACGCCAACCACAGCGCCATAACATCGCTGCACCTCGCTTAGAAGCGTGTATCCACTGCTATTTCGAAAGTTCGGGGTGCGCCCTGGTAATACAGGGTGCCGTACGCCTGCTTGGCATAGATTTCATCGGTCAGGTTGCGCAAGCGGGCGGTAACCGCCGTCTGTTCATCAACTTTGAAGCGGGCGAATGCGCCGTACAAAGTGTAAGAGGGCGCTTTCAACGTATTGGCGTTGTCGGCATAGACCGACGCCACGTAGCGCGCATCCATCCCTACCTGCCACGCCGGCACAATTTCGTAGGTCAGCCAGAGGTTTCCAACATGATTGGGCACATTAGTTGGGGTGTTGCCTTTACGTGATACCGCCTGGCCGCCCACGTTCTCGGTAAACTCGTCGTACTGGGCATCGACGTAGGCGAAGTTAGCTTCCGCCATCAGCCTGGGGGTGACTTGCAGCTTGCCCGCCAGCTCGATTCCCTTTGAAGTCTGCTGACCGGCCTGCGTTGTATTGTTGATGTTGTCAGGGTCAGTGACCGAAAAGTCTTTACGAACGATTTGGTAAGCGGCGAGTGTTGCCGCGCCACGACCATCGAGGAAGTCGAACTTGCTGCCGACCTCAATCTGTTCGCCGGTGGTCAGGTCGGCGTTCTGCGCCTGAGAAAAGGTCGCCGAGGCCAGGTTGCCTGCCGGCGGATCAGCGGCTGTGCTGTATTGCACGTAGACATTGAGTGCTGGAGTGAAGGCATAGACCAGACCGACCCGCCCGGTGACGGGTTCCCAAGTGCGCTCAAAAAACGCCGGGCTGGTGGGAGTGACCGCGCCGTAGTTGTTCACCTCCATATGCAAGTGGTCGTAGCGCAGGCCGGTCAGGAGAGCCAGTTTATCCGTCAGTCCAAGGCGGTTTTCCAGAAAGCCAGCCAAGGTAGTGACCTGGTGCTTGCGCACTTTTTGTAAGCCGTTATTGACGCCAGAGATGTCGTAAAAACTGCCAGGATCGAAGTTGTCCGGATCAACCGTATCGTATGGCGAACTCGAAAACTTGCTATTGGGGTACAACTTCTGCTGGTTTACCGAGTAGTCGAAGCCGGCAGACCACTGGCTGGTCATGCCGAACAAGGTGTTGTCGTGGCGCAATTCGAAGCGGTTACCGTCGACCTGTTGTTCATGCCGTTGCAGATAGGCAGAGCCGCGTCTCACCAAACTGTTATCGGTGTTGTAGCGATAGTTCTCCAGGTTTCGATAATCACGCTGAGCGTCGTAGTGGTAGAGCGTATTTTGCAGGCTGGTGCTGTCGTTGACCTGATAATCGATGATCGAACGCACCCAGCGGACGCGCTGCTCGTAACGTCCATCGCCCACGTTATAGTTTTCAAAGCGTCGACTTTTGTCGATCTTCATGGTATCGCCGACCGGGTTCAGAATCGGTGACCCCCAGTAGGGGCTCTCTTCTTTGTCTTCCTGGTATTCAAGCGCAAGGGTGTGACTGAGCTGCGGCGTCAGGTCACTGAGGATGGAGAACGCGGTGCTTGTGGAGTCGCGTTTATTGCGATCCATGTAGCCATTACTGCCGGTACGGCTGACATCCAGGCGAGCAAAGTGATGCGGATCCGCGCCGCTACTCAGGGCATGGTTGACCCCAAGCGAAAGCTCTGAGGAGTCATGGCTGCCATAGCGCACGCGGCCTTCGACTGCCTGTTCTTCCCGGCTGGCCAACTTGGTGATGTAGTTGATCGAACCACCCACAGCCCCGGCACCGTAGAGGAATGTAGACGGCCCCCCGATGAGTTCCACTCGATCATAAATCCAGGCATCCACCGGGCGTGTGGCACTGCTGTAGCTCATTCCGATGCCGTTGTAGAGCTGGGTGATTTGATTCTGAGTAAAACCACGGTAAGACACAAAGCCGCCGAAGCCCGGGTTTGCCGATGCATTGATCCCGGTCATGGAATTGATGACATCCTGAGTGTCCTTGGCGCCGCGTTCCTCAATGATCGAACGGTCTGCAACACTCACCGATGCGGGCGTTTCGCGGGCAGTCAGACCGAGGCGTGAACCGGTCTTGATTGGCTGGTCGAGAATTACGCCTGAGGGCTTTTCCTGGCGAGCGGAGATAGTAGTGGCCGGCAAGTCGAGGGCATTTTCTTCGGCCCAGGCCAGATTGCAGGCACCGATCATCAGCACCAACGAAGTGTTTCTTGTGTTCATGGACAACTTCCACGCAAAAGTGTGAGGGTCGTACCTGAAAACCCCTAAGGCTGCGCAAATGCACAGGCAGGCAATATCAGGCCGAGAGAGTCACTGCGAGTGAAGCGTCGGGAGATGCTCGAGGGTTGAGCGCAGGCCACACATAGCGTGGTGGTGGCTGCGCCAGGCTGCTTACGACTATCGGTCTCAGGGTGCCGCCTGGCACATAGTCAAGCGCCGAGGCCAAGGTGTTGATGGCCAGCGCGGCGGCAAAGGACGAACACAGGGGGCAGGAAAACTGGGTCGCCAGATGTGGCGCAGGATCATCTGGATCGCTGGCATCCATATAGGGGCCGTGTTCGTTGCTGACAGAGCAAAAGCCGCCGTTCAATCCGCTCAAGCTCAGGGCGCCCATCTGCCCGTGATGAATTGCGCAGGCGAGCAGACTGAACAGGAGGCTGGCGTACAGCACCCATGCAATAGACGACAGGTCTTTGCGGGCAGTTTTCATGGGGGCGACTCTGGCACCGAGTTTTTTTCAGGGGGAACAGTCGCCGGGGGAGACGAATCGCCGCAGCTCGTTCCATGGCGCAACGCAATCCTGGATCAGTGACGTTTTCTGGGTCAAACGTCACTGATTTTATTCTTCAGCTCATCAATTCATCTTGCTGTGATCGGGCATATTCAGTGCCCGTGCCGTTGCCTCAACCTTGATCGACTCCTTGGCGCCTGTGGCATTCTCAACCGTCAGCGTCAGCGGTACCTTGTCGCCTTCTTTGACCTGTTCAACCAGATCAATAAGCATAATGTGGTAGTTGTGGGGATCCAGTGTGACGGCTTTGCCAGCAGGCAACGCGACGAACTCAACCGGTTGCATGCTCATCACGTCGTTCTTCATGGTCGACTGGTGAATTTGCACGGTTTTAGCCACAGGTGACTGCGCACTGAGCAGTTTGCTGTCGCTGCCTGCCGTGATAGTCATGAACGCCCCAGTCGCCTGCTGCCCTGCGACTGTGGCGCGAACCCAAGCGTCGCCTACCTGCGTCTGGGCCGATACCTGACAAGCCAGGCCGAGGAGAGACAACCCGAGTACGACCTGTCTGACGCGTTGAGCAATGCTGGCTTGATTGAGAGTCGAGTTCATTAGCAGACCTCCATGACGGTGAGCAAATCTTCCGCACACTCTTGTGCAGAAAGCGAGTGAGACAATCCAAGGCGTAGCGTTCCCCTGGAGTCATAAACATAGCTCGTCGCGGTATGGGACAGGGTATATGTTGATCCGCTCGGGACTTTTTCGTAAAACACGCCGAACTCTTTGGCCGTAGCAGCCGTTTCTTCCAGTGTTCCGTAAAGTGCGACAAATGAAGGGTCGAAGGTTTTGACGTAGGCGTCGAGTACGGCAGGTGTATCCCGTTCGGGATCCAGTGTGATGAAGATGACCTGGAGGCGGTCGCCATCCTTGCCCATCAGTTTCTTGATTTTTACTGCGCGAGCCAGGGCGGTGGGACAGATCGCCGGGCATTGGGTAAATCCGAAAAACACCATCGGCATCATGCCTCGATAACTCGAGAGCATTCTCACCTCGCCGTCAGTATCCTTTAACTTGAATGTGCGCCCAAGGATCTGATTGCTCAGATCTTTGCCGTATTTGTACGACAGCTCTCCTCTGGAATCGCAGCCGGTCAGGATGCCCAGACCGAGCAACCCCATACCAGCAACCACCTTGCGGCGAGTCAACAAAACACTCATGTATTAAGGCCTTTTGGATCGTCCAGCAGTTCAGTCAACCCTGTAGACGTATCATCTAAAAAAATCCCATGGTATCAAAATGACGGTGATTGATACCGCCTGACTGGACGTTAGGTCATGCGTAGCCCAAATATGATGATTGAGCGCATGTGTCCTGCCAACCGAAGGTGAGTTGAAGAGTCTACCAATGCCTGTCGCCTTGTTAGTCTGCGACATTTTGGCGCGGGCGATGCCTTAAGCACATCCCCATGTCGGTGAGAGCCATGAAGGCGGGCGCTCTAGAGTTTTTGACGAAGCCGTTTCGCGAGCAGGACCTTCTCGACGCCATTGAACGAGGCCTGCGCCATGACCGCGAAAGGCGTGAGGCGGCCGCGGCTTTGAATGATTTGCAGGGTCGTCATGCCTGTCTCTCCGAAGGAGAGCGTGATGTCATGAACCTGGTGGTCACCGGGCTGTTGAATAAACAGATCGCCGCAAGGCTGGGCGTCAGCGAAGTCACTGTGAAGGTACGGCGCGGCGCCTTGATGCGCAAGATGAAAGCCGACTCCCTCGCCGAACTGGTCAAGTTGTCCGAACGTCTTAAGGAGGGCGGTCGCCAGAAAAATTTTTAGGCAGCGATGGGAAAAAAGAACTGCAACGCCTTATTCCCCACCGACTCATAATCTCTTGAGCCTTAAGTTGCGAGGGTTTTATGCTGATCAACTACGATCAAGAAGACTCATGATTTCCTGTTCATTTTCACACTGATCAAGCTCTTCGCGAAAATTATGATCGGAGAACAAACGTGCGATTTCTGCAAGCAGATCGAGATGCAGAGGCGCTGCGGGGGCGGGCACGAGAAGCACAACAATATCGGAAACCGGCTTTCTGTCAGAAGCATTAAAAGCCATAGGGCCCCTCGGCCGTAGATAAAGTGCATGAATCGTATCAAGTTCACTCAACCTCGCATGAGGTACCGCCACTCCATCCCCTAAGCCGGTGCTGCCCGCCTGCTCTCGTCGTAAAAGACTGGTCGTAACGCAGTGCCGAGGCAATTTATGTGTCTGTTCCATATGCTGGCCAACAAGTTCAAACAGTCCTGACTTATTAGGTACATCTACTCCGAGCAGGATGTCATTAACAGAGAGGTGTTCGGCGAGCTTAACCATTTGCGTGTCTCCCACTTAATAATCCCCATCGTTTTTTGTGAATTTAGATCGTCTCCGGCGTGGAGCCGCGCGCCAGGCCCACCCGGCTTAACAATAGCGCTCCGAGTACTAAAAAGATGAAGTCCATGGCATTCTCCCCAGCAATGAAGGCAGCCTGTCTCGATAGATGGTAAATTGTCAAAAGCATTGGCAGCGAAAGAATAAAGATCTTATAAAGATTAAAGTGGTGTGGTTGAATCAGGGTAATTTTTTAGTAATGGGTATTTTTCTTTGGCCGGGCTTCACGTTGTCGCTTTTCCATCGGGGAGTTCTGATAGTTAGTTTTGGTTGAGCGGTTACGGCTCAAATGCTCAAAAACAAAAGATGCCAATCCGAACAATCCAATAATTGAAATGATCATAATTCCCAGGTCTGAGCTGCTCATAATGTTCTTCCGTCGAAATGTATTCCGGAGGATAAAATATCTATGGCGGAACTCAAGGCGATCTACGATTTCTTTACGATTTTTTTGCTACTGCGCAGCCATCGCCAAAGAGGGTCACTCAGCTGTCCGATTATTGATATTTGACGATATTTTGAAGGATGAGCGCGCCGCCTAGCCCTAACAGTTTTCCTCCTTCATCGATCGTACCAAGCGATATCGGGGCGAAGCCCAACTGATCGACCAGTTCGGTAACGATAATGTTGGCATCTTGATCTCGGCTCCAAACAAACATCACTCTGCGCCCTCCATCCTGCGTAGGGTGTTCGGCTAATCGTGCGGCAGGAAGCTGATTGAAGGTTTTGACTACCCGGGCTCCCACGAATGAGGTGGCGACAACGTCGGTTGATGCTCGATCACCCAGTTCCTGGGGCGGCACTCCATATGTATTCATCGCATCGATGACGATCTTATCGTTCCAGCAAGCCATCTTCCTACCGATGTCCCGATGAGCGCTGAAAGGGATGGCCAGAATCACAATGTCCGCGCTCAAGGCCTGTTCGAGGGGCTGCGCAACGATGCTGTCGCCCAGCTCGTGGGTGAGGGCTGCAAGGCTGAGTGGACCTCTTGTGTTGGCAATCCCGACCGGGATGCCGCTTCGGGCGAACTGGCGGGCGAGGGCGCTGCCCACTTTGCCGGAACCAATGATGGAGTAAGTCATGCTCGAATCGAGGTGGAGGATTTGCATGATGAAGTCACCAGGGTCGTGTGAATGAAAAGCTCACGGACAAGATGACCTTGTTGGTTGAATCTTAAAAGACGGTATATTGAGATACTATGTATCTCTTTTAGAGATGGGCCGGAGGAAAAATGCTCGACGGCGTATCGCTTGATCAGCTAAGAACCTTCATCGCTGCGGTGGATGAAGGGAGTTTTTCGGCCGCCGCCAGAAAACTCAACAGAGTGCAGTCGGCTGTCAGTGGCTGGGTCGGCAGTCTGGAGGATCAAATCGGCGTGGTGCTTTTCGACCGCTCGGGACGTTTCCCCAAGCTGACGCCGCAAGGGGCACTGTTGCTTATAGATGCGCGCAATATTGTTTCCGGCGTGGATATTTTGAAAGCGCGGGCCAAACTCATGGCGTCCGGCCTTGAGCCGGAATTGTCTGTGGTCGTGGACGTGTTTTTCCCCACCTCAGCGATCACAGCCGTCGTCAAAGAGTTTGCCGAGCGCTTCCCTTTGACCCGCTTGAAGATTTTCGTAGAGGGCCTCGGTGCCGGCTATCAGCCGATACTGGACGGCCGTTGCAGCCTTGGCATCCTTGCATCGTTGCCCATAAATTTTCCCACACTGTCCAGCGAGCGCATTGGCGAATTTTCCCTGGTCATGGTCGCTGCCATCGATCATCCGTTGTCACGACTCAGTGGCAAAATCTCCAGGCGCGAACTTTCCACGCACATTCAGTTGGTGTTAACCGATCGCTCGGAAATGTTGGCAGGACAAGATTATGGCGTGATGTCGCCACTGACTTGGCGTTTGGCCGATCTTTCAACCAAGTACGCTTTTCTGAAAGATGGTGTGGGGTGGGGCAGTATGCCGTTGCACATGATCGAGCAAGATCTGGCGGACGGAACGCTGGTGATGCTGGATGTCGAGACTGTCCCCAGAGACGGTGTAAAGATCGATATTTCTGCGGTTCATGCAACCAGCACATTGCCCGGCCCAGCCGGGCGGTGGTTGATAGATCGGATAAAAATCAGTCCGATTGGCTAGCGTTTCCGCTTCGATTAAAGATGATTTTGTGAGTTCGACAGGAGAAGAACTCAGCACGCTGCAGACGTGTGAAAAATTGCCTACATCAGGTTTGGAAGGGATTGCTGTTCTCTTATAATGTTGATCAGTATATGCAGTGCTGGGTGATTATATTTACGACTACCGTAATATATATGGAATGGATCTTCCGCGGATGCGTGCTGGGGAAGTATCAATCTCAGTGTTCCAGACTTTAATTCCGGTGTTATTCGTGCTTCAAGCACATAGGCGATGCCCACGCCCGCTTTAGCGGCAGAGATAGTTGTGGCTGTATCATTGATGGTCACCAATCCTGGAACACGAATTTTCCTGCGCTCACCCTCAACCTGCAGCTCCCAGCGAAAGCTCGAGTTATCTCCCAAAAGTAGTTGAAGACAGGTGTGATGCTCCAGATCTTCTATGGTCATTGGCGCTCCGTGTTGCTCGACGTAGCCTGGCGAGGCCACCAAAACCCAGCGCTGAGGCCCGCTCAACGGCAATGCGACCATATCTTTCGGAACATGATGACCGTAGCGTATACCCGCGTCGTATCCCTCGGCCACAATATCAATAGGCCTGTTATCGACCACTACCGTTAGACGCACGCCTGGGCAGCGTCGGACGAATTCAGGGAGTGCTGGTGCGATCAGCAGATCGGCAGCATCTGCAAATACATTGAGACGAATCTCACCCAGATTGCCGACGCCTGGCGCTTCAAACGTTTCAAGCGCGGCGCCGATCTTGTTGAAGCCATCTTCCAGACGCTCCGCTAAATCCAGCCCCAAAAAAGTGGGCGATACGGCTCGACTTGTCCTGTTCAGTAATTTTGCGCCCAAGCGGTCTTCGAGCCGCCGTATGGCATGGCTCAAAGCCGAAGGAGTCAGGCCCAATTCTTTAGCTGCTGATTTGAAACTTCCCCATCGGACGATGGACAGGAAAACTTTCAGGTCTGCGAAATCGATGCGATTTTTCTGAGTCATAGATGATTCGGCTTCACTGACTGGATGAACTGATTTCAGTTTAGCCTGTGCGATTATCACCACCCCGTCAACGAGCCGATGGCATCGCCAAACGACCGCGTGATTGGGAATATCCGCCAGTGGCGTCATGCAGGGCTAAGAGAAGAGGAATCAGATATGCATCACCGAGTCATTGGACGCACGGGCAGAAAAGTCTCAGAAATTGGATTTGGTGCATGGGCCATCGGTGGAGCCTGGGGTGAGGTTTCCGAGTCCGATGCCAAAGCGGCACTTCACGCGGCATTGGATCAAGGCACGACGTTCATCGATACCGCAGACGTCTACGGTGACGGACGATCAGAGCGCATCATTGCAGATGTGATGAAAGAGCGAGGCGGGGATCGGCCCTTTATCGCGACGAAAGCTGGAAGGAGGTTAAATCCTCATGTGGCTGAAGGCTACACGCGAGCGAATCTGAACGATTTCGTAGACCGCTCCCTCCGAAATCTGCAAACAGATTGTCTCGACCTTGTTCAACTTCATTGCCCACCTACCGAAATTTACTATCAACCCGATGTCTTTCAGGTAATGGAGGACATGATCACCGCGGGGAAAATACGTCACTACGGTGTTTCGGTGGAAAAGGTCGAAGAGGCGTTGAAGGCTATCGAATACCCTGGTGTCGTTTCGGTTCAGATGATCTACAACATCTTCCGTCAGCGGCCCGCTTCTCTTTTCATGCACGAGGCTAAAAAACGTGGAGTTGGGGTTATCGTTCGCGTGCCTTTGGCTTCCGGCTTGCTAAGTGGAAAAATGACCAATGCTACTACTTTCGCTGCGGATGATCATCGCTTGTTCAATCGAAATGGCGAGGCGTTCGATAAAGGGGAAACCTTCGCCGGCGTACCCTTTGATGTAGCGCTGGAAGCCGTCGAGCGACTTCGGCCCTTAGTGCCGCAGGGCGTCACAATGGCGCAATTTGCATTGCGCTGGATTTTGATGGAGTCCGGCGTGACGACTGTCATCCCGGGGGCCAAGAATCCACAGCAAGCCAAAGCCAATAGTGATTCGAGTGACTTGGCGCCCATTTCTGAGGAGTCGATGCAAGCGGTTCGTGACCTGTATGAATCGAAAATCTCCTCTCATGTGCACCACCAATGGTAATTCATTGACTTCAAACGTCATTGGTCTTGAAAGGAGCAGCGGGCATCAATTCATTAGACGCAGTCAGGCTTAGCGTCGCAATTGCGCCAATTGTTCCTTTAATCGCGCCACTTCACTTTCAAGTTCACGGACTCGCTCGCGAGCCTCAACCTCAACGCTGACGTCCTTCTGGATACCGATGAAGTACGTCAGTTGATCTGCGTCGTTAAACACAGGGGTAATCGACAGTTCGTTCCAGAAAGCGCTGCCATCCTTGCGATAGTTGCGGATGATTTGCCGGCAGGGGTGAAAGTTCTTTATTGCCTCCCGGATTGTAGCCAGGCCGCTTTGGTCGCGGTCATTGCCCTGAAGAAAGCGACAGTCCTGGTAAAGGATGTCGTCAACACCGTAGCCCGTCAGGCGCTGGAAGGCGGGGTTGGCGTAGATCAGTATGTTCTCGTCGCCTTCCTGCTCTGCTACCACGATGCCATCGTTGGATGCTTCAACCATCAGTTGCAGCAGTTCTGCATTGATCATTTTCTGAGCCCCAGTGAATGTCACATCATTTTAGGACAACTTGGGGTTTCAAAATGCTTTCGACACAATTCGACAGCATTCCCATGACTGACCAAGGCGCCGCCAGCAAGAAAGGTATGCGCGGAAAGGCGCGACCTTTTGGTGTCAAGCTGGTCGCCCGATCAGTTGCAGGAACTCGTGGCGCGTAGCGGACGACTCGCGAAAGGCGCCCAGCATCACTGATGAGGTCATCACCGAGTTTTGCTTCTCCACGCCTCGCATCATCATGCACATGTGCTTGGCCTCTATGACCACAGCCACGCCGGCGGCATCGGTGATGTGCTGAATGGCGTCGGCAATTTGTTTTGTGAGGTTTTCCTGAATCTGCAAGCGGCGGGCAAACATATCAACCACTCGTGCAACCTTCGACAGCCCTAGTACCCTTCCGGTGGGGATGTATGCGACGTGAGCCTTGCCGATGAAGGGCAGCATGTGATGCTCACACAGTGAATACAGTTCGATATCACGCACGATGACCATTTCATCGTTTAGCGATTCGAACAGTGCACCATTGATCACTTCTTCAAGGCTCATCGTGTAGCCGTTACACAGGTATTGCATTGCCTTGGCTGCGCGTTTGGGCGTGTCCAGCAATCCTTCACGCTCAGGGTTCTCGCCGACGCTGACGAGAATTTCACGGTAGTGCTCGGCTAATGATGGGTTCATTTCTATTCCTCGCAGCCATGCTGCGGTTCATGTGACGGCCATCCTTGGCTTAGGGGCGTTCGGGCTGGGGAAGAACCTGAGCGAAGCATTCTAGGGCTGCTTAATTTTGCAGGTGAGATGCTCGTCGGGTTCGGGTTTTGATGCCGGCATTGTGCAAGAGCTGTCGACGCATCGACGGCGACCATCCGGATGAGGCAACCAGGCCAAATGGGGGCGTAATCGGCAGAAGAGGCGATAACCCACGGCGAGCAGAGGGCGGATTGCACGCCATGTCAGTGGCGTTGCCCAGAACCCCAGGCCGGCGGCTCGCCAGCTCCATAGAGTGGCGTCCAGTCCGGTTAACCAGCGGCCATCGGCAAAACGGGCATGCAGCGAGGACTGCATTTGCTCGAGCGTGAACCCGAGTGTCCTGGCGTCGAATGCATCACTGCTGATGTCTACAAACAGCAGTCGACTCTCTACGGCGTGTCGCTGCAGGATCTTGATTTCGCGCGCGCACAGCGGGCATGTACCGTCGAAGTACAGCGTTAGTGGCCAATGCTCTTTATTGTACATTGATGGTTATCTTGTATAGGTTTTGTACAAGATAAGCTTAAAAAAACGAACTGACAATCGTGGGCATTCCTTTGCCGTGAAATTGGTCCGCCCGCCCGCCGGGCAGCGTTCAAAGTAGGGATCATAAGCGCAGCAACAGCGCTGCGAGCGGCGGGCGGCATAGTCCTGCTCGGTCCAACTTCAAGCGTGGCTCGTCAAGCCACTCGCCGCAGTGCTGCGGCCATGCCGCCGCCTATCGAAGCCATGCCAACAACCAAACAGGGGAACGACACCCACCAAGGTATGGCGGCGGTCATCATGCTGAACTCCGACATGCCGCCAATGCTTGCGATCAGGTTGAGTGGCAGGAAAACCACGTTTATCAGGGTCAGGTTGCGCAGCGCCAGGTTCATGCCATTGTTCGCCAGATTGCCACGTGCCTCGATCAGATTCGCAAACACCTTGGCGTGGATCTTTGCCTGTTGATAGCTCTGCTCGTTCTCGATAATCAGATCGTTGAGCGAGTCCAGCTGACTTGGGCCGAACCCGTGGCGCTGGCCATGGCTTCGAAGCAGGGCGAGTACCGCGCCATTGCTCTGAATGGCGTTCACGTAGTACACAAGGCTTTCGCTCAAATTGTACATCTGCACCAGTTGCTGGTTATCCATTGTGCGGCTGACTTGTTGCTGTACCTCGCGGGCCATCTGCTTGACAACACGCAGGTGGCCCAAATAGTGATGCACGCTTTCAGCCAGCAGCGCCATCAGCACATCCAGAGGGCCGCTCAGCGCTGAGTCGCTCTCCAAACCTGCTAGAAGTGAGTTGCTCGCGCAGATCACCACCAACCTCTGCTCGCTCAACACCACTCCGAACGACGACACATTGAACGCTCGGCCATCGAAGCTCTCCGGTCGCTTCCAGATCAGGAACAGATGGTCTGGCTTGATCTCGATTCGCGCTACTTCGTCCGGGTCCAGGGATGACTCCAGCGCCTGGGCGCCGATCCCCAATCGTTCCCGGAGCAGCAACTGCTCGCCGGCATCCGGTGCGACGCACAGCCAGACGCTGGCTTGATCGTCGGGCGCCTGGCACAGGTTACCTTCCTGAATGCTGTAGGCTTCGATCATCGCTTACCACGCCTGGCCGCGATGTTTGAGTTCCAGCCTCTGGATAAATGCTTGAAGCACCCGCCGATACAGCTCATCGCCTAAAACGGCGTCTTCGGTTCCTGCATCCAGGTTAGGGTTGTCGTTGACTTCAATCACCAACACCCGGTCACCGGCTTGTTTAAGGTCGACGCCATAAAGGCCGTTGCCGATCAGCCGTGCGGTGTCGACTGCAAGTTGCACAACCTCTGGCGGCGCTTGCTCGATCGGGACGGCCTTGCACATGCCGTTTATTTCACCTGGCACGGCTTTGTGGTTGTAGATTTGCCAATGCCCCTTGGACATGAAGTATTGACAGGCATAAAGGGCTTCGCCGTTAAGTACGCCTACACGCCAGTCATACTCCGTGTAGCAGTATTCCTGAGCGAGCAGCAGCACTGAATGCTCGAACAATTCCTGTGCTGCCGACGACAGCGCCTGCGCATCGGCGACTTTGATGACACCCCGCGAGAAGCAGCCGTCGGGAATTTTCAGTACAAGAGGAAAGCCCAACCGACGGCCTGCCTGCTCCAGTTCCTGAGGTCGATCCTTGTAGAGGATTTCCGTCGCTGGCATTCCCAGGCCGCGTCGCTTGAGCAGGTCAGTCAGGTACACCTTGTTGGTGCAACGAAGGATGGAAGATGGATCATCGATGACCACCAGGCCTTCACTCTCGGCTCTTTTGGCAAAACGGTAGGTGTGGTCGTCTACGCGGGTAGTCTCGCGAATGAACAACGCGTCGAATTCTGCCAGGCGCGCATAGTCTTTTTTCTCGATAAGTTCGACATCGATGCCAAGCTGTTTGCCGGTTTCAATAAATCGCTCCAGCGCCAATGAATTGGAAGGTGGCAGCGCCTCGGCGGGATCTTGCAATATTGCCAGGTCGTATCGAGCCATCCGCTTGGACGCCGGTTGTCGCCAAGTGCGCCGATTGAAGGCATCCAGGGCGTTGGCAAAAACATGCTGTTGCTCATCACGCAGTTTGTGCAATGCACCGGGTTTTATTCCGGCGATCTGCCACGTCTCACCACGGCGAAATTCCACCAGCAAAATAGGGCAGGGGAACGCCTCAAAGAGCTGACGGCCAATCTCTTGCAGTGACTCAATGGTGGCTTTGCCAAAATACAATGACAGGGTAAAGGCTTCGGTATTGCCATAAGGATGGTTGGCCAGCGCCCGCTCCAGGGTGCGCTCAAGATCATCCAGACCCACCCCGTACAGCGCCTTGCGCGACAGCTCGCTGATGATGCGCACCGACGGGAATACCTTGTGCCCGCGCGCTTCTGCAAGCAAAGAGCAGTAGTAGCCTTGGCCCAGGTACTTGTAGTTGCGGCAGAGGTTGATCACTTGCGTGCGACCTGGGAGGTCGTCGCTGTGCTCAAGGTAATCCTGGGCAAGCATCAGGCTTTCACTGGGGAGGTAGCTGGCCCAGTCTTCCTTGCGTTCGACGAGGATCAGCAACTGGCTGCCTGAACGCCCCGTGCTGGGAGGCTCCTCGACGAGAGATATTGTGGAACGTTCCGATTTGTCCAATACTTCGTTCACGTTGGTTTGCACCGCTGACATGAGTAATCGATCCCTATTGAAGAACACGCCGCTTCAATAAATCACGGACATCCGGGTCTGTCCCGGTTCGTTACTCAAACATTACGGTGCCACCATGCTTTTTAACTTTCGCGTTGCAGCGACGGACGATATCGACGAATTGGTCGCGTTGGAACAGGAGTGTTTTACGCTTGATCGGTTGAGCCAGCGCAATTTTCATTGGATGGTCAGCCGTGCCAATAGTTGTTTGATTGTCGCCGAATGCCAGGAAGAACTGGCGGGATATGCCCTGTTGCTCTTTCATCGTGGCACATCACTCGCACGCCTGTATTCAATCGCTGTCAGTCAGGCATGGCGAGGCCATGGCCTCGGCCAGAGGCTGCTGGAAGAGGCACAAACGCGTGCGCTTTCCCGGAACTGCGCATGGTTGCGTTTGGAGGTCAGAGCCGATAATCCCGCTGCCATCAGCCTGTATGAGGCCAATGGATACCAGCGCTTCGCAGTCGTTGAGGACTACTACGAAGATCATGCCGAAGCGCTGCGTTACGAGAAGCGAATTCTCCATCAAGCTCCGTCGCCGACACGTCAAGTACCCTATTACCAACAGACCACCGAATTCACATGCGGCGCGGCCTGTCTGCTGATGGCTATGGCTGCCATCGAGACGAGCCGGCCAATGAGTCGCAAGGAGGAAATTCAGCTCTGGCGCGAGGCGACTACCATCTTCATGACCGCAGGACACGGTGGCTGCAGTCCTCAGGGCTTGGCTTTAGCTGCCTGTCGGCGCGGTTTTGAGGTGCGTCTGGTGGTTAGCCAACTTGGCTCGCTGTTTCTGGAGGGCGTACGCAGTCCGGAAAAAAAGGCCATCATGAAGCTGGTAGAAGACAGCTTCGCTGAGGATTTGGCGCAAGCGGGCGTCATACAGGAGCAGGCTTCCAATTTTGATATCCGCGCAGCACTTGTGGCTGGATTCAAACCAGTGGTACTGATCAGTAACTACCGATTCACCCGGTTGAAGGCCCCTCATTGGGTACTGATAACAGGGTGTGACGACGAGTTTGTGTATCTGCACGATCCGGATGTGGATCACAGCCGCCACCGTCAGAGCATCGATTGCCAGCACCTGCCAGTGAGTCATGAAGAGTTTATGCGCATGAGCACGTTTGGCTCTCGCCGAGTACGGGCTGCCGTCATGCTGCGTGCACGTTAAAGGGGTGCTCGTCGGGTGAAACGGTAGCGTTTTGCTGACCGGGTGATTGTTGTTTGAAGACATCACTCGCACCCTCCATGCTGCGCGGGGTCTTTGGCTAGCAAACGGTAATCTGAATTTAATGGGCTGCTCGTTGTTCAGGCGTCAGTACAGATACTGGATAGATCGCGGTGAATGTCCCCGCGTCGACACTCAATGCGCGGCAATCGACGCCATAGACGTGCGCAAGGTTTTCCGGTGTCAACGTGGCGCCTGTCGAACCGCTGCAATGCACATGGCCCTGGTGCAGCATCATTGTGTCGTCGGCATAGCGACTGGCCAAATTCATGTCGTGGAAAATCGCCAGCGTGACGATGTTATGTTTGCGCGTATAGCTGCTGACAGCATCAAGTATCTGTAACTGATTGGCCAGATCCAGCGCAGAAGTCGGCTCGTCCAGTAGCAATAACCGGGGACTGCGAACAAGGGCCAAGGCCAGGGATATCATCTGCCGCTCGCCTCCAGACAGTTGCCCTGGCTGATGCTCGGAGAAACGTTGCAGGCCCAGCAGTTCGAGCATTTCAGCGGCCTTTCGTCGAGCATTCTGACTCGTCCTCCAGCCTCGTGTAGTGCCTTGTTGAGCCAGCAGGAGTAACTCATAGGTGGACAATCTAACGTCGAGACTGGCGAGGTCTTGCGCGACATAGCCAATCAGTTGAGCGCGGCGGGCAGGGGAAGCATCCATTAGCGGGGTGCCGTTGATGGTGGCCGAACCCTGCGCCGGTACCAAGCCACACAGGCCTTTCATGAAGGTCGATTTACCAGCGCCGTTAGCGCCTAGTAAAGCGAGTGTGCGGCCGCCTGAAACTTCCATGTCCAATCCCTTGAGGATGGGCCTTCCGCGTAGTGTGACCCGGTAGTTGCTGGTGCAAAAACTCATCGGGACGTCAGCCTCCGGTCGCGCAAAATGAGGATGATGAAAAACGGCAAACCGATCAGTGAGGTCACCATGCCAATGGGTAGCACGGCGCCAGGCACGATGAGTTTGCTGGCGAGTGAAGCCAGGGTTACGAAGATAATCCCGCAGGCGATCGTTACACCGATGGTGAAGCGTTGATCTTCACCCACCAGCAGCTTCGCCATGTGAGGCGCCACCAAGCCCACAAAGCCGATCACGCCAACCACCGAGGTGACCGCACCGGCCAACAGTGCGGCCAGCAACAGCATGGTTGTGCGCAACCGACGCACTGGAATGCCGAACAACACGGCCTGTTCACCGAAGCTGCGCAGCGCGGTCAAAGCCCAGGCTTGTGCCAGCGAGAGCGGGATGGCCACCCCTGCGATCACCGCGCACAGAGTGACTTTGTTCCAGGTGGCGTGCTGAAGCGAGCCCATCAGCCAGAACACGATGCTTTGTAGCTGATCGGTGCTCGCCACATACTGGACCAGGCCCAGCAGTGAACTGAACACAAAGTGCACGGCGATGCCGAGCAATGTGATGGCTTGCAGGCCAACGTGGCCGCGCGACAACACAAGGATGATCCCGACCGTCAGCAACGAAAAGAGGAAGGCGTTGGCGGTGACGACCAGGTCGGCCCCGAAGCCTGGCAACGCGTGGCCGAGCGACATATTGAACGCCAGTGCCAGCGACGCACCAAAACCGGCAGCGGACGAAATGCCTAGCGTGAAGGGCTCTGCGAGCGGATTGTCCAGTACAGTCTGCATCATCAACCCGGCCAGCGATAAGCAAGTGCCAGCCAGCACGGCCATCAGCGTCATCGGCATCCGCAGTTCCCAAAGGATTACACGTACGCTGGTATCCACACTGGAAGGATTAAGCAGTCCTGATACCGCTTCATTGAACGTCAGTGTGCCCGAACCAACAATCAGATCGGCAACGAACGCCATGACAGCGAATGCCAGCAGAATCATCAGCAGTGCACTGCGTCGCCATATGGTGATTGTGTAGCGAACCTGCGAGGAGGGCGCCGCAAGGCCGGTTGGCATCGTCATGGCCGGTCGGTACTCAATCATTGGCAGGTGCGCGCGAGTAAAGGATGGCGGGTACGGTTTTCAATCCGGTGAGTGCGAACAGGGCTGACAGGCTGTTGCTCGTGTCGATGCGTTTAGCACTGTCGGGATAGAACGCCTGATTCAGATACTCGAGCCCGAGGATGTTCCAGGAGCTCGCATAAAACTGGTGATAGATACCAAACACCCGGCCGTTCTGGCTGGCTTTCAACTGAGCAAAACCTGGACGCTCCTGCAACAGGCTCATAGAGCGATCGATCATGGGTTGTTTCACGCTGTCCCCGAAGCCGAACCCAGGCGCAACTGAGGTGTAACCAGGAAACTGCGAACCGGTCATCACGTAGACGTCTGGCTGTTTGCCGAGCACTGTTTCAAGTGTCACGTCACCGGTCGCGCCCGGCAGTAAGCTTGAGCCGAGATTTTGTCCGCCGGCGGCTTCGACCAACTTACCCCAGTACACATCGCCATGAGTGAAGCAGCATGCCGAGGCACCACTTTGTCCTGCTTTCGCTTCTACGAATACGACTGGCCTATGTGAATGTTGCTTGATGATTTGATCGATACTCGCAAGACGGCTTCGGTAGAAATCCAGGTAGGCCCGGGCCTCATTTTCGCGGTTAAGAACTCTCCCGAGCAGTTCGACGGTCTTCTGGCTGTTGGTCACCGGATCGAGGTCGCTGTCGACAAATATTACCGGGATCTTCAGCGCTGCCAGTTTCGACGCAACGCCGGCATTCTCCAGAGATGCCCGAGCACGGGTCTGAAACACCAGCAAGTCGGGACGCGCAGCCACGATGGCCTCTAAATTGAGATCGCCCTCGTCGCCGAACTTCATGTCGGTTGCCCGGTTAGCTGACGCTGGCCACTGATGCTCAAACACTTCCCAGGTGTTGGGGTCTGCGCGCTTGACGATGTTGTTCCAGGCCACAATTCTCTGGAACGGATCCTGACGGTCAAGCAGGGCCAGCGTAAACAGGTCTCGACCATCCTGAAGGACGATGCGCTTGGGTTCTTGAAGGATTTCTACTTGGCGATTGGCAACATCAGTGACGGTGACAGGGTAGGTCGTTGCGTATGCAAAGGTCTGACCTGCCAGCATTAAACCAACGCTTGAGATGAAGCGCACGAGGTGCTGCATGACGAAATCCGTAGCCGCTGAAGGAGGGTGCGCTTTTCGTAGGTGTTCATACGGGGTAATTCAAAAAACGCCCGGCAAGGCTATGGGAATAAATCTCATTCGTGTATTAAGAATGTTTCATGCAGCCTGTTTTGATGGATGCGGTTTGGAAACCTGTGCTCGAGGACTTTTCGCCAGCCTAGCCTCCCTTGGCGACATCTGAGCCCGTCCTCGCTGACCACCGTCGTCCGACAAACAGATACTGGCAGTCGGCCATCTCAGCTAAACTCACGATCAGAGCTATTTCCAGCAGCGTCTTGTGAGACTCCATGATTGCCCATACCCCCACGCTTTTTGCCTGTGTCGCGTTAGTCGCGACGATCATGGCGTTTTGTCTGATTCTGGTCGGCCAGTTCAATCAGCGTGACGGTCTGCTCACCATTGGCTTTGGTTTATTGGCCCACGCCTTGGCCTACGTTGGCTACACCTTCTACGGTCATGCCCCATTATGGTTGACCTACGGTGCCGCCAATACATTACTCGCGGTGGCGCTGGCCTTCTATGGTGCCAGCCTGTTCCGGATTATCGAGTTGCCAGTGGCTTGGTGGCGGGTTTTCGCACCGGCTGTACTGATGCTGACGTTGATGGCAAGCCTGATCGAGACCCTGGAGCCGAGAATGCTCGCTGCCACTGGAGTGTTGATGGTGCAGTGCGCATTGATCATCTACTGGACTCGCCGCTACATTCCCGCTCAGGGCCGTGCACGGATGCTGTTGATCATTGGGGCGAGTATCAGCCTGATTGGCCTGGGCATGCGGGTGGTGGCTGTGCTAGGCGGGGGGGCTGCCGAGATGCGCTACGATGTCAGCAACCTCAAGCAGACTATCTCGGTCAGTATCGGTACGTTTACCGCGATGATGATCTCTCTCGGGCTTGTGCTGCTGTCCAAGGAGCGCAGTGAGTCATTACTCCAGCAAATGGCGCTGCGGGACGTTCTGACAGGCATTCTCAATCGTCGAGCTATCCTTGAGCAGTTTTCCAAAGACCTGGAACGTTCACGCCGAGAGAATGCTTATCTTGCTGTGGCCATGGTCGATATAGACCACTTCAAACAAATCAATGACGTCCATGGTCATCTGGCGGGTGATGAAGTGATTTGCCACTGCGTTAACCATCTGACCGAGCGTCTTCGTCATTCCGACAGTATTGGTCGTTATGGAGGCGAAGAATTCCTGGTGCTGCTGCCTGGTACGAGCCCCGAAGGAGCCGTGGCTGTGCTTGATCAACTGCGTGCCTCTTTGGCCGAGACACCTGCGCAGTTCGGTGACGCAAGTATTGCGGTGCGCATCAGTATCGGTGTTTGCTCTGTGATGCCAGATGACGGCGATACCACCGCCAGCCTGCTTGCCTGGGCGGATGCGGCGCTTTATGAGGCTAAGGGCTTGGGGCGCAATACGTTGCGACTGGCGCAGCCTTGTCGCCTGCGCAGTGCTGCGCCGTTCAGTGAGATTCCACAAACGACAGAATCGTCGTGATTCCACGTGCGACGCTTCTATAAATACAAAAGATCAGCGGGGCTTAAATAAGGGTAAGTGCCTAAGTTATAAACGTTTTTGACCTCGTTGTAGTGTTCTTAGGACTGAAAATCGTGCAGTTATTCGTAGGGGAGCGCCGTTATGCAAATAAACTGCTACAATCAAATTTCCTGGGTAATCCTTGCCTCGTCGAAAGTTAATCTCGTATTTATTTGAATGCTCAAAGTTTTGTTAGAACAGCTACGGTGGAAATGGTAGTTGATTTTTGGAGCGCGACGTGAAAACTTTTCCTGGCTCATTAACTTTGTCAGATGGATGCCAAGGTTGCAAAAACACTCGCGAACTTGATCTGGAATTTTCGTTCGCTTTTCAGCCAATTGTGGATGTGCGCGATCAATCGATTTTTGCACATGAGGCGTTGGTTAGAGGCATCAATGGTGAGGGCGCTCGGTCGGTGCTTGAGAAAGTAAACGATAATAACCTCTATCGATTCGATCAGCTTTGCCGCATGCGGGCTATTTTCACTGCCGCACAACTTGGCATGACTCAAAATCTATCAATTAACTTTCTGCCCGGCGCAGTTTACCGTCCAGAAATGTGCATTAGAAGCACATTGGATGCCGCGCGAACTCATGGCTTTCCGATCAGTCGGCTGATATTCGAGACAGTCGAAAGTGAATATATTGATAACAATCATCATCTGACCAATATTTTGCGTCAGTATCGTGAGTTCGGTTTTCAGACAGCAATTGATGATTTTGGCTCAGGTTGTTCAGGGTTGAAGCTGCTCGCAGACTTTCAACCGGACCTTATAAAGCTTGATATGGAACTTGTGCGTAATATCCATCGCGATCGCTCCCGTCAGGCTATACTGCGTGGTGTTGTCGTGATATGTGCAGAGCTGGATATTAAAATCATTGCAGAAGGCGTCGAGCATGCCGAGGAGCGGGATTTTCTTGCCGACTGCGGAGTTTATCTGATGCAAGGGTTTTGGTTCGCCAGGCCGGCATTTCAAAAAATGGCTCAGATTGCTCCTGATGCCTGGCAAAAGGCGTAGATCGTGCAGATTATTACCGTGAAGCCGAACTCTTTTTAAGAGGATAATTTGCGGTCAGTGTAATGTTCTCATTAAATGCCAAAAGGGCGCTATTGCTACGCGATTGTGTAGGGGGCGGGCGCCCAAGGCGTTTTAATTTAATTTTGCGAGTGAGTAGGAAATGAACCTGACGTTTGAAGAGGCTTCAATTGAATCATTGTTAGACGCGCCTGATGAATTGGATACTCTGAACTTCGGGATTATTGGCTTTGATGACGCTGCAAAAGTAGTCATTTACAATGCTTTTGAGGCCTCAAGCGCGGCCCTGCGCCAGGCACGCGTTGTAGGGAAAAATTTATTCTTGGAAATTGCTCCATGCTTGAATAACGCCATGGTCGCTCAAAGATTTGAGAATGAACCTGAGCTGGATGTGATCATTTCTTACGTTCTGGCACTTAGAATGCGGCCGATCCCCGTTAGAATGAGACTACTTAAGAAAATGGATAACGACACCCGCTTCCTATTGGTTGAATGGGCAAGAAAATGAACAGTATTGAGCAGGATGCTGACTCAATCGAGTCAGAATACGAAGCATTGCTCTCATTCATGTATCTATCACCTGTGGGATTGGTAAGAACCAATCCCACAGGTGTCATTGATATGCTAAATCCCATGGCAACACAATTGTTGATGCCGCTGGTCAAGTTTTCCGGACTTGAAAATCTGTTCGAAACGCTTTCTTCCGTGGCGCCTGAGTTACGTAACCTGGTAACAAGTTTTAGAGAGTCATGCGGGTCAATATGTGTAAGTCACAGAATTCATGTGTCGCCCGCATCGGAGGGGGGTGTTGTTCTAGCGTGTACGATTGTGAAAGTCAATAATGAGGTTCTGATAACGGTTTTGACTGATATCTCCTGCCAGGTTGCGACTGAAAGGCGACTAAGGCAGACCGACTCATGGCTGGATGCGATCTATACCATAGTCAATGATTTTGCAGTGCTCGGCCTGACTAAACAGGGAGTAATCAATAGCTGGAGCCCTTCGGCAGAGCGTTTAACAGGTTACACGGAATCCGAGGCTATTGGAGAGACGCTGCGCCGATTCTGTAACTTGCCAGTCGTGGATGTTGATGTTTTTGATGAACATCTCACGTTCGCACGTGAAGAAGGTTGGCATTCACGAGACTATCTGTGCCAACACAAATCAGGACGCACTTTTTTTGCTCAAACCATGATCGCCGTTCTACGCGAAGAACATGACGAGTTTTCCGGCTATACCGTTGTGTGTCGAGATATCACCGAGCGGAAGGTGTCGAGTGACAACCTGGCCAACTTACTCACCAAAGACCATCTCACGGGCGCAGTTAATCGCGCTCACTTTTTCAACTTGGCGGAGAAAGAGTTTGCTCGGGCAAGCCGATACGGCCACTCAGTATCGATCATCATGCTGGACGCCGATCACTTCAAACATGTGAATGATAGTTGGGGGCATCCCATGGGTGACGAGGTTCTCAAGTCTATCGTTAAAATTGCCGAGGGCGTTCTTCGGCCCGGAGATACTATCGCCAGATTTGGAGGCGAAGAATTTGCAATTATGTTGCCTAAGAGCAATAGTCTCGAGGCTTCAGTCGTTGCGGAGCGACTCAGGATCAGCATTGAAGCATCTAGTGTAAACGCAGCCGGTGGGGAAATAAAAATCACTGTCAGTATCGGGTGTGCCTCAATGAGTGAATCGCGATCCACTCTCAAGCAGTTGTTGGTCTCGGCAGATGCCGCGCTCTACCGCGCAAAATCCAAGGGTAGAAACTGTATAATTGATATCGATGACTTCTAATGGTCGGAATCATGTGTTTCCATGCCGCGATCTTCGCCCCGGTGTGGTTGAGCCATCGGTGGGTGAGCGGGTGAAGCCCGCGGTCCGATTTATTGCCTATTGCGCCATTCTTCTCGGGTGATCTCCCAGATCTCCCGCGCAAATAATCCACCCACAAATCGTCCTTCATCCGTGCGTACCAGGCGCATCCCGCCACGCTGCGAGAGTCTGCGCGAACCAATGTTCGGCGCCGCTTTTGGCACCCGCAACACTTCCCGCCCGAGGGTTTCAAACCAGTAATGGGTAACCACCGCACTGGCCTCGGCCATCAACCCCTGGCGCTGCCACTGCGGCGCGATCCAGAAACCGCGATTATTGTCCGGGTCGTCCATCAGGCTGATATTGCCGATCAATTGTTCGGGTGCGGATTTCAGGCGAATCGACCAATGCCACTCTTTGCCCGCGGCAATCGCCGGCAGCGCAATGTCTCGCAGATAAGTCAGTGCACCATCGGCGGGATAGGGCCAGGGCACCAAAGCGTTGAGGTACTGCACGACCTCCCAATGCGCGAACTGCTGCTGGATGCCAGCGGCATCGGCCAATTCCAGGGGACGCAAAATCATACGTTCGGTGTACAGCGTGGGTGCGGCATCCATGTTAATCGAGCTCCTGAGTGAACGTTACCAGGTGCCGGACGTCGTCCCTGGCAAACTGAGCTTGCCACTGTCGACGAACCGCATGGTGCCGAACAAGCCTGCGGCGAGTTTTCCACGCAGTACGTAAGGCAGATTGTTGAGGGTCTGCGTCTGGCTCAGTCCCAGGGTCTGGCGCAACACCGAAAACGCCGAAACGCTGACCGGAACCGTCAGCACGGTTTCCGAAAAGCGCGGGATCGAGCCCGACTGATCGCTGACTCCCGAGGCGAGCGGCTGGCCGTTGACCTCGAGGTCCAGGGCCACGCCATTGTAATCAATGGGGGTCTCATTGGGGTTCTGCACACGGATCTTCAGCGCAAACCGCACCTCCATGTCCTGGCCCTGCAGGGGTTCGATGCCGACCACGTTGATATTGACCGGGTCGCGATTGGGAAAGAGCGCGCAGGCGCTCAGGGAGAGCATCAGCAAGGACAGGATAACGGCGTGGATACTGCGCATGACAGGCTCTCTTCAAGTAAAGGGCTGAACCGCTGCCGACGCAGCCCTCAAGCCGTGTCAGCGGTTCAACTGTGCGACCGCCGCAACGGTTGCCGGTTCACCCCTGGCCGCAACATCGGGGTTTTCCATGACCTGGAGGATCGAGGCTTCCGGGTCGAAATCGTCTTCTTCCAGCTCGATGAATTCTTCCGGCAGGAAGATGTTCAGCACGATAGCGCACAACGCGCCGACAGTGATCGGCGATTCGAAGATGTTGTGCAGCGCCAGGGGCAGCTCGCGCAACACTTCGGGGACGGCTGCGACGCCCAGGCCCATGCCCAAGGAAATCGCCACGATCAACATATTGCGCCGGTGCAGGCCAGCCTCGGCGAGGATCTTGATACCGGCCACCGCCACGGTTCCGAACATCACCAACTCAGCGCCGCCGAGCACTGGCTTGGGCATTAACTGCAACACCGCGCCGATCATCGGGAACAATCCGAGCACTACCAAGAGGCCGGCAATGAAAAACGCGACATAGCGGCTGGCCACGCCAGTGAGCTGAATCACCCCGTTGTTCTGGGCGAAGGTCACCATGGGCATGCTGTTGAACACTGCGGCCATGGCCGAGTTGAGGCCATCGGCAAGCAGGCCGGACTTGATTCGCCGGATGTACACCGGGCCTTTGACCGGTTGCCGGGAAATCATCGAGTTGGCCGTGAGGTCACCGGCCGCTTCCAGCGGCGACACTAGGAAGATCACCGCCACCGGGACGAACGCGACCCAGTCGAAGTTGAAACCATATTTGAACGGCACCGGCACGCTCATCAGAGGCACGTCGGGCATGTTCGAGAAACTGACGTCACCCATCATCCAGGCCACGAAATAGCCAAGGGTCAGGCCGATGACGATGGCCCCCAGACGCAGGAATGGCACGTCGACCCGGTTCAGCACGATGATGGTGCCCAGCACCAGAGCGGCGAGCGCCAGGTGGTGGGCGCCGCCCAGGTCGGTGGCGCCGAAGCCGCCAGCGATATCGGTCATCGCCACCTTGATCAGCGACAGCCCCATGAGCGTGATGATGGTGCCGGTGACCACCGGGGTGATCAGCATCCGCAGTTTGCCGATGAACTGGCTCAAAACCACTTCGATGAAGGCGGCAAAAAAGCACACGCCGAAGATCGTCGAAAGGATCTCATCGGTGCCGCCGCCACGGGCCTTGACCATGAAACCAGCGCTGAGAATCACGCTGATGAACGAGAAACTGGTGCCTTGCAGGCACAACAACCCGGAACCGATCGGCCCGAAGCGTCGCGCCTGGACGAACGTGCCGAGCCCGGAAACGAACAGCGCCATACTGATCAGGTAGGGCACTTCGCTTTGCAGGCCCAAGGCGCTGCCCATGATCAGGGTGGGGGTGATAATGCCGACAAAACTCGCCAGAACGTGCTGCAAGGCGGCGAAGACGGTGGCGGTGAGATGAGGGCGATCGTTGAGGCCGTAGATCAGATCGTTGTTGCGCGCAGCAGGGGCTTTTTCGGAGGCGGTCATGGTGATATGCGTGCCAAAAGGCGGGCCGGGTCAGAAAATGGAGGCGCAGGATGCCAGAAAGCTGGGAAAACAGTAACCAAGGGTTACAGAAATCCTGCTGCGGCGGTGCGAGAAACCTCAAGTGCCGGGTTTGAAAGCGGCCAGCAGATCTTCTTCGAACGCCTTTTGCGCATCCCCTGGCGACTGGGCGCGATGGCGGGCGAGCTGGAATGCCACTTCGAAACGGGTTCCATCATGCTGTACCGCGCGTAACAAGCCTTTTTCCTCCCAGCTTCGGGCGTAGTGGCAGGGTAGATAACCGATATGCCGGCCCGACAGAATGAACGCGAGCGTGCCTTCCACTTGCTCCGACCGCGCCGAACAAGGGGTCCCTTGAAAGGGTTCGTCGCGGCGCAGGAAGCGGTAGGGGTGGTCCACGCGATCACTGGCCTGCAGCGTTTGGGCGAGCGGCGCGTTGGTGCTGAACAGTGGGTGGCCCGGAGCGCAGTACAGCTGCTGGCTCTCCCTGAACAGTTCACGGTAGTCAAACGCGTGCTGCGCCAGGGAGAAATAGCCGATGGCTAGATCCAGGCGTTGTTGCAACAGCAGCCTTTCCATTTCGCCGGGCATCGCGCTGATCAGTTCGATGCGCACCGACTCGTCGCGCTGGCGAAAGCGCCGTATCGCCTCGGCCACCCGTTGCAGCACCGCTTGATCGAGCGCTTCGGACAACCCGACTCGCACTTCACCGATCAAGCGCCCGGCCACGCCATTGGATTGATGGCGGAAGGTTTCGATGGACTCGAACAGCGTGCGGATCGCACCGAGCAGTTCCGCGCCCTTGGGCGTGACGTTGAACCCGCCTTTGCCACGGCTGCATAACCGGTAGCCGAGCCGGGTTTCAAGCTTGGCCATCTGCTGGCTAATGCTCGACTGGCTCAAGCCAAGTTCGCCTTGGGCGGCACTGAAACCACCGCACTCGACTACGCGTACGAACAGACGCAGTAGCTGCAGGTCCAGGTCGTGAAGTTGGCCAAGCATCAAACATTACTCCGTGATAATGCCAGGATAACAAAGTTGGTATTTTGCCAATGTATCCGACCGCGCATTGTGGCGTCACTCCGTAGACGTCAAAACAAGGAATACGCGATGGACGCCCCAATGCTGAACGATCAAGCCATGACCCGCGACAGCCTCTACGGTACTGCGGCGGAAAGCACCTACGCCGGCATCACCAGTTTCATGCGTCGGCGCTACAGCCGCGACCTGCGCGGAGTCGACGTGGCAGTCAGCGGCGTGCCGTTCGATACCGCAACCAGCAACCGTCCCGGTGCGCGTTTCGGTCCACGGGGCATTCGTGCAGCGTCGGCCGGGATCGCCTGGGAGCGCCACTGGCCGTGGACGTTCGATCCGTTCGACCACCTGGCGGTGGTCGATTTCGGTGATTGCGCGTTCGACTATGGCGCGCCGCACTCGATACCCCACAGCATCGAGGCTCACGCCGAACATATCCTTGCGGCCGGCAGCGCGATGCTGACCTTTGGTGGCGATCATTTCGTCACCTATCCACTGCTCAAGGCCCATGCGCGTAAACATGGCCCGCTGTCGCTGATCCATTTCGACGCCCACAGCGATACCTGGCCGGACGAGGCGGGCAAGCGGGTCGACCATGGCACGATGTTCTGGCACGCCGCCCGCGAAGGCCTGGTGGAACCGTCGCGCTCAGTGCAGATCGGCTTGCGCACGACCAATGACGATGCCATGGGCTTTGCGATACTCGATGCACGCCAGGTGCATCGACGCGGCTGCGAGTCGATCGTCGAGGCCATCCGCGCCAGGGTGGGGGATAATCCGGTGTACCTGACGTTCGATATCGACTGCCTGGATCCGGCATTCGCCCCCGGCACCGGAACCCCCGTATGCGGAGGCTTGAGCACGGTACAGGCGCTGGAAATCCTGGGTGGTTTGCGCGGCATCAATCTGGTGGGCATGGACGTGGTGGAAGTTGCTCCGGCCTACGACAGCGCCGAGATCACTTCCCTGGCAGCAGCGACTTTGGCGATGGAAATGCTTTGCCTGTATGCGGCCAGACACAAGGTCGACCGGTGAAACAATACCCCGCAGGAGCAAGGCTTGCCCGCGATGGCGATAGTGCGTTCACCAGCGCTTCGCGAGCAAGCCGGTCAAACAGTGATTCGGTCAGGCGACCGGAATCTTCGGCAGGTCCAGGATCCGGTCGCCGCTGAAGCGTGAAAAGGAGCCCGCCAGGGTTTCATGCGGCACGCCCTTGGGCACGTCGCTCACTTCATCCAGCCGCGCCATTTGCCCGGCATCCAATTCCACCGCCAACGCCCCCAGGGTCGAGTCCAGCTGTTCACGGGTACGCGAACCCAGGATCGGAATCAACGCGGTCGTCGACTGCCGGGCTTTTTCCCGCAGCCATGCGATCGCTACATGGGTCGGGCTGGCAGCCAGTTCCCCGGCTACGGCGAGCAGCGTATCGAGCAGGGCGGTCTCGCGGGCGCCTTTTTCCGCGTGGATCAGCATGCCCAACTTGGCTGCGCGGTTATCCCCGTCGCTATTGCGGTACTTGCCAGTGAGGAATCCGCCACCCAGGGGCGACCACAAGGTCGCGGCGAGGCCCAGGGCCTCGGCCATTGGCAGCTGCTCACGTTCGGCGCTGCGTTCAGCCAGGCTGTATTCGACCTGGAGTGCGATAATCGGCGCAAACCCGCGAACCTCGGCCAGCAGATCGGCCCGGGCAATGCGCCACGCCGGGAAATTCGACAGACCCGCGTAGTGAATCTTGCCGGCACGCACCAGGTCGTCAAAACCTCGCAGAATCTCCTCCATTGGCGTGACGCCGTCGCTCATGTGCGCCCAGAACAGGTCAAGACGATCGGTCTTGAGGCGGGTCAGGCTCTCCTCGACAGCCCGGACCATATTCTTGCGATTGTTACCCGTGTGTGAAATGCCGTCTGCCGGAGTGGTACCCAAGGTGTATTTGCTGGCGATGACCAGCCTATCGCGCTCCGGCGCGATGAACTCACTGAGCATGCTCTCAGACTGTCCGGCCTGATAACCATTGGCGGTGTCGATGAAGTTGCCGCCGGCTTCCAGATAGCCGTCGAAAATGCGCATGGCCTCGTCGCGCTCCGCGCCGTGCCCCCAACCCGTGCCAAAATTGCCGGCCCCCAAGGCCAGCTCCGAAACACGCAAGCCGGTTTTACGGCCGAATACTTTGTAGTGCATGGCGGTGACTCCTGGAGCGAATGGTGCTGCTCGACATGAATGTCGTGCGATATTCGAGTAATATTACGTACGTAATATTGCTCGTCAAGGTATTTTTCCACTGGCTGACGGCTAGCGTCCAAGCGCTCATGGCATACTGCCGCGCATGACCATCGACTCGCCGTTAAGCGCCTGGCAGCAGGCCATCGAACAGAAAGGTTTCGTCCAGGACGAAGCCCAGGAACATGCCGTATGGGCCCTGCAGAAATGCTACGAGGCCCTGCACGAGGGGCGTCCGGGCGTGACCGGCGTCTATCTGTGGGGCCCCGTTGGGAGAGGCAAGACCTGGCTGATGGATCAGTTCTATCAAAGCCTGCGAGTCCCAGCCCGGCGCCAGCATTTCCATCATTTCATGGGCTGGGTGCACCAGCGGTCATTTCAGCTGACCGGTACCGCAGACCCGCTTAAAAGCCTGGCCCGGGAACTCGCCGAAGAAGTTCGGGTGCTGTGCTTCGACGAGCTGTTCGTCAATGACATTGGCGATGCGATCATCCTCGGGCGGTTGTTCCAGGTAATGTTCGAGCAGGGCGTGGTTGTGGTGTGCACTTCCAATCTGCCCCCTGACCAACTGTATGCCGACGGTTTCAACCGCGACCGGTTCGTACCCGCCATCGAGGCGATCAAACAGCACATGCAGGTCATCGCAGTGGACGGCGCTGAAGACCATCGCCTGCATCCGGGCACCGGGTTGCAGCGCTACTGGGTCGCAGAGCCCGGGCAGCCCAGTGCATTGCACGAGGTGTTCCGGACACTGACCCTCGGCCAGTCGGTCTCCAGCGAGCCGATCGCGGTCGGTCACCGGTCGCTGCCCGTGGTACAGGCCAGCAAAAGCGTGCTGTGGTGTCGTTACGCCGACCTGTGCGAGCAACCCTTCGCCGCGATGGACTTCATGGTCCTGTGCGACACCTTCAAGGCTATCCTGTTAAGTGAAGTGCCAAACCTCAGCGCGCAAAAGCGTACCGGACGTATTGCCCGGGGCACCGAAGACGGGGTCGAGCGCGTGGCCGCTGGTGATCGCGAGTTACCTCAATTGTCGGTGCATGATGACGGCGTGCGTCGATTCATCGCGCTGGTCGACGAATGTTACGATCGCAAGGTGCCGCTCTACCTTGAGGCCCAGGTATCCATGGCCGAGCTCTACACTGAGGGATATCTGGAATTCCCGTTCCGCCGCACCCTCAGTCGCTTGCAGGAAATGCAGCTGCAACGTTTTGCCGAGGTCTGACAACCGGGAGGCGAACCCATGTCTCACACGCTGTCGCATCATCTGCTGACCATGGCTTATCAGAACGCCTGGGCCAATCATCGGCTCGCCAAAGCATGGGGGCGTTTGGCCCCTGAGGAATTGGCGGCACCACGGGTCAGCTTCTTCCCCAGTCTCACAGCCACCTTGAACCACATCCTGACTTGCGACTGGTTCTACGTGGACGCGCTGGAGCGCGAGTTGCGCGGTGACGATCCGCATCCCGATTGCCAGGTGTTCTTCAGCCTGGATGAGCCCTGTACCACGGCTGCCGATCTGCAGCGCGAACAGGCGCTGGTGGACCGGCGGCTGATCGCTTATTGCGAGCAGATGCGCGATAGCGATCTGGGCAAGATCGTGACCATTGCCCGTGACACGCCGCAGCATGATTGCCGATTGCGCATGCTCTCGCACTTGTTCGAACATCAGATTCACCATCGGGGGCAGGTCCATGCAATGCTCAGCTCAACCTCGGTGCAGCCGCCGCAGCTGGACGAGTTTTTTTGCGTGGGGGAGGCGAGCTTACGGGCTGAGGATTTTGCCGAGCTCGGATGGACCGAGGCATTGATCTGGGGGCATTGATAGGCAGGCTGGTATCCAATGCTGTGGGAGCAACATTGGCCGCATTGCTTTTGATTTGCGATCGCGCTTGATAGATTCACAAGCTGCTACTTCACGTGTGATCGAGGATGGAAATGGAATCCGCAGAAATTCTGGTACTTCAGGCCAGCTACACCAATGCGCTGCATGCCGAGGCCATCAGCCTGGTATTGAACCACTATGCAGAAGACCCGATGGGAGGCGGACATTCGCTGCCGGTCGATGTATTGGAAAACCTTGCGGGCGAACTGGCGAAGCGGCCACACGCCTTCAGCGTCCTGGCTTTCGTCAACGGCGAGCCGGCCGGTCTGGTCAATTGCTTTGAGGGTTTTTCGACGTTTGCCTGCAAGCCGCTGGTCAATGTGCACGATGTCGCCGTCGTGAAGAAATTTCGCGGTTTGGGGTTGAGTCAGAAGATGCTGCAAAAGGTCGAGGACATCGCCCGCCAGCGCGGCTGCTGCAAGATCACCCTGGAGGTCCTGGAGGGTAACGCCATTGCCCAGGCGTCTTATGGCAAATTCGGATTCGCCGCCGGGATGTTCGATCCGGCCCACGGTCGCATGCTGTTCTGGACCAAGGCGCTGTAAGACCTGAACCAGGCGAGGCGGGGGAGCAGGCTCCCTCGCCACAGCCTTGAGCTCGTTATGGTTTGTAGTGCTCCGTCATTTGTGCGGTCTGATCGTCCGGAACCCGCACCTGCGGCGCTGGCTGTTGCTGATTCGCCTGCTGGCTCAATCGCAAGGTCTCGTAGTAATAGCGCATGCGTTCAGCGCCGCCTTCCGCCCAGGCGGCTGTCGTGCCCAGCATCATCAAACTGGCGAGGATCAGGGTTGTAGATTTCATGGTGTGCCTCCCACTACAGGTTTCGGGTGCCCTTTCTTCCATGAAGCAATGTTGAAAGGGCATTATCCGCCGATTCCGTTAATTGGGAATTAACTGCTTTTAAATCTTCCAGTCCAGGCTCAGGGTCACGGTACGAGGGTCGCCCCAGTAGTTGCCGTTATAGAAGCCGACGTTCTCGTAGTACTTCTTGTCGAGCAGGTTGTTCACGTTGAGCGACGCCGACAGGTGCTGGTCGAACTCGTAGCGCGACATCAGGTTGACCAGGGTGTAGGCGTCCTGGCTGATGTTGGTGCGCTGGGTGATGATATTGCCTGCAGCGTTGCGCCCCACCGGGCGACTCGCGGCGCGGTAGATCTCGCTTTGCCAGTTAAGCGCTCCGCCCACCGTCAGCGCATGCCAGTTGCCTGGAAGCCGATAGGCCGTGGACAGGCGGAACATGTTCAGGGGCGCGGTGGTGTTGGTGCGGTTCTTTTCGCCGTTGACCGAGTGGGTATAGGTGTAACCGGCGGTCATGTTCCAGTCGGCCATCACCTCGCCGGACAGTTCGGCTTCGAAACCCCGGACCTTGGTGCCCTTGCCATTGGCCTTGTAGAACTCCTCTCCAGTGACCGGATCCGGTGGCACCGAATCGTCGAGCTCGGCGACGTTGTCCTGATCGCTCCAGAACAGCGCCGTAGCCAGGTTGAGGCGCTCCTGAAGCAGGCTACCCTTGAGTCCCAATTCATAGTTGCTGCCCACTACCGGTTCGAGGTACTTGCGGTTGGCGTCGCGATTGGTTTGCGGCTTGAAAATGTCGGTGTAGCTGACGTAGGCGGTGTACTCGGGTGTGATGTCGTAGAGCAACCCGGCGTAAGGCGTCCACATGTCGTTATGTTTCTGGCTGGTATCGTCCACTGCGCTCAACACCTGATTGGCGTCGTAACTATTGGTGGTGCTCGACGATTTCCAGCTGCCATAGCGGCTGCCAAGTACGGCGTGCAACTCATCGGTCAGGCTCAGGCGTGTGGCCAGGTAACCGGCTTTCTGCTCGGTGCTGCTGGTGGACCCGGTGAGGCTGGTCACCGTGTCGGAGAATTTGTCGATATCGCCCATGTACTTCCAGTCCGGCACGATCGCGTAGTCGTCAGCCATCGGACCGTCGGTGTATGGGTTTTTGTCGCTGCGCTGCGCTTCGCCATAACCAATCATCAGTTCATGTTCGCGTCCCAGCAGCGAGTAGGGACCGGACACATTGAAGTCGTAGGCTTTCATCTTCTGGGTGCCGATCATGTGACTGACGTTGGCCACCATGCCGCTGCGATCGGGCTCGGGGAAGCCGCCTCCGGCGTAGTAGATCTTGCCGTCGGTGTCACTCTCGCGGTGGGTGTAGGCGGCCTTGAGGTGCCAGCCTGCACCCAATTGATGGTCCAGGTTGGCGAAGGCGGTCTGGTCCTTGATCGGCCAGGAACTCCAGGACGTGGCCATGTTGGTCGAACGGCCAAGGTTGGCCTTGCTGCCGTCGGCATTCCAGTAAGGCACGGTGCCCCACGAAGTGCCCTGTACGTGTTTGTTCTGGTAGTCGTAACCCACCGCCAGGGTGGTGGCATCGGTCAGATCAGCTTCGAGCACGCCGTAGCCGACTTCCCGTTGCTGCTGGTATTTGTCGCGGAACGAGTCGCTGTCACGGTATGCCAGCACGCTGCGGCCGCGCAGGCGCCCGTCGAAGGCCAATGGCCCGCCAACGTCCAGGTAGGTGTAGTAATTGTCATAGCTGCCGGCGCTGACACCGGTCTTGGCCTGCCATTGCGCAGTCGGGCGTTTGCGCACCATGTTGATGGTCGCGGACGGATCCCCGGCGCCCGTCGTCAGGCCGGTGGCGCCGCGCACGACTTCGATGCGGTCGTAGATGATGGTGTCGGAGTCGGACTTCATGTAACTGAAGGTGTTGAGCATCCCGTCAACCTGGAAGTTGTTGATCGAGTAGCCGCGCGAGGAATAGTTGACCCTGTCGGAGTCGTTGTGTTGCACCACAATGCCGGTGGTCTGGCGCATGGCTTCGGACAGCGAAGTGAGTTTGAAGTCGTCCATTTGCTGGCGCGTGACCACCGAAACCGACTGTGGGGTTTCCTTGATCGACAGGTTCAGGCGCGTGGCGCTGCTCATGGCGCCGGTGGTGTAGGACTGGGTGTTTTCGGTGTTATTGCCCAAGCCCTGGGCGGTGATACTGGTGGCGGTCAGCTCGAGGGCGCCGGCGACCGGAGCCTTTTCAATTTCGCTGTCGGCAAGCAGGTCCGGGCTCAGTGCAACGCTGCACAGGCCCAGGGTTAAAGTCATGGAACGGGTAATAGGCGCGAACATCGCAGCCGACTCCTTGTCGTTGAGGGAAAAATTCCGTTTGCTCAAAGACGAAGGAGGGCGGCGAATATTTAGCGGTAAACAATAATTATTGTGTTTGCCGTGGGGTGCCTGGCAGCATTAATGCTGCACGACTTCCACGGCTTTGGGTTTCATCAGGCTGAAGTCGATCAACGGCCGCTGCTGTTTTTCGTAGGGATTGCCGATCAGCAATGGGCGCGGCTTGAAGCTGTCGCTGACCAGGCTCTTGCTGCGATCGAGCTCATCGAAATTCAGCCCCGCCATGTCCGCCCAGGTGTGGATCAGGTGCGAGCTGCTGTAGGGGCGGCTCAGATCGCCAGCGAAGTTCCAGTCATGGGACTCACGCCATTTCGGCGAGGCCCAGGCCATGAACGGAATGGTGTACATCGGCGCGGTCGGCTTGCTCTCGTTGCGGCCCAAGGTGCTATGGCCCGGCGAGTCGAAGACGTCTTCTCCATGGTCGGACAGGTACATCAGGAAGCCATTGGGGTCCGCCTTCGCATAATCCTTGATCAGGCTCGAGACCACGAAGTCGTTGTACAGGACCGCGTTGTCGTAGCTGTTGTAGGTCGGCAATTGATCGTCACGTACGCCGGCCGGTACACCCTGGCGATCCTTGAACTTGTCGAAGGTCGAGGGGTAACGGTACTGGTAACTCATGTGCGTGCCCAGCAGGTGCACCACGATCAGCTTGCGCGGTGCCGCGTCGGCCAGGGCCTTGTTGAACGGCGCGATGACATCGCCGTCGTACTGGGCAGCGTTCTGGTTACGGTTGTTGTTAAGGTACACCTGCTCGTCGGCTTGCTCGGAGAAGGTCGTCAACATGGTGTTGCGCTTGGTCATGGTCTGCTGGTTGGTGATCCAGAAGGTCTTGTAGCCGGCCTGTTTCATCATGCTGACCAGCGACGGAGTCGACAGATACAACGCCGGGTTATCTTCGTCGGCGAATGTCAGCACCTGCTGCAGCGCTTCAATGGTGTAGGGGCGCGGGGTGATGACGTTATCAAAGACCGATAACTGGTCCTTGAGCTTGTCCAGCTCAGGGGTGGTATTGCGCGGGTAGCCATACAGGCTCATGCGCTGGCGGTTGGTCGATTCGCCGATCACCAGTACCAGGGTCGCAGGCTGATTGGCTGCGGAGTCGGTAAGGTTTTTCAGCGGTGCGATCTTGCTCGCGCTGTGCAGCATGTCCTGCATGCCGGCGAGGGTGTCGAGGTAGCGGTGGTAAGCCACAGCCATCTGCCATGGCACGGCAGGTTCGATGCGGGTTTCGAATTTCTCGAAGCCTTCGGCCAGGCTGCCGGTACGCAGGGTCTGCTTGACCAACGGATAACCGATCACTGCCACCAGGATGGCCGTTGCTGCCAGGAAGGCCCGCCCGCGAGGCAGGTACACCGGACGCAAGCGGGTCCACAGGAAGTAGGCAAACAGCGTGTGGGCAAGAAAGGCCGCGACCATCCACCAGGCGAAATACTGGGTCATGTACTCGCCAGCTTCAGAGATGTTCGATTCGAACATGATGAAGATGACGCTCTGGGAAAACTCCTGCTGATAGATGAAGAAGTAGCCCAGGCTGGCCATTGAGCAGGCCCACAGCACCACACCGATACAGGCGGCCAGCACACGGGTCTGTCGGGGGAAGAGCAGCATGGGCGCGAGCCAGACCGCGCTCATGATGAAGGCTTGGCGGAAGCCGGTGAAACCCGAGGTGCCGGTCAGCTGGATCAGCAGTTGGGTGATGCCGGAAAAGTACCAGAAGAACACAAACAGCCAGGCAAGCCCGGCCCAGTCGAACCCTTTCGCAGTCGTGTTGCTGCGTTTGAACAAAGCCATTCAGCGCTCCAGCCTAGATAATCGTCGACCGCCGCCAGTGGAAACTGGTGGACGAACGGGCGCGGCACGCCTACCGAGCGGCCACAATGGCGCAGGAGTATCAATGAGCGGGTGTGAAAAGTTTGTGAGTTGCAAGAGCCAGCTTGCCCGCTGTGGGCGTGAACGATGACGCTCGGTGCCTGATGGCCCGCAGCGGCGTCTCGTTTTTCGCGAGCGAGCTCGCCCCTGCAGGGCGGTCAGGCGCGGTGGAGTACTGGCAGGGCCTGTGGCTGGTGGCCTTGGGTCAGCTGGCGCAATTGCGCAAGCTCCTGCTTCAGCAGGTCGCGCTCTTCTTTGAGCTGGCGCAGTTCATCACGACGGATCGTGACGTAGAGAGTTTGTGCTGGCCGTGCTGCTTGTACTGTGCCCATTGCTCACCTCGCAAATGGTGTTTCAACTGTGAACCTGCTCCCGACGTCGGGCGCTGATTCACTATCGGCTGCAATTTTGATTTCTTTTGCCCGCGAAGGGAACTTTTTTATTTTTCGTGGTCGGTGTGTCTTCGCGACGATTCCCGACGTTATCAGTCTGGATCGGGCACAATGCACGGAAACTTCATGGCGACCTGTCTGACTAAGCTGAACAGGTTGCGTTGGGCTATAACCTTTGACACACATTATTTGCAGTAAGGAGCATCAGCACATGCAACTCGGGATTATTGGACTGGGCCGCATGGGCGGTAATATTGCGCGGCGCCTGATGCTCAACGGGCATTCCACCGTTGTCTACGACCGCAATACCGCTTTTGTCGACACCCTGGCCGCAGAAGGCGCCAAGGGCGTCATCGACCTGCCAGCCCTGGTGGCTGGCCTGGCCAAGCCACGTGCGGTCTGGGTCATGCTGCCGGCCGGCGCGCCGACCGAAGACACCATCGACACCCTGAGCACCTTGCTCGAAGCCGGTGACACCATCATCGACGGCGGCAACACCTTCTATAAGGACGACATCCGCCGGGCCAAGAGCCTGTCGGAAAAAGGCCTGCACTACATCGATGTGGGCACCTCCGGTGG
Source organism: Pseudomonas sp. TMW22090 (assembly GCF_022496665.1). Classification (NCBI taxonomy): domain Bacteria; kingdom Pseudomonadati; phylum Pseudomonadota; class Gammaproteobacteria; order Pseudomonadales; family Pseudomonadaceae; genus Pseudomonas; species Pseudomonas sp. TMW22090. The sequence continues at coordinate 586,288 of NZ_SCFH01000001.1, forward strand.
CGTCTGGGGCCTGGAGCGCGGTTACTGCATGATGATCGGCGGCGAAGCCGAGGTGGTAAAACGCCTGGATCCGCTGTTCGAAAGCCTGGCCCCCGGCATCGGTGACATCCCGCGCACCAAGGACCGCAAGTCCGATGACGACCGTGCCGAGCGCGGTTACATCCACGCCGGCCCTGCAGGCTCGGGTCATTTCGTGAAAATGATCCACAACGGCATCGAGTACGGAATGATGCAGGCCTTCGCCGAAGGCTTCGATATTCTCAAGACCAAGGCCAGCGAAAACTTGCCTGAAGACCAGCGCTTTGACCTCAACGTCGCCGACATCGCCGAAGTCTGGCGTCGTGGCAGCGTGGTTTCGTCCTGGTTGCTCGACCTGACCGCAGACGCTTTGGCCAGCGATCCGAAACTCGAAGGTTACTCGGGTTCCGTAGCTGACAGCGGCGAAGGTCGCTGGACCATCGAGGCGGCCATGGAACAGTCGGTACCGGTTCCCGTGCTGTCGAACTCGCTGTTCTCTCGCTACCGTTCACGCGGGCAGGGCACCTTTGGCGACAAGATTCTCTCGGCCCAGCGGTTCGGCTTCGGCGGCCATGTGGAGACTTCGAAAAAATGACTGGCCTGATCCGCAATAAATCCAAGGCTGAACCAGCACCACCCACCACGCTGTTCCTGTTCGGTGCACACGGTGACCTGGTCAAGCGGCTGCTGATGCCGGCGCTGTACAACCTGAGCCGCGATGGATTGCTGGGGGATGGATTGCGGATCATCGGCGTTGACCACAACGCCATCAGTGACGAAGCCTTTGCGCAGAAGCTCGAGGATTTCATTCGGGCGCAAGCGATGAGCAAAGTCGGCAAGGGCGATGACGCCCTTGACCCGGCGTTGTGGGCCACACTCGCCAAAGGCATCAGCTACGTCCAGGGCGATTTCCTGGACGACAGCACCTATTCAGCCCTGGCGGCGAAAATCGCCGCCAGCGGCACCGGCAATGCGGTGTTCTACCTGGCCACCGCGCCACGTTTCTTCAGCGAAGTGGTGCGTCGACTGGGCGCGGCGAAGCTGCTCGAAGAAACCCCCGAAGCGTTTCGCCGCGTCGTGATCGAAAAGCCTTTTGGCTCCGACCTGCAGACTGCAGAGGCCTTGAACGCGTGCCTGCTCAAGGTGATGTCGGAAAACCAGATTTACCGGATCGATCACTACCTGGGCAAGGAAACCGTACAGAACATTCTGATCAGCCGGTTTTCCAACAGCCTGTTCGAAGCGTTCTGGAACAACCACTACATCGACCATGTGCAGATCACTGCCGCCGAGACCGTCGGCGTGGAAACCCGGGGCAGCTTTTACGAGCACACCGGCGCGTTGCGCGACATGGTGCCCAACCACCTGTTCCAGTTGCTGGCGATGGTCGCCATGGAGCCGCCGGCCGCTTTTGGTGCCGACGCGGTACGCGGCGAGAAGGCCAAGGTCGTCGGCGCGATTCGCCCCTGGTCGGTGGAAGAGGCCCGGGCCAACTCGGTGCGTGGCCAGTACACCAGCGGCGAAGTCGACGGCAAGGCAATGCCTGGTTATCGCCAGGAAGGCAACGTTGCGCCCGACAGCACCACCGAAACCTACGTCGCGCTCAAGGTGATGATCGACAACTGGCGCTGGGTCGGGGTGCCGTTCTATTTGCGCACCGGCAAGCGCATGAGCGTGCGCGACACGGAAATCGTCATCTGCTTCAAGCCGGCGCCCTATGCGCAATTTCGGGATACCGAAGTGGACGAACTGCAACCAACGTATCTGCGCATCCAGATCCAGCCCAACGAAGGCATGTGGTTCGACCTGCTGGCCAAACGTCCTGGCCCGGCGCTGAAGATGGCCAATATCGAGCTGGGTTTTGCCTACAAGGACTACTTTGAAATGCAGCCGTCCACCGGCTATGAGACCTTGATCTACGACTGCCTGACGGGCGACCAGACGCTGTTCCAGCGCGCGGACAACATCGAGAACGGCTGGCGCGCCGTGCAACCCTTCCTCGACGCCTGGCAGCAAGATGCCAGCGTTGAGGGCTATGCCGCCGGTGAAGACGGTCCGCAGGCGGGCGCAGATCTGCTGACTCGCGACGGTCGCGTCTGGCACAGCCTCGGATGAGTGAATTGACCCGGGCGCCTATTCGCTTTTTGCTCAGCGACATGGACGGTACCTTGTTGCTGCCCGACCACAGCCTCAGCCGGCGCACCATCGAGGCCGTTCGCTCACTGCGTGAGGCGGGGGTGCTGTTCAGCCTGGCCACCGGGCGTCCACCGAAAGCCATGTTGCAGCAGATCGAAGCCCTGGGCGTTGACCTGCCAACGGCGGCATTCAACGGTGGCACCCTGGTTAATCCTGACGGGAGTATTCTGGTCGCCCATTATTTGCCAGTGACCGCAGCCTTGACGGCATTGGCGTTGTTTGCCGATCGCAGCGACGTTGAAGTCTGGGTGTTCAGCGGTGGTGACTGGCTGCTCAAGGATCCCGACGGGCCGATGGTGCCCAGGGAGCAGCATGGGCTGGGTTACCCGCCCGTGGTGGTCGACAGCTTCGAACCCTATCTGGAACGCATCGACAAGATCGTCGCAACCAGCAACAACACCGATCTGTTGATTGAGCTCGAAGCGCTGTTATTGCCCAAGGTGCAAGAGCAGGCGCAGGTCTCGCGTTCCCAACCGGTTTACCTGGACGTCACAGCCATGCAGGCCAACAAGGGCGCGGCGCTGGCGACACTGGCCGAGTTTCTTGGCGTGCCCCTGGAGCACACGGCGGCGCTGGGCGATGGCGGCAACGACCCGGCGATGTTTCACCAGGCCGGTTTGTCGATCGCGATGGGGCAGGCGGAAGAGGCGGTGAAGCGCCAGGCGGACGTCGTCACTGGTGCCAACACCGAAGATGGCGCTGCGCAGGCGATTGAGCAGTACATCCTCAACCACCCACACCGCGCCGCACTGTAGGAGCAAAGCTCGCTCGCGATGACGCCCTGTCGGGCGCCATCGATGCCAGATTCACCAGCCTCATCGCGAGTAAGTCTTACTCCCACAGGGGGCGCGTGGCCGCACAGGTTTCTGTGGTTACAACCAATAGCTGACCGCATACCACCCGAGCAGGCCCATCACAACGGTGTACGGCAACGCCATCCACACCATCCGCCCATACGACAGGCGAATCAGCGGCGCGATTGCCGAGGTCAGCAGGAACAGGAATGCCGCCTGGCCATTAGGCGTCGCCACGCTCGGCAGGTTGGTGCCGGTGTTGATCGCAATCGCCAGGGTCTCGAAGTGCTCGCGGCTCATATGGCCCGACACAAACGCCTGCTTGACCTCGGTGATGTAAATGGTTGCGACAAACACGTTGTCGCTGATGGCAGACAACAGGCCGTTGGCAATGAACAACATGCCCGGTTGCTGCTCTGCGGGCAGGGCCAGCACCCACTGAATCAACGGCGTGAACAACTGCTGATCGTGGATCACCGCAACCACTGCAAAGAACACCACCAGCAGCGCAGTGAAGGGCATGGCGTCCTTGAAGGCATTGCCAATGCGATGTTCGTCGGTAATGCCGGTGAATGCCGTGATCAGCACGATCACCATCAACCCGATCAACCCCACCTCGGCCACATGGAAGGCCAGGCAGCCGATCAGGATCAGCGCCGCCAGGCCCTGGACGACCAGTGCAGCACGCTGGCGAGAAGTGCGCTCGGCGTTATCTTCAGCGGCATAGTTGGCCAGTACGGCGCGCACGTTGTCCGGCAACAGCGTGCCGTAGCCGAACCAGCGCAGCTTTTCCAGCAGCACGCAGGTCACCAGGCCCGCTACCAGCACCGGCAAGGAAACCGGGGCCACTTTGAGGAAGAACTCGGCGAAGTGCCAACCCATCTCGTGGCCAATCAGCAAGTTTTGCGGCTCGCCCACCAAGGTGCAAACACCGCCCAGTGCTGTGCCGACGGCGCCGTGCATCAACAGGCTGCGCAAGAAGGCGCGAAATTGCTCGAGGTCATCGTGATGCAGTTGCGGCAGATGACGGTCGTCGGAGAAAGCGCTGTCCAGGCGTGGGTCATGGCCCGAGGCCACGCGGTGGTACACCGAATAAAAGCCCACCGCTGCGCTGATGATCACGGCGGTCACGGTCAGGGCGTCGAGAAAGGCCGACAAAAACGCCGATAAAAAGCAGAACAGCAGCGCGAGCAATGCCTTGGACCGCACGCCGAGCAGCAGCCGGGAGAACAGGAACAGCAGCAAGTCTTTCATGAAGTAAATACCGGCCACCATGAACATCAGCAGCAGGATTACCGGGAAGTTGTGCACCAGTTCGTCATACAACGCCTGGGGTGTGGTCATCTTCAGCAGCAGCGCCTCAATCAGCAGCAGCCCGCCCGGCATCAGCGGATAGCATTTAAGCGCCATGGCCAGGGTAAAAATGAACTCCAGGACCAGCAACCAGCCCGCCACCACAGGGCCGACCGTCCACAACACCACAGCGTTGAGAATCAGGAAGCCGACGATGCTCGCCTTGTACCAGCGGGGAGAGTGCCCGAGAAAATTGTGCGCGAACGCCTGGGCCATTGAACCGGACATCGGCTGCTCCTTGTTTTAAGAAGCGCGCAAGTTGCCGTAAGACCAGCGGAATATCAAGTGCAGGCAAAGTCCCCGCGCGTCATTCACCCCAGGTAGCGCGCCACAATCGCCCGGTAATTGCCGTCGAGCGAATAACCCCCAACGACGATCGCGCCATCTGTTTGTGCAGTCAGTGAAGTCGCTGTGTCCAGGTTGCGACTCAGCCGGGTGCGGACCCAGCCGAGGCCATCACCGAACTGGTGATCGAACTGCCCATCCGGCAGATGCCGGGCCAGTATGAAGTCAGCTTCACAGCCTCCAAGCGTCGCGCCAGCGGCCAGGGTGCAGCCGTCGGCCAAGGCCAGGGCCGCTGTCCATTGACAGCCACTTCGGCCGATCTCCAGCAGTCGCGGCTGACCGCCATGGCAATGACTGTCGGGACGCCCGTTGTTGTGTAACCGCAGGGACAGGCAATGCATGGGGTCCCGGCTGCTGCCTACGCACAGCAGGTCCCCGTTGTGCTGCTGGACGATATGGCTGACGTGAGTGCTGCGGCCGGCACCATCGAAACTCATGAAACCGTCGACTGCGAAGCTGGTGTCCAGTTGCCCGTTGGCGTGGTAACGGGCGATCAATCCTTCGGCGGGAAAGTTGATCGACCCACCCACCAGGATTCGACCATCTGCTTGCAGCAAGAGACTGCTGAGCCAGGTGTTCATCAGCAAGTGCCGGACGACCACAAATCCGCGGCCATTGAACGAGCTGTCCAGTGAGCCGTCACGGTTCAGGCAGATGAGCAGGCCGACATGATCGGCCAGTTCGAAATGATGATTGGCCAAAAGCAGGATCCTGCCATCCTCCTGCACCCTTAGATCGCAGGCTTCGGCGCCCGGAACGCCCGGTGGAAGCCAGGCATCACGCACGCCCACGGAAAGATTGCCGGGCAAGCGCACCACGCAGCGGCCATTCTCGCCGAAGCCCTGGACCGTTTGGCCACAGTGGTCAAACAATGCCAGGGCCGGGAGCGTGCGATGGCCGTTGAGATAGTGCAGCCCGGCCAGCAGGATATTGCCGTTGGGCAGCACCGCGAGTTTGCCGGCCATGGCCTCGAAACCATTCTCGAACTGGCCGATGACGCTGCCTTGATCACCGAAGGACAGGTCCGCAGACCCATCGGCCAGGAGGCGTGCCAGGCCAAAGCAACTGCCCTCGGCCATTCCTACTTTGGCCGCGACAAGGATGCGCCCGCAGGCATCAATGGCGACGTCATGGGTCATGCTGCAGAGGCTGCCGGCGAAATACACCTGGGTGGTTCCGCGGGCGGCAAACGAAAGGTCGAGGCGACCGGCTTGGCTGAGTGTGGCGGAGGAGGCAAAGGCAACCTGGCTTGACATGCACGCATCTCCTTGCGAGTCGTCGTCCAGAAGTTGGCCTGGCGACCTTATAAGGAGGATATTCAAACCCTGAATGGCCAACCGTACAACGGGGAGAAATAACAGGCGGAGGGTCGCAGTGTGCCAGAAGAGTGTCTTTTTGAACCAGTGGCAAGCCTGCCAAGTAATTAGTACCTTCGCAGTACTGAACAGCGGACTGAAAGACCGGGAAGGGCGCGGATTACTGCCAGGTAATCCGCGCTGCTATCAGTGTGGCATCGACCATGATTCAAGGTTGTAACCGTCACGGCTGAGTTCTTCGCGGGCCTGTTTAAGAACACGCTCAAGTTGTGCCGGATCGGTATAGGCACTGCTTGGAATCTGTTTGCGACCGATGCTGCATTTGGTGCGGTCGATCACTGTCAGGCTGAGTTCACCGTTGCCATCTTGTAGAGACCAGGCCACGCACTGGAAAGGCTGGAATGCGCGGTCTGCAATCAAAAGAGCTTCGTTGATACGGAGCGGGGCGTTCATTGGGGTTCTCTCTCTATATGCCCAATCAAGTGATCGGCCGACGGTCGGGCTTCCCGTGCGGCTGGTACTTGTACTGATGTCCTCTACCCGGCCTCGGGTCACACTGGAATCAAAGAAATTTCAACTTTCTTGCAAGAACGCGCTGTTCGGTGCCGTTTTGAAAGCTGAATGAAAGGTTGAAGTTCATTAGGAAACTAACCAAGCAGTCCCTTATAACTGTTTAGGCGAGAGCCCTATAGTCAATCGGTACAAGCAACTGTCAATTTCTTGCTAATGTTACAGCCAGGTCCGCCAAATGACTGTTTTTACTAATATTTAATCGAATTTGGCGCCAAGGAACAGTCATGAACGAAGCGCCTGCCCAACGACGTCTATTAGTGGTTGATCCTTGCGACGATTGCCATCGTTTACTGCCAGGATTGCGAGCTGTGGGCTGGGATGTCGACAGCTGCACACTGGAAAATGCCGCCGACAAGACCTGTGATGTCGGCCTGTTGCGACTACAACCCTTTCATCTCGAACGCCCCGAGGCGGTCAAGGAACTGATCAGCCGCAGTGGCACCGAATGGATCGCCGTGCTTAACCAGGAAGTCCTGCGACTGCAAAATGTCGGCGACTTTGTCTGCGAATGGTTTTTCGACTTCCATACCCTGCCGTTTGATGTATCAAGAGTTCAGGTAACCCTGGGACGCGCGTTCGGAATGGCGCGTTTGCGCGGTAAAGGCACCGTTCACATTGACCAGCCAGAACATGAGCTGCTCGGCGACAGCAAGCCGATCCGCGAGCTTCGCCGGCTGTTGAGCAAGCTGGCACCTACCGAGTCCCCGGTACTCATCCGCGGTGAAAGCGGAACCGGCAAAGAGCTGGTGGCCCGTACCCTGCATCGGCAATCCCAGCGGCACAACAAACCCTTCGTGGCCATCAACTGCGGCGCGATTCCCGAACACCTGATCCAGTCCGAGCTATTTGGCCACGAGAAGGGTGCCTTCACCGGCGCCCACCAACGCAAAGTCGGCCGGATCGAAGCGGCGAACGGCGGCACACTGTTCCTCGATGAGATTGGTGACCTGCCGCTGGAGCTGCAAGCCAATCTGCTGCGCTTCCTGCAGGAAAAACATATCGAACATGTCGGCGGCAGCCAGCCGATACCGGTAGATGTGCGAGTTCTGGCGGCGACCCACGTCGACCTGGAAGCGGCGATCGAGAAGAAACGCTTCCGTGAGGATTTGTACTACCGCCTCAACGTGCTGCAAGTCGTGACCGCGCCATTGCGAGAACGGCATGGCGACTTGTCCATGCTGGCCAATCATTTCTCCCACTTCTACAGCCATGAAACCGGCCGCAGGCCACGCAGCTTCAGCGATGACGCGCTGATCGCGATGGGCAAGCATGATTGGCCGGGCAATGTGCGCGAACTGGCCAATCGGGTTCGTCGCGGCCTGGTGCTGGCCGAAGGTCGGCAGATCGAAGCCCGCGACCTGGGGCTGATTAGCCACCATACCGTGGTTGCGCCAATGGGCACGCTGGAGGATTACAAAACCCGGGCTGAGCGCCAGGCGTTGTGCGATGTGCTCAACCGTCACAGTGACAATCTGAGCATTGCAGCGAAGGTGCTGGGTATCTCGAGGCCGACTTTTTATCGGTTGTTGCACAAGCATCAGATTCGCTAGCGCCAGGATCAAAAAAGATCGCAGCCTCGTTGCACTCGACAGCTCCTACATTGAATTGAAAATCTCTGTAGGAGCTGTCGAGTGCAACGAGGCTGCGATCTTTTGTCTTATATACCTCAGAAGTAGTAAGGGAATTTCAGGCTGAACGAAAAGTCCGGCGAATCGTCAGTCAGGCCAATCGCCAGGTTGGGCACGATTGTCAGCTTGTCGGTGGCCGCCAGGGTCATGCCGATGTTGAAGTTGGCCGCGTTGTAATCACTGTTGCTAATGGACTGCCAATCACCGCCATCGGGCTTGATCTTGCTTTTGCGAGCGAACTGGTCAGTGAACGAGAACGACATACTCATCTTCTCGTTCAAGGCGAACGCAATACCGGCGCCCACCTGCCAGGAGTCCCCCAGCTTCACATCGCCGCTGACCTTGGAGCCAACCTGAGGACTGATGTCGCTGAAAGAGTCCTGCATGTTGTAGGTGTACGACAAGCTGCCGAACAGTACGGCCGGGTCAAACGTCTTGACCAGCGAGATACCCGGGGTGATCGCCCACACACCGTTACCGGTTGGCAGGTCTTCGGGTACCGAGAGGTTATCGTTGGTGGGGTCGCTGACCAGTTTGATGCCGTAGGGGTCCTTGCCGGTGGGCGCCTTGACCCGCAGCGTGACGACCGCGTCGGGGAGGTTGACCGACTCGTCCAGGAATTTGTAAGCCACGCCAACGTTTACATCGCCAATGGTCGGGTCGCGGGTGACGGTTGCATCCGACGTCACCGGGCCTGCACCACCAGCGCCGCCGGAGGAGTAAGTCGACTCTCGATAAACCACGGGAACGTTAATATCGAACTGCCAGCGTTGCGCCAGGTTGTAGCGAGCGGTCAAGTCCAGTGTCCAGTTATCCGCCTTGATACGGTCCAGGTTGATGTTGCCGAGAAAGATCGAGTCCAGTGCAAGGAAGCCATTGAGCGTCAATGCGCGAGTGTCGTAGTGGGTGTAGGTCAGGCCGGTTTCGACGCTGAACTTCCCGCCACCGAAGAAGCCACTGGCTTCGTCATACAGGTTGGAAACGCTGGGCGCTGGCTCCGCGTCTTCCTTGAGCGACTGGCCATAGGAACTGCCGGCGGTTCCCGGAGCACCTGCAGCCACCGCCTGACCACTCCTGGCCGGGTCGGCCGGGGACTTGGTCAGGCGTCTGGGTGGCGGAGTCACCGGGGTTTCTTCGACCTGGCGAACCCGTTGTTCGAGTACCATCAACGCGTTCTGTTGGGCTTGGTAGCGCTGCTTCAACTCCATGAGTTCTTGTTTTAATGCTTCTACCTGGGGGTCTGTCGCTGCATACAGCAGAGTGACCGGAGCCAGGCTACTCAAACAGACGATTGCTCTGAGCGTTAACGATCGGTGCATGGGTTAGCCGTCCCTTCTGACTACTTCTGATGAGACTGAGCGTAGATCAGAATCCGGCAGTGCGAAGACCTTTAAGCTGGTCCAGATTACCGGTCAATGACCCGCCTGTAGTCGCACTGTCACGCAGCACCACATTGAACGATGTGAGGTTGCGCACCTGGTTGCTACTTCCCAGCAAAGTCGTGTTCTGCGTCAGCCCACCCTGGGCCAGGCGTTGGATCGTACTGCCTTGATTGTTGTTGGCCACGATGTTGAGTTGCACACCTGTGCCCGATGAGGAAACGCTCAGGGAGCCCGCTCCATTGCTGCCCACCAGCGTGGTGCCCGCGGCCAGTGCCTGGCCCTGGGGTTGCATGACTGGCGCCTCGTTCGCCTTGGTAACGTTGATGTCGACATTGTTGTAGGCGGTGTTGTTGTCACCGGCCGCACGCACGACTTGAGTGACACCTTCGGTGGTGTTGAGGCCGCTGCCGCCTGTGACGGTGCCGGTGCCTGAACCCGTTGCCGCAACGGTCTGCGCGCCTGTGCCCGCAGTAGAGTTGGTGGTGCCTTGCGAACTGCTGGCACCCGGGGTTTTTTCATCGATCATCGACACATAGAACTGTGGCTTGATCGTTGATTTCTGGATCTGCATCGAGGAGGTGACCCCGATCAATTCTCCTTTGGCATTTTCCCAGGTGCTGGTCATGGCAACCCCGAAGCTGATGATCCGTCCGGGCATGACATAGCGGCCTCGCAGGCTCGCCAGCTCCTGATCCTTCAGTTCAATGGGTTTGAACGTCTGTGCCTGGGTTGGCAGGCTGGCAGCCAGGCAAACGACGGCCAGCCAGGTTGGAGTGTTCATTGGATGCTCCCGGAGCTTCATGCTCCCTTGTTATTAGAAGAAGTCGCTTTTTATGAACCCGAAATCCATCAGGTCTGCGTCTCGCACCGGGCTGAATGCATTGATACGGTTTTTGGCAGTGAGTGGTAAGGGAGGGTCGAGCAAGGCGTTGTTTTTGTCGTAGCCCTGACCGATAACGGCAAAGATGATGCCGTTCCAGCCTTTGACAAAATCTTCGACCTTGAATCGTTTATGACCCAGTACCGGATCTCCGATGTATACCCAGCCATCGTGGACTCGTTGCATGACCACAAAGTGTTTGTAGCCACGAATGTCCAGCAGAACCACCACCGGGATTTTCACTTCGCTTAACGTCTCCGGTGCTACACGGTAGCCACGGGCGCGCATGCCGATACTTTCTACGTACCGCTTCATGTCCAGCATGGAAAAACCCTGGACCCGGACCAGATCCTGGTCGGAGTGGGCGAGCATGCCTTCGATGATCTGTTCTTCGTTCACGTCCAGCCAGTAGGCCTGGCGCAAGACGGTCGCCAGCGCTGCTGCGCCGCAACTGAAGTCGGTTTTCTGTTGTACCAGGTCGGCAAACTTGCGTTCGCGAATGCTCTGGATCGGCTTGTACACCACCGCTCCGCCGGGCAGGATCACGGACAGCGGCATTTGTGCCGCCTCGGTCATACCGGCCATGCTGAGCAAAAATGCCAAGGCGATGATGCGCATGGTTGGACGCCTTCTGGGTGCGCTGAAAAAGGCCCCCGTAAGGGGGCCTCCACAGACAACGATTAGAACGACTGGTTGGAAATCGCCAGCGAGTTGCTTTGTTGGTTGCCCACACCCGCAGCCACGTTGACGCCCAGGTTGCCGCTGCCACCGTTAACCGAACCACTGAGGGTTGCGGTGTTGGTTACAGGGTTGGCCCAGCCAGTTGGAGTCAGCACTTGATAGGAGTAGGTAGTACTCAAGTCAAATGCACTGCTTTCAGCATAGCCTTTGGATTTGTCATACGCAGATTCGGACGATTTGCTGCCCGATTTTTCGTATGCCGAGGCCTGGGCTTTTTCGTAGGCCTTGTCATACGATTTTTCGAACGAAGAGTCGTGCGATTTGGTGTACGACTTGTCTACGCTGACGTCCAGCGATGCGTCGAGCGAAGCGTTAAGCGACGAACTGTTAGACTCGCTGCCACTTTGCTCATGACGACCATAGTCACGGGTATATTCCCTGGCAGTTTCAGCAGCGGCGTCCAGAGTGGCGCTCAGTGTGGCAGTCAGAGAAGCATTCGAAGAACCGCTCGAATCGCTGCTGTGAGAGCCACTGGCATTCCAGCTGCTTGAGCCGCTGGCTGCAGAAGCCTGGGCGCCGGCCAGTTCAAAGCTCGAAGAAGCGCTCTGACTGCCACTGGCAACGGACGCATAGCCTTGAGAAGCACTACCGCTGGCCGAATTGGTGACGGTGATGGTATCCAGGCGATAAGTCCGATCAGCGTTGTTATTCACTGTCAGGCCAGGACCGTTTTGAGTGGCCGAAGCAGTGGCGGTTGCGTTGCCCAGTGGAGCGTTGGCATTAGCAATGGCCATGGTGTTTTTCTGCTGGTTAAGGTCGCCACCGGCAATGTTGATACCCATGTTGCCGCTGCCGCCATTACCCGAACCGGTCATCACCGCCGAAGAGGTGCTGCCGAAGTTGTTGACCGTGTTGTTGTTGCTGAACTGGTTGACAGTGGAGCTCGCGGAAGCAGTGCCGAACACGAAGCTGTTATCGAGACTGGAGTCCGATGCAGCGTTGGCGATAGCGGCCGCGTTGTCTTGCTGGTTGCCATTACCAGCAGCCACGTTGACGCCGACGTTGCCGCTGGTGCCGGTAGCGGAGCTGGTCATTTCAGCTTCGTTTACGGTCCCTTCATTGCGGATGCTGTTGCCGGTGCTGCGTTGGTTGTCGATGGCATTGGCAGTAGCAAAGACAGGGATCATGGTTGGAGGAGGAGTGCGTGGGCCTCCGTTGCCGTTGCCGTTACCATTGTGGCCATTGTTATGACCATTGTTATGGCCATTGTTGTGGCCGTTGTTGTCGTATTGCCCAGCTTGTACAGCAACAGCCATGACCGCAGCAATTGCGAAAACCAGAGGCTTTATTGCCATCGAAGGTTTCATGGTGATTCTCCGTACTTATTTTAGGTTAAGTGTTGTTATTACCTGTTTGGGTCAATCCGCGACCCGTATGCTCAGGGTGTTTCCCATTCGATTTCCCACCCCGGCACTCTGATTCAACTGAATTACCCCGCGGCTACCGGTGAAGGCCTGGTCACTGGTAGTGACCTGGCGATAGCCTGGTGCAGAGTCAGTTGGATCGGAGTTGTTGAGCAGCGCCACGTTCTGTTGCATGAGGACGCTGTCGTCGATACTTTGCGGCTGGTCACTGACGCTGATGCGCAGTGCGTTCGCCTGTTGGTTGCTGGCACCGGAGCTCTGGTTGACACCCACTGCGCCGTTGCCGCGACTGAAAGAGTTGCCCTGGATGCTGGAACTGGCATCCATTGCCGGGTCGCCACTGCTACCCAGCCGTTGGCGAATTTGCGTGGTCGCAGTGGCTCCATGGCCAATGGCGATGGCCCGGGCGTTGACCTGTTGCTGTTGATCACCGGCCGCCTGGTTGACCGTGAGGTTGCCCTGGTACTGCATGCCCGAATTATCGATCTCAGCGTTGTTGATCACTGGAGATTGGGCAAAGGTCGATGCACTGCAAAACATGGCGATGACCAGCAGTGTGCGATTCATCCTAACGGCCTCCCGTTATGATGTTCAGAGTGCCCAGGCCCTTGGTCATACTCGAATTGACCATGTTGGCAATGCCACCGCCCGAATTGCCCGAACGCCCGGCGGGCTGGTTCGACAGTTGGGTCTGGTTGGACATGTTGGCACCCAGGTTGTTGGTGTTCTGGGTCACCATGCGCGAGATGCTTGCACCACTGGCAACGTTGGCGAAATCGCCGTCGCTCAACTCGTTCGTCTGTTTGAGAATGTGTTGAGAGGGATTGGCGTTGACTGTGGTGGGATTCGGATCGGGGATCAGCGGAGGAACGACCGCGTTGCGTGTTTGCACATCACGTTTGATGGTAATGATGCCATTGTCGGCATGTGCAGGCAGGGAGGCGCTGATTGCGAGTGCGCATCCGATCACCAACAAGCCATAGATGCGTTTATCAAATTTCCCCACGGCGGCAATTCCTTCTGTTAGTGAACGCTGGCCCTTATCAGCGTTGCGAGGGAGAGAGCAGAAGGCGTGCCGCTTTTAGATTTACTTTAAAAAACAGTTAGTTGGCTGAAAATTCAAAACTGAATGGTCGAAGGGTGTAACGGCACTGAGACAAAGTTGGGGGATATTCCCCGCCATTCAGGCAGCAGTGCTCGCTACCGCCGGTATTGGCAGGTTGTTTCAGTGACTTAACAGTTTTGCGCGCAGAGGGCTGAGCCGCTTTAGCTCATGGGTTTACGCAGCACAATGTGTTTCAGGAATGGACACTTTCAGCAGGGAAGAGCAAGCGGGCCACGGCCTCGAACGCTGCATCCCTGCGCTGCTGCCAGTCACCTTGCAGGATCTGGAAAGGCTGGTGGTGCAGCTCCAGCCACTGATGGGTGGCCTGGAAGAATGCCTGGCGTTGCGCCAGTTGCGGTTGGCAACGCTGCCCGTCATCGTGCCAGGCCACGACTTCGGGGCTGAGCAGCACATGCAGATCATAGTGGCGTGCCAGCAAGGCCTGCTCGATCCAGGCCGGACACGCGCCGAACAATGTGTTGCTCCACAGGATGTTGCTCAAGAGGTGGGTGTCGAGAATCAACAGTGACGGTTGCTTCGCTCGAGCCTCGTCCTCCCAGGCCAGTTGGCCGTGGGCTATGGTCTCGATGTCTTGGTAGCAGGTGTCGCGGGCTTCACTGTCGATGAAATGCCGAACGTACTCGCCGACCAGCAGCCCACCAAAATGCGCCTGGATCTCGTGGGAAAGCCAGCTTTTGCCGCTGGATTCCGGACCTGTTAGCACCAGCACCTTCATGTTCGCAAGGCCAGGTCGGTGCGCCATTCACGCCAGCCCTGGATCGCGATCAGGGTAAACAGCGCGTAAAGTCCGGCCGTCAGGTACATGCCTTTATAGACGAACAGCCCGACGAAAATCACGTCCAGCAAGATCCACAGCGGCCAGCATTGCACGCGTTTCTGTGCCATCCACACCTGGGCCACCAGGCTGAAACCGGTGAGCGCGGCATCCAGCCAGGGTTGCGCGGCGTCGGTCCAGTGCGCCATGGCCGCGCCGAGAGCGAGGCTGCCAATGGCGCCCAGGGACAGACTCAAGGCAATCGGCGCCACCGCCAACTGGCTGACCTGCCGCCCCAGCCGTTCATCACCTCCACGCGTCCATTGCCACCAGCCGTACAATTGCAGCGCCGCGTAGATCACCTGCAGCAGCATGTCCGAGTAGAGCTTCACCTCGAAAAACACCCAGCTATAAAGCAATACCATGACCAGGCCAATCGGCCAGCACCAGGGATTCTGTTTGACCGTCAACCAGACGGCGATCACACCGAGGGCGGCGGCAAACAGTTCTAACCCGGACATGGAGGTTCCTTGAGGGTGGGGAGGGGAGCGGATTGTACCGGATGGGTGCGGATGTAAAAACTTCGGCTCGACACTGACGTAGAAGATTGTCGAACCAGCAAGACTCTTGCAGGTGCCAGCTTGCTCGCGATGGTCCCTAGAGCACCGCGTTTAATCAGCAAGCACGCGGTAACGCTAACGTCCATCGCGAGCAATCTCGCTCCTGCAAACGTTAAACGCGAAACTGCTTGAGCAACCCGTTCAATTGCTCACTCAGCCCCTTCAAACGCACACTGGCTACGCTCGATTGCTCGGCCGCCAGCGCCGTACTGTGGGACAGGCCTGCCGCCTGGGTCACGTTCTGGTTAATGTCTTCCACCACCTGCGCCTGCTGCAGGGTGGCGCTGGCAATGGAAGCGTTGAGGCCGTTGAGGTTGCGCAAAGCCTGGCCTATGGCACTCAAGCTCGCGCCGGCCAGCCCCGCCTGTTCAATGGTCAGTTGCGAAGCGCGGCTGCTGTCGCCGATGACCTTGACCGCCGCTTCCGAATGATTCTGCAAACGCTCGATCATCGACTGGATCTCGGCCGTGGATTTCTGCGTGCGCTGAGCCAGCAGCCTGACTTCATCGGCCACTACCGCAAAACCTCGGCCCTGTTCGCCCGCCCTGGCGGCTTCGATGGCGGCATTGAGGGCCAGCAGATTGGTCTGCTCGGCAATCGAACGGATCACTTCGAGCACCGTGCCAATCTGCGTACTCTCGGCGGCCAGGGTGCGGATCACTTGCACCGCCTGTTCGATGGTGCCGGACAATTTGTCGATCTGCTGCAAACTGCCATCGATGTTGACCTGGCCCTGCTGCGCCTGCGACTCGGCATCGCGCATTTCACTGGCGGCATGCTCGGCATTCCTGGCCACGTCCTGCACCCCGTACGTGACCTCGTTGATCGCTGTCGCCACCAGTTCCATTTGTTGGGACTGCTGCTGGCTGCGTTGTTGAGCCTGGGCTGCGTCATTGCCCAAGGCGCTGGACGATTCACCGAGGTCGCTGGCCGAGACCTGCAATTGGCCGATCACCAGGCGCAATTTGGCTGTGAACGCGTTGAAATGTTGGGCCAGTTGCGTCACTTCATCGCGGCCATGGGTATCGAGGCTGCGGGTCAGGTCGCTCTCGCCGCTGGCGATATTGGCCATGGCGTTCACTGTTTCCTGCAGGGGACGAACAATGCTGCGGGCAATGAGGATCACCAGCAAGGCCATGATCGCTGCAATCACCAGACCGACCAATGATGCTTTCCACACCTGGCCGTAGAACTCGTCTTGCATGTCATCTATGTAGACGCCCGAGCCGATTACCCAGCCCCACGGCTCGAACAACTTGACGTAGGAGGTTTTCTCGACCGGTGCGTTGGCACCAGGCTTAGGCCAGCGATAGTTGACCATGCCGGCGCCCTTGCTCTTGGCCACCGCGACCATCTCGTTGAACAGGGCAAAGCCGTCCGGATCGCGGATCGCTGAAAGGTTCTGGCCATCGAGTTTCGGATTGGCCGGGTGCATGACCATGACCGGTACCAGGTCGTTGATCCAGAAGTAATCGTCCTGGTCGTACCGCAGGCCACGAACTGCGGTCAGCGCCTGCTTCTGCGCCGCTTCGCGGGTCAGCACGCCGGTAGTCTCGAGGCCATGGTAATAGTTGAGGACACCGCTGGCGGTCTGCACCACGTGCCGCGTCTTCTGCGCCTTGGCCTGGTACAGGTCTGTGTGGATCTGCTTGAGCATCAATCCGCCCAGCGTCATCAGCATCATGACGGCCACAATCAGGATGAGCCACAGGCGGCGACTGATCGACATGGTGCGCAAGCTGTTCATAAGGCGGTTACTCCGGTTTCTTGTTCTTGTCATAAAGGATCGCCAGCATTTCACCCCGGATGGCAGGCACGGGTTTGCAGTCAAGCCCAATACTCGGCAGCGTAAAACGGACTTGTCTGATAGGATTTCGGCCCCGCGCGCAAAAACCTGAATCCGGCATGAGCTTTCTACGCCAAGTCGTGGTTTATCCAGAGGTTCCAGCACGCGGCGCTACAGCCAGACTGACCGCAGTAAATGCATTGAAAATATTAACGGGGCATGCCGGCGCGCATCGCTTCTTGGGGGATTGATGGATCTTTGGACCGCCTTTCAGGCATTGATACTAGGCGTTGTAGAAGGGCTGACGGAGTTTCTGCCCATTTCCAGCACCGGACACCAGATTATCGTCGCGGACCTGCTCCACTTCGGTGGTGAGCGGGCCATGGCGTTCAATATCATCATCCAGCTCGGAGCGATCCTGGCGGTGGTGTGGGAATTCCGCCGCAAGATTCTGGACGTGGTCATCGGCTTGCCGACCCAGCCCAGCGCTCGGCGCTTTACCGTCAACCTGTTGATCGCGTTCATGCCGGCGGTGGTATTGGGGGTGATTTTCGCCGACCTGATCCATCATTACCTGTTCAACGCAGTCACCGTGGCGTCCGCCTTGGTCGTCGGCGGCATCATCATGTTGTGGGCCGAGCGCCGCGAGCATGAAGTGCATGCCGAGACCGTGGACGAAATCACCTGGAAAGATGCCTTGAAAGTCGGCTTTGCCCAGTGCCTGGCGATGATTCCTGGCACTTCGCGCTCGGGCTCGACCATCATCGGTGGCCTGCTGTTCGGCCTGTCACGCAAGACGGCTACCGAATTTTCGTTCTTCCTGGCCATGCCGACCATGGTCGGTGCCGCTGTGTATTCGGGCTATAAATACCGTGACCTGTTCGTCCCGGCGGATTTTCCGGTATTTGCCGTCGGCTTCGTCACGGCGTTCATCTTCGCGATGATTGCGGTACGCGGGTTGCTCAAGTTCATCGCCAACCACAGCTATGCCGTGTTTGCCTGGTACCGCATCGCCTTCGGCCTGCTGATCCTCGCGACCTGGCAGTTCGGCTGGGTCGACTGGACCGCAGCCAAGCCATGATCGACCGCAGCGCGCGCCCCGCAAGGATTCAGAATCCACGACTCAAGTCGCTGGTGTTCGCCTTGGTGTGTGCGCTGCCGTTGGCCGGCTCGATGTTGATGTGGCTGCAGGGGATATCGTTGATTCCCCTGTCGGCCTACGGCATCGTCAGCGTGCTGGCGTTCTTCCTTTATTGGAGCGACAAGCGCAAGGCCCGTACCGAGCGCTGGCGTACCCCGGAGAATGTCCTGCACGCCGTGGAACTGGCCGGTGGCTGGCCTGGCGCCTTGGTGGCGCAGCAACTGTTCCGGCACAAGACCCGCAAGGTTTCCTATCAGGTCCTTTTCTGGGCCATCGTGCTGCTGCACCAGGTGTTCTGGATCGACCAACTGTTCCTCGGCGCCCATCTGTTCGCCCTGTTCTAGAGCAGCAGTCCCACCTGGGTCCGTTTGGGCAGCTTGCTCACCACCAACTGGTGGGAACGCTGCAATAAACCCTGCAGCTCTTCAGCGCCCAGAGGGTAGGGCAACTCCAGGATGATCCATTGGGCCCTGGCCAGATAGGGCGCCGGATGGATGCCAGGGCGGTCGCAGTGCCCCAGGAACAGATCCTTGTCGACCTTGAACGCCAGGGAGTTCCCGCGCAGTCCCTGCAGCGCAAACATCTTGTTTCCCGCGATCGAAAAAACCCGCACGCCACCCCATTTGTAGTCTTCCCTGGCACCCGGCAATGCCAGGCAAAACTGCGCCACAGCGGCTTCGCTCATTCGTGCAGTGCTCATAACAGGCGCTCCCCGCGGGCGTTGAATGACTTAACCAGATGATCGATCCAGGCGCGCACAGCCTGCAGCCTGCCCCCAAGTAATGACCACTCAGGCAGCAACTGCACCGGCGGCAAAACTATAAATGCCGTAACTGATTGATCCAAAGTAGAAATTTCGATTTTCATTGTGGCAATCGGCAAAAGCGTACGCTCCTTTTGACAAAGCGGCTATCACGCAAAGAAGGGCAAGCGGCCAGCGCCGGAAAGCCGCAAGGTACTCAGCAATGGGAACTCCCACCATCACCTGCGATAATGCGTTCTGAACCCAACCACCGGGCAAATGACTCCGTGTACGACTTCAATGATTTGTATTTCTTCGTCCAGGTTGTCGATCACAACGGATTCACCAGCGCGAGTAAAAAACTCGACATCCCCAAATCGAAGCTAAGCCGACGTATCGCATCTCTAGAGGAGCGGCTTGGTGTACGCCTGATCCAGCGATCAACCAGAAAGTTTACGGTCACAGAGATCGGCCAAGACTACTACCGTCATTGTGTAGCGATGCTCGTAGAGGCTGACGCGGCTGAGCAAGTGGTCGAGCATTCACGCTCCGAACCTCAAGGAATCGTGCGTATCAGTTGTCCACCTGCGTTAGGCGCCATGGGTGTGAGCGACATTATTGCGGAATTCATGGTGCTGCACCCCAAAGTCCAGGTGCACATAGACAGCACAAATCGCAGGGTTGATGTGCTGGGTGAGGGGTATGACATCGCGCTGAGAGTGCGTTTCCCGCCATTGGAAGACGACAACCTTGTGATGCGAGTATTAGGCGATAGCCACCAAAAGCTGGTTGCGCGGCCTTCCTTGATAGAAGGGTTGAAGCTCGAAACCCCAAATGACTTGGCGAGCTTGCCTAGCATGGATCTAGGTCCACCAAACCGTGAGCACAGGTGGACCTTTTTAGGCACGAAAGAATATCGAATCGAGGTGGTTCACACGCCCAGATTTGTCACCTCGGATCTTGATGCGTTACACCGCGCTGCAATACAAGGGGTAGGGGTCGTACAACTACCCGAAATCATGGTGCGGCACGCCATACATGATGGGCTATTGGTGGAGGTACTACCTGAGTTTGTGCTGCGTAGCGGGCTCATCCATGCGGTCTTCCCGTCCCGAAGAGGGCTGCTACCTTCAGTCCGCGGTCTGATTGATAAGTTAGCTATGGATTTTGGCGCTAACGCCGAGGCGGACAGGGTCGCTTGTGAGAGAGCTGGAAAAGAGCATCCGGCTACGCGGTAGTCATTGCGCGCCTCACTCTCCCAGGTGCTTCACCGTATATTTCCTTGAATTTTTTGCTGAAAGCCGCCTGGGATTGATACCCGACTTGGGCGGCAATGTCGCTCAGCCCCAAATGGGAATGGCTTAGCAGGTTGAACGCTAACTCCATACGGACTTGGGTCAATAACACCCAAGGCGAAACTCCAGCCACCCGTACGAAGGCTCGCATAAACGTTGCGCGAGACATGCTGGCGGTTTCAGCGAGACCGTCAACGGTCCACTCGTGCGCAGGATCAGCCAGCATGGACTGCCAAGCGCGGCCCAGTCGTTTATCAGACAGCAATGCCAAGGTGCCGGTGTGCTGGCCGTGGCTCGCAATGTGGGCCCGCAGGATCAATGTGAACAGCGCTTGGGACAAAGCATCGAGCAAGTAATGTGCGCCCACCTGATCGCTATCTGCTTCACCTCGCAACATTTCGACCAACGCCGGCAGGGGGGCACTTTTAGGG
Source organism: Pseudomonas sp. TMW22090 (assembly GCF_022496665.1). Taxonomy (NCBI): domain Bacteria; kingdom Pseudomonadati; phylum Pseudomonadota; class Gammaproteobacteria; order Pseudomonadales; family Pseudomonadaceae; genus Pseudomonas; species Pseudomonas sp. TMW22090. The sequence goes on from NZ_SCFH01000001.1 coordinate 606,773, forward strand.
AGGGCAGCACTTGGAATCACAAGGTGTTCGGGGAGCGCCGCGAACAACATCGACGTTCGATTGTAGTGAAAGCCTCCGCAAAGCATGTCTAGATCGGTACTAACATCTCCAATCCGATAGAGCGGCAGGGGCGCATTGGAAATCAGCCTTGGCGTGCTGGGCTCAGCCGGTTTTCCAATGCTACGCATGACGTGCGGTGCACCACGAGGCAGAAGCAAAATATCCCCTGCTCGCATGGGCAGGCGTTGCCCGTCCGGAAACTCAACCCGGCACTCTCCCTCCAACACAATGTGATAGGGCGCTTTGCCTAATATTTCTTGCTCGTGACCTCGTGCCCAATCGCCCTGAAACTGACACCGCAAATCCAGGCTGCCTCGGACGTTAGCCAGGCTGATGAGCTTATCGATAGAATTCATTTGAGAGCTTCGCATAAAAAATTGAGCGGATCGGACAAACTGACATCTCTCAGGGGGGGAAAACTAAGCCTGTCGAAACACTACACCAACTTCCTCAGGAGTCATGCGATGTTCAACAACTGGTCCGAAATGCTACCTACCATCCAGAAGGCCTTCGGCGGGCTTGGAAAGAGCAACCCTAAGATGGTGAAGGCTTACCTCGCTCTTGGAGAAGCCTCCGCGGAGAACGATGTGCTGGATGCCAAAACCCGGGAGTTGATTTCGATCGCGGTAGCTGTCACCACCCGCTGCGATGGCTGCATCGCTGCCCACGCGGACGCGGCGATCAAAGCAGGAGCAAGTCGTGAAGAAGTGGCGGCGGCATTAGCGACCGCAATCTCGCTCAACGCCGGCGCTGCTTACATCTATTCGTTGCGTACGTTGGAGGCGTATGACTCGCTGAAGAAATAGATCATTCGTACGCACGCGTTTGGCCTCGGTACTGCAAGGTATCGAGGCTTTTTTACACCTGCAAGATCCTCATCAGCATCTTGAGACGATCAATCAATAAATCGAGCAAGACGCACAAAATCGGCGTTCGGATTCACCTCAGACTATCTCTACATTCAAACATTTGGAGAAGTCTCATGCTCACATCCTTTACTGCCTGGCTCCGATTTATCAGCAAAGTCGACACCTTCGCAACGTCTCTCATGCGATTGGCTATCGCCATCGTTTTTCTATGGATCGGAGCGCTGAAATTCGTTCCATATGAAGCCGACAGCATCACACCTTTTGTTGCCAATAGCCCTTTCATGTCTTTCTTCTATGAACACCCCGAAGGATACAAGGCGCACCTCACTCACGAAGGCGAGTTGAATGCGGACAAGCGTGCCTGGCAAACCGAAAACAACACCTACGGTTTTTCGACCGGACTCGGGATCGTCGAAATCCTGATTGGCGTGCTCGTGCTGTCAAATTCAGTCTCGAGACGTACCGGCCTGTTGGGCGGGGCCCTGGCCTTCGGTACACCGCTGGTAACGCTTGGCTTTTTGATTACCACACCCGAAGCCTGGGTGGGTGCTCTCGGTGATGCACAACACGGCTTCCCTTATCTGTCCGGCGCCGGGCGCCTGGTGCTTAAAGATGTACTGATGCTGGCCGGCTCCCTACCCGTGATGGCTGACTCCGCACGTCAATTGCTCCGCGAACGCTGCGTCCGCTAAAAAATACGCGGACACCATCGCCCTTAACGCTGGAGTTCGGAAGCTGTGTTCCCGGAACGCTTACCAACATTGTTTCATCCTGCACAATTAAGCCATGACATCTCTGCCCATTCTCTAACGCGCTTTTGTTGGTGAAACTGATCCCATAAGCGATCAGCCGCTGGAGTTGTCGCAGCGTTCTCCATACCTGGGAGATTCCAATGTTTGGCACTACTCAATCCTGCCCTGGTGGCTCCTGTCCGGATACTTCAATCGTGCTTCATCGTGAGCACGAAGCGGGCTTTTTGCTTCCCCAGTTCATGGGAGCCTTGGCAAGTGAGACCAGCGAATTGGGCATGACTGATATGTGCCAATCGCAATCAGGCCAAGGTTTGTTACCAAGGCTTTGCGCCTCACTGATGCATTCGCTCCGGTCATTATTCCTCAAATGAAATTGGACAGCCGGGTGCTGTGCATTCCCTGCAGAGAACTGAAATGAGCTACGACTTCGATCTATTTGTCATTGGTGCCGGCTCGGGTGGAGTGCGTGCTGCGCGGTTTGCAGCAGGTTTTGGTGCCAAAGTAGCGGTTGCCGAAAGTCGATACTTAGGCGGCACGTGTGTGAATGTCGGCTGCGTTCCAAAAAAGTTGTTGGTTTACGGTGCCCATTTTGCTGATGACTTCGAACAGGCCGAAAGCTTCGGCTGGACAGCGGGCAAGGCGAATTTCGACTGGCCATTGCTTATTGCGAACAAGAACCGTGAGATCGATCGTCTCAATGGCATCTACCGTGAGCTTTTGATTAACAGCGGCGTCACGTTGCTCGAAGGCCACGCGCGATTAGCCGATGCGAACCACGTCGATATAAACGGCCAGCGTTTCAGCGCTGAGCGGATTTTGATTGCGACTGGCGGGTGGCCGCAGATTCCGGAGATTCCGGGACATGAATATGCGATCACTTCGAATGAAGCGTTCTTCCTGAAGGAGCTGCCGAAGCGAATCCTGGTGGTCGGAGGAGGTTACATTGCCGTGGAATTCGCTGGTATTTTCAACGGGCTAGGAGCCGATACTCGGCTGCTGTATCGAGGCGATCTGTTTTTGCGAGGATTTGATCGATCAGTGCGTATTCATTTGGCAGAGGAGCTGACTAAGCGCGGTCTGCGGTTAGATTTCAACACTGACATTGTCCAAATTGATAAGCAGGCCAATGGAAGCTTGCTCGCGACGCTAAAGGATGGAACGCAGCTGGAAACTGACAGCATCTTCTACGCCACTGGTCGCAGGCCAATGCTCGATAACCTGGGGCTGGAAAATACGCGCGTGGAATTTAACAAGGCTGGCTACATTAACGTGAATGAGCACTTCGAAACTCGCGAGCCGTCCATTTTGGCTCTGGGTGACGTCATTGGCGGTGTCCAGTTGACACCCGTTGCCACAGCAGAGGGCATGGCGGTTGCCCGTCGATTGTTCAAACCTGAGCAGTATCGCCCGGTCGACTATCGCCATATTCCAACTGCGGTGTTCAGCCAGCCAAATATTGGTACGGTAGGCCTCACCGAGGAGCAAGCGATTGAGCAAGGCCACAAAGTGGTGGTGTTCGAGAGCCGGTTCCGACCCATGAAATTGTCTCTCACCGAGTCGCCAGAACAGACGCTCATGAAGCTGGTAGTGGACGCAGAATCTGATCGAGTATTGGGATGCCACATGGTCGGTCCGGACGCGGGGGATATCATTCAAGGCTTGGCGATTGCTCTTAAGGCGGGTGCCACCAAACGACTTTTTGATGACACTATTGGCGTTCATCCGACCTCCGCAGAAGAGTTCGTTACCCTCCGTACGGCGGTGAGTAGCAGGTGACGGGGATGGCGATTCCCTTTTTGCCCTTAGCGCCATCCTTTCAGGAGATGGAGTATTTGCCGTCTGCCGTCGTATGACACTGTTCGATTTAACGGTTAAGCGATAGGGGTAAGCAGGAACATGAAGCGCACCCTGATTTGATCAGGATGCGCCTATTTCATTTTTGCTTGATCAGGAATTTTCGAGTGAGATTCGCGACATCTTCCAGCCGGGTGTCCATAACAAAATGTCCGCCGTCGAGGATCGCGATCTCAGCATTGGGCAAGTCCCGGTGAAAAGCTTCAGCTCCTGCGACGGTAAAGGCCAAATCATGCTTGCCCCAGACAACCAATGTAGGCAGCTGATGTTCACGCAGCCATTTCTGCCACGCCGGGTATGCATCCAGGTTAGTGCGATAGTCGTAAATCAGCTCCATTTGAATCGCACCTTCACCGGGGCGGTTGAGGAATGCCACTTCGTCTTGCCATAAATCGGGGTTGTACGCCGTGACGTCTGGATCGCTGCCGACATGTCGCTGTCGTGTTACGTCCAGGGATAGATGAGCAGCCTGAAACTTCGCCTCATAGGCATTGCGATCAGCCCAGTAGGCTTTGCGGCTGTCCCACATCTTGCCCAAACCTTCTGCATAGACATTGCCATTTTGGAACACCATCGAGGTTACGGCTTCCGGTCTCGCCATCGCTAATCGCATACCGACGGGAGCGCCGTAGTCTTGCATAAACAAGCTGTATCGTTTGAGCCCGACTGCATCTGTAAAGCGCTCCATCATCTTCGCGAGGTGATCAAATGTGTAGACGAACTTGTCTGGTGGGGGCGCATCGCTGTTACCGAAGCCTGGGTAGTCCGGAGCAATGAGGTGGAAACGGTTGCCCAATTGCTTCATGAGATCGTCGTACATACGAGACGAGCTGGGCACTCCATGAAGGAGTAACACGGAGGGGGCGCTGGGGTCGCCAATTTCTCGATAGGCAATATTTACGCCATCGACTGTCACTTGGCGATACTGCATTTTTGGCGTTTCCCCTTGGGCGTGTCCGAAGCCCAAAAGCAAAGTCAGAACTGGAAAGCAGAGGTATTTAAGTAAGGGCATCACCGGTACTCCAGTGGGTGCAGAGCTGATCTGCGCAGAAATCTGGTCAGCGCGTTGATGTTGTTTTGCGCTCCATCCAATACTCGATAAACCGCTGAGTCTGAGGAATGACTAAACGAGACAATGCGGTATTTCACCTGATGAAAGAATCATGAGGGCGGATGTTGCCGACGCAGGGCTGGCCATCTTCGCGGTGGCGGTGATCACGAAAGTCCCATTGCATTTTGGGAGGCTCGGTTGAGAATAATAGGCTGACACCTGGTCGGCCAATTACTGCGCAACGGTCAGATATTCACTGCCTTACGAACCCAATCTTTCGGTGATCCAATGCTTCTAAGACATTTGCGGTATCTGTTGGCAGTAGCTGACCACGGTGGCTTTACCCGGGCCGCAGAAGTCCTTCATGTGTCTCAGCCAACACTGTCGCAGCAGATACGGCAGCTGGAAGAAACGCTTGGCGTCATCCTTTTTGACCGAACATCCCGGACTGTCAAACCCACAGATGCTGGACTAGCCTACATCGAATGCGCCCGGCGGGTACTGGTGGAGCTGGCGGCGGGTAAACGGGCGTTGCACGATGTGAAAGACCTGTCCCGTGGCACGTTAAGGCTCGCCATGGCCCCAACGTTCATGGCGTACGTTTTGGGTCCTTTAGTGCGTGATTACATCTCCCAATACCCGAACATTCGCTTAGAGATCTTCGAGCTATCGATGGGCGATATCGAAACGGGGTTGGTCGATGATTCGCTGGATATAGCGGTGGCATTTGACCAAGTGAGACACGCCGATATCGAATCAATCCCGGCTTTTGTCGAGACACTTGGTCTGATGGTTGGGCGCGCTCACCCACTCTATGACTGCCAGGATGCACTCACGACGGACCAGTTAGCTCAACTGGATTTTGCTTTGCTGACCCCTGACTTCGCTACGCGCATTTGTATCGATGAGTACTTCGCCAAGACGAAAATCACGCCCAAGGTGACGATTCAGGTCAACTCCGTGAACACGTTGCTTGAAGTCATCCGAAACACCGCGGTCGCCACCATTCTTCCTGAACCCATTGCCACGCAGGATCGTGCTTTGCACAAGCTGGCCTTGCTCGACAAAGCGCCTCAACGTGGCGTGTCGATTCTGAGGCGAAAAAATAACTACCACAGTGCAGCATCGGTCGCGTTCATGAATTTGATGCTTGGATCCGCGCCAGTGGACCGAGAATAGAGTGCTGACCATTACGCCCAGTGAAATGCTGGATTGTAAATAATGGTAATTCCTCTGTTTGGTAGCTAAGAGCAAGATGACTCCATCGACACGATCACCGGGTCGAATCCAAAAACAACCGGAGTACGTCATGTCCCAACAACCGATCAAACTTTATCGTCACCCATTGTCAGGCCACGCGCATCGTGTCGAATTGATGCTCTCACTGCTCGGCCAGCCAACAGAGTTGATATTTGTGGATCTGATGAAGGGCGCGCACAAACTGCCTGAATTCCTGGCGCTCAACAGCTTCGGCCAAGTACCGGTGATCGATGATAACGGCACCGTTCTAGCTGACTCGAACGCCATTCTGGTCTATCTCGCAACTAAATACGGCAACGGTGAGTGGCTGCCCAGTGATCCCGTAGCGCAAGCAAAAGTACAACGCTGGTTGTCAGTTGCCGCCGGGCAGATCAACTCAGGCCCCGCTACCGCCCGACTGATCACTGTGTTTGGGGCCGGTTACAATGCGCAGGATGCGATCAGCAAGTCCCACACCCTGCTGGCGGTGATGGAGCAAGAGCTGGGTAAAAGTAAATTCCTGGCTGGCGACAAACCGACCGTTGCAGATGTCGCAGCCTACACCTACGTCTCGCACGCCCCAGAAGGTAATGTTGCACTGACTGACTATCCAAACGTTCGTGCCTGGTTGAGCAGCATTGAGGCATTGCCAAATTTCGTAGGTATGCAGCGTACTGCCAAGGGCTTGCAGCAAGCTTGATCCAACCATCGAAGCTACCCGGGAAAAATTCCGGGTAGGCTTCGCTGATTCAACTACGATCTCTTCGAATTGTTGCCTTTTGCACCAGTCATCTGGATAGGGTGCCCCAGTCGCTCCAGGCGACACTTTTTTGCATTTATGTCTGCTCGCTCTCGCGATCAGATCTGGCTGTTCCTACATCACGGCAGAGTCGCCTATGGATCGCTTTCAGGAAATGCAGATATTCATGACGGTGGCCGAAGAAGAAGGTTTTGCGGCCGCCGCCCGTCGTTTGAATATTTCCCCTCCCAGCGTTACCCGTGCCATTGCTGCTATGGAGGATCGCATCGGTACTCAGTTGCTCTCACGCACAACTCGTAGCTTGCACTTGACTGAGGCAGGGCAGCGATACCTGGATGATTGCCGGCGAATACTCGGTGAGGTCAATGAAGCGGAAGAAGCTGCTGCCGGCAGCTACTCAATTCCATGCGGGCACTTGACGGTGACAGCTCCTGTGCTTTTCGGAGAGTTGTACATTGCGCCTTTGCTGGCTGAGTACCTGGATCAATTTCCTTCTGTACATCTCAACGCGTTACTGGTTGACCGCGTGACAAGCATGGTTGATGAAGGTATCGATGTGGCGATCCGTATTGGCCATCTGCACGAGAATAATCAGCACGGTATCAACGTCGGCGAGGTGCGCCAGGTAATCTGTGGCGCCCCCAAGTATTTCGAGGAGTTCGGCAGGCCCCGCCATCCTGGAGAATTGGGTTCCGCCAAAATCGTCATGTCTTCGGCTAGCCATTTGTTGAGCGATTGGCAATTTGAGAATGAAGGAAATGCACTCAGCTTTCGGTTCGATCCGCGGCTAGTCGTTACCGCCAATCAGGCGGCCATCAATATTGCTTGTCTGGGCTGGGGCGTGACACGGGTGTTGTCCTACCAGGTGGCTAGTCAGGTAGCCGCCGGTGAACTGGAAGTGGTACTCCAGGATTTTGAACCGCCCGCTTTGCCCATCCAGGTCGTTTACCTCAAGAGTAACCGCGTACCAGCGAAGATACGTACGTTCGTGGATTTCCTCACGGAACGCCTGGGATGTGATGCGGCGCTTCGACCTGCCAAGAAAAGCACGCTCTGATGGACCGTTTCCATGAAATGCTCATGTTTGAAGCGCTCTCAGAGCGGCCAAGCCTGGCGGCAGCTGCGCGCCGTCTGAACGTTTCTGGCCCGACAGTCGTTCGCGCGATTGCTCGGTTGGAGATGCGTCTCGGGGTGCCGTTATTGCAACGCAGCACTCGTGGAGTGTCGTTGACTGAGTCGGGTGTTGTATTTATGGCTGACTGCTCGCGCATCATCAAAGAAATCGAAGACGCAGAAGCATCAGCTAAAGGCCTCCATGTTCAGGCTCAGGGTAATCTGACTGTATTGCTTCCACTCCTTTTCAGCCGCTATGTAATGACGCCTTTGCTTGCGAATTACATGGAGTTTTATCCCGAAGTCACAGTATTCGCCCATTATCATGATCGTTTTCCGAACATGAACGAGGAGGGGCTTGACGTCGCCGTGCTGGTCGGAAATTTGCCCAGTTCCTCGTTGATAGCAAGGCCGGTTGGCTACGTTCGTACGATCGTATGCGCCAGCCCCACCTATCTCGAAGCCCATGGTGTGCCCGCCGAGCCGGAGGATCTCAAAAGTCACCGGCTGATTGGCATTCAAGCTTATCGGGAGAAGATCAACTGGGATTTTTCCAGACAAGGTGTTCCATCCACCATCAAGGCCCGATCACGCGTCAGCTGCACCACCGTTCAAGCTGCCATCGATGCGGCGGCTTATGGCGCGGGGCTTACGCGCTGCCTCAGCTATCCTGCCTACGATTATTTAAATGACGGTCGGTTACACAGGGTGTTGCAACCTTTCGAACTGCCAGCGCTTCCAGTTCATGTCGTTTACCGGGAAGGGCGTAGAGCTTCAATGAAAGTGCGCAGTTTCGTCGACCACATTGTCGAAGGCCTGCGCGAACATCCGGCAATGTTGCCCGACGCTCATTGAGCGTTCGGCGATCCCGGACCGAGATCGCCGATTAGCTTCATTTGGCGTTCGCTGCCTTTTCGATCAGGCTGGCGACGACTTTCGGGTTGGACACCATCACAACGTGCGACGCGCCTTTGACCACGACGGTCTGTTTGGAGTGTGCCCGCTCCGCCATAAAGGCCTGTGCTTGTGCTGGAATGTTCTTATCAGCGTCGCCGTAGACGAACCATGAAGGAATGGTTTTCCAGGCCGGCTCGGTCGATGCTTCATTGAGCGCCGCCACCGTGACGGGACGTTGAGTTGCAGCCATCAATTTGGCGTCCGCATTGGAAACGTCGGCTGCAAACTGGTCGTGGAATTTGTCTTGCTGGATATACAGATCCTTACCGCCGTCAGCCAAGGCTACTGGAGGAGCGAGAGTAGGGCCCAGCGTGCCACCCGGGAAACGTCCGGATAACTCTGCGGTGGATTCACCTGCTTCAGGCGCAATGGCTGCGACGAACACCAGCGCTTTGACATTGGTGTTGCCGTAAGCCGCTTCGGTGATGACCGGACCACCATACGAATGCCCTACCAGCACAACGGGCGTTTTGACGCTAGCGAGCACGTCAGCCACTGCTTGGGCGTCTCCTTTGAGCGAGCGCAGCGGGTTCGAGGCTGCGATCACTGGATAGCCATCTTTTTCAAGAATTTTGACGACGCCATTCCAACTGCTGGAATCAGCGAAAGCGCCGTGAACCAACACGACAGTCGGTTTGACCGGCGCAGCCATCGCTGCGGAGGCTGTAACTATTGCGGCCGCTAAGGCCAGACCTGCAAATATCTTTTTCATCTGTGTTCCTGTGCATGACGGGAGATGGGTTGTGGAGCGACAGGAATAGTTAAACCGCTAGCTGTATCCCCTATGTGTCCCCGTATCCTGTGCTACGCATGGAAATGTATCTAACGCCGCCTTTGCTACAAACCGACACAAAGCTCCCCCAGCATTTCAGCAGGCGAAACATTGGATTGTGTTTTGTGTTTGTTCTCACCAAAGCGATTAAGGCGGAGCATGCGTTCCAGGCACTTTATAAAACACCTGACTGCGCAGACACCTATGAAAAGACGTGTAGCGCTCCGGCCTGCCAGACGTTGCATTGATGGTATCGGTGGGTACGCAGTGAACACCCCACCGGTGCAGCCATCAATGAACGCTCGGCGGCGAGTGAATCGCACCTGTTTACGAATACGTAGAGGTGATCATGAGTAATACGGATGAGCAAGGGGCTTCACCCTGGCATGCTGGCGAGCGGCGGTTGCAAGAAAGTGTCGGCGTGGCGCAGCAGATGGAGCACTTTGGGCGAAAAGTTGTTCGCGACTACATGCCGGATCAGCATCGTTCGTTCTACAGCCAACTCCCCTATCTGGTGGTGGGTGCGGTCGACCAAGACGGCATCCCTTGGGCGACGTTGATCGAGGGTCCTCCAGGGTTTGTTCACTCACCCGACCCACGCAGCTTGCAGCTCGACCGCCTCCCCGCAGACGGCGACCCAGTGAAACCTGCCTTGGGAATGGGCGCCGCAGTCGGGTTACTTGGCATCGATCTGAAGACCCGAAGGCGCAATCGTGTGAACGGCAATATCAACACCGTCTCCTCTGACGGTGTTGCCGTTTCTGTCGTGCACGCTTTTGGCAACTGTCCTCAGTACATCCAATTGCGAAGTGTCGAGCCCGTCAGCGTTGGGCGATCCTCATCCGATGTTGCAGCAAAACGTTTGCACGAATTGGACGAGGCGGCTACAGAGATGATTCGTCAGGCCGATACGTTCTTCCTCGCCAGCTACGTCGACCTCGAAGGAGACTCAGCCAAGCGCTCGGTTGACGTTTCCCATCGCGGAGGTAATCCAGGTTTTGTCAGGGTCGAAGGCAATGTGCTGACAATTCCCGATTTCGCCGGCAATCTGCATTTCAATACATTGGGCAACCTGTTGCTCAACCCTAAAGCCGGTTTGGTTTTTGTCGATTTCTCGTCAGGTGATGTGCTCCAGGTGGCCGGGCGCACCGAGCTTATTCTTGAGGGGCCGCAGATCGCTGCATTTCAAGGGGCCGAGAGATTCTGGACCTTGACGGTGGAGCATGTCGTCCTAAGGCGAGCCGTATTGGCTCTGCGCTGGGTATTCGAAGGTTTCTCACCGAACAGTATGATGACCGGCAGCTGGGAAAAAGCTGAAGGCCGCTTACAGGCCGATGCCCTGCGCGACCAATGGCGGCATCTGCGCGTCACCCGAATCGTTGAAGAGAGCAGCACCATCAGCTCTTTTTATCTGGAACCCGACGATGGTGCGGGATTGCCGCGATTCGAGGCGGGCCAGCATTTACCGGTACGGTTTAGCCTGGTTGATGGGCAGGCGCCGGTTGTCAGGACTTACAGTGTGTCGAGTGCACCGTCTGACAACTTCTTCCGGATCAGCGTCAAGCGTGACGGGTTGATTTCGTCGCATTTGCACGACCAGATTCGGGTGGGGGATCTGATCGAAGCCCGTGCCCCTCAGGGACGATTCACAGTGAAGGCCGATGAGCATCGGCCATTGGTTCTATTGGCCGCTGGGGTCGGGGTCACGCCGCTGCTGTCGATGCTGCGTGAAGTGATCTACGAAGGAGAGCGAATTCGTCGCACTCGGCCGACCTGGTTTATTCAGAGTGCGCGCAGTCTGGCGGAGCTGGCATTTCGGGATGAGCTGTTTGAACTAGCAACCCGTGCGAAAGATAAAATTCGTGCATTGCGACTTCTGAGTCAGCCTGAGCAGCACGCTCGCGAGGGCGAGGACTTTGAATTGGCTGGACGTGTGGACGTCGCGCTACTCAAGGCGCTGTTACCCCTGGATGATTACGACTTTTACTTGTGCGGCCCAGGCGCGTTTACCCAGGCGTTATACGATGGGCTACGTGAACTCCGCATTGGCGATGATCGCATTCACGCTGAAACTTTCGGGCCATCGACCTTGGTTCGGCTACGCGATCAGTTGACCCCGGCGGTCGAACAAGTTCCGGCAGCCAGTACCCCCGTAAAAGTACTGTTCGCGACTTCTGCTAAAGAGGCGCGTTGGGAGCCAGGCAACGGCAGCTTGCTGGAGTTGGCTGAAAGTCGTGGTCTGAATCCGGACTTCAGTTGCCGCGGCGGGTCGTGTGGGACTTGTCGTACGAAGCTGATCAGTGGGGAGGTGCACTATTTGAACTTGCCCGCTGAAATGCCGGCTCAGGGAGAGGTCTTGATTTGCTGCGCAGTGCCAGCGCAAAGCAAGGAGGGCGACGCCCCCCTGGTTTTGGATCTGTAGCATGAATGCCCTCTCTATCGCTCATCCCGCGAGACGCGGGTTGAGCGCTTGAGCCAAACCGCCTTCACGGTCGAGTTGAACGAGGTCATCAAATCCACCCACATGCCAGTCGCCGATGAAAATTTGCGGAACCGTGCGACGGCCGCTGCGGTTTATCATTGCGACCTTCTGATCAACTGACTGCACATCGATTTCGGTATAAGAAATACCTTTAGCGTTAAGCAGTTGCTTTGCACCACGGCAGTAAGGGCAGGTGCTGGTTGTGTACATAATAATGTCAGGCATGAAGAATCCTCACCGTTTAGACAGTTTCAGGCTGCGGCTTTTTCTGCACGAGCGTGTACAGCGCAGGTATCCGGGTGCTCTGCCAACGATTTGAAGCTGCGATTATCAGAGTCAAGAGCGTCAACCGATCCGGTTTCGATGTCGTAGACCCATCCATGCAAATTCAACAAGCCTTTTTCCTGAGCGATGCGCACGCTTGGGTGAGTCTGGATGTTGGCCAGTTGGGCAATCACGTTTTCTCGAACCATCGAGCTTACTTTTGCCGCGTCATTCATGTGATGGCGAGACTCGTTGATGACCTTCGCGGATTCAGCATGTTGCAACCATCCGGCGACAGCTGGGAGATGGTTCATGCATTTGCACTTGGCGACCGCCGTCATTGCGCCGCAATCCGAATGACCGCAGATCACGATATCGGTCACCCCGAGCACCGCCACGGCGTATTCGACCGTTGCCGACACACCTCCGGGGTGGGGGCTATACGAAGGCACGATATTCCCCGCGTTTCGGATCACGAACAGTTCGCCAGGTTCTTGTTGCGTCAACAGTTCTGGTACTACGCGGCTATCGGAACACGTGATAAACAACGTGCCTGGATGCTGCGTGGTGGCCAGGTGTTTGAACAGGTCCGTCCGTTGCGGAAATGCTTCTTTCTGAAACTTTAAAAAACCTTCAATGAGCGCTTTCATGGGATTAGCCTTTCGCAAGTAATCAAGTTAGGTAATATTCAATTAGTGCAGCCGCGACCTATCACGCTGTATTCAAGGACGCGAGTGTCACCGTGCGAATCTTTGTAAGTCATTTGCACTGGCACTGGGCCGCAGACGTCTGCTGCTTCAGTGATGTTGATGACCTTGGCAATATCCAAGTGCACGCCATAGACATACGGAGTGGCTTCTGGCGCAGCCGAAGTTTGCTGTGCATAGGCCGACAACGAAGCTGTCAGGGACAGGGCGAGCAACAGAATTTTTTGCATGACGCATCCTCCATTTAGATTTGGTGAGTCGGTGAAGTGGATAAATGTGTTGAAGCAGGCCCGCTACCAGTGCGGGCCGAATTACATTTCCAGTCGCCTTCTTAGAAAGGACGCAGTGGCAGGAACTTCCCGTCGAGGGTGATTACTGCGCGGTGTCCACCTTCAGGATCTTCAACTTTTTTCATATCGAGCTTGAAGTTAATCGCGCTGATGATGCCGTCGCCGAACTGTTCGTGGACCAAGGCCTTCAAAGTCGTGCCATAGATTTGGATCATTTCGTAGAAGCGGTAGATAGTAGGATCCGTAGGGACGCCCGAAAGACTGCCACGCAGTGGGATGATTTGCAGGCGCGCTACCGAGTCAGCGTCCAGGTCCAGCTTTTTACCGATCACTTTCGCGGCAGTTTCTGGAAGAGGGTGCTGGCCGAGAAGGGCTGCGGTCACGTAGGCCAGACCGAGGCCGGTGCCTTCTGCCATGTCTTCGAACGACAGGTTTTTGCGGGCTTTGGCGTCTAGAATTTTAGCGGTCAGTTCAAGACTGGTGTCGTTGTAAGCGTGGGACTGTTGCATGGTGTCGCTCCTATCGGATGCTTGGGTAAGAGTTGCTGGATGAGTGTTGCTTGGTGTGAAGCCATGTTCTGCCGTTTGCTCTATAGCGTCCAAGACCGATAAACAATGCTTCGCATAAGCCCTGCCTATAGGTTTAAATCGGGGGGCTCATGAACGTCGGGAACTCGGAAGCAATACTGCTGATTCTGGATAATCACATTGGTCGACAAAAAGAATCGCTTTGCTGCGCGAGGGGGATGGCGAGACAAAAGAGCCCGCGTACGGCGGGCTCAGTGGCAGCATCTGGATTTATTGGGGAGAGGCAACGGGCCGTACAGCGCTGCTTTTGTGTGCGTGTTAGTCAGTCAGCGCGAGTACGCCTCCCTTCTCAAAGACCCAGGTCGGAAAGGCTTGGATGATCGTCCGGGCGACGGCCTAGCGGCCACCGAAACTTTCGTTCTGACTCTTTGATGGGCATGTCGTTGATACACGCAAAACGGTTTGCCATTAAACCGTTCTCGGCGAATTCCCAGTTTTCGTTTCCGTACGAGCGGTACCAATTCCCGGAATCGTCGCGCCACTCATAGGCATAGCGAACAGCAATACGATTGTCGGTGAACGCCCATAACTCCTTGATAAGTCGATACTCCAACTCCTTATTCCATTTTCGAGTAAGGAACGCCTGTGCCTCAGCCCGGTTGACTGCAAAATCGACGCGGTTGCGCCACCTGGTGTCGGTGGTATAGGCCAATGCGACTTTTTCAGCATCTCGGCTATTCCATCCATCTTCAGCCAGGCGAACTTTGAGTGTTGCAGACTCGCGGTCAAACGGTGGTAGCGGGGGACGGGTCTCAGATTCAGCCATGATCACTACTCCACATTGAGGTACCTCGGGATAAAATCCGTGGTTAGCTAAAAGCTTAGTTAAGTCAGGAACCATCAGGGCGCCTACCGAGCATTTCTAGATCAAATACATCAGCAGGTATGAGAGGTGACCTTCGGGAATTGATAAACCTTCAGTTGATGCTTCATTCGCTAGCGCCCTGTGTAAAAGCGGGTTGGCGGCGATGTGAGAGTAGCGGTTGAGCAGTCCAGGAATCGAACGAACTAATGCACCGCCCAAACGACTTGGCGTCAGGACGTCAGGCTTGCTGTACAAACGCCAGCCGCACTGCAAATCCAATCAGGAGGGTACCGAAAAGCCATTGCTGAACTCGTTGCGCGGTCACGCTACGCTCTAACCAACGCCCTACCCAAGCGCTGGCAGTGGCATAAATGCTGTCGAAAATCAGACCGGTGATTACGAGTACTGCACCCAGTATTGCAAATTGCTCCGATACCGACGATCGATTCGGATCGATGAATTGCGGAAGCAGCACTGAGCTAAAAAGTAGCGCTTTCGGATTGAGTAAATTGGTGAAAAGCCCCCGCCGGATAGCCGCGCTCAAGCTCGGCGTTACAGTGCCAGTCTCTGTAAGGGCAGGTGCACTCTTGCCACTGGTTTTGAACATCTGGATACCTACCCAAAGTAGATAGGCTGCTCCTGCATATTTGACGATATCAAAAGTCCAAGGCAGCACCTTGAACATCGTTGCCAATCCCATAGCGGTCAAAGCCACATGGCAGGCACGCGCCAACGCGAGCCCGAGCGCAGTCGCTAGCGCTGCGGTTCTACCTTGTTTCGCACCCGTTTGAAGTAGCAGGATCATGTCCGGACCGGGCATTAGGAAAATCATCGAGAGAGCGAGGAGGTACAGCGCTTTGTCTTCCATATTCGTGTGCTCGGCAGGAAATGAGGGAGACAATTTTAGAGGGGAGGAGCAGGGCAGGTGGTTGCGAATTTAACTCCCAAATCCACGTTTTTTGGCAGAATCTGCCCTTTGATAGTTAGAACAGGGAACCTGTATGCCAACTGATCGTTTTCCGCAAATCAGGCTTGGGCGGCTGGACTCTTGCCTGGCTAATGTCGGGAAGGGAACGCCAAGGCGTGCCGCTACTTCCCTTTATCAGTTTCCATGGCGCTGAAGTGATCACTCAGCGTGCCTTGGAAATGTTCAATCAGAAAGTTTACGAAGACGCGTGTTTTAGCTGGCAGTTCTTTTCTGGCCGAGTAGTAGACGGAGATTGAGCCCAGATCGACATACCATTGCGGTAATAGCCGAATCAGCTCACCCCGCTGTAACCAGGGCCATGCTCGCTCCAGTGGCACCAATGCCACGCCCAGCCCCATCAGGGCGCACATGCACAAGGCTTGCGGATCATTCATGATGGCTGTTGGTTTCAGGCTCAGATCAAAGGTTTCGTCAGCCGAACTGCGCAACGTCCAGGTGCGTAATCGGTTGGTGTCGGTCGATCGCACGACAATGCCATCCTGGCCCTGCAAGTCCGCTGGCACAACGGGCAATGGCTTGCCTTGGAGCCACTCGGGAGCTGCTACAGCGACGAGGTGTAGCTTGGCCAGCTCGCGTGCCACGACGCCCGGGCTTAATTCCAGGCCGCCGCCAATCGCAACGTCAAAACCTTCACCTATCAAATCAACGCGTCGGATTTCGAGGTGCCAATCGGGCACAACGCAGGGATATCGTTGCTTGAACGTTTTCAGCAGAGGCAGCACATAGTCGTAGGCGAAGGACGGAGACATGTTGACCCGCAACCGACCGGCGGGCACATCGCGTGAGTCGCCGAGTTGAGCCATTGCGCCTTGAATCGTTTCGACACTACCCGCCACTTGTTCATATAGCGCCTCACCGGCTTCGGTAAGGGACAGACTTCGCGTGCTGCGTTGAAACAGTCGAGTGCCCAATTTTGTTTCCAGGCGGGCAATGTTTTTGCTCACTGCCGCGGCGGAAATGCCCATCCGCCGAGCCGCTTCGGAAAAACTGCGAGCTTCTGCGGCTCTTACAAATGATTCCAGGTTGCCCAAACTGTCCACGCTTATCTCCAACTTTTGGTTGAAGATGATTCTACTGATTGATGACTAATTTGGTGCTGAATTTGAGCCCATAGTGGTGGCCGACTGAATTTCACACTCAAAACAGGTGGAGCGTAATGGGCAAAATGTTAATCACCGGCGCGACCGGTAAGCTGGGTAGCGCAGTAGTGCGCTCACTGGTCCGGAAGGTGCCTGCGGCAGATGTCGTCGCCTTGGTTCGAGAGGGGAGCAAAGCGCAGTGGTTGTCGGACCTGGGCGTCGAAGTGCGGCTGGGCGATTACACTGACGTCGAATCCCTGGTCAATGCCTTCGCCGGGGTGGAAAAAATCTACCTGGTGTCAGCCGTTGCTTTCAGCGATCGGGTGGGGCAACACAGGAACGTCATTCATGCGGCACGTATGGCGGGTGTTCGACATGTGTTCTACACCAGCATTCAGCGCGTTAGCGATGACTATTGTCCTATTGAGGGTGTCACTGCCAGCGACCTCGAAACAGAGGCGATGCTTAAATCATCCGGGCTGGATTACACCATCGTCCGGCATCCGCTGTATGCCGACGTGCTTGCGATGTACATCGGCAAAGATGCTCCGCAGAAGGGCTTCAGCGCACCCGCCGGTCAGGGGCGGGTGGCCCTGACGAGCATTGATGAACTAGCTGAAGGCGGGGCAACCCTACTCAGTCAGCCGGGTCACGAGCATCGAGCTTATCTGCTCAATAGCGGACAAACCTGGTCGTTCGCAGACATCGCCGCCGCGCTTTCGCGCATAACCGGTAAAGCCGTCCATTATCAGCCGATCTCGACCGGAACCTTCATCGCCGCCCGCGAAGCCGAAGGTTGGCCACCTCATGTCGCGACCTTCATTGGCGATTGGTATCGCGCTATCGAGAAGGGCGCATTTGATCAAACCAGTCGTACCCTTGAAGAACTGCTAGGTCGAAAGCCCAAAGATCTTGAAGCCATCGTTAGAGATGCCTTCAAGCTCTGACGTTTCAGTTGGCTATCCTGCAGCCCGAACAAGTCGAGCATTGCGCTTGCATGAAAGAAGTATTACGTCATGCCAAGAGAGGCAGATGCAGAAGCGCTCCCGGTCTGAGCGTAAAAGCTCAGACTTTCTTTTTAGCGATCGAATCCGCCGACACAATCTCACGGACGACGTTGACGAAAGCCCGAAGTCCCGCCGGCATATGGCGATTCGCAGGATAGTAAAGGCGCAGTCCGGGGTACGAAGGTGTCCCGTCCTCCAGCACTCGCATGAGCTTTCCGGACGCAATATGAGCAGAAGCAGCGAAATCATTAGTCCAGGCTATGCCGGCGCCTTGCAAAGCAGCCTCTAGCATCAAGTGGTGGCTGTCGAGCGTCAACGACCCGCTGACATCTATTGATTGCTCTTCACCGCGCTTCTCGAATTCCCATTTGTAGATTGAACCACTGGGGAAGCGCACGCGTATGCAGTTGTGTGCGAGCAGGTCTATTGGAACCTTTGGTTTTTTGCATTTCGCGAAGTACTGGGGGGAAGCGACCACCGCAAAACGGAGCGGGGGAGTGATCGCAATGGCGATCATGTCCTGCGGAACGCTTTCCGCCAACCGTATGCCGGCGTCGAATCCACCAGCAACGATGTCAACCAGACTTCTATCGGTAACGATGTCTACCCGCATGTCGGGATAACGCCTTAGGTACTCCAATACCACTGGCGTCAGCACCATTTGCGCAGCACCTTCGGAGGTGTTCAGGCGTAGGGTTCCGGCCGGTGTATCGCGGAACTCGCTTACCGCCTCCATGGCCGCGGATATATCACGCAGAGCGGGCTGCACACGAACCAGAAACTGCTCCCCGGCTTCAGACAGAGAAACGCTTCGCGTGGTTCTGTGGAACAACCTCACGCCAAGGCGTTTCTCCAGTGCAGCGATCGCATGACTGAGTGCTGATGGCGACATTCCCAATTCTATGGCCGCGCGACGAAAGCTGCGGTGAGTAGAAACGGCGACTACGGCGTTCAGTTCGAGAAGGCCGGATTTCTGCATTGTGCTAATTCCTGCATCAGTTCATCCGATATTAGCCTGATTGTTTGCGACAGTGCTGCGGCTTATCTTGGTCCACAACAACTTTACGCAGGTCGGGCTTCATAGCGTGGCCTGTGGCATCCCGGTCATTCGGTGATCCCGCAAGTCAGTTCGACTCTGCGGTCATCAAACATGCGAGGAATAATTCATGACGCGTATCACTACACCGTTCGGGTTTCATTCAACCGCACAAGAGGTCATGGAAGGGGTTGACCTCGCTGGTAAACGTGCAATCGTAACGGGCGGGGCCTCCGGTATCGGTATCGAGACAGCGCGCGCATTGGTCAATGCCGGCGCAAACGTGACGCTTGCAGTACGGCGTCCGGAAGCGGCGGCGTCGGTAGCCGCCGAACTGCGCTCTGGGGGCAGGGGTACCGTTGATATCCGCTCAATCGATCTGGCAGATCTGTCCTCTGTGAAATCGTTTGCTGAGTCGTGGTCAGAGCCACTTGATATCCTGGTCAATAACGCAGGGATCATGGCCGTTCCTCAGCGGGAGCTGACATCGCAGGGTTGGGAGATGCAGTTTGCAACCAACTTTCTTGGCCATTTTGCGCTTGTGCTTGGGTTGCAGGACGCCCTGATCAAAGCCGAAGGCGCCCGAATTGTTTCGTTGAGCTCAAACGCTAATCTTCTAGGGCCAGTCGTTTTCGACGACATCAATTTTGACTTCCGTACATACGATGCGTACGCATCATATGCCCAGGCAAAGTCAGCATGCGCGCTCATCGCCGTAGAGATCACCCGTCGCTGGGCGAAGCTAGGCATTTTCGCTAACGCTTTGAACCCTGGGGCAATCGCGACCAACCTTCAGAAACATACCGGTGGGCTTAAGACCCCAATTGAACGTCAGAAGAACGTGCAACAAGGTGCTGCGACATCGGTACTGCTTGCGGCGTCTCCGTTGTTGGAAGGCATTGGTGGTCGTTATTTCGAGGACTGTAATGAGGCGCTGGTAGTCACCAAACGGCCTGCCGATTACATGGGCGTTGCAGCTTATGCCGTTGACCCTGATAACGCGCAGCGGTTGTGGGAAGTTGCCACGCGGATGACCGTCGGATTGTTCTATAGGTGAGACGATCAATCGCATTGTTGCTGACTAATCGGCTATTGGTTTCACCTGTAGGATTTACTCCATCAGATCGCCGGCTGGCGATCCTCACCTTGGAGATCCCTTATGAAACTGTTGCATATCGATTCGAGCATTCTGGGTGACAACTCGGCCTCCCGTCAGCTGAGCAGCGAAGTGGTCAAGGCCTGGCAGGGCGCTGAAGCAGGCACCGTGGTGACCTACCGTGACCTGGCCGCCGATGCCATCAGCCATTTTTCCGCCACCACCCTCGTTGCGGCCGGCACCACCGCCGAGTTGCGCAATGCCGCGCAACAACACGAGGCCGACCTGAGCGCCACTACCCTGGCTGAATTCCTCGCGGCCGATGCGGTGGTGATTGCCGCGCCGATGTACAACTTCACGATTCCAACCCAGCTCAAGGCCTGGATCGACCGCATCGCGGTAGCTGGCCAGACCTTCCGCTATACCGAAGCCGGCCCTGAAGGCCTGTGCGGCGGCAAGAAAGTGGTGATCGTGTCGACCTCCGGCGGCCTGCATGCCGGCCAGGCCAGCGGCGTAGCCCATGAAGAGTACTTGAAGCTGCTGCTGGGTTTCCTCGGTATCACCGACATCGAGTTCGTGCGTGCCGAAGGCCTGGCCTACGGTGACGAAGTGCGTACCAAAGCCATGAATGACGCGCACGTGCGCATCAGTGAGCAGTTGTTCGCCGCTGCGTAAGGCTTGCGTAAAGAGCTCAAACAGCTCAGGCAATCGCTAAAAAACTCTGTATTCTGGAAGCGCAAGCGCCAGGTACGGAGTTTTTTGTTTCTGGCTGTGTCACAAGTTGGCCCAGCTCGTGCAGTCAAGGGTCATCGTCGCCGCAAGCCAACAGGTAGGGCGTTCCATGGTACGTCTTTGTGCAGCATTACTCTTGGTCCTGCTCGGCAGCCTTAATTGGGTGCAGGCAGCACGTGCACTGCACCCGCGCTGGAGCGTCGGCTACCACGAGATGAGTTTTCTCGACCCTCTGGACTTGCAGCCGATGCGTGCCATCGCGTTCTACCCCTCAAGCGACAAGGAGCATTCCAGCCGCCTGGAGGGTTATACGGTCGAAGCGGGTGAGGATACCCGGGTGGCCATCGGGCGTTACCCGATGCTGATGCTGTCCCATGGCAACACTGGCACGCCGATGGCCTTGCACGACCTGATGACTTCGCTGGCGCGCAAGGGCTTTGTGGTGGTGGCGGTTATCCATCCGGGTGACAACTCAACCGACCACAGTCGTCTGGGTACCCTGAGCAATCTGTACGGCCGGCCGCTGCAGATTTCCGAAGCCATTACCGCAACCTTGGGCGATCCGATGCTGGCGCCATTCGTGAATGCCGGGCAGGTCGGGGTGATCGGCTATTCGGCGGGCGGTGAAACGGCCTTGATACTCTCCGGTGCAACCCCTGATCTGGATCGCCTGCGCCGTTATTGCCAGGAGCGCCCGGATGATCGTGACGCCTGCAATACCCAGGGCGAGCTGATCGTCGATCGCGATGACCTGCAACCGGTGGCCGACCCAAGAGTACACGCCTTGCTCCTGATGGCGCCGTTGAGCCTCAAGTTCGGCCGGCACACCCTGGCTGACGTGCATGTGCCAGTGCTGCTCTACAGCGGTGACGGAGACAAGCTGGTGGCCTTTGACAAAAATGCCGCCGCCCTGGCACGCAAACTGCCAATCGCACCGGATTTCAAGTTGCTGGCTGGCGCCGGGCATTTCGTGTTCATGGCCCCGTGCAACGATGAGCAGATTGCCGCCATGCCAGCACTGTGCACTGATGCCGATGGCGTTAACCGCGAGGACATTCATCGCAACCTGATTGGGGAGGCTGGCCGGTTCTTTTCCCGCACGCTGTCCAAGCCGAATCGGGCGGGTATGCAAACCGCTGATCAATGATACCTGCGCGATATAGGGCTTAAGCCATTGCCCGACGTTTGAGCAGCAGAGTGAGTCCCAGTCCTGTCGCTGACAGCAGGGCTGCGCAGAAGAAGATCCACGAATACCCCAGGTTCAATGCGATGGCACCCATCAATGGCCCGGCTATCGCCAGAGCGAGGTCGAAGAACACCGCGTAGGCACTCAAGCCCGCGCCGCGACTGGAGTTTGGTACCTGCTTGATCGCCTCCACCCCCAGCGCCGGGTACACCAGGGACAGGCCGAACCCCGTCAGCCCTGCGCCGAGCAAGGCATAGCCAGTGGAGGGCGCGAACCAGAGCAATACCAGCCCCACAACCTCAATGCACATGCAGGCGATAGCTGAATTGAAGCCGCCAAAACGGCTGATGCTGGAAATGAACAGCACCCGGGCCAGGATGAAGCACACGCCGAACACCGTCAGGCAATACGCCGCACCTGTCCAGCCACGGTTCACGTAGTACAGGGTGATGAAGGTGGTCAGCGTGCCATAGCCGATCGACGCCAGGCTCAGGCTGGCCCCGAACGGTGCAATCCGCCCGAACACCGCCCAGAATGGCAGGCGCTCGCCGCGGATCACTGGTACTGAAGGTTTGTTGCGAATCAGCAACAGCGCGCCCCCCGCCAGCAATGACAGGGCGATTCCCAGGCTGGCGAAACCCAGCTGGCCGACCATCAGCACGCCCAGGGGCGCACCGATGGCGATTGCGCCATAGGAAGCGATGCCATTCCAGGAAATGGAGCGAGCAGTGTGTTCAGCGCCCACCTGGCCCATGCACCAGCTGATGGTGCCGACGCCGATCAGGCCCTGGGCGATCCCCAGCAATAAACGCCCGGCAATCAGGATTAGCAGGCTCAGCAGCGGCGTGCTTTGCAGGAGTGTCGACAGCCAGGTCAGCAGGCCACTCAGGACAATGCCCGACAACCCGTAGACGATCGCCCGCTTGGTACCGACAGTGTCCGACATGCGCCCGGCCATCGGCCGGCTGAGCAGGGTAGCCAGGTACTGGCAGCCAATGGTAAGGCCCGCGACTATGGCGCTGAACCCCAGCTGGTCATGGACGTAGCCCGGCAGCACGGCGATCGGCAGGCCGATGCACAGGAAAGCGACGAAGGTGTAGAAGACGATGGAGACGATCTGCAGGGTGATCGCCATGGAGCTTTGCGGTGGCAGTTGCTGCACAGACATGAGGGCTCGTTCGCGGGCGGCGGAGGGAGAGATGCATCATGGCGCGGGCGAGAAATAAAAGGAAGCAGGCTAACGATCAGGATCAAAAGATCGCAGCCTCCGGCAGCTCCTACAGAGGGCGCATTCCAAGGTAGGAGCTGCCGAAGGCTGCGATCTTTTGATCTTCAAACAATAAAAAGCCCCGTCACCAGGACAGGGCTTTTACTTGCAACTTGCAGCTTGAAACTAATAGCTGCTCTTAAAACACCACGCCCTGACTGCGCAGGTAATCGTCATAGGTGCCGCTGAAGTCGATCACGCCGCTCGGGCTCAGCTCGATGATGCGGGTTGCCAGGGACGATACGAACTCGCGGTCGTGGCTGACGAAAATCAGCGTGCCCGGGTAGTTCTCCAGCGCCAGGTTCAGCGCCTCGATGGATTCCATGTCCAAGTGGTTGGTGGGTTCGTCCATGATCAGCACGTTCGGCTTTTGCAGGATCAGCTTGCCGAACAGCATGCGACCTTGCTCACCACCTGAGATCACCTTGACCGACTTGAGGATCTCGTCGTTGGAGAACAGCATGCGGCCGAGGGTGCCGCGAACGATTTGCTCGCCGCCCTGGGTCCACTGGCCCATCCAGTCGAACAGGTTGCAGTCGTCCTCGAAGTCGTGTGCGTGGTCCTGGGCGTAGTAGCCCAGTTCCGCGGCGTCGGTCCACTTCACGGTACCGGCATCCGGCGTCAGCTCGTTGACCAGGGTGCGCAGCAGGGTGGTTTTGCCGATGCCGTTCGGGCCGATAATCGCTACGCGCTCGCCGGCTTCAACCTGGAAGCTGAAGTCCTTGAACAGCGGCTTGCCGTCGAAGCCTTTGGCCATGCGCTCGACGATGACGGCCTGCCGGTGCAGCTTCTTGGTTTGTTCGAAACGGATGAACGGGCTCACGCGGCTCGATGGCTTGACCTCGGCCAGCTGGATCTTGTCGATCGCCTTGGCGCGGGAAGTGGCCTGCTTGGCTTTCGAGGCGTTGGCCGAGAAGCGGCTGACGAACGACTGCAGTTCCGAAATTTGCGCTTTCTTCTTGGCGTTGTCCGACAGCAGCTGCTCGCGGGACTGGGTCGCCACGGTCATGTACTCGTCGTAGTTGCCCGGGAACAGGCGCAACTCGCCGTAATCCAGGTCAGCCATGTGAGTACACACGCTGTTCAGGAAGTGACGGTCGTGAGAGATGATGATCATCAGGCTGGAGCGCTGGGTCAGCACGTTTTCCAGCCAGCGGATGGTGTTGATATCCAGGTGGTTGGTCGGTTCGTCGAGCAGCAGCACTTCAGGATCGGAGAACAGCGCCTGGGCGAGCAACACCCGCAGTTTCCAGCCCGGGGACACTTCACTCATCGGGCCGAAGTGCTGCTCGATACCGATACCCAGGCCCAGCAGCAGTTCACCGGCACGGGATTCGGCGGTGTAACCGTCCATTTCCGCGAATTCGGTTTCCAGCTCGGCCACGGCCATGCCGTCTTCTTCGGTCATTTCCGGCAGCGAGTAGATGCGGTCGCGCTCGGCCTTGACCTTCCACAGCTCTTCGTGGCCCATGATCACGGTGTCGATCACGGTGAATTCTTCGTAGGCGAACTGGTCCTGGCGCAATTTACCCAGGCGCACGTTCGGTTCCAGCATGACCTGGCCACCGGACGGTTCGAGGTCGCCACCGAGGATTTTCATGAACGTCGACTTGCCGCAGCCGTTGGCGCCGATCAGGCCGTAGCGGTTGCCCGCGCCGAACTTGACCGAAACGTTTTCGAATAGCGGCTTGGCGCCGAACTGCATCGTGATGTTAGCTGTAGAGATCAAAGGTTTTTCCTGCGAAGCATTCAGAGTAGCTAGGGTTGCGGCAGTACCGATTCAGTACCCGTTTCCGGTATTCAAACCACGGAAATGCATCCCGGTCAGAAGCGGAAGGTCCATCTGGCAATAAGTGGACAGCAGCATATGGAGCGCTTGGCCCGAGTCGAAGTGCGCTGAAACGGGGGGTATTCCCGTCATCAACCAAGGGGGGCGCGTAATGTTTGGCGGCGATTGTACTGGTCTGGCACCTTAAACGATAGGGCATTAAGGCCGTGCGGGTGCTTTGGCGGCGTCAGCGGACGGTTTTTCGCATTTGCAGGTTCACCAAGGGGCAGCAACTGTGGCTAAAATGCCACCTACTTGATGCCGACAGGCATGGATGCAGTTTGTTCACTCCTGACATGTGACGATTTCCGTGAAACTCATCATTGCCGCCGTTTATATAGTCTCGATCGCTTACGTCCACCTGCGCGGCCGCGTGCGCCATAAACCAGGCCGGCAACTGAGCGACCACTCGACGTTCCTCGCGCCCCTGAACTGTCTGCTGTACCTGTTCTCGAAATTGCCCAACAAGCCGTACCTCGATCCGGCAGACTTTCCGGACCTGCGGCCACTGCAGGAACACTGGCAGGAGATTCGCGCAGAAGGACAGAACCTGATTCGCGCTGGTGAAATCAAGCGTTCCAGCCAGTTTGACGATGTCGGCTTCAACTCCTTCTTCAAGACTGGCTGGAAACGTTTCTACCTCAAGTGGTATGGCGACAGCCATCCCTCGGCCATGAAGTTGTGCCCCCGCACCACCGAACTGGTACAGGGCATCGGCTCGATCAAAGCGGCGATGTTCGCCGAGTTGCCGCCGGGGGCCAGACTGGTGCGCCATCGTGATCCCTATGCCGGGTCCTACCGTTACCACCTTGGCCTGGAAACGCCCAATGATGCGGGCTGCTATATCAACGTCGACGGCGAGAATTACCACTGGCGCGACGGTGAAGCCGTAATGTTCGATGAGACCTTCATCCATTACGCGGAAAACACCACGAGTCACAATCGCATCATTCTGTTTTGCGATATCGAGCGGCCCATGAAGTATCGCTGGGCGGCAGCATTCAACGGCTGGTTCAGCCGCCATGTGATGTCCGCTGCCGGCGCACCGAATGATGCGGGCGACAAGACGGGCGGGATCAACCGGCTGTTTGGCAAGATCTACAAGATCCGCTTGCGCGGCAAGGCGCTGAAGAAGCGCAATCGCAAGCTTTATTACCTGGAAAAGTGGGCAATATTGGGCGGGTTGCTGACGGTTTTTGTGCTGATCTGATCAATGCCATCGCGAGCAGGCTCCCCCCAGGCGGGCATTGTGAACAACACAAAGCCGCTGTGGGACCGAGCCTGCTCGCGATCAGGACTGCACCTTAACAATCAATCATCCCGCCGAGCGCTTGGTCGCCTTTTTCGCCGGTGCAGCCTTCGCCGCCGACTTGGTTTTCGCCGCCGGCTTGGTAGCAGCTTTCCCTCCCAGGCTGCGCTTGAGCAACTCGGTCAAGTCAATGACATCCGCCGTCTTGCGCTCTTCCTCGCCGGTCGCCGTTTCCACATCTTCGATCTTGCCTTCATGGGCTTTCTTCTCGACCAGCGCCATGATCTTGTCCTCGAAACTGTCGCGATAGTCTTCAGGCGACCAGTCGCCGCTCATGTCCTGCACCAGGCGCTTGGCCATATCCAGCTCGCCCTTGGCCAATTTGGGCTCGGTCACTTCGCTGCCCAGTTCCAGGGTGTCGAGACTGCGAACCTCTTCCGGCCAGCGCAGCATCACCAGGACCATCGCCGACTCCAACGGCATCAGCGCTGCCAGGTGCTGGCGGGTATGCAGCACCACGTGGCACAGGGCGACTTTGTTGGTTTTGCTCAGGGTTTCACGCAGCAGCGCATAGACTTTGCCGCCGCGTTTATCCGGGGCCAGGTAATAAGGCGTATCGATGTTCTGCAGCGGAATCTGCTCGCTGTCGACAAAGGAAAAGATGTCGATTGTCTGGGTGGAGAGCGGGTGGGCTGATTTGATTTCCTCTTCACTGAGCACCACGTAGCGTCCCTTTTCGTACTGCACACCTTTGACGATGTGTTCCTTGGTCACCTCCTTGCCGGTTACCTTGTTCACCCGTTTATACCCGACCGGATCCATGCTGCGACTGTCCAGCCAGTCAAAGTCCACGCCTTGGGAAGACGTCGCCGAAACCAGCGCTACAGGGATATGCACCAGCCCGAAACTGATTGCGCCTTTCCAGATTGCCCGTGCCATGGTCGTCTACTCGCGAGTGATGATCAGGTGACCCGCATCCCCTGGCAAAAGTTTCAGCCGATTATGCCCCGGCCCGCCGGGGCGCGGGGCAGCCCTGGTCAACTGGTGTTACATCTTCGGCGCGAGGTTTTGATTAACAAAACAGAACCCCCGGCGTAGCGTGGTATCGAAGACCCTATCCACGCCCACGTCGAGAGGTTCACCGATGAACAGGTTCGTGCTGGTCTGCACCGCACTGGCATGGGGTGCCGTGCTGAGCCATCAGGCCCACGCGGCAGCGGCCCCTGAGTCGATGCTGTTGGCGCAAAGCCCTACGGGTAGTACCAGCAATCCCTACAACAGCCCCATTCGCCGGGCCAACCCCAATAGCATGCAAGGCACACAACCCAGTGCGCCGGCCATACGCGGGCCCAATACCGTACCAGTGCCCCGGCCACCCACCCTGGACAACGGCGGCATTGGCAATCGTGCACCGCAGACTCGCCCTGTGCCCGACAGCCCACCCAGGTTCATTCCCAACCCACCCCCTAGAGACGGCGATAGCAACAATCGCTGACAGCCTGGCTGACTATTTTGACGACATAAGGAACTGTGCATGTTGAGAAAATCCCTCCTGGCCACCTTCTGCGCCAGTGTCATGTTCACCACTGCACCCGCCGCCGTTGCGGCATCTGTCCAGGAATTGAAGAGCGAGCAGGGCACGCTTGAAGTCACCACCCTCACTCAAGGTCTGGAGCATCCCTGGGCCCTGGCATTTCTGCCCGACCGCCAGGGCATGCTGGTAACCGAGCGCCCGGGCAACCTGCGGCTGGTCTCCCTCGATGGCAAGCTTTCGGCCCCTATCAGCGGCGTGCCGGACGTGTGGGCCAAAGGCCAGGGTGGCTTGCTGGATGTTGTGCTGTCCCCTGACTTCAAGCAGGACCGCACGGTGTACCTGTCGTACGCCGAGGGTGGCGGCAAGGGGGACAAGGCCGGTACCGCGGTAGGTCGCGGGCAACTGTCGGCAGATTTGAAGACTCTGGAGAACTTCAAGGTGATCTTCCGGCAGGAGCCCAAGCTCTCGGTCAGCAATCACTTCGGCTCGCGGCTGGTGTTCGACCGCGACGGCTATCTGTTCATCACCCTGGGTGAAAACAACGACCGGCCAACGGCCCAGGACCTCGACAAGTTGCAGGGCAAGGTGGTCAGGATCTATCCCGATGGCCGGGTACCGGATGACAACCCCTTTGTCGGGCAGAACGGTGTGCGCCCGGAAATCTGGTCTTACGGTCAGCGTAACCCCCAAGGCGCGGCGCTCAACCCCTGGACGGGCGTCCTCTGGGAAACCGAGCATGGCCCCCGCGGTGGCGATGAACTGAATGTGATCGAGCGCGGCAAGAACTACGGTTGGCCGCTGGCTACCCATGGCATCAATTATTCAGGCCAGCCCATTCCCGAAGCCACCGGCAAGACCGCCGAGGGCACGGTAGGGCCGCACCATGTCTGGGAGAAATCCCCGGGGCTGAGCGGTATGGCGTTCTACGATGCCGACCGGTTCAAGGTGTGGCAGCACAACGTGTTCATGGGGGCACTGGTCAGCCAGGAATTGATCCGCCTGCAGTTCAACGGGGACAAAGTGGTCCACGAGGAGCGCTTGATGGGCGAGCTCAACAAGCGCATTCGCGATGTGCGGCAGGGGCCGGACGGTTATTTGTACGTGCTGACGGATGAGAGCGATGGGGTGTTGTACAAGGTTGGGTTGAAGTAACTGCATCCACCTTCCCTGGGTTGAGCGGCGAGTCTGCAGGGGGCGATTATAATTGGCCATTGACTTGCCCTCAGCCGCCGGCTAGTTTCGACCCATGACTTCCAACGTATCGCGCTGCCAGCCAATCATTATTACCGCCATTCCTTATTTGGCGGGCTAGCTCACGACTGCAGCACCCAACCCGCCCTCGAGGCGGGTTTTTACTTTCTGTCTCCTGGGTTAAAGCCGCTGAGGGACCGGCGTAGAAGCTGTTCGAAGGTCGCGATCTTGTCGCTATTGCAGAGCAAAAGATCGCAGCCTTCGGCAGCTCCTGCGTGGGTAATAAAGGAGACCGAGATGACCTACACCGCCAACCAGCAAGCCCTGCTTGCCCATTACGTAAAGAAAATACTCGCGGCGCCGGTTTACGAACTGGCCGTACGTACGCCATTGCAACCTGCACCCGCGTTGTCGGAAGCCCTGGGTAACCAGATCCTGCTGAAACGCGAGGACCTGCAGCCGACGTTTTCCTTCAAGATCCGCGGTGCTTATAACAAGCTGGTGCAACTGAGTGATGAGCAAAAAGCACGCGGAGTGATCACCGCGTCGGCCGGCAACCACGCACAAGGTGTGGCGTTGGCAGCGCGGGAACTGGGAATTGCCGCGACCATCGTCATGCCCGCCACGACGCCGGAACTGAAGGTGCTGGGGGTGCGAAGCCGTGGCGCCGAGGCCGTGCTGCACGGTGAAAGCTTTCCGTTTGCCCTGGCATACGCCCTGGACCTGGCCGCGCGCACAGGCCGTACCTTTGTTTCGCCATTCGACGACCCGGAGGTGATCGCGGGGCAGGGCACTGTCGCCATGGAGATCCTGCGTCAGCACCCCGCAGGCCTCGACGCGATCTTTGTGCCGGTGGGGGGTGGTGGACTGATCGCAGGCATCGCCGCATACGTCAAATACCTGCGACCGCAAGTGCGCATCATCGGTGTGGAGTCCGAACACTCAGCTTGCCTAGGCGCAGCGCTGCAAGCCGATGAGCGCGTGGTGCTGCCGAACGTCGGCACCTTTGCCGACGGCGTTGCGGTGGCGCAAATAGGCGCCTATGGGTTTGAAGTATGTCGATTCTGCGTGGACGAAATGCTGACCGTGAGCAATGACGAGTTGTGCGCCGCGATCAAGAATATCTACGACGATACCCGTTCGATCACCGAACCTTCCGGTGCACTGGCCGTGGCCGGTATCAAAAAGTATGTCGCCCGCACCCAAGCCCGTGGCCAGACCCTGGTGGCCATCGACTCGGGCGCCAACATCAACTTCGACAGCCTGCGCCACGTGGCTGAACGTGCCGCCTCATGCGGCGCGCCGGCCTGAGACTGGACACATTGCCGCATTCTTGCCGCCGTGTCCGGTTCGTGCAACCGGCCGGGGCAGGATTGCATTTTGCAGTGGCCCAGGCGCGGCTTCTTGCAGTTTGCATGATCACTTGCTCGCTCACCTTCGCTAACCTATTGATTTCCCGATGAGCTGCACAGCGAAATCAGAGGCATGATTTATGCTGTAGATGTCCTTAAGCTGACCCCGAATTTCATTGAGTCAGCGCCTGGTTATCGTTGGCAATCTGACAATAAGGAGAGGGTCGCCATGTTTCTTTCTGCCTTGGAACTTCGCAACATCATTGAAAGCAGTTTCCTGCCTAAACGCTGTTTATGT
Source organism: Pseudomonas sp. TMW22090 (assembly GCF_022496665.1). Lineage (NCBI taxonomy): Bacteria > Pseudomonadati > Pseudomonadota > Gammaproteobacteria > Pseudomonadales > Pseudomonadaceae > Pseudomonas > Pseudomonas sp. TMW22090. Next base: position 637,178 of record NZ_SCFH01000001.1, read on the forward strand.
ACGTTATCGCCTGACCTTTCCATGACCATCAAAGTGTTTTCCGACGGCGTGACGGATCAGGTCGACCTGGTCAAATCCGGTATAGACGCCAGTCATCTTAACGGCAGGCGAGAGATCAACGAGCTCATTGCGGGGCTGCGCTCCGATATCGATCTCCATGCACACAAGCAAACGCTGCACCCGGACCGCAAGGCGCTTTAAGCTCTGACGATAACCGCCGGCGATCTGACTATTACTCAAGGGTCTGGCCTGACAACAGGCCAGACCCTTTGTCGTCAGTTCTGCAAGCTGCAAGCATCCGACAATTTGCGATAGCTGATTTGCGCAGGTTGCCCGGCGTTGTCGATGTATTTCATTTCAGCCGTCACCACTTTGCAGTCCATGGTCGAAGGCTCCGTCAGGGCCACCACCTTGGCGACGTGCAGGGGCATCCCGTAATGGTAGGGCACCGCTTGGCTGGTACCTGCGTCATTGGCATGGGCGATGCCGCCCCAGGAAATACTGGCAAGGGTGGTGGCGAGCAATATCGTTTGCATTTTCATGAGCGTACTCCAGCGCAGACAAAGGTCAGCTCGACCGTCAGGATCGAGCGGTCCGCACTGGGCTGTCAGGCAAGCTGCAGGCGTGCGGTCCAGTCAATTATTGGACCGCACAGTTAAGCGATGGTTAACCTCGCCGTATGCCACCTGTCGGCTGGAGGCTGCTATTTCAGGTTTATTGCAGCTGATGCCGATACGGCAAGTCCGGCCCGGTCCTGGTGCACGTCAGTGCCGCTGCGCTCACCGCAAACCTGAGCATTGCATCAGTCTGCTCGCGTTCTAATTGCTGCAAACCCTGCACCGAATCCAGTTGCCGCTCCGTCAGCCAGGCGATCAACGCCGCCTGGAAGGTATCGCCGGCACCGACGGTGTCGGCAATCTCCACGGCGCAGGCCGGTACCGACCAGGCGCCGTGTCGACGACTGAACACCGTCGCACCTTCGCCACCGCGAGTCAGGAACACCAGCTGACAGCGATGCTCCAGCCAGCCCTCGATCACCCGCTGCGGGTCCTGTTCGGGATATAACAGGCTCAGGTCCTCGTCGCTGACCTTGATCAGGTCGGCATGCTCGACCAGCATCGCCACTCGCGAGCGCCACAATTCGATGTTCGGCTCTGGATTGAGCCGCACATTCGGATCCAGGCTGATCAAGCGCTTACCGCTTTCCCTGCGCACCAATGCCAGGAGGGTATCGGCAACCGGCTGTACCACCAGCGAGTAGGAACCAACATGCAGGCCGCGTATGTAGGCCGGCAGCAGCGGAAGATGGTCGAGGCGCAGCTGCCGGTCAGCGCAACCTTCGCCCCGAAAGCTGTAATGCGGCGAGCCATTGGCGCCCACGGCGACCATCGCCAGGGTAGTGGGCGCCGCGAATTCCACCACGAAGTCGGTAGCCACACCTTCGTCCTGCAACACCTGCTGCAAACGCTTGCCCAGGTAATCGCTGGACAGCCCGGCAAACAGCGCGGCCTTTACGCCCAGCCGACGCAAACCCACGGCCACATTGAACGGCGAACCACCAGCAATGGCCTTGAAATTTACTTTGGACGCCAGGCCACTGACGTCTTCTTCACTGAAAAAATCGAACAGCGCTTCGCCACACACCAGATACATGATTATTCACTCTTCAAAGGGTTGCGACATGCTGTCGGTAACGTTTGTACAGCGGCTCATACGCGGCGACATTGGCGGCGACCGGCAGGGTTTCGCTGCTCAGGTCGAGTTGCACGCAGCGCTCGCACAAGACTTTGAGGCTGACGGCTGCTCCATCTGCCAGTGACACGCACCAGGCCGCCTGAATCGCCGCGCCCAGTGCTGCCGCCTCGCTCTGATGGGTGCAGATCACGGGGGTGTCCATGATGTCTGCCACCATCTGTCGCCACACCGGGCTTTTCGAGCCACCACCCGTCAGGCAGATGCGTAGGCTTTGTAAGCCATCGAAGCGCAGCAGGTCCAGTCCGAAGCGCAATCCGAACGTCGTGCCCTCGACCACTGCGCGGCAGACATTGGCTTGTGTCAGGTTGGTCAGGCTCAACCCCAGCAGGCTGCCTGTGGCATGGGGCAGGGCGGGCACCCGCTCGCCGTTGAAGAAAGGCAGCAGGCACACGCCTTCGGCCCCTATTGGTGCCTGCGCCACCCGTTGGTTGAAACACGAGACATCCAGTTCGAACAGTTCGCGTATTGCCGAGGTGGCGTTGGTCAGGTTCATGGTGCAGATCAGTGGCAACCAGCCACCGCTGGACGAACAGAAAGTGGCCACCGACCCATCGAAGCTGACCCGTGGCTGGTCGGCATAGGCATACACCGTTCCCGACGAGCCCAGGCTCATGGTGATGGCGCCGGGCTGAATGTTGCCAGTGCCAATCGCACCCATCATGTTGTCACCGCCGCCGCTGGCAACGCGTGCCTGCGGGTTGACCCCCAGGAGTGCCGCGATGTCCGGCCTGATGGTGCCGACTGGCTGGTCGGCGCCGACCAGTTCGGGCAGCGCCGCTTCCAGCCTCCCGGAGGGATCGATCTCGCGCAGCAACTGCGTATCCCACTGGCGCGTGCGAACATCGAAGTAACCCGTGCCGGAGGCATCGCCATATTCACTGCAGCAACGGCCTGTGAGCCAATAATTGAGGTAATCGTGGGGCAACAGGATATGGGCGATGCGGGCAAACACTTGCGGGTGATGGTCCCGAGTCCAGAGCAGTTTGGACAGGGTATAGCCTGGGGCGATTACCACGCCCAGTCGCTCCAGAGAACCCTTTTCCCCGCCCAGCAACGCCAGCAGGCGATCGTTCTGCGGGGTGGACTCGGTGTCGCACCATAACCTGGCCGGGCGCAGTACCTGACCCTGGTGGTCCAGCAGCACCAGGCCATGTTGCTGCCCGGAGACGGCGATACCCCGGATGCCCTGACCGTCGACATTAGCCGCCTGCAATGCGCGGCGTGTCGCCAGGGCAAATGCATCGAGCCACTGACCGGTGTCTTGCTCGCGTCGGCCGTTGGCCCCACTGATCAGGCTGTGCTCCGCGGCGCCCTGACCCAGCACCTGACCGCTGTGGGCGTCGAGGATCAGGGCCTTGGTGCCCTGGGTGCCACAGTCGATGCCCAGGTATAGCTGTTGATGTGCCATGGTTGATCCTTGGTGTTTCATCTGAACCTTGGTGAGGCTGATCGCGAGCAGGCTCGCTCCCACAGAACTGAGGCTACGCCAGGACCCGCTCCAACGTGCGTGTCACCCCCACCTCGCGCAAGCTGTTGCAGCACCATTCGAACGCCGCGACAAACTCGGGCGACTGCGCGATGGCCGTACCGAAAATCTCCTCAACCCCCAGCAAGCGCTGAGTCACCAGCGCATCATCGGCCACCAATGCCTGGCAGAACATCGCCCGCGGATCTGGGATCGTGTAGGTATCGCCATTTTCGTCGACCCCTTTCAAGTAAAGGGCCCACGCCGCCACCACCAACGCGGCCCGCCGGGTGTCGCGGCCATCGGCAATGAGTTGGTTGATGGTCGGCACGGTGAATTTGGGAAACTTCGACGACCCGTCCGAACACACCCGCTCCAGTTGATCGGCTATCGCCTGATTGGAGAAGCGTGCCACCAGCGTGTCCTGGTAATCCGCCAGGTCGATGCCTGGTACGGGCGCCAGTTGCGGGGTGACGTCCAACTGCATGTAGGCGCGCATGTAACGCACGAACAACGGATCGTTCATCGTCTCGTGGACGTAGCGATAACCTTTGAGGAAGCCCAGATACGTCAACGCCAGGTGGCTGCCGTTGAGCAATTTGATCTTCATCTCTTCGTAGGGCGTCACGTCGTCGGTGAACTGCACGCCCACCTTTTCCCAGGCCGGGCGTCCGTTGACGAAATTGTCCTCCAGGACCCATTGCACAAACGGCTCGCAGACCACCGGCCAGGCATCGTCCACGCCATGCCGGTCGGCCAGTTGCAGGCGATGGGCGGTGCTGGTCATGGGCGTGATGCGGTCGACCATGGCGTTAGGGAAACTTACGTTGGCGGCGATCCACTCGCCCAGGTCAGCGTCGTGCAGGGCGGCAAAGGCCAGCAGGGCCTTGCGGGTGACGGCGCCGTTGTGGGGCAGGTTATCGCAGGACATCAAGGTGAACGCCGCAATACCCGCTGCGCGGCGGCGGGCCAGCGCTGCGCAGAGGAAACCGAACACGGTCTGCGGCGCCTGCGGGTGCGCCAGGTCGTGCTGGATCTGTGGCAGCTGCGCCATGAACTCGCCGCTGCTGTCATCGATGCAGTAGCCGCCTTCGGTGATGGTCAGCGAGACGATGCGAATCTGCGGGTCCGCCAGCCGGTCGATCAAGGCTTGCGCACCGTCCTCGGCCAGCAGCATGTCGCGGATGGCACCGACAACCCGGATTTCGGTGTCGTCGGTATCGCCCAGTTCGTACAGGGTGAACAGGTAATCCTGGCCCTTGAGGTCATCCCGGGCGCGGCGGTCTTCGCCGCGCAGGCCGACGCCGCAAATGGCCCAGTCCAGGTCAATGCCCAGGTTCATCAGCGCATCGGTGTAATACGCCTGGTGCGCCCGGTGGAAACCGCCGACGCCAATGTGCGCGATACCCTGGCGGGTGTCGCTTAAGGCGTAGGCCGGCAGGCGCACTTCGGCAGCAAGGTGAGGCAAATTCTGTTTGTTGAGTTTCATCACTGGCTCTCGCAAATCAGGCGGCGGCGCGCAGCGGGCGGGTCAGCGCCACGCCGTCGGCATCGAATAAATGGCAGTGCTCGGCATCCAGGTGCAGGCTCAGGGCCTCACCGTAACGGCTGGCCAGATCGCCGCGAACCCGCATGGTCAGGGCCTCACCGGATGTGGTCAGCACGTGGCAGAACGTATCGCTGCCAAGGCGCTCGCTGACATCGGCAGTGACCTGCAAGGTGCAATCGCCGGTGCGCGCCAGGTTCAGGTGCTCGGGGCGGATGCCCAATGTCACCGCGCCGCCGACGCTCAGGCTGGCGCCGCTCAGCGGCAGGTTGATGCGAGTGCCGGCGTCCAGCAGCACTTCGCAGCTTTGGCTGTCGACCCGGGTGACCTTGCCCTTGAGGAAGCCCATTTTGGGCGTGCCGAGAAAACCGGCGACAAACAGATTGGCCGGCTGGTGATACAGGTCCAGAGGCGAGCCGACCTGTTCGATCCTGCCGCCATTGAGCACCACGACCTTATCGGCCATGGTCATGGCTTCGACCTGGTCGTGGGTCACGTAGATCATCGTGGCTTGCAGATCCTTGTGCAGGCGCAACAGCTCCAGGCGCATTTGCACCCGCAGCGCGGCGTCGAGGTTGGACAAGGGTTCGTCGAACAGGAAGATCTTCGGGTTGCGCACGATCGCCCGGCCGATAGCCACCCTTTGACGCTGGCCGCCGGACAGTTGCTTGGGCTTGCGCTCCAGCATCGGTCCGAGCTCGAGAATGCGCGCCGCTTCGCCGACTTTTTTCTCGACCTCGGCTTTGGGAACGCCGGCCAGGTCGAGGGCGAAGGACATGTTCTTGCGCACGCTCATGTGCGGGTACAGGGCGTAGGTCTGGAACACCATGGCCAGGTCACGCTTGGCCGGGCTGACTTCGGTGATGTCGCGGCCATCGAGCTCGATGGTGCCGCCGCTGACTTCTTCCAGCCCGGCAATCAGGCGCAGCAGGGTGGATTTGCCACAGCCCGAGGGGCCGACGAAGACCACGAATTCCTTGTCGTTCACTTCCAGGTCGATGCCCTTGATGATGGAGAAGCCTTCGAAACCCTTTTGCAGATTCTTGATTCTAAGGTTGGCCATGATGATGGGCCTCCACGTGTTTTATGCGTTAACCCGGACTGTTCCGCAGGAGCGAGCTTGCTCGCGAAAAACGTCCGGACAATGAGTGCTTTGAGGCAGCGCGCGTTATCGTTCACGTCCATCGCGAGCAAGCTCGCTCCTACAGGGGAACGCGTGGTGGGCGATCGTCATTTCACCGCACCAAATGACAGGCCGCGCACCAGCTGTTTCTGGCTGATCCAGCCAAAAATCAGGATCGGCGCGCAGGCCAGGGTCGAGACTGCCGACAACTTGGCCCAGAACAGTCCCTCGGGGCTGGAGTACGAAGCGATCAAGGCGGTCAGCGGCGCGGCTTTCGACGAGGTCAGGTTCAGCGACCAGAACGCTTCGTTCCAGCACAGGATGAGCGACAGCAGCACGGTAGAAGCCAGGCCACCCTTGGCGATAGGCAGCAGCACGCGCACCATCTCCTGCCACAGCGTTGCGCCGTCCAGGCGCGCCGCTTCGAGGATGTCCTTGGGAATGTCCTTGAAGTAGGTGTAAATCATCCAGACCACGATCGGCAGGTTGATCAGCGTGTAGATCACAATCAGCGCGATGCGCGTATCGAGCAGGCCGAAGCTCTTGGCCAGCAGGTAGATCGGCATCAGTACGCCCACCGGTGGCAGCATCTTGGTCGACAGCATCCACAGCAGCGTGCCTTTGGTGCGCCGGGTTTCATAGAACGCCATCGAGTAGGCCGCCGGCACCGCGATCAGCAGGCTCAAGGCGGTGGCGCTGAAGGAAATCACCACCGAATTCCAGGCGAAGCTGAAGTAATCGCTGCGCTCATTGATGTGCAGGTAATTCTCCAGGGTGGGGCTGAAAATGAACTGCGGCGGCGTGGCGAACGCATCGATCTCAGTCTTGAAGCTGGTCAGCACCATCCAGAAAATCGGAAAGAAGATCAGGATCGCGATAGCCCAGGCCAGGGTGCCAAGCAGCAGGCTTTGCAGGCGACGGGATTGTTGAAGGGTCATGGCGCAGGCCTCAGGCTTTGTCTGTCAGGTTTTTGCCGATCATGCGCACCAGCACGATGGCGGCGATGTTGGCGATCACCACCGCAATCAAGCCACCGGCGGACGCCATGCCGACGTCGAACTGCACCAGCGCCTGGTTGTAGATCAGGTAGGCGAGGTTGGTCGAGGCATAACCGGGGCCGCCATTGGTGGTGGTGAATATTTCGGCAAACACCGAGAGCAGGAAGATGGTTTCGATCATCACCACGACGGCAATGGGGCGTGCCAGGTGCGGCAGCGTCAGGTGCCAGAAAATCGCGACCGGCCCGGCACCGTCCAGGCGCGCAGCTTCCTTCTGTTCCTGGTCGAGGGACTGCATGGCGGTCATCAGGATCAGAATCGCGAAGGGCAGCCATTGCCACGAGACAATGATGATGATCGACAGCAGCGGGTAGTGCGCGAGCCAGTCCACCGGTTGCGCGCCGAACAGTTTCCACACGTAGGCAAGAATCCCCGACACCGGGTGGAAAATCAGGTTCTTCCAGATCAGCGCACCGACGGTGGGCATGATGAAGAACGGCGAGATCAGCATCACCCGCACGATGCCGCGCCCGAGAAACTCACTGGCCTCGAGCAAGGCACTGATCAGCACCCCAAGCACTACGCTGATCAGCAGCACGCTGCCGACCAGCAACAGCGTGTTGGTGGCGCCCGGCATGAACCCGGAGTCCGTCAGGAAGTAGGTAAAGTTTTCCAGCCCGATAAATTCGTTTTCACCCGGGTTAAGCAGGTTGTAGCGAATCATCGAAAAGTAAACCGTCATGCCCAGCGGTACGATCATCCACAGCAGCAACAACGCCACCGAGGGGCTGACCAGAAACCAGCCAGGGTTGGCCAACCGGCTCTTACGCACCGGTTGGGGAATATCCATGTGAGCTTTGGCAGTCGAAGTATTCATGGCGATAGAACCGATTGGGAACAGGCAGATAAAGATCTGTAGGCGCGAGCTTGCTCTCGATGGTGGGTCAGATAAATGGGTGTCGCCTGACACACCATCGCGAGCCAGCTCGCTCCTGCAAGGGGACGCGGGTTACTTCGGATAACCCGCGCGCTTCATCTCTCGCTCGGTGGTTTGCTGCGCCGCCGTCAGCGCCTGGTCGACCGAGGTCTGGCCAATCAGCGCCGCCGAGAACGATTTGCCGACCTGGGTGCCAATGCCCTGGAACTCGGGAATGGTCACCAACTGGATGCCGATGTAGGGCACCGGCTTGAGGGTCGGTTTGCTCGGGTCCGCAGCCTTGAGGGATTCAAGCGTGACCTTGGCGAATGGCGCGGCGCTCATGTAAGCGTCGCTGTAAGTCGAGGCCCGGGTGCCAGGTGGTACGTTGGCAATGCCATCTTTTTCGGCAACCAGTACGCCGTATTCCCTGGAAGTGGCCCAGGCGCTGAAGGTTTTCGCCGCCTCCTTGGCCTTGGAGCTGGTGGGTATCGCCAGTGCCCAGGAGTACAGCCAGGCCGAACCCTTGTCGGTGACCTCATGCGGCGCGAAGGTAAAGCCCACGTGCTCGCTCACTTTGCTCTGGGTCTTGTCCGTGACGAACGAGCCAGCCACGCTGGCATCGACCCAGATCGCACATTTGCCGCTGTTGAACAGTGCCAGGTTTTCGTTGAAGCCGTTGCTGGAGGCGCCCGGTGGCCCGGACTTTTTCATGGTGTCGACGTAGAAATTCAGCGCATTTTTCCACTCCGGCCCGCTAAATTCAGGCCGCCATTGCTCATCGAACCAGCGAGCACCGTAGGCATTGGCGAGGGTGGTGACCAGCGCCATGTTTTCGCCCCAGCCGGCTTTGCCGCGCAGGCAGATGCCGTACTGCTCTTTATCCTTGTTGGTGAGTTTGCTGGCGAATTCACCAATTTGCGTCCAGGTAGGGCGCTCGGGCATGGTTAGCCCGGCTTCCTTGAACAAATCGGTGCGGTAATAGGTGATCGAGCTTTCCGCGTAAAACGGCAGGGCATAGAGCGACCCTTTGACCGACAGGCCTTCACGGACCGAAGGAAAGACGTCTTCCAGGGCATAGTTGGCCGGCAGATCCTTCATTGGCTCCAGCCAACCCTTGGCGCCCCAGAGTGCGGCTTCGTACATGCCAATGGTCAGAACGTCGAACTGACCGCCCTGAGTGGCGATGTCCGTTGTCAGCCTTTGACGCAGGACATTTTCTTCCAGCACCACCCAATTGAGCTTGATCTCCGGATGCTCGGCCTCGAACGTTTTCGAGAGTTTTTGCATGCGGATCATGTCGCTGTTGTTGACGGTGGCGATGGTCAGGGTCTGGGCAGCCAGGCTGACGCTACTGAGGGTCATGCAGGTGAGGGCAAGCAGAGCTTTTACAGAAGGTTGCATCGTGCACTCCTTTTCTGCAGCCAGAGGACGGCAGACGGATGGTTATTGTTTTTGTGTCTTCCGGTGCTGGGAAGTCTGTGCACTGATTACAGCCTTCTATCGATGGCGTGACAAATCATCCATCGCACTTGCATCGATACTATTTTGCACTGGCGCTCAACCAGAATTCTGTTCGGTCAGGCGCTGCACCGCCAACCGCCGGTAATGCGAGGGGGTCATGCCCTTGAGTTGCTGGAAGCGCCGATTGAAATTGGAGATGTTGTTGAACCCGGACTCGAAGCACACATCGGTCACAGGCTTGTCGCCATCGGCCAGCAGCTCGCAGGACTTACTGATGCGCAGGCGGTTGACGAATTCGATGAAACAGCGCCCCGTGGATTGCTTGAACACTCGACTGAAGTACGTCGGCTTCATGCCCAGGTGCTCGGCAACCTCCTCCAGCGGAAGCTCCCGGGCGTAGTGCGCAAAGATGTAATCAACCGCTCGGTTAGTGCGGTCGACGTTGTGCTCGTCGGCCAACTGCGGCGAGGTGGCGCCGGACAGCAACTGAAAGTCGTCAGAGGCTGCCAGCAACTCCAGCAGAATGAAAAAGTGCCCCAGGCGCGTGACGCCGCGGGTATCGGCAATGCGTTGCATCAGGCCCATGGCCTGGCGGATGGTGCGCTTGCAGCGAAATTCAATACCGTATTGCGCACGCTCCAGCAGCGGCGCCAGGGTCTTGAGTTCGGCGAACACCAGGTGGCCACTGTCGAACAGCTCGTCCGTGAAGTTGACCAGCATGTCGCGCTTGGGCACCACTTCGTCCTCGGCCACCTGGCTGATCCAGTTATGGGGCAGGTTGGGGCCGGTGAGGAACAGGCTTTGCGGGTAGAAGTTGCCAATGTAATCGCCGATGAACACTTTGCCGGAGCTGGCGACGATCAGGTGCAGTTCGTATTCCTTGTGGAAATGCCAACGTACCAGGGGGCAGGGGAAGCCATGCTGGCGATAGATGATGGACAATCCGTTATGGTCGTCCATCAACTCGTAGGAAGGGTCGGTGACTCTGGCTGCTCGGGTCATGTCAGGGCACTTTCAGAATATTCGCCTGCCGATCATGCCTCTTTCCGAGCCGGAGGCGCTACCCGCAGTCTCACAGGGTTACTGAGGCTGACGGTTTTTCGCTTCGATCCACTGCGACATGTACTGAGTGCTCTTGTGCTGGTGATGGCGCAGCATGCTGCCGGTAAAGTTGTCGCGCCGGATTGAGCCCAGGTTTCGACGACATTCTTCAATTCGTCTGATCAGCGCCGGGCCATGCTCCGCCTGGCGATAGCGCAGCCCGAGCAATTGCAGGCCTTTGGCCTGTGCGTCCAGCCAGCAGGTGCGGTCGTTGTGCAGTTGTACCGCGCTGTCGGCAAACGCCTGGGCCGTGCGGGTAATTGCACCTGGCCAGGGTTCCAGGCCGTGCATGCCTTCTGCGCCAACCGGCGTTGTGACATTCGGCGTGCCGCACAGCATCGCATCCACCAGCTTGCCCTTGATACCCGCGCCAAAGCGCAAGGGAGCCAGGCACACCCTGGCCGCGGACATGACTTGCAAGGCATCCTCGGCCCAGTTCATTACATGAAAACCCTGGGCGGCGTTGTGCAGTGCGGTTGCCTTGGGCGGTGTGTAAGCGCCATAGATGTGGAGCTGGGCAGCGGGCAATTGCTGGCGAATCAACGGCCAGATCGTCGTCTTGAGCCACAGCACTGCATCCCAGTTCGGCGCATGCCGGAAGTTACCGATGCTGAGAAAATGCGCGCGGTCTTCGAAGCGAGTCGCTGGCCGGGTGGGCACATCGATCATCAGCGGACACCAGTGCAACAATTCACGGGGCACCTTGAATTGCTGCACCAGCAAATCGATCTCCACCTCGGAGATCATCAGCGTCAGGTCGCAACGATAAATGGCGGCAAGCTCACGCTTGGCCAGGTCAGCATCGGCCATGAGTTCGAATTCCTGCCGTAACGCGGGGGCAAACAATTCGTTGAAGTCTTCGAGGTCAGCGCTGGCCTTCAGGCGCTCCTTGAGGCGTTGGTGCCTGGCGTGACGCAGGCTCTGCAGGTCTGACGTTTCCAGCACTCGCAGTGCATTGGGGCAGTGCTTTTCTACCCGCCAGCCGAATTGTTCTTCCATCATGAACTGGTCGAACAGCACGACATCCGGGGCCAGCTCACTGACAAACGCGTCGAAACTGCTGTTGTTGAGCTCGATCGGCACCTGGCGAATGCCCAGGGCGGTGAGGTCAGCCGGGTGCTCGCCAGCACCTGCCGGGCTGCCGAACGTAATGTCCCAGCCCTGGTGCAGGAAGGTTTCGAGGATTTGCATCACATGGCCGCTGGCCGCCGAGGAGCGGGGCTCGGGCCAAACGTAACCAATCACCAGGACTTTGGTTGCGCGGGGCTGACTCATTGAGGGTGGTTCCTTGAAGCGGGCAGGGGGGGGGCATGCGGAAAAAAGCGCGCAATTAAAGCACAGTCCGCAGCGATCCTGGCGCTATGAGGGTTTAGCTGGCGGCCTGCAGGATGCCCTTGACCTTGTCCCGCAGCGCATCGATCGAGAACGGCTTGCCAATCAGGTGCATGCCCTCAGGCACATCAATGTTTTCGGCGTAACCGCTGGCGAACAGGATCGGCAAGCGGGCACGCAGCTGACGCGCCTTGTCGGCCAGCTCACGCCCGTCCATGCCCGGCAGGCCGACATCAGTCATCATCAGATCGATGGTTTGCCCGGCGTTGGCCAGGAACGCCAGCGCCTGCTCGCCGCCATCAGCCTCCAGCACCTCGAATTCCAGTTCCTCCAGTACATCGACGATCAACATGCGCACGATGTCGTCGTCTTCGACTACCAGGATGATGGACGCGGCGGAAGACATAATAGGGTTCCCAAAGATTGAAATGGTGTTGGCCGGTCGATCAGATTCGCCGGAGTCTTGCTTGAGTAAACGGCGGGGCCCGACAAGTTCCCCTCGTGCTGAAAAAAGAATAGCTGCTCAAGCGCGGGAAGGATAACCGCTCCTTGGTTCTGGAACAGCTGAATGTAGAATTTTGCGGAAATACCCGTCAGAAAATTGGATCAATATGCCCGTTATGGGGCAAACTCCCTGTTTTTTAACAGTTCGACAAGGCTCCCACATGACCTCTGCGTCTTCGGTAGATGAGCAACGATTCCGTAAACTCCTGAGCCGCAACGTCAGCCTGCCATTGGGTGTGGGCGTTGTCAGTGCGGTGTTCTTCGTGTCCCTGATCCTCTATCTGTTGTCAACCATCCAGTGGGTGGAACATACCGATCGGGTGATCAATAACGCCAACGAAGCGGTGAAACTGACCGTCGATCTGGAAACCGGGATGCGCGGCTATCTGCTCAGCGGTGACGAGAAGTTTCTCGAACCCTATGAAACCGCGCGCCCGCGGATCAAGGTTGCTCTCGACACCTTGCTGGAACTGACCAGTGACAACCCGGTACAGACCGATCGTCTGCGTCGCCTCGAAGCGCTGCAGGGCGAATGGGCCAGCTATGCGCAATCGATGATCGACTTGCAACGTTCCAGTGGCGACTACCGTGGTGCGGTCAAGGCCGGGCGCGGCAAACGCCTGACCGATGAAATACGCAAGCAGTTCGAAGACGTGATCGAGATGGAGCAGCAGCTGCGCGCCTCGCGCAATGAAGACGTGCGCCGCACCACCATCTGGAGCATCGCCCTGTACCTGCTGTTCGTCGCCGGGATCAGTGCGCTGCTGGCCTATATAGGCCGCCGCGACCTGCTCAACCTGTCGCAGAACTACGCTGCCAACCTGGCCGCGCAGCAGTCCAGCGCCAACCGTCTGGAGCAGCAGGCCTGGCTGCGCAATGGCCAGACTGAACTCGCCGAACAGGTCCTGGGGCAGCTTTCGCTGAACGTGCTGGGGCGCAATATCCTGCAGTTCTGCGCGCAGTACCTCGGTTCAGCGGTCGCGGCCATCTATGTGCGCGAAGAGCACGGTGGCCTCAAGCGCATTGCGTCCTACGGGTTTTCCCGGGAACAGGAAGAGCGTGAGCACTACATTTATAGCGATGAAGGGATTGTCGGGCAGGTGGCTCAACGGGCCCAGCTGATTCGCCTGGACAAGGTCCCCAGTGATTACTTCAAGGTCAGCTCTGCCCTGGGCGAAGGGCTGCCGCACAGTGTGTTGGTGGTCCCGACCAGCGACGACGAGCGGGTCAATGGCGTAATCGAGCTGGGCTTTCTGCGCCCCCTCAGTGACCGTGACGTCGAGTTGCTGGAGCTGATTGCCGGCAACATTGGCACATCGATCGAGGCCGCGCGTTATCGCCAGCGCCTGCAAGAGGTGCTGGCCGAAACCCAGCAACTCAATGAAGAGCTGCAGGTTCAGCAGGAAGAACTCAAGACCGCTAACGAAGAGCTCGAAGAGCAGTCGCGCATCCTCAAGGAATCCCAGGCGCACCTGGAAACCCAGCAGGTGGAGCTGAAGCAGACCAATGAACAGCTGGCCGAGCAGGCGCAGATCCTCGCCGATCAGCGCGACGCCATGGACCAGAAGAACACTGAGCTCAATCTGGCTCAAACGCAGCTGGAAGAGCGTGCCGAGGAGTTGCAGCGTTCGAGCAAGTACAAGTCCGAATTCCTCGCCAACATGTCCCATGAGCTGCGCACGCCGCTGAACAGCTCGCTGATCCTGGCCAAACTGCTGGCGGAAAATCCCCAGGACAATCTCAGCGCCGAGCAGGTCAAGTTTGCCGAGTCGATCTATTCGGCAGGCAACGATCTGCTGCATCTGATCAACGACATCCTCGACATTTCCAAGGTCGAGGCCGGCAAGCTCGAGATGCTCCCCGAGAACACCAGCGTCGCGCGCCTGGTGGACGGCTTGCGCGGGATGTTCCAGCCGCTGGCGACGCAAAAGAAGCTGGATTTCCAGGTCGAGCTGCAAGACGGTTCGCCGCTGATGATCTACACCGACCGCCAGCGCCTGGAGCAGGTGATCAAGAACCTGCTGTCCAACGCCGTGAAGTTCACCGAGAGCGGCACGGTCAGCCTCACCGTTACCAGCATGCCGGATGATGGCATTGCGTTCGTCGTGCGCGATTCCGGGATTGGCATTGCCGCCGATCAGCAGGAAAGCATCTTCGAAGCCTTCCGCCAGGCCGACGGCACCACCAACCGGCGCTACGGCGGCACCGGCCTGGGGCTGTCGATTTCCCGGGATCTGGCCGCATTGCTCGGCGGTTCCATCAGTGTCACCAGTGAACCGGGGCAGGGCAGCGTGTTCACCCTGGTGCTGCCGCAGCAATATGTCGAGCCGGGTGAAAGCCCGGTCGCGCCGGTAGTTCCGGCGCCCGTGGCCGTCTCGCACAAAGTCGCCGCACCGCCTGCCCTGGCACCGCTGATTGCGCCGGTCGACATCCCCCGCTTCAACGATGACCGCAGCAAGGCGCCGTTTGCCACGCGCTGCATCCTGGTGGTGGAAGACGAGCCGAATTTCGCACACATTCTCTACGACCTGGCGCATGAACTGGGCTACCAGTGCCTGGTTGCCCATGGCGCCGACGAAGGTTACAACCTGGCCAGGGAGTACATTCCGGACGCGATCCTGCTGGACATGCGTCTGCCAGACCATTCCGGCCTGACCGTGCTGCAGCGCCTCAAGGAACACGCAGACACGCGGCATATCCCGGTGCACGTGATTTCGGTCGAGGACCGAGTGGAAGCGGCCATGCACATGGGCGCCATCGGTTACGCCGTCAAACCGACCACCCGCGAAGAGCTCAAGGATGTGTTCGCCCGCCTGGAAGCGAAGCTGACCCAGAAGGTCAAGCGCGTGCTGCTGGTGGAAGATGACGACCTGCAGCGCGACAGCATCGCCCGCCTGATTGGTGACGAGGACATCGAGATCACCGCGGTTGGCTATGCCCAGGAAGCGCTGGAGCTGCTGCGCACCACCATCTACGACTGCATGATCATCGACCTGAAGCTGCCGGACATGCTGGGCAATGAACTGCTCAAGCGCATGTCCACCGAGGACATCTGTTCCTTCCCGCCTGTGATCGTCTACACCGGCCGCAACCTCACCCGGGATGAAGAGGCCGAGCTGCGCAAGTACTCGCGCTCGATCATCATCAAGGGCGCGCGTTCACCGGAGCGATTGCTCGACGAGGTGACACTCTTTCTGCACAAAGTCGAATCCCAGCTGTCCCATGAACGGCAGAAGATGCTCAAGACCGCCCGTAGCCGCGACAAGGTCTTCGAGGGTCGCAAAGTGCTGTTGGTAGACGACGACGTGCGCAATATTTTCGCCCTCACCAGCGCGCTCGAGCAAAAAGGCGCTGTAGTGGTCATTGGCCGTAACGGTCGTGAAGCGATTGAAAGGTTGAATGAAGTCGAGGACATCGATCTGGTGTTGATGGACGTAATGATGCCGGAGATGGACGGCTTTGAAGCCACCATCGAGATTCGCAAGGACCCGCGCTGGCGCAAGCTGCCGATCATTGCGGTGACGGCCAAGGCCATGAAGGATGATCAGGAACGCTGCCTGCAGGCCGGCTCCAATGATTACCTGGCCAAGCCCATTGACCTGGATCGCCTGTTCTCGTTGATTCGAGTGTGGTTACCGAAGATGGAACGCATTTAGTGCAAGCCAATACCGAAATCGAATTGCGGCTGCTGATCGAGGCCATTTACCTCAAGTACAGCTATGACTTTCGCGACTACTCCGGCGCTTCGATCAAGCGCCGGGTGCAGCACGCGTTGGGCCAGTTCGAATGTGCGACCATTTCGGCGCTGCAGGAGAAGGTCCTGCACGACCCGACGGCGTTCATGCAATTGCTGCAGCTGCTGACCATCCCGGTTAGCGAGATGTTTCGCGACCCCTCGCACTTCCTGGCCATTCGCCAGGAAGTGGTGCCGTTGCTCAAGACCTACCCCTCGATCAAGATCTGGATCGCCGGCTGCAGCACTGGGGAAGAAGTCTATTCGATGGCGATCCTGCTGCGCGAAGAAGGCTTGCTGGACCGCACCATCATCTACGCCACCGACATCAACCCGCGTTCTCTGGATAAAGCCAAGCAAGGCATCTTTTCCATGGAAAACGTGCGGGCCTACACAGCCAACTACCAGAAAGCCGGTGGCCAGCGTTCTTTCTCCGAGTACTACACGGCCGCTTACGGCTACGCGATTTTCGACAAGTCGCTGTGCGAGAACGTGACCTTCGCCGATCACAGCCTGGCCACCGACAGTGTGTTTTCAGAAACTCAGTTAATTTCCTGCCGTAACGTGATGATTTATTTCAATAAAAAACTTCAGGACAGGGCCTTTGGCTTGTTTCATGAGTCACTGTGCCATCGCGGCTTCCTGGTACTGGGCAGTAAGGAAACACCGGAGTTTTCAGCCTTCGGCAAGCAATTCGAACCCTTGGTCAAACAAGAACGGATCTACCGCAAATCATGAGCCATTCTTCGATTGAAGCCATCGTGATCGGCGCCTCGGCAGGCGGGGTCGAAGCCTTGCTGAACATCCTCAGCCCGCTGCGCGAGGGCTTCAAGCTGCCGATCATCGTCGTCCTGCACCTGCCCGATGCGCGCCGCAGTCATCTGACCGAAGTGTTCGCCCGCCGGGTCTCGATGCCGGTGATGGAGGCCAGTGACAAGACGCCGGTCGCGCCGGGCACGCTGTATTTCGCGGCGCCCGGTTATCACCTCTCGGTGGAACAGGACCGGACCTTCTCCCTGAGCCTGGAAGATCGCGTGCACCACTCGCGCCCGGCCATCGATTACCTGTTCGAATCCGCGGCCGATGCCTATGGCGTCAACCTCGCGGCGGTGCTGTTGACCGGCGCCAACCGCGACGGTGCCGGCGGCCTGGCACAGGTCAAGGACCGGGGCGGCCTGACCATCGTCCAGGATCCGCAAGAGGCGCAGGTGGCCACCATGCCGTTGGCGGCATTGGCCACCCACCAGCCCGATCACATTCTTCCCATTCACGGCATCGGCCGTCTGCTAGTCGAGCTGGAACGAATCGCATGCTAAGTAATATTCAAGCCAAACTGCTGATCGTCGACGATCTGCCGGAGAACCTGCTGGCGCTCGAAGCGCTGATCAAGCGCGAAGACCGCATGGTGTATAAGGCCTTGTCCGCCGACGAAGCCCTGTCCCTGCTGCTGCAGCACGAGTTCGCCATGGCCATTCTCGACGTGCAGATGCCCGGCATGAACGGCTTTGAACTCGCCGAGTTGATGCGCGGCACGGAAAAGACCCGGAACATCCCGATCGTATTCGTCAGCGCCGCCGGTCGCGAGCTCAATTACGCGTTCAAGGGCTACGAAAGCGGGGCGGTGGACTTCCTGCACAAGCCGCTGGATATCCATGCGGTCAAGAGCAAGGTCAATGTGTTCGTCGACCTGTATCGCCAGAGCAAGGCGATGAAACAGCAGGTCGAAGCGCTTGAGCAAAGCCGTCGCGAGCAGGAGGCGCTGCTGCAGCGATTACAAAGTACCCAGCTGGAACTGGAGCAGGCGGTGCGCATGCGCGATGACTTCATGTCGATCGTCGCCCATGAAGTGCGCACTCCGCTCAATGGCCTGATTCTGGAGACCCAGCTGCGCAAGATGCACCTGGCCCGGGAAAACGCCGCCGCGTTCACTCTGGACAAGATGCACGCCATGGTTGATCGCGACGAACGGCAGATCAAGAGCCTGATCCGCCTGATCGAGGACATGCTGGATGTATCGCGAATTCGCACCGGGAAATTGTCGATCCGCCCAAACCGCTTCGATCTCTCGGCGCTGGTGCGTGAGTTACTGCAAAACTTCGCCCCGCAAATCGACGCGGCCGAATCCTCGGTTTCCCTGGAAGCCAATGAACCGGTAGTGGGCAATTGGGATGAATTTCGCATCGAACAAGTGATCTCAAACTTGCTCACCAACGCTTTACGGTACGGCGCCAAGAGCCCGATCGCCGTGAGGGTGTACAGTGACAACGGTCAGGCGCGAGTTGAAGTGCGGGATCAAGGGATCGGCATCGGTGAAGAAAACCAGAAACGGATCTTCCAGCAATTCGAGCGCGTCACGGCCAAGCACGCCGTCGCCGGCCTGGGCCTGGGCCTGTTTATTTCAGAACAGATTGTGACGGCCCACGGCGGTACCATTACGGTCGAAAGCCGGATTGGCGAAGGTGCCCTGTTTCGCGTTTGTCTGCCGCTGTAGGAAATCAGCCAGATAAACGCAACCTCTGGTCGACCCCACGGTCGTATCAGCAGCTATTGACCGAACAAAGGCTTCCCATGAGTGAAGATGCGCAAGATGTAGTACTTGTCGTCGAGGATGACCCCTCGATATTGATGGTGTTGTCCGCTTATTTATCGGGCGAGGGCTACCGCGTGCTGCAGGCTGAGAACGGCGAGGAGGCCTTCGCTATCCTCGCCAGCAAACCGCACCTGGACATGATGATCACCGACTTCCGCCTGCCGGGTGGCATTTCCGGCGTGCAGATCGCCGAGCCCGCAGTAAAGCTGCGACCGGAACTGAAGGTGATATTCATCAGCGGCTACCCACAGGAAATCCGCGAGACCGACAGCCCGATTACCCGCAAGGCACCCATCCTGGGCAAACCATTCGATCTGGATGTGTTGCAGGAATTGATGCGGGACATGCTGTCGTAGAAGCTGCGAAGACACCCGCAGGAGCTGCGTACGACCTGCGTTGGAGCTGCGTACGACCTGCGTTGGAGCTGCGTACGGCCTGCGTAGGAGCTGTCGAGTGAAACGAGGCTGCGATCTTTTGATCTGAATTAATCCAGCGCGATCTCCCGATCCCGAAATCAAAATCAAAATCAAAAGATCGCAGCCTTCGGCAGCTCCTACCGATCCAACATCGGCAAAACCAGCCAAAATCGGCCAAAACCAGCCGTATCGGCCAACCGGCCAAACCCGGTCAACCCAAGCCAAAACCGGCCAAAAAAGCCTGCAGGCTCAAATACGGATCATCTCCCGCACCTTCGCCGTCAACAGGTCGAAGGTGAAGGGCTTGGTGATCATCTGCATCCCAGGGTCAAGAAACCCTCCACGCACCGCCGCATGTTCTGCGTAACCGGTAATGAACAACACCTTGAGATCCGGCCGGAACTGGCGCCCGATCTCCGCCAGCTGCCGCCCGTTCATGCCAGGCAGCCCGACGTCACTGATCATCAGGTCGATGCGTTGCGTCGAATCAAGGATCGGTACTGCGCTGTCTGCGTCGCCGGCTTCCACATAGGCGTAGCCGAGATCGCTCAGGACCGTGCTGACCAGCACTCGCACGGCCGGATCATCTTCAACGATCAACACCGTCTCGCCGTTTCGCGCGAAGGGCGCATGAGGCGCATCCACCGGCAGGTACTGCGGCACATCACCGCCAAAACGCGGCAGGTACAGGCTCACGGTAGTGCCCGCACCCACTTCACTGCTGATGGCCACGTGACCCCGCGACTGCTTGCTGAAACCATAGATCATCGACAGGCCCAGTCCCGTGCCTTGGCCGATGGGCTTGGTGGTGAAGAAGGGGTCAAAGGCCCGGGTGATGGTGCTTTGTGGCATGCCGCAGCCGTTGTCCGTGACGCTGAGCATCACGTAGTCGCCCGGCTCCAGATTGGCATGGGCGTCGGTAAAGGTCGCATCCAGGTGTTCGTTGCGAGTCTTGACCACCAGTTTGCCGCCGTTGGGCATGGCGTCCCGGGCATTGATGACGAGGTTGAGCAGGGCGCTTTCCAGCTGATTGGGATCGGCCTCGGCCACCCACAGTTGCTGATCCAGCTGCATATCCAGCTGAATGCTTTCGTCAATGCTGCGCTGCAACAGCTCGCCCATGGAGACCACCAGGGCGTTCATCTCCACGGGTTTGGAATCCAGTGACTGGCGGCGTGAAAACGCCAGCAGCCGGTGGGTCAGGCCAGCGGCGCGATTGGCCGAAGTCACACCCAGGTCGATCAAACCGTCCAGGTCGTCCGTGCGACCACGGGCCAGACGCCGGCGTAACAGCTCCAGGCTGCCAATGATCCCGGTCAACATGTTGTTGAAGTCGTGAGCAATGCCACCCGTGAGCTGGCCCACGGCTTCCATTTTTTGCGACTGGCGCAGGACTTCTTCGTTATGGCGCAACTGCGCGGTGCGTTCCTCAACCTGCTGTTCCAGGGTTTCGAGGGTATTCTGCAGGCGCAGCTCGCTCTGACTCAGGTCGATCAGCCGGTCCCTGGCTTCGTACTGTCGTCGGCGCCCGCGCAAGGCCGTGGTGACCAGGCTGATCAAGGTCACCGGATGAAAAGGGCGCTCGAGGAAGGTCACGTTGCCCAGTTGCGGGCTGAAACGCGAAGCGGGATTTTGCTCAGGGCCACCGTGATAGGTCATCAGCACGATGGGCAGATCCGACCATGCCGGCTGTTGCTCGATCAGCCCCACCAGGGGTTCGAGATCGCCGCCCAGCAAGGCCTCCGAAGAAATCAGCAACACCCCGGCACCAACCTCCAGCTCTCTGCACAAGGACGTCAGGTCGCGGGTGATGATCCCGGTAAACCCGGCTTCATTAAGCAACATCAATGCGATCTGGCTGTCACGTCCCAGCGGTGCGAGGATGATCGCGCGCTCGGACGTTGCTACTTGAGCCGTCACGGGGCTTCGTCCCCGAGTAACGGCTTGCTGGCGCCCATGTAGGTAGGCACGCCGCGCAGCACACCCTGAAAGGCATCGAGCGGCTCGCCGATGGTCATGCCCTTGCCGCTGATACGGTATTCGCGGATGGTGGATTCGTGGCTGCCCGTGCGCTTCTTGATGATGGAGATCGCGCGGCGAACCTTGCCCAGCGCTTCGAAATAGCGCAGCAGGATCACGGTGTCGGCCAGGTAGGTAATATCGACGGGGGCCTGCATGTCGCCTACCAGGCCGTGCTGGGCAACGGTCATGAACGTCGCTGCGCCCCGACGGTTGAGGTACAGCAACAACTCGTGCATGTGCAGGACCAGGGCATTTTCTTCGGGCATGGCGGCCTGATAGCCGTTGATGCTGTCGATCACCACTGTCTTGATTCCGCGTTCATCCACGCAACGGCGCACCCGGTGGGAAAATTCGCCGGGGGACAGCTCGGCCGCGTCGACCTGCTCGATCATCAGGTTGCCGGTGTCCTGCAGGGCCTTGAGGTCAATGCCCATGTTATTCATGCGCTCGAACAGCAGCCCCAATTCTTCGTCGAAGATAAACAACGCGGCCTTTTCCCCGCGCAGCACTGCCGCTGCCGCAAAGATCATCGAAATCAGCGATTTGCCCGTGCCGGCGGGGCCAAGGATGAGGGTGCTGGAGCCGGTTTCGATACCGCCGCCGAGGAGGGCATCAAGCTCTTTGATGCTGCTGGTCAATTGCGTGCGGATGTATTTGCCGCGGTGTTCGGCGGCCACCAGGCGGGGGAAGACATGCACGCCGTCGCCCATGATGGTGAAGTCATGGTAACCACCGCGGTACTTCTGGCCGCGGTATTTCACCACACGGATACGTCGACGTTCGGCGCCGTAGTTGGGCGTCAACTCTTCCAGGCGAATGACCCCGTGCGCGACGCTGTGCACGGTTTTGTCCAGGGATTCGGTAGTGAGGTCATCCAGCAGCACAACGGTGGCGTCGTAGCGCACGAAGTAATGCTTGATGGCGAGGATCTGCCGACGATAGCGCAGCGAGCTCTGGGCCAGCAGACGGATCTCGGAGAGGCTGTCCAGTACAACGCGGGTCGGCTTGACGCGCTCGACCACTTCAAAAATCTGCCGGGTCGCTTCGCCAAGCTCCAGGTCGGAGGAATACAGCAGGCTTTGCTGATGTTCGGCGTTGAGCAGGCTTTCCGGAGGTGTCAGCTCGAAGATATGGATGTTTTCGTCCAGTTCCCAACCGTGGGACAACGCGCCCTGACGCAACTCTCGTTCGGTTTCCGAAAGCGTGATGTACAACGAGCGCTCGCCGGCTCGAGCGCCGGCCATCAAAAAATGCAAGGCAATGGTGGTTTTGCCGGTACCGGGTTCACCCTCCAGCAAAAAAACGTGTCCGCGGGACAAGCCACCGGCCAGGATGTCATCCAGACCCTCGATACCGGTAGCGGCCTTTGCGCTGAACAACTCGTTAGATGTAGACAAAAAAAGCCCTCTCATGACTAGGGGAAGCGAGGCCGCAGGCCTGAAGTGCCTGCTCGGACTGCCTGATCACTTGACCTTGTGCCATCACGGCGGTTCCACACTATTTGCCGTTTGGGCGTATTTTGGGCTTTACCGAGTTGTGAGTTATTCAGGATTGAGGGCTTTGGCAAGTTGCAGGGTATGCAGGATATGCAGGATTGTGGAAGCAAAGCTAACGTCGGTTCTACTGGACCCAACTTGCCTCAAAGCCCCTGCTGCAACGCCGGGTCATCCGGGTTCATCTGCTCAAGCTGAGCCAGCAGAATCTGCACATTCTGCAACTGCCCGCTTTCCTTCCAGTAATTGATCAACAACACCCGGGCCCGACGATCGGCGGGATGGCGCTGGACTATTTCCTGCAACTGCTTCTGCGCCGCTTCCAGTTCCTGCTCATCGTGCAATGTAGTAGCCAGGTCGTAGCGGTAGTCCTTGTTATCCGGTTCCAGCTCTACCGCCTTGGCCAAACCCAGGACGGCATATTCACTCTGCCCGTGATGCAGCAACCACATTCCGAGGGCATGTTGCAGGTAAGCCGAATCCGGCTGGGCTTTCAACTGTTTGGCCAACAGCAGCCGGGCGGCGTCGCTCTGGCCTTGCCTGTCCAGTACGTCGATTTGCATCACCAGCGCCGGCAAATTGGTGGGGGCCAGTTGCAGGGTTTTCTCCAGCGCCTGCTGCGCCTCCTTCAGGTCACCGTTGTGCAGATGCAGCCGAGCCAGCTGGTAATAATTGTCAGCGCTGGGCGGCTGCGTCTTCAGGTCCTGTTCCCAGGCATCGATCGCCTGTTCCAGCGGGCCAAAATACAAGCCAAGCTCATCCGGGGACAGGCCGAGCAAGGCATTTACCGCGGCATAACGCACCTGCTGTTCGCCGTCATCGAGCAATGGCCCGATCAACAGGCTGCGCTGGCCATTGGGCACCAGGGCGCTGATGCTCTTGATGGCCGCCACGCGCACCTGGGGCGATTCGCGTTGCAAGTCGGCATCCGCCAGTTTGAGGGCGACCGAGCTTGGGTAGTTAGGCAGTTCGGCGTGCAGCCAGATTCGTCGTTTATCGGAGATGTCGGGGCGCGCCAGTTGTTGATAGAGCACCCGCGCAGCGCCGGGCTTTCCGGCTCGGGCCTGCTCCAGCGCTTCGCTGTAACCCCGCTTGATCGCAGGCGGGACGTCGGGGGTGGTGCTGCGCAGGAAAAACCAGGCCAGCACAACGGCGAACAGCGCGCAGAAGCTGATGATCAGGTAGCGGCGAGACTGGGGCATGCAGGAATCCATTGCTGACAAGCTTGTGCAAAGCCGTCAGCTTCGGTCAGGCAGGGCCTGGAGTCAAACCCTGACGCGTGCCAATGAAATGCGTCGACAGACTGCCCCCAGTGACTACGCTTGCAGGGACAAGACTGGTCGAGCGCTTCCATGCAACCACTGCTTCAATATTTCAAGGCAATGCTAAACCCCGGACCAGGGGTGTTGTTGTTCGCCTTGAGAACCATTGTCGCGGGCCTGTTGACGCTGTACCTGGCGTTCCTGTTCGACCTGGACCAGCCAAAATGGTCGATCATGGCAGTGGTCATCGTCAGCCAACCCCTGGGCGGCATGACCCTGGCGCGCAGTTTCGGCCAGGTCATCGGTACCACCCTGGGTGCCGTGGTCGCGGTGCTGATCATGGCGATTTTCCCCCAGGCGCCGCTGCCATTTATTCTGACCCTGGCCTTATGGCTGGCCCTGTGCACAGCAGGGGGGACGCTGCTGCGCTACACCAGTTCCCAGGCCTTTGTGCTCAGCGGTTATACAGCGGTGGTGGTGGCGTTGCTCGCCGTGCCCGAGCCGGATGGCATCTTCCTGCTGGCGGTAACCCGTGTCACTGAGACCTTGCTGGCAGTGGCCTGTGTCTGCGTGGTGAGCCTGCTCACGGCGCGCCCGGAGTCAGTCGCCCGGGACTACTTCACCCGGATCGACCAGGTCATCAAACTGCTCGCCACCCACGCCGCCGCCGTGATCCGCACCGAGGAAAGCGAGGACAATTTCCATCGTCGGCAAATGCAGCTGTTGGGCGAAATCAGTGCCCTGGAAGGCGTGCGGCGTCATCTGTATTTCGACGCGCCGCGGCTGCGCAGTGCCAACGCTCTGGTGCAACTGCTGGGTAACCAACTGGTGCTGCTGACGTCTCGCCTGACTGCTTTGCGGCACCAGCGTCTACTGCTGACCGAACGTTGGGAGGGCGAACTGCCGGAAGAAATACTGCAGATTCGCGCCGAAGAGCTGAAATTCCTCGACGAACTGGCTTACCAGGGCCGTTCGCTCTCGGCCGAGTCTCGCCAGCATTTCATCTTGCTGCAGCACCGCTTCGATGAGCTTGCCTATCGCGCCGAGCAACTGACCGAGGCCATGCCGGCGACATTGCGTTCGCTGGCCTGGTCGCTGCGCTGGGAACAGGCACGCCTGCTTGAGCAGCTGGGGCAGATTCTGGAGCTCAGCGATGCGATTCAGGAGGAGCGCCGCGCCAGCTCGGTGTTCCGCGGGCAGAATAATCCGTTGCACCTGGATTTCACCCTGGCGACCATGAACGCGGTGCGGGCCTTTACGGCGTTGGTGGTGGCCGGTCTGATCTGGATCGAGACGGGTTGGGACGGCGCCCGTGGAGGGATGGTGCTGGTGGGCATTCTCTGCTCATTGATGGCGACATTCCCGCGACCGCTGCTGGCCGCGCAGAGTTATGCCCGAGGGTTGGGACTGGCACTGGTGGTGTCAGCGCTGTATCAGTTCATGCTGGTGCCGATGATCAGTGACTTCGAAATGCTCGCGCTGTTGCTGGTGCCCTTGCTGTATGCCGTGGCGGTGGGTTTGGCCAGCCCGCCCACTACCGGGACCGGGATCGGCCTGGGGTTATCCACCTTCCTGCTGCTGGGGCCGCAGAACGCGGAGATCGGCCAGAATACGGCAATCCAGTGGTTCGAATTTGCTGGCGCGTACATGTGCGCCACGGCGCTGGCATTGAGTGTCTATGCGCTGATTTTCCCATTCCGGCCAGCCTTGCGCATCCGCCGGCTGTACTTCGAGAATCGGGCGCAGGTGTATGCCTTGTTGAAGGCCGCCGCCAGCGACG
Organism: Pseudomonas sp. TMW22090; assembly: GCF_022496665.1. Taxonomy (NCBI): domain Bacteria; kingdom Pseudomonadati; phylum Pseudomonadota; class Gammaproteobacteria; order Pseudomonadales; family Pseudomonadaceae; genus Pseudomonas; species Pseudomonas sp. TMW22090. The sequence continues at coordinate 662,678 of NZ_SCFH01000001.1, forward strand.
AACAGCAATTCGCCTTCGAGAGCCGCATGGTCGACAGGGTCACCATGATGCTGGGGCTGCTGCCCGCGGCGAGCGACAAAGACTCCAGGGCATTTTTCGAGTTCAGCCTGGGCTGCATGGCGTTAGGCGTGGCATTGAACCAGCTGCGACAGCAGGGGCAGGGCAACAGCTTGCTGGACGACGAAGTGCAAAGTCGCTTGCTGGCCACCGTGCGCGAGACCGGGCGGCTGATCGCCGGGCGCCAGGGTATTGAACTGACTGGCGTGCTCGGTCGCCTGCACCAACTCGGTGATTACCTTGACACTCTGCATTCGGGCGCCCATGAACATTTGTGGAGCGTGTTCCGTATGCGCGTTGCGCTGTTGATTGTGGTGTCGTTCCTGGAGCGCCACTCGGCGCATTTTCAAACGGTGGACGTGGAAGGAGTAGCTGATTTTGCCCATTGATCTGGAAGTGGGCGGCGTCTATCTGCCGCCGATCGCCCAGGCCCTGCTGCTGGCCCTGCCGGTTTTCCTTGCCCTGGACTGGGCCCTGCGGCGCATGGGGGTGCTGCGCTTTGTCTGGCACGAGGCGCTGTTCGAAGGCGCATTGTACGTGTGCGTGTGTGCCGCCCTGATACTGGTGATGGGAGCCTGACACCTTGAAAAAATTACTGCCCCGTCTAACCACCCTCGCCGTAGTGCTGCTGGCCGTCTTACTCGGCTGGTTTGCCTGGAATCACTACACGCGTGCGCCCTGGACCCGGGACGCGCGGGTGCGTGCCGACGTGGTCACCTTGTCGGCCGACGTAGCGGGGCGCATCGTCAGCCTCGGCGTGCAGGACAATCAACATGTTGCCAAGGGCCAGCTGCTGCTGGAGATCGACCCGGCGCGATACACCTTGGCCGTTGAACATGCCAGGCGTGCGGTAGAAGTATCCAAGGCCACCCTGGGGCAATCCGAGGCGGCGATCGTGTCCAGCGAGGCATTGCTCAAGCAGCGTGAGAGTGAGGAAAAACGCCGGCGCAAGCTCAAGGAAGGGTTCGCGATCTCGGGTGAGGAGTGGGAGAAATCCAGTACCGAGGTGGCGGTGGCCAAGGCCGAGCTGCTGCGCAACCAGGCTAACCTGGGCTTGGCCCAAGCCAATGTGCAACTGGCAATCGCGGCGCTGACCCAGGCCGAACTCGACCTGCAACGCACCCGCGTGGTGGCTCCGGTGAGTGGCTATGTGACCAACCTGCTGACACGCGAGGGTGACTATGCCCCGGCGGGCGGCGCGTTACTGGCGCTGGTGGACAGTGATTCCTTTTATGTCGCGGGTTATTTCGAGGAAACCAAATTACCGCGCATCCAGGAGGGCGACCCCGTGAAGATCGAATTGATGAGCGGCGAGACCTTCGCTGGCACGGTGCAAAGCATCGCCTTCGCCATCGCCGACCGGGAAAACCTGCCAGGTGGGCGTCTGCTGGCCAACATCAACCCAAGTTACACCTGGGTAAAACTGGCACAGCGGGTGCCGGTGCGCATAGGGATTGATCCTGGCTATGCGGCAAAAAACCGCCTCCGGGCGGGGACCACCGCGACCGTGACTGTGCTGGAGAATACCCGACAACAGGCGCGATAAAAGCTTGCGCAATTGATGGGTGGGCGGCCTTGAGTGTGCCACCCAGCTACCTGCCAAACACGCAAAAAAAACCCCACGACCGGATGAGGCGTGGGGTTAAAAAATGGGTGGGTCGCGGCCAACCAAAGAGGCGCTTGAAGCGGTTACTGACTGGCGACCGTCTCCGGTGCCCAACCGCCGCCGAGGGCCTTGTAGATGGCGACGATGCCGCGATACAGATCGACCTCGGCCTGGGCCTGGGTGTCTTCGGCCGCCAGGCGCTCACGCTGCGCGTCGAGCAGCACGAGGAAGTCGGCCGTGCCTTCGCGGTAACGGATTTGCGCCAGGTCGGCGGCCGCACGGCTTGATTCACTCTGACGAATCAACGAAATCAGGCGCTGTTGGCGCTTGCCATAGTCGCTGAACGCATTTTCCGATTCTTCCAGGGCCAGCAGCACCTGCTGTTCATAGGTCGCCAGCGCGCCTTCGGCATCAGCATCGGCACCGCGCAAACGGGCGCGCACGCTGCCCAGGTCGAACGCCGCCCAGGTAATACTCGGACCCAGCGCCCAGGCGTTGGCCGCTGCGGAGCCGATCTGCGAACCACGCCCGGCGGTAAAGCCAAGGAAGCCGCTCAGACTGACCCGGGGGAACAGATCGGCCTTGGCCACGCCAATCCGCGCAGTGGCCGACGCCAGCCGGCGCTCGGCACTCAGGATGTCGGGACGGCGTTGCAACAGCTCTCCCGGATCACCGATCGGCAGCGCCTTGGCGATGGCGGGCAGATCTTTGGGGCCGAGGTCGACACTCAATTTGTCCGGGCGCTCACCGAGGAGAGTGGCAATGCGGTTTTTCTGCCGCACCTGCTCGGCTTGCAACTGCGGCACGCTGGCTTCAACCGATGCCAGGCGTGCATCGGCCCTCTCGACATCAAGCTGATCACCGACGCCGGCATCACGCAGGCTGATGGTGATCTTGCGCGACTCCTGCTGATTGTTCAGGTTGGCCAGGGCGATTTTTTCTCGCAGCTGTGCGCCGCGCAGCTGACCGTAGGAATCGACCAGCTCGGCAATCATGGTGACTTGCAGCTGGTACAGATCCGCCTCGATCCCTTGCTGTTCAGCATCGGCCGACTCCAGGTTGCGCTGGATGCGGCCAAACAGATCAATCTCCCAGGCCATGTCCAGGCCCAGGTCGTAACGTTCGCTGTTGACCCGGCGGGTGGTCTGGCCTGGAATCTGCCCCTTGCCAAGGTCGCTGCTGGCGCGGCTGGTGATGGTGGGCATGGCGTCATTGCTGACATCGTCACGAATCGCCCGGGCGGCTTTCCAGCGCGCAAAAGCCACTCGCAAGTCGCGGTTGCCTTGCAGCGACTGGACCACCAACTGATTGAGGGTCGGATCTTCGAACTGCTGCCACCAGATGCCTTCGAAACGCGAGCGGTCGAAGTTTTTCTGGCCGCCAGCATCATCGGTCGCGGCCGTGATATGTGCCGGCTGCGTCGCCGGCGTCTGGTAGTCCGGGCCCACGGCGCAGGCACTCAGCGCCAGCACCAGCAGGCTCGGCAGGAAGGCTTTCAGGCTCATTGTTGCGCCTCCAGTTTCAGGGCCTTGGCCGCTTTGCGTTGTTCGCCGCGCTCCACGAAATTACGAATCAGCACATAGAACACTGGCGTCAGCAACAGGCCGAAGAAGGTCACCCCAAGCATCCCGGAGAACACCGCGACACCCATGGCGTGACGCATTTCGGCGCCAGCGCCACTGGAGAACACCAGGGGTACCACACCCATGATGAACGCAAAGGAGGTCATCAGGATCGGCCGCAGACGCAGGCGGCAGGCTTCGAGCACCGCAGCCAGCGGACTCATGCCTTCCTCCTGTTTATCCTTGGCAAACTCGACAATCAGGATCGCGTTCTTACAGGCAAGCCCCACCAACACTATCAAGCCGATCTGGGTAAAGATGTTGTTGTCGCCGCCGGAGGCAATCACACCGACAATCGCCGACAGCAGGGTCATTGGCACGATCAGAATCACCGCCAGAGGCAGGCTCCAGCTTTCGTACTGCGCCGCCAGTACCAGGAACGCCAGCAGTACGCACAGCGGGAACACGAACAGCGCGGTGTTGCCGGACAGAATCTGCTGGTAGGTCAGGTCGGTCCATTCGTACGTCATGCCGTTCGGAAGTTCTTCCTTGAGCAGTTTTTCGATGGCTTTTTCCGCTTGTCCGGAGCTGTAGCCCGGGGCTGCCGCACCGTTGATCTCAGCGGTAATGAAGCCGTTGTAGTGCATGACGCGGTCCGGGCCCGAGGTGTCGCTGACCTTGATGAAGGTCGCCAGCGGGATCATTTCACCCTTGTTGTTACGCACCTTGAGCTGGCCGATCTGGTCCGGTTCGAGGCGGAACTGCTGTTCGGCCTGCACATTGACCTGATAGGTGCGACCAAAGCGATTGAAGTCGTTGGCATACAACGAACCCAGGTAGATCTGCAGGGTGTCGAAGATGTCACTGACCGCCACGCCGTGGGTCTTGGCTTTTTCCCGGTCGATGGCTGCATCGACTTGCGGCACGTTCACGGTATAGCTGGTGAACAGGCCGGCCAGTTCCGGCACGTTGTGGCTCTTGTTGATGATGTTCATGGTTTCCTTGTACAGCTCGTCGTAGCCCAGGTTGCCCCGGTCTTCGATTTGCAGGCGGAAACCGCCAATGGTGCCCAGGCCTTGTACCGGCGGCGGCGGGAAGATCGCCATGTAGGCTTCCTGGATCCCGGCGAATTGGCCGTTCAATGCACCGGCGATGGCGCCGGCAGACATGCTTGGGTCCTTGCGCTCGTCGAACGGTTTGAGCGTGACGAACACAATGCCGGCGTTCGGGCTGTTGGTGAAACCATTGATCGACAGGCCAGGGAAGGCAACCGCACTGTCCACGCCAGGCTGTTTCAGGGCCAGATCGGACATGCGCTTGATCACGTCTTCAGTGCGATCCAGGCTCGCCGCATCCGGCAGTTGTGCAAATGCCACCAGGTACTGCTTGTCCTGGCCGGGTACGAAACCGGTCGGCGTGTTGGCGAAACCGAAGAACGTCAGCACCATCAGGCCGGCGTACAGGATCAGGGCAATACCGCTGCTGCGGATAACCCGCGCAACGGTGCCGACATACCCATGGCTGGCCTTGTCGAAGAAGCGGTTGAATGGACGGAACAACCAGCCACCGAACAACTTGTCGAGACCCCGGGAGAAGCGGTCTTTGGGTGCGTCATGGCTCTTGAGCAATACCGCCGCCAGCGCCGGCGAGAGGGTCAGCGAGTTGAACGCCGAGATCACCGTCGAGATCGCAATGGTCAGGGCGAACTGTTTATAGAACTGCCCGGTGAGGCCGGAAATGAACGCCGCCGGAATAAACACCGCACACAACACCAGCGCCGTGGCGATGATCGGCCCGGTCACTTCGCGCATGGCACGCTTGGTGGCCTCGACGGGGGTCAGCCCCAGTCCGATATTTCGCTCGACGTTCTCCACCACCACGATGGCGTCGTCCACCACGATGCCAATGGCCAGCACCAGCCCGAACAACGACAGGGCGTTGAGCGAGAAGCCGAATAAATGCATGACCGCAAAGGTACCGATCAGCGATACCGGCACCGCCACCAACGGAATGATCGAGGCGCGCCAGGTTTGCAGGAACAGGATCACCACCAGTACGACCAGGATCAGGGCTTCGAACAGGGTATGAACCACCGCCTCGATGGAGCCGCGCACGAAGATCGTCGGGTCATAGACGATGCTGAAGTCCATGCCTTCGGGGAAGTTTTTCTTCAGCTCCGCCATCTTGTCGCGGACCTGGTTGGAGATTTCGATGGCGTTGGAACCAGGACGCTGGAAAATCGGAATCGCTACTGCCGGTTGATTGTTCAGCAGTGAACGCAGGGCGTACTGGCTGGAACCCAGTTCAACCCGGGCGATGTCTTTGAGACGGGTGATCTCGCCGTTGTCCCCGGAGCGAATGATGATGTTCTCGAACTCTTCCTCGGACACCAGGCGACCCTGGGTGTTGACCGACAACTGGAACGCCGTGGCATTCGGTGCGGGAGGGGCGCCCAGGGCACCGGCTGCGACCTGGCGGTTCTGCTCGCGAATGGCGGTGACCACATCGGTGGCCGTCAGGTTGCGCGAAGCCGTCTTGTTCGGATCGAGCCAGACCCGCAGGGAGTAGTCGCCCATGCCGAACAGCTGCACATCGCCCACACCACCCAGGCGCGCCAGTTCATCCTTGATGTTGAGCAGGGCATAGTTGGACAGGTACAGCATGTCGTAGCGTTTGTCCGGTGAGGTCAAGTGCACGACCATCGTCAGGTCGGGCGAAGCCTTGTCTACGGTGATACCGATGCGCGTCACTTCCTCGGGAAGTTTGGGCTCGGTACGGGTCACGCGGTTCTGCACCTGCACCTGCGCGTTATCCAGGTCGGTACCCAGGGCGAAGGTGATGGTCAGGGTGATCTTGCCATCGGCGGTCGACTGCGAGGACATGTACAGCATGTTCTCGACGCCGGTGATGGCTTGCTCCAAAGGAGCCGCCACGGTCTCGCCGATGACTTTGGGGTTGGCACCGGGGAAGTTGGCGCGCACCACGACGGTCGGCGGTACCACTTCCGGGTATTCGCTGATGGGCAACTGGAACAGCGAGATCGCACCGGCAATCAGGATCAGCAGCGACAAAACCGCTGCGAAGATCGGCCGGGATATGAAGAATTGAGAAAAATTCATCGGAGTTGTCGTCCCTTAACCGCGTGGAGTCGCGGCAGCCACTTTCACAACCGACCCTGGCGCGACCTTGGCAGGTGCGACTTGTGGCAGGTTGCTGGCTTCCAGCGCTTGTCGTTGTTGGGCGAGTGCCGCGAGGGTTTGCTCGCTGGCCATCGGAATCACTTCAGGGGTGACCGGTGAACCGGGACGCACACGTTGCAGGCCCTTGACGATCACCGTGTCATCTTTGCTCAGGCCGCTGCGCACAATGCGCAACCCTTCGGTCTTCGGCCCCAGCTCGACTGCGCGGTAAGCGGTGTTGTTGTCGACATCCATCACCAGCACGAACTTCTTGCCCAAGTCAGTACCGACCGCTTCATCGTTGATCAACACGGCGGAGTAGGTGCCGCTGCCGACCAGTTTCAGCCGCGCATAAAGGCCCGGGGTGTAGGCGCCGTCAGTGTTGTCGAATACCGCGCGACCACGGATGGTGCCGGTTTTCGGGTTGACCTGGTTGTCGACAAAGTTCATTACACCCTGATGCGGGTTGCCGTCTTCGTTGGACAGGCCCAGGTACACCGGAGTGGTTGCACCGCGTTTGCCCTGGCGCGCCAGCTGGGTGTACTTGAGGAACACGCGCTCGTCGGCGTCGAAGTAGGCATAGACCTTATCGGTGGAAACCACGCTGGTCAGCGCCGTGGTGTCGGCTGTCACCAGGTTGCCGGCGGTGATCTCCGCACGGCTGACGCGACCGCTGATGGGCGCGGTGACTCGGGTGAAGCTCAGGTTCAGTTTCGCCAGGTCGAGTTGCGCTTGCAGGGCGCCGACGGCTGCGCGGGCTTCTTGGGAAGCACTGGTGCGCGAATCGGCCAGCTCGGCGGAAATCGCATTGCTGCTGCGCAGGCGTTCACCGCGCTGGGCTTCGTTTTCACTGCGGGTGGCGTTGGCACGTGATTGCGCAACCAGGGCTTCGAGGCGGCGGACCTCTGCCTGGAACGGACGCGGGTCGATCTGGAACAGCAGGTCACCTTTCTTGACCAGGGCGCCTTCAGTGAAGGCCACTTCATCGATCTGCCCGGAAACCCGCGGACGAATTTCCACGGTCTCCGGCGCTTCGAGGCGCCCGGTGAATTCGTCCCATTCGTTGACTGGCTGTTCCAGCACCTTGGCCACGCTGACCTTGGCAGCTGGCATGGCGGCCGCTGTCTCCGGCGTCTTGCCGCAGGCGCTCATCACCAGCACGGCCAGAAGGGCCAACGGGAAGCGCAAATGTTTGAGTGACTGTTCCATGGATGCATCCGCCAATGTATTGAGAATGGACGGATGATGATTGGCGGGGTTGTATCGCACGAATCGAATGAAGCGAAGGTAACTATCATTCGGAATGATATAAGAATCAATTCAGCCCTCTAGCATGCGCCTTTCGTTAGGGGGCTATCAATATGCTTGATGGTAATTGTTTGTTGCGGGACGTGTAAGGATTGGTCTCTGCCCGACAATGAGTCGGTCGTCATGGGTCGGGCGAAGGCCGTCTTGCTTTTTGCCGCTAATCTAAACCGGCTTTCGGCCTTTAATGCCCCGGTAGCTCAAGACTGTCCGGATCGCCGAAAAACATCTGGATCCGCGAGCGCAACCAGCGTTCTCCAGGATCGTTGTCCTGCGAGCCACGCCAGGCCATGTGCAGTTCGAAACTGCGCACTGGCAAAGGCGGGTCCTCGGCGCGCACGCCGCCGGCGGCAGTCAGAGCATCGGCGGTGTAATCGGGCACGGTGGCGACAATATCCGTACCGGACAGCAACGTGCTCAAGCCGTTGAACTGCGGTACCGCGAGCACGACATGGCGCTTGCGCCCGAGTTTTTCCAGCTCTTCATCGATAAACCCGCTCAGGTCGCCGGCGAACGACACCAGCGCATGGGGGCGGGCGCAGAAGTCGTCCAGGCTCAGGGGGCCCGGCACCGTATCGGCACGCAGCAGTTTGGGCATGCTGCGGCGCAGCACCTTGCGTTTGGCGTTGGCCGGCAGGTCGGCGGTGTAGCTGACGCCGATGGATATCTCGCCTGAAGCCAGCAAGGCCGGCATCAGGATGTAGTTGGCGCGGCGCACTACCAGCACGATCCCCGGGGATTCGGCGCGCAGGCGCTTGAGCAGCATCGGCAGCAGGGCGAACTCGACGTCGTCCGACAGCCCTATGCGAAATACCGCCGTGCTGGTGGCTGGGTCGAATTCTGCAGCGCGGCTGACGGCCGTGGAAATCGAATCCAGTGCCGGGGAGAGCAGGGCGAAGATCTCCACCGCCCGTGCGGAAGGCTCCATGCTGCGGCCGGTGCGCACGAACAACGGATCATCGAACAGCCCACGCAGGCGCGAGAGTGCGGCGCTGATCGCGGGCTGGCCAAGGAACAATTTCTCCGCAGCGCGGGTCACACTGCGCTCGTGCATGAGTGTTTCGAATACGATCAACAGGTTCAGGTCGACACGACGCAGGTCATTACGATTCATCTGGAGTCCTGGCAGAGTCAAGGCTTGACGGGGGCGGTCATATGAGAACAATGACCGGCATGAATCTTACGGGGAAAGGCTGGTACTCTGCACCGAATAATTCATTTTTACCGATGCAGTTCGCCCATGTCCTGGCCAACCGTTGATCCTTTCGAGGGTGCGGAATCAATGACAGGCATGTCGACTATTAATAGCCACTGATAGTCTTGGCTACAAAGCCCATATAGAGTTCGGGGCATTAGAGGTTTCTTTGACGAGGTTTGCGATGTCACGCACGATCCGTTTTCACAAGTTTGGTCCGGCCGAGGTGCTCAAATGCGAAGAGCATGCGGCTGCTTTGCCCGCGCCGGGCGAAGTGCAGGTGCGCGTCGAGGCGATTGGCATCAGCTGGTACGACATTCTCTGGCGCCAGAACCTGGCTCCCTCCCATGCTCGCCTGCCTTCGGGCCTGGGGCATGAAATGTCTGGCGTGGTCACGGCGCTCGGAGAGGGCGTCGACGATCTGGAAGTGGGCGACAAGGTGGCCAGCTTCCCGGCGGAGAGCCCGAATGATTACCCGGTGTACGGTGAACAGATTGTACTGCCACGCACTGCGCTGACCCGTTACCCGGATGTACTCAGCCCGGTTGAAGCCAGCGTGCACTACACGCCGCTGTTGATCGCCTATTTTGCTTATGTCGACCTGGCACGGGTCAAACCCGGCCAGTTCGCCCTGGTCACTGACGCCAGCCACTGTGCCGGTCCGTCTTTTGTGCAACTGGGCAAGGCGTTGGGCGTACGGGTTATCGCGGCGACGAAGAGTGCCGAAGAGCGGGAGAACCTGCTGTCCCTCGGAGCGGAAAAAGTCATCGTCACCGAGGAACAGGATCTGCTGATGCAGATCAACAAGATCACCGATAACCGTGGCGTTGACGTGGTGTTCGATGGCTTGGGTGGCCCGCAGATGTCAATGCTCGGCGATGTCCTCGCACCCCGTGGCAGCCTGGTGCTGTACGGTCTGCAAGGGGGCAACCAGACGCCATTCCCGGCCTGTGCAGCGTTCCAGAAGAACATTCAGTTCTTCGTCCACTGCATCGGTAACTTCACCGGCAAGCCGGAACTGGGCATCGTCCAGGACCAGGTGTCGCTGCAGCGTGCCCTGCGCGATATCAACCAGCTGACGGCGGACCGCGTGCTGCTGCCACTCAAGACTCGAGTGTTCCCGTTTGCCGAGTTCGTCGAAGCCCACCGCTACATGGACGAATGCCCATGCCGCGAACGGGTCGCGCTTCAAGTCGAACCGGCCTGAGGTCCCCCCCCTGAAAAAGTCCGTGACCCGCACGGACTTTTTTGTTTTCGGGTTTTAAACAAATCTCTGTTTCCCTTCCGGGCAGCCTGTTCAGCAACTGAACTGGTTTTTCCCCACCATCTGTATCTTCTAATCAGCCAGTAAGCCTTGATAATTGAACGATTGCTTTCATCTCAAGGAATGCGTCATGACTGAGTGTCAAGTTGTTACTTTTCAGTACAGTCCGTTGATGTGCGCCAAACAATCTGTTGATCGTCTTTCCGCGATCAAAAACGCACTTGTAGCTTTATTCCTAAATTCTCGTAGTAATTATCTGTCAGACATTGTGGGATATTTCCTAGGACGCAGAGTAAGCCCTCTAACTCAATGCTTTGAGCGGTTTCTTTGAAACTATCGATGATGAAACCTAGGCCTCGGCTTATTTATTTCAAATAATGTCTTGCCCCTTTAAGTGCTAGCATTTGGTAATAAATCTCCGTCGTCAGAATGTAACGGGCAAAGCGCTGCGCAAAAATGATTTGCGTGGTTCGTGATATCGATTTTCCAGCACCAGGTATATAAATATGACCAGCATCCATGATCAAGCCATGAACCATGTCTACCAACAGATATTGCAACGGTTACTGGGTTTTTTCTCTCGCGCCGAACGCACGGCTTTACAGCTGTTAATTCAGCGCCTGGTAGTTGCCGCAGGCGGCATGGAGCGCCTTGCCGATTACAAGGTGCTGGCTATTCAGACCGGGTCCCGGGACAGTTGTTACACCCTGGCGCTGTTGCGTGCAGCACAGTTGAGCATCGCCGGCCGGGCACCGGCCACCTTCCGGCTGCGTGTCGCGTCATTGCAGCAGAGCGGCGTCAGCGCCACGGCGCTGGACAACATCCACAACAGTTACAGCGCTTTGTTTCTTTATGACGACCCGCGGGTCGACGTGCTGAGGGTCGACAATCGCGAGGTGCTGCCGTTCACTCAGCCAGCGCCGATATCCGATGCCGGCCGCGAGGTCAGCCGCCTGAACCTGCTGATGGTCGGACATCGCCGCGACAGCGATGATGCGCTTGATCTCTGGGACAACGGATTTCTCGCCACGGGAGAGTTCTATGGCCAGATCGCGCGGTGGGATGGTGGGGTAGACGCCTTGGTCAGTAGCGAGACACCACGCCAGCAGAAGCAATTTTTGTACGGCTTCAAGCGGGCGACCGCCAAGGCCGGCCTCTTGCCGTCGCGGTACACTGAACACGGCTACGAAGATCTGTTCACGCTGCTCGATGAGGTCGGCCCGGAGTACTATCGGGGGTTTGAGCCCGAGCTCATGCAGCCGCACTGGCGTCCCTCTGAACTGTTCGAAACCTGCCGGCGCGCGACCTTCATCGACATACACGACATGCTGGTCAGCAATCTTGAGCAGCGCTGGCCGCTGCTGACCGAATTCCTGGGCTTCCAGCCCGACGGACTGATGGCCTACGCGAGCGATAATGAGCTCGTCAGCCTTGAACTAAGCGCTCATGTACGCGGGTTGCAGGCCTGTTTCATGCACGGCGACAGCTATGAATCCGGGGTCGCCGAGTTCTTCCAGCGAACACTGGTCATGATGCGCCGCAAGCAGCTATCGGATGGCTTGTGCCAGCAGGCTGCGCAAGTGTTTGGCCAAATCACCACGGATGCCGAACAGCGAGCCCTGGGCACTGCATATGCCCAGAAGAATCTTGGCCTGAGCGAAGCGCAGCTGGTGTGCCTGCTGTTCGCGCCTTTCGTCGACAAGGGCGCGAGGCTGGAGAGTTTCCTGCGCCGGTGCCATCCCGGGATGCTGATTGCCGTGCCGGATTTGCACCGAGCCATGCAAGGCCACGCTGTGCCCGAGCAGATCCTGCAATGGATGGTGGATGTAAGCGGCTTGCCGCTCGCGTTGATTGGCAAGCTTTATCGCATGGAGCGGGCAGTTGAAGGTGCACCTGGCGCGTCATCGATCACCTGCGATACGGACAACACCCAAGCGAGTGACGGGTCAACGGGGCGTTGAATGGCGTGCGAGAAACCGGCTTTGCCTACCAGGCGGTTTACCGCTACCTGACCCAACTGATCAACGAGTCGGCCAGGGACGCCCGGGTGCGCCTCCCTTCCTTGCGCCAATTGGCCGACCGCTTGAGCGTCTCGATCTCGACCATCCAGTATGCCTACTCGCTACTGGAGAAAGAGGGGCGGGTCTACTCCTTGGCCAAGTCGGGCTACTACGCAGTACCGATGTCGTCCATCGACACCCTGGGCGATGGTCACGATCTGCTGGAAACCGTTTACGTCAACGCCCGAAACCCGTCAATGCTGGTGCTCAGCGCCGACGAACCCACCCTGTTGCAGCCCCTCGACAGCCCTTTGCTGCTGCTGGAGAGGGAATTGCTACGCCAGTACCCGCGGCAGCCGCAATCGTCAGCGCAACCCTGCGGCGAACTGGAACTGCGGGCTGCACTGGCGGCGCGGTATACCACCTCGCCACTGCGCTGCTGGCACGCCGAGGACGTGTATATCGGCGCGGATCTGCGTGGCGTGCTGGAGATCCTGATCGAGGTGCTGAGCCTCAGGCATTCCACGGTCGTGGTGGAATCGCCTTGCGACTGGCCCGTGCTGCGCCTGTTCGAGTCGGCCAACGTCAAGGTTATTGAATTGGCCGTACAAGCCGACGGCGAGCTGGATATCGACACGCTTGAACGGACGCTGCAGCTCAATCCGGTGCAACTGGTGCTGTTGTCTTCGCGGTTGAATATGCCCCGCGCCAGTCTGGCGTCCGAGGACAACCGGCGGGCCATTGCGCGACTGCTGGAGCGGCATGCCTGCTGGGTCCTGGAAAACGACTGTCACGGCGAACTTGGCTTCGATCCGGACGGCCTGCGCTTTCGCGACCTGTTGGACCCTGATCGGCTGCTGGTCTATTCGACGTTTGAAAAAATCATCGGGCCTGAGGCGCCCTTTGGCTATGTGCTTTCGCGGCATCTGCGCATGCAACTGCAACGGCAATTTCTGTTGCGCTCGTTCCGATTGTCGCCGATTCGCCAGAAAGCCATCGCACGCCTGTACATCAATGGTCGGATTGATCAGCACCTTCAAGTGTTGCGTCGCCTGCTCAAGGATCGCTCGGTACAGATGAGCCAGTTGCTGAACGAACGCCTGGGCGATGCCCTCAGCTTTGTCGAGCCCCAGGGCGGCGCAACGATCTGGGTACGCTCATTGCGCCAGGTGGATGTGCGCCGGGTGTTCCAGCGCTTACTGCAACGCCAGGTCTTGATTGCCCCCGGCGAGTTGTTCAGTTTGCAGGGGCTGCATGCGCAGCACATGCGTCTGAGCCATACCTTCGGCGGCGATCATGACCTGTCGGCCGCCATCGGTTTGCTCGGTGACGCGTTGCGCCTGGAGTCGCTGGATTAAGCAAAGCAGCCGGTGTCGTGCACGTGGGGGATCGATCTGATCGCGTTGTGGTCAAACTGCCAGTAAACTGCGATCCAATTCCCGAACCAATAGATTCCAGAGGTTTTGCATGACACTCAATCCTTTTGCGGGCAAACCGGCACCGGCAGAACTGTTGGTCGATATCCCGCGACTGGTAACGGCCTACTACACCGGCCAGCCTGACGCCGCCATCTCCACCCAGCGCGTCGCGTTCGGCACCTCCGGGCACCGCGGCAGCTCGTTCGATTTGAGTTTCAACGAATGGCACGTCCTGGCGATCAGCCAGGCCATTTGCTTGTATCGCCAGGCGCAGGGCATCGACGGCCCGCTGTTTGTCGGGATCGATACCCACGCTTTGTCCACTCCGGCGGGCGCCAGCGCCCTGGAAGTACTCGCCGCCAATGGCGTCACCGTGATGATTGCCGAGGGTGACGAATACACCCCGACCCCGGCCATCTCCCACGCCATCCTGTGCTACAACCGTGGCCGTACCTCGGGCCTGGCCGACGGCATCGTCATTACGCCGTCGCACAACCCGCCACAAAGCGGTGGCTACAAATACAACCCTACCAACGGCGGCCCGGCCGACACCCACATCACCAAGTGGATCGAAGCCAAGGCCAACGAGCTGCTCGGCAACAAGCTCGCCGGGGTCAAGCGCATCAGTTACGAGCAAGCCCTGAAGGCCGAGACCACCCATCGCCACGACTACCTCAATACCTATGTCGCCGACCTGATCAACGTGATCGATTTCGATGCCATTCGCGCCGCCAAGCTGCGCCTGGGTGTTGATCCGCTGGGTGGAGCAGGGGTGCGCTACTGGTCAGCGATCACCGATCACTACCAACTCGACCTCGAAGTGGTCAACAAACAAGTGGATCCGACCTTCCGCTTCATGACGGTCGACTGGGATGGCCAGATTCGCATGGACCCCTCGTCCAGCCATGCCATGCAAGGCCTGATCGGCCTCAAGGAACGCTTCGATGTGGCATTCGCTTGCGATCCGGACCACGATCGTCACGGCATCGTCACGCCGTCGGGTGGCCTGTTGGCGCCCAACAGCTACCTTGCTGTGTCGATCGATTACCTGTTCCAGAACCGCCCCCTTTGGCGCGCCGACGCGGCCGTGGGCAAGACCGTGGTCAGCAGTGGCCTGATCGACCGAGTGGCCAAGCGCCTGGGTCGCCGACTGTATGAAGTGCCGGTGGGCTTCAAATGGTTTGCGGACGGCCTGTTTGACGGTTCCCTGGGCTTTGGCGGCGAAGAAAGCGCGGGTGCCTCGTTCCTGCGCAAGGACGGTGGCGTCTGGAGCACCGACAAGGACGGTCTGATCCCGGCATTGCTGGCTGCAGAAATGACCGCCCGTACCGGTCGTGATCCAAGCCAGGCTTATCGCGCCCTGACCGATGAGCTGGGCGAACCGTTCTCGGTGCGGGTCGACGCCAAGGCCAACCCGGAACAGAAAGCCTTGTTGAGTAAATTGTCGCCTGACCAGGTGACATCGACCCAACTGGCTGGCGAAGCAATCCAGAGCATACTCAGCCACGCACCGGGTAACGACCAGGCCATCGGCGGACTGAAAGTCATGACCGAAAACGGCTGGTTCGCCGCGCGCCCGTCCGGCACCGAAGACATCTACAAGATCTACGCCGAGAGCTTCGTCAGTGACGAGCACCTCAAGCTGCTGGTTGCAGAAGCGCAGACACTGGTGGACGGCGCTATTTCCTCGAAGTAATCAGGATAGGGTCACGCAACAGCAAAAGGGGCGACCGTTGAGGTTCGCCCCTTTTTTGCCTTGATGGCTTTGCCGTTCAAGCCAGGTCTACCAGCACCACTTCACTGTCTTCAATGGCAGTCACTCGCAGCACCTGCTCATCTGCAATCGCCACACCGTCTCGAGCTTGTGCCTGCAAGCCATTGACTTCAATACGGCCTGTAGCCGGAACCAGGTAGGCGCGGCGGCCGCTGTCGAGGCGATATTCAGCTGTTTCCCCAGCCTTGAGGTTGGCCGCGACCAGGCGGGCATCCGCACGAATCCGCAGGCTTTCATCATCTCCCGCCTTGCCGCTGGCCAGGGTTACAAAACCTTCGCGCTGGCCTTTGGGAAATGGCTTGGCGCCCCAGGACGGCGCCGATCCAGCTTCATTGGGAATGATCCAGATCTGGAAAATCCGCGTCTCGGTCGCTTCCAGGTTGTACTCGCTATGGGCAATCCCGGTGCCGGCGCTCATGACCTGAACGTCTCCGGCTTCGGTGCGACCCTTGTTGCCAAGGTTGTCTTCGTGAGTAATCGCGCCTTCACGGACATAAGTGATGATCTCCATGTCCCGGTGCGGGTGTTTAGGGAAACCGGTGCCCGAGGCAATCACGTCATCATTCCAGACCCGCAGATTGCCCCAGTTCATGCGCTTGGGGTCATGGTACTCGGCAAATGAAAAATGGTGATGTGCATCCAGCCAGCCATGATGAGCGCCGCCAAGGGAGGTAAAAGGTCTGAGTTCAAGCATGATCGTCTCCTGCCAAAAGGTGATTTATGGCGATCATCATCCATCAGTCAAACATCGATAAAAAGCGTAATTAATGCCTTAATATAATCGAATTGTTCGATGTATTGATAAAGGGATTTCTTCCTCTCGGCTAGCGCTATTCAGCGATGATCCAGACTCGGTACGGCAATGTGCGCAAGCTTGCTGGGCTGAGCGTGGCGCGCAATCACGACGAAACCATAGTTCCTAACTTCTGTAACCCGCTCGACAAGCACGAGTTGTCGTCCGGGATTGCGGAAGCGATCAATGGCTACTCGGGTGGGCATGCCCGGCGGATTCATTAGAATTCTGAAGAACTATGAAGTGGGTATCCAGCGCGCGTTGAATCCGTTGTTCTGCTACTTGGCGCGTTTAATTTCTGTCTGATTTATCCTACATTCTCTAAGTAACAACGATATCAATTTATTTCCGGTATTGACTTCTCAAAACAATACTGAAAATATCGCTCCCGGCCAATATTCTATTCGCTGGAATACATAGTTTTATAAGCTCGAAAATTTATCATCTTTAAATTCTAGTTGTGCTCACACATCGGCGCATTGTTTTGCACTTCCGAAACGGGTGTAGGATTTTACTTACGCCAAAAATAGAAATGGAAACATCGAATAACTAATACCCATCGCACCTCAACCTGCGCCGGTTTCAAGCTGACTCTCATGAAAACTGCAGAAATTCTGAAGACGATCCTATGGTTTCGGACGCCGGAGCCTGAACGAAATCGAGGTGCGCGGGCGGTCCATGCTGCCCGCTGGCAAGGATGGTGCAAGGCAGTCATCCATGATGCGCGAGTAGGTGGGAAAGGGCGGCTTCATATCAGAATCTTTGTAGCCCTCAAACGGGATATCACGTTGGCGCTGGTGGCGATCGGGTTGCATACTGCGGCGGCTTTTGGCGCCGCAATCACCCTTAAGTCACTGCTGGCGCAACTCATTGAGGGTACCTCGCCAGTCCTCTCGAACATCACGCAGGGCGCCATCTGCCTTGCGCTGACTTACTGCGCCTGGCTGGCACTCAACCATACGTTTTTTCTCGCTGAACTGGTCGGTGTGGGAAGTCGTTCTTATGTTGAACAACGGCTTTTACTCAAACGGGCTGCTGCACAGAGCGATGCTTTCCCACTCAGCCTGACCACGTTGTTTGACCGCGAGGCGGCACGTGTCGAATCGTCATGGTCAGGGTTGGTCACGATCACCCTGGCGCTAGCAACTGTCATCTTCACGTCCACGTTTTTCTTTTTTGCTCTGGGTATTAGTGCAGTGGCCGCCTTGGCCGTCATTGCCGGCAGTTCACTGCTCGTGTTTTGGCTTGCCCAACAACTTGGAGCGACCTATCAACTGCTGTCGGTGAACTCCACTCAGCGCCTGGAGATAGGGGGGTTCGCGACAAAGAATCGGTGCCAGGTATGGCTTAAAAACTGGAATGCCGAATTGATTCGCGACTATGCCGCCAAACGAAACCTTGAAGAAGCCTCCCTGAAAAAAGCTGCCCGACTGGTAGCAGCCATCAGCCTGATCTCGACCATGACGCCCATCGCCGCGCTGTTGAGTTCGGCCTTGTTGCAACTGATCTACCTGGGCCACATCGATATGCCTGGTGTGCTTGCAGCCATCGCATTGATCGGCGGACTGAGATCGGTCGCCAATAATATTCCGGACATTGTTCAGAGCATCTCCCAAGGGTTTGTCGGTCATCAGCATATAGAGCAATACCTCGATGGCCGTGAGCCCGGTACTCCCACTGCCGCAACGATGGAGATGCCTTCTACGACGGCGAAACATATCGCTATTGTCGGTGCCACAGGCAGTGGCAAGACGTCAGTGCTGAGAAAATGTGCGCAACGTTTTCCTGAGACTACCGGCCCGTCGATTTTCATTCCGGATGAGCCATGGATATTTGCCGGCGGTGTTGGCGAAAACCTGAGTCTCTATCGCCGAGATTGTTCAGGCGAAGAAGTGCGAAATGCCATTGCCCTTGCACGCTTGCCCGAGCAGTTCCACCTCGATTACATCAACGAGCGGAACTATGGCCCCAATACACACTGGAACGTTTCCAGGGGGCAGGGAAAACGCGTCGAATTGGTTCGCGCTTTGTTGGCGGAGCCAGAGTGGATCTTCATTGATCAACCCACCTCGGGGCTGGACGGAGCGCTAGCCAAAGGATTGTTGACGTCACTGCTACGAGGTCCGTGGCGCGACACCAGGGTGATGTTTGTCACAGATAGCCCGGAAGAAAAAGACGCAGCGGAAGAAGTCTGGACTGTTTCAGACGGCATGGTCACTGACGTCCAAATCCAATACGCGGCCGCGCGCGCTCGACTCACCGCCGCACCAGTTGTACGTCCTGTTTCTGTCCCGTCGGCGCCAGAGGCAGATCGCTCGACGGTAAAAGACCCGGCAGAGCAGTCTCACGTCAGTTCCAGGTCAATGACTAGCAGCCTGATGAGCTTCGGCATCGGAATCATTACGCTGATTGCCTTCACCCTTCTGGCGCTCAAAGAAGTGTTCACCATTGCCGGGGACTACCTGATCGCCAGCGGATATCTTGGTACTCACCTACATGCATCCTTGATCGGACTGGCCGGCGTTTTGCTGGTGAGTGCTTTACTGTCGATTTCCGGAGCGTTGATGACGGTCAAGAAAAGCGTTGAGGCAGCGTCGGCACATTGCATCCGCTACTTCTCCCATTTGATGGACCCTGGCCTGGATGAGCGCCTGTCCCGGGAAGTCAATCGCGACAGCCAAAACAAGATGACATGGGACCAGCGGCGCGTCGATGAAGTATTGCCCGTCCTGTTGCTGGAAACCGTCAGCGCGGCAACTTTGCTGTCCGTTACCACGGGCTACATCGTCCTGAACAACATCTACGTACTGTTTCCGTTCTTTCTTATGGGCCTGTGTTACTGGCGGAGGGCAAGACGCTCCGGCGAACTGTTGCAGAGGTCCAATACCCGGGAAATCGACGCGACTGCCGTGTTGTTTTCACGCGTTCAAGCGCTGAACTGGGATGGCGGCCGATTTAACGGCACCGCAAACAACGCAAGCATCCTGGACTGGTTGAGCGCCAGCCTGGCCACCAGGGCTTTCGCTTCTCTGGATAACGCCGCGACGCGTCGCTGGTACAGCTACAAACTGGACTTGATGGGCTTTTTTTTCCTGTCCGGCATCGTGGCTTCAACGATTTACTTCCACGCCACCGGCACAGCCACCATGGCTAACGTGCTGGCGCTGAGCCTCTCCTACAGCCTGATTGCGATTTTTGCCCGTTTGGGCAGATGCACTGTGGAACTACGGCAAGTCCTCGATAGCGCAGATCGACTGGTGGTGACTGGTACCTTCCCGGCGACAGCGCCAAGACGCCAACAGGCTCGCGACAATGCGCCACTGGTATCGTTTTCAAATGTCACATTTGTTAACCAGCGCAGCGGAACAACCGTACTTGAACAATTCGACCAGGCGTTTCACGTGAGTGATGTGGTGGTGATAATGGGAGCCAGCGGTGTTGGCAAATCTACCTTTGCCAATCTGGTGGTCGGCAGCTTGTTACCCAGTCTGGGACAGATCTCGATACTGGGTGGTACTGATGGGTATCTGGCAAGACAACATGCCGAAGAAGTGCGGTTGCTGACCTCCAGTCCGATCTTCAAACCGGGCTTGCTTGTCGATCACTTCAATAGTCCATCACGGGAAGAACTCTACCAACGAGCAGCTTATCTTGGACTTTCGGGCGTTATCGACCGCTTGCCGGATGGATTTAATCAACAGGTTCCCTGGAGTGGTGAAATGAACCTGAGCAAGTCAGAACTTCAACGGCTCGCATTGCTTGACCTGACTGTGAATACGCCAGCCGTTGCCATCCTTGACGAGGCCACCTCGGAGCTCAGCAGTGCCGAAGAAACGCAGCTCATCAAGAAAGTAATTGCTGCGCTCCCGCACACGTTATTTTTCATCATCACGCATAACCCTGAGCTTTCCACGCTTGGAAACAGAAAATTCAACTTTAACCATGCAAAGCGCCTGGTTGAAAAAACAGCATAAAAACATCCTCTCAAGCCGTTCTACAAGCATTGTCAACATGGGTTGCACGCGCGGCGGGCTGCGTTTATTGCGTCGCTAACCCACAACTTCCCTTGAGCGGGATTGCCCGCAGGCTCATGCAGGCAGCTATTCTGATCCACCGTTCCTTTAAGCGCTGCTTTTCAAAGGTTTAGTATTTCTTGCCATTCAAGCTTCAATTCATCGCCTAACCCAATGACTCGCAAGCATTTCGCTAGAACTCCAGGCCAAATAAAGACACCATAGCGCCCAACAGCCTCACAGCCTGGAGTCCATCCGCGTGCCGCAACACACCCCCGACCTTCCTCCTGAACTTCGTCCGTTGGCAGAAATGCCATTGCTCAAACGCCTTGCTGCACGGTTCTTTGGCCACGGCCTGACGCGCCTGCGGGCCCAGCATCGGGCATCGTGGTTGCACGGGCAGGCGGATGGGTTTCGCAGCGGGCACAGTGCGGGGGTGGATTACGGGTATAAGGAAGGCAAGCTCGAAGGGCTTGAAGAGGGGCGGCAGGTTCTGTTGATTCGCGACTCGCGCAGCACCGAGCATCGCCCGCCCAACGTCGACGATTACCTGTTCGACGACTGGCGCCTGCCATTGACCGCCGAACTGAAAAAACGCATGAAGGCCGATGTCGGCCGGTTACTGCCAGCCCATGCCCAGCCAAGTGCTGCGCAGTGGAAGATGATCTTCAGCGACACGCCGTCGACCTCGGTGATCGCCGGTGCCGGAGCAGGGAAGTCGACGACCCTGGTGCTGCGTATCCTGCTGTTGACCCACTATCTGGGCTTCGAACTCGACTCCATGACCGTCGTGACTTTTACCCGGGAGTCGCGCAAGGACTTCATCAACAAGCTGATCGAGATGTTTGCACTGTGGGGGCGGGCGCTGAGTTTCAAGGAGGCGCGCGACCTGGTGCGCACTTTTCACTCACGAATCCTGCCCCTGGTGCGCAGCTTGCCAGGGTTCGAACGCCTGCAAGCCTTCGAGAACCTCAGCCTGCGCGCAACCAGCCAGGACGATGATGCCGACAGCAATCCGTTCGACCTGCGCATCAATGACGCCCAGCGCCAGCAGCTCAACGCCTGCTACCACAGCCTGCATACTCGCGATGCGCGCTTTCGCGAACTGATCACGCCGCTGTCCCGGCATGCCCTGCAACTCAAGGAGCTGGAGCGCGATCACCCTGACGTGCAGAAACGCGTGGCGGTGACCCAACTGGCTGCCAATCGTGATGAAGAACTGTGCGATACCATCGAAGACCTGTGGTTTCGCGCCGGGGCGTGGCCGATCAAGGGCATCGAACCCAAGCGCCAGACGTTCGACATCAATGGCTCGACCTTCCATTGTCACGGCTACATCCCGACCCTGGATGCCTGGGTGGTGCTGGGTTTTGATCCGCAGGAAAACCCACAGGTTAGCCGTCCGGGGTCAAAATTGTCAGTACGGGCGGAATGGGCGGTAAAGCGCACGTTGTTTCAAGCTTTCTGTCGTAAGCCATTGATATGGTTAGATACCTATCAATCTTCCAAGCGAGTGCTGGCGTCGCTTGCCGGTGATGCCAGTGCCGGTCCTGGCTTCGATTACAAGGTCAAGGGTGAGTTGGCTTCCGCGCCGTTGCTGGACTGTTTTGTCGCCGCGGCCGGGTTCATCGAGAACCTTGGCCTGGATGTACCGACGGCCGTGGGTCAGATGAGCTTTGCAAAAGACGATCCCGACCGGTTCTTCTTCGAGGCGTTGAGCCTGTACTGGAGAGCTCTGGAAGATCATCTGCTGGACCAGAAACCACCGATCATGACTTATAACCGCATGTTCGCGCTGTTCAGCCAGCATTCTCCGGAAAACCTCAAGCTGCTGAGCAACGACCTGCTGCGCCCGCTGGCGCATTTGATGATCGATGAATTCCAGGACGTTTCCCCGCAGATAGTCTCCTGGATTCGCGCCAGCCTGGCCGAAATCCGCAGTCGCGGTCCCGCCTTGCACGTCGGCCGAGGTGCACAGCGTTCGTCATTGTTGTGCGTGGGCGATGATTGGCAATCGATCTACGGCTGGCGGGGCAGTTCGCCCAGCTATTTCATGGATTTCAACAAGGAGTTTGCGTCGCCGAGCACCACCAAGGTCATGCTCAGCGACAACTATCGCAGCCATCAGCACATCATTGATGCTGCCGAACACATCGTGCGGGCCGCGCCGGCCATTGCCGGCAAGAAAGCCAAGGCTAGCGGCGCACCCAAGGCGCTGGTACCGGTGAATGTGCTCGATCGGGACGATCAGGGCATGGCCAACCGGCTGATGGAACACTACCGTCAAGGCCATTCGATCTTAATGTTGTATCGAAAAAGCAGCGATAAGCTATTGATTGAGCAGTATATTCAGCCAGTACTTAATGTTGATTCTAGCTTGCCGTATGAGGCGCGCCGGTTGAAACAACTGACCTATCACAGCGCCAAGGGCCTTCAGGCCGACGCCGTGTTCTTGTTGGGTGATTGCCAGCATCTCACCAGCTCTCCCTACAAGAACCAGGTGTACCGTATGGCGGGGCTAGGTAAGGCGGGTGACAACGAGGCCTACGATAATGCGCAAAAGGACGAGATCCTGCGTTTGGCCTACGTCGGCATTACCCGGGCGGTAAGCCACTGCTACTGGTATGTCGATGCCCAGGACACCCAGGCAGCCAACTTGCCCAAGGCGTCTGATCGTGTCGGCAAGGGCAAGGCGTTCTTCGCCGATCACCGGGAAGGCAAGGCACAGTCTGAAAAGGCATGAGCCTGTGGCGAGGCGCTTGATGTGGCGAGAGAGCTCGCTTGCGCTGGGCCGCGACGCGGCCCCGCTGTTTAACCTACAAGGATTTCAGGCATAGCTCCTGAACGAAACCGGCGGAACAAACGCTTCAAGCTCGTCCTCCACCGCTTCAATAATGCGCTCCACATCCGCAGCGTTCATCACCGTCGCGCACGGAATACCGGCAATGGCGATCATGGTCTCGCCACTGACCCGATCAAACAGGCGGGCAATCATGCTCCCAGGCGCGTCCATGCTCGCCTCGAAGCCCATGGGATGAAAATGCCAGCGCATCAGCTGGCAGGCGTTTGGGAACGTGACCTTGCTAAAACCTTTATTCATGTATTGCCCGCCTTCTTCATCGAGCGCTTCCGTTAGCTCATGTTAGGAGGGAAGAGCCTTCAATGGCTCAACCGGTGACTGCCATTAAAAGTAGCATCCGGATGTGAAAATCCTGTGGCTTTTTCAAACCGTTTGGCGATTGGCTGGCATTTTTTTGATGCAGATCACGCTTGGGCGCAATAGCCGGCAGCGATTCGCACTCATAGCACCTTCCCTGACCATTGAAGCGCAGGCAGAACTTGGGCAAGCTCGGGTTTTTTCATTGAGCCGTTTATGCACACCGACGATGACGGACCGCAACAGACACTTGCCACCAGCGAAACGGTCATGCGTTACCACCTGCGCTGGAAGCACCGGGACCTGGACGGGGTGATGGCCCTTTACCACCCGCAGGTGCAGTACAGCGATTTCTTCCAGAACCGGGTAATGGGGCTGGCCCAATTGCGCGAATACGTGCGCAGCAGCATGCCCCGCGACCCCGACGAAGCGTTGGAACACAGCGACAGGATCCGCATCGACGGCGATACCGCTTTTATCCAGTACCGCATTACCCTGCGCGGCGGCGAGGGTCTGGTGTCATTCCGCGCCAGCGAGGCGATAACTGTGTGCGACGGCTTGATATGGCGGGTCAACGAGTACGCTTCACTGGTGCACGAACAATCCGGCAACAAGCCAACCGGTAACCGCCCAGCCGTCAGTCGGCTCGGCCTGTCTCCCAGGCAGTTGAGCTTCATGGCCGAAGACTTGCAACAGTATTTCCAGCGTCAGCAACCTTATCTCGATCCAGAACTCGACCTGCAGCGGGTGGCTGACGAGTGCGGGTACAGCCGGAACCAGATTTCGTACCTGTTGAATCAGGTACTCGGCCAAAGCTTCTATCGCTACGTCAATCAGGCGCGGTTGCAGCACCTGCTGGCCGCGCTGGATTCGGCCACGCCACCGCTGAGGGTCGATGAGCTGGCCTTTGCCGCCGGGTTCAACTCGCTGTCGGCCTTCTACAGCAGCTTCCGCCGGCACACCGGGCAGTCGCCGAAGGCCTACGTCAAACAAATTTCTTTGCGTGCACGCGCGCAAGACAACCACTGAGAGCACGCACTAGGATCACGTCATTGAAGTTCAGTGGCGGAGTCCAGCATGCCAGCATGGCGCACTATCAGTTTATGGATGGATCAGCTCGACGATCCTTTGACAGCGCGTGCGGCGCTGGAACAAGACCTGGATGTCGACGTGGCCATCATTGGCGCCGGCTACACCGGACTCTGGACAGCGTATTACCTCAAGCGCCTGGCACCGGGCTTGAACATTGCCATCCTCGAGGCGCAAACCGCAGGTTTCGGTGCATCCGGGCGCAACGGTGGCTGGTTGATGGGCAATCTGCTTGGTGAAGACCGGCTGCTGGCGAAGCTGTCGCCCGAAGATCGCCGCGCCGCCTTCGACTTGCTGCACGCTATCCCTAAAGAAGTGGAGATTGTCCTCGAACGCGAGGCTATCGACTGTGATTACCGCAAAGGTGGCGCCCTGTATTGCGCGGCCCGCTACCCCGAACAGGAGACCAGCCTGCGACGGTATCTGGACGGTCTGTATCGACAAGGGCTGACTGAAAAAGATTACCGCTGGCTCAGCCCCGAGCAACTGGCGCAGCAGATTCGCCTCGCCAAGCCATACGGCGGCATTTACGCCCCTCATGTGGCCACCATCCACCCTGCCAAACTGGTTCGCGGCCTGGCCCGCACGGTCGAGCGCATGGGCGTGCGGATCTACGAGAACAGCCCGGTTACCCAGTGGCAGTCCGGGTCGTTGCGTACGGAAAAGGTGCAAGTGCGCAGTCGCTGGATCGTACCGGCCGTAGAAGGATACTCCGTCACCTTGCCGCCGCTGGGGCGATATCAATTGCCCGTGCAGAGCTTGCTGGTTGCAACCGAACCATTATCCGCCGCCACCTGGGATGAAATTGGCCTCAGTCGCGGCCAGGCATTCAGCGAAAGCAGCCGCCAGGTTACTTATGGCCAGCGCACTGCTGACAATCGCCTGGTGTTTGGCGCCCGGGGTGGCTACCAGTTCGCCGGCAAGCTGCGCCACAACTTTGACCTGACGACGAATGAAGTGGAGTTGCGCCGGTATCTGTTTGGGGAGCTGTTCCCCCAACTCAAGAACGTGCGGATTACCCACGGCTGGGGAGGCAATCTGGGCATGTCCCGACGTTTCAAGCCCCACATGCTGTGCGATCGATCCAACGGCATTGCCTTGTCCGGTGGTTATGGCGGGGAGGGCGTGGGTGCCAGCAATTTGGGCGGGCGCACCTTGGCCGACCTGATCCTGGAGCGCGACACCGAACTGGTTCGCCAGCCTTGGGTCATTCCCCACGCCGGCCTGGCCGCGCTACGGGCCTGGGAGCCAGAGCCCTGCCGGTGGCTTGGCTACAACGCGATCATCCGCAGCTTCGTCCACGAAGACCAGACTCTGGCTAACCCGACCAGCGCGCCCTGGCGGCGCAAACTGGCGAGTGGCGTGGCGGGTTTCATGGAAGGTTTCATGCACTAAACAGCGTTTTCAACGACAGGTACTCCCCATGAGCATCACCCAATTCAAGAACACTGCCACCCTGGCACTGGAAGAATCCAACCCGGTCGCCGTGCCCCTCGGCACGCCAGTGGCTGTAGCCTCAACCACCAGTGTCGAGCGCGACGACGGGGTGGAAACCGGCGTCTGGGAATGCACGCCGGGGCGCTGGCGCCGGCAGATCGTGGCCCAGGAATTCTGTCACTTCATCCAGGGCCGCTGCACCTTCACCCCGGACGACGGCGAAACCCTGCACATAGAAGCCGGCGATGCGTTGATGTTGCCCGCGAACAGCCTCGGCACCTGGGATATCCAGGAGACCGTGCGCAAGACTTACGTCCTGATTTTCTGATTCTTTGATTGCCTGCCAAAACAACAACCCAAACAGGAATCGACTCATGCTGCGAAAGACCCTGACCCTGGCCCCCCTTGCACTGGTCGCGAGCCTCAGCCAGGCGGCCGAGACTGTGAAGATCTACAACTGGTCGGACTACATTGCGCCCGACACCACGAAGAACTTCCAGAAAGAAACCGGCATCGGTTTCAGCTACGACGTGTATGACAGCAACGAAACCCTCGATGGCAAGTTGATGACCGGCAAATCCGGTTACGACGTGGTGTTTCCGTCCAACCACTTCATGGCTCGGCAAATCCAGGGCGGGGCGCTGAAGAAGCTCGACAAGAACCAGCTGCCCAACTGGAAGAATCTCAACCCGGTGCTGCTCAAGGCTTTGCAGACCAACGATCCCGGCAACGAGCATGGTTTTCCGTACCTGTGGGGCAGTACCGGCATCGGCTACAACGTGGCCAAGGTCAGGGAAGTGCTGGGGGACAACGCGCCGGTGGATTCCTGGGACCTGATCTTCAAGCCCGAGAACATGCAAAAACTGCAGAAATGTGGCGTTGCGATACTCGACAACGGCCCGGAACTGTTGCCGGCCGCCCTTAACTATCTGGGCCTGCCACACCACAGTAAAAACCCCGAAGACTACAAAAAGGCTGAAGCGCTGCTGATCAAGGTTCGGCCTTATGTCAGCTATTTCCATTCATCCAAATACACCAGCGACCTGGCCAATGGCGATATCTGTGTGGCGGTCGGTTTCTCCGGGGACATTCTCCAAGCAGAGACCCGCGCCAAGGAAGCCAACAATGGCATCGAAATCGGCTACGCCATTCCCAAGGAAGGCGCGGCGATCTGGTTCGACATGGTAGCCATGCCCGCCGATGCCCCCGACGAAAAGGCCGGATACGCCTTCATGAACTACCTGCTGCGTCCGGACGTCATGGCCAGCATTACCAACCATGTGCACTACGCCAATGGTAACGAGCAGGCGGACGGCCTGGTTGACCCTGCGATCAAGAATGACACCAAGGTTTACCCGAGCGAAGAGATGATGGGCAAGCTGTTTGCGCTGGAAGCCATGCCGCTGAACATCGACAGGATTCGTACGCGGGTGTGGAACAAGATTCGCACGGGGAGTTAAGCGCGAATCGATTACCTGAGGGGTTTATCGTCCCACCCCACACAAACGGCCTGTCATTCCAGACAGGTTTTTTGTGTGCGTGTCCCTGGTTAATCAATACTCCAAAGCCAGCACAAGCCACTGCAATCAAGCGACTCGACAGGGAGCAAACATCGGCCTCAATCACCATGTTTGCTCCTTGCTCTTGTTTAATCTTCTTCGCGGACCGTGGCCACTTCCGCCGCGCGGACTTTAACCTTCGACCCGGAAATATCTTCAAACTCGTAAAAACCATCCTTTGTTTCGGTTTTCGGCATGTCCTTGGTCAGGTACTGAGTGCCGTTCTGCAGGGTCACCACCGTGGCGGTGGAGCAACCTGCCAGCGCCAGAAGGGTCGCAACGGCCAGTGGCAGGCCCAGGGTCTTGATGTTCATATTCACCTCTCGAAATGCAAAAAAGCGTATCCCTATCGGCGTTGGTGCAGTGGAACGCAGAAAAGTTCGCCAGCCGCTTATCTTTTTCCATTTGCGCCTGACCGCCCAGAGCTGTTATCTGTACGCATAACCAGTACTTGTATTGCCATGGCGCCGGATTCTGTGACTGCTAACCCCCTCGACGATCCGTTCTATTACCTTAACAACTTCATGCAAGTGCTTGATTGGCTTGAGCATCGTTATGCGGACGTGTTGAGTGACGAGGAGCAGCGCTTCATTGGCGAATTCAACCAGCTGCCCCGTGAATCCCGGGCACTGCTGGTGAGGCTGATCATGCGCAAGGGCATTCATTTTCGCGCCAGCAAGTTGCAGTACGTCGAAATAGGCGACATTGCCCAGGCAGCCGCGCGGCTGATCACGCTGGGCTGGATCGACGAGCACAGTGCGCTGCCCATCGAAACCCTGTTCCCGGTGTTGCTCAAGACCGAAGTGCTGCAGTGTTTTGCAAGCGCGATCACTCAGCCCAGGGGCAAGAAGAACGACTGGTTGCCGACCCTGATCGAGCAGTACCCCGAGGCCCAGAGCTTCAGCCAATGGTGCGCGCCCCTCGGGGATCGCCTGTTCACCTTGACCATCATGGGCCTGTGCGATCGCCTGCGCCTGATGTTTTTCGGCAATCTTTACCAGGACTGGTCCGAATTCGTGCTGGCCGACCTGGGCATCTTCACCTACGAGAAAATCGAAATCGGCGCCGACTCGCGCGGGTTGTGCAGTCGCGAGGACGTGGATGCCTGTCTTTACCTGCACGACTGCCAGATGCGCTTCGAAGCGGGTGAAGCGCTGTCGGAGATCGTCGAACAGATCAACAGTCTCACGCTCACCAACCCCTGGCTGTCCAGGCGCCGCGGCAAGTTGATGTTCCAGATGGGCCAGCACTGCGAACGCATTGCAGATTTCGTCAACGCCGTGACCCTTTATCGCCACTGTACTTACCCCGGTGCGCGAGTCCGGCTGATCCGCGTGCTGGAGCGCTGCGCCGAATATCAGCTGGCCCTGGACCTGGCCCTGCATGCGCAGCAGTTACCGCATAGCGCCGCTGAGCAGCAGCATGTGCTCAGGATACTGCCCAGGCTGCGCCGCAAGCTCGGCGGACCGCCCATGAAACGGGCGTCGCCGCGACAAATGCTGCGCCTTGACCTGCAGTTGCCCAGGTTTGATCCCGCAGTATCGGCGGATGAGCTGTCGGTGGAGCGCTGCGTTCAAGTGCATCTGGCAGAGGTGACAGCACCCGTGCACTACGTGGAAAACAGCCTGATCAATTCGCTGTTCGGCTTGCTGTGCTGGCCGGCGATTTTTGCGCCTTTGCCTGGCGCGTTCTTCCATCCGTTTCAGCGCGGTCCGGCGGACTTGCTCTACGAAGACTTTCATTCCCGGCGCGCCGAGTTGTTCGCCGCGTGCCTGGCCGAACTGGAAGACGGTCGCTACCTGCAGACCATACGCGAGCGTTACTCCAGCAAATGGGGCGTGCAGTCGCCTTTCGTGTTCTGGGGCGCGTTGAGCGAGGAGTTGCTCGACCAGGCGCTGGCGTGCCTGCCCGCCGAGCACCTGCGGCACTGGTTCAATCGCCTGCTGCTGGATATCAAGGCCAACCGTACCGGCATGCCGGACCTGATCCAGTTCTGGCCGCAGGACAAGACCTACCGCATGATCGAAGTCAAAGGCCCCGGCGACCGCCTGCAGGACAATCAACTGCGCTGGCTGGAGTTTTGTCATGAGCACCAGATGCCCATTGCCGTCTGTTACGTGCAGTGGGCGGAGCAGGGCGCTTGAGCTACAGCATCGCAGTGCGGGCGTTGTGCGAGTTTACCGCCAAGGTCGGTGACCTCGACCTGCGTTTTACGCCGTCGCCCACTGCCCTGGAAGGCATCGTCGGGCACCGCACGGTTGCATCGCGTCGCAGCGAGGGCTATCAGACCGAGGTTGCGCTGGAGGGCCATTACCGGACCTTGCGCGTCAAGGGCAGGGCGGATGGCTACGATCCCGCGCAAAACTGCCTGGAAGAGGTGAAGACTTACCGCGGCGACCTGGGCAAGCAACCCGCCAATCACCGGCAGCTGCACTGGGCCCAGGCGAAGATCTATGGCTGGTTGATGTGCCAGAAAGCCGGCCTGGAGCAGATCAACCTGGCCCTGGTGTACTTCGACATCGTCAGCGAAAAGGAAACCTGCCTGGTCGAGGCGTTCAGTGCTGCACTGCTGGAGCAGTTTTTCGAGCACCATTGCCAGCTGTTCCTGCATTGGGCGCAGCAGGAAATGGCCCATCGCGAGGCACGCAACCTCGCCGCGCAGGCGTTGACGTTTCCCCACGCCGGTTTTCGGCCCGGGCAACGCCACCTCGCCGAGTCGGTGTTCAAGGCGGTCAGTACCGGGCGCTGCCTGATGGCCCAGGCGCCCACCGGCATCGGCAAGACCGTCGGCACACTGTTCCCGATGCTCAAGGCACTGGCGCCTCAGCAACTGGACAAGATTTTCTTCCTGACGGCCAAGACCCCGGGGCGCAAACTGGCACTGGACGCGGCGCAGGTGATCATCGACAGCGCCGACGCACCGCCGTTGCGCGTGCTGGAGATGATCGCCCGGGACAAGGCTTGCGAGCATCCCGACAAAGCCTGCCACGGTGAGTCCTGCCCATTGGCGCAAGGCTTTTATGATCGCCTGCCGGCCGCGCGCCAGGCTGCCAGCGAGCTGACCCTGCTGAATCAGGCCGCCTTGCGCGAGGTGGCGCTGGAACACGACGTCTGCCCTTATTACCTGAGCCAGGAAATGGCGCGTTGGGCCGATGTGGTGGTTGCCGACTACAACTATTACTTTGACTTCAGCGCACTGTTGTTCGGCCTGGCCCAGGCCAATAACTGGCGAGTCGCGACCTTGGTGGATGAAGCGCATAACCTGGTCGAACGGGGCCGCCAGATGTATAGCGCCAGCCTCGACCAATCGGCCCTGAACGCGGTGCGCAAAACCGCGCCCGAGGCATTGAAGAAGTCGCTGCAGCGAGTCCATCGTGAATGGAATGCCCTGCATAATCAGCAACTGGGCGCCTATCAGGCTTATGACCGTGCTCCGGAAAAACTCCTGCAGGCGCTGTTTTCCTGCAGCGCGAGCATTGGCGACTACCTCAATGATCATCCCCAAGGGGTCGACAGTGGCCTGCAGAACTTCTATTTCGACATGCTGCAATTTGGCCGAGTGGCCGAACTCTTCGATGAGCAGTACCTGTTCGATATCAGCAAGCGCGACCTTGAGCGCAAGCACAACCTCTCGACCCTGTGCCTGCGCAATGTGGTGCCTGCCGGATTCATTCGCCCACGCCTGACCGCCTCGCGCACCACCGTGCTGTTTTCCGCGACCCTCAGCCCCCGTCACTATTACGCCGACCTGCTGGGCACGCCGCCCGACACCGTGTGGATCGATGTCGAATCGCCGTTTCACGCCGACCAGTTGCAGGTCCATATCGTCAGCCAGATCTCCACGCGGTTTGTCCATCGTCAGGCGTCCCTGGGGCCGATCGTCGAGTTGATGGCTCGGCAATTCACAGAGCGTCCCGGTAACTACCTGGCATTTTTCAGCAGCTTTGACTACCTGCAGCAAGTCGCGCAACGGCTGGCCGAGGCCCACCCGCACATCAATCTGTGGTCGCAATCGCGTGGCATGGGGGAAGGGCAGCGCCAGACGTTTCTCGACCAGTTCACCGCCGACAGTCAGGGCATCGGCTTCGCGGTGCTCGGCGGCGCGTTTGGCGAGGGCATTGACCTGCCTGGATCGCGCTTGATCGGAGCGTTCATTGCCACCCTGGGCCTGGCACAGTTGAACCCGATCAACGAACAACTCAAACACCGAATGGCAGCGATTTTCGGCGCCGGTTATGACTACACCTACCTGTATCCCGGTGTGCAGAAAGTGGTTCAGGCGGCCGGACGGGTGATCCGTACCCAGCAGGATCAGGGCGTCGTCATGCTGATCGATGACCGTTTCGCGCAGGCCAAGGTCATGCAATTGCTGCCACGCTGGTGGGCGCCAGGTCTGGTCGCTGGTAGCGCAGGCGGGTAAAGACAATTGATTGCCTGTGATTGCAGCTTTTCAATTTCGCCGGATGTCCCATACTCTCGAAAACGAAATTCACGTGAGGGTTGAATGAGCGAGGATCGGAGGAAAGCCGGTGCCATCGAAGAGAAGCGCTTTCGCTTGTTGATCGATGCCGTGGTCGATTATGCGATCTACATGATCGATCCCGATGGCACAATCGCCAGTTGGAACTCCGGGGCCAAGCGTTTCAAGGGGTATGAAGAGGCGGAGATCCTGGGTCAGCATTTTTCACGGTTTTACACCGAGGATGACCGTCGCGCCGGCCTGCCCCAACGAGCGTTGGATACTGCGATCCGCGACGGCCGTTTCGAAGGCGAGGGCTGGCGCGTGCGCAAGGATGGCTCGCACTTCTGGTGCCATGTAGTGATCGACCCGATTCGTGACGCCGATGGTCAATTGCTCGGTTTTGCCAAGATCACCCGCGACCTCACCGACCGCAAGATGGCCGAGGAAACGCTCAAGCAAAGCGAGCAACAGTTTCGCCTGCTGGTTCAGTCAGTCACTGACTACGCCATCTACATGCTCGACCCGCAAGGGCGCCTGACCAACTGGAACCCGGGGGCTCAACGAATCAAGGGCTATGCCCCTGAAGAGGTGGTGGGCCAGCATTTTTCGATGTTCTACACCCCTGAAGATCGCGTTGCCGGCGAACCGCAACGGGCGCTGGATACGGCGGTGCGCGAAGGCCGGTTCGAGAACAAGGCCTGGCGTATGCGCAAGGACGGTACGCGGTTCATGGCGCATGTGGTGGTCGACCCCATCTGGGGTGAAACCGGAACCTTGCTGGGTTTTGCCAAGATTACGCGCGATATCACCGAGGCCACCACGGCACAGCGCACCCTGGAACAAACCCGCGAAGCGCTGTTCCAGGCGCAGAAAATGCAGGCGATCGGTCAACTCAGTGGCGGGATCGCCCACGACTTCAACAATTTGCTGACGGTCATCCTGGGCAACCTGGAGATCATTCGCAAACGCGCAGTCAACGAACCAAAAATCACCCGTCTGGTAGACAACGCGACCCAAGGTGCCTTGCGCGGGGTCTCCCTGACCCAGCGTATGCTGGCTTTTGCCCGACGCCAGGAGCTCAAGACCGAGCCGGTCCAGGTTGCGGAAATGGTGCAGGGGATTACCGGACTGTTACGCAGTGCGCTGGGGCCGTCCGTGCGTTTGGTAACCCATTTCCCGCCAGGACTCGAGCCGGCCCTCGCCGACATGAACCAGCTTGAATTGACCGTGATGAACCTGGTAACCAATGCCCGCGACGCCATGCCCCAGGGCGGCGAAATTCTGGTCAGTGCCCAGGCCGTGGAGATCCATGCGCAATCGACTCTGTCTCTGGCGGCCGGGCAATATATCTGCCTGAGCGTTAGCGATAACGGCGAAGGCATGGACGACGCCACGCTCGCCTCGGCAATGGACCCGTTCTTCACCACCAAAGGGCTTGGAAAGGGCACCGGCCTGGGCTTGTCGATGGTGCACGGGTTTATCGAACAGCTGGGTGGCCGTTTCATCCTCAAGAGCCAGAAGGATAAAGGCACCACGGCCGAGTTGTGGTTGCCGGTGGCTGGTGTCAGCAGCGCAACCCGACTACAGGCCGAAACCGAGCCGTCTGCACCTGTGTCACGAATAAGCGTACTGGTGGTGGACGATGACAGCCTGGTCCTGACCAGCACCTGCCTCCTGCTGGAGGACCTGGGCCATAAGGTCACAGCAGCGAACTCCGGCGCGAAAGCACTGCAATTGTTCAGCGCCGACCAGCCATTCGACCTGGTGATCACCGACATGGCCATGCCGCACATGAGTGGCGCGCAACTGGCGCATGCCATTCAGGAGATCAACCCGGGCATCCCCATCATCATCGCCACCGGCTTCGCCGAGCGACTGGAAGGTTTCGCTGCCAATCTGCCGCGGCTGTCCAAGCCATTCAACCAGCTCAACCTGGTAGAAATCATTGCCTCGACCTTGAAGTAAGTGCGTGCAGGCCAGGGAATGAAATCCGGCTGAACTAGTTTCAAGCCGGATCTTCTAATTCTTTTTCAGACCTGACAGAACCCCCGTGCCCAGAATATTGACCGAAGCCACGGCTGAAGAAGCCCTGACCGAACACAATGCCAAAATGTTTGGCTCACCGAAGGAGCGCCTGGATTTCTACCGCAGGGAAATCCAGTATGAGACCAGCATCCTGGCCAACCGCACGGATGCCTACCTGGCCGCGCAGTCGTTCCTGGTCATTGCGTTCGCATCCTGTATGGCAAACCTCAACCCCGAATGGGGCAAGCTGTTCACCTTGATCGTACCGCCATTCCTGGCGCTGCTGGGGTTGCTGAGTTCCCTGAATGCCTGGCCCGGCATCAGGGCGGCGTACGACATCATCGATCACTGGCATTTCAAACAGAGCGAACTGTTGAGCAGTGAACCCCTGATGGGCCTGGCGTACGATGAATCACCTTTATTCAGCGAGATGGAGTCTTCGCACAAGGGATACCGCAAGTCGCTACTGTTTTCAGTGCGAACCCCGTGGATTTTTGCGACGTTTTGGGTATTGCTGGGCACTTATGCGGTATTTATTCAGGTGACCAATCCTGGTGGTTGATCAGCCTTTGGGCTGTGGCGGGGGGCTTGCCCTCGCCACGCCCTGGCATTGGCTATCAAGCCGCCAGATTAGCGGCGCTCATCTCTTTCCTGTACTGCGCTTTCAAGCTCTCCATCTGCGCCCCAAGCTCTTCCAGCTCAGCCTTGCCCAGCAGCTTGCTGGCTTCAGGGAACATCTCCTGTTCTTCCTCTTCGATGTGGTGCTCCAGCAGCTCCTTGACTACCTTCACCCGCCCGGAAAACTCGGGGGTCGATGGGTCGGTTGCTTTCAGGTCTGGCAGCACCAGGGAATCGACCGTGCGGTGTTCTTCCTTGGCTTCGTAGTACATGATTTCCTGCTCCTTGCCCCCGGCTTTCTTGTAGGCGGGGTACAACACTTCTTCCTCGAGCCGGGTATGGATGGTGATTTCCATTTCCAGCTTGGCAAGCAGCTCCGTGCGTTTCTTGACTCCACGCTCGGTGGATTCGCTCAACTGGGTCAGGATGCTCTTCACGCGTTCATGGTCGGCTTTCAACAGGTCGATGGCGTTCATGGTCGGGTTCTCTCGAATAGTCACGGGTAGAGCGCTAACGGTCTCGATGCCGCAGGTCGCTTACAGTGAGGGAGCATTTCCCGTGCCGGATCCGATCAGCGGCTAATTCTCTTATAAATCAATTAATTAACTCTGTTTATAAGCTGGGACTACCATGCAGCCTGCATGAGTGTACAAAGGCGGCCATTGCACTTCGCATTGGGCTGGCACCACGCGGGATTTTTTCTTGAAGAGGCAAAAACCGCCGATCAGAATCGCCTCGCATTCAACTGAACTCGCCGCTTCAGCCATCGCCCTTAACTACAGACTATCCAGTCTTTATTGACCAGCGAGATTGACCAGCGAGGATGCAGCCATGCGAGCAATGACTTACCACGGTGCTCACGACGTCAGGGTCGAAACCGTACCTGATCCCGTCATCGAGGCCCCTGATGACATTATCCTCAGGGTGACCGCGACCGCCATTTGCGGGTCGGACCTGCACCTGTATCGAGGCAAGATTCCCACGGTGGAACATGGCGACATCTTCGGCCATGAGTTCATGGGCATTGTCGAGGAAACCGGTTCGGCGGTGACTGCAGTACAGCGCGGTGATCGGGTAGTGATCCCTTTCGTGATCGCCTGTGGCGACTGCTTTTTCTGCCAGCAAGAGCTGTTCGCGTGCTGCGAAACCACCAACTCCGGGCGCGGAGCCATCGTCAACAAAAAGGCAATCCCTCCACCGGCGGCATTGTTCGGCTTCAGCCGTTTATATGGGGGCATTCCCGGCGGGCAGGCCGAATTAGTGCGTGTCCCCAAGGCCAACACCGGGCCTTTCAAGGTTCCGGGTATGCTGGCAGACGAGAAAGTACTGTTTCTTTCGGACATCCTGCCTACCGCCTGGCAAGCCGTACTTAACGCTGGCATTGGCCAGGGTTCCAGCCTGGCGATCTACGGTGCAGGGCCAGTGGGGCTCCTCAGCGCTGCCTGCGCACGAATGCTGGGCGCCGAGCAAATTTTCATGGTCGATCATCATCCGTATCGACTGGCTTACGCGCAGAGTGCCTACGGAGTGATCCCGATAAACTTCGATGAAGATGACGACCCGGCGGACACCATCATTCGCCAGACCGTTGGCAGTCGCGGGGTGGACGCGGTCATTGACGCGGTGGGCTTCGAGGCCAAGGGCAGCACCACCGAGACGGTGCTGGCGACGTTGAAGCTGGAGGGCAGCAGTGGCAAGGCGCTGCGCCAGAGTATCGCTGCCGTTCGCCGAGGCGGCGTGGTCAGCGTGCCTGGGGTTTACTCCGGCTTTATCCATGGTTTCCTGTTCGGTGACGCGTTCGATAAAGGCCTGACATTCAAAATGGGGCAGACCCATGTCCAGCGCTATTTGCCGCAGCTGCTGGGGTATATCGAAACCGGACGCTTGCAACCCGAGGCAATCGTCACCCACCGCATGTCACTGGAGCAGGCCGCCGAAGGGTACAAGCTGTTTGATAAAAAGCAGGAGGATTGTCGCAAAGTGATCCTGACTCCGGGTAGCCCTGAGGAGCCCTTGGCTGAAACCTTCGAGGCCCAGGCAATCCCGGTGACCTGATGCAGAGCCGAGAAAGGGGGGAAGCACACTTGCAGGAGCATCAAGCCGGCTCCTGCAAGTGACAGGCAGTGCCAGCTACATCACGCTCTGGATTCGTGCGCGGGTTTGGGATTGGCAACCGCCATCGGCATCGAAGGGAAGTCCTCGTTCAACAGGCGCAAATGCTCGATGGCTTCTTCGAATTTCAAGTCGGCTTTTCTGCGCATTGCCTGGTAGCGGTCGAACTGCTCGCCATCCAGCTCGCTGCCTTCGAGGAGGGCGAAGGCGGCTTGATTCAGCGTCTCTGCTTCTTCAAATAGCTGGCGGTTGCGTTCCAGGGCGAACTCGCGGCAGGCTGAAATTTCATCACGGGTGGAGTAGTGGATCATGGCCGGCACCTTTATTCAGAATGTTAATGATTAATAGGCAGCGGCACCGGCGAAGGATTTCAAATTTATGAGCGTTAAATTTCGATTATTCCGACGATAAAACCCTGAGCAAAAAATCAGTTTTTTCGTTTTTTACGCTGTTCGTATCGAGCAAGGATGGGTTGGGTGCTGACCCCGTGCACGAGGATGCTCAACGCCACCACCGACAACGTCAGGTTGGTGCACAAGGCCGCGACTGACGGGTCCAGCCCGTGATTCAGGGCGTAGAACAGGTAATACAGGCTGCCGATCCCGCGGATCCCGAACCAGCCGATCAACAGACGCTGGCGACTTTCGAGCAGACCGCCCCAGGGCATGGCCAGGACGCTCAGCGGTCTGATCAGCAGGAACAATGCGCCACCTATCGGCAGCGCGCGCCAGTCCCAGTGCGCAATCAGCACCACGCCGAGCAAGGTCACCAGGAATACTTCCATGGCGCGCTCCACCAGACCGCCAAATGCCAGCATGTCGCCCATCATGATGCCGGCGGCCACTTGGGAGTCTTCAAGATTCTCGGTGTCGCCATGCACCGCTTGCTGGGGGTCGACGTTCTGGTGACCGACCACTGGCTGGACCAGATGCTCGGCCGGCACCGGGGCATCGCCCGTGGACTTGACCTCTTCCTGACGCAACCCCAGGCCAGCGGCGAATACAGACAGGAACCCGTAGGCGTGAACCCACTCGGCGCCGACATAGGCCAATGCGATGAGGGCCAGGGCCAGATAGTCGTTGGGGGAGAGGGTGCTGTCTTCATTGGCAATGCGCAGGGATAAGGTCAACCTGCCGATTCCACGGCCCATCCAGTACCCGATCAACAGCCCCGCCGGCACTGCCCAGAGCACTCTGCCGAGCGCCCAATCTCCCAGCCAGCCGGGGTTGCCGTCTTGTTGCAGCAGGAGCAATCCAAGAATCACGAACGGGAAGGCGACTCCGTCATTCAGGCCAGCCTCGCCGGACAGGCCGAACCGCACACTGTCGTCGTCGCGGGCATCGTTAACCTGCACCAGAGACGCGAGCACAGGGTCGGTCGGCGCCAGGATCGAGCCAAC
This sequence comes from Pseudomonas sp. TMW22090, assembly GCF_022496665.1. NCBI lineage: Bacteria > Pseudomonadati > Pseudomonadota > Gammaproteobacteria > Pseudomonadales > Pseudomonadaceae > Pseudomonas > Pseudomonas sp. TMW22090. The sequence goes on from NZ_SCFH01000001.1 coordinate 700,702, forward strand.
CAGTACGCTGACACCCCAAGGCAACTGGAATGCGAAGTGCAGCAGCAGACACACCCCGGCAATGCTCAGCATCATAACCGGGCCCGCCAGGCCCAGTGCCACTCGCCAGTTCTTTTGCCTGAAGGGAGCGCGCAGCTTCAAACCGCAAACGAACAGGGAAAACAACACCGCCACTTCGGTCAGGTGTTCCATCCACACTGATGCATCGTCCACATCCAGTTTCAATACGCCCAGGCCCGTGGGGCCGATACCGACGCCCAGCGCCAGGCATACCGCCGAGGTGGTAACGGGCTTCCAGCGCAGATAGGACGACGTCAACGCCAGGGTCAGTAACACGGCACCGAGAACGGCCACCCATATCGTAAAACTCATACTTGCGTCCTGCGCGAGGGTGGCCGTGATACAGCGTGGAGTAAGCTCAACCGACAGTCGCGCGCAGGTATTCGGGCGTCAGCACGTTGAACCACAGCAAGATCATTTCCACCAGGATAGTGACCAGCACTAGCAAGCCCACGCCCCAGACGCAGGCGGCATTCAATACTCCCTGTTCCTTGCGTTCATGCATGAACGTGGGCAAGCCTACGAACAGCAAAAATGTCGAGTAGATGCCTGCAGCGCCCAGCACCGCGATGGCCAGCCAACGGCTGGGATAAAGGCCTGCCAGCCCGGCCAGGAAGAACGGGGTGGCGGTGTAAGCCGCAAATCCGATGCATTGGTTGATGGTCGGCCGGGCGTCGAATGTGCGCGACATCCAGCGTATGAACAGGCCCATTACTGCTACGCCCAGCAGAATCGTCACGTAGAGCATGACGCACAGCTGCAAGGCGCTAGTGGTACTGAGCTTGACTGTCTCATTCTGCGCCAAACTCCAACCCACATAGGTGGTCCCGATGAACAGGCACACTGCGGGGATCAGGGCGAGCAGGAGCAGATGCGCAAGGTAGTGGCGCGGATGCGCTTCCTCTTCCTTGCGAATATCCGTCCAGGCGTAGTTGGGTTGAGTGAATAGCTTGACGATAGGTGCGGACATGACGACCTCCTCGAACGGCCCGTGGTGGAGGGCTATAAACGTATTGAGCAAGGGCATTTACCGACGGTTCATTTTTTTGTCGCACAGACCAGCCAGTCTTGGCGTGCAGGCCCCAAGACTGGCTGCGCGACAGTTACAGCATCGGTTTGCCACCGGTTACGCCGTAGCGCTGACCTGTGATGTAGCTGGCTTCATCCGAGGCGAGCAGTACATAAATTGGCGCGACTTCCACAGGCTGCCCGGGACGCCCCAACGGGGTCTGGGCGCCGAAGTTCTGCACTTCTTCGTCGGGCATGGTCGAGACGATCAGTGGCGTCCAGATGGGCCCGGGTGCGACGCTGTTGACCCGGATGTTCTTCGGCCCGAGCATCTGCGCCAAGCCGCCGGTAAAGTTGGCGATAGCTCCCTTGGTAGTGGCGTAGGCGAGCAGGGTAGGCTTGGGCATGTCCGAGTTGATGGAGCTGGTATTGATGATCGAGCTGCCGGGCTTCATGTGTTTCAACGCCGCCTGGCAGATGCGGAAGATCGCGGTGATGTTGACGTCGAATGTCATCACCCATTCCTCGTCCGGAATGTCTTCGAAATTCTCGTGGGTCATCTGGAACGCGGCGTTGTTGACCAGCACGTCAATGCGACCGAAGCGTTCGACGGTCTTGTCGACCACCGCCTGGCATTGGGCTTTTTGCGCCAGGTCGCCTGGCACCAGCAGGCACTGGCGGCCGGCCTGTTCGACCCAGCGTGCGGTTTCCTGGGCGTCTTCATGTTCGTTGAGGTAGGCAATGACCACGTCCGCGCCTTCGCGGGCGAAGGCAATTGCCACGGCGCGGCCGATGCCGCTGTCGGCGCCGGTAATCAGGGCAATCTTGCCTTCCAGCCGGCCGGAGCCTTTGTAGCTTTGCTCACCGCAGTCCGGGTAGGGATCCATTTTTTTCTGGGAGCCGGGGACGGGTTGTGCCTGTTTGGGGAAGGGCGGTTTTGGATAGTCATTCATCGTGAATCTCCAATCTCAAGGCGAAAGAGTCAGAGGGTGGACCCTGGGCTTTTGGCGTGGGTTCGGTTGGATTTTCGGTGAAAGGGTTGAACGGTCAACACGCTGTGCCAGGCGCGACGCCATGGTGTAAGCTCTGCGACTCTTCGGATTCGACCCTTTGCGAGCCCTATGCCGTCGCTTTTCAAACGCTCCCTGCTGCCAAAACTGCGCAGCTTCCCGCTGACCGCCGAGGCCGTCACCATCCTCTCGGGTGCCGCCGAGTTTCGTCGCTGCCTGCTGGAAAAGATCGCCAGTGCAACCCGACGCATCTACATCGTCGCGTTGTACCTGCAACAGGATGAAGCCGGCCAGGAGATCCTCGATGCCCTGCATGCCGCCAAACTGGCGCGCCCGGAACTGGATGTCGTGGTGGTCGTCGACTGGCTGCGCGCCCAGCGTGGCCTGATCGGTGCTGGCAAGCAGCCGGGCAACTCGGCGTGGTACCAGGAAACCACCCGCACCCATGCCAGCGAAGTGCCGGTGTACGGCGTGCCGGTGCAGAGCCGTGAGCTGTTCGGCGTGCTGCACTTGAAGGGTTTTGTAATTGATGATTGCGTGATCTACAGCGGCGCCAGTCTGAACAACGTTTACCTGCACAAGTTCGACAAGTACCGTTACGACCGTTATCACCTGTTGCACAACCGCGACCTGGCGGACTCGATGCAGCACCTGGTGCAGCACGGCCTTATCGCCTCCAAGGCGGTCAATCGCCTGGATTTGCCCAATCTGCCGACCACCCGCAGCCTGCGCAACGATATCGGTGACCTGCGCAGCCGCCTCAAGCACGCGACGTATGACACCACCAATGGGACTACGGACAAAGGCGGGCTGTCGGTCAGCCCGCTCCTCGGCGTGGGCAAGAACAATCCGCTGAGCCGGGTGATTGGCGAGTTGATCGCCAGCACCCAGCAGCAGCTGACCATCTGCACGCCGTATTTCAACCTGCCGCTGGCCGTGACCCGGGAAATCAATCGGGCACTGGCACGGGGCGTGAAGATCGACATCGTGGTCGGGGACAAGACAGCCAACGATTTCTACATCCCACCCAGCGAGCCGTTCAAGGTGATCGCGGCGTTGCCATACCTGTACGAAATCAGCCTGCGCCGTTTCGCCAAGCGTCATCAGCGTTATATCGACAGCGGCCAGTTGAACCTGCACCTGTGGAAGGACGGCGACAACACCTACCACCTCAAGGGCATGTGGGTCGACCAGCGTTATACCTTGCTCACCGGTAATAACCTGAACCCGCGGGCGTTCCGTCTCGACCTGGAAAACGCCTTGCTGATCGATGATCCCAAAGGTGAGCTGCTGGCGCCGCGCAGGGAAGAGCTTGGGCAGATTTTCCAGCACACCACGCGCATTGGCCGATACCAGGACCTGGAAACGCTGGTGGAATACCCGGCAGCGGTGGCCAAGTTCCTCAAGCGCGTCAGCCGCGTGCGGATCGAGAGGTTGCTGTACCGGATCCTGTAACTTGCAGGAGCCAGCTCGCTCGCGAAAAACCAGAGGCCGCCTCGGGGCATCAGGCACCCCGCGTCATCGTTAAAGACCATCGCCAGCAAGCTGCCTCCTGCATGTAAGATGGCGATATTCGAATAACAACCTGGCCTGCCTGATTTAATGTCGGAAAAAGACACTATCTCCATCCAACTGGTGCGCGAAGCCCTGTTGCAAAGTTGTGCGCCCGGCGTGGCAACCGCCGAAGTACTGGAAAAGGTCGGCATTGCCCCGGCGTTACTGGGTACCGCGAATGCCCGGGTGCCGGCGACGGCCTATGCACGGCTGTGGCGGCTGCTGGCCCGACGGGGCGACGATGAGTTTTTTGGCATGGATCCGCGCCCGCTGCGCTCCGGAAGTTTCGAATTCCTCTGCCGCAGCGCTATGGCCCAGCCCAGCCTGATGGCGGGCCTGACCTGCGGCCTGGACTTTCTCTCGCTGATGTTCCGGCACCTGCCAGCGCACCTGGTGCGTCAGCAGAGCCTGGCGGAAATCGTGCTGATCGAGGATGAGCAACCCGCCAAGCGCGCGTTCACCTACTTTACCTACTGGATGATCGTGCACGGCGTCGCCTGCTGGTTGGCCGGGAGGCGAATACCGATCCTGGCGATTGAACTGCGCTGCCCGGCACCGGATTTTCTGGACGACTACCAGGTAATGTTTTCCGAGAACCTGCGCTTCGATCGACCCCGCACTCGCATGATTTTTGCCGCCGATTGCCTGGACATGCCGATCCGCCGCAGTCCCGATGAGCTCAAGCGCTTCCTGGCCCATGCCCCGGCCAATATCCTGGTGAAATACCGCGATCCACAGAGCCTGGCCAGCCGGATCAAGCACGATTTGCGGCAGATCACCGCCCAGCACTGGCCGGAGACCGAGGCACTGGCGCAACAATTGTGCATGTCGGCCTCGACCTTGCGCCGCCGCTTGGCGGAGGAGGGGCAGACTTACCAGGGGCTCAAGGACAGCGTGCGCAAGGAGCTGGCGATCGTCTGGCTGGCGGACCCGGTGATCAGCTTTGCCGAAATTGCCACGCGCCTGGGGTTTGCCGATGCGAGCTCGTTCTACAAGGCGTTTCGCAAGTGGTCGGGGTCCAATCCCGGGCATTACCGCAGTCTTATCCTCAATGAGCCGAACTGAGCGTGATTGTGTAGTGGCCTGACTGGCCCCATCGCGAGCAAGCTCGCTCCTGCAGTTTTAGCGTCAGCACACAGATCCTGTGGGAGTGAGCGTGCCCGCGACGAGGCCATGGCAGCCGCTGCGCCTCCCGAACCTTGGCCAAACCAGTCAAACAACTTGATAGCTTTGACCATTGTCCCGCCGGGCGCACAGAGCGACTATTTCTCCTGTTGATTACGGTTCCCCCAACCTAATAAAAATACAGAGGGATTCTGGCAATGCGCGACTACCTGACTGCCACTTCACAGTTCGATTATCAGCACACCGTCGATGCCGCACTGGCCGGCGACCTCACTGCGCTCAATGCCTGCGTCGAGTGTTGCGACCGGCACGCACTGCCCGGGCGCATTGCGCTGTTCTGGGAGGGGCGCGACGGTTCGAGCGCGACTTATACGTTTAGCGACTTGCAGGACAAAGCCGCGCGTTTCGCCAATTTCCTGCTGGAGCAGGGCGTGCGCAAAGGCGATAAGGTTGCCGGCTTGCTCCCTCGCAACATCGAACTGCTGGTCACGGTGTTCGCGACCTGGCGCATCGGTGCGGTGTATCAACCGCTGTTCACCGCCTTCGGCCCCAAGGCGATCGAGCACCGTCTGGGCAGTTCCGGTGCCAAGGTGGTGGTGACCGATGCGGGCAATCGCAGCAAGCTCGCCGAGGTCGAGAGCTGCCCGACCATCGTTACCGTCGCAGGACCAAAAGGCCAGGGCATTGTCCGTGGCGATTTCAGCTTCTGGGCTGAGCTGGCCAATTACCCTGCTGTCTGCGAACCGGTGCTGCTCACTGGTGAAGACCCTTTCCTGCTGATGTTCACGTCTGGCACCACCGGCCCGTCGAAAGCCCTGTCCGTACCCCTGAAGGCCATCGTCGCGTTCCACAGTTACACCCGCGATGCGGTCGACTTGCGCCCCGAAGATGCATTCTGGAACGTCGCCGATCCCGGCTGGGCCTACGGCATTTATTTCGGCGTGACCGGGCCACTGGCGATGGGGCATCCGATTACCTTTTACGACGGCCCGTTCACCCTCGAAAGTACCTGCCGGGTCATCAACAAATATGGAATCACCAACCTCACGGGCTCGCCCACGGCCTACCGACTGCTGATCGCCGGCGGCGACGAGTTCGCCCGGTCCATCAAAGGCAGGTTGCGCATTGTCAGCAGTGCCGGTGAACCGCTGAACCCGGAAGTGATCCGCTGGTTCGCCGACAACCTGAACGTGGTCATCCACGACCATTATGGCCAGACCGAACTGGGCATGGTGCTGTGTAATCACCACGGCCTGGAACACCCGATTCACATGGGCGCCGCCGGCTTTGCCTCGCCCGGCCACCGCATTGTGGTGCTGGATGAGGCCTGCCAGGAACTGAGCGTCGGTCAGCCGGGCATCCTGGCCATCGATCGCAGCCAGTCACCGATGTGCTGGTTCTCCGGTTACGAAGGCGGCCCCACCAAAGCGTTCGTCGGCCACTACTACCTGAGCGGCGACACCGTCGAGTGGAACCCCGATGGCAGCATCAGCTTCGTCGGGCGCAGTGACGACGTGATCACCACCTCCGGCTACCGGGTCGGCCCGTTCGACGTGGAAAGCGCGCTGATCGAGCACCCGGCCGTGGTCGAGGCGGCAGTGGTCGGCAAACCTGATCCGGAGCGCACCGAGCTGGTCAAAGCCTTCGTTGTACTCAGTGCGCAATACCGCGCCGATCCGGCGCTCGCCGAAGAACTGCGCCAGCACGTGCGCAAGCGCCTGGCCGCGCATTCGTACCCCCGTGAAATCGAATTTGTCAGCGAATTGCCGAAAACCCCAAGCGGCAAATTGCAGCGCTTTATCTTGCGCAACCAGGAAATCGCCAAGGCTCAAGAGGCCGCCGCGAAGAACGTTTCAGCTTGAATCCAAGGAAACTGTGATGCAGATCGAAAACAAGGTTTTTCTCGTCACCGGCGGTGCGTCCGGGCTCGGTGCCGCCACCGCTGAAATGCTGGTGGCCGCCGGTGCCAGCGTGATGCTGGTAGACATGAACGCCGACGCCGTCGCCGCTCAGGCCCAGCGACTGGGCGCGCAAAGTGTGGTCGCCGACATCAGTGATGAGGCCGCCGCCGAAGCAGCAGTGCAAGCCACGGTGAAAGCCTTCGGCGGCCTCAATGGACTGGTCAACTGCGCCGGTATCGTGCGCGGGGAAAAAATCCTCGGCAAGAGCGGCCCGCATGCGCTGGCCAGCTTCAGCCAAGTGATCAACGTCAACCTGATCGGCAGCTTCAATATGCTGCGCCTGGCGGCAGCGGCGATTGCCGAAACTGAAGCGGATAGCGACGGCGAGCGCGGGGTGATCATCAATACTGCGTCAGCCGCTGCCTATGACGGCCAGATCGGCCAGGCGGCTTACGCGGCGTCCAAGGGCGCTATCGTCAGCCTGACCTTGCCCGCCGCTCGCGAGCTGGCGCGCTTTGGCATCCGCGTGATGACCATTGCCCCGGGCATTTTCGAGACGCCGATGATGGCCGGCATGACGCCTGAAGTACGCGCGTCGCTGGCGGCTGGCGTGCCGTTTCCACCCAGGCTCGGGAAACCGGACGAGTATGCCGCGCTGGTAAGGCATATCATTGAAAACAGCATGCTCAATGGCGAGGTGATCCGTCTCGACGGTGCCTTGCGCATGGCCGCCAGGTAGGAGAATTCGTCATGACTATTGCCAACGATCCGATTGTTATTGTCAGCGCCGTGCGCACCCCCATGGGCGGGTTCCAGGGCGAACTGAAAAGTCTCACCGCACCGCAACTGGGTGCCGCCGCGATCAGCGCCGCCGTCGAACGCGCCGGTATCGTCCCTGCTCTGGTCGAGGAAGTTCTGTTTGGCTGCGTCCTCTCCGCAGGCCTTGGCCAGGCCCCGGCGCGCCAGGCCGCGCTGGGTGCAGGGTTGGACAAATCAACCCGCTGCACCACGTTGAACAAAATGTGCGGCTCGGGTATGGAAGCGACGATGCTGGCCCACGACATGCTCGTCGCCGGCAGTGCCGAGGTGGTCGTCGCCGGAGGCATGGAGAGCATGTCCAACGCGCCGTACCTGCTGGACCGCGCACGCAGCGGTTACCGCATGGGGCACGGTCGGGTGATGGACCACATGTTTCTCGACGGGCTTGAAGACGCCTACGACAAGGGACGCCTGATGGGCACCTTCGCCGAAGACTGCGCCGAGACCAACGGCTTCAGCCGCGAAGCCCAGGATGCCTTTGCCATTGCCTCGACCACCCGTGCACAGCAAGCGATCAAGGACGGCAGTTTCAAGGACGAGATCGTCCCGCTTACCGTTACCGTCGGCAAGGAACAGGTGCTGATCAGTAACGACGAACAGCCGCCGAAAGCCAAACTCGACAAGATTGCTGCACTCAAGCCGGCGTTCCGCGACGGTGGCACCGTCACTGCGGCCAACTCCAGCTCGATCTCCGACGGCGCTGCGGCCCTGGTCTTGATGCGCCGCTCCGCTGCCGAAAAACAGGGGCTCAAGCCGCTGGCAGTGATTCACGGGCATGCTGCCTTTGCCGATACCCCGGGGCTGTTCCCGGTGGCCCCGGTGGGCGCAATCCGCAAGCTGATGAAAAAGACGGGCTGGTCCCTGGACCAGGTCGATCTGTTTGAAGTCAACGAAGCGTTTGCGGTGGTCAGCCTGGTGACCATGGCCAAGCTGGAAATCCCCCATGAGAAAGTCAACGTGCACGGCGGAGCTTGCGCACTGGGCCATCCCATTGGCGCATCCGGCGCGCGGATCCTGGTGACCCTGCTCTCGGCGCTGCGCCAGAAAGGCTTGAAGCGCGGCGTTGCAGCCATCTGCATCGGCGGCGGTGAAGCCACGGCCATGGCTGTGGAATGCCTGTACTAAAACCCGCACACCCCCTGTAGGAGCTGCCGCAGGCTGCGATCTTTTGACCTTGAAGATCATCATTAAAAGATCGCAGCCTGCGGCAGCTCCTACACGGGGTATTTCATATTCAAGGATTTGGCATGATTCCCAATGACGAACAATCCCAGATCAGCGACGCGGCACGGCAGTTTGCCCAGGAACGGCTGAAACCGTTCGCCGCCGAGTGGGACCGCCTGCATCGTTTTCCCACCGAAGCCATCGGCGAAATGGCCGAACTGGGCTTCTTCGGCATGCTCGTGCCGGAGCAATGGGGTGGCTGCGACACCGGTTACCTGGCCTACGCCATGGCCCTGGAAGAGATCGCGGCCGGTGACGGCGCGTGCTCGACCATCATGAGCGTGCACAACTCGGTGGGCTGCGTGCCGATCCTCAATTACGGCACCGATGAGCAGAAAGAACGCTTTCTCAAACCCTTGGCCAGGGGCGACATGCTCGGCGCTTTTGCCCTCACCGAACCCCAGGCCGGTTCCGATGCCAGTGGCCTGAAAACACGTGCCCGCCTGGAAGGCGACCACTACGTGCTCAATGGCTGCAAACAGTTCATCACCTCCGGGCAGAATGCCGGCGTAGTGATCGTGTTTGCCGTGACGGACCCGAGCGCAGGCAAGCGCGGAATCACCGCCCTAATCGTTCCCACCGATTCACCGGGCTACAAAGTCGCGCGGGTTGAAGACAAGCTCGGCCAGCACGCCTCCGACACCTGCCAGATTCTCTTCGAAGACGTGAAGGTGCCAGTGGCCAACCGTTTGGGCGAGGAGGGTGAAGGCTACAAAATCGCCCTGGCCAACCTTGAAGGCGGTCGCGTCGGCATTGCTTCGCAATCGGTGGGCATGGCCCGAGCCGCGTTCGAAGCAGCCCGGGACTACGCAAGGGAGCGGGAAAGTTTCGGCAAGCCGATCATCGAACATCAGGCCGTCGCGTTCCGCCTCGCCGACATGGCCACCCAGATAGCCGTGGCCCGGCAGATGGTGCATTACGCAGCGGCTTTGCGTGACAGCGGCAAGCCCGCCCTGGTCGAAGCCTCGATGGCCAAGTTGTTTGCCTCGGAAATGGCTGAAAAAGTCTGTTCTGCGGCCTTGCAAACCCTGGGCGGCTACGGTTACCTGAACGACTTCCCGCTGGAGCGCATCTACCGCGACGTGCGGGTGTGCCAGATCTACGAAGGCACCAGCGACATTCAACGCATGGTTATCTCGCGCAACCTTTGAACAGGAGTCCATTTGTGAACTACGAAACGATTTTGCTGGAAATCCACGGTCGTGTTGGCCTGATCACCCTGAACCGGCCCCAGGCGTTAAACGCATTGAATGCGCAGATCGTCAGCGAACTGAACCAGGCGCTCGATGGCCTGGAAGCTGACTCGAACATCGGCTGCATCGTGCTCACCGGTTCGAAAAAGGCTTTCGCGGCCGGCGCCGACATCAAGGAAATGGCCGAGCTGACGTATCCGCAGATCTACCTCGACGATCTGTTCAGCGACAGCGACCGCGTGGCCAATCGCCGCAAGCCCGTCATTGCTGCGGTGAACGGTTTTGCCTTGGGTGGCGGTTGTGAACTGGCACTGATGTGCGACTTCATCCTGGCGGGCGACAACGCCCGGTTCGGCCAACCGGAAATCAACCTCGGCGTGCTCCCGGGCATGGGCGGCACCCAGCGCCTGACCCGCGCGGTAGGTAAGGCCAAGGCCATGGAAATGTGCCTGAGCGGACGTTTGATCGACGCCGTGGAAGCAGAGCGCTGTGGCATCGTGGCGCGCATCGTGCCGTCGGATGAGTTGCTGGCCGAGGCGCTGAAAGCCGCCGCGTTGATCGCCGCTAAATCCCTGCCGATCGCGATGATGGTCAAGGAAAGCGTCAACCGCGCGTTCGAAGTCAGCCTGTCTGAGGGCGTGCGCTTTGAGCGTCGGGTATTCCATGCGGCGTTCGCGACGCAGGATCAGAAGGAAGGGATGGCGGCGTTTATTGCCAAGCGTGAGGCGCAGTTCCAGGGCAAGTAATCGGGTAAGGCTATCGCGGGCGAGCCTTGCTCCCACAGCCTTGTTCCCACAGGTGATCGGGACTGTGGGACCGAGGCTTGTGTGGGAGCAAGGCTTGCCCGCGATGCTTCCAGGCCCTAAACCAGATAGTTCTTCAATTCTCGGGCAATCACCATCCGCTGAATCTCGCTCGACCCCTCATAGATCTGCGTGATCCGCGCATCGCGGTAGTAGCGCTCCACCGGGTAGTCTTCCAGATAGCCATACCCGCCATGAATCTGCATCGCCGAAGAGCAGACCTTCTCGGCCATTTCCGAAGCGAACAGCTTGGCTTGTGACGCCTCCGACAGGCAAGGCTTGCCGGCGCTGCGCAGGCGCGCCGCGTGCAGGATCAACAGGCGCGCCGCGTTCAGCCGGGTATGCATGTCGGCGAGCAGATTGGCAATGCTCTGGTGTTCAATGATCGGCTTGTCGAACTGCACCCGACTGCGGGCGTAGTCCAGGGCTGCTTCAAATGCCGCGCGGGCGATGCCCAGCGCCTGGGCGGCGATGCCGATGCGTCCACCTTCAAGGTTGGACAGGGCGATGGCCAGGCCCTTGCCGCGTTGCCCCAGCAGGTTGGCTTCGGGGATGGTGCAGTTGTTCAGGGTGACTGCGCAGGTGTCGGATGCGCGGATGCCCATCTTGTGTTCGGTGCGATCTACGATGAAACCGGCGGTATCGGTTGGCACCAGGAAGGCGGAAATTCCGCGTTTGCCCAGGTCCGGGTCGGTCACGGCGAACACGATCGCCAATTTGGCGCGCTTGCCATTGCTGACGAATTGCTTGGCGCCGTTGATCACCCACTGGCCATCGCGCAGTTCCGCGCGGGTGCGCAAGTTGTGGGCTTCGGACCCGGCCTGGGGTTCGGTCAGGCAGAAGCAGCCAATGGCTTTGCCGCTGGCCAAGTCCGGCAGCCAGGCCTGTTTCTGTTCTTCGGTGCCAAAGTTCAGCACGGGCCCGCAACCGACGGAATTGTGGATGCTCATCAGGGCGCCGGTGGCGCCGTCACCTGCGGAAATTTCCTCCACCGCCAGCGCATAGGCCACGTAGTCGACATAGGTGCCACCCCATTCCTCGGGTACCACCATGCCCAGCAGGCCGAGCTCGCCCATCTTCGCCACCAGGGCGTCATCAATCCAGCCGGCCTTTTCCCAGGCCTGGGCATGAGGCGCGATTTCACCCCGGGCGAAATCCCGGGCCATGTCGCGGATCATCACTTGTTCTTCGCTCAATTCGATATCGTGCATGACTCAGCTCCCGCTCCGGTCGAAGCCTTCAAAGAAACTCTCCACATGCCCGGCGCCCAGCGCCTGCAAGGTGGGAGGGTTCCAGCGTGGCGTCTTGTCTTTGTCGATCAGCAAGGCGCGCACGCCCTCGATCAGGTCACCACGCTCGAACCACTGGCGGTCCAGGTGCAGTTCAAGGGCAAAACAGTCTTCCAGACTCAGGTGGCGACCACGGCGCAGCATTTCCAGGGTGACCCCCATGGCCAGCGGCGAGCGCGTCTCCAGCAGGTCCGCCGTCGCCAGCGCCCAGTCGTGGCTGTCAGCCACCGTGACGGCACGCAGTTGCTCAACCATACTCGGCACGTCGGGCAAGGCGAAGAAGTGATCGATGGCCGGGCGCAGCGCAATCAACGGCGCATCGGGCAGTTGCTGCACCGCGAGCCGGGCCAGTACGCCCTGCAGGTCCTTGAGCGCGGTGTCGTGCCATGCCATCTGATCAAGCTGCTCGTCCAGGATGGCAATTTTATTGCTGTCCAGGTACCAGTCGGCCAGCCCGCAGTAGAGAGCATCGGCTGCGCGAATCTGCACGCCGCTGACGCCCAGGTAGATCCCCAGCTCGCCGGGCACGCGAGGCAGGAAGTAGCTGCCACCGACGTCCGGGAAATAGCCAATGCCCACTTCCGGCATTGCCAGGCGGCTTTTTTCCGTGACCACTCGCAGGTCGGCACCTTGCACCAGGCCCATGCCGCCGCCCAGTACAAATCCGTCCATCAGCGCCAGCACCGGTTTGCGGTAGTGGTGAATGGCGAGGTCCAGGGCATATTCCTCGACAAAGAAATCCTGGTGCAGCGAGTCGCCGTTCTTGAAGCTGTCGTACAGCGAGCGGATGTCACCACCGGCACAGAAGGCTTTTTCCCCGCCGCCGCGCAATACGACGGCGTGTACCGTCGAATCCTGCGCCCAGGCGTCGAGCTGGCGCTGCAGGTTGCGCACCATGTCGAGAGTGAGGGCATTGAGACCGGCGGGACGATTGAGGGTCAGGTGACCAATGTGGTTGCGTACTTCGGCCAGCACGTCGTTGTGCGTGGCATCCATGGACTGAGTCCCCGGAGAAGAAACCTGAGCAGTCATCACTAACTCCCTGCTTTTATTGTTCTTTATAGAGAAGCTCGCACGCGAGCGATCCCGGATCGTACCAGTGCAAATTTGTGATGTACAACCGGGATATCTGCAGGTCCAGTCTGCAGATATGCATGCAGGGAACGAAACCTGACTACGCGGACCGTCCCGTGAACACGTCGCCAATGCTGCGCCGCCGGGCGTGCACTTCACTGGCATGGATCAATTGCTCCAGGTCTTCGGGCGTGACGTCGTAGAAGGCCTCCAGGTCTGCCAGGGCCAGCTTCAAATCCTGGGCGGTGATGGCCTGGCTGTCGACCACGGCGGGACCGGCGGGCACTGCTACCGGGGGCTCGCCTGCACGTTTGGGATAACGGATGCGCGTCAGGTTGTTGTAGAGCAGGGCACACAACAACAGGGTGGCAGCCCCGAGCATCACGGGCCCCAGAGCTTGCCAGTCCAGGGCGATGGTCGCAGGGTCGGCCAGCACCAGGGTCAGCGCCAGGGCGCCGGCGGGCGGGTGCAGGCAACGCATCCAGCACATCAGGATCAGCGCAACGCCCGCCGCCAGGCATGCGCTGGTCAACGTGCGACCGAGCACGTGCGCTACCAGCAGAGCCACCACTGCAGCGCTCAGGTAGCCGCCCAGGATCGCCCAGGGTTGGGCGAGGGCACCGGATGACACGGCAAACAGCAGCACGGCCGAAGCCCCCAGCGGCCCGATCAGGTGTTGGGCCACCTCGACGCCGAATACCCGGCTGCACAGCCAGACGGTGAACATCGTACCTATGGCCATGCCAATCGCGGCGCGGCTCCATTCAGTGGGGCGAGTGTTGATGGCGGCAGGTAACCAGCGAGCAAGCATGAATTAAACGATCCGTGAAAAGCAGGCGAAAAAAAAGGCTCGGCTGGAAACCCAGTAAGCCCTTGAAAGCGTTCCCACTGTTGGGGGAGGAACGCGCACAGTTTGCCTCGCTATACGGGCACTGACAAATTCATATTAATGCAGGTTTAATGCATTAATTATGAATTAAATGGCAGCGTTGCCCATTTTAAATGACAGCTGATTTGACTTTTGCAGCCCCGGCCGGCAGGGTTGGGAGCCCCACCGGGGCACGTCAGCTGATGGAGATTGTGGTTTAGCCCGCACCTGACTACCGCAAGGCAGCTCATGGCTGTTTTTTGTTCAATGACACCGATTTCACTCAAGGCCGTTTCGTTTGACTGACTTACCCGCTTCCAAGGCTAATCCGCTCACTGTCTACCTGGCGCGATTGGCACCCTCCAGCCAAATGACGATGCGTTATGTCCTGCAGGATGCCGCCGATCGCCTGGGTTTCGAAGACATGAACGTCGAGGAAATTCCCTGGCATCAATTACAGCCAGAGGATGTCGTTGCGCTGGTTGCAGCGCTGCGCGAGGACGGTTATGCGCCCAACACCTCATCGCTGTACGTCAACGCCGTGCGCGGGGTAATGAATGAAGCCTGGCGCATGAGCCTGATCAGCCAGGAACACCTGTTGAAGATGCGCTCGGTCAAGGGCATCGCCGGCACGCGGCTGTCCCAGGGGCGCAATCTGCGCCGTTCGCTGATCCAGGAACTGATGGCGGTGTGTGCCGCCGACCCCAGACCCCAGGGGCTGCGCGACGCCGCTATCATTGCAATTCTGTATGGCTCGGGGATGCGCAAGTCGGAGTCGGTCAACCTGGACCTCAGTCAGCTGGATTTTGCCGAGCGCAGTCTGCGAGTGACGGGCAAGGGCAACAAGCAGTTGATCAAATATGCGCCCACCTGGGCCTTTGCCAAGCTCGACGCCTGGCTTGAACTGCGCCGCTCGCAGCTCAAGGAGGGGGAGGTGGATGACCCGTTCCTGTTCAACCGCATTCGTCGAGGCAGCCACATCACGCGCGAGCGCATCACCAAACATGCGATCTATTACATTGCCCGCCAGCGTGGCGCGCAGGTCGGCGTGAAGATCATGCCCCACGATTTTCGCCGGTCGTTCATCACCCGGGTGATCGAGGAGCACGACCTGTCTATCGCGCAGAAGCTGGCGCACCACAGCAATATCCAGACGACCGCCAACTACGATGTGCGTGACGACAACGAGCGGCGGCGGGCGGTGGATCGTTTCGATTTGTGATGCGGTTGCAGGAGCGAGCTCGCTCGCGATGGTCGTGAACGAACTCTCTGGCAGCCTGATATCCCGCTTGAACCGTGACGAACATACAGTGGGGGCAACACCCGGCGCAGTACTTGTCAGTGTTTACAGGCTGGTGGGGCAGGTGTTTTGCGGATTGCCTGCCGCCTGGCTGATCAGCGCGGCCAGACGCTTGACGTTGGTCTGCTGCGCATCAACCAGGTCATCAATCGAAGGCCCGGATGGGGTCTTCAAGGTGCTGCGGCAGGTGAGGGTGCCCTTGTCAGTGGAGCCTGCGTCGCGCAGGCGCCATTTTACGTCGATCAGCCCATATTGACCCGGAATCGAGTCGAACCGCTGCACCTCAAGGCGCACCGAGATATTGCGCCTGGGGTTGCTGTTCACCATCTGGTCGATCAACGCCGCGCGTAACTCATCCACCAGGCTGGCGCCCCACCATTGGGTTTCAAGAATCGCGATCCCGGTGTTGCCCTGACGCACGACGATCTGCGGACGATCGACCTGCGGCGGCACCGTGAGCGATTCGATCTGTATCTGCGCCGTGGACTGCGAATTCGCGTTCAACTGCGCCGGGGTCAAGGTATGGAACTGAATCGGATCACTGCGGCAGGCGGCGAGCAATGACAGCGCGGCGAGCAGGGTGATCTTCAGCGGAAAAGCCATGGGTGATGCTCCTGTGGTCATTTGCTCGGCGGCCCTTGCAGGTCGATAGGCGCGGCATTATTGGGACGTCCGCGAATCAACGATTCGGGGTGGCGTCCCAGGTAATCCGCCAGGTCGCGCAAGGAACGCGAGGTACGGCCCAGATCGTCCAGGGTTTCGGACAGTTGCTCACGTTGCGGCGAGTCCTCGGCCAATGTCGAGTTGGCCGACTGCAAGGTCTTGCTGACGTCGGCCAGGGTGCTCTGGACGCCGGGCAACGTCTTGGCATTGAACTGGGTCAAGCCCTTGCGCAGCTCGACCAGATTGGCATCGAGGTTGTTGGCGATTCGTTCGATCGGCAGTTTGTTGATCTTGTCGACCATCGCCTCCAGTTTGCCCTGAATCTCCTCCAGGCTGCCCGGAATGGTTGGAATGCTGACGGGGCGGGCAGTCGCATCGAACGTGACCTTTGGCGCCTTGGGATAGAAGTCCAGTGCAATGTACAGCTGCCCTGTCAACAGGTTGCCACTGCGGGCCTGGGCGCGCAGGCCGTTCTCGACGAAGGAGCCCATCAGGCGCACTCCGGCGGCCTCGTCGTTGGAATCGTGATTCAACACTTTTTGAATCTTGGTATGGGCCGTGCCGAGACGTTGCGGGTAGATGACGATGCCGACATTCACCGGAAAACTGCGCTTCTGCGCATCGAAATCGAGGTTGACCGAAACGACTCTGCCGAACTCCGTACCGAGGAACTCCACCGGGGCGCCGACCTTGAGCCCTCGCAGCGCCTGATCGAAGCGCAGGCTCAGGTACTGCGCCTTGCCATTGGGCGGGGCGAGGGCGGTCTGCTGATCCGGGAACAGCTCATAGGCATATTCTTCTGCCGCAGGTTTGTCGTCAGGGCTGTACTCAGGAGCGCGAAAGGCGATGCCGCCGACCAGTATCGAGGACAACGACTCGGTCTTGAGCGAAAAGCCATTGGCGCCGACACTCACATCAATGCCGCTGGCGTTCCAGAACCGGGTGTTTTGTGTGACATAGGCATCATTGGGCGAGTGGACGAACACGTCGATGTTCACGCCTTTGCCATCGGCGTCCAGGGCATAGGCCACCACCTGGCCGACGGGGATCTTGCGGTAGTAGACCGGCGAGCCGATGTCCAGCGAGCCCAGGTCCTGGGTGTGCAGGGTAAAGCGCTTGCCCGGTTCGCCGTAGGTGATCGGCGGCGGGTTTTCCATGCCCTGGAAGCGCTTGGCCCGGGTGTTGGCCTGGCCGATATCAGCGCCGATGTAATCGCCGGACAGCAGGGTATCGATACCCGACACGCCGCCAGCTCCTATGCGCGGGCGCACGACCCAGAATTTCGAGTCTTCACGGGTAAAGCTTTCCGCCTGCTTGGCCAGTTTTATCGTGGCATTGACACTCTTCTGGTCGTCACTGAGTTCGACTTCCGAGACATGGCCGATGACCACGTTACGGTATTTGACCTCGGTCTTGTTGGCCGTTAGGCCAGCGCCCGTCTTGAACGTGATGGTGATGGTCGGCCCTTGCTGCAGGATGCTGTGCACCACCAGGGAAATACCTACCAGTACCGCAACAATGGGCACGATCCACACCAGGGAAACACTGAACCTGCGGGTCTTGATCGGTGCCTGGCCGGGGGGCTGGGGCCCGTCAGTGGCTTGCGACTTCATCCATGACCTCCTCGTTATGCGGCTTTTCCCGCGAATCATTCCAGATCAGGCGTGGGTCGAAACTCATCGCCGCCAGCATGGTGAACACCACCACCAGGCCAAAAAACAGAATACCCGGCCTTGGCTCGATATCGGCCAGGGCCTGAAACTTCACCAGGGCGGCGACCAGCGCCACGACGATGACGTCGAGCATCGACCAGTAGCCGATCACCTCGACGAAGCGATACATTTTCGAGCGCTCCCTGCGTGCCCACAGGCTGTTGCGCTGCACGGTCACCAGCAGCAGCGTCAGGGCCACGAACTTGATGCCCGGCACCGCGATGCTGGCGATGAAGATGATCAGGGCGATGTCCCAGGCACCGGCTTCCCAGAACTCCAGCACGCCACTCATGATCGTGCTGTCGGCGCCATTGCCGACCATCTTTGTGTTCATGACCGGCAACAGGTTGGCGGGAATGTAGAACACCAGCGAGGTCAGCAGGTAAGCCCAGGTCCGGGTGATCGAGTTGGTCTTGCGTCGGTGCAAGGGCGCGTCACAGCGTTCGCACTCATGGGGTTCATGCGTCATGTCACACGCCAGGCCGCAACTGTGACAGAGGCATAGGTCGAGTTCTTGCGCCACTGGCGGTCGGCTCATAGGGTGTCCCACAGATCACGCACGTCGCGCCCGGCGATGCGGATCATCATCAGGCTGAGCACGGCAAGGGCGAACAGGCCGATGCCGGGCAATACATCGAGCAACCCTGCCAGTTTGATCACGGCGACCATGGCCCCGAGCAGGCAGACTTCGAGCATGCTCCAGGGGCGCAAGGTTTCTAGCCAGCGCATGCAGGGTTTGAAGCCGGGGCAGCGTTGCCCGGAGAGGGCGAAACCGAGCACCCAGATCAGCAGCACCAGCTGAAAGATCGGGGCGATGATCATGGCGATCGCTGCGACCATGGCGATGAAGGTGATGGGTCCCTGGCTCAGGGCCAGTACCGAATCCCAGAGCGTGGCACTGTTTTTCAAGCCCTTGAGGCTGATGCTCATTACCGGGTAGAAGTTGGTGAAGATCCACACCACCAGCGCCGTGAGGCTCAACGCCAGGCGCTGCTCTATGGTCAAGCCGTTATAGCGCTGGAGCACCCCGCCACAACGTGAGCACAGGGTTTTCTGATGTTTGGCGAGCGTCGCTTTTTGAAACACGCAATCGCAATGCTCGCAGATGATCAGCTGGTCGTTCGAGGCCATGGGTCGCGCTCAATAAGAGGCTTTAAAGGCAGAGCACCTCCTCAATATAGAGGCGAGTGGCGAATCAGCAAATCGAAATTGAATCAAAGCCATGAGAAGACAGAAGGCATGAACCCTGTAGGAGCTGCCGAAGGCTGCGATCTTTGCCTTTATTTAGGGTCAAGGTCAAAAGATCGCAGCCTTCGGCAGCTCCTACGGGGAGGGGGGGCGGATGCATGCAGTCAAGATCAAAGATCGCAGCCTGCGGCAGCTCCTACGAGGGCGGATTTAGCCCAGGATCTCGCGCACCCGATACCATAACATCCCCAGTGCCAGCAGCGGCGAGCGCAGCATCGGGCCGCCGGGGAAGGTCATGTGCGGCACGGCACTGAAAACATCGAAGCCGTGGCTGTGTCCGGCATGTATCGCTTCACCCAGCAGCCTGGCGCACCAGTGGGTCACGTTCAGCCCATGCCCGGAGTATCCCTGGGCATAGTAGACATTCGGGTGCTGGCCCAAGCGACCGACCTGGGGGAAGCGATTGGCGCTGATGCCGATCTTGCCGCCCCACTGGTAGTCGATGCGCACATCCGCCAGTTGCGGGAACACCTTGAGCATCTGCGGGCGCATATAGGCGCCAATGTCCGTCGGATCGCGGCCTGAGTAATGACAGGCACCGCCAAACAGCAGGCGTCGGTCTGCCGAAAGCCGGTAATAATCCAGCCCGACCTTTTGATCGCACAACGCCAGGTTGTGGGGGATCAAGGCACTGGCGGCATCCGCCGTCAGCGGCTCGGTCGCAATGATGTAGCTGCCGGCGGGCAACACCTTGCCACTGAGTTTGGGTTCGAGTTCATCCAGGTGCGCGTTGCACGCCAGCACCAGCCTGCCAGCGCGCACCGTGCCACCCGCGCAACGCACCTGCACGGTATCGCCATGGATCAACTCCAGCACCGGGCTCTGCTCGAAGATCTGCACGCCGAGGGACGCAGCCAGGCGCGCTTCGCCAAGGATCAGGTTGAGCGGATGCAGGTGCCCCGAGCCCATGTCCACCAGGCCTCCGGCATACACGCCGGAGTCCACCACTTCCTCGCGGATCTGCTGCGGCCCCACCAGGCGGGTTTCATGGGCGTATCCACTGGTCTGCAGTTGCTGCTGCTCGGCCTTGAATGCGGCGAACTGCGCCTGGGTGTTGGCCAGTTCGCAAAAGCCCCAGCGCAAGTCGCAATCAATGGCGTGCTCGCGAATGCGCTGGCCCACCAGTTCGACCGATTCCGTGCCGGCGCGCTCCAGATAACGCACGCCATCCGCTCCGATGTACCGGCCAAACCCGCTGACGTCATGGCCGATCCCCCGAATCAACTGCCCGCCATTGCGCCCACTGGCGCCCCAGCCAATCCGCCGGGCTTCGAGCATAATCACCGAAAGCCCACGCTGCGCCAGCTCTATCGCGGTATTGACCCCGGTAAAACCGCCGCCGATCACACACACGTCAGCGACCCGATCAGTCGCCAGGCTCGGGTAGGCCGTCAGGTCACGGGCCGTGGCGGCGTAGTAAGAGTGCGCATGTTCCTGGGTGTACTGGTTCATTTGTTGGACTTCACTTTGCTCCACGAACGCGTCATCAGTCGCATGATCGCCTGGGGCGGGGTGGTCGAGATGTAGAGCTTGTCGAGGACGGCCTGAGGAGGATAGACCTCGGGGTTGTTCACCAACTCCGGGTCCATGAATTGTTTGGCGTCAGGGTTGGGGTTGGCGTAGCCGACCGAGGCGCTGACTTTGGCAATCACTTGCGGGTCGAGCAGGTAATTGATGAACGCATGGGCTTCTTTAGGGTTGCTCGCGTCGGCTGGAATCGCCAGCAGGTCAAACCACAGGTTGCTGCCTTCCTTGGGGATGGCGTAGGCGATGTTCACCCCGTTTCCGGCTTCCTTGGCGCGATTGGCCGCCTGGAACACGTCACCGGAATAACCGAAGGCGACGCATATGTCTCCATTGGCCAGGTCGGACACATACTTGGACGAGTGGAAATACGTGATGTATGGCCGGATGCTCAGCAGTTTGGCTTCGGCTTTCTTGTAATCCTCGGGATTTTCACTGCGCGGGTCCATGCCCATGTAATTGAGAATGGCGGGGAACACTTCGTCCGCAGAATCCATCATAGAGACGCCGCACTGGCTGAGTTTTTTCAGGTTTTCCGGCTCGAACAGTACGGCCCAGGAATCTATCCGGTCGATGCCAAGCACCTGTTTGACCTTTTCTACGTTGTAGCCGATGCCGTTAGTGCCCCACAGGTACGGCACCGAATGCTCGTTACCCCGATCGTTGCTTTCCAGCAGGGCGAGGAGCTTGGGGTCCAGGTGCTTGTAGTTAGGCAACTGAGCGCGATCGAGCTTGAGGAACGCGCCGGCTTTTACCTGACGGGCGAGGAAGTGGTTGGACGGCACCACCACGTCGTATCCGGTCCGCCCGGCGAGCAACTTGCCTTCGAGGGTCTCGTTGGAATCGAAGACGTCATAGATGACTTTTATCCCGCTTTTCGCCTGGAAGTCGACGAGGGTGGTCTCGCCAATGTAATCGGTCCAGTTGTAGACACTGACGGTTGGCTGGGCCTGAGCCACTGCGCTGAACAGCAAGGCCAGCGTTGCCGGGACCACGGATTTCAATAGACGCATTAGACACCTCTTGGAGTTATTGGATTTTTCAGGTGTTTCTGTCGTGTTGTCGCTGCCTCATCGCGAGCAGGCTCACTCCCACAGGGGAGTGCATTCCATAGTGGGAACGAATGGCATGCACTCCCCTGTGGGAGCGAGCCTGCTCGCGATGGGCCCTTCGCAGACGCCTGATACCTAAACGCTGAACAACAGAAATTCACGCTCCCACGAACTGATCACCCGCTTGAAGTTCTCGTGTTCGGCACGCTTTACCGCGACATACCCGCGCACGAATTTGCTGCCCAGGACCTTTTCGATGGTCTGGCACTCTTCCATTTGCGTCAGGGCGTCCTCGATGGTGATCGGCAGGCGCAGGTTGCGTCGCTCATAGGCGCGCCCCTCTACCGCCGCGCTTGGCTGCACGCCTTCGATCATGCCCAGGTAACCACACAACAGGCTCGCGGCAATCGCCAGGTAGGGGTTGGCATCTGCGCCGGGCAGGCGGTTCTCCACGCGCATCGCCTCGGGGCTCGAGGTCGGCACCCGCAGGCCGACGGTACGGTTCTCCTCGCCCCATTCGACGTTCACCGGTGCCGAGGTGTCCGGCAGGAAGCGGCGGAACGAGTTGACGTTGGGCGCGAACATCGGCAGCACCTTGGGGATGTACTTCTGCAGGCCGCCAATGTGGTTTAAAAACAGCTCGCTCATCTTGCCGTCGGCGTCGACGAAAATCGGCTGGCCGGTGCTGATGTCCACCACGCTCTGGTGAATGTGCATGGCGCTGCCGGGCTCATCGCCGATGGGCTTGGCCATGAAGGTTGCCGCCACGTTGTGCTTGAGCGCCGCTTCGCGCAGCGTGCGCTTGAATACGGTGATCTGGTCGGCCAGGTCCAGCGCGTCGCCGTGACGGAAGTTGATCTCCATCTGCGCCGGGCCGTCTTCGTGGATCAGTGTGTCCAGGTCCAGGCCTTGCAGTTCACACCAGTCGTAGACGTCTTCGAACAGCGGGTCGAATTCGTTGGCGGCGTCGATGGAAAAAGACTGCCGGCCACTTTCCGCACGTCCGGAACGGCCCAGTGGTGCCTTGAGGGGCAAGTCCGGGTCTTCGCAGCGCTGGGTCAGGTAGAACTCCATTTCCGGCGCAACAATCGGCCTCCAGCCTTTGTCGGTGTACAACCGCAGGACTTTTTTCAGGACGTTGCGCGGTGACAGTTCGATGGGGTTGCCGAACTTGTCGAACGTGTCATGGATGACGATGGCAGTCGGCTCGATTGCCCACGGCACCACGTACACCGCGTCGGCGTCGGGCTTGCAGACCATGTCGATATCGGCCGGGTCGAGCAGGTCGTAGTAGATGTCGTCGTCGACAAAGTCCCCGGTCACCGTTTGCAACAGCACACTTTCCGGCAGGCGCATGCCTCGCTCATGCAGGAACTTGTTGGTGGGTGCAATCTTGCCGCGTGCAATGCCGGTCAGATCGCTGACGACGCACTCGACTTCGGTAATCTTGTGATCTTTCAGCCACGTGAACAGCTGATCGAAAGGGACATTCATACAGACCTCGTTATTGGTTTTATTAACGCCGGGGAGGGCGGTTTCATCCACCACACCCTTCCCCTGGGACGCGTTGACGACTATCTTGGGCGAGCCTTGCAGATCCATCTATCCACTTTCAGCAGCACCAAAACGCACCAAACGAGTGCGTAAGGTTCACCCATGACAGCGTCCAGCCCGTTACAAGTCCAAGCGTTCAACACCGAAGATGTGGCCGAACAGATCCGTGCCACGCCCGGGTGGGTGCAGCAATACCAGCAGATGTCACCGGGGCATTTCGCCGGGCGCGTGCGTTACCTGGACCTGCAGGGCGTGGAGATTTACGAAGAGCAGATGAACACCCGGGTCGAGCAGAATTTCAGTGCGCCCCAGGGGGCGCTGGCGTTCTGTTTCGATCGCAGTGACAACGCGTTGTATGTGCTCAATGGCGAGAGCCGCAACATCTGGATCACCCCGGAGAACTACCAGGAAATCGCCGTGGTGTTCGGTCCGGACTTCGTGCGACGCCATGGCCTGGACGTTGCCAGGCTCGAGGGGCTGTTCCTGGCGCCGTTGAATTCAGGGCAGAACGCCTTGTTCAGTCGCTGGCTCAGCAGCACCTTGACCCAGCTGACACAGACAATCGATCCACCCAGCAGGGAAGCCCTGACCCAACAGTTGCTCGAGGACTGCCTCTATCTGCTCGACAATGCCAGCGTGTGCCTGGATCACGGTGGCCTGCAGCGCCGCACTGAGGAACGGGCGGTGATGAAGCGCATTGGTGAGTGGGCAGCGGACTCGCCTGAGGAAACCCTCAACCTGCTGCAACTTGCCCAGGTTGCCGGGGTGTCGTTGCGCCAGGTCCAGCACGCGTTCAAGGCCTACACCGGCATGACGCCCACCCACTGGCTGCGCTTGCGCCGACTGAACAGTGCGCACCGCGAACTGCTCGGGCGCAGCCCCATGGACACCACCGTGGCCGAGGTCGCGATGAAGTGGTCGTTCTGGCATCTGGGGCGGTTTTCCAGCAGCTACCGTGCGTTGTTCAAGGAATTGCCGAGCGAGACGCTCAAGCGAAGTGGCCGTAACCACCGCGTAACTGGATGATCCTGTGTCTGCCAACGCCTGTGGCGAGGGCGCTCGCTCCCGCTGTTTTTCGCAGGCGTATCTTTATTCCGATCAGACTGTCGGCGCAGGTGTGGCCAACGCGATTCCCGCCGCGCCTAACCGCTTCAGTATCTCGAACAACAGATCACTCTTGGTAGCGCCGACGATCCTCGGGCTGCTGACGTAGCCTGTGACGGTCAGCGTGATGCCCTCGGGGCTGAGCTTGCTGAAGCGCACCATCGGCGCAGGCTTGTCGAGAATGGTTTCGTGCTCGCAGTAGGTGTCGTACAGCAGGTTCTTGACTTGCTCGGGGTCAATGTCCAGCGGAAAGGTCAGCTCCAGGCTGGCCACCCCCTGCGCGCTGCCGCCCAGGGTCACATTGCGCAGGTTCTGCGAGATCAGCTGCGAGTTGGGGACGATGACGATGGAGCGGTCGCTGAGCTGAATTTCCGTGGCCCGCACGTTGATCCGGCGAATATCGCCTTCGACTCCGCTGATGCTGATCAGGTCGCCTACCTTTACCGGGCGTTCGGTCAGCAGGATCAGGCCGGAAACGAAGTTCTTCACGATCTCCTGCAAACCAAAACCGATGCCCACCGACAGGGCGCTGACGATCCACGCCAGGTTGGTCCACTGGATACCCAGCGACGACAGCGTCAGCAGAATCACCAGCGCGTAGCCGATGTTGGCAAATAGCGTGCTGAGCGACGCGCACATGCCCGGATCCATATTGGTCTTGGGTAGGAACTCGTTATCCAGCCAGCGGCGCAGCGAGCGGATCAGGTAGATGCCGATCAGCAGCGCCAGCACCGCGTTGAGCAAATGAGCCGGAACCACATTGAGTTTGCGCAAGCCGTCGCCACCGAGGATGGCCACCACTTGGCTGAACAATTGCCCCAGCGTGACGCCGACGCCACCGACGAACATGGAAATGATCGCCAGTAACAGCAACGCGGCGCGGCCCACACCGGACAGCACGATGGAAATCTGCTCGAGGCGAGTGTCACCGATGCCGAGCAATTGTTTGAGCGCCTTGCCGCTCGGGCTCTTGGCGGAGAACAGGTATTCACAGCTGTCCTTGAGCAGCTGGATGAGCAGGTAGAAACCGCAGAGGATGAGGAAGCCCCAGACCAGCTCATAGGTGATGAAGCGTGCCAGGGACACGTAACCGATCAGCAGGGCGAACAGCGAAATGATCATGGCCACAGTGGCAGCGGAATAGATCAGCCCGGCCAGCGTGGTACTGGCCTCCGGTGCATCGCCGGCCACCGCTACTGCCCTGCGGGCTTTGTTGGCGCGGCGGAACAACATCGCGAACAGCACGGTGACGACCAGGGCAACCACTCCGCGGCCCAGCAATATGGCCGAGGCGCTCATGCCGCTGACATTGCTGATTTGCGCCAGCCCCACCAGCACCAGCAGGGTGCAGGCCACTATGCGCGGAAAGGGTTCGAGGGCATGGGCCACGGAGTCGGAGATGGTCGGCAGACGCCACGACGGATGCGCGGTCGACAACAGCGCGCGGCTCAACCCGGTAATCATCACGCACAGGTAAATCAGCTTTTCAAACTCGTCGGCGAAATTCTGCAGCATTGGCGTCAGTGGCAGCTGGCGGGTCAGTGCGTAGAACAGCAACTGCATCGCCAGCGCAGTAGCGAGGACCGTGGCGATCACCGAAGCCAGGGCAAGCGAACTGCGACGCAAACGTCCTTCAGGCATGCGATGAATACACAGCCAGGTCAGTCCGCGATCAGCCACGCTGCGGCCCGAGGTCCAGATTGCCAGTGCCAGCACCACCAGCAGCACGGTAACCAGACGCTTGCCCGGTTGCCAGGCGACTGCAACGGCGTCTTGGGCCTGCTCGATGAACTCCCTTAAACGTTGGCGATCGTCCTCGCGCGGGCTGAACAGCGGCGCCCAGAACTGCGGCCCCAGGATGCTGCCACTGCGCAGGGTGACCTCGCTTTCCAGAAGGCTGCGGCGAATGCCGGCGATCTGCGGGATGAGCCCGGCGGCGCTGCCTCTTAGCGCAGCCAGCGTGGTGAGGCTGGCGTCGACCCGACGCTTTTGCTCGGACAGGTCAGCGCGTTGCGTGGCGATTTCCGACTTCTCTGCGCCGATTTCTACCGGGGACACCGGCCCCAGCACGTCCAGTTGCGCCTGCAACTGCTTCTGCTCCGGCAGCAGCGCCGACTGCAGGCTGTCGATGTCGTTGATATACAACTGCACCGAATCCTGCAGGCCGACCATCAGGCTCAGGTTGTTGGCCTGGGAGACTTGCTGCTTGATGCGATCCAGGCGGACCTGCAAGTCCTGTAACTCGCTCTGGGACACCGTAAAAGAGGGCGCTCCTGTCACTGCGGAGATCGGGCTCGGCGCCTCGGCGGCCCAAAGCACTGCGGTGCCGGCTTGAAACAGCATGATCACGCTCAATACCAGCCACTTCAATGCATCACCCATACACGCGTCCCGCCCGCTGACTTTCTGAAGTAGATGTGCATCACCCCGTCGGCTCCATTTGGCAGCGCAGTGTCCCGGAGCCCGGCTTCTGGAATAGCACATCATCACCGGTTTGCGAAAAACTGTAGTAACCCGTGGTGTCCTTGCCGCTGTAGCGCTGCCCCGTCCCCGCAGGTTCCTGGCTCAGGGTGATGGACGAGTTGGCCCAGCGCAGGTAAACCACGCCGGGGTCGGCGTTGAACCAGGTGGCGGCGATCAGCGCATTAAGCCCCGCACATCGAATCGCCAGCGGGCCTTCGGTGAGACGGTCCGGGTCCTTGGTCCTGACGATGGCCGAGCCCTGGCGCAACTGATGGGCGCGTTCGGCATAGCGGCTCACCGTACACGCCTTCGGATCGGCTTCGGTGAAACATTGATTGCGCGTCAGCATCCATATTTGCTGGTCGGTGATGACTTTTCCCGGCCGCGGAACCGAGCATTCGTCCGTGAGCGCCAGGCGGTAGAGACGGTCCAGTTCCCGGTCCATCCGCGCCAGTTGCGCGTCGCGACAGATCAGCTTTTCCACCGGTGCACTCGCGCTGGCGCAATCGAAGCTGGTTTTAAACAGCGGGGCAGGGGTGGCAGCGCTGGCGCACAGGCTCGTCACCGCGCTGGCGGTGAGCAGACAGGTGCAGATAACCGTGAGCGTTTTCATGATCGATCCAGTTTAATCGGAGATTGGCAGCACCACGGACAGCGAGGCGTTCCAGCCTTCGGGACGATGCCTGGAATCCTCCTGGTCATCGGGATTCTCGTTCTGTGATCGAAAGTCAGGTCGCACAGACTTTCATAGTAGACACAGACTGCGAGGGCCGCCGGGAAAGCATCATCGGCAAGCCTATTAATGTTTACGCAGGCGAGCATTAAACTATTTAATACGCACTGGTGTGCACGTTACAAACATGGTTATCTTTTATAAGGCATGTTATGGTTTGCCTTATTAAGATTAAAGCTGCGACTGGTGCATACTATGAACGACTTTTTTCCGGTTTCCTGCAGCGATACCCTCGGCAGGATAGGCCTGCTGGTCAAATCCCGGCGACTGGCTCTGGGTCTGCGTCAATCTGATCTCAAATCGGCACTGGGCATCTCCGAGCACATCCTGCGCAAGATCGAAAATGGCTCGGAGTCAGTTGACCTGCGCTCATTCATGTTGGTGCTGTGGCGCCTGGGGATCAACGAGACGGTCTTTGCCTCACTGGAAGGGGTCGAAACCACGTCGCAGGTTGCCCGCTATGTCACTGACGCGGATGCCTACCAGAGCATCGCCAACAAGCGCGTGCGCCTGCCGAAAACCAAGGCGGAGGATTTCTGATGTCCCGTGCCTATATCTACATGGAGCACCCGGACACCGGTGAACTGCTGACCCTGGGCCGGGTGACGCTGCAGGGTAAATTCGGCGAGTTCATTTATGCCCCCGACTACGTCGAACGCGGTGGCTGGGTGCCTGATCCGATCAACTATCCCTTGCGTACCGAAGCCTATACCGGCATCAGCAAAAACCGCGGCATCCCCGGCTTCGTCAATGACGCAATGCCGGACGGCTGGGGCGAGCGCCTGCTGCAGCGTGCATTCGGGCAGGTGCTGGCGCCTATTGATTTCCTGCTTAAGTCGCCGAACAACGACCGGGTCGGCAACCTCCTGGCCGGCACTGCGACTGTGCCCGCGCCCGGATTGGGGGAAGGGCCGGTGCCTACGCTCAAAGGGCTGGGGAAGTTTATCGAGGCCTGCGAAGCGGTGTATGACGGCCAGCTCGATGAGCAGTCGATCGCCATGCTCAACATCCGCCAGCAGCGCTCGTCCCTGGGCGGTGCACGACCCAAGCGCACCTTGCAGGACAGCGGAATGCTGATCCTGGCCAAGCCCCGCGACCGTTTTGACCTCTATGATTTCCCTGCAATCGAATACGCCTGCATGACCTTTGCCGCGTCGAAAGGGCTGAACGTGGCCAACACCGCACTGCACGCCGAATCACCGTCGACGCTGCTGGTCGAGCGTTTCGACCGCACCCCGCTGGCCGACGGCGCCCGACGCATCCCGATGCTCAGCGCACTGACCTTGCTTGATTCCGAATGGAACGAGCAGTACCACCGTGACTGGCGCTATGCCTCGGTGGCTGATGAAATGCGCCGGCGCGGCGTGCCCGACGGCGATCTGCAGGAGCTGTTCAAACGCATGTGCTACAACGCTCTGGTAGGCAACAGCGACGATCATCCGCGCAACCATTCGATCATCTGGCTTGGCGGGCAATGGCGTCTGTCACCGATGTACGACGTATTGCCGATTATCGATGAGGGGCCTGCCCAGACTTTGTCCATGGCGGTGGGCCGCGACGGCACCAGGGTCAGCCGCGTCAACCTGCTCAGCCACCACGCGCACTTCGCCCTGACCCGCGACCACGCCGAGCACCTGCTGGACGAAGTCATTGGCTGGGAAGAACCGCTCAAGGACTACTACGCCACCTGCCTGCATGGCGAAGAACTGGCCATGTCCCGGGCAGCGGTCAGCACCGAGCGGATGCGGTAGCCGGCGCCTGCAAATTGGCCTGCAACCATTGCACAAAACTGCGCGCCAACGGATTGTTTTCGCTGTCCCGATGGGTCAATAACGCCCAGTTCGGCCCCCGAATGGTGTCCTCCACCAAAGGCGCCAACAACCCGCCATCGCGCGCTGTCTGGCTCAGCAACTGACTGACCAGCGCAATGCCAAGCCCTGCACAGGCGGCGTCCAGCAACAGTCCAGGATCGGAAAAATTCAGCCCCTGATCCCGCTGGCCGACGTCAATTCCAGCCTCCACGGCCCAATGGCTCCAGTCCATTTCCCGCTCGCCGTGCAGGGTAGTGCGCTGCTCGGGCGCCACCTCCAGCACGTGCGGATGACACGCCGGATACAGGCGATCGGCGTGCAGCACCTTGAAACTGCATTCAGCCTGCGAACTGATGTCATCTCGCACGGCGAGGTCGATGGTCTGGGTGGTCATGTCCGGCACTTCATCGGTGCTGAAAATCCACAGGTCGACCTCTGGATGCCGGCGCCGAAAATCCCCCAGGCGCGGCAGCAGCCAGTGCCGGGCAAAGGTCGGCGTGGTGTTGAGCACCAGTTGATTGGGTTTCTGATATTGCCCCAGGCGGCGAATGCCGACAGCCAGTTGTTGCAGTAATGCCTGGGTGGTGCTGAGCAAGTCATGACCGGCATCGGTCAGGCTGACACTGCGGCCACTGCGGAAAAACAGCGGCTGTTCCAGATAAGCCTCCAACGTGCGGATCTGCTGACTGATCGCCGACTGGGTAAGGTGCAGCTCATCGGCAGCCTTGTGAAAACTGCCCAGGCGGGCGGCCGCTTCAAAGCCGCGAAGGGTGCCCAACGGGGGCCAGTGCTTGAGCATGATTGATAAGCTCCTCTAATCACTTTTCCACAAAATCCATCGTTTGTTAGCCCATGATCACGGCCTTAGCATGCATGCCAATACCGCGATTGCGATTTTCATTGAACACAATGACTAACCAAGGGGTTTATAACATGCAGCATGATGATCGTCAGAACAGTGGTTGGCAGATGCCGGCGGAGTGGGTCAGGCATGCCGCGACCTGGATGGTCTGGCCGCACAATCAGGCGCTGTGGGAGTCGAGCTGGGGCGTCACCTTGCCGTTGGTGCAAATCGATTTCGCCCGGGTGGCCAACGCCATTGCGCGCTTCGAACCGGTCAAAATGGTGGTGGACCCGTCTGCCGTTGTCAGTGCCAGGGCACTCTGCGGCCCCAATGTCGAACTGATTGAACTGGCAGTCAACGACAGCTGGTGCCGCGACTCCGGCCCGACGTTCGTCTGTCACCCCCAACAGGGCCTGGCCGGTGTCAGTTGGCGGTTCAACGCTTGGGGCGGCAAGTCGGCCCACGACCTCGACGAAACCCTGGCACGCCGGGCACTTGAGCAGCTGGGCGTGCAATGCTTCGGCACGGCGCTGAGTAACGAAGGCGGGGCGATCCATGTCGACGGCGAGGGCACGCTGATCACCACCGAGTCAGTACTGCTCAACCCCAATCGCAATCCGGGACTGACCAAGGCCGACATCGAAGAAATCTTCACACGACTGCTGGGGGTGAAAAAAACCATCTGGCTACCGGGCGACCCGGACCATGTGACCGGCGACATGACGGACGGCCACGTAGACGGTGTCTGTGCCTTCGCCCGTCCTGGCGTGCTGCTGGTCGATGCGACCCACGACACCGGCTCGCAGTACGCCGAGGTCGCCCGGGAAAACCGCCGTGCACTGGAGCTGGCCACCGATGCCAATGGACGCAGTTTCGAGCTGATCGAGCTGTACGAAGCCACGGATGCAGTGGACACCGAAGCTGAAGTGTTCTGTGCCTCGTACACCAACTTCTATATCGCCAATAACGCGATCATCATGCCGGCCTATGGCATCGACGCCGATAACGCAGCGGCCGCCGTATTGGCGCAGGCGTTCCCTGGTCGCGAGGTAGTACCGGTGCGCATCAACAACCTGGCCCACGGCGGTGGCGGGGTGCATTGCATCACCCAGCAGCAACCGGCCTGGCCAGTGCAGGGGTGATGCCATGACACTATTAACCATCGCTACCACGCAGATGCCCTGCACCTGGGATTTGCCGGGCAACCTCGATCAAGCCGAACGCCTGGTACGTGAAGCAGCAGCGAAGGGCGCCCAGGTGATCCTGCTGCAGGAACTGTTTGCCACGCCGTATTTCTGCATCGAGCAAAACCATAAACACCTGGCACTGGCCGAAGCGTTTGAGGCCAGTCACCTGCTCAAACGCTTCGCCGCGCTGGCCAGGGAGCTGGGGGTGGTGCTGCCGCTGAGCTGGTTCGAGCGGGCCGGTAATGCCTGCTTCAATTCCCTGACCGTGGCCGACGCCGATGGGCGCTTGCGCGGGGTGTATCGCAAAACCCATATCCCCAACGCCATCGGCTATCAGGAGAAGGAATACTTCAGCCCTGGTGACACCGGTTTCCAGGTCTGGGACACGGCATTTGGGCGCATCGGCGTTGGCATCTGCTGGGACCAGTGGTTTCCCGAGACTGCCCGCTGCCTGGCACTGATGGGCGCCGAAGTCTTGCTATACCCGACGGCGATCGGCTCAGAACCCGGTTGCGCGGCCCTGGATTCTCGCGATCACTGGCAGATGACCATGCGTGGCCACGCGGCCGCAAACCTGCTGCCGGTGGTCGCCGCCAACCGCGTCGGCAAGGAAGTGGCGACTACCGATCCATCCCTGCAAATGACCTTCTACGGTTCGTCCTTCATTTGTGACCACAAGGGCAAACTGCTGGTTGAGGCTGACCGCGACAGTGCCGGCGTGCTGGTCCAGCGGCTCGATCTCGGCGCGATGCGTGAAGAGCGCTTGAGCTGGGGTATCTACCGCGACCGTCGCCCGGAAATGTACGGGGCGCTCCTGACTCAGGACGGCCGTAGTCTTCATGCACGCTGGAACACCGGAGGAGTCTGATATGCGCATTCCCCACACACTGTTGCTGGGCGCGCTGGGCCTGGCAATCGCCTCAGCACCGCTGCATGCCGATGAAAAAACCCTGAGGCTGTACAACTGGTCCGATTATTTCGCCGAAGACACGCTGAGCCGCTTCACCGCCGAAACCGGGATCAAGGTGATCTACGACGTCATGGACGGCAGCGAAACCCTGGAAGCCAAGATGCTCGCCGGCGGCAGTGGCTACGACCTGATCTTTCCCGGAGACACCGTCGCCGAACGCCTGATGCGCGCCGGCAGCCTGCTCCCGCTGGACCGCTCGAAACTCAGCGCCCTGGGGGACATAGAGCCCGGCCTGCAGAAGCTGCGCACGCAGTATGAAACCTCAAGCCAGGCCACCGTTCCTTACACCTGGGGCACCATCGGCTTGACCTACAATGATGAACAGGTCAGGCAACGCGTTCCTGATGCTCCGGTCAACAGCCTGGACATGTTGTTCAAGCCGGAACTGGCAGCGAAATTTGCCGACTGTGGTATCTCGATCATCGACTCACCGGACGAAGTACTGGCCGTCGTCCTCAACTACCTGGGCCGCAACCCGCGCAGCGCCAAACCCGACGACCTCGCCGCCGCCAGTGCGCTGCTGATGAAAGTGCGACCCTACATTCGCAAATTCCAGTCGCAACCCGTGACCGATCTGGTGAACGGCAACCTGTGTGTGTCATTGGGCTACAGCGGCGACATGACCCAGGCCCAACGCACCTCGGACGGCGCCGGCAAAAGCACCCGATTCGAGTACCGCATCCCGCGCGAAGGCACCACCGTATGGATGGACACCATGGCCATTCCGGTCGACGCCAAACACCCGGAGTACGCCTACGCGTTCATCAACTTCGTGATGCAGCCCGAGCACATGGCGGCCATCAGCAACTTCACCGGCTACCCGACCTCCAACGCCAAGGCCCGCGCGAGCGTGGATGCGACGATGCGCAATAACCCCGACATCTACCTCGATGAAGCCACCTACGCACGCCTGATTCCAGGCAAAGACATTCCCCAGGCCGACATGCGGGCGCGGATGCGCACCTGGACCAAATTCAAGACGGCGACCGCCAAATGAGCACTGCGCCAGGAGAATCCACCATGCCGACGCGGCGAAACTTCATCAAACAGACAGCCATAGTCGTCGGCCTGGGCGCCGCCGCCTGCATGAGTTTGCGCCCGCCGCCGGCGCAAGCGGCAACCGACAGCCTCTGGCGTATGCCCGAAGAAAGCGACCGCCACGCACAAGCGTTCATTGCCTTCGGCGCCCAAGCCTCCATTTGGGAAGACTTCACTCCCCACGTGCACGCCGCCGTCGGCCTGATCGCTCGCACCATAGCGCGCTATGAACCCGTCACCGTGTTCTGCCGCCCGAGCGAACGCAACCTCGCCGAACAACACTGCGGCACCCGCAACATCAGGTTCGTCACCACCGAACTCGACGATATCTGGATGCGCGACATCGGCGCCAACTTCGTCATTGATGGCCATGGCAATCTCGGCGCCGTGGACTTCAATTTCAACGGCTGGGGTAACAAACAACAGCATGCCAAAGATGCCGAGCTGGCTGCAGTCGTCGCCAAAACCACCAAAGCGGTCTACCTGCGCAGTGAACTGGTGGGAGAGGGCGGTGCCATCGAAGTGGACGGCCACGGCACCGGGATCATGACCGAGAGCAGCTGGATCAACAGCAACCGCAACCCGGGCAGGAACAAAGCCGAGGTCGAACAAGCGCTCAAAGAACGCCTGGGTTTACGCAAAATCATCTGGCTACCGGGCATCAAAGGCAAAGACATTACCGATGCCCACGTGGATTTCTACGCACGTTTCGTCAAGCCGGGCGTGGTAATCGCCAACCTCGACAACGACCCCAAATCCTACGACCGGGCAGTGACCCTGGCACACCTGGAGATCCTCAAGAAGGCCACAGACGCCGATGGCCGGCCTTTGCAGGTGCACACACTGTCGCCGCCACTCAAGCCACGAAAGAGCCAATTCAACCGAAAGAATCCGGACTTCGCGGCTGGATACATCAACTACTTTGTGGTCAATGGGGCGGTCATCGCGCCTGAGTTCGGCGATCGGGAGGCAGATGCGAAGGCACTGGAACTGCTGTCCGGGCTTTATCCGGACAGGGAGACGGTGATGCTGAACATTGACGCGATTGCAGCGGGCGGTGGAGGGATTCACTGCGTGACCAGCCATCAGCCGGCGGTGTGAAAAAAGCGAGAGATCGGGGTGATCCAGGGCACGGTAAAATCTAATTCAACTAAAGAGACATTTAGTATAGTTAAATTCTACCAACTTCTAACTACCTAATAGAGCAGATCTTTTTCAATCTAAATGATAACCAGAGCGAGTGCGCACTCGAAATGCTGGGCTGTACTACGGATTTGTGGAGGATTGCTTGCCAACTTATGGTTTTAGCGCTTCAGGCACTATAAACCCAGGCCAACAAGCTCACCGGCTCCTCAAGGGAACACGCGTTTTCAGGAGTCAACATCAGTGCCAGTTGGCTGACAGACCATAACGCTGGCTCTTAAGCAGGCAATGGATCGCGTCCTTCAAATCGGGTCAACACTGCGAGCTCAAATCTCGACAACAGCCAGCCGCGGCAAAAAACCAATTCCCATCATGACCATGCAAACACCGTAAAACACCGTAGGAGCTGCCGAAGGCTGCGATCTTTTGACTTTGATTTTGAAATACCGCACCAACTGAACCACCAAGCAAAAGGTTTTCAAACTGGGAAATGCAGCGCCGACTAAACCAAGTCGAGGTCGAGGACAACGAAGCGCAAGCGCAGTTGTGCAATCATCTTCAAGATCATCACAAGCAAAGCAGATCTCAAGCAGCCGAACCGGTCTCAAGAGCCCGACGATAAAATGACCACTATTTGAGAAGAGGCCACCTCGAAATCCACGGCCAACCGGGCTAACTGCGCAATCCAACGTTACGCATAATGTATATTATGTTAAATAAGGTATTGCTTCAGGAAGCCAGTCTGTCAATGTATGGTGGCACCTTTAATTCAGGGACGACTTATGGCCAACCAAAGCTCCAGCAACCAAAAGCATCTCGCTGTCCTGATCGACGCTGACAACGCTCCAGCAGCGATCGTTGAAGGCCTGTTTGAAGAAATAGTCAAGTACGGCGTCGCCAGCGTCAAACGCATCTATGGTGACTGGACGGGCCCGCAGCTCGGCGGCTGGAAGAAAGTCCTGCTGGATCACTCCCCAACAGTTCGCCTACACCAAAGGTAAGAACGCCACTGACAGCTCGTTGATCATCGACGCGATGGACTTGCTGTACACCCGGCGCTTTGATGGGTTTTGCCTGGTTTCAAGTGACAGTGACTTTACTCGGCTGGCATCTCGGTTACGCGAAGAAGGCCTCACTGTTTACGGCTTTGGCGAGGAGAAAACTCCACGGCCGTTTGTGGCTGCCTGCGACAAGTTTGTCTACATCGAACTGCTCCGTGAGGATGCCTTGACGCCCGCTAACGAAGAGCCTTTGCCTGACCCGACCACCAGCGCGTACACCGCCAAACCTGCAGTGATAGAACCGCCGAAAAAGCCAAAGGTCCCCGTGGGATTTATTACCAAAATCCTTGACGACATTGCAGATGAGGATGGATGGGCACATCTAGGCGCGTTAGGCGCGAACATCACGAAGCTACGCCCAGAGTTTGACCCTCGCACTCATGGCTACAAAAAGCTGAGCGATCTGATCAAAGGGTACCCGCACGCTTTCGAGCTGCAGGCACGAGATACCCCAGGTGGCACTGCCGCGATGTATGCAAGACACAAGCAACAGGGCAAATAGCCGTTTTCCAGAAAAGATACCCGGAGCCGGCATGTATGAGGTTTGAGAATGGAATGAGTCACTTTGGGGAAAGGCTTGCCCTTACTTTAAACCCCGCACACTGCCCCACCCTCCCCCCTGTCGAAGCCTCCTGTTTTTACCCTGCAAGTAGGTGATGCAGGGGGTAAACCGATCGCCTGGGAGTGAACGAATGCCGAACGCTGCGTCATTCGTATCAGTCTGTGATGTCTACGACCGGAATTGGCTCTATCGCCCAGGAATCAAAATTACGACGCTCGGGGCTTGGTATAGCGCATGCCTTACGTCCCGTGAATTCTCGAGCGAGACATTCTTCATCGATGCGCCACCCTCCCTGCTCCAGTTCCTTCACCCGTTTCCGGAAAGAAATCTGAAGCGCATCAGACTTCAACGAAACCTCCTGCTGCCATGAGTCTGGCACTCGCTCCGGACGCACATTTTTGAGTACGTCATGGTCTTGTTCGAAAATGCGGATATTGCTGGCAACAAACCTTTGATCCAGCAGTCGAGATCGAAGAAAGGTTCTACCCATCATCCACCAGGTTCTAGTGCGGTTAGCTTCGATTGGGACGTGCGCCGAGACGATGTAGATGTTCCAGCCACTCGGCAGTTCGAGCTCCAGAGTTGTACACGGGCCAGACAAATGAAATCCAGGCACAGTGGCCACACTGACAAACTCAGTTGATGATTTGCGCCTGAGCAAGCCTTTGCGCACTGGCCTGCGCATGAGCATCTTTGCACTACCGCTCCAGGAATCAGCTTCTACATTGAACGATTCAATTTCGGGATGATCCGGATCGCCGAAGGTAGAGCCATGTACAAATGGAGCATGTGCGAAGTCGAGGCCATTCTCGATAATCCGATCCCAACTTGCCTCCCAATCAAAATGACCAGTTACCACTCGGACGGCTGGATTATCGACCCAATCCAGATTTGGTAGAGGGGGACGTTCCGGCTCAGGGAGGTCACCCAAAAAGGCCCAAATCCAACCGTAACGCTCTAATGTTGGATATGCGTCCACTCGGGCCTTAGCTGGAATTCGCAGGTTTGGCTGGGCAGGTATAAGCGTGCAGATTCCATCTGCTCCAAACCGCCAACCGTGATATGGGCATTGCACGCTGTCTCCCACCTTGCTGCCAGCGGATAGCGAGCCTCCACGATGCACGCAAACGTCAGAAAGCAGGTGCGCCATCCCAGCGTTGTCACGGAACGCTACGAACGGTTGTCCAAGCAATCGAACCGACACCAGCCAGCTCGTCAGCTGCGATGACGGAAGAACGACGTACCAGATATTTTTGAGCATTGCCGGGCGACCAGTTAAACCGAAAGTGGATTTAAAGCTTCGGAGAGTTTGAGCCGTTCCGTCGAGGGGCGTTCACTTCAGATACCACATGGAAAGCAATTCCCCATTCCAACTAGGCCTCGGCGTTTGGCACCGTTTGGTAGCGAGAGCGCTATCAGGTTGGATGACTCAATTGGTCCGATGCTTATTTGAGCCTACCTGCGCTGCTGGAATCTTTAGTGAAAGAAAAGGTGAAAAACGACCCTGTCGTCATGATACGAAGCTCTATACAAACTGGCATCACACTCCCAACAGACCTCCGGGCGCTCTGGTTATGGAAGGATGGGAGTACCGAGGAAGCGCTATTGACCAATCACATGTTCATCTCTGTCAAAGACAGCCTGAGCAGCAAGCTTGAGCTCGACGGAATGATAGGTTCTGACTTCGAAGACCCAGCTAGGTCATGAAGTCTGGTACCGCGTGAAGGAAGACCGGCGGTCATCCAAATATTCTGTGGGATCTGGGCCCCCGGTTGTTATTCCTTGATCGGTGACAGCACTTACCTCCATCTGAAAAACCTACATCTAATCTAGGCCCGCTGGCCCGAACCTGCGACTTCTACATTGCCCTCTCAATCGGTGGCCACGGAGTAACGCGTATACTGCGCTTCTTCTCAATTGCTTAAGCTTTCCAATGAAAAAACTGCTTTCCGTAGTAGCTCTAACCCTCTCAGTAATCACGCCCGCCTTCTCAAGCCCTCCAGCGACCTTTTCCGACGCCAAGATCATCGCCAAGCAAAAGATCTACCTCGACCAGGCGAACAGCGCCATGGGCGAGTTGTATTGCGGCTGCAAATGGACGTGGGTTGGTAAATCGGGAGGTCGTATCGATGCTGAGTCATGTGGCCTTAAGGCGAGGAAGCAAGAGACTCGATCAGAACGTACGGAGTGGGAGCACATAGTTCCAGCCTGGACATTCGGCAACCAACGTCAATGCTGGCAGAACGGTGGTCGAGAGCATTGCGTGGACGATGATCCGGTATTCCGCGCGATGGAAGCAGACCTTTTTAACCTCTACCCATCTGTAGGTGAGGTAAATGGCGACCGTAGCAATTTCAACTATGGAATGGCGTCCGGGGTCTCGCCGCAGTATGGCCAGTGCAAGACGCGAGTTGATTTCGATCAACGTGCTGCGGAACCGCGTGACGAGGTTAAGGGCCTAGTTGCCAGGACAACGTTTTACATGTTCGACAGATACAAGCTGAGCATGTCTCGTCAGCAGCAACAGTTGCTGATGGCCTGGGACAAGCAGTACCCGGTTTCGTCCTGGGAGAAAGAGCGAGATCGCCGCATTGCAGCAATCATGGGGCACTCGAATCCATTCGTAACTGGCGAGCGTCGATGGTCACAAGGGTACAAGGCAGTTGGTGATGGGGTCGTTAGCGCGATTCCTGTTAATTCTCCGCCAGTAGCAGCCCAGCCAACCCTCGCGAGCGCGACCGGGATAGGTGTGATCATCGGTAACCGGAAGAGCCAGGTGTATCACCTCTCAGTGGGGTGCCCTAGTTATGGTCAGGTGTCCGAGAAAAATCAGATCTCCTTCACCTCAGAATCTGATGCACAGGCGGCGGGATATCGAAAGGCAGGTAACTGCAAATAGTTGTTTCTCATTGAACCCGGCCTTGCGAAACCGAGGCCGGCACCTAACATCAGACTCATACATGCGTCCTGTTTTTGCGATTTTCATACTTGATAAAGTCATTCACCGCAGGCCGTTCCAGCTAAGGCTTGGACGCCACATCTTTCACCATCCAATAAGCCAATCGCTTGCTGTGAACGAGGAGTAGAAAATTGCTTAACCGTCCCGACAAAGACGCGCTCCGTGCACTGCTGGAGTCGCAAGTCCAAGAAAAGCTGCAGCACGACCCAGACGCGGTAACGACCTATGCGGCCCAGCCTGTACCTGACCGAAAACCTTACACCAGCAAGCCCACGGTTCAGGACAAGGCATTTCACAAAGAGCTCGAGCAGATGCGTTCTGACGCCGAAGCTGGAGTGATACATACGCCTAAGCGCGAGCCGGAGGACGCAGGCGCTCCTAGCCTTAAGCTTGATGATTATCCGGATCTGTAAACGAGCCACCGCGAATCTAAATGCGGGAACGGCTTGCCTACTCATAGCAACGGAGATCAAATGTGAAAAAGCCCCCCATGAAAATCATCATCGAAGAATGGGATGGTGACGGTGCCATCCGAATTCCCGATGAGGCGCTGCAGGAGCTCGAGCTGGATGTCGGCGACGCTGTGTACCTGATAGAAGAGTTTGTCGGCAACACGCGCTGCCTCATCCTATCAAAAACGCCTCAGATTGCGGATCGGATAGATGAGCTGACTGATGGCTGGAATAACGAACAGCGCGGCACCGCCGAGGACAAGTTAGGTCGCTCCTCCAAATCAAATCGAGGGCTTGCGATGAATTCGTAAGGTTGAAGCACGTGACAAAACTTAAACGAACACTCCCCTCTCCAGTCGACCGATTAGATCCAATTTGGACTAGGACTCACCGCGCCTCTTCGAGGACTCGGAAGGAACCAGTCTGGATTCGTCCGGAACTCCGGGCTTGCGCAGTCTCGATCATGGGGTGAGCACCCGGAAGTAACGCCGCCCGACCAGCTACACTCATTCGATACCTTTCTGCACCGAGACTTCGAGCATGGCGACCAAGACCGCAATCGTATTCGCTGGCGGTGGTAGCTTGGGTGCTGTCCAGGTAGGCATGTTGCGGGCCTTGGTCGAGGCTAATGTTCGATTCGACTTGGTGGTGGGCGCTTCGGTGGGCGCCATCAATGGTGCCTACTTTGCCGCACGGCCCGATTTGGAAGGTGTCGAGGCGCTAGCCGGTTTTTGGCGTGGTCTTCGTAAAACGGACATCTTTCCATTGTCCTGGCTCGATACCTGTAGAGGACTGATCAAAGGACGTGGGTTTCTGTTGCAGCCGGCGGCTTTGAACAGACTGCTAGGACAAGCTCTACCTATCCACCGCATTGAGGATGCGACGTTACCCCTGCACATCGTCACCACCGACTTGCTGAGCGGTGCCGAGACCGTTCTGTCCAGTGGCGAACTCCGACAGGCGTTGCTTGCCAGCGCGGCCACCCGCTGGTGTTCCCCTGCGTAAAAATTGCCGATCAGTTCCTGATTGACGGTGGCGTGGCAAGCAATACACCTATTTCAACCGCCGTAGCCCTGGGCGCCACCAACGTAGTGGTGGTTCCTACAGGAATGAGTTGCGCCCTACCACAACCGCCCCGAGGCCTGATCGCCTTAGCCCTCCATACTGTCAACCTGATGAGCATGCGCCAGTTGGTGAGTGATATCGAACACTTCCGCACTCTCACCAGCCTGCACATCGTCCCGCCCTTGTGCCCTGTGGATGTCTCGGTGTTCAACTTTGACCAGACCGAGTCTTTGCTGCAGCGCGCATATGAGCAGACCCTCCGGTGGCTGGAACATGGGGGGCTCGAACGCACCAAGGTACCTGGTGCCCTGACCATCCATTCACATGCCCATGAGCATTGAGTGAAGGCTCTATTCGAGCTGCGCTTAATAGCCAGGGTCACTTCGGATGGGCAGGCCGTACCACTGATGTTCGTTCAGAAGGACTTCATATGCACTTCTATCAGGCACACCAAAAGTTCAGCCGGGCCCTGTTGGCCCGAAGTAGCGACTTTAGGAAAAAGGGCTTAACACGGCACCTACTGCTAAACCGCCCTTCCTACGATGAGAAGCATGGTGCTCTGTCATGATTTGTCTCAGCTTAAGCCCGTCCCTGTCTTTATCGACGTACTCACCAAGGCGGACGCGGGCATCAATGCGTTCGGCAACGATGTCCGTCAACCCATAGTCCAAAGTGATATCGGCCTGGGAGGTGGGGTAAGTGATCATCAACTCCCGCAGCACCGGCCACAGGATGGTTTTGGCTGCGTGTTCCACTGAGGTTATTCGTATTGTTCCAGCGGGCTTACCGCCCAGCTCACTCAGGGCGCCTGCTTGCATCCTGTTCGTCGAGCGCAAGTGCGAGGGTCTACAAGAGCAGTTGCCCTGCTTCGGTGGGCGCGACGCCGCGAGTGGTGCGAGTGGTGCGATTCAGCAAGAGCATATGCTGCGCCCTTAGAGAAGCGGAATGCTGTAGCTTACAAAAACCCGATTCTGATCTTGATCACGGGCGGCTTCACTATTGGATTTACCGTTACGCCAACCGAATCCAACACCTTTGAGCGCCCCTGACTGAAGGACGTAGTCGAGAAAAATATCCCTTTCCCATTCTTTCTGATTGTCACCGGATCTCGTCTTGATATTGTCCCCGGAGAGGTATACGACCGAGGCTTTCAGTCCAGGGACACCCAGGGCAGCAAAGTCATAGGCGTACTGACCGAATGACGTACGCTCCCCTGCGCGGGTGAAACTCTGGATCAGACGGTCTGTATACAGGTACACGCTGCTGCCTCCGGCGCCTTTATCTACCAAACCACCCTGGTTGAGCTGGGTGAAGCTGCTACCGTCCGAAACGCTTTGGTAGCCCGCAGTTATCGCATGGCCGCCAAGGCTG
Organism: Pseudomonas sp. TMW22090; assembly: GCF_022496665.1. Lineage (NCBI taxonomy): Bacteria > Pseudomonadati > Pseudomonadota > Gammaproteobacteria > Pseudomonadales > Pseudomonadaceae > Pseudomonas > Pseudomonas sp. TMW22090. The sequence goes on from NZ_SCFH01000001.1 coordinate 742,446, forward strand.
TAAATCAATGCAGCACTCCAGGTACGGTTGTCGATCACGCCATCACCGTTTTTGGTGTAGCCACTGATTCTGTAACCTGATGTACCGGAGTTGTTTTCACCTGACGAGTCAGTGTTGAAATAGCGCAGGTCGGTTTTCAGGGATTGGTTGTCCGAGAACGCAAGCGTGTGAATCAGCCCGAAAAACTGCTGAGTGTAGTAGTTTTCGAGATGGGCATAGTAGTACTGAGCCGTTAGATCCTTGGTGACTTTCCAGTCGCCCCCGGCGAAGTCGAACTGGTTGCTTTCACGCGTACCTCCCAGAGCGGCCAGCCCCGTCTGATCAGTTGAACCGCGACCTGTTGCATGTTCAATTCGCCCACCGGTCAGAGTCAGATCCTTGAACTCGCTCGAGGTGACTTGGCTGCCGTCGAAGGTTTGTGGAAGCACCCGTCCATCGTTGGCGACCAGAATCGGAAGTTTCGGAATCAAGGTACCGTAGCGCAGGTTGGTCTTCGATATTTTGACTTTTCCGGTCAACCCCAACCGACTCCACTCATCGACGGCGCGGTTATCACTGTCAGAGGGAATCATAGAGCTGCCGACGTGGCGTCCCTTGCCTGTGTCCAGGGTAACACCCAGCAACCCCAAGGCATCGACACCAAAACCAACGGTACCATCAGTATATCCCGACTTAACGTCCAGCATGAAACCCTGCGCCCACTCTTCGGTTTTCGAAGGGACAGCGGTGCCATCACGGTTGTCATTATTGAAGTAGAAGTTCCTCATTCCTAACGTAGCTTTGCTATCACTTAGGAAGTCAGCAAACACCTGGCTACTCATGGCAATGCTGCCAAACATCAAAGTTGCAGATATTTTATTTACGCTCACTTATAACGCTCCGATTTTTTATAATTGTTAAATAACAGAAGCTACAAGAAAATCTTCCACACCAACGCAACACACACGAATCCCACGCAGCGTTCGCTAACGCAAATGCATCAACTTAATATGCACAACTGGAATACCTTCTATCTTATCTACTGGTGTAATCCACTTTCTGACTCCAGATAGATCAGGAAGTATTTTTAATCCAGGCGAACGTCCCCTTACGCCATTTAACGTTAATGCAGTTCAATACCTAATTTGGAAACGGTCATTAAGCGCGGAGTGCAGGGCTGTGGAATGAAGGCCCATTGGGTTTTAGCCTGATTCCCTCACGAAGTCTTTTCCATGGAATGTCCGCAGGATCCGCTGTCATGGGCCCAGGCGCTTTGGCAACGAGTATTTGGTCGGCAATCGGCGCGAAATCGGCCCGGAAATGAACAGAGCTTTTGTTAACCAGTACACTCATTTTTTCTGGTTCTATACCTGCTATCCGATACAAATTCCTGTCCAGCATCTGACATTTACCAGAGCTGACAGCAACCTTCACTCCCCCGATTTTCAAGCATGCAACAGGCCCCACATCAACCTCCATGCCATTCATCATGGGGCCTGCAAAACGACAGCGGCCATCGGATAGATGCATTACTTCAAAGCGCCCCTGCAAGGGACTATCGCCCAGTGCACCTGACTGTCCCCCCAGCGTTATCTCAATGAAACCGCCTACCCCGGCTGCAATGGCGGACTGAACTGCTGCCGGGTCATAAAGCAATCCTACGGCGGCATTAGTAGCACCGTGTTTAATGAGTGCTTTAAGCATTCCTGTTGTGTTCGAATCCCCGCCTGCTCCCGGGTTGTCTTGGGTATCGGCAATGACAATTGGACGCTGAGCGGTTTCTGCTAATGTCATTGCTCGGAGCACTGCTTCGTCCGGGAGCAGGAAAGGTACTTCCCACTGATCCTCCTCCCCCACTACCTTTTTATAAAGGACAGCGACAGCAGCCTTGATCGCTTGCCTGTCTGTTCCATAACCCCAGATAACCGGCCCACACTCCTCGAAATCAGCAGCCGGAAAGCCTGGAGTAAATGACAATGAAAGACCTTCGGACTCAAGGTGTTCTAATTGGTCGTAAAGGCTTCGTGCTGGATCCATGAGCGTGCACATCCCGTTTATCGGGATCAGGAAAGGGAGTCGCAGGCTCTCGCAATGCAGTTTTCCCGAACGGAGCCGCAACTCAAGTAATTTGGCAGCTCGTGCGCCAGTATCAGCCATATCCACGTGGGGATAAGTACGAAATGCAACCATTGCATCTGCGTGGTTGAGCATCAACTCAGTAACATTAGCGTGTAAATCCAAAGATACGACTATCGGAATATCCTGGCCGACAACAGCTCGCAGCCGAGCTAGGAGCGTTCCTTCTCCGTCGTCCGTATGTTCGGCAACCATAGCCCCATGCAAGTCTAGATATATACCGTCGATTGCTTCGTTTGCAGCGGCCTTTATGATTTCATCGGTAATGCGGTCGTAGGTCTCTTGAGTAACATGCGCGGATGGACTGGCTCCAGCCCAGATCACCGGGACTACTTCATAGCCCAAGCGCTCTGCTTCAATCAGAAACCCGCCTGCCGGAATATTAACATTCCGAAGCTCCAACATCTCAACGCCTCTTACCATCTGAGGAAAACCTTCACCCCTGACAAAATTCTCATATTCAGCTTTGGAGGGCGCGAACGTATTAGTTTCGTGTTGAAAACCAGCGATCAGAATTCGATATGTCATGGCTATTAAACGCCTCGTTGAAATTTTTAGACAGGCTGTGTAATGCAAACTTTTTGCTGAACACGTTGCGGCTTGTTGGCGGCAAGTATCAATGAACCCACTATTAGAATTGCAGCCATGACCAGAAGACCTGAATCAGAGTTGCCAGTGATGGACTTGGCATAACCGATCACCGTGGGACTGAGAAACCCGCCCGTTAACCCAATGGTGTTAATAACTGCGATACCACCCGCAGCAGTGTCACCTTTGAAGTATTGCGAAGGAATTGCCCAGAACACTGTATAAGCAACCCACATCATGGTCGTAGCAAGCGTCAAGAAAGTGAGTGCAAAAACAAACTCATTCTTGTAAATCACAGACCCCATTAAACAAATGGCTGCAATTAACGCCGGTACAGCGGTATGCCAACGCCGCTCAAAAAAGTAATCTGATGTACGACCAAAGACCAACATCCCTGCCATCGCACCCACATATGGAATCGCTGAGTACAGGCCGATCTGCATGACACCTTGAACGCCTGCATCCTTCAGAATGGATGGCAGCCAAAAGCTCATGGTGTAAATTCCGCAAATCAAGCAGAAATAACCAGCCGCCATTAGATACACACGAGGGTCTTTTAACACTTGTACAAATGAATGGTGGGCTCCCTGCCCTTCACCGATATGCGCATTCAGCACTTGTTTTTCACGCGCACTCAACCAAGGCGCGACCGAGGGTTTATCGCTAAGAACTTTCAACGCTATGAGACCTAACACTACAGCCGGTAATGCCTCCAGAAAAAACATCCACTGCCATCCGGCCAAGCCGTGGAAACCTGCGAAGGTGGTCATGATCCACGCGGACAAAGGGGCCCCAAATATGCCGCCCAGTGGCCCCGCAAGCATAACGATCGCCATCACTCTGCCTAACCGTTCACGGCCATACCAATAAGTAAGGTAAAAAATCATTCCGGGAGCGAAACCCGCCTCAAAGACTCCGAGGAAAAAACGCAGCACGTAAAATGATCTCTCGCTTTCGACGAAAACCATGCATGCAGATGTGATACCCCACAAAATCATTACCCGGCTGAGCGTCTTGCGCGCTCCGATCTTGGGCAATAGCAAATTGCTAGGGGTTTCGAACAAGGCATAGCCTATGAAAAAAATTCCGGCACCAAGTCCATAAGCCGCGTCAGATAAACTTAGATCGCTTTGCATCTGAAGCTTGGCAAATCCCACATTTACCCGATCCAGATACGCCACTACGTAACATAGGAGCAAAAAGGGTAATAACCGCCAGTCTATTTTCCGATAGATGGTCGATAGCTCGCTCGATGGATTGATGCAATTTTGCATACTGCCTCCGCTGTAGGCGTTTTTATTGTGCGATTGATATTCAGGCGGAATGGCAAGGCAAGCAAGAGCAACTTTTTGATGTTATCGTTGCTCTGAGGGCAACGGTCATGCAAGGGGAGGATTTTTTGTGAGAGATCTGAATCAACGCCGAATGCGGTATTTCTATGAGGTTCTGTCCAGCGGTTCCATTCGTGGGGCAGCCGAAAACCTGAACACGGCACCTTCAGTTATCACCCGGCAAATCCAACTTCTGGAAGAGGAAGTGGAAACTATATTGTTTGAAAGGCAAGCACGTGGAGTGCTTCCTACTGAAGCAGCCCACCTTCTCTTGGAGTTCTGGCGTGGCTGCCAGGCACAACAAGAGCATCTTGAAGACCGCTTGCGAGGATTGAAGGGGTTAAGGGAGGGTGAAGTCCGTATCGTTACCAGCGAGGGGTTCATCGACTTGCTGATCGACAATGTTTTGAGGGATTTCACTGCCACCTATCCTGGTATTCGTATCAGTCTAGATGTACTTCCGGTCAAGAGCGTTCTGGAGGAAGTAGTTCAGAGCGCAGCCCATATCGGCCTCGCGTACAATCCACCTGCGCATCCTGAAGTCACCTATCGCGCATCATCACTGCAACCTGTTCGATTGCTCATGCGATCAGATCATCCGCTTACGCATCTCAGTGAACCTCTGAAATTCGAAGAGATAATGCGTTACCCGTTAGCTGTGATGCCGCTTCAATACGGATTAGGACAGATTATTCAGCTCGTAACACATACAGAAAATCTATCCATTCGACCGGCCATGGTAACGAACTCTCTTACCGCTCTCCGACGTTATGTGATGAGCGGAGATGCGGTAACGATGATGAGCGAATTTTCCGCCTTTAACGATATGATTAGCGGAGATCTTGTTACTCGATCAATCGATCACCCACTATTCCAAAACATATATGCTCGTCTTCTAGTTAAAAAAAGAAAGCCCCAATCTGTTGGTGCAGAAGAACTTATAAAATGGATCAAAGAACGGATATTTATATTCAATAAATAAATGCCGAAGATAAATTCATACGAGCCGAGGACACTAATATTTTTCAAGCCCCCTCAAAGCCATCACCTTAGTAGTAAGCGTCCCGCCAACACACCTTCCGAACTCCCGTATTGGCGTCCACGTATTTTTAAGCGGATGCGATAGCCCTAAAGGTCAGGATTTGTAGACGCCAATGTCGAATTGGCCCATGTACCGGTAAAAAACTGCCCCACCCACAAGTCGGCACAAATCCAGCACAGGCAATGGTTCGCGAAGAATCAGACTGGGTCAGTGATATCTCGGCAACTGGTTCAATTCCGCTTGGCTTCACTGATCACCGGATAAGCGCTTCTACAACAGGCAGCTTTGGGTCGTTTTCTGCCTCTCGCGACCGGCAGAGATCGGCCAATAGCGGTCAGTAGAGACTTTATCTTTGCTGCGCTTCTCAAGCGCAGAATTGCCGCTGGCGAGATTGCGTAAACCAGCGGCAATCCAAACGACTACTGATCTCTCTACGGAAGCACTCGCTGCTTCTTGAGGCTATCCAGCGCATCGAACAGCGAGGCTTTCGAGTCGACCCTTTCAGTAAATCCGTACCGGTAGATTTTGTTCGTATCCGAGATGATGTCCGTCTCGGTGTGAAAGATGAAATCTCCGAATCCCCAGCCGACCAACTTGCCCAGATCAGGCTGGATCAAATTGTGGCGATCGGCGATTTCCCGCCACAGCGCGGCCTTGTCGGGCATGTGGCGTGCAAGCGTCAACGGAACCGGAGACGCCGTTTCCATCCCGAAATGTTTGGCCGTGTCTTGCCACATACGCTCCCAGCGGAAAATGTCGCCGTTGGCGACGTTGAAAGCCTCTCCACCAGCAGAGTCGCTGAGTGCAGCCCAGACACTGGCCCGTGCCAGTAACCCGGCATCGGTGAATTGCAGCAGCTGACCGTAGGCTTTATCGGTGCCGGGAAATCGCAACGGGATATCCAGCGCACGGGACAGCTCGGTGAAAACGCCGATGACCAGCGCGATATTCATCGTGTTGCCGTAGATATCCCCGACCACCAGATCGGGACGCAGCGCCACGTAATCCCAGCGGCTGTGTTCGGCACGCTTTCTAAGCTGGGCTTCCTGTGCAAGGTACAGGTTCGGTGGCATATGCCCCGCATCGCTTTCCAGTGCGGGCGTGCGAACCTTCGCGCCGAGGTGAGAGCCGTAAATTTTGAAGCCCTGATAGATGACCACGCGCTGAAGAGCGGAATTCGCCTGCTCAAGTCCATCCAGCACATTGGCCAGCATGTTGGCATTGCGACTTGCTTCCACCGCCAGATCCGGATCAGGACTGAAGGCCGCGTAAAAAACATGAGTCGTGTCTCGGACAGCGTTCACCGCGATGGCCACGGCATCGGCATCCGTGAGATCCGCCAGTATTGTCTCGGTACCCACGACGGCTCGGCGATCCAGCGCCCTGACCCGCCAACCTTCGCGCTTGAGTTCCTCTGCCAGGGCATGGCCGATGATGCCGTTCGCGCCGACGACAAGCGCGACCTTGGGGTTTGCCATAGTCGGGTTCATGCTGCCTCACCATTTCGAATTCTGATCATTTATTTCTCCTTCCGTCCTTGTACACGGGGTTGAGAGAGATGATGCCCACGGGATGATCTGTGATATAGACTGCTATCACGAATGGCTTATATGACATAAATTCACAATGGCACGTTGGGATATCAACCGTCTGGCAGAGATGGAAGTGTTCGTCCGGGTTATAGAACTCGGCAATTTTTCGTTGGCGGCGCGGGACTTCCGCATGACACCCTCGGCGGTCAGCAAGTTGCTATCCCGCCTGGAGACTCGCCTTCAGGCACGCTTGCTAAACCGAACGACTCGGCGACTGACGCCCACGCCGGAAGGCCATTCGTTCTATGAACAGTGCGTCAGAATTCTTGCGGATGTGGAGGATGCTGAACGCAGCACCTCCGGACAGGGCGATCCACGGGGGCTTCTCAGGGTCAGTGCCAGTGTGCCTTTTGCCCGAGGAGTTTTATTACCCCTCATCCCCGAATTCCTCTCGCGCTACACAGGTATAGAGCTGGATATCGTACTCACGGATCAAGTGGTGAATCTGATTGAGGAGCGCACCGACGTTGCGATACGTCACGGCCCGCTGGAAAGTTCGCGCCTGGTGGCGAGAAGGCTCGGCGAAACACGGATGGTCGTCGTCGCAGCTCCCCAGTATCTGGAGCGCCATGGCCTGCCGACCGTGCCAGAAGACCTGACCCGCCATAACCGCTTGGACTTCGGTTACACACGCACACTGAAAGGCTGGCCTTTCATCGTGAATGGCTCGCAATGGATTGTCTCGCCAGCGGGTAATGTGACGGCGAGTGACGGTGAGGCTCTTCGCCAGCTAGCACTGGCAGGAGTAGGCTTGGCTCGTCTCGATGAATTCCAAGTGGTTGACGACATTGAATCAGGAAAACTTTTGCCGATACTGCAAGCCTTCAACCCTGGAGACATTGATCCCGTCCATGCGGTATTTCTCGGCCAAGGCACGCAGATGCCGTTACGGGTTCGTGTTTTTCTCGATTATCTGGTCGCGAACGTACAACTCAAAAGGCTGGAACATGGTCAGGGGCCTGATGAAAAGCGGATGGGCGATGCTTGGTAAAATATGTGCTTCGTAAATGCCCACCTGGCCACATATGCTCACTGGAGCGCCACTTAGTCCGCAATGGGTCGATTGCTGCCCGTGGTGAAACGCTGAAGATAGCCAGAAGCAGCCCCTCGCATGCCCTATGGCATAACAGCAGTCATCAATGCACGGCGCAAATTCTTCGAACTGCACTCTACCAATAAAAGCACGCTGGCCGAGCAAGCCATGCGCTACATACAGCGGTTGTACGAAATCGAGTACGAAGTCCGCGACCTGGAGCCGGATTTACGGCGCCGAATACGGCAAGAAAAAGCCGTGACGGTGATGGATAGGCTGCATGCCTGAATGCTCGCCCAACGTGATCTTGTGCCCGAAGGTTCAGCGATCAGCAGAGCGCTCGATTACAGCCTGAAACGCCGGGCAGCGCTGTCGCGCTACCTTGATAACGGGGCCGTGCCCATTGACAACAATTGGGCCGAGAACCAGATCCGGCCATGGGCGCTTGGACGCAAGAACTGGCTCTTCGCAAGGTCGTTGCGCAGCGGGAAAAGGGCGGTGGCGATCATGAGTTTGATCCAAAACTGCACGACTGAAAGGGCATGATCCGCATGCTTATCTAAAAGATGTGCTGACGCGGCTGCCGACGCAGCAGGCGAGAGAGATTGACCGGTTGCTTCTGCATCAGTGGATGCCAGCCTGACTCATAAGATTCAGGGCTGTGCATAATTGAATATGGCCAGCGCAGCGAGCAAAAGGATGTGGATGCCTAACAGACTCACCAGCAGTCGTCTCATGCGCGGCGGGAAGCGTTTAACTTCATCGAAATCAATTAACTTCCTGCGCACAAAGATCCTTGGTGCAGCCAGCACCATTGAGATCAACCCGGTGCGCATGACCTTGCCCAACAAACCTGCATGTTGAAATGTATTTTTATTGCCGGTCACGAAGATGCAATTCGTAAGAAACGACTCAAAGCGCTCAGTGTATTTATGTGCAATGTAGCACTGTACGACCATAGCCAGCATCATGGGTGCAATGATCAGCAACGCGATCAATCCAGGGGCAACTTCATTCACTCCGATACCTCACCATACAAAAAGTCACCCAGCATCTCGCCTGCCTTGCTCCCGAAATCACCGAAGAGCTTACCGCCCGCTGCACCACCGACGACAGCACAAGCTAGTGCTCCAGGGCCGCCTGTACTGACCCCCAGAACTACGGCACAAACAGCAGTGCCAGCCATACCGCCCACATACCCCCCGGCGCTGCCGCCCGCCAAGCTCCCCATCAATGTCGAACTTTCGACATATTTGGCGCGGCGGCATTGTTCCTCCCGGCCCAACGTGCAGGCTTTATGAATCGACAAGCCTGTGGACGCCACATCCAGCGCAGTACCAATATAAGTGCCTTTCTTGATTAGATTCGACGCTCTGGCAATGCCAGACACTTTGTCGGCATAGCCGGCGATCTCGCCTGTATGGAGGTAGCTGCGGGTCGAGATACCCAATGCCTGCTTGATCTTTCCCTCGTTACGTAACCCTGAGCCATACGCGGCAACGTTCCCCAACTGCTTTTCGAGCTTTATGAACAAAGCGGTGCGCTTGGCGTAAAACGTGTCGCGGGCACTCAGGGTGCCAGAGCCGAGGTAATCGCGGTGTAGTTTCTCGATCTCCTCAAGTGTGACCTTGATATTTCCCAGGTGTTTGCTCCACCCATCACTGGCTGCACCCGCTCCGATTGAGGCATTGGCCAGTACGCTCTGCAGCAAGTCGAAGTGTTCCAGGAAAAAATCATCCCCCTCCACCCCGCTGGTCAGCAGATCTCTATGCACCTGAGCAGCCTTGGCCATCAGGAACGCTTCTTGGCTAGTGCAAGATGGCGTACTGGCGTCGCCCACAATAACAAGCTCCCCGGCCATGACCACACTGGTGGCAATATGCGCATTCAAGACATCAAATTTGCCTTTGGCATACCCCGACACCGGTGTGCTAGCTTTCAACGACTGGTACGACTGGGTTCGTGGGTTGATGAAGCTCCGTGCTTCAGACATCGCCTTTCCTCACGCGTACTTCTTATTGTTGATCCGATCCCAGCCCCCGGCCACATTACCGCCAGCGCTACCATCGGAACGTTTCTGCCGGGTGTACGTGGTTTTGATGCGCCCGTAATTCAACTGAATGACTTCGATGGGAACGCCCGAACTGGCGTTCTGCGAGTAGTCGGCAATAATCACCTCCTCCAATACAATTTCGTAGTACTTAAGCTTGTCCGTGCCTGCCCGACAAAGCACGAGCTTAACTTCTTTGAAATGTTGACCCACACAGCTCGCTTCCAGCAGTTTGCAGCTGGCGATGTCGAGAAACTTGGTGAAGGTAAAATTGGTCAGGGTCGTACGCCCTGAAGTTGCACCGCCAGAAGAACTCGCGGTGGCAGAGGTGCTTTGATTGACGCCGAAGTTGTAGCTCGTGATCTCGATCCAGTTGGTGTACTGGTCATCCAGCGATTCGCCAGCGATATCGTCAAATTGGATGAAAGCGTCGAAGGACATGCTTACCTCTCCTTGGTAATAGTTGGGTTGAAACCTGGTGAATGGTTATGACTGTTGCGTCACCAAAATGTTCCCTCATACAAAAGCGCCACCTCTACCGAATAAAGTCATGGGCATATGAGCTAGAGAGCTGATTCTCCGCGGGCAGCTGCGCAGAGGCGAGCGCGCAGCCGCGATTATGAATTTAAGGTTCAGCTAGCACGCATGGGGTGTTCAAAGTCAGGGTGGAGGCAGACGCTGATTGTTCGCTCCTGAATGCAGACCATCCCCGTCAAAGTGATGTCGGTCGTGCTTTTGCGAGCTCCTGATCCACTCATTTTGGAAACTGGGCGCCTGATGACTATGCGGGAGTGAATGCCTATAGCGCAGTCACGGATTCCTGCTCTGAAAGGATGCTTTGAAGCCCCTCAAGGTTTAGCCGCTGACACTCTCCCTCGGCTTCTTCTCGGGTCTGATAGGTAGACTTCAGCCGAAGCTTCTCCTCATTGTCATAGAGGTTGAAGCCTATTGGAGCAGTCTGGCAGTAAAAGCGCGATCCGTTACGCATTGATCCCGTTTCCGTTGGGATTGCAGGGACAACAACAAATCTCGAAATCATCTTCACATCCTCTCCAAGCACCTCCTCACTATTAGCGGCCATGAGCCACCATCGCAAGCGACCGCAGTCAATTTCCGATAAGCAGCACGAGCGGACATGAGTCGATCGGAAGCATCGTAAAAAAGGCTCGTGATCTGCCCTGGCCTCGCACATCTACTTGTTTGACGATCATCCATTCCTGAAAACTTTACTGCTGCTACGCTGACTTTCCACGGAGGATTCGCGATGCCAAGCTCAGACCTGCTCCCATCCCTACTATTCAAGATCAATCAGAACCAACTCGCGCTTGAGGCGACCATTATGGAATTGACGCTTTGGGTTGAGCAGCGCGGATCTGCTGAAGTCGCCGACAACGTTCGTGGAGCGCTGGGCACGATCAGCAAAAATGAAGAATTCATCAATATGACGCTCGCAATGTTGATGGCTCCGGAGTGATCAACAGGCAGCTAAAATCCAAAAGCAGACGGTCAATTGAACTGCTGTGACTTCGGTCTTGTCATCCGAACAGAGCACACTGATTTGCCAATCTCGCCTGAGAGCGTTGTTCCATGACACCGACAGAAAAACTTCTTGAATGGCACTCAAGCTGGGCGATCGATCAGGGAGTGGTCAGGTGCAAGACTTGCCATGCCGAGCAGGCGGAACTGGACAGAGACAAAACATTTCCCCACGGGCCAGGCTGCGCGAAGGCTTCTTTGGGGATACTCCCATGGCAGGCCTTAGATGATGTCCAAAGCTCATTCTCAAGCGGTCAAAAGCACGACTAGCCCTCTGGGTTTCCGGAAATTTAAGGACGCAAGTTTGCGATAAAAGTCTCGCGCGAGGCGGGGCTTTTACCGTGAAATGGCGGAGGGTAGTCGTTGGCATTATGGTTGCGGTAGCCGGCACGCAGCAACTAATTAAGGAAAAATGGCTCAACACGTCACCTACTGTTAAGCCGTCCTTCCTGCGAAGGTAAGCGTCATGATTCGTTGAAAGCTTCAATCGGCAGCTGTCAGAGGGGGTTAGGTGGGCTTTTTCCGACAGTGCCCATCTCGATGGGGGTTTTTATGTAGAAAACCGAAATATCCTCAATTTCCAATCGTTTGAATAACCTTTCGGATTCCTCCTCGGTGATAGCCATTCGAATCTCCGTCGGCTGATCTGCCAACTCAAAAAAATGCGAGGAATGTAGCCGGCCCGTGTGTCCAAAACCCTCAATACCCGTAGACAGGGTCGCACCACGCAAACCCATGTCGTTCGCCAAATCAACAATCCAGTCACCGAGCATCTTTCCTTGGTAACGACGGTTCTGCTGGGTAAAGAAAATCACCAGAAAACCTTTCATTTTCATCTCCTCAGCGCGTGCCAATCATTTGATAGGACAGAAGCCCGGCAGCCGTCATCGCCAACGAGCCCACGACGTGCAACGAAATCGAGCCGAGTGCCCACAGTAATCTGCCTTCCTGAATCAGGGCGACTGTTTCGGCTGAAAAAGTGGACAAGGTGGTAAGTCCCCCACAGAAACCCGTGATGATCAGCAGGCGCCACTCAGGGCTTAGGGAGGGGGATGCGGCCAAAACCGCTATTGCGAGGCCAATGATGTAGCCCCCGACCATATTGGCGACCACAGTACCTGGGGGAATTGTAGGGAACAGGGCATTGAGCTCCATGCCCAAGATCCAACGCAACCAGGCACCAAGGGACGCGCCGATGGCGATAACGAGAAGTGATTTCAGCATGGATGAAATTCTCCTCTGGGCTGGTAGAGCCGAGGAGCGGCTGATAACCGCAGATTACGAGAGCGAACTGATATGAGAATAGAGGTCACGATCCTGTCCTGAATTGGAGGACAGGGAGACACACCTACGCACCCTGTCCAGGGTTCACGTAGGCATCATCAGCACAAAGGCGGTTAAAGGAGGAATGCCATCTCCTGTCTTCATCCTATAGCAGCACCGGTTGGATATTCAAGATGCTAAGAACTCGAATTCCACCGTAACCGAGTCTCCAGCATGGCTGACGAAGGCGCCTGAATTTGATTACTCCATTCTCCTTAAGACGACTGGCGAATATGCAAAATCTGCGTCTATGATGAATAAGAATAAAGCCCCCGTAACCATGAGCCAATGCCATGAGTGTTGTTCGAAGTCATCGCGCGCTGATCGCCTGGATGCTCTATGCATGCGTCCTGTTCAGTGCATTGGCTTGCAGCTTCAGTCATGGAGAACAAAGTGGTCTGGAGCTAAATGGAATCGGCGGTCTCTTTTGTTCTGTTGACAACCATACCGGTGTCGGTCTGGGCGAAAAATCGGACGATTCGAAAAATCCGGGCTTGATGCCAACCATGGGCTGTCCGCTTTGTAGCGCATTCACTTTAAACATCACCATGCTGTTCTGCCTCAGCTGGCTGCTTCGCTCCCATCGCAAAACATTCAAGTATCGCCAACAACGCGAAAGCACTTGCCCTCGCTTCACCTGGCCCCCCGCCAACCCCCGCGCTTCCCCTTAACTCCATCGCTATCCCTCTCCCGCACTTCGCTGCGGGTATCTGATCGTGCCTGTCTGAGCGGTGCAGCTTTGTCTGCTCGACAGGGAACGATGCTGTCTGCCGATTCGAACACCTAAAATTAGATCCAAGGAGCAACCCATGAACCGTACGCCGTTCTTGAGCCTGGCTTTAAGCCTGGGCCTCATTCCCTGTGCGCAGGCCGATCACGTCGAACTAGGAGAAACCCAAATCAAGGGCGAGTACCGTAGTGACCCGACAGCACCGAGCATTGCTGAAAAACGCGCTGACTTTTCACATATCCCCGGCGGTGCCTCAGTGGTCGATGCTGAGACCTACAAGACTGGTCGCAGCAGTACCTTGCAGGATGCGCTCGGGCTCGCCACCGGTGTCTTCATTCAGCCGCGTTTTGGCGCAGAAGAAGCCCGACTCTCAATCAGGGGTTCGGGATTGCAACGTACTTTCCACGGGCGCGGTCTGCTATTGATGCAGGATGGCGCCCCCGTCAATCTGGCCGATGGCAGTTTCGACTTCCAGACCATCGAACCACTGGCCGCTGACCATATAGAGGTGCTGCGTGGTGCCAATGCTTGGCGTTATGGGGCAACCAACCTTGGTGGAGCAATCAACTTCGTGACACCCACCGGAAAGACCGCTCCGCCTGTAGACGTGCGCTACGAAGGAGGCAGTTTTGGCTATCAACGTCGATACGGTGCGTTCGCACAGGACTTCGGGAATTGGGATGGTTTTTTGAGTGTTTCCGACTCCAATCAGGACGGCTACCGCGACCATTCCAGGCAGGATAATCAGCGCTATTTCGCCAACCTCGGCGGTCGCATCAACGAACGCCTGTCGACCCGTTTCTACCTGACCCATGTGGAGACCGACTCGGATCTGCCCGGCAACCTGACCAAGGCTCAGATGCGTAATGACCCCAAACAGGCTTCAGCGGACAGCATCAGCGGTGATCAGCAGCGCGATTTCACCCTCAACCGGATCGGCAATATCAGTACCTTACAGCTGGACGATGGGCACAGTTTGGAACTGGCCACTTACTACAGCGAGAAGTCGTTGTTCCACCCGATCTTCCAAGTACTGGACATCAATAGTGAAGACTACGGTGCACGTCTCTCACACAAGTGGCAGAACGAGCAAGGTTGGCGCTCTACAGCCGGCGTGGAGGCGAGTCAAGGACGTAACTGGGACTCTCGATACGTCAACGTTACCGGGCACAAAGGTCGCAAGGTCAACGAGCTTCACCAGACAGCGCGCAACCTCAATGCCTTTGGCGAACTAGAGATCCCCGTCGCGCAACGCTGGGCTGTGATCGCAGGTGTTGCCTGGTTGCACCAGCAACGCGAAGTCGACGACCGCTTCAAGTGCAACGCTTTTGTCTCGGCCTTCTGCTTGCCTCAGGATGAATCGTTCAGCGAGACTTACCAAGGTCACATAGGCCGCATTGGCATACTCCATGACTTAGCTGAAGGTATACAGCTCTTTGCCAACTTGAGCCAAAGTATCGAGCCGCCAACGTTCTCCGAACTAACTGGAGGGCAAGTCGTGACGAAAAACGACGAGCAGAAGGCAAATACTTTGGAAGCCGGTATGCGCTGGTCTCGAAACAATCTCGACCTGGACTTTGCGGTTTACCGCAGCGAGATCCGCGACGAATTGCTCGCACTCAACGACAGCAGTGGCCAACCACTGGGAACGGTGAATGCCGACCATACGATTCACCAAGGTATTGAGCTAGGGGGAGCATTGACCTTTGGCCAGTTCGTTTTGCGTGGACAGTACCTGTTGAACGACTTCCGCTTCGACGATGACAAGGTCTACGGCGATAATCGACTGGCCGGGATCCCTCGGCAATTCATCAAGGGCGAGGCCCTGTGGCAGCTACAAGGCTGGTACGCCGGCCCGACATTTGAATGGGTACCCAACCACTACAATGTCGACGAGGCTGAAACCTTGTATGCAGACGGTTATGCCATTTGGGGGCTGAAAGGTGGATACCGACCAGCGCAGGGCTTGGGCTTCTTTGTTGAAGGCCGCAACCTCTCCGACAAGACCTACGCAGCCACCACCGGGGTGATCGCCGACGCAAATGGGCAAGACAGTGCTCAGTTCCTGCCTGGCGATGGCCGAAGCCTGTTTTTTGGTCTGGAGTGGCGGATGTAATAGCGCGCTCCAGTCTGAGCCAAGGCAGTGTCTTCGTGGACGCTGCCTTGTTGAATAGGGCCCACCAGCAGCCGGTTCATTTTTGGATGCATTTAGCCTGGTACGTGTCTTATGCCCGGAGACGAAGTTGCTCATCGCTCAGCTTTTACCTGCGGCAAAATAGCGCGTTTAGCGACTTTTACATCCTCCCTGAATTCCGGCTAAATGGCCGCCCTTCTTTGCCGACCTTGTTCATGTCCTCGTTGAAACGCATAAGCCCTTGGATCGCCTGTCTGGCCGTGTTGCTAAACATGTTTGCCATGCCGCTGAGCCGCGCTATGCAGACACCGGATATGCAACTGATGCTTTGGGGTGGATTCTGCTCAGGAAGTGCCTCACAAGCATTGCCTCCAGGGTTCGACAAGCTGATCGATGCTCTCCAGCCGGCCCCGTCTAAAACTGTCATGCAACACGGCGATTGCTGCTGTGGCCATGCCGGAATGGCAGCGCTTCCGTCTGACTACTACAGACATTTCCTACCGCGATACACGCCTGATACGTCCCTCGACAATCCAGAACTGCCGACGCTGCATCCCAGGATTCGTTGGCCCAGCCTGAGCCCGCGCGCGTCTCCCCTCGCCTGATCATCAACACCGCTGACATAAGTCCTGCGTTGTCTTCATTACCAATTTTTAGCGGCCCTGTCGTGATCGCTAAACGCCCTTGAAGTTTCTTGGTCATCAGGAAGTGTGCGTTATGCCTGCTCCATTTACTTTGCCTCAGGCAAAGCCTTTGTCTGTGTCCCGTTCACTATGGCCGCTGCTGTCGCTAGGCCTCTTTGCAATAAGCCCGTTGTCCTTGGCATTGGCCGAAACCAGCAAAAGCGAAGATTCAATTCTGACTCTGGGCACCGTGAACGTTCAGGGCACAGCCAGCGGCCCCTTGAGTACCAGCAGTGTACTCAGCTCGGTGGATATCCTCGGGGGAGATATCTTGGAAAAGATGCCAGTCAATTACAGCTGGGAGTTGTTCAGCCGAGCTCCAGGGGTGATGCTCACGGAGTTCAACCAGGGCACGACCTCAGGGAAAATCTCCTTCCGTGGCTTTAACGGCGAAGGCGAAGTGAATGCCGTGAAGCTGTTGATAGACGGGATTCCGAGCAACAGCAACGACGGCAACATGCCGTTCATGGACATGATTTTCCCTATGGAGCTGGACAGCATTGAGGTTGTCCGGGGCACCAGTGATGCGCGATATGGTCTGAATAACATCGCCGGTAACGTCAACATGCTGACCCGTACAGGCGGTGACTACAGTAAGGCGCGCATTCGCTACGGCAGTTTCAATACCCAGGAAACCCAACTCGCCAAGGGCATAGAAAGCAGCAATTGGACGCAAAACTACTTCTTCGCTTATCAAAAATCCGACGGCTATCGGGATCATGCCGAAGCCGACCGATACTCGATGTCTGGCAAGTGGTTCTATACGCCCGACGATGACAGCTACCGCATTGGTCTGATTGCCCGTCACTACGAAGCTGAGGCACAGGAGCCCGGCTATTTGACCGAAGACGATGCCCGTCATCATCCGAGCATGACCAACAGCTATAACGCCACAGACAAGGGCACGCGGCGCATGAATCAGGTCATTCTGCATTTCGATACTGACCTGGCTGATACGCTCGCCTGGTCAGCGAAGACCTACGTCAACACCTTCGATGACCGACGATGGACACAGTATTGGCGCACCACCTCCCAGCAGGAACGCGATGCCTACGAAACACAGTACGGAGCCCTCACCTCCCTAACCTGGCGCCCGGAAGTCAGCTGGCTGTATGACTTTGCCCTGGAGGGCGGTGCAGACCTACAACAGCAGCAGAACGAGAGTGAGCGCTACCGCACAAAAAACCGTGCCCGCCTGGCACAGACACGCGATCAACAGTTTGATTTCGACACCTATGGTGCTTACGTCCAGGCAGAGATCAAACCTTTCGAGTCGTTGAAGATCGTTCCGGCGTATCGAGTCGACAAAATCCAGGGTGATTTCACCAACGAAATGACCGACCTGGATTACGACATCAACGATTATGGCCTGATCAAACAGCCCAAGCTTAGCGTGGTCTACTCGCCGTGGGACGTGGCCAGTTTTTATGCCAACTGGGGCCGTACCTTCCAAGTTGGCACCGGCGCGGCAGCCTACAAAATCCCGCCAAGAGATACCGATCTGGCACCTTCAATCAATGAAGGCTGGGAAACAGGCATCAAGTTCACCCCGGCGGACTGGATTGATGGTCGCGTCGCCTACTGGCAGCAAGAAGCCTCGGGTGAAGTCAGTCGCCGCCTCAACGACCCGAGCGGCGAGTCTGACAACGTCGGTGAAACGCGACGGTGGGGTTATGACCTGCAGATGAACCTACACCCTAACGAACGCACTGAAACATGGATGGCCTACTCTTGGCAGTATTCGAAAATACTCCAGCCAAGCGCCACTTTGCCCAATAGCAAAGGTCAGGAAATCGACCATATCCCCCATCACCTTTACAACGCCGGGATCAGCTATGAAGCGACACCTGCGCTACAGCTGACGGCCTGGATGAATGGCCAGACTAACTACTACCTGGAGCGAGAAAACACCAAAGGGATGTATGGCGGATACGTTCTGATGAACCTCGGCGCGACCTACAAAGTGACCAAATCGGTGAGCGTCGATCTACAGTTGAAAAACCTCACCAACCGCTATTATGAATACGTTTGGTACGACCCGGATGGTGCCCAAGCATCCCTGCACTCACCAGGTGATGGGCGTGCTTTGTACGCCGGGCTTACTCTTGACTTCTGATGTGGATAACCGCTGGGGCCCATCTGGCCTCAGCGATACAGAGTACGAATTCGCAGCAAACCTTTACTCGTCGTTAACCATAGGTAATAAAGATGCCAGCTCATTTTGCGAAAAAAATCCTGACCTCCGTGGCGTTGCTTGCATCCCTTGCAACGGCCACTTCAGTGTTTGCCCATGCCCACCTTAAGAGTGAAACGCCGGCTGCTGATAGCACGGTAAGTGCACCGCAGGAGCTGCGTCTGGTGTTCTCTGAGGGTGTCGAAGCCAAGTTCACCAAAGTTATCATCACTGGCGATGGCTCCGCAGTTGCGGTCAAAAGCATCGAAACCGCTCCTGGCGACCAGAAAACACTGATCGTCACACCTGAGAAGCCGCTGGCAGCCGGAAAGTACAAGGTTGAATGGCATGCCGTTTCGGTTGATACCCACAAAAGTGATGGCGACTACGGTTTCACCGTGGGCAAGTGATCTTGATCGGTAAGCTCGACTGAAGTTAACGAGGCCCACGCTGTGGGCCTTTTCTTTGAGGCGCTTTCAAAGAAAAGCTGGAGATGAGTCTGCTGGAGAATCAGTAAACAAGGAGCGCAGATATCGTATGCGGGAGTGAGCTACTTAGAGAAAAGAAAAGTGCCACGGCCCTTTCAGGCCATGGCACTCAGTGACACGACGTTAACCCTGCCAAGAGAAATCACCGCGTCGGCATTAAATGTAGCATGCATCCACTGACACACTGGTCTGCGACAACCTGCCACAGGTGACGCTCGCCCCCCCTCAAGCGAGCTACGGTTCATTAGCTAGGTCGCCAGGTGCGGCGGCCTGTCGCATTTGGGGTCTCGATACGCCCTCACTAAACTCAAAATGCCCTGCTGATGTGCTTTCTGCCAAACGGCAAATGCGTCGGCAATGCTCATGTGCCACGGATGGACTCTGTCATTCCGAAGGCGCCGCCTGATTATAAAATGTCCCATGAGGTCGACCGTGAAGAAAGTATTGGCAGCAGCCTGTTTACTCGCATTCTCTACCGCTTATGCCGCCCAAGAGCCTGAAGCGGTATTCAACCGCGCCTGCACCATGTGCCATAGCGGCCAGTTACCTATGGCACCAAAAAAAGGTGATCAAGCGGCATGGAAACCCCGCCTTGAGCAGGGCACCGATGTATTAGTCAAACACGTGACCGAAGGCTTTAATGCAATGCCGGCGCGGGGCCTGTGCATGGACTGTAGCGCCGAAGACTACAAGGCCGTAATTGCGTGGATGTCGAAGTAAGGGTCGCGGTAGGGAGGCAGCTTGCTGCCCCCACCAGCTCATATCCGTAAGTGCGGAACTACCGCATACCCCGCACCACAAATCTTAGCCTTTCGCCGCGCTGGCGAGCGCCTCTGCCTTCTTCGTAAAGTCCACTGCCATCTGGATCATGGCTGCCTTTACCTTCGGCGGAGCGGTCTTCATTGATCCTGCGTTGAACGGCGGATCGGGATCGTACTCACTCATTAACTGCGTACATTCTGCATAGGTCTGATCGCGCAGTTCCGCGACCATAGCCAAGCCGAAGTCCAACCCCGCTGTTACGCCTGCGCCCGTGACTCTGTTGCGGTCGCGCACAACGCGAGCCTCGGTGGGGATTGCTTCAAACCCGGCTAATGCCTCGCGGCACGACCAGTGAGAGGTTGCCTTGTAACCTTTTAACAGCCCAGCCGCGCCGAGAATTAGCGAGCCAGAGCAGACACTGGTGACATATTTCGCACGCGACCCGCGATCAGCCATGAAGGCCAGAGTCTCGGGGTCAGAGGCCGCTGCCAGGGTGCCATCCGTGCCGCCTGGTGTGAAAAGCACAGTCAGGTCGCGAGGACAGGTGTCGAAGGTGGCGGTCGGTATAATCGTTAAACCCGCATCGCTGGTTACCGGATCAAGCGACTTGGCAACAATATGAATCGTGGCCCCCATGAGCGAACCAAACATGCAGTGCGGGCCAATCAGATCCATTACTGTCATGCCTGGGTAGATCAACATTGCGATTTGCTCGTCGCCCATCCAAGGCACTTTGTCCATGTCGGGGCCCATGTCAGACATGTGGTGCTCTTGCGTGGTTTTGTCAGCAGCCAAAGCCTTGAAGTGAACGCTTGCCGCCAAGGGAGCTAGGAGTGCGCCAATCACTAATTTACGACGTTGGTTATCAATCATGATGGTGTCCTCAGAAGCTGGCTGTCAGCGTCAGGTAAGCCGAACGTGGTTGAGTAGGTAATACCAGGGGAGACCCCAAATATTGATAGGTCTCAAAGACTTTGCGACCTGTCAGGTTTACCGCCGAAACTGAGATCGTGTATCGGTCGAAGTCGTAGGAAGTCTGCGCATCCAGCAGTGCATAGCCTGGTGCGGATACCGTATTGGGCAGGGTTAACTCACGGGAACTGAGTGCTGTGATACCAGCACCGAAGCCCAGCCCCTTCGCGGCGCCATCGAGTATTCGATAACGGGCTGCGAGGCGACCGCTGTGCCGTGGTACTCGAGGCAGTCCGTCACCGACCGGAATCGAGCTGTCCTCTGTGACTTCTGCCTGGGTATAGGCATAGTTGGCCAGTAACGAAAGAGCGGGGATCGGTTCCCAGACCAGATCCGCTTCTACCCCGCGAGCGCGTTGTTCGCCGCTCTGCACCGAATAACCCAGAATCGAGTAGTTAGGGTCAGGATCGGGAGTGGACACATTACGGCGCGTCTGTTCGAACACCGCGAGCGTGCCGGAAATGCCGAGATCTTTGAAAGCCAGCTTAATGCCCGCCTCATAGTTGCGAGAGAGCTCAGGCTTGGGAGTTTCGCGACCAGTGAAGTTGAACGCCCCCCTGAAACCGGTGGAATACGCCGCGTAGAGCGCAAGACTTTCGGTCAGGTCATAGGTGATGCCAAACCGTGGCGTAACACGGTGATAGGAAGTATCAACGCCCTGCTCTTGCTGCTTGAGATCAAGCTGGGTCACTCGCAACGACCCCAAAAGGTGGAAGCGGCCATAGGTTGCCTGATCCTGAACATAAAGAGCCTTTGTTTCGTAACGGTTGGTCTGGGACACCATTATTTCGGGTGTCGCGCCGTAGGAAATCCCATATGCCGGATTGGCAAGGTCAAGCTCACCGATGAGCTCCGCGCCGGACATGGCCGAGGTGAAATCGGTACGGTCGTAGCTGGCTCCTATCAGTAGTTCGTGGTTGCCGCCCAGCGCTTCGATTCTGGATGCCAGGTTGGTATCGAGGGTGTTTTCCCGGATGTTCGTGGGCAGGTAAAGCTTGAATATCGGGTAGACCGTTGGCGTCGCAGGACTTGGGCCGAGAAGTTCCGGATAAACAAAACTGCCATAGTCGCGAACCCTACCCTCGTAATACTGAGCGGTGACGGTCATTCGCGTGTCGTCGCTAAGCTCATGCGTGAGCTGGGCAGTCGTTGTTCGATTCTCGATGGTGGTGTGAGGCTGTCCACTTGTAGCCCCTGGGAATGCATTGCGATCAATCTGCCCGCTCAATGCTTGGGCGGCTGGTAGGCCGGAATATTCGAGCTGGCTACGATCCTCGTACTGACCACGCAGCAATAGCTCGGTCTCTGGCGAAAGCTGGAACGCAATGCTTGGCTGTATCGACCATTGATGGCCATTGACGTGATCAATCCAGCTATCGTTTTCCTGATAGTCAGCGGAAATCCGTGCGACAACCTTGTCGCCGATGGGTGTGTTGAGATCCATCGAAGGATTCACCGTGCCGAAACTGCCTGTGCGCATTGACAGTAAGGCACTGGGCTCAGCTTCAGGGCGCTTGGAAATCACGTTGATCAAGCCACCTAGCGGCGCGCCAATTCCGCCGCCGTAAAGCGCTGATGTCGGGCCTTTGAGTACCTCGACGCGTTCGGTGCCAATGAGGCTGGTTGGGTCGATACTGGCCGCCGTACCTCCGAATGCAGGTAGCCCATTCATGTAAATTTCCGCCGGAAATCCGCGCACGATAGGCTGGGCGAACAGTGCCTCTTGAGGCTTTGTCGCTCTGACTCCTGAGACGTTGACCAGCGCATCAGTAAGCGAATGGCTGTCCTGCTCTTTGATCATCGATTGAGTGACGACCTGTACCGACTGCGGGACTTCGATCAAGGGTGTGTCGGTGCGCGTGGCTGAAGCAGAGCTTGGTGCGGTATAGCCTTCGCGCTCCCCAGAAACGTTTATAGGCTCCAACGTCCAGGTCTGTAACCGTTTGGTTGTTTGTGTTGCATCTCCGGTGCCGTCCTGCGGCTGTGCAGCTTGGGCGATTACTGGTAATGCCAGCCCTAGAACCATGTAGGAGGCATGGCGCCAACGCAAACGCGACAGGTCAATGTGAAGCAGCGGCTCGTTCTTGGTCGGGTACATGGGATCTTCCGATGAAAGTCAGGTATTGGCTGAACGTTCATGACGATTCGGCAACACGGCCCACAAGAGCACGTGACGCAGGTCGGCAATTCGTTTTCAGCAAAAAGTAGCGGTGACGTTCAAAGGTTGAACCGGTGGCGCTCGGCTTCGAGCACCAGGAAAAACTGGTGGCGCTGCTGGCTGTGCGGTGAGGCGAGCATAAAGATGGCGTAGCGGTGGAGCATTAAGCCGGAAGCTGGGCAGATTCGACTCGATGAGTGCAGGGTGTTGGAACAGCAGTGAGCAGTACCCGCACTTTTCCCACACGATCAGGTCATGGTGTTTGTCAGCAGAGCCGTGATGAGTCATCTGACTCATGCCAGGCATGTCGTGGCATTCCATGCCTGACATACCCATTTGCTGACTTTGGCCATGGGCAAGGCTGATCCCCTGACTGATCAGCGGGCCGGCAAAAATCATCAGCATGGCGAACAGACTCAGCCATGCTCCGATGATGTAGCGCTTATGCACTAGCAGGACTTCTGCTTATCACGGACAGCCTTCAAAGGCTGGGCCTGTGGCTCGTATCCGGGGATAGGCAACCAGCGGCGAAAGCCAGCGCCTCCCTTTCCTGTAAGAGGGCACCAGGCGAAGTCCCAAGGCGTCGGGGGAAATTCCTCTTTTTCGGGGTCAACGCCGGCGACAGAACGGGGGGCTACCTTCCAGTCAAACACCCTCATAGGCGAACCCTGCCAAGCCAAGACCAGCCCGCGAGCTTGGCTATCGTCAGTATTTATCCAACGAGCCGCCGCCGCAGTCATGAAGGAGTCGATGTGTTCCTCGTGTATTTGCTTCTGGTAGGTCGAGTTGAGTAACCAGCGACAAACACTCAGGTAGTAAGTCCAGTTCAGAGGTGGATGATTGCGGTATGCCCAGGTCATGAAACTTCGAAATATGTTCAAGCCGTCCGGTGGATCTAACTTGAGCAACCCAGGACACACATCGAACAACGTATGCCAGTAAGGCAGCAACCGGGCATCCAAGTGAACAAAACAGCGTGCATTACTGGGGTAGTCAGGAAACGGCAACAGGAAGTCGCCACGACTGCTCACACGCGACGCCTTACTGACCAGCCGCGAAGCCCCTGAAGGAATGGCTACAGAGCGCATACCAACCTCCGTGCCACAACCGCTTGCGACTTACGGAATGCAGTAATACAGACAGTGATCCTTTCGGAAAAACTAAACCTGGAACTTGGATGATCAATAACAAGAGACATACGGATGTCCTTCCCGAGACGGTTGAACGGCGTCCACCCTTGGTCGCATCAGCGACAGCCGGCGTAAAACGGACGACGAAAAAACAAGCGATGGCGGGCAAATCAAGCCGGCCACTCACAGGCGTCAAATCTGAGGGGAAGCGCGAGGGTTGGCCGAGGGCCAAGAGTATCGAGGAGGTGCCTTGCAGCGCAGCTCGCGGCTGGGCTGCGGCTTTTGTCTGATTCGCAGCAGCCAGGTCAGGCAAAATAGAAAGGCGATGCTCAATGTCACCGCTGAACAGATAGGGCACGACAGACTACCGGCCCAGCCACCAGTTGACTGGTCAGTGAAGTCCGTTTTCTGAATCGGGCTCTTGCTGCCCAGTGCAGAGCAAAACTGACCGCCGACTCCATTGAGTTCGAGCCCGCTCATCTGCCCATGTCCCAAACCGCAGGCAAACACGTTGAACAGGACGCAGAAATATAGCGTCCAGGCAACGAGCGAGCGGTTTGATAGGGACAATTTCATGGCAGCGACATTAACACCCAAGCAAGCGGGGTTGAAGATCGAAAGATGTCGTTCAAACCCACCGCCCAGAAATACCTAGACGATGGGGCACGGGGAAATTATGCGACTTTCAGTGATTTCACACAGGTGAAGCGCTCGACAAAGGTGTTGTCGGCATAGCGCTTAAGCGTCCTCGCAACCAGGCAGGTGAACAACGGCTCGCATAACACCAGTGGCAAGTACGAAACGGCGAACAGCGCCCAGTTACTCAGAGGGGTTGGCTCCTCGCCCATGGACAACCAGAAACCCACCATCACTACCACACCGGTGTAATACAGCGCATCGAACTTGACCACTTCAGCCCAACGAATGCTGCGTCCGGCAACGTCGAAAAAGCGGCGTCCCAGCAAGCCGTGGGCGGCAATCAGCGGCAACATCAAAGACAACGAGTTGACCCCTAGGTGCACTAGATCCTGCGGTTCGAACAACAATCCTTGCAACAACAGGCCAATGGCAAAACCAAACAGCGTGGGGATAAAGCCGAAGATGACGTAGACGGCGGAAGCACCGACGAAATGCAATTCAGAAGCGCCGACCGGCAAATGGAATACTTCCATGAACACCGAGAAAAACGCGGCGGCGAGTATCGTCTTAATCAGGTTATCGGGGCGTAACAGCTTCGGCGAAAACGCCGCCAGCGTAGCGATTGCAGCGGCGTTGGCGTACAGCACTTTGGCGGCATTGAGCACGCCGGGTTCGATATGCATCAGTTCTCCCTCCGAGGGATGCGGGTCTGAAAACTGCCGGGATATTCGGCAGCACTTGTGGCAGGTCTCCTGGCTCACAGCTCAACACCCTCCCGCGCCTTCCCAGCCGTTATAGGCCAGTGGCATAGACGAGAGAGCTAACCGTTCACAGTTGCGGGGGCAGCGCAGGAATGGCCAAAGGGCGTACCTGCTTCCCTATTGCTTCACCAAAAGGTGAAACCACAAAGCGTCAACAGATTAAGGGTTTTGCACGGTCTGCGCACGAGGCGAGTAGTCTTTCCGACAAGGTTCCACGGAACAACGTGCGACAGTCTGCCTCAGGCGACTCGATAGGCATGTTTTATCGGACTTAGGGCAATGCCTGCGCCAGACTGTCGCAGGTTATTAAAGGTGACAGGTGTCGTTAGACTTTTTGCCCCTCCACGAGTCGGTCAGAACAAATGCTCAGTAGGCATGATTGGGTTTCACCTGACGCACTTCCGACAGTAGCTCAAATACGCTCGGACGGTTCGTCTGGAACTAGAAATGCTTCTGCGTTAAACCTCAACCAAATACATGGTCGTTACGTGGCACGCCCAAAAGTCGGGTGCTAGAGTCATTTCCATGAACAGAACTCGAACAGACCGCTCGTTGATTGCCTGGACGCTCTATGCCTGCGTCCTGTTCAATCTATTGGCTTGCGGTATTGCTCACGGACAGATGAGTGGCTTGGCCCTCAATGGCGCGGGAGGGCAATTCTGCTCAGTATCTAATGTGGGTGTTGCGGATGTCGGGGGGGATTTGGTTGCCCAGTCCAAGAGTAATTGGGCCAGCAACTTCAGTTGCCCGATGTGCTCCTCAATCACCTTAAACCTCGTGTTCCTGTTCTGCCTTGCTTGGCTTGCGCGAACCAACCAGGTTCAGCGAAAACCCGTTGAAACCCGCGGTAAGGCTCCTCCTCGCTACTCTTGGCCATCGGCCAACCCTCGCGCCTCTCCCTTGTAATAAATAGCCACGGTCATCAGCGCTCAATTATTGCCAGCTCGATCTCTGGGATCCTTTGATGACCAAGAGATCCATCGTTGGTGCGCGTCCGATACCGAGATCTGAATCACGTACTGGTGTGATCAGGTATGCCCCGTGCTGGCTATTTCATTTGTGATGCAGCAAGTCCCTGCCGTGCATGGGGATGCACCGCAGGCGAGAAAACTTTGGCATTGAAAACGTAGGCACACACTCCGTTAGTGAGCAGGGCCTCGTCGATAACAAGGAGCACAAGGGATGATGCAAAAGGCTATTTGGTACGGTGTTTCGATTTCACTGTTTGGCGCCACTGCCGCTGCACAGGCAGATAATCAACCTGTGGAGTTGCCTGAAACGACGGTGATTGGCTCTTCTGTAATCGACCAGAACAAGGTCGACTCCTTCGGTAGCCTGACCACCGTGGTGGGGCAGGATCAGATCCGCGACCTCAACGCGCTAGATCTATCGTCCGCGCTGCGCCGTACTCCAGGGGTGACCGTTTCACGATTCAACCCAGTGGGGTCGTTTGGTGGGGCTGAAGGTGGTGCGGTGTATATCCGTGGTATGGGTGCCAGCCGACCAGGCAGTGAGATCAAGACGTACATCGATGGAGTGCCTTTTTACATGGGCGTTTGGGGGCACCCTTTACTGGATCTGCTACCGATCAATGCCATGCAAAGCATCAGCGTCTACAAAGGCCCGCAACCGCAAAAATTCGGCAACACCTTTGCCGCAATTGATTTGACTCCTCGTACTGCTGAAGCGGGCGATAACCAGCATGGCGAATTGCAGGTAACTGGTGGCAGTTTCCACACAGCGACCGATCAAGCCTCCCTTATTGGCCGCAGCGGCGATTGGGACTACCTGCTAGCGCAAGGAGCCGCTCACTCCGATGGCGACCGTCCGGATGGCGATGGCCGTTTGAACAACGGCCTGGCGCGCATAGGTTATCGTTTAAACGATAACTGGAGTGCTGGCCTGTTGCTGTTGCATGCCAACAACCAAGCCTCAGACCCTGGACAGAAAGGTCTACCAGAGACCAAGACAGGTGAATTCAACACTCGCGGCACCTTGGCTACGCTCTCACTTAACCACGACTACGACTGGGGCAACGGTAGCGTCAAGCTTTACCACAACGAAGGTCGAGGCAGCGCGCTCGATCAACCTGGGCTCGATGGTGACACCATCAGCGACTTCACCTTGCAAGGCCTGCGCTGGGAAGAAAGTCTGCGACCTTGGCAAAACGGCGAAGTCGCGCTGGGCATGGACATCGATGAAAGCAAAGGCGACGTGACTTACAAACGTATAGCGCCGGCACCGCGTGCCGACTTCGACGCGCCAACCTTGCGAGTGATCTCGCCACACATTGCTCTCAGCCATGCATTTGAACTCAATGACAGCTGGACACTAACGCCTTCTGCCGGAGTGCGTACCTACGACCACAACGTCTTCGAAAGCGCTACAGCGCCGCATGCTGGTGTGCTGCTGTCCACTTCCAATGTCGAGTTTCGGGCCAACCTGTCTCGAGGCATCAATTATCCAGGGCTCGAGGCTTCAGTTCTCTCGAACCTAATCCCGGCGCTCGGCGAAAGCTGGAAAGATCTAAAGCCCGAGAAACTCGATCACCAAGAACTGGGGGTCAAATTCAACCCTATCGAGAGTGCAACCCTGGATCTGGCCATCTTCAAGGACAAGTACAAAGATCGCTATTTGTTCGCGTTCCCTCCTGCCGTTTCACAGCCCTCATTTACGAACTTGGGTAACTACGAAATCAAGGGCGCCGAGGCCACTTGGCAGCAGCACTGGAACGATAGCTGGAGCAGCTTCGTCGGCTTCACCTGGCTGGATCCGTCGCTGAAAACTCTGCCTTACGCACCGAAACGGTCTTTGTCGTTAGGCACGACCTACGAAACCGGCCCTTGGCGTTTGAGCGCTGATGCCCAGTATCAGAGAGACATGTACGTGCTAGCGGAAGAGCGTACCGCAGGGGCCGCGAACTTCGCACAGGTGGACAGCTTCACTGTCGTGAACCTGAGGGTGGGTCATGCGGTTCCGGCGCTGGGCAAAGTCGGTGAGGTTTTTGTGGCGGTAGAAAACCTATTCGACCGCAACTATGAGTATCGCAACGGTTATCCAATGCCCGGAACCTCGGCGCAGCTCGGCGTGAAAATGGGCTTCTAAACGACCCCGATGGAACTCGGCTGCCGAGTGATCGACGGCAGCCTCTACTCAAGGACACACACCATGAAATTCGCACCGCTATTTCTAATCTTGATGACACTTGTCACGGGGGCTTTCGCTGACACTGTATCGGATCAACAAAATATCCAACAGCTGATGCGCCATACTTGGGAGCGTCCGGATGCTCCGCTTGATGTCGGCCCAATTACGGTCGAAGGTGATCACGCTGTCGCCGGTTGGACACAAGGCGAGCGCGGAGGTCGCGCACTGCTAGGAAAAAGCGATAAAGGCTGGCGAGTCGTGCTGTGCGCCGGCGACGCGTTGCTGGATCCGACCACCTTACGCAGCGCCGGATTGGCCCCTGACGCAGCCGTACATATGAGCCAATCCGTGACACAGGCAGAAAGCGCTATATCGCCGAATCGGGTGAAGCAGTTCGCTCTGTTCAAAGGAGTCGTGAACGTAGGCCAAGAGCACTCTTCAGCGGCTCATTGAGCTGAATCGATTAGATGCATTCAGCAGGGCAGACCCCGACTGACCTCTCGTTCAGTCGGGAAATATCGATCAGTCATTTTGATGCCATACGTTAATTTTAAGATGATGCGTCCATACAGTTGACTGGACTGCTGGACGATCCAAAAGGCGTTAATCCATGAGCGTTTTGCTGACTCGCCGCAAAGTGGTTGCAGGTATGGGGCTGCTTGGTCTGGGCATCCTGACCGGCTGCGATTCCCGAGGGGAGTTGTCGTACAAGTACGGCAAGGATCTGAGCAATCAGATCCTCGGTCGAACGTTTAAGTTAAAAGATACTGACGGCGACGTGAGAATGCTCTCGAGCTATCGAGGCATGATGCCGATGGTGTTCTTCGGATTTACCCAATGCCCCGCGATCTGCC
Source organism: Pseudomonas sp. TMW22090 (assembly GCF_022496665.1). Lineage (NCBI taxonomy): Bacteria > Pseudomonadati > Pseudomonadota > Gammaproteobacteria > Pseudomonadales > Pseudomonadaceae > Pseudomonas > Pseudomonas sp. TMW22090. The sequence continues at coordinate 771,687 of NZ_SCFH01000001.1, forward strand.
CCACCGCTCTGGCCCGAGCAGTAAAAATCAAAAAACTAATGGGCAAGGATGGTGACCGTCTCCAGGTCATTTTCATCACGCTGGATCCCGAACGGGATACACCTGCCGTGCTCGACGCCTACGTCAAAACCTTTGACCCATCATTTGTCGCACTTTACGGAACACTGGAAGAAACGGCTGCTACGGCCAAAGAGTTCGGCGTGTTCTACGAAAAAGTCCCCAGCGGATCAACTTATACGCTTTCCCACACTGCGACGAGCTATGTTTATGATTCCAGGGGAACGCTACGCCTTGGATTGTCTCACTCGCTTTCTGCACAAGAGTGCACGGAAGATTTGCTCACTGTCATGGAGGTCTGCTAATGAACTCAACTCTCAATCAAACCAGCATTACCCAACGCGTCAGACAGATCGTACTTGGGTGTTCTCTACTGGGACTGGCTTGCCAGGTATCAGCCCAGACGCAGGTAGACGACGCGTGGGTTCGCGCAACAGTTGCAGGACAACAAGCGACCGGAGCGTTCATGACTATCACGGCAAGCAGCGACAGCAAGCTGCTCAGTGCGCAGTCACCGGTGGCTAAAACCGTGCAAGTTCACCAGTCGATCATGAAGAACGACGTGATGAGCATGCAACCGGTAGAGTTCGTCGCCTTGCCTGCTGGCAAAGCCGTCACTCTGGATCCCCACAACTACCACATCATGCTTATTGACCTAGTTCAGCAGGTCAAAGAGGGCGACAAGGTGCCGCTGATGTTGTCGGTCGAGAATGCCAAAGGCGAGAAGGAGTCGATCAAGGTTGAAGCCACAGCGCGGGCTCTGAATATGCCTGATCACAGCAAGATGAATTGATGACCTGAAGGATAAAAATCAGTGACGTTTGACCAGGTAAACGTCACTGATTAAAGATCCCATTGCGTCATAGACCGAGCTGCGGCAATTAGCCTCCCTCCGCGAATAGGCGTGAATGGCTCCGGAGCGAAAATGGCGATAGCATTCCGTCCACTCGGTTTAAACAGCCTGTTTTTCAGATCAGGGTCGCATCGTGGAAAAGCTAAAACGCCTCCAAAGTGGAATAGAAGGTCTCGACGCTCTGCTCAAGGGAGGGCTGGTCGCAGGCGCTTCGTACATAATCCAGGGTCGCCCAGGGTCTGGAAAAACGATCCTCGCTAACCAACTCGGGTTCCATCACGCGAATAATGGAGGCCGGGTTCTGGTCGCCACGCTGCTGGCCGAGTCACATGACCGCCTTTTTCAATTTCTTTCTACTCTGAGCTTTTTCGACTCTTCCAAAGTCGGCGCCGAAATTCAATTTGTCAGCGCGTTTGACACCCTGGAAAACGAAGGTCTGGATGAGGTAGTAAAGCTGCTTCGGCGCGAGATAAGCCGCCAAAAAGCCACGGTGATGGTGGTAGACGGCTTACTCAATGCGCGCTCAAAAGCCGATTCGCACATCGACACCAAGAAATTCATTTCAGAGTTGCAAGGGCACGCTGCTTTCGCGGGTTGCACCGTACTGTTTCTTACCAGTTCCCGACTCGATGACGGCAGCCCTGAGCACACTATGGTTGATGGCGTGATTGAGATGGGTGAAGAGCTATATGGCACTCGCTCAGTGCGTCGTATTCAACTGCGTAAAACTCGCGGCAGTGGAGCAATGACAGGCCTTCATGAGTGTGAGATTACCGACAACGGATTGGTGGTTTACCCTCGACTCGAAAGTCTTTACAGCCACCCGTCCGCCCCCGACAGCGCCGACATGACGCGTATTGCCAGTGGCATTGGATCACTGGACGGCATATTGGGCGGAGGCCTTTACAGTTCCAGTGTGTCTCTGGTCATGGGCCCCTCCGGAATTGGTAAAACGACTCTGGTCTCAAATTTCTGTCCGAGTCAACGGTGGATGCTCCAGGACTGCATTTTGGCTTCTACGAGAGCCCACAACGTTTGCGACTCAAAGGCCAATCACTGGGTATCGATATCAAAGGCATGGAAGACAGCGGCGCCCTGAGCATTGCCTGGCAGCCAACTACTGAAGGCCTGCTCGATGGACTGGGCGCACGACTGCTGAGTATCGTTGAGGAAAAGGGTATCAAGCGCCTGTTCATCGATAGCCTTAGCGGTATGACACGAGTCTCGACAAATCCCGCACGGATTACTGACTTCTTCAGTGCTTTGATGAACGAGCTGCGATCCAGGGGCGTTACGGTATTTGCCTCATGGGAAATGCGCGATCTATTTGGCTCCGAGGTCAGCGCACCAAACTCTGACCTGTCGAGCATCGTCGACAACCTGATGCTGATGCGATTCTCTGAGAATCACTCTGAACTAAGCAGAACGCTTTCCATTCTTAAAGTACGAGACAGCTCTTACGACCCTTCACGATTTGAGGTCGTCATCCGTGATCAAGATGTTTTCCTGAAAAAGGCTTCAAGACATGAACCTTCAGTCCCCACTGAGTCATCTCCCGGTTCAATTTCTTAGGCTTTTGAGTGGGTTGAATTAACATGACCACCATCCTGGTCGTCGACGACGAGTATTTGATCGCTGACATTCTCAGCCTTGCGCTGGAGGATGAGGGGTTCATGGTGGTGACGGCCAGCAATGGTCGAAAAGGACTCGAGGTGCTGGATAGAGAACGGCCTGCCTTGATCATTACCGACTTTATGATGCCGGTGATGGACGGCCTGGAATTCGCCAAAGCCGTCCGAGCCCTTCCTTCCGCTAATCATTTGCCGATCATCTTGATGAGCGGTGCTCAGGCACATATCGGTATGCAGAGATCGGATTTGTTTGATGCTGTATTGGCAAAGCCATTCAACATCGATTTGATCATCGCAGAAGTTAGAAAGCTCTTGGGGTCAGAGTAGTACGAGAGCGCCTGCGTCATGGGGTCGAGCTGACCATCGCGCCCCGTGAGAGTTACTACGGCGGAGGCGCTAGGAGCTACACCGATGAATGGGCATGATCCGTATGCCTATCTTAAAGATGTGCTGACGCGGCTGCCGACGCAGCGTGCGAGTGAGGCTGCTGAGTTACTGCCCCAAAGATGGAACCCCCTATAGTCGAGGAGTGTACCTTTTGAGAAATTTTACTTTGATTTCGAATCCGTCGAACTAACGTACCACCACCGTGGCTTTCTGTCCTCGTACGAGTGATACAACGGTAAGAGAGCTTCTAGATCATTGTCGTCAAAACCACCGACTAGCAATGCGATAGTTGGTTCGTCATCTATTGCACCGATGGAGCTCCCGCACTTTGGACAAAAAGCTCTACTGGAGTAATCTGAAGATCTAAACGCTGAGGGAGCACCACCGGCACCTATCCACTTAACTCTGTCTCGCGCAAACTCGACCCACACGGCAGTAAGAGAGCCAGTATGCTGCTGGCAAGTTTTGCATGAGCACGTATGAGGTTTCTCTGCTGGGCCTAGCGCTTCATATCGAACCCATCCGCAGACGCATCCGCCACTATAGGTTGTTTTTTCCATGTACTACTCCGTTGACCTGCGGTCATAGGGTCAAGCTTAGCGGTAGGCTATCGAACCTGTCTCGACGAGCAATCAATAGATACATATTTTCTAAACCTCTAAATTTTTCTGCCCTAATTCTCAGGGTTACGATATGTGCCGGACGCACAGCATAAAAATCGTGATCCACAAGGTGTATTGAGCGGATGCTTACAACTGACGAGGCTTTGCAGGGTACCTATCACCAAGGGGTAGACGATGCAGGATGTGGCTTACATCTTGCGGGAAATATTTGGCTAATGGTTGAGCCGGGCCTTAAGGCCCGAAGGTGCGATCTCTTCATTGACGCCACTTCATACCGTAGCCTAGCTATCGGTAAGCGATGACATAAGTGCAGAATAATTTGAACACCTCCTCCATCCTAGGCATGGCGTTCGTATTACTTGCCAACTGGGGTCGGGACTGGACTGAGCTGTACAGGATGCGTAGCTATTAGGCGCTTTGAGAGAATCATCGACTGAGTAGTCGCCGCATATTTTTGAAAATGCGCTGACGCAATATGGCTCTTGTAGGCTGCATCGTCGGCATAAATTTCGAAAAAATGTAGGCGATTAGGATGGTCAGACTCTGCTACTGAGTAGATTGAGATGACACCAGGCTCGAGTCTTACCGACTCAGTTATCTCCTCCCTGACTGCTGCCTGGTAGGCTGCCAGCTGCGCGGGGTCAATTTCAAGTTGAGCAATGCGGATGACTCTTCCGCCAGTCTCATCGGATAACGCCTGCTGTGTGGGTACACCGAGCATTACGATGACTCCTAATGTTCGCATCAGCTTCTTCATTTTTGCCTCCATGGCACGCTTATTAAGTTTGCCGAGTTAGCGGTCGCCGGTGACATGTCTGGCGGCTTACCTGGTAGGGCTGTCAGAGTCCTGCATCCCACATACTCATCGCCTCGCTCATGTACGTGGGAGGGTGGAATTTTGACACCCACAAAAAGGGCCCTCTAGGCCCTTTTGTACTCAAACCAATATTACTTGGTCAGCCAGGACTCAACGGTCGCGGAGCCGTGCTCTGCTTTCCATTCTTTCAGCGTTTTGTGATTGCCGCCTTTGGTCTCTACGACTTCGCCGGTGTGCGGGTTCTTGTAGACCTTTACTTGGCGGGGCTTCCGAGCGCCTGCTTTGGATTCGGCAGCAGGTGCACGACGGCCAGCCTTAGGATCAAGCAAGTTGATCACGTTGGGCAGGCTGTAGCTGTACTCGGCGAGCAAAGCTCGTAGCTTCGTTTCAAATTCGATTTCTTTCTTGAGGCCAGCGTCGCCTTTCAGGGCTTCGAGCCACCAGAAATGGCAGTTCTTAAGGATTCAGTCGTTTAAGCGCCTCTCTCAGCTCTGCATTACTACCGCCCAAGGCACTCGTTGCAATGATGGCGTTACGTAGCAAAATTGACGCTGCGTGTTGAACATGCTCTTGCAATAGGCGATCAGATGGGCCAGAGAGCGTGAGTGCGCCCTTTAGCTCATAGCCCAGCGAAAAAACAGGAACTGATACAGCGGTTGTCTCTGGATCTCGTTCGCCAAAAGAGCTAGCCCAGAAACGCTCCCGTACTTCCGTCAACGTAGGATCCCCCTGCCGAGAAAAAGCTCGAAGAATTTTTCCTGAAGCGCCTGCATGCAAAGGGAAGCGCGAGCCCTCCAGTACGGAAACGCGCACTGCTCGCTTAGGCTCAACACGAAACAGCACCACCCTGCTGCCGTTCTCCAACACATAGAAAGAGGACGTTTCCCCACTCTCCTCTGCTATTGACTCCAACAATGGATGGATGACATCACGAAGTCGGAACGAGGCCTGGTACAGCTGCGACAAACGAAGAGGCTCAGGCCCGACAGAATAGCTACCGTCACTCAGACGGCGCACAAAACCGGCTTTCTCCAACGAAGTAATCAACCGCAGAATTGTACTTTTGTAGAGCCCGGTTCGCCTCGCAAGCTCAGCCAATGTCAGGCTTTCCTGTTCAACCTGGAAGGCAGCTAGAATCGCAAAGGCTCGATCCACAGCGGCGACCCCGCCTCCTTCAACGCCGTTGGATTGATCAGAAAGGCCTGTATCAGATTCGGTGTTCATAGTCACTCAACGTCAGGTCTGAGCTCGCAAGGCAATCCAGCAGCAGTAGCACAGCTGTAATTGCCTGCAAGACAATTTCAATGAACTTAAGATACCTTCTGAGCAGCCCAGGAGCCAGTGCGTCAATCCTCGCGTAGAAACAGGCGCAATGACATGACCATCGCCGCAGCCACAAACATGATGCATCCCATCACCATCAGCCCTGCTGTGAATGAGCCGGTGTAGTCCTTGAGAAACCCCATCAGATAGGGGCCCACAAAACCACCGAAGGCACCAATCGAGTTGATCAAGGCAATACCACCCGCAGCTGCCTGACCGCGAAGAAACTTGCCTGGCAGTGTGTAAAAAATTGTTTTTCCTGCAATCGTACCGACCAAAGCCAAGGTGATACCGGCCAATGCGGGAGCCAACGCATTCATCTGCAACGCGAACAGCAGCGCCAAACCTGCAAGCAGCATAGCAAGCGTAAGGTTAAGAATTCCCTTGCCGGTGCGATCAACATGTTTTGCCCAGATCAAAAGGCCGATGGTTGCGAAGAAGTAGGGAATCGCCGCTACCCAACCAATCATGCTCACTTCTACGCCGTGGGCCTTGAGCATCTGTGGCAACCAGATGCCGATACCGTAGGAGCCTAAGGTGAAGCTGAAGGTGATCGAGCTGAGAATCCACACCCTGGGATCCCTTAGCGCTGCCTTGAAACCATGACTGTGTTGTCCCTTACTTTGTTCTTCCGCCAGCATGCCGGCGATCAAATCACGCTCACGAGATGTCAACCACTTTGCTTCTGAGGGGTGGTTGGTGAGCACTTTCAATGTGATCAATCCCAAAATACAGGCTGGAATCCCCTCGATGATGAACATCCATTGCCAGCCGGCGAGTCCGAGAAAGCCATGCATCTGCAAGAGCCAAATAGAGAGTGGGCCCCCTACCAGGAATGAAATAGGTGTGGCCACTGTGAACCATGCCAGCACCCTTGTGCGGTACTGCGCTGGGAACCACAACGTCAGGAAGAAGATAACGCCAGGAAAGAAACCTGCTTCGGCGATACCGAGGATCAGCCTTACCACATAGAAACTGTAAGGCCCGACTACCAGAGCTGTTGCGGCGGCGGCCAGTCCCCATGTGATCATGATCCGGGCCATCCAGAGCCGGGCGCCGAATCGATACATTGCGAGGTTGCTGGGGACTTCACATAAGCAGTACCCAAAAAACATGATCCCTGCGCCAAGCCCAAACTGAGTAGCGGTCAGCCCCAGATCATCAGTCATTTGCAGCGCGGCATAACCTACGCTGGTGCGATCCAGGTAATTGAAAAAATAGGCGAGCGCAAGCAACGGAATCAATCGCCACGCAGCCTTGTGAAGCACACGGGTTTGTTCTGCATCGAGAGGTTGTGCCGTGAAGGCTTTTGGACTTTTCGGAGATGTCGTGACAATAGCCATGACGGGGTTCCTCAACTTTATTTTTATATGGCTGACGGCGGGAAAAACCGTCAGCGAATTTGCTACAGGCTTGAGGGTTAGCGGACGACGCCACGACCTCGCAAAGACTCGATATCCTTGGAGTCATAACCCATCTCGCCGAGCAGCTCTTCTGAATGGCTGCCTAACCGAGGCACATTCAGACGAGCATCCATGCGCCGACCATTCATCTCGAACGGCAGCATAGGTACCTTTACTTCTTCGCCGTTTTCCAAGGAGAGGTGTGCCAGGCCTCCAGAGGCATTCAGATGTGGATCCTCGAACAGATCCTGAGGACGCTGGATGGGAGAAAAAGGCAAACCTGCTTGCTCACACATGGCCATGACGGCATGTTTGCTGAGGCTGGCGAGCCGCTCCTTCACCAGGGGAAGAATTTTTGAACGAGCCTGGACGCGCTGGGTATTTTTCGCCAGATCGGGGTCACGGCCCAACTGATCGAAACCGAAGGCCTCACAGAAACTGACCCATTGACTGTCGCTCACTACGCCCATGAAAACCTGCTCATCATCCAGCGTGGTGAAGACGTCATAGATTGCCCACGCTGAAAGTCGGCTGGGCATTGGGGCTGCGGGCTTTCCTGTGGTTGCCATTTGCATCATGTGCTGGCCTACCAGAAAAGCTGAGTTTTCAAAAAGGCCCGTTTGGACAAATTGGCCCTCACCGGTGGCCTTGCGTTGCCAAAGTGCTGCGAGGATCGAAATGGCGCTGAACATTCCCCCCATCACATCGTTAACCGAAGCACCCGCCCGCAATGGACGGCCTTCAGGGCCCGTCATGTAGGCCAACCCAGTCATCATCTGCACCACTTCATCCAGCGCCGTTCGGTGCTCATACGGGCCAGGCAAAAAACCTTTCATGGAGCTGTAGATGATGTCGGGCTTGAAAGCTTTCACGTCTTCATAACCCAGCCCAAGCTTCTCCATCGCGCCTGGCCGAAAATTCTCGGTGACCACATCCGCGCTCTCAATCAGCTTGCGTACTGCGGCCATGCCATCCTCCGACTTGATGTCGACAGCAAAGCTTTTCTTATTGCGGTTGTAGGTCATCCAGTAACCCGCGCCAGAACCCGTCAAGCGGCGCGTATTGTCGCCCTCAGGCGTTGGTTCGACCTTGATCACCTCCGCACCTAGATCTGCGAGTACCAAACCGCACGTAGGGCCCATGACCATGTGCACAAACTCGACAACCCGGATGCCCGCCAGCGGCAATGTCTGGATGTTCTGATTTTGCATGCTCATTGCGCGCCCCCGGCGTATTGAAAGTTTTTACCCACTCCAGCGTCCGGGATAAACCCGTAGAGCGGTTCGCCCGGCAACCCTTGTTTGAGCCACTCACGGGCCGCTACCAGTTTGTCGATGTCGACACCGGTACGTAGCCCCATGGATTCGAGCAGATAGACGAGATCTTCGGTGACGATGTTTCCCGAGGCACCTGGTGCGTAAGGGCATCCTCCGAGACCGCCTTGGGAAGCGTCGATCGTCGTGACGCCAACATCCAGCGCGGCAACCACGTTGGCCAACCCTTGACCACGAGTGTTGTGGAAATGCGCACTGCCTGCTTTAGCACCTATCTCGCTACGCAACCGAGTGAAAAGACGGCGTACTTGAGCCGGGTTCGCATAGCCGACGGTATCGGCCAGACCGACCTCATCAACGCCCAACTCGACCATGCGCAAAGCCATGCGAATCACATCGTATTCCGGGACTACACCTTGAATCGTGCAGCCGAATACCGTCGATAGGCCGGACTCGATCTCGACATGAGGAAATTGCTCGTTTCGAAGGGTGACAATAGAACGCACCTCTTCGTAAACCTGCTCATGGGTCTTGCGGATATTGGCAAGTGAATGCGGTTCGCTGACGGAAATCGGCATCGTAATTTTCTGAACGCCGGATTTGAACGCTGCCTCTGCGCCCTTGAGGTTAGGCACCAGGGCGGTGACGAATACATCCTGTCTTTGCCGAAGGTGAGCGACCAGTTCTGCTGCATCAGCCATCTGTGGCAGCAGCTTGGGTGAGACAAAAGACCCAATCTCGATTTCTCGAAGCCCGGCGTCGGCCAGCGAAGTTAGCCAGTGCTTTTTCAGCTCAGTCGGCATCGTTGCATTGACGCTCTGCAACCCATCCCGTGGGCCTACCTCACTGATCAGGATATCTACGTTGCTTTTATCGTTCATCGCCGGTTCTCCGGGTGTTGAATTGCGTACGTTCTATCTGATAGAACAATGTTCTGAAATAAATAATGAGCGCATGAATTCAAGCTGTCAACGCCACCCATCTATAATTCCGGTGAGTTGGGGTTTTTGATTTAAACGACGCAAGCGCAGATGGTCGAATCAGTGCCGTACGGCAGCAGGTGGGTTGACAGGGAAGGAAAATAGATCGACATTTGTTCTGCCAGAAGATATTTAATTCTGTCTGACAGAACAACAACAATGCGAAGAACAGACTTTTTCACCCTCGAAGGTCGATACCTGTCTTGTTCGGCGCCCGTGTAGGAGTCGACTTTGTGAGCCTTTATGCCCCCCCGCGTGATTTACCGACTCGCGTATTTACTACGATGCCTGAGGCCTTCTGGAAGGATGGTGACTCCGAGTGGGTACGTGCTAACAAACCCGGACAGAACGTCAAAAGTTTTCTAGAAGGGCCATCCTTCGATGTAAGCGGAAACCTCTACGTAACTGATATTCCCTACGGTCGTATTTTTCGAATAGACCCGTTGGGCAATTGGACGCTGGTTGCGGAATATGACGGTTGGCCGAACGGACTGAAAATCCACCGGGATGGTCGAGTTTTCATTGCCGACTACAAGCAGGGCATTCTTGTACTCGATCCAAACACCGGCTCAATTGCGCCATTTCTTACGCACAGCCGTAGTGAAGGATTCAAAGGCGTAAACGATCTGTTCTTTGATGAAAGCGGAAAGCTCTACTTCACCGATCAAGGTCAGACCGGCCAACAGGATCCCAGCGGACGTGTATTTGCCTACGACCTGGATAAAGAAATCCTGACCCGTTTGATAGACAACGGCCCAAGCCCGAATGGCCTGGTGATGAATCTTCAGCAGAATGCGCTATTCGTTGCGATGACACGCGGCAATGCAATCTGGCGCCTGCCGATTCAAAGCGATGGGGGAACCAGCAAAGTTGGCATCTTCGCCGCAATGGCGGGAGGTGTCAGTGGGGCCGATGGCCTAGCACTAGACTGCGTCGGTAATCTTTATGTGTGCGATGCCGGGAATGCCTGCGTCTGGGTGTTCGACCCCCATGCAGTGCCGCTGTATCGGATTCGATCGTGCACCGATGGACGCACCCTGACCAACTTGGCGTTCGGTGGTGCGGGCAACAAGCAATTGTTCATCACCGACTCCTCCACCGGTTCGATATTGGTAGCCGATCTCGAACACGCCGGGTCACCCATGTATTCCCATAGCTAGCCTATGACGCTCTGAATTCCTAGTGCTGCCCGCACGGGATTCGTTCGGCCCGAAAAAAGCGTGCGCACGACGCACCAGCCCTACAAGTCTAATAAAAGGGACACTCATGCTGATCTTCTTAAGCTACGCCATGATCGTTTGCTTCATGTACCTGATCATGAGCAAGCGACTATCTCCCCTAGTAGCGCTGTTACTCGTTCCTGTCGTGTTCGGGTGCCTGGGAGGCTTTGCGACCCAACTCGGCGCAATGATGTACGACGGCATAAAAATGCTCGCGCCGACGGGCATCATGCTGACCTTTGCGATTCTCTACTTCTGCCTGATGACCGACGCAGGGCTCTTCAATCCGCTGATTAAAGTATTGCTGCGCCTGGTAAAAGGCGACCCCCGGAAGATCGTCGTGGGCACTGCCATTCTGGGTTTGTGTGTTGGCCTCGATGGCGATGGCGCAACCACCTACATCATTGCCACTGCAGCCTTTTTGCCGTTATACCGCCTGACCGGGATACGGCTGCAGGTGATGGCGACCGTTTTGCTAATGGCCATCGGCGTGATGAACATACTGCCTTGGGCGGGGCCGTTTTCTCGCGCGGCCAGCGCTATGCATGTCGATATCACCGCGCTGTTTCTGGAGATGATACCGATCATGATCGCCGGCGCCGTCTGGGTTGTTCTTGCCGCTTGGTGGCTGGGACGCATGGAATATCGTCGGCTCGGCGTTGTGACGGTGAGTGAGGACGAAGTGCTGGATGGTTATGCGCACATTCGGCTCAAAGATCCGAAGTTCTTGTTCAACGTTGTGCTGACGCTGACGCTGATCGCCGGCATGATGCTTAGCCTCATGCCCCTGCCGATTCTGTTCATGCTGGCGTTTGGTTTAGCTTGCCTAGTTAACTATCCAAGCTTGAAACAGCAAAAAGAAGTCATAGCCCGCCATGCTGATAACGTCATGGCGGTCACTCTGCTGATCTTTGCTGCAGGCATATTCGTCGGCATCATGAGTGGCACAGGGATGATCAAGGCGATCTCGGATAACCTCATCATGATCCTGCCAGAACAGGCTGGTCATTACATGTCGCTGATCACAGCCCTGCTGAGCATGCCGTTCACTTATGTACTGACCAACGATGCGTTTTACTTCGGTGTGTTGCCCATCCTTGCAGAGACGGCTGCTCACTATGGGATTGGCCCGAATGAAATGGCAATTGCGTCACTGATTGGCCAGCCCGTCCACCTCCTCAGCCCTCTGGTTGCATCGACTTACCTGCTATGCGGGCTGTTGGATATTGACTACGGCGACAACCAGCGAGTCTCCCTGAAATGGACGTTCGGAACGGTCTTAGTGATGCTTATGACTGCAATCGGAATTGGGGCGATAACAGTCATTAACTGACTGATGTGACAGGTGCCCAGCCAAAATCCGAGTCCTGGAAACCGAATAAATAAAAAGGGCCCTCTAGAGGCTCTATTGTACTCAAACCAAAATTACTTGGTCAGCCAGGACTCAACGGTCGCGGAGCCGTGCTCTGCTTTCCATTCTTTCAGCGTTTTGTGATTGCCGCCTTTGGTCTCTACGACTTCGCCGGTGTGCGGGTTCTTGTAGACCTTTACTTGGCGGGGCTTCCGAGCGCCTGCTTTGGATTCGGCAGCAGGTGCACGACGGCCAGCCTTAGGATCAAGCAAGTTGATCACGTTGGGCAGGCTGTAGCTGTACTCGGCGAGCAAAGCTCGTAGCTTCGTTTCAAATTCGATTTCTTTCTTGAGGCCAGCGTCGCCTTTCAGGGCTTCGAGAGCTTGGAGTTGCTCGGCTAAGTGTTTTTCGAGCTGGCGGAATTCTGCGAGCTTAGACATGAGAGGCCTCTAGTTGGTTAGTCTCCTAACCGTACACTAAATAAAAAAAAGTTTGTAATTGGCGTAAGCCTACTTTCGTCAAAAGGCAGGCACGACATCGCCGTGATAGCGCTCAAGGATGAATTTCTTCACTTCAGGCGAATTGAGCAACGCGCCAAGTTTCAATACGGCCGGAGCGTTCGCCTTGTCGCGACGTACGTACAGGTAATTGGCGTACGGTGACTCCGAGCTTTCAATAAACAGAGCATCCTTATGAGGCTCAAGCTTCGCTTCCAGCGCGTAGTTAGCGTTGATCAATGCCAGGTCGACCTGGTTAAGCACGCGCGGCAGCATGGCCGCTTCCAACTCCTGAAATTTCAGGTGTTTGGGGTTGCTGACGATGTCGAGGCGAGTAGCCATGATGTTATCGGGATCCTTGAGGGTAATCAGCCCTTGCTTGGCGATCAGTAGCAGCGCACGACCGGAGTTGGTCGGGTCGTTGGGTATGGCGATGGTGGCGCCATCCTTGAGTTCACTAATAGATTTGATCTTTTTCGAATAGGCACCGAACGGTTCGATGTGCACGGCCACGATTGGCACTTGATCGCTGCTTGGGCGATCTTTTTTATACGCCTCATAGTACGGCTTACTCTGGAAGTAATTGGCGTCCAACAAACCTTCATCCGTTTGCCGGTCTGGCTGGATATAGTCAGAGAAGACTTTGACATCCAACGTCACCCCTTCTTTGGCAAGCTCAGGTTTGAGGAATTCCAAGATCTCGGCATGGGGCACAGGCACCACTGCGATTTTCAGGGTTTCGGCATAGGCAGAACCCATGGCTGCGACGAGCAGTGCAACGGAGAGAACGACGCGTTTCACGATAATTTACCTTCGAAGCGATTTAGGGAAAAAGAAGAGAGATCCAGGTCGGTCGAGCCGCGCATGCACCACTGCGCAAACGCCTCGCCAAGTGCAGCGGAATGTTTGAAGCCGTGGCCGGAACAGGCTGACACTACCAAGGTGTGCTGCAACGACGGATGCTCGTCGATGATGAAATGGCGATCCGGCGTAACGGTGTAGGCGCAGACAGCAGACTTGACCACCTTCGAGGTAACACCGGCGATGCGGCCGCGCACCTGGTGCTCAAACATGTCCTGCTCTTCCGCCGCCGAGACTGTACGATCCATTGATTGTGGCAACGAGGTAGTGTGGTACTGCGCGGTAGCGATTTTCAGGCTGCCCTCGCCGTGTAACGCGGGGAAGCCATAATTGATTTTGTCGTCGCCGCGACCGTGGGTGAGGATAAAAGTCGGTGAGTGGCCCACCAGCCCGGCGCTCTCCTCCAGCTCGAACCAGAACAGCTTCTGCCGGTAGACACTGAGCAGGCTGTCAAACGGCTTGCCCAACAATTCGCTGCTCCAGTTGCCGGCGCTGATCACTAGCTTGTTGGCAAAGAGCGTCCGCAAGTTCGTGGTGACTTCAACACCCTGCTCATTCGAGCTAATCGCGGTGACGGTCTCGCCTTTGTACAGGATCGCGCCGTGCTGTTCGGCCAGCTTGAGCTGCACGTCGATGCAACGTTCAGGGCGTACAAAGCCTCCACCAGGCTCGAAATAGCCGATGGCATTGTCGTGCACGTTGGCAAACTGGGGAAAGCGCTGGCGAATCTGCTCGGCGGACAAGATTTCGTGCTCGATGCCATATGTCTGCGCCAAGCCGATGGTACGCAAGGTGAAGTCTGTTTTGTCGTTGGGGTCAAACTCGGGACTCGAGGTCAGCGCCAGTAGGCCCGACTGTTCGAACAGCGACTCCCCCGACAATTCCTCAAGCTCGCGCCAGATGCGGTGGGAGTTGCGCACAATGGGAACGTACTGCGCGCCCTCACCGACCGAAAGCCGAGTAATGCGCGTATCGCCGTGGCTAGAGCCCTGATTGTGAGGTGGGTGATAGCGGTCGATACCAACAACACTCACACCGGCCTTCGACAACTGATACACCGTTGCAGCGCCCATGGCACCCAGGCCCAAAACCGCAACATCACACCGCTCGGACATCAGCTCTCACCTGTCAAAAAGAGGCTAGTTGAGAGGGAAACAGATTAAGAATCAACATCTAAAAGAGCATATGCATATTCTAAATCACGTGTAAGCAGCCGCACTGCCTCAAGTGTTTTATCGGAAAGGCGTCGATACTTCGCTTTCGATTATCGTCAACTCTGATCACGACGCGATGAGTTTCAAGCTGTCATAAGTGGCATAGATCAGGCAGTGGATTTCTAACGGGACACCATACACACGGAACGCGACCCAGGTGAATCGTTTGCCTATGGCGATGTGCTTCAGATTACGCGAAGGTGTCAGGAAAGTGTTCTGCTCGGACGGCTAGGTATGAGAGACGGACAGAGAAGCTCGACTCACTGGCAGTAAACCGTCCAAAGCTGATCAACGCGTGTCGTGAAACTCTGACTCATCATCTCCCTTCGCATACCCCAGTCAGGGTTTGTTGGCCCCCCCCAGACCACCCCGCCGGCCACCAAGCCTGGAGAGTTGTCAGGCTCCAAGGGAAACCACGATAAAAAAGGCAACAGTGCCGAAGCAAAACCTGGTCAAGCACCGCCTGAAGGAGAACAGGATTCAGGCAACGGCGCGAGTAATAGTGGAAGTAACTAGTTTTATTGAGTGCCAGGGATTGTCACCCCTCCTTCCCTGCCTCAAGAAACCGCACGGTCATCCCTGACAGCGCACGTGCTCCGACGACTAACGCGCTTTCATCCACAAAGAAGTTCGGATTATGGTTAGGCGCGGCGGTCGCTGGGTCTTGGCCATCCGGCGTTACGCCAAGGAAAAAGTATAGGCCGGGCGCTTGACTGGCGAAGAAGGAGAAGTCCTCGGAGGCGCCAACCAGCGGGGTGGTCGCAACCTTGCCAGAGGCCGCCCGGTCAAGCACGGGAGCCATTTGTGCCGAGAGCTTTTCGTCGTTCATCGTAGTGCCATAAGCCGGGACTACCGACACCTCAGCCTTGGCGCCTGCGCTTTCGGCGATCTTCTCAGCGGTGAGTTTCACATCGCGCCCTACCTGCGCACGGACCTTCTCGTCGTAGGTACGAATGGTGCCGGCCATTTGTACTTGCTCCGGGATAATGTTGGGGGCGCTGCCGCCCTGGATCATGCCGACGGTGACCACCGCTGGCGACTGCGTCAAATTGGTCCGGCGGCTCACCACAGTCTGCAGGCCGGTGAGCACTTGGGCGGCGGTCACGACCGGGTCGACGGTGTTCCAGGGCATGCCGCCATGGCCCTGCTTGCCGGTGACGGTGATTTGCAGGTCATCGCTGCTGGCAGTGGTCGCGCCGGTCCGCCAGCTGAGCTCCCCTGAGCGTCCCGGCATGACGTGCACAGCGAAAACCGCATTGGGTTTGAGCTTGTCGAATACACCCTCTTGCAGCATCAGCTGCGCCCCCCAACGCTGGTTCTGGCCGGACATGACCTGGCTCGATCCCTCTTCCGCAGGCTGGAAGATGAACATCACCTTGCCAGGCAGTTTCTCGCGCATGCCCGCCAGCACTTCGGCCGTGGCCATCAGCATGGCGGTGTGGGCATCGTGGCCGCAGGCGTGCATGACGTCCACTTCCTTGCCCTTGTAGGTGCCGCGGGCCTTGGAGGCGAACGGCAGGCCCTCCGGCTCCTTGACCGGCAGGGCGTCCATGTCGGCGCGTAATGCCACGGTAGGCCCGGGCTTGCCACCCTCGAGAATGCCCACCACGCCGGTGCGCGCAATGCCCGTGTGCACCTCAAGGCCGAGCTTGCGCAGGTGGTCAGCTACCAACTTGGCGGTGCGCGTCTCCTGATCACCCAATTCTGGATGTTGGTGAATATCGCGGCGCCACTCAATCAGCTTCTGCTCCACGGCTGCAGCACGGCTGTAAGCCTGCTCCTCGAGTGCGCTGGGTGGTTGTGCCTGGGCGACACCGGCGAGGCCCAGCAGTAGCCCGGCCAGCAACTTTGATGGTTTGAATGATTGCATTGTATCAACTCCTGACATCGATGCAGCGGCCTGTAGAAGTCGCTACAAAAGACCCAGCCTAACCGATTAAGTCAAAGGTGCAAGTTAATGCTTAACCTGTCGATAAACGAAGTTTCCCGGTGCGAAAAGATTCAACAATAACCGAAAGATAAACGCAGTTAGTTACAACTTTGTGGGCGATATTCGGCCACTCACTAGCACTGCTAACACCTTGAAACAAACTAAGTGTATAGATTGTAAATGCGCTTTACTTACATTTGATTAATACCATCCGAGCCGGACTGATGTGTCGAGCGCTCTAGACCAAGGATAAATCTCTGACTCCAAAAACCACCGGCAAGCGCTCTTCCATCTCGCATTACCTAACGGAGAGCTGTGCCATGCGCTTTACCCTCAACCATTTGTCTGTCGCCCTGTTGACTGCTTTCGCACCAACTTCCTTTGCCCAAGTCATGGAAATCAAACCTGGCGAAGTGTACATCCAGCCGAGCGACCTGCCGGTGGACGTTAGCGATCAAGCCCTGCAGTTGCAGGAAGTCCGGGTACTGGGTACCGCCGAAGAAGAGCTCAAGCAAGCGCCGGGAGTGTCCATCATCACCGCTGAGGACATCCAGAAACGTCCACCGGCCAACGATCTTTCCGACATCATCCGCCGCGAGCCGGGGGGCAACCTGACCGGCAACAGCGCCAGCGGCAACCGGGGCAACAATCGCCAGATCGATCTGCGTGGCATGGGTCCGGAAAACACCCTGATCCTGATCGATGGCAAGCCTTCTTCGTCCCGCAACGCCGTGCGCCACGGCTGGAACGGCGACCGAGACACCCGCGGCGAAACCAACTGGGTGCCGGCCGAAGAGGTCGAGCGTATCGAAATCCTCCGTGGCCCGGCGGCCGCGCGTTATGGCTCCGGCGCCATGGGTGGCGTGATCAACATCATCACCAAGCGCCCGACCGACAAGCTGCACGGCTCGATGACCGTCTACACCCAGTTCCCCGAAGACAGCGTCGAGGGTACCGGCAAACGTGCCAACTTCAATTTGAGCGGTCCACTGAAAGACATCCTGGTGTTTCGCGTCTACGGCAGTGCAAACAAGACCGATGCCGACGATGACGGCATTAACGCCAGCCATCAGGCCATCGCCGATTCCCTGGTGGCTGGCCGGGAAGGTGTGCGCAACAAGGACATCAATGGTCTGCTGAGCTGGCAATTGAACCCGGAAAACGCCATTGACCTGGAAGCCAGCTACAGCCGCCAGGGCAATTACTGTCATGCCTGGGTAGATCAACATTGCGATTTGCTCGTCTCCCATCCAAGGCACTTTGTCCATGTCGGGGCCCATGTCAGACATGTTGTGTTCTTGCGTGGTTTTGTCAGCAGCCGAAGCCTTGAAGTGAACGCTGGCCGCCAAGGGAGCTAGGAGTGCGCCGCAGCCAGGTTGCTCTGACTGGCGCACGCGGAGACGCAGGAGAGGTGGGGGCAGGCGTTAGCCAGATTTTTGCGGGACGCTGAAATGGTTAGAATCAATGGGTGGAAATTCACATTGGCTTTAAACGAATGGGCGGAAAATCACGATTTATTTTGCTTCTTGAGTGGAAAAACCGCGAAGAATTCCACTAACTTCCGTAAGAGAAGGGTTTGGATTAGGAATTACTGGGTTTTAGGACTTTCCACCCAATTCGCGATTGGCGCACCCTCCCCTTGGTATGGCGTCGATCCTGACCTTCCTGACTACGGACGATTAGGCCTTTTCGCTCAAGATAATCGAGCATTCGCGTTATCGATATGGGCACACCGATAACACGACGGCTGACCAGTGCAGCGGGCTTCAGTGGAGCACAATTCCGCGATCGATCAGGCGTTGATCCCATAGCGGCACTTCGCCGATGCGTTCGATTAGAAAATCGATCAACGTGCGTACCCGCAAGGCGCGGCGCTGAGTTTCCGGGTACACGGCGGCGAAATCGAAGGACGACAGGCGATAGTCGTTAAGGATCGGCACCAGTCGCTCGTTGATGAAATCGTCGCTGGCTATCAAGGTCGGCAGGCAGGTGATGCCTGCACCGTTCAGAGCGTAGTCGCGTAACAAATGGATGGAACTTGAGCGCATCTGGCTGTGCAGCGTCAGCTCGACACTCTCGTCTCCATTGGTAAATTGCCAGCGATTGCGCGATGGGTATGAACTGAACAACGCCACGCGATGATCCTTGAGTTGCATGGGATGTTCCGGCTCCCCATGGTCGCGCAGATACTGCGGCGAAGCACAGAACACCCGGTGCAGGGTGAAGAGTTTGCGCACCACCAAACGCTCGGCATGGGGCGGGAACATCTGGAAGGCGATGTCGAACCCCTCCTCGATCGGCTCGACCACGCGATCGGTGACTACCACATCCAACTCGATCTCGGGGTACATCGCGGTGAACTGCGCCAGCATCGGGCCCATATGGTCGATTGCAAAGCCTTGCAGTACCTGCAGGCGCAGCTGGCCAGTGAGGTTGGAACGTTGATGGCGCATTTTCTCGGTCAGCCCGTGAAAGCCTGCGACCAGGTCGGCGCACTCCTGAAAATACGCCTCGCCGATATCCGAGAGCCGCACATGGCGGGTGCTGCGGTGAAAGAGCGGTGCGTTGATGAACGCCTCGAGCTGTTGCACGCGATGAGTGATGACGGAGCGGGTGACGCCCAACTGCTCCGCAGCCTTGGCAAAGCTGCCGGTTTGGGCGACGCGCACGAACGCCTCGGTGATGAGTAGACGATCCATGACCTCTCTCTTCTTGTAGTGATTGGCGGCCCACGACGGTCGATCAGGCACAGACTTGTTTGCATAGTAAGGCTGTGCCTGTGGGGCCGCCAGCTTAGCGGTCAGGAAAGAATGTAGTCGGTTGGCTCGACCTCATGGGTGCGATGCCAGAACTCCACTGCGTTGAAGGGGAAGTTCTGCGTCACCCTCCCCTTACTGTTCTTGTACCAGCTGTTGACCTTGGAAAAGCCCCAGGCGCGGAGCAGGTTGGCCTGGTCGATGCGCTGGTTGTAGGACTCGAATACCGGTGTCTTGACCTCCATGCTCTGGTGTCCGCCCTCAAGCAGCAGCCGCACCGCATCGACGACATATTTAGCAGTCAATTCCGAAAACTGGATGATTGTGCTGTACACCACCAGGCTGGTATTGGGTCCGTACATGCAGAACATATTGGGGAACTCGGGCACCGTCATGCCGAGGTAGGCCCGTGCGTCGTCACCTTTCCAGACCTCCTGCAGCGCCACGCCGCCCCGACCAGTGATGTTGATCGGCATGAGGAACTTGGAGGCGTGAAACCCGGTGCCGTAGACGATCAGGTCGAACTCGTGCTCGGTGCCGTCGACGCAGCAGATGCCTTTTGGAGTAATAGCTTCGATCGGCTGGCGGATCATACTGACGTTATCGCGCTTGAGTGTCGCGATCCAGGTACCGTTGTCGCGAACGATACGCTTGCCACCCACCGGCGAGTCAGGCACCAAGACGTCTCGCAGGTCCGGGCGGTCGGCGAACTGCGGCTCCATCCAGGCGCTGATGTCCTGGCGCAATTGCTCATTGCGTGCCGACACCGCGACTTCGGTCGGCGGGTAATCGACATCAACCATCACGTCTTCGAGGAAACCGACACCCTGCGGCATCGCCATGGCTACCCGGTTCCACAGGCTGTAATGGGGCAGATTTGCCAGCAGCCACTTGCAGCTGTCAGAGTTCTTCCCATGCAGATCAGGGGTCGGCAGGAGCCAGTTGGTGGTGCGTGCAAACACCTTCAGGTCGGCCGCCGTCTTGGCCAGCTGAGGAATGAACTGGGTCGCACTGGCGCCCGTGCCGATCACCCCTACACGTTTGCCGCTCCAGTCGATGCTGTGATCCCACTGCGCCGAGTGAAAGGCCGGCCCCTCGAACGTTTCGATACCGGGAATCGCCGGAATCATCGGGCGATTCAGCTGCCCTACGGCAAACACCACTACGTTGCTATCGACTCGGACCTGCCCGTCGCTGTTGCGACACAGCAACTGCCAGCGCTGAGTCGCTTCATCCCAATGGGCATCGCTGACTTCGGTGTTGAACTGGATATGCTCGTACAGACCTTTCTCCCGTGCCACCGCCTGCATGTAGGCGAATACTTGCGGCGCGGGCGCAAAACAGTCGTCCCAGATATGGCGCGCAAACGAGAAACTGTAGAAGAAGCTATGGATGTCGACGCGGCAACCCGGGTAGGTGTTCTCGCGCCAGGTGCCACCGACATCATCGCCTTTTTCATAGACCACAAAGGGCACCCCCGCCTGCTTGAAGCGCAGGGCCGCGATCATGCCGCTTTCGCCAGCGCCAATGATCACGACCCTGAAGTCCCGGTCGGCGGCGATATGGTCTTTGTGCCAGCGCGGAGTACGCAAGTCTTCTTCAGCGGTAACCGCCTCCTCGGCAATCAGCGGTAGATAGGGCTCAATGACGGGCCCCATCAGCCAGGTGCCCAAGGTGTGCAGTTGATCAGTGGTGGGCCGACCGGGCACGGGCTGGCCGCTGTCACGAAACGCCAGCAGGCGTTGCAGGCAAAATTCGCGAACCTGGGCTTCTGTTTCAGGAGGCATGCCGCTACCGGCGACGCCCATGGCGACCACGGGTTTCCATTCGGGGTTAAGGACTGTGAGGTCGCCAGTGAGGTGAGCGACCGTCATCAGCAATGTAGGAATATCGGCACCCTGCAGGTTGCCGCGCAGGGTTTCATCATCGCAATCGATGGAGGATACAGTGGTATTGAAGGCACTCATGGTAAACCTCTTATTCTTTTTGTCAGGGGTCATTGATCGTCAGCGAGGGTCAAACGGGCGGTAAAAAAGGTTCGATCTGTTCGCGCAGCCAATCCAGCGCATCACCGCTGGCACGCAGGAACGGCATGGTCACGAATCCGTGCATCTGGCCACTGAAACAGCGCTCGACCACCGTGATGCCGTCTTGCACCAGGCGGGCGGCGTAAGCCTGGCCTTCGTCCCGCAGCACATCCAGCTGTGCGGTCAGCACTATCGCCGGTGGCACGCCGCGCAGATCCTTGGCGGCGAGCGGCGAGGCATTCGGTTGTTGGCGTTGGCTGGCATCGGACAGGTAGTGATCCCAGAACCAGCGCATGTCTTCGCGGGTCAGCAGCAACTGGCGTTGCGGATCCAGGTAGGCGGGGCCGTCGAGATCCGCCTGGGTGACCGGGTAGATCAGCACTTGCAAGGCCCAGTACAACTGACCACGCCGGGCCGCGCGCTGGGCGAACACCGCGGCCAGATTGCCGCCGGCGCTGTCACCGGCGACGATCAGCGTGCCCTCGGCGCCGCCGGCCAGTTGTGCGCGGCGATCCACCAGCCACTGCGCCGCGCGCTCTACATCATCGAGCGCCGCCGGAAACGGAAACTCCGGGGCCAAGCGGTACTCGACCAGCACCACGGTGCACTGGGTGCGCTGCGCCAACTGGCGGGCGAAGCAGTCGAAGTCGTCGATGCCGCCAAGTACCCAGCCACCGCCGTGCAGATAAAGAATGGCGCCACGGACCGAGGCGCTTGGGCTAAGGATCCGCAAGCGCGCACCGCCCAGTTGCATGTCCTCGACGCTGTGCATGGCCGGCCCCTCGTCTTGAGCTCGCAGCCCCGCCATGACCGCTCGGGCCTCTGGCGCATCCATCTGGTGAAAGGGTTTCAAGCCGGTTTCGGCCAACTGCGCCAACAGCTGGGCAGACTCGATATCGAGTGTCATAGCGGTGCCCTCCTACGCCGTGGTATCCAGAACGAAGTCGAAACTCGCGAGGTGAAAGTCGGTACCTATATCGAACTGGCTGGCCAGTGGGTCGCTGGCACCGCGTGGCTGGTAGACCACCCGTAGCGAATCCTTGACGCCGAATACCGCATCCGAATCGATATAGGGATCGTCATCATTGAACACGTGAGTCACCAGGCGCTTGTGGCCCGGG
This sequence comes from Pseudomonas sp. TMW22090, assembly GCF_022496665.1. Taxonomy (NCBI): domain Bacteria; kingdom Pseudomonadati; phylum Pseudomonadota; class Gammaproteobacteria; order Pseudomonadales; family Pseudomonadaceae; genus Pseudomonas; species Pseudomonas sp. TMW22090. The sequence continues at coordinate 794,012 of NZ_SCFH01000001.1, forward strand.
GCGTCGAGCATGAAATGCAGGTGCGCCGGGCGCCATGGATGCCGTCCCGTCGCTTCCAGCAACTGACCGACTGGGCCATCGGTAGGGATCGGATAACTGACCGGGACCACGCTGCGAATCGCATAGCGCCCATGCTCATCGGTGTGATAGCGACCGCGCAGGTTGCCATGCGGCTGGGTAACGTCCTGGCCGGAGTACTGGCCGTTTTCAGCGGTCTGCCAGACATCCAGGGTGGCCCCTGCCAGAGGCTTGCCGGTGATGTCACGTACGCAACCCGTGATCAGCGAAGCGTTACCCGGGATCAGCGCCATGTTCTCGCCGTATTCACGATCCGGCATGCCGGAAATATAGAACGGCCCGAACACCGTGCTTTCTGTGGCCTCGGCGCCGTTGCGGTGCTCGATAGCGTCGACCAGCATCGACAGCCCCAGCACATCGGAGAGCAGGATGAATTCCTGGCGCACTACGTCGTCGCACTTCTGCCCGGTGGCCGTGAGGAACTGGATCGCCTGAAACCATTCGGCCTCGCCGAGCTCCACCTCGCTGGCAAAATTGTGCAGATGCCCTACCAGTTTCTGCAGCAAAAAGCGCAGGCGTGCGTCAGGGGTATGGGCAAAGCTGTTGACGGCACGGGCAGTAATCTCGCGTTCGGATGCTATGTCTGAGTGACTCATATTTATAATCTCGTCTGACAAGGGTGGATCAGCGCAAACACCCTTAATTCGGTGCTTGACCGTTCAACGCACGGGTCAACAACGCCTCGATGGCTCCCTGCTCGAACGGTCGCGGGTTGTAGTAAGGGCTCGCGCAGGCGATGCGCGCCGCTTCAGCCGGGCCATGCTCGGGGAAGCCGACATCGGCCAGCGCCAAGGGGATGCCGAGGCGGCGATTAAGGGCGTACAGCAACGGCCCGACGTCGTCCGCCTGTTCGCCACCCAACGCCCGCGCTGCGCGGCGCAAGGGCTCGACGGCCGCCTCGCGGTTGTAGTGCGCAGCGTGGGGCAGAACAATGGCGTGAGCTTGGGCATGGGGCAGGTTGAAGGTGCCGCCGAGGGTATGACAGAGCTTGTGGTGGATGGCCATGCCGACCGATCCCAGGCAAATGCCGGCCAACCAGGCCCCTTGCAACGCCTGCCCGCGGGCCTCGATGTTGGACGGATCATCGACGATCCTGGGCAGCGACTGCGCCAGGGCGCGGATCGACTCTTCGGCCATCAACGAGATCACCGGATTGGCGTCTTCGGCATACAGCGCTTCAATTGCGTGGGCCATGGCGTTCATGCCCGAGCAGGCCGACAGCGCGACCGGCAGGGTCAGAGTCAGTTGCGGATCGTAGATGACGGTCTTGGGGAGCACCCGGGGGTCGCGTCCGGTCTTTTTCAGGCGGTTTTCGGTCAGGCCGTAGATCGGCGTCATCTCCGATCCGGCGTAGGTAGTGGGCACGGCCAGGATCGGCAGGCCGCTGTCCATGGCGATCGCCTTGCCCAGGCCGATGGTCGAACCTCCGCCCACCGCCACGCAGCAATCCGCTTCACGGCGCACGGCCTCCTCGCGAGCTGCCTGAGCGGTTTCCAGTGGCACGTGCATCACTGCCTTGGGATACACCCCGGCGCTGCGATCGCCTAGCAAGCGGGCGACCTGCTCGCCAAGCTCTTGCTGGTCAGGGGTGGTGAGGATCAACGCACGACGGGCGCCCATCCGCTCGATTTCGTCGCTCAGACTGGCGAGTTTACCCGCGCCGAAAATGACCCGCGTCGGCGTACCTTGATAGATAAAGGTATTCATCGTTATGGCCTTTTATTTTTGTGTTTGAGTGGCCAGACAGTAAGGTGCGCCCATGGCCCTAACAAGACCATTCTCGGCGAAATGACTGTTCGCAAAACGCGAACAAAGCTGTCGCTAATGCGGTTAGTTCGAACCAACTTATCATGACGAACACATCAATTATTCGTGTTTCATGAACATTCTATTCGCCCATATTGGCCTTGTTTGACCAGAGCCATGATCTTAATGTCCGGGCACAAAAGAGCGGGCGGATAGTCCCTCTCGCCAAAAAAATAACAACAATAAGGTCCGAGCCCGATGCTCAAATCCCTCGCCTCTTTGTGCGCGATGTTATCGTGCACGCTGTGTGCTGCCGCCTCCTCCCAACCTGGTGAAGGTGACATGGCTAACTGGTTGTTCCCTGCATTGGAAAAAGAAACCGGCATCAACATCCATGGCGTAATCGACGCAGGGTATTCGCGCAACAATACATCCACCCGAACGGAGCGCAGCGGCGGCCTGACTAACTTGCCAGTGGCCGGGTACGCCGATGAAAAATTCGAACTGGCTTTTTTCAACTTATTTATCGAAAAGCCACTCGCCAGCCGTTACTTGCCACGCGCCACACCCCTGCCCGGGCCACAGGCGACGGATTACTCATTCGGCTTTAGCCTGGGATTGTTATACGGCCGTGACGGCCAGTTCGCCCGCACCGCAGGCTGGGACGAGCATTGGGGCATCAATGAACCAGGCGCTTCAGATGCGGAGAGCGCCAAGCGACGCCGGCAAAAGTTCTATGCATTCCCGGATCTGTTCGCGACGGCGTACCTTCCGTATGGCACCGGCATCAGCGTCATGGCGGGAATTTTCGGCCCTGGGATCGGCTATGAAATTCCGCCGAATATCCGGGTTGCGCGCAACGCATTCGCGACCAAGACCTATGCATTCGTGACCGAGCCAGGGACCGTTAGTGGGGTCGTCGTGGGTACACGAATACTGGCTACCGATTCCAGTGTAATGGGCGGCGAACTGGGGATCGTACAGGGCTGGAATAACCTGCGTGATAACAACGATCGCAAATCGGTACTGGGCGCCTTGCGCTGGCGCAGCGCCGATATGCAAGCCTGGATCGACTATGAATTCATCGCCGGTGATGAGCAGAACAAGGCTACCGATGATATTCAGGCACCCACCTCGCGCTTGATTTCGTCGAGTGGCCAATTCAAGCAACAGCACTCATTGAACGGCTGGTTTGCCCTGGACAAACAGTGGTCCATCGGTGCCGAAGTTCTCTACGGGCGCCAGGACGGCGACGGCAAGCCGGGTACTTTCGATATAGTCACAGGCCCCGGGTTTTCCGGTGCGCATTGGTGGGGCGTCAACAGTTCGCTGACTTATCAGTATCGCCAGGACCTGGCTTTTTCTGCCCGGGCGGAACACTTCAGCGATCCACAGGGTTTTGCGCTGTTCCCGGTATCCGTGGCACACGGCGCATTTGATGGTATTACCCTGGGCCTGCGCTATGAAGCCACGCGTAATCTGTCGCTGCGACCCGAAATCCGCTACGACTGGTTTACCGGTGATGCCGATGACCGGCCTTTTGGCAATGGAAGAAAGCGCCACCAAGCAACGGCCACCGTGCAGGCGCTTTATTATTTTTGACCGCCCCGTCTGGTGATAGCGTGGCGGCTGCGATTGACGACGTTTTGCAGAAAACGCAAACCTGCTAGCCCGGAAGTGCCATTGCCTTGCCGCCGTGAAATTGCCAACCTCCATTGCAGGCAACTTTCCGAGTTTCAGACTGGCAGTTGCCCTCGAGAAGTAAATTTTGCCAACCGAGCACTAAAATGGGTTGTGGCTAACGAAGGAGCCTAAACGAAAATCCTCCACCAGCTTGACCCGGCAATCAGAGCCCAGGCGGGTTCATCGCTGGCTATATTAGGTCTGATAATAGAATGTTATCCGACATCATATTCTTAATACTGGAATTATGTTCCGTTGAACATAATCGGAATTGCAGATTGCTCTTGGTCGATGAAGACCCGCTGTACCCGCATCTCCTCGGGCTCAACACCCAGGAAGCGGCAGCAGCTTTTATCACTGCCAGCATCGCGGCGAATGCGATGCGCAGCTATCTCAGCGCCCTCGCCTACTGGTCGGCCTGGCGTAACAGCCAGGCGCTGGGTAACGCCCCACTGCAGCCGTCAGTGGCGATTCCGTTCGTGCTGGATCACTTGTCGCTACCGCTGGAAGACGGCACTTGGCCGTACCTGATGCCGCCAGGTGTAGACGCCGCGCTAGTCACCGCCAGGGTCAAGACCAGACTGATGCTTGTTTGAGGCTATCTGCGCTGCTGGAATCTTTAGTGAAAGAAAAGTTGAAAAACGAACCTGACGTCATGATACGAAGTCCTATCCCATCATGGAATGAGATCCATAATGGCCTACCGAGCAGTCACAGGAGTCTTTTACATGCAGGATCTCATCACGCGCATGGACGGGTGGTTGCAACAGCACCGCCCAGCCTATTACGCAACACTTGCGACTGGCGTGTCAGTTGCTGCATTGGATGATTACGAGCGCCGAACTGGCATCACACTCCCAGCAGACCTCCGGGCGCTCTGGTTATGGAAGGATGGGAGTACCGAGGAAGCGCTATTTACCAATCACATGTTCATCTCTGTCAGAGACAGCCTGAGCAGCAAGCTGGAGCTAGACGCAATGATAGGTTCTGACTTCGAAGACCCAGAATGGTGGAAACGGCAGTGGGTACCATTTACGCAGAGCTTTGGCGGCGATCATCTCTGCATCAATATAGTGTCTGAAAAACCAGGTGAGATCATCGACTTCTGGCACGACGAGCCACTACGCGAAGTGGTTGCTCCAACGCTGGAAGATTGGTTGCACAGTCTTGTGGAAACCATGGAGTCCGGGCGGCTGGAGCTGGCCTAGTCCCTGTGTTTGCCATCTAAAGCGTATCGCGTTATCCGCCACCCATCTGGGGGGGCAACATAGCGCGCTATACGCCCTACGCTACGCCTACGCCTACGCGAAACTCGATGATCCTGACGCACGCACGATTAGCCGCCTAACCAAGGAAGCCAGGAGCGCCTCTACATCGACTTGACCGATACTACCTCCACATACTTGTACTTCTTCCTGGCAGCCTTCACGGCTTCTTGCTCGGCAAGCAACGAGCTCAACGTGTCGGCCTCGTGAATTAACTCGTGCATCTTCCCCTCAAATTCGTTGCCAACCCGAAGCGTGACTCTAAGCCTAGGCGTAAATGCTTTCGCTACTGCTTTCTTAACTATGGGAGCTTCAACCGGCTTGGGAAGTAAAACCTCGGGCGCAGGCTCCTGCACCGGAGGAGCAGAAACCTGCACTTCGGGCTCATCCGTACCGAACAGGGCACGACGCATTTCTTCTTCAGTTAACTCAGAGTTCATAGGGCATCTCAAAGGAGTGGTACTTAGCTCGACAAATGTTACTAGGATTGTTACTGACTGGCGTCATTGGGGAACCTGCATAGACGTCACATCCCCACTTCGAATTCGATCCGAGAGCCCCTCAACGCTCGCGAAAGCTTTTCCTCCGGCAGTCGTGTGATAAGCCCGTCTCAGCGAAGCTTATATGGCTGCATTGGGGTCCGAAGATGGACGCGAATTCTACGCGGAATTTCTCAACACATGGCGATAAGAAGGCGCAATCAGCAGGCGATTGATGACTTTGCGGCTAGGCTGATTATCGAATTGCAATTTTTAAATCTTGATTTCGTTATTTCGCGTAATTGGAAATTATAAGGAAACCCCTATGAGCAGCAAAACTATCTTCGTCCAACCAGGTGGCGGCTATGAAAAGGTTGTGGTTGGCAGCAGCGAAGTCCGAGCCGCAACTCGAGGCGAAATCACCGTACGCCTCCACGCCAACTCGCTCAACTACCACGACTTCGCGGTAGTTAGCGGTATGTGGGGCCCCAGCGAAAAACGCATCCCCATGGCCGATGGTGCCGGTGAAGTCATTGCTATCGGCCCGGATGTCACTGAATTCAAGGTGGGTAACTCGGTCGTCAGCACCTTCTTCCCGGAGTGGATCAACGGTGCGCCCCTGGTCGAAGGTTTTGTTAGCGTGCCAGGTGATGGCATTGACGGCTACGCTCGTGAGCAAGTGACGGCCAAAGCCACATCGTTCACCCTCGCGCCTACTGGCTACACCCATGCTGAAGCGTCGACGCTTACCACCGCCGGCCTTACTGCATGGCGCGCCCTGATGGCCGATGACTCACTCAAGCCGGGCGACACCGTGCTGGTCCAAGGCACTGGTGGCGTTTCAATTTTCGCCCTGCAGTTCGCTAAAATGGCCGGTGCTACCGTCATTGCTACCTCTTCAAGTGACGGAAAACTTGAACGTCTGAAAGCGCTAGGTGCTGATCATGTGATCAATTACCGCAAAGACCTTAACTGGGGCGAAACTGCACGCGCTCTAACGGGTGGCCGCGGTGTTGACCACATCATCGAAGTCGGCGGCCCTGCGACGCTTGAGCAATCGATGACTGCAATTCGGGTTGCTGGTCACATCTCCATCATCGGGATATTGAGTGGCGTAAGCGGTGCAATGAATTTTGTACCCGCACTGATCAAGCAAGTGCGTCTGCAGGGTGTATTGGTGGGTAGCCGCAGCCAGCAGCAAGACATGATCCGAGCCATCAATGCTAATGGCATGCGCCCGATTATTGATCGTCATTTCCCTTTGAGCGAGATTGTCGAAGCGTTCAAGTATCAGGAAACCAACCAGCATTTCGGCAAAATTTGCCTGGATATCTAAGCACGCATGAATGGGCATGATCCGTATGCCTATTTCATAGATGTGCTGACATGGCTGCCTGCGCAGCAGGCGAGAGAGAGTCGACGCTCTGGCAACGCCAGACACTTTGTCGGCATAGCCGGCGATCTCGCCTGTATGAAGGTAGCTGCGGGTCGAGATAGCCAATGCCTGCTTGATCTTTCCCTCGCTAAGTACCCTGAGCCATACGCGGCAACGTTCCCCAACTGTTTCCGAGCTTTATGAACAAAGCGGTGCGCTTGGCGTAAAACGTGTCGCGGGCACTCAGGGTGCCAGAGCCGAGGTAATCGCGGTGTAGTTCCTCGGTCTCCTCAAGTGTGAGACTTTCACCGGATTCAGCGGGCAGTGGCACGGGTGCCGTGGGACCTGCGCACCTTGTCCAGCTGGTTGAACGTGATGGACATGGCCGGTTTTTAACGGGTGGGCCTGCAAGAGCCGCCGCATCCGCAAAGTCCGGTGCGGCAGTCGTTGCTGCTGGTGGCTGAGCCGCGCTTCCCGGGCGTTTAAGCTGGGTTACATGCGCATCCCTTTAAACGGATTCCAGCCCTGCTCGCCCTTCTGCTCCTTGAGGTAGTACGCGTAGTTAGTGGACAGTGCGTAAAGCAGATTAAACGCGAAACCCACGGCAAAGTTGACGTTCTTGGCATACCTGAAATCAATCAGCTCAAAGACCAGATCCAGCACGAAAGTCAGCGCCACGATTAGCGCAATCATTGTCAGGTTCTTCTTCCACAGTCCCAGGAAAAACAGGTAGATGGGGCCGAAAAAGAACGCGATGATGTTGGCATTGACGGTGATCTTCCTTTTAAATGGAAGCTGCTTGAGGGCCGGCTTGTAGCCGGGTGCGTTGGGAGCCCCATGGGCGTCAAAGAAAGCAAAACGCTCTTGCCATTTTGCGCTGTATTTACTCTGATCCTGTACTTGATCCGTGGTGTTCATTCGATAAATCCCTGTAGTCCCTGAATGGAGTGGTGCTTCCCGCAATCCTGTGTAACTGTTGTCGCACGTGCACCATAGCCTAATATGCCGGAAGAGGGTTCCAGTTCCCGGGCGAAACATCAACACTTCTGAACCGGCCCCGCAATTGCGCGACCTGCTCGGCACTGCACACCCTGATCCGCAGCATTTCGGCTGGATAGTCCACGCCCTGATTCTCGGCAACCCCCCTATAAGTAAGACTGGCCATCGCTCCGCTAGAAGCAAGTGAGGTCGTAGGCACGCCATCACCAACCGCTCATCAGCGCCGGATGAAGGTTCCATGACCTTAATGATCAGCGAGCCATCCCCATTCAGCATGTAATAAAGCTCAAGAATCCCGGACGCCATCCTGCAGATAATTCAATCGCAGTCCCCCGACCTTCTTGGGTTTTGTTCCTCGCTTCGCCTGGAGGCACTATAATAGAACCCACACGCCAGATAAGGATTTGCAATGTCAGCCCAGAAGGCGGTTGCCATGCTCAGAGTTGCGGTAGTGATATCTACCGCAGCTTGCTGCGCTTACTTTATAGGGAGGCAGATCGATTACCTGCATCAAAAGCTTTCCCCGCCTGCAGAAGATCTGAGTTTCACGACCGAATGGCCCAATACGGAAATGGCTCTCCCAAAACTGGAAGACCATTTTTCTGGTCGCTTACAAACGAAATCTCAGTTAACGCTAACTGATTTTTCTACTGAAGAAGCGGTGATGCACCCATCACGATAATTTCACATCTGCAGGCGTACAGTCGTACCAGCTCCTTTAGTGATTCCTGGCCCGCTCCCCCATCGCGGGCCTTTTTTTGTGTAGAAAAAGGGATCAGCTGCGAATCGGTTCAGTACGTGGCTCTCACGTAGCTCTGACGGGCCGGGCTTTCCCTGAATAGCTGTATTCACGAGTGGACAGCTGTATTGCGCATACACAGTCAGCGAGGATCCCGCTGGTTATCCATCACCGCATTATCCGTTTCTTCCCGCACCCGCCCAGGATCTAACCCGGCGTCGTCATCATCAAGCGGACGGTCGCCTTCATTATCCGGAAGTTCGTCAACCCCCTCCTCTTTCATCGGGTCAACTTCAGTGCGCCCCGGACTCAATGGATCAGGTGACGTGGGCATTGGGTCATCCTCACCCATACCGCCTTGCAGCTTCGAATCGCTATTCATACACACCTCTCAGTACCCTCAATGGTGAGGGTATGTAGCTTGGAGAGGCTTTGAATTTCGAGTGTTCGATTTATCGGCTTACCGATCGTCGCCATCGCGCGATTCAGCCTTTCAGTCATCTCGATGGAACGTTGCGCCAAGCCGCATCCTCTATCGCAACACCAGCGAATCTGAGGACTTCATCATGATCGACCCTGCAACCGGTATGAAGGCGGCCGAGCGCTACATCGTAGACAGTCTCGAACGCACGTCTTACCCGAAAAATGAGGTAGTCGTCCTTCGTGAATTCTCTGGACAAGCGCCCTTGAAAGATCGGAGGTGACGAATGCTTCCAGTGACACCTGCGGTCGTTACTTCATTTCCAGTGGTGCATTGCTACAAGCGGAGGGATGGATACGGCAGCAATTAATCTCAAGGCACTTGGCCTCGATATCGCGCAGGTCAATCTCATCACCCGTGATGACGTCAAGTATGGCAAGCCCGATCCAGACCTGTTCCTCGCCGGTGCAAGCAAACTCGATGTCCCCATCGAAGAATGCTTGGTGATCGGCGACGCCATCTGGGACATGCTTGCCGCACGACGCTGTAAGGCTACGGGTATAGGGCTGCTTTGCGGAGGTTACGACACAGGAGAGCTTGAACGCGCAGGTGCACTCCGAGTCTACGAGGATCCTCTTGCACTGCTGCAGCACCTTGACGAGGTGGCTTCCCGTCCGTGAGCCATGAGGGGGCACGCGGCTTGAATTGGGGCGCTCTCCCGCTCGGCGAAGGCGGAAAAGTTGCCGCCTGCGCGACGAGTTGTTGCAGCTGCTGACAACCGACGAGCCGAAGCAGTGGATGCACCTGATTACAATTGCGTTCCGCTGTCGCTGAGATGACCTACTCCACCGACAGCGGAATGCGCTTACAACACTAGCCTGGCTCTGCTGACGCGGGTAACGCGACTTTTGTACAGGCGAAAAGCAGAATGCCAATCGCGATCAAGGCCCCTCCACGCATCCAGGTTTCCAAACTTTGCTGACTGAGCAATACCAAGCACGAAACGCAGAGTTGGTCAATTTTCAATCAACACTGACAAGCCGGGCCTTCGTTAGTCCCCAGCCCGTTGGCATCAGAATCATATGGAATTTCGAAATGGCCATAAAAACGTTTGGGACGCATCGTTATCATAAGCAACTACGACAGGCTCACGACAATTTACTATCCCTCAGCTCGCTGACCAGGACTGCAGCAATGTAGATAATTCTTCCGCACGGACTGGAGGGCTGAGCAGATACCCTTGCACGAATGGGCAATCCATTTCTTTCAATCGTTGGAGCTGAGCGAGCGTCTCAATGCCCTCCGCTGTGATAGCCAAATTCAACGTCCTGCCAAGGGAAAGTATACTTCTGATGATGGCATCACTTCGATCGAAGGACATCATTCTAGAAACGAAGGAACGGTCGATTTTGATGGCATCGAGGGGGTAGCGGTCAATATATCCTAGGGAACTGTAGCCCGTACCGAAGTCGTCAAGCGCCACGCGAATACCTAGCGCCCGAACCCCCTCCAGCACGCTTGCGGTCATCTCAGGTTCGTGAAGAAAAACAGATTCCGTAATTTCAATCTGAAGCTCGTGTGCGCAAACTCCCGTGGTCGACAGCACATTGCTGACTTGAGCTACATAACCAGGACGAATGAGCTCAGTGCCTGATACGTTCACATTCAAATGCAGTAGTAGAGAAGGAAATTCGTGCTTCCAGCGCATTAGTTCTGTGCAAGCTTGTTGCATGACCCAATGGCCCAACTCATGAATGACACCGATATCTTCCGCTACCGGGATGAAGTCGTCTGGGGGCACATGCCCAAGCTCTGGATGTAGCCATCTGACCAAAGCTTCGACGCCACTTATTTCACCGGTCTTGACGTTATAAATCGGCTGGTAAACAACTGAAAACTCTTCGCGCGCAATGGCTTGCTTCAGCGCGTTCTGCATGAGGAGTGCATCAATAGCAGCCTTTCGCATTGAGGCATCAAATATCGTCCAGCGGCCACGCCCTTTCTTCTTCGCGGCGTACATCGCTACATCAGCGTCTCTAAGCAAATCTTCAGGTGTTTCGTGTGAGGCGTCAGTTGTCACAATGCCCAAGCTGCAGGACGTGAAAATATCTTGGCCATCAATCGTAACTGGCTGGCTTAGCTGGCTAACGATGCGTTGAGCAAGCTCGATGGCTAGAGGAGCCGTTTCATCCCCAGCCAGTAGAATTGCAAATTCGTCGCCGCCAATGCGGGCAAAGATATCGTCTTCGCGGATACAGCTTTCAAGGCGCCGCGCGACGATTTTCAGGAGATGATCACCTGCGCTGTGGCCAAGGCTATCGTTGACAAATTTAAATCGGTCAAGATCTAGAAAAAGTACCGTGGCCGCAGGTACATAGTGAGGCTTGCTCGCAGTGAACAGACTCAGCAACCTGGACATAAGATAAGCCCGGTTGTGCAACGAGGTCAGATCGTCGTGAAAGGCTGCATATGAAAGCTCCTCTTCAATGCGCTCCCTCTCTAACAGCCGCGTCTCCAACGCGACCTTCGCGTCTCTATCAGCCTGAGCCTGAAGTGCCAGCAACTCGGCTTCCTTGCGTTCGCTGATATCCCTCTGAACGGAAACCCAATGGGTGAACCACCCGCGCTCGTCGGCGACAGGAACGATGCTCAGTTGCACCCAAAATTTGCTGCCGTCTTTGCGCGCGTTGATAAGCTCAACCTCAATGGGCTCCCACTTCAACAATGCGGCACGAATTGAATCGAGAGTCGCTCTGCTCGTATCTTCCGAGTGGAGAATTCGAGGGGTTAGCCCGATCACGTCTGAAGAGCTAAAACCCGTAGCGGTGATGAACGCGGGATTACAGTATACAATCCTCGGGCCGGGCTGATCTATGGGCTCGGCCTCAGTGATCAGGATTGCGTCTTTCGCATTGACCACCACAGACTCAAGTAGCCTTAAGCGCTCGATCAACGGATCAATAGCCGGGACAGGTACGGTTCCCTTTGACTCGATCAGCTTACTAAAAAGGGCGCCATGAGTTTGTAAGGCGTATGTTTGCGCGGCACTCAAGCGCTGTTGCGGCTCAACACTGCTGACCAGCAAAACGCCCAACAAACTGTTGTCCGCCCTACGGACGGCTAGGCCAATCAGAAAGCCTTCTCGGAAATCCATAAGCCGGTGAAACAAGATAGGCATGACCTGTCCTGCGGCTTCACTGATTGCGATCAAAGCTTTTTGGGAAACAACCTCACGTAGAAAGCTTTCAGTAGGGGCCTCGACGATCAGGTCTTCTTGCACGCCGTAACTGGCGATAATCGACCACTTCCCTGGCACTCCACCCACAAGCAGTCCCCTGGTGCAGTCTGCTGAGTAGGCAGCAGCCTGCACCAACAGATTCATCTCGTCTGAGCTTTGGGTGTTGAAGTTATCTTGCATTTGATTGCCTACGTTCGAGCCATTACCGAGGCTGGTGGAGTTCAAGTTGGCTGCTCTCGCCAACTGTGGCCGAGAGCTTCGTAAAGGCAATCAAGCGTGGCTACGTGTCACACATGCCTAAGTCGGATCGAGAAACGGCGCTGCGTAACCTGGCAATTGCCTTCGAGCATTACAACGAACAGCATCCTCATAACGCCTTGAAATACCGTTCACCGAGGGAGTTCAAGCGCTTGGCGGCAGCATCAATTTAACGGGGAATTGGTGTTCGGTTTGGTAGGGGCAAGTCCAACACCCTTGTGCTCAACATCTCAAGTGGGCGGTGTGAACCGAGCCATCGAGGCGGCGCGCTCATCCATTCCGTTGCAGCGGTGACGTCATCCTCCAACAGGAACAATGCTTGTTCAAAGACAGCAATCAATGGGACCAAGCGATCGCTTTCAACGGTGCTGAAGCCTCCTGTTGTTGCCCTACGTGCCTGGGATGCAGGGGGTGCGCCGATGGCCTGAGAAATGACCTTTGGCTCGACCTGAAAAGTCCTCGCTATCCGATTGAAATACTCGTACGGAAGGCCTCGGCGCAAGAGGTCATTGAGGGTTGTGCCGCGCGAGGGGGCACTAAGGTTGACCAAGTGTTTCCAGCCGTTGGTGTGCCGGGACAGTCACGGATTGCCGTTCTGAAAGGACGTTCTGAAGCCGCTCCATGTTAACGCACAGACACTCACTCTCGGCTTCTTCCCGGGTCTGATAGGTTGTCTTCAGACGCAGCTTTTCCTCATTGTCATAGAGGTTGAAGCCTATTGGTGCGGTCTGGCAGTAAAAGCGCGCTCCGTTACGCGTTGATCCCGTTTCCGTCGGGATTGCAGGGACAACAACAAATCTCGAAATCATCTTCACATCCTCTCCAAGCACCTCCTCACTAATAGCGGCTATAGGCCACCATCGCAAGCGACCGCAGTCAATTTCCGATGAGAAGCACGAGCGGACATGAGTCGATTGGAAGCATGGTAAAAGAGGTTCGGGGTCCGCCTTACCCCGGCACATCTGCTTGCGACCTGCCCTCCCACAGCCTCAGGCGTTGGTAAGCGCTGACGGGCGTCGCGAACACACATCATGTTATGTCCCGTTCGTACTCCTCGATCTCATCCTCTCAGCCGGTACTGATCCAGCTCGACACCAGCTTGCGACAGGCTGCAGGCCTCCACTCAGCGAAATGCGCGAATACCTATACAAAATGAAATTCTTGTATAGGTTCTCAGCAATGTATGTCACTCTGACATCAGTCGGCTAGCATCATCTGCTGCGCTAGTACCTCGCCAGGCTGTCGTAACTTTCAAATGGGCGGTAGAGGTACATCTGTTGCCCCTGACACGGATAGCAAAATGGAAGCACCAAGCCTTGCCCGTACAGGGTCTATCTAAGAGCTCCGCCCATGAAAAACTCAATCTCACTCGCCTCGCGCATAGGCCTTGGCTTCGCTGTAATTGTATCGTTGCTTATCCTTATCACCGCCGTGGGTATTCAACGCGTAGGCTTTATCGACTCCACCCTGGAACACGTGAGCGAAAATGCGGCGAAAATTCAACGCTACGCTATTAACTTTCGGGGGAGCGTGCACAACCGAGCTATTGCCATTCGGGACGCAGTATTAGTGGATAGTGATCAAGACTTAACCGTCCATCTAAACGAAGTTACCAATCTGGAACAGGCCTACTCCGATTCTGCAATACCAATGGATCAGCTATTCGCAATCGCTGGAGTAACATTTCAGGAACAACAGCTGTTAAGGGCCATAAAAGACATTGAAACGCAAACGCTCGCTTCCACAAAATCGGTAATCGCCCTACGCCGCGCCGGAGATATTTCTGGTGCACAGGCTTTGCTGCTGCGTCAGACCTCAGGAGAATACAGCGAGTGGTTGAAACGCGTGAACGCACTGATTGACTACGAAGAAGCCTCGATCAAGAGTCAACTCACTTCTGTGCAAGCCACTGCTAGTGAGTTCAGAGGATTGATGCTCATGGCCACCGGTATTGCGCTGCTGCTGAGCATCATTCTGGCGATCTCTATTATTCGCTTCGTCAAGTCAACGCTTGGTGCTGAGCCCACTCAGGTTGCACAGGCAATCCAGCGTTTGGCCGCAGGCGATTTGCAACAAGTGATCGTTACCGATTATCCGAACAGCGTGATGGGCGTTTTAAAAACTGCCCTTAGCCGTTTGGCTGATACCATTAGTGAAGTACGTATTGCGGCCCAAGAGGTCAACAATTCATCTCGGCAACTGTTGACCACATCGTCCGCCAATAACAATCAAATCAGCCTGCAGACCCACGAAGCGGAGCAGGTGGCAACTGCAATTACGCAAATGGCGGCAACGGTCAATGAGGTCTCAGGCTATGCCTCTCAAGCAGCGGACGCGACGCGTCTAGCCGATGCTGAAGTTGTAAGCGGAAATCGCGTCGTTGCTGACACCACTCTCGCTATTGAACAATTGGCGGACACACTGGTTGAAACCACCAATACCGTAGAGCAGGTGTCCAAGCGCAGCGAAGAGATTGAAATAGTGATCGAGGTAATCAATTCAATTGCGACGCAAACTAACCTGTTGGCACTTAACGCTGCCATAGAAGCCGCTCGAGCAGGTGAGCATGGCAGAGGGTTTGCAGTTGTGGCCGATGAAGTACGCTCTCTAGCTAATCGAACTCAGGAGTCGACGCGGGAAATTCGCGACATGATAGGCACCCTGCAGAGCGGTACTGAAACTGCTGCACAAACCATGCGTAATAGCTGCGAACTGGTAAGCCACACTGTTGCGCAAACGCGCAATGCACAGACGGCGTTAGCTAAAATCAGCCAACAAGTCGGGGCCATAAACCACATGAATGCTCAAATCGCCAGTGCTTCTGTCCAGCAAAGCGTCGTGGCCGAAGACGTTGCGCAAAATATCACGCGCATCCATAGCTCAACGGTGCAATCGGCAACTGGCTCTCGTGAAGTTGCAACGGCCAGCCAGGAGTTAGCGCTGCTGGCTGATCGTCTTACCCAGAAGGTTGCGTTTTTCAGCGTGTCTTAGGCCAGGCCCATCGTCAGCCCTTTTCTTTCAGCATAGCTGGTGCACGACCTATACAACGCAGCTATAGATGTACAATAAAAAAGATTGGCCACTGACTCTATACTTCGACGGTCAATGTCCGCTGTTTGCGCGCGAAATCAAGATGCTGAATCGACACGCCGCAAAGCTGCCGGTTCCCGACCGGGATCCGGTGCAGGGCTCGCAAGGAGTTGTACAGCGTTATTAAGCTGTACAGCGTTAACAGTGTCACGAACAGCCCGAAGCTTTCTGCTGAGGACGCTTAAGCCGTCAATGATATGGATGACCGGCGTAGGGATCAGGAAGGTGATCGAAACAGCACCGCTGATGCTTCCCTCATAAAAATCTCGATAGTCTTCGGCCCAATACCTTCAAATTCAGACAAGCGTTTTTCGAAAGCCTGAAGATCAGCGCTCGCTTTGGCTATGTTGCTCACCTTGCCTTCGTATTCATCGTTGAGCTTGCTGGCCAACGCGAGCAACCGGGATGCTGTGGTTTCGTCGTAGCGCACGTAATGAGCCTGACCTAACATCACGACCAGTTGACGGTGAGTGCAGTGCGCCAGCTTTTGCGGCGTATCCAGCTGATGTTGCTCGATGATGACCTGGTAAGCCTTGGCGGCGATTGCCCCTTGAATTCTTTTGCCCATCAGGAAACTGGCGAGCAGCCATTTGAATAGCCCGGCTTCGTTCCCGCCCTGAAGTTCGATTCTCAAATCATGCGCGCTGATGTTTTTGCTCACTGATTAATTCCTTCAAGCCACCGTCTCGGTCCGGAATGTAGACCCCGCATAACCGTGAACAATCCACAGGAGCAGCTTGTATGAAGGAACCCTTAGCACCACGTGGCACCTAATGAAATAAGCGACAGGTGTGTACATACTGGGGAAATCGGAAGCCGTAACTAACCATCAAAGCCCCGATTAAATGACGCAGTGCTTAGCGATTCAGCGCATCGAAACGTGTCGGGAGGAAATCTTGGCTTATCTGGATTGGGTTCAATGGCCAGCGATGGCTGTCACCGTTCTCGCTGCCTGGTTAATTGGATCTCAGCGGTCAGGACGACGAATGACCGGCTTTGTATGCTTCAGTTTGAGCAACGTGCTGTGGGTCATTTGGGGAGTCTATGCAGGGGCGTATGCATTAATCCTCTTGCAAATTTGTCTTTTCCTCATGAACCTTCGGGGGCTCAGGAAAAATTCGAAGGGCTTGGAAAAAGAGCAGAGTCAGGACTGACGGTAGCCAGCAGTATCGCTTGCTTTGGTGTGCGCACTCAGCAACAACGCGCACGATCATGGCAGGTAAGCCGTCACGCGCAGTTGCAAGGTGCGAGCCGAAAAGTCTCAATGACCCTGTCTTTAAAAGGTGGCCAGCCGGCCCTCTTCATGCCCAGAGATGACGTCAGGAGGAATAAACTTGCGAGGGTTGTTGCGCTGGTTCCTTATGCCTGAGCGGTTGCTGCCTAGCGAGCTGCGCTTGGACTACAGCGACAGCATCCAGGACTTTCTGCGCCCAGCTCTCATCCTGCGGATGCACGACAACAACGCGAAAACCGTGATCATGCCCTTCAATCCGCACGCCCTCGGAATCATCAACATGCAAGTCGATATCGAATGCCGGCGGAAATTTCGAGGGGGCGTTCGATAGGCCATGCGCTGTCAGAGCGCGATTATGCAGCACACTGTTGACCACGCCGTCGACGCGGATGCCGTACAGCAATAGCCAACGCCTGATGTAGGACGGAGTACGACCGGACGAGGTGTAGACCCATATACTGCAGCCCTGGCGACGTAATTCCCGGGTCAGGGAGCGTGTTCCGATACGCAACGGTTCACCCAGCCAACGATGAACGCAGGCAGGCAGCCGGCTGGCCTCGACCGCGCAATGGTGAAGTTGGCAGGCCAGGGTGTCATCGATATCGAACGAAATTCGTATGCGCTGACGCCTGAACAACTGCAACGGGATGGCACACCGGATGGCTTGCCATACCCGGCTGCCGGAAGCTCGGAATTCAGTAGCGAGCAGTGGATTCCAGCTCATCAATGACCCTCCTGGTAGAGAGGCATGGGCTTGTCTTCAAGAAAAAATTTCATTGAATCAGGCGCCTGTTCTTCCAGAAAGGCTGCATACTTTTTCTTGATCTTGGGCAATTCGTACAACGCCTTGACTCCATGCTTGGCAGAGTTGCGTATGACCGATGACGGGTTGAAGTAGCCCTCGGCGTTTTCCAGTGTCAGCACGAACGGCGGCAAACCTGCACGCATGAGCAAATAGCTGACGATAAGCGACCCGCTGCGGTTGTTACCTTCAATGAACAATTGCGGCTTGCTGAGGATTCGGACATACACACCGGCCGCGCGCTTCCACACGGACTCACTGCGATAGGCGCAATACCAGTTGTACAAATCCTTTATCCCCCCCTCAACGTTGTTGAAGAAGTGTTCCTCGGTCGCCGCAAGGTGCTGAGCGTATTCATGCCGGCGCGCCGGGTTTCGGCCGCACAAAACGGTGGCATTGATCTCCAGCATCAGGTTCAGTTGCTGCAGGTCGAACAGGTCCACGCCGCGTGCGACATAGTCATCGATCAGCGCATAGCCTTCGAGCACATTCTGCAAAACCTCGTCGGTCAAGGGATCACGCTGCTCGGTAAAGTGCCGGCTGAGCTCGGAAAAACGGCCCTGCACCTTACGTAGTGCGCGTTCAATCGCGGGTAAATCAAGACGACGCATTGCAGACATTGGCGATCCTGCGAAACGGTAGATAAGAAAGTAAAACGACCCGATCCCAGCCAAAGGCGCTCTCTCTGCGCTGGAGAGGCAGGCGGCCTTGAGCGGATGTGTGCTGCCTAGCTGAATTTGCCGCTGATGTAATCTTCAGTCATTTGTTCGCGCGGGCTGCCGAAAATCTGGGTGGTCGGGCCCATTTCAACCAGATAGCCGGTGCGCGTTCCCTGGGAAATATCCACCGAGAAAAAGGCAGTCGTATCAGCCACGCGTATGGCCTGCTGCATGTTGTGGGTCACCAGGGCGATGGTGTAATCCTTCTTCAACTCGACCATCAACTCTTCAACACGGCGAGTGGCGATCGGATCAAGCGCTGAACAGGGCTCATCCAGCAACAGCACTTCCGGCTCGGTGGCAATGGCGCGGGCGATGCACAGCCGTTGCTGCTGACCGCCAGAGAGTGACAGGCCGCTGACCTTGAGCTTGTCCTTGACCTCATCCCACAATGCGGCGCCCTGCAGCGCATGCTTGACACGGTCGCCCAGGTCACCTTTATAGCGATTCAGGCGCAGGCCGAAGGCAACATTGTCGAAGATGCTCATGGAGAACGGATTCGGCTGCTGAAACACCATGCCGATATAGCGGCGCACGACGACTGGATCAACGCCCTTGCCATAAACGTCCTGCCCGAGAAAATGCACATGGCCCTCGAAGCGGAACCCTTTCACCAGGTCGTTCATCCGGTTGAGGCTACGCAGCACGGTGCTTTTACCGCAGCCGGAAGGACCGATGAAGCCGGTGATCTTGTTTTTTTCAATTGGCACATGGCTGTCACGCACCGCCATGAAATTGCCGTAGAAAATCTTGTCGAGCTTGCAGTCCATGACCACCGGTGTCTGGGTAACAAACGGAGCGGCTATTTGCGCAGTTGATACGTTCAAAATTCAGATGCTCCCGTTCTCAGTACTTGGGCTTGCCGAAAATGCGGCTCAAAATATTCACGACCAGCACGATCATCACCAGCACCAGCGAGGCTGCCCATGCGAGCTCCAGCTGGTTGTCGAAGGGCATGCCGGAGAAGTTGTAAATCAGCACGGCAAGCGATGCCGTCGGATTCATCACCGCCAGGCTGCCGTCGTGGTAGATCCAGTAGTTGCTGAACAGCGCGGTAAACAACAACGGCGCGGTTTCGCCCGCGGCGCGTGCCACGGCCAGCATCACGCCTGTGAGGATTGCCGGCATGCCGGTCGGCAAGATTATTTTCCAGATCACTTGCGAGCGGGTGCAGCCCATGCCGTAGGCGGCATCCTTCATGATCTTGGGCACCATCCTCATCGACTCTTCAGCCGTCAGCACGACAATGGGCAGCATCAGTACCGCCAGTGCCACCCCACCTGCAGGCGCCGAGTAAGTGCCGGTGGTCATCACCACCAGGGCGTAGGCAAACACCCCGGCCAGGATGGAAGGCAGCCCCGTGAGCATCTTGGCGGCAAAGCGCGCGGCATTTGCCAGCTTGCTGTCGGGCCCGAGTTCAGCCAGGAAGATAGCGGCCATGATGCCGACCGGAACCGCGATGGCGGCCGCGATACCGACCATCACGAAGGTGCCTGCCATCGCGTTGCCGAAGCCACCGCCCGTCTCGAAACCGGTTGGCGGCAGTTCGGTGAATACTTCCAGGCTCAGGCGTGCCCCGCCCCGCATGATCAGCATATAGAGCACGGAAATCAGCGGCACGCTGGCCAGCAACGCGCCGGTCCAGACCAACGTGGTCAACACCAGGCTGCGCAGGGCGCGGCCTTCGAACTTGCGCTGCAGGCTGGGGACTGCGGTTATAGCGGACGTGAGGTCAGTCATTATTTGTTACCCCGCTGGGCGTAGAGCATGATCATGGAACCGAGGACGTTCACCAGCAGCGTGATGAACATCAGCACCAGAGCGGCATACATCAACACCTCAATCTCGTTGGGCCCGGCTTCGGGGAAGTTCAGCGCCAACAAGGCTGCCAGGGTATTAGCCGGAGCAAACAGAGAAAGCGAAATGTTGTTCGCGTTGCCCACCAGCATGGCCAGCGCCATGGTTTCACCCAGCGCACGACCCAGGCCAAGGACCAGGGAGCCGAAAATACCGGTCGCCGCCGAGGGCACCATCACTTTAAGAATTGCTTCCCAATGGGTGGTCCCCATGCCGTAGGCGGCCTGTTTGGTTTTCATCGGTACGCCGGTGAGGGCGTCCTGCGAAACGGCAGCGATGGTCGGCAGAATCATGATGGCCAGTACCAAAGCCGCAGGCAGAAGCCCCGGCCCACTCAAGGACGTGCCGAAAAAAGGAATCCAGCCCAGTTCGCTGTTCAACCACGTCGTCAGAGGGCGGATCGCCGGTATCACCACGTAAATCCCCCACAAGCCATAAACGACGCTGGGGATGGCCGCGAGTAACTCGACGATTGTGCGAAACACGGCTGCCAATTTCGCCGGCAGGAAATCCTGGGTGAGGAAAATCGCCATGCTGACGCCGAAAACGCCTGCGATCAGCAACGCGATCAGGGCGCTGTAGAGCGTGCCCCAAATGGCCGGCAGAATGCCGTACTTGCCTTGGTTGACGTCCCAGACGCTGCCGAAGATGACGTCAAAACCGTGTTTCTCCATGCCTGGAAGGGCCTTGCGTCCCACCTCGAACACCAAGGCGAAGACCAACGCCAGAATCAGAACCACCCCTATTCGCGCAAGCGCACGGAAGGTGCGATCAACCAGGAAATCCTTCGTAGAGGGCGGCTGACAGGCGGAACCCGGGTTAACCGGTACGACAAAAGGTGTGTTCATTGGCTAATTCCGGAACAGGGGGAAAACGCCCCCGGCATGCTGAACGCGCACACCGGGAGAGGCCTCAAGAGCGTTACTGGATGTTGGCGGACGCTTTGCGAACCTGATCGACAACCGACTGCGGCAACGGGATGTAGCCCATCGAATCGGCAATTTTCTGCCCCTCGGTCAGGCTGTATTCGACCATCTCGCGCATGGCCTTGGCCTTGGCCGGGTTACCGTTATCCTTGCGGAAGATCATCCAGGTGTAGGAAGTGATCGGGTAGGACTTGGCACCGTCCGGATCCGGCAACCAGGCCACCAGGGTTTCCGGCATCTTCACCGCTGCGAGGGCCTCAGCACCGCTTTCTGCGTTCGGCACAACATAGTGGCCGGCCTTGTTCTGCAACTGGGCGAAGTCAACCTTGGCCAGCTTGGCGAAGCCGTATTCGATGTAGCCAATCGCCCCTGGGGTCTGGCGTACGGTGGCGGTCACACCATCGTTCTTCGGCGATTTGATGAATTTGTCACTGGCTGGCCAGTTCACGGTGTTGCCTTCACCCAATGTCTTGTTGAACTCTGGATTGATTGCTGCCATGTGCTTGGTGAACACTGCAGTCGTACCGCTGGAGTCCGCACGCACGACAACCGTGATTGGCATGTCGGGCAGTTTCAGCTCGGGATTGGCTGTGACGAGCGCCGGATCGTTCCAGCGAGTGATCTTGCCCAGGAAGATGTTGGAGTAAACGTCCCGTGGAAGCTTCAGACCTTTGGGGCTGCCCGGCAGGTTGTAAGCCAGCACGATTTCGCCTGCTGTCATCGGCAGCAACTGCGCGCCCTCGGCTACCTTGGCGATGTCCTCGTCCTTCATTGCAGAGTCACTGGCCGCGAAATCAACGGTTTTGTTCAGGAAGTCCTGTACACCTGCACCGCTGCCCTTGGATTGGTAATCTACTGTTACGCCAGCGGTTTTTTTGCTGAAATCCTTAAACCAGGTGAGGTAAATCGGAGCCGGAAAACTGGCGCCGGAACCTGTCAAGCGGACACTTTCCGCAGCGAAGGACACTGAGGTGGCGCAAAGAGAAACCGAGATGGCGAGCGCAGCAGATTTCATCAAACTTTTCATCGAGGGAACTCGTTGTGATTACGGGCTCCCAAACTGTGCAACAATTTTGTTACGGTTTTATGAATCCGGATGGCATAAAAATGTCGGTCACCTCAATTGTCTTTCCAGGCAGCTGTCACGTGGCGCAGGCGTCCACATTCCTTATCCGGCCATTCCGAATCACAAGTTGATGTAATTGAATCGTGACAAATCACGACTAAAACTTTACCAAGCCCTTCTCGACACGAGTTAATTGTGACCATGCCTCTGCATATCAATACTCCCCTCATCGAATCCCGACCACTCAGCGCTGTTGCAGAGCGTTCCGTTTGGCTCAAGATGGATGCGTTACAGCCATGCGGATCCTTCAAGCTCCGTGGCGTCGGCCACGCTTGCGAAACGCACCACCGTCATGGGGCCACGCATTTTGTGTCCTCTTCCGGAGGTAACGCTGGTCTTGCAGTCGCTTACGCGGGACGCCAGCTAGGTATACCCGTAACAGTGGTGGTTCCCAAAACGACGAGTGAGCGCGCGAAGGAATTGCTGAACCTGGAAGGAGCGGAGGTCATCGTCCACGGAGACTCGTGGCAAGAAGCGAATGAGCTGGCGTTGACGCTGATGTCACCCGAAAAAGCATTCATTCATCCCTTCAATGATCCGCTGCTATGGTCTGGACATGCCTCTCTGATTGATGAAGTGGCGCAAGCAGGCCAGAAACCTGATGTGGTAGTCCTTTCAGTCGGTGGTGGCGGCCTGCTGTGCGGCATTGTTGAAGGCTTGCAGCGAAACGGCTGGCATGACGTTCCGGTCATCGCCGTTGAAACTGAAGGAGCCGCCTCGTTCCATGCTGCAGTGGTTGCTGGTAAACCGGTTGAGTTAGAGCGCATTGAATCGATTGCGACATCGTTGGGAGCAAAGCGAATTTGCGATCAGGCATTCCAATACACCAGCACTCATCAAATCGACAGCGTGGTAGTGACCGACCAGGCAGCCCTGGATGCCTGCGAACGATTTCTGTTTGATCATCGCGTACTCGTCGAGCCTGCCTGCGGCGCTGCGCTATCTCTAGCCTACAATCACCACTCCCTGAAGCCGTACAGCAAGGTTCTTATGGTTGTTTGCGGGGGTGCGACGGCAACACTGGCACAAATTCGACAATGGACTGCGCAGCCATGAAGGAAGTGGTGCAAAGCCAGTGCACGCACTGAACAGGCGGACGTGCCACCAGCCATACGTCGGTTAATTTTCGCTGGTTAAGGGCGGAGTCTTAAATTTCCAACAGTGCGCACTGGTCCAAACCTGTCGATATTCTTCTCTGACCTGACAAAAAAGAGACTTTCGCGGGCGGTTCAACAATCTTTGCAAAATCTCTGCTTCGCGCCCGCCTTCGTTCAGGCGCGGCAGGACAACGAAATGCGCTTTCCCTGAAATTATGGTTTAACTAGATAGTTACCTATCCATATAATGCTCACATCATTTCAGCGGGATACTCAACGTGAAGCAGAGTCAACGCCTCTCGGGCATATCAAAATTCATCCTGGTCGGGCTGGGCGTGATCATCGCCCTGCTCGGCTTGGCATTGGCTGCAGGCGGCGTGAAATTGGTCAGCCTTGGAGGTTCCTGGTACTTCCTGGTGGGTGGGCTGGTGATGGCCACTTCCGGTCTGCTGATCGCTCGTTACAAACCGGCAGGTGCCTGGCTGTTTGCTGCGTTTTTGGTGGGTACCGCCCTCTGGGCCATCAGCGACGCGGGCCTGGTGTTCTGGCCGGTGTTTTCGCGCCTGTTCATGTTCAGCGCGATCGGTTTGGCCGTGACCTTGGTGTATCCGCTGCTCAAGCGGGCAAACGGTGGCGTTCCGGGCCGTGGCGCTTATGGCATCGCTGCTGTACTGGCAGTCGGACTGGCGGTGGCCGCCGGTAATATGTTCGTTGCACATCCGACAGTGGCCGCGACCGGCACAGGCCCGGGACTGACGCCGGTAGAGCCGGATAAAGCGCAAAAGGACTGGGCCCACTACGGCAATACCGAAGGTGGCAGCCGCTTCGCCGCACTGGATCAAATCAATCGCACCAACGTCGACAAGCTGAAAGTGGCGTGGACTTATCACACCGGTGACGTCGCCCAAAGTGATGGCAACGGCGCTGAAGACCAGCTCACCCCGCTGCAGATAGGCAACAAGGTGTTCATCTGCACCCCGCACAACAACCTGATCGCGCTGGACGCCGATACCGGCAAGGAACTCTGGAAAAACCCGATCAACGCGCAGTCAAAAGTCTGGCAGCGTTGCCGTGGCATGGCGTATTTCGATGCCACCAAAGCAATCGCTCAACCAGGCAACTCGAGCATTATCGAAGCCACACCTGCCCCGGCAGCCAATTGCCAGCGCCGTTTGTTGACCAACACCATTGATGCCCGCCTGATCGCGGTCGATGCCGACACCGGTGAGTTCTGCCAGGGTTTCGGGAACAACGGTCAGGTCGATCTGAAGGCAGGCCTGGGTGATGTGCCGGACAGCTACTACCAGTTGTCCTCAGCCCCGTTGATGGCCGGCACCACCGTGGTGGTTGGCGGTCGCGTGGCCGACAACGTGCAAACCGACATGCCCGGTGGCGTGATCCGTGGTTTCGACGTCATGACCGGCGCCATGCGTTGGGCCTTCGACCCGGGCAATCCGCAGGATAAAAAGGCACCGGCAGACGGCAGCACCTATGTGCGCAGCACCCCGAACAGCTGGGCGCCAATGTCTTACGACGCGGCAACCAATACCGTATTCCTGCCGATGGGCAGTTCCTCCACCGATATCTATGGCGTGGAGCGCAGCAAGCTCGACCACACCTACGGCGCCTCGATCCTGGCGCTGGACGCCACCAGCGGTGAAGAACGCTGGGTCTACCAGACCGTTCACAACGACCTCTGGGATTTCGACCTGCCGATGCAGCCGAGCCTGATCGACTTCACCAAGGACGGCAAAACCGTACCGGCGCTGGTCATCGGCACCAAGGCCGGGCAGATCTACGTGCTTGATCGCGCCACCGGCAAGCCGCTGACCGACGTTAAAGAAGTACCGGTCAAGGCGGCAAACATCCCTGATGAACCCTACTCGCCAACCCAGCCGAAATCGGTCGGCATGCCGCAGATTGGTGCCCAGCACCTGACCGAATCCGACATGTGGGGTGCAACGCCGTACGACCAGCTGTTGTGCCGAATCGATTTCAAATCGATGCGTTATGACGGGCTGTACACCGCGCCAGGTACCGACAAATCGCTGAGTTTCCCAGGTTCGCTGGGTGGCATGAATTGGGGCAGCATTTCCACCGACCCTGTGCACGGCTTCATCTTCGTCAACGACATGCGCCTGGGCCTGTGGATTCAGATGATCCCGTCGCAGAACAAGGCTCAAGCCGCTTCCGGTGGCGAATCGTTGAACACTGGCATGGGCGCCGTGCCGCTCAAGGGCACGCCGTATGCCGTGAACAAAAACCGCTTCCTGTCGGTTGCCGGTATTCCTTGTCAGGCTCCGCCGTTCGGCACCCTGACCGCCATCGACATGAAGACGCAGAAAGTCGCCTGGCAGGTTCCGGTCGGCACCGTAGAAGACACCGGTCCCCTGGGTATTCGCATGCACCTGCCGATCAAGATCGGCCTGCCAACCCTGGGCGGCACCCTGTCGACTCAAGGTGGCTTGATCTTCATTGCCGGCACTCAGGACTTCTACCTGCGCGCCTTCAACAGCGGCAACGGTGAAGAGGTGTGGAAAGCCCGCCTGCCAGTCGGCAGTCAGGGCGGCCCGATGACCTACGTTTCACCTAAGACCGGCAAGCAGTACATCGTCATCACCGCCGGTGGTGCGCGCCAGTCGACCGATCGCGGCGACTACGTGATGGCTTACGCATTGCCGTAAGCCGCTGTGCCCGCCTCGCTGGCGGGCAATCCCTCTGTGCGCGGCACCTGCGGGTGCCGCGCCGCTTTGCACAATCATTCAAGATTGCACCAGGAAGTCTCCCATGTTTTTGGCTGTTCGCTTTTCCCATGCAGGCTGGCTCAACGGCTTGCTGCTGGGCCTGACCTGCAGCGCCACCCTGCCCGCCTTCGCCGATAGCGATTCGAACCTTCTGACCCGCAATACCCTGACCGGTGATTGGGGTGGTCTGCGCCAACAAATGGATCAGGACGGCATCAAATTCACCGGCGATTACAGCGGCGAAACCGCCTACAACGCCGATGGCGGCCTGCACCGTTCGGCCCGTTACTCGCAGAACATCAAGCTTGGCGCACAGTTCGACCTGAGCAAACTGTATGGCGTGGATAACGCCGGCAAGATTCAACTGACCATCAACGACCGCCGCGGCAATAGCGCCTCCGAGGATCTGGTCGGCAACCGCCTGCCCATCCAGGAAAACTACGGTGGTCTCTACACTCGCCTGACTGAACTGAGTTACGAACGCAGCCTGTTCACCCCGGCGCTCAACGTGAAGCTGGGTTACATGGCCATGGGCAACGACCTCGGTGGCCTGGACAGTGGCATTCTCTGCAACTTCATGAACGCCGGTTTCTGCGGCCATCCACTGAACATGTCTGGCGGTAGTGGCTGGACCAACTACCCCAACGCCCACTTGGGCATGCGCGTGAAGTACGACCTGTCGTCGTCATGGCAGCTGCGCGTGGCGGCCTTCAATGTCGATCCTGAGAGCAACGGTAATTCCAGCCGTGCCTGGCATCCGGGCCCGAAACATACGACCGGCACCGTGGTGCCGATCGAACTGGTGTACAAGCATGCGGGTGAGTTGCCCGGCGAGTACAAGGTTGGCTACTACTACGACAGTTCCGATGTGAAACGCATCGGCAGCGATAAACAAGTGTCCGGCCGCGGCGGTCATTACCTGCTGGTTGATCAGGCCGTGTGGCGTTCGCAATCGTCCGAGGGCCGCAGTCTGCACGCCTTCGGCCAATACTCGGCGGCCAGCGAAGCGGCTTCACCGTTCAGCAAGTGGTACGGCACCGGCGTGGTGCTGTACAAACCGTTCGAAGGCCGCCCGCGGGACACCGTCGCCCTGGGCTATGGCCGGGCGGTGCCCAATCCTCGCAGCCGGGATGTGCAGCAGGACGCCGCGCTCGCCAATGGCGCATCGTTTCCAAATCTGGACAGTGCCGAACAATTGATCGAGCTTGGCTACGGCTATCAGGCCACTCCCTGGTTGACGCTGCGACCGAATGTGCAATACATCATCGAGCCAGGCGCGTTTTCCGGGCAGGACATCGACAATGCGCTGGTGTTCGGTTTGCAGGTGAAAGCTGCGCTCTGAACGGGTCACGCAGCAATGTGCCGCAAACACCTCCACCAGCCTGCCCGCCTGGATATCGTCCTGGAGCAGGCTGCGTGGTATCTGGCACAAACCGCTGCAAGCGACCGTCGCGAGAACATGGCGTCGTTAAGCAGATGCTCGCCAACCTAACTGGGCACGCGCCTCTTGAAGGTCGGACTGCATATCGTGATTCCACAGCCAGTCAAAACGCTCGGCGAGGTTTTTGCCCAGCAGTTGTTCGTCATCGGCCACAGCTGGATCACGCATTTCATAAAGCTCCCCGGCTTCCCAGGAGGTGCGCTGCACTCGGCAGGCACGTGGACGACGAATTGCGTCGTAAGCCGCGAGCACTGCTTGTGGCTGACTCTCCAGTACCTGCGGATCAGCTAGCAATCGGGCCAGCAGCCAGGCGTCTTCCAGCCCCTGACCTGCACCAGCGCCCTGGTGGGGCAACATGGCGTGCGCAGCATCGCCTATCAGCCCCACGCGGCCGTGAACGTAGCCCGGCAATTCATCGAGCTCATGCAGCGCCCAAAGAGTGGGTGCCGGAATGCATTCGAGCAGCACCTTTGCAGCGTCACCCCAATGATCGAAGGCGGACAGCATTTCTTCCTGGCTGGCATTGCGCACCCATGGCGCATCGCTTGGCCAGGTTGGATCAGGGCGACTGCGATCGGAAATGAAGGCCACAACGTTGATAAGCCGGCCTTGTTTGACGGGGAAAGTGAGGATATGGGCATCAAGCCCCAAGTACATCTGCGGGACATCGATCAAGTGTTCATTGACACCCCGGGCCCGGTACGCGGCACGCAGTTGTTCGCTGTCGATCATTCCGCGGTAGGCGCAGGTACCACTGAAACGCGGCGCCACCAGGGGTTGGCCAAGACCGTTAAGCACATGATCACGAATTGAAGACTTGATACCGTCGGCAGCGATCAGTAGATCGCAGCGATGCTCAGTGCCATCGGTGAACACCACGCGAGCCTGTTCGCCATCCTGCTCTACGCTGACTGCACGTTTACCGAACTGGGCGATCCCTCCGGGCAACTGGCTGGCCAGGGCATCGAGAAAGTCAGCACGGTGTACCGATGACTGCCCTACCCCTTCGGCCAGGCTTGCGCCCAGATAACCGGCATCTTCACCGCGACGCCATTCGAACCAGATGTCCTGCCACGGATCCTGAGTCTGGTCGGCAATCTTGCGGTAGGGTTCGGCAATACCCAGGCCCGCGATGGCTCGAACGGCATTGGCGCCGAAGGAGACACCTGCTCCGACCTCGCCAAAGGCTGGAGCCGCTTCAAACAGCTGCACACTCAGGTGGGAATGACGGCACAGGTCAAGGGCCAGAGCCACGCCGGCAATACCGCCGCCAACAATACCGATGTGCAGTTTGGATTCAGAAGTACGCATAGCAAGTTACCCATGAGGCTGATTGTTATTGGAGTTACCAAATCATCGCCATCTGAGCGCTATTGATAAATACCGTAAATCACATACATGCCATCACGAGTGTGAATATTGAGCAGGTCTCACACTCTCATGAACACAAACCAGCCCGATAACCTTCGCCTACGGGCATTGAAGGACTTGATGGATCGCGGAAACCACCTGCATCGTTGCGTCTTCGATCGTTCCTTCGTTACGGCATAACACCCAGCCGTGATCTGCAACCGCTCGCTCGAACGCCTGGGTACAAGCAACCTGTTCTTCCAGCTTGTGGATCACGGTACTGCTCAGCCCACGCCGCCGGGCTGCGGCCCTCGCCCATGAAATTTCAGGGGCGGTGACAACCCCGACGTGCAGGTCTGGCACTTGCACGTTTCGATCAATGTTCAACTGGAGAATTTCTGCAAACGGGACTATCCGGCGAAACGCGGCATCAGACGGGTACCAGCGATCGATCAGGACGATGCTGCCTGGCGGCTGTTTAGCCAGCACATGCCGGGAAATCCAGTTACGGCTATCAGCCAGGCGCTCACAAACTTCCAATTCCAGATCCCGGGAGGGGTGCCTGACGAGTTTGTTCACGAGGGCCATTGTTTCCCCCCTGTAGGGATCGCTTTTTTTTTCGCAAAGCCGGATCACCATTTTGTTGTCTGCCCTCAGTACTTTCGTAACGGCCTCCAACAATGTGGTTTTTCCGGCTCCCTTGGGGCCATCCAGAGAAACAAACAGCGGACGATTCATTCTTCAAACAACGATTGATATACGATTTTTTGGCCCGGTTCGTTCGCTGCAACCGCTTGGCGCGACTACGCGAATCGAATGGAGAGTGCTTGAGAGTAGACATTGATCAACACTCTAACGTAGTTTCCGGCCTGCTGTATGCAGCAGGCCGAAAGGTGTCATACCAACTATACGGCGCCAGATATGTGCTTCTCAGGATTTCACAAATGCCAGGAGGTCGGCATTCAGGCGCTCTTTGTGGGTGTCCGTAATGCCATGAGGCGCGCCTTCGTAGACGATTAATTTGCTGTTCTTGATCAGTTTGGCCGATGCGCGGCCAGCTGCATCGATGGGTACGATTTGATCGTCATCTCCATGGATGATCAGTGTTGGCACATCGAACTTCTTCAGATCCTGGGTGAAATCGGTTTCCGAAAATGCCTTGATGCTGTCGTACGTATTTTTGTGGCCACCCAACATGCCTTGCATCCACCACGCATCGATGACGCCTTGCGATGGCTTCGCACCAGGGCGGTTGTAGCCAAAGAATGGTCCGCTCGGGATATCGATGAACAACTGCGATCTGTTGGCCAGGAAGGCTTCGCGAATGTCATCGAATACTTTGATTGGCAAACCGCCGGGATTGGCTTCGGTTTTGATCATCAGGGGCGGCACGGCGGAAATGAGCCCGGCCTTCTTCACGCGCTTGGTGCCATGACGACCGATGTACCTTGCCACCTCGCCTCCGCCCGTGGAGAAACCGAACAGGGTCGCGTCCTTCACATCCAGGTGGTCGAGCAACTGCGCAAGGTCATCCGCATAGTGGTCCATGTCATTGCCGTCCCAGGGTTGGCTGGAGCGGCCATGACCACGCCGGTCGTGGGCGATGCAGCGACAGCCGTTGGAGGCAAGGTGAAACATCTGCGATTCCCAACTGTCCGCGTCGAGCGGCCAGCCATGGCTGAAGACCACAACCGGGCCTGTGCCCCAATCCTTGTAATAGATATCTACGCCTTCTTGAGTGGTGAAAATACTCATGGTTTTACGCACTCCTTTGGAGGTTTTCCGGGTGGACGCAGGTGTAGCGGATTGCGAGGCCGCCAGGCTCAAGCCCGGCATCCAGGCTCCGATCGCCAGCACTGCGCCGCCTAACAGGAGCGCGCGCCGTGCTTCATCGATGTCGATCTTTTGTTGTGTCATGATTCCCTCGAACCGTTGCCATGGCTGAAAACTCACTGCGTATCGAACTGCGGAATCTCGAAACTCACCAGATTCCACCGCGTGACCTCCTCTTCCCACTCATCCCCACGGGAAGCCGTCAACGGAAAAGCCAAGTTGGCCACGATCATCCGTTTGCCCTGGACTGCACCGCCGGATGGAAACAGCAATCCCTTGGGCGCACCGTCTGCGCCGATGCCAAGAAATTGCCCGACACGCGCCCTCACCCGGCCCTGCTGGTCGAGGGCGACCATCGCATCAGACTGATTGGACGCCACCCATAAAAAGCCGTCGTGAAACAGCAAGCCGTCCGCCCCGAAAACACTTTCAGCGAGGACGCTCGCTGGCCCTCCGGGCATCGGCATGCGCAATACGCGGCCGTCGCCGGCATTGTTGATGTAGAGCAGGGTTTCGTCGGCATTAAACGCGAGCCCGTTGGCGCCGAATGGCAATGCGGCTGTCGTGGCGAACAACGGATCACGGGCGATGATTGTCACGGCGCAAGGCGCACACGAGGTCGCCTTGTCGACTCGATAGATCGCACCTTGAAAAGAGTCGGAGATGTACAAATTGCCCTGACGATCGAAAACCATGCCGTTTGGACCGGGCATGCCCTTGGAACCAAAGGTGATCACATCCTGGCTGCCGTCCGGATTATCGACGTGGCGCGACGGTGGCGCTGGGGGCGTCAGCGCGACGAATGTCAGAACATCTTCGACGGCTGAGGAAGTCGTGAAATCGGCAACGATGCGCTGCAATTTCGCAGCACCAAAATTCAGGATGTAAATGTGGTTATCCTTGAATTCGACGCCAGTGAGAGGCGTCTGGCCAAAGCTATGCTGGGCGAGCAGTTGGCCGTCGGCGGAGTACCGCAGCAGCTGGTTATTGCGCTGGGTCTCGGGAGCACGTACGTCGAAAGTGCCGACGTATACTTCGCCATTCACTGGATTCACCGCCAGCCCCTCGGGATTGCGCACACCCTCCGGCAGCTCTGCGAAAAGCTTCACTTGCCCGTACAACAAGTCCGGCTGCGCCGCTCTGGACAAGCCGGTAGTCAATAGAGACAAGGCGATTACCACAGCCATGCAGCGCCTTATGCCCACTTCTGATACTCCCATCCCGGTGAGTCGGACGATCAAGTGCGTGTGCCAACAGCCCGATACGCTCATAGCATGCGCAAATCGATCAGATACGAACTACGTAAATCCGGCAATTTGAAAGCTTGCAGGTCATATTCAGGATCTTGCGATTACCCCGAAAATCGCGCTATTTGCCTGTTTTACGTAGTACCGCGTATGCGATCGCGAGAGTCTTTATCAATCTGACCGAGCTTGATAGCAGGTTGAAATGGAAAAGCCCCTGGCCACGCTCCCGAGTTGCAATCCCACGCCGCCCACCGCAGGGGGCGGCTGGCAGCAACTGACGCGCCAAAGCAACATCGCCAAGGTGATGGAGCTACTTCAACGTTATGAGGAGCGACCGATCGGATTGTCACAGCTGTGCCGCGATGCGGGTGTGAGCGAGCGCACATTGCGCTCGATTTTCAAGGAGATGTTCGGTGTCGGGCCTAATCGCTACCTGCACATTCGACGCCTGCACCTGGTTCGAGTAGCGCTGTCGATCGCCAGTCCGGATACCGGATCTGTTGGTCAGATAGCTCTACGATTTGGCTTTACCGACAGTGGCCGCATGGCGTCCGACTACAACAGGCTGTTCGGTGAGTACCCCAGCACAACGCTGATGCGAACGCTAGGGTGAGCGTCGGCGTCTATGCAGAGGTTAACGCCTTCGCGGTTTTGAGCGATTGCGCCGGCAGCAATCCAAAGTACTGGCGGTACAAACCGGCGAACCGGCCAAAATCCCAGACGCCAAAGCGCGCACAGATACTGGTGATCGTATCCTCGGGTCCAGCGTGACGGATGGCGTCGCGAATCCCGTGCAAGCGGCGAATCATCAGATATCGGTGCGGGCTCATGCCCAGGTACTCGTTGAAGACATTGCGCACAGTACGTTCCGAGGCGCAGGTCGCCTGACAGATGTCTTCGGTGTAAACCGAGTGGGTCTCCAGCGTATCCAGTAACTCCAGCGCACGCTTGAGGATATCCTTGTGATCGCGATGGTGTCGTGGTGCGGCGTGAAGCGGGTCTACGGGCAGCAGCATACGAAACACTACATCCATCACCTCCCGACGCGCGGCCTCCTCTGCCCCCTCGGTGTGCAGAACCTCGGGTGACCGGGCCTCGATCTGGAACAGACGCCGCGCCAGCCACAGCAACGGCCCGAGATTGCGCTGGGCATTGCTGACCAGGTTGCGATGCAGTACGCAAAAGTCGAATTCATCTTCGCGCACTGAGGCCCAGCGCAGCACCAACTCGCAGGACATCGCCACCGTCAGCCAACTGGCCGGGCTTTTCGCGTTGATGTGGAACATGGCATTGGGCACCATCCAGCCGATGCGTCGGCGATTGAACGGATGGCCGTCGACCAGGGTGGTCTCATGCCCCGTAAGCGGCAGGAAGATGTTGAAGTAACCGGGCAGCCCAATGCCTGTGTACACCGTACCCGCGCCTTCGCGTCCGCTCATCAGTGCCACGCCGTTCAAATCGACCACGTTGAGCTGCCAGTCGCGTTGTTGCCGAGTGCGCAGCACGTAGCGACCTTGCACCCCGTACAACGCCTCTTCGAACTCGTCGAATTCCGAGCAGATCAATTGCACCGCCGCACCTCACCGGTCCCGAAACAGTGGAAGGCAGCCTCCGTGCCAGATCAGTCCAGGTGCTCAGCATAGACGACGAAAACGGCAGGCGGATAGATGACCATGGCCGCCCATCCGCCTGCCCGGTGCAGTGGATCAACGGCTCAGGTATTCGCTGGTGGAAATGACCGGCGCATAACCGAAACTCAGTGCAGCCATGAACGCGGCATGCACGTGCGCGGCGGGCACCTTGACCCCGTTAAACTCAAGATCGAGCGTGGCACAGGCGTCGTGCAGTACGGTGGTGGTGTAGCCGAAGTCGATCGCCGCGCGGGTCATGCCGTCTACGCACATGTGGCTCATATTACCGACGACCACCACTTCGTTGACCCCGTGCTGATCGAGTATGGCTTTCAGTTCGGTCTCACGGAACGAATTGATGAAGTGCTTGAGCACCACGGGCTCGTCTTCGCGATTTTTTGCGCTTTCGTGTATCTGCGCACCCTCACTGCCGGGGCGGAAAAAAGGCGCATTTTCGTCCTTGAATTCGTGACGAATATGCACCACCAAATCGCCGCGCTCACGAAACCGATCAATCACTCGCGCCGCCTGGGCGGCCGCGTCCTCGACGTGCGAAAGAGCCCATCTGCCACCTGGAAAATAATCGTTCTGGATATCAACGACCACCAGTGCTTTCTTGTTCGAATCAGTACTGCCCATGATTTTTCTCCCAATCGCGTATCACAGAAATGGGTGGCCTGCCGGGCTTGTTCCTTCAAGTTGGCCGCACGCCCTTGGACTTACTTCGCATTTTCCAGTTCTTGCGCTACAAGACTCAGACCAAGTGCTTGCGCCACTCCTTCACCGTAAGCAGGATCGGCCTTCGAGCAATTGATGATATGCCGATGCTTGATCATCACCGGAGCGTCACCCATAGCCCGTGCCGTATTCTGGAACAACAGGTGTTGCTGAAGCGGCGTCATGAGTCGAAAGAGATTACCGGGCTGCTCGTAATGATCTTCGACCACACTCTGATCCCAATGGGCCGCGTCGCCATCTAGCGACAGTGCCGGCTCGTGGAGTTGCCGGTGATCCTGCCACTCGCCAAAACTATTGGGAAAATAGGACAGCGTTGAACCGAGGTTGCCGTCAGTGCGCATGGCACCATCGCGGTGGTAACTGTGGAATGGACACCGTGGCGCGTTGACCGGGATATGGTTGAAGTTCACGCCCAGCCTGTAGCGCTGCGCATCACCATATGAAAACAGGCGAGCCTGAAGCATTTTGTCTGGCGAAAAACTCACGCCAGGCACAACGTTAGCGGGCGAAAATGCCGCTTGTTCAACCTCGGCAAAATGGTTTTCAGGGTTCCGGTTTAGCTCCAGTACTCCTACCTCCTGAAGTGGAAATTCGCCATGTGGCCACACTTTGGTCAAGTCAAAGGGGTTGTGACGATGGGTACGAGCCTGTTCCTCTGTCATGGTTTGTATGCACAGTTTCCAGCGTGGAAAATCGCCGCTCTCAATGCATTCATAGAGATCACGCAAGTGACTCTCGCGATCACTGCCAACGACCTCCGCCGCCTCACCGTCGCTGAGATTGGTGATGGTTTGCTGGCAGACGAAGTGAAACTTGGTCCATACACGCTCATTGTGAGCATTGATCAGGCTGAAAGTGTGGCTGCCGAAACCATGCATGTGCCGATAACTGGCGGGTATGCCGCGATCGCTCATGACGATTGTTACTTGATGCAGCGCTTCGGGCAGCAGTGTCCAAAAATCCCAGTTGTTGGTTGGCGAGCGTAGCCCGGTGCGGGGGTCGCGCTTGACCACATGGTTCAGGTCGGGAAACCTTAGCGGATCGCGGAAGAAAAACACCGGGGTGTTGTTGCCAACGATGTCCCAGTTTCCTTCGTCGGTATACAGCTTTACCGCAAAGCCGCGAATGTCTCGCTCCGCATCGGCCGCGCCACGCTCCCCCGCCACCGTGGAAAAACGCACGAATGCCGGCGTCTGCTTGCCGACCTCGGCAAATAGACTGGCTTTGCTGAAAGGGCTGATATCGGTGGTGACGGTGAAGGTTCCGTAGGCACCGGCACCCTTGGCATGCATGCGCCGCTCCGGAATAACTTCCCGGTCGAAATGTGCCAGCTTTTCCAGCAGCCAAATATCCTGCAACAGCGCAGGCCCGCGTGGCCCGGCAGTCTGGATATTGAGGTTGTCGACAACCGGGGCGCCGGTGGCGTGAGTCAGGTTTTTATCGTTCATCAGGTTGACCTCTCAGGGCACTAACGAAGCAATTCGACCAGATCGCTCGTGGTAACGATGGCATGCAAGTATGTCGGTCCATTGATCTCATGCGCCGCGTTCGGCGTTATTGGGCCCTTTAGGCCTCAGGGCTTTTCCTTGGCATTCCATGTCCCCGGTAAAGAAAGATCACCCGATGCGACATCCCATACCGAACTCACACACAGCAGCGGGTCGTGCAGGTCGGCGTTAACCTTGAGCCCTGCCGTCACACCGTCGTATTTGAAGTTATCGGGAAATCCAACAGCTGCCAGGGGCACTTGGATAGTCACTGTGTCCTTGCCGACATTGAGTCCATAACCTGGAGAATCGATGTTCCGGAAATACCAACACGCGAGCTACGTAAAAACGGCAAATTGCGAGGAGCGCGCCTCTGATGATGAACACGTCACTGGAGCGGATATCCGCTAAATAAGGAATGGATGATATTTGGACGGATTCAGGATGCTAAAATCGAACTGCGCCGTTGACAGCTTTGTCACAGCGAAGCCGCCAATCCAGAAGTTGCTGCTGCAATAGCCAGCCAGGGTTACTTCATCATTAAGCTACAGGTTGCTAGGAGA
Source organism: Pseudomonas sp. TMW22090 (assembly GCF_022496665.1). Lineage (NCBI taxonomy): Bacteria > Pseudomonadati > Pseudomonadota > Gammaproteobacteria > Pseudomonadales > Pseudomonadaceae > Pseudomonas > Pseudomonas sp. TMW22090. The sequence goes on from NZ_SCFH01000001.1 coordinate 830,178, forward strand.
CGTCAGATGAAAGCGTATCAGCCCCTGAACTGCGACCTGCATGACTACCTGGAGATAGCCTGTATGCACCATTACGAATTGCATATCGAACTGCTCCGAGGACCGGCTTTCGTGGCCAGGGCGCTGACCACACGGACCGCGCCGAGCAAGGAAGAATTTCTCGTTGTGGAGAATGAAGGCGGCAAGGTCGAGTTACGACTCGACCAATTGCTGGCAATAACACCACTCGACTCCAATGCCAGTTTCGGTCGAATAGCGCTCGCAGGCGCCTAGCAACAAGCCCGCCCCCGCACCCTAACTGACAGACAATCCCAGCGAGTACGAGGGGGAGTAAAGACATGAGGGACGTTCCGGCTGGAAGTCCTCTACACTTGGCTCAGCGGCGCAGGAGCCGACTCACTAACAGCACCACTGCTGCACCTATCGCGAGTGCAGCAACCGGTTTTTCCTTAACAAACGTCGAAACGTTGTCGAGCGTGTCGCCATAGGTTTTGGTCAGTTGACCAGCAACCTGGTGTCCAGCACCTTCAGCTTCAATCTTCGAATCACCCAACAACCTGCCGACCGCGCTCTGCGCCTTGCCGGTGAGTTTTTCCGCTACACCTTCGACCTGTTCACTCTTCATGATTCACCCAACCTTTGCGTGTAAGTGGCCAGCTCAGGGTCGACCCAAGCCAGGGGATATTTGCACAGCATTAGGGGGATAGGCGTAATGATAAGTTCAAAGTTGATGACTCATTTCGCGAAGAGCTGACTCATATCCTTGAACGCCTTGAACTCAAGGGCATTACCGCAGGGGTCAAACAAAAACATGGTGGCCTGCTCGCCGACCTGCCCCTTGAAACGAATGTAGGGTTCGATCACAAACTGCGTGCCAAAAGACTTCAGGCGCTCGGCCAGTGCTTCCCACTCTGCCCAGCCCAAGATGATGCCAAAGTGCGGAACAGGTACGTCATGGCCGTCTACCGGGTTGCTATGGACGCTGTCCTGGGAAGTGGTTTTCGGGTGTTCGTGAATAACCAGTTGGTGGCCATAAAAGTTGAAGTCGACCCACTGGTTGCTGGAACGACCTTCCTCGAGGCCGAACACTTCGCCGTAAAATGTCCGTGCAGCAGCGAGATCGTAAACGGGGATTGCGAGGTGGAAAGGCGAGAGGCTCATCAGAACTCCAATACAGTTGTTGTTGGCCAGGAAACAGCGATTGCGCATTCAACCAGGTCGTGAAATCCCATGTTGGCGCAGTTTGCGATACAGCGTATTGCGGCTAATCCCCAATCGGGCGGCAACACGAGCGACGTGCCAGTGTTCCGCTTCAATCAACTTCAGCAGCGTCTGCCGCTCAGAGACTCCCAGTGGGTCCTCGGCCAACACGGCAGGCGCTGCCGGCAGCAACTCCGCCACGTCTTCCAGAGTGACACGGCCCTCCAGCGCCAATGCGACCAGTGTGCGCAGGCACGTGCGCAGTTGCCGGACATTGCCCGGCCAGGGGTGCGTCAGCAAGCGCTCCCTCACACCTGTCTCCAGGCGAACCCTTGCACCTTTTGACTCTTCGCGCAGCAGCAGGTCGAGCAACCGCCCTTTGTCTGAACGCTCACGCAACGGCGGCAGCTGCACGGCGAAGCCGGCGACGCGATAAAACAGATCTTCGCGAAAACGCCCCTCGGCCACGCAGGCCTGCAGATCCTGGTGGCTGGCACAGATGAGCCGTATGTCCAGCGCACGTGCCGCCGCGGCGCCCAGGGGCACCACCTGACGTTCCTCCAGTACACGCAGCAGCCGAGTCTGTAACGCGAGTGGCATATCGGCTATTTCATCAAGGAACAGAATGCCGCCATGGGCCTGCTCCAGCTTGCCGATCATCCCGTCCTTGCGCGCGCCGGTGAAGCTGCCGCCGCGATAGCCGAACAGCTCGCTCTCGATCAGCGTTTCTGGAATGGCCGCACAATTGATCGCCACAAACGGTTGACTGGCTCTGGAACTGGCGCGATGCAGCGCCGTAGCAAAGGCTTCTTTGCCGGTACCGGTTTCGCCCTGCAGAAACACCGGTACGTCACGCTCCAGCACTCGTAATGCGCGAGCAAAGCCACGTTGCAGGCGCGAGTCTTCCAGACACACGCGCACGTCGTTGATTGGGGGAGTTGCAGGCGTGACGAGAGGCGCATGACGCAAGGGCTCTCGCAACTGTCCGTAGAACTGGCGTCCGTCCGGAAGTCGCATTGGCCAGCAGACACTCGGTTGCGAACTGGCTTGACTCATCACCTGATCGACAGGAGTTTCCAGCAACATCGCCAGCGATTGCCCCACCACCTGGTCACGGCTGAGGCCCAGCAGGTCCAGCGCAGCATGATTGACTGAACGGATACAGGCACTTTCGTCAAAGCTGAGCAGCCCTTCACCCAGCAGTCCGACGAAGCCTGCCTCAGGGTGGAAGCGCAGCAAGTACCGTTGCGGATCATGCCCCAGGAAATAACAGCTCTCGATCAAATTGGCTGTGAGATTGGTCAACGCCATGGCTTTGAAGTGCTGCTGAAGACCCTGTTCCTCGCGCACGGATGAGAGGTTAAGAACGGCGAGCAACTCTCCGCTCGCATCGAATATAGGGCTGGCCGAACACGTCAAGCCGGCGTGCTTGCCACGGAAGTGCTGATCACGACGGATGGTGACGTGCTGTTGCTCGACCAGGCAGGTACCGACACCGTTGGTGCCCTCGCACTCCTCGCTCCACACCGAACCAAGCCACAGCCCGGAACGCTGGAACTCGGCTCGTTCGGATTCGTTGAACACACTGTCAATCGCCACACCACGAGCATCGGTGAGTAGCACGACGTGGCCGTCACCCCCCAGTTGGTGGTGCAGGCTGGTCATCTGCCAGTGCGCCACGGAGATGATGTGCTCCAGGGGCGCGCGGTGATCCAGCAGGCGTGGGTGCTCAACTACATTCGGCGCGCGGCGGCTGGCGGGATCGAGCTGATGCTGATCCAGGCAACGACGCCATGATCGGGTGATGGCAAGGTCAGTCGCATGGCCGTGGCTGGCAGGAATGCCCTGTACAGCTTGCAGCACCTGTTGTGCATGGGCGTTGATAAAGGCCGGCTTCATTGTTCTTGTTCTCCGCTACGGTCAGGACACGGGGCTGTTGCCAGCTTATAGGAAAAGCCGACCGAGAGCGCCCCATGCGCCGCGTGACACTCTGTCATCCACCCTTCCCGAAATCGTGACATGGAACGGAGTCAAAGCCTCGTCCGTATTGCTTCAGCCGCTCTGCAACGGGGCTCTCATAAAGGTGGCCCGGGCCTTGCTCCAAGGCAAGTTGTTACAAAAACAACAAGAACGGGAGAAGCCCATGAACATCGCTGTCGAAACACCCCTGCAAACGCCAACTGCCCAGCTCGCGGCCTGGGTCGACAACCTCGGCGAGCGTCTCGCCCAACGCGACCTGGACGGCGCGCTGCAATTGTTTGCCGAAGAGTGTCACTGGCGTGACCTGCTGCTGTTCAGCTGGAACCTGGTGACCCTGGAAGGCAGGCCTGCCATCCGCGACATGCTCGAAACGCGCCTTGATCAAACTCGGCCCGAGCAATGGACACTCGAAGGTGAGGCCACGCTCAACAACGGTGTGCTCGAAGGTTGGATCAGCCTGGAAACCGCTACGGCGCGAGGTAAAGGCTACGTGCGACTGAAGGAGGGCCTGTGCTGGACGCTGTTGACCACCATGCGCGAGCTCAAAGGCTTTGAAGAACCCAGGGGCCGCCGTCGCCCGATGGGTGCCAATCATGGTCATGCCCATGCCGACAAACGCAACTGGCTGGAACGCCGTCGTGACGAAGAAGCATCACTGGGCATCACCACCCAGCCGTACTGCCTGATCGTGGGTGGCGGCCAGGGTGGGCTGGGGCTCGCCGCACGCCTCAAGCGAATGGGCGTACCAACGCTGATCGTCGACAAGGCCGAGCGTCCTGGCGATCAGTGGCGCGGCCGTTACAAGTCGCTGTGCCTGCACGACCCGGTCTGGTACGACCATATGCCCTACCTGCCCTTCCCCGATCACTGGCCGGTCTTCACCCCAAAAGACCAGATCGGCGACTGGCTGGAGATGTACACCAAGGTCATGGAGCTCAATTATTGGCCGCGCACCGAGTGCGTGAGCGCCAGCTTTGACGAGCAAAGTGGCACCTGGAAGGTGGACGTTCAACGCGATGGTGAGCGTTTGACGCTACAGCCTGCCCAGTTGATCCTCGCCACCGGCATGTCTGGCGTACCCAACGTTCCTGTTTATGCAGGTGCCGAGGTCTTCAACGGCCAGCAGCATCATTCCAGCCGCCATCCCGGCGGAGACGCCTGGCGCGGCAAGCGCGCGGTGGTCATCGGTGCCAACAATTCGGCTCACGATATCTGCGCCGACCTGGTGGAGAACGGCGCCGAGGTGACCATGGTGCAACGCTCCAGCACCCACATCGTGCGCTCCGATAGCTTGATGGATCTGGTCTTCGGTGGGCTCTACTCTGAAGACGCCCTGGAGTCAGGCCTGACCACGGACAAGGCCGACATGCTGTTCGCCTCGATCCCTTACAAGGTGATGCCAAGCTTTCATCAACCCGTGTTTGCCGCGATCAAGGAGCGTGACAAAGACTTCTACGAGCGCTTGACCCAGGCCGGCTTCATGCTCGATTTCGGTGACGACGAGTCTGGCCTTTTCATGAAATACGTACGCCGTGGTTCTGGTTACTACATCGACGTCGGCGCTTCGGAACTGATCGCTAACGGCACGATCAAGCTCAAGAGCGCGCCGGGCCTGGGTGTGGAACGCATCGAAGCAGATGCCGTCGTACTCAACGACGGCAGCCGACTACCGGCCGACCTGATCGTCTACGCCACGGGCTATGGCTCCATGAATGGCTGGGCAGCGAGGCTGATTTCCCAGGAAGTCGCGGACAAGATCGGCCGCTGCTGGGGCTTGGGTTCAGGGACCACGAATGATCCTGGCCCATATGAGGGCGAACTGCGCAACATGTGGAAGCCCACGCAGCAGCAAAACCTCTGGTTCCACGGTGGCAACCTGCATCAGTCACGGCATTATTCGCTGTACCTGGCGTTGCAGCTGAAGGCGCGTTTTGAAGGCATCGACACATCTGTGTACGGCCTGGCGAAGAGTCATCACACTGGCTGAGTAAAAGGGCGCCCGGCCGGGGTTGGGCGCCTCTCCACAATGCCACGGATGTACCGCAGGCTTGTTCGCTGGGTTCTGGTTCAACTTGCGGAACAAGCTAGAGCCCCCTTGCGCTGGGTAACATGCGAAACGGTCAGCCAGCCCGACGCCAACGCCAGCAGTAGCGCACACGTAGACAGAATCCCGCCGACCCAGTTGGGCGCTGCATAACCCAAGCCCACAACGCGCACTGCCCGGCATTTCCAAAAAAAATGCTGGTGCAGACACTGCGCGATGTGCAAGCGCGGGGGCTGGTTACACGCCACGTTCATAGTGTCGTGCTCCCAAGGTGGAATACGCATTGACGCCGCTGGGCAAAATGTTCGCCGAAGCGCCGCAGTCGTCAAACAATCGAATGGATTGGCCTTATGGGATGGGCCGATCCCGCCTAGGTGCAACGTGTTTCCAAGAGGCGCTTTTGTCAGAGTGCCTTGGCCGTGTCGCGCAGCAAATACTTCTGGATTTTGCCCGTCGAGGTCTTCGGCAGCTCGCCGAACACCACGGTTTTGGGCAGTTTGAAACCCGCCAGATGCTCACGGCAGAACTCAATGACATCGGCCTCTCGCGTGTTTCCATACCCGACCTTGAGCGTGATGAACGCGCAGGGTGTTTCGCCCCATTTGTCATCAGGCCGTGCAACCACTGCCGCTTCCAGTACCGCCGGGTGGCGATAAAGGACGCCTTCAACTTCGATGGTGGAAATATTTTCGCCGCCCGAGATGATGATGTCCTTGAGACGATCCTTGATTTCAACATAGCCGTCCGGATGCCGAACAGCCAGGTCGCCGGTATGGAACCAGCCGCCCTTGAAAGCTTCGGCGGTTGCCTCGGGGTTTTTCAGATAGCCTTTCATCACCGTATTACCGCGCATGAAAACCTCACCCATACTGGTGCCGTCGCAAGGCACGGGCTCCAGGGTTTGCGGGTCGGCGACCATCAGTCCTTCAAGGGTCGGATACCGTACGCCTTGGCGTGACTTGATCATCGCGCGCTCGTCCAGCGGCTGTTCATCCCAGTGCGCATGCCAGGCGCACACCGTCACCGGGCCGTAAACCTCGGTCAGGCCATAGACGTGGGTGATCTGGATGCCCATTTCCTCGACCGCACCAATGACCTTCGCCGGCGGTGCCGCCCCTGCAACCATGGCGTTGACCGGATGATCGATAACTGACTTGGCCGATTCCGGCAGATTGACCAGCGCATTGAGGACAATCGGCGCACCACACAGATGACTGACCCTGTGCTCGTGAATCAGTGTGAGAATTTTTTGCGGATCAACCCGACGCAGGAATACATGAGTTCCTGCCAACGCTGTGACGGTCCACGGATAGCACCAGCCATTGCAGTGAAACATCGGCAACGTCCATAGGTACACCGGGTGGTTGCCCATGGCCCAGGTCATCTGATTGCCCAGTGAGTTGAGGTAGGCGCCGCGGTGGTGATAAATCACGCCTTTGGGGCTACCTGTGGTGCCGGAGGTGTAGTTGAGGGAAATGGCTTGCCACTCGTCCTCTGGCCATTGCCAGGCGAACCCGGGGTCGCCCTCGGCAAGAAACGCTTCGTAGTCCAGAGCGCTCACGGCACTGCCTTCGCCGTACTCAGGATCGTTCACATCCACTACCAGCGGCGGATTGGCAAGTGCGCTCAAGGCCTCACGGATCACCCCATGAAACTCACGGTCGGTGATCAACACCTTGGCCTCGCCGTGCTCCAGCATAAAGGCGATGGCCTGCGCATCCAGGCGTATGTTCAGGGTATTGAGAACCGCGCCGATCATTGGCACACCAAAATGCGCTTCGAGCATCGCCGGGATGTTCGGCAGCATGACCGCTACCGTGTCGCCCTTGCCGATGCCCCGCCCGCTGAGCGCACTGGCCAGGCGCCGGCAGCGATCATAGGTTTGTTTCCAGTTGCGCCTTACAGCGCCGTGGATCACCGCCGGATACTGACCGTAGACGCAAGCCGTACGTTCGATGAAGCTCAGTGGTGAAAGGGCAATATGGTTGACTGGCGAGGGCGCCAGGCCCGTTTCGAAAATCGACATGACGTTTTCCTGTGAGGAAACCGCCAGCCGTGTAGTGATGCTGGCAGCGTCCAATGGCTGATTGTTAGCTCTGATCAGGCTTCGATAACGCCTGCGCCTGATCGACGAGGACGCTGCAACGGTTCAGGCAGTCTGTTTGTTGTTTTTGCGCAGGTACGAGCGCCAGGTCATCGCCCAGCGCAGCGGATCTTCCAGCGGTGCGGCCTTCAAACGGTGGATCGCCTGATTATGCGGTGAGGTCTTGACGATCTCCGGGTTCGAGTAGGCTTCGTCGCAAATGTGCGCGAGCACGGCGATCCAGGTATCCAGCGCTTCCTTGCCATACATCTCGCCCGCCTCGGGCGTGAAAGGCTCCGGCACCAGCCACGGGTGATGACTGCTCCACATCGGGTCAATGCCGAAATCGCTCATGCGATTCTGCACATCGTGAACGTCAACCCCGGTGTCTTCCTTGAGTTGCTCAAGGCTGTAGCGCGTCATCTCCATCCGCGGGCTGGTGGCCTCGGGGTGGGAGCGGGTGACGCCGCGTATCGCCAGCAACCCTTTTTCCATGTAGTTGTTGGCCAGCACCGAGATATCGGACGCTTCGGCCATGCCTTGTGCGCCCATGGCACGGGACCAGGCGTAGGCCTTGAGGATGACGGGCACGTTGCCCCAGAACTCACGGATCTTGCCGGCGCTCTGCGGCCGGTCGTGATCCAGGCTGTAGCGCTCACCGTCGAACGCCACTACCGGTGCCGGCAGGAACGGCGCGAGCTCCGCCGAACATCCATAAGCGCCCACCGCCGGGCCGCCGACCCCGCTTTTCGGAGCGCCAAAGGTCTTATGCAGCATAAACATGCACGCATCAAAACCGAGTTCCCGAGCCCGAATCTTGGTCATTGCGCCGTTGAAGTTGGCGTGGTCGTAGAAGCACAGCCCGCCCGCCTCGTGCACCACCCTCACCCATTCCCGGATCTGTGGGTTATACACGCCCATGTCATCGGGATTGTTCACCATCAGCGCAGCCGTTCGATCGGACACGGCGGCCTTGAGTGATTCGAGCGACGGATAACCGTTCTCCTCGATCATTAGCGTGATCACCTTGAACCCCGCCGCCGCCGCGGTCGCCGCACTGCTGGGGTGCGTCTGGATCGTGGTGATGATCTCATCGCGCTGTGCCAGCTCGCCCCGGGAAGCGTGGTAGGCACGGGTCACGGCACAGTTGGTGTAGGCCGCGTCGGCACCGCCACCGGCCTGGAAGATGAACTGATCCATCCCGGACAATTCGCGCAGGATCGTGTCCATGCCATGCACGACTTCCAGGGCACCTTGCAGGGTGTCTTCGTCCTGGTAAGGATGCATGTGAGTGATTTCCGGGCGCCAGGCCATCGCCTCGTTGATCTGCGCGTTGTACTTCATGGTGCAGGTGCCGAACAGACTGATGTTCATCATGCCCAGCGTCTGCTGCGACAGGCGCAGATAGTGGTACAGCACCTCGGGCTCGGACATTTCCGGCAACGCCGGTTTACGCGTACGACGCATGTTCGCAGGGATCAAATCAGCGGCGCTGCCGACAGCCATTTGAACGTCGGCTTCGACATCGGAAAAAATCACACCGCGACGGCCGGGATAGCCCATTTCCAAAATGACCGGTTCGCTCCAGACGGGAGCGTGGTATTGCTTGAGTGCAGTGTTCATTGCGCGATTACCTTTTTGAGTGCAGCAGTCAGACGCTCGAGATCGGCCTGGGTGTGAATCTCGGTGACGCAGTAAAGGGCGCTGGCGCCCAGCTCCGGGAAGTCCTGTGTCAGGTCTTTTCCGCCAAATATCCCGAGGGCGAGAAGTTGCTTGTTGATGTCTTTCACACTCAGGCCAGTCGCGTCGAAATTCACCACGAACTCCTTGAAAAAACCGCTGGGAAAGGTCACGCGCACACCTGGAATGCCCGCCAGCAGCTTCGAGGCATAACGAGCCCGTTGCAGGATGACATTACCCACGTCTTCAAAGCCCTGGGGGCCCATCATTGCCATGTACACGGCATTGGCGATGGCCCACATGTACACCGAGTGCCCGGTCCAGTCGTTACCTTTGTCACGCAGGCCGTAGGACGATTGCTCGAAGAGACTGAGGCCAAAACCGTATTCGCCGGGCTTGGTGGTCTCGGCGATGCTGATGAACAGCGTCGGATACTGGTGGGCATAAAGTTCTTCGTCCCGCGTCGCGATGAAACCGCTGACGCCGCCACCGCAATTCATGTGCACCCCGAGCGGCTGCGTGGTACCCACCACGATGTCCGCTCCGAAATCGATCGGTGCTGCCAGCACACCCAGCGAAATAGGATCGACGCCGACGATCACCTCGGCACCGACCGCATGGGCAATGGCGGCGATGGCGGCGCCCTGCTGTTCGATCACCCCGAAGTAGGACGGGGTTTCGAAATAGACGGCAGCGGTTTGCTCACCGATCAAGGCACGAAGGTGGTCAAGATCGAGCAAGCCGGTTGCCGGGTCATAGTCGACCAGGCGTACGACAATGTGGCTTGGCATGTCGACCGGTTCGCAATAGTTGCGAATGATTGAAAGCCGCTCCGGGTCAATGGCGCGGACCACCGCGACCTCGTTGCGCCCGGTGATGCGGGTGGCCATGCGAATGGCGTGGCCTGCCGCGCAGCCCCAGCTGCGCACAGGCAGGCCTACCAGGTCCATGTTCAGCAGCTCGCCGAGCTGGCTGCAGAACTCGAACCAGGCCTGGTTGCGGCCATGGTCGGAGCTTGGCTCGCCGAATACCGACGTCAGCCACTCGTTGCGGCGCACAACTTCGTCGCAGGCTGCTGGAACGTGATGCTGCCAGCAACCGGCGCCCAGAAAGTTGAGGTTCTGCTCGCACGTCTTGTTCTTCGACAGGATACTCACCAGGTGCCGACGCAATTCGCTTTCGTTCAGAGCCGGTGGCAGGTTGATCGGACGTTGCAGGCGGTGGCCTTCGGGGATTTGCTCGAACAGTTCTGCAATGCTGGCGACACCGATCGAGTCGAGCATCTCTTGCTTGAGTGCGGGAACAGAATTGGCCATGTACGGGTGAGCGACATGATTGCTCATGGGGTTATCCTCGTTTTTTGCGGATGGAATAAATGATCAGGACCGAACCCTGAAAATGACGGATCGGTCAGGTCCTGTGTGCACACGTATGTGGCCGCTGAGCATGGCGTCGACTTCGCCGTCACCGGTGTCGACGCTCAGGCATCCGGCGTCGAGGGAAACAAGTTTGTCCATCGAGGTGATCACAATGATGTTTTCGCGCCCGGTGCGGCGGATCACCTCGGCGCTGATCTGCTGATTACCGCGTCCGAACAAGCTGCCATGGCCGCCAAGCACACCAACGACTATCCGGGTTGCATGACCTTCCATGAGACGCATCAGCGCTTGCTCGTTGAGGTCGGCGCCGACTGACGCACCATCCATGACTGCATCGACGCCAAGCAGGGTTGAAGGCAGGCCGAGCGCAGTCATGACCCGCCGCGTGGTGGTGCCGGGCCCCAACAGGTAGAGGCAGCCGGCCTTCATCTGGCGCACGACCTGCCTGGCTACGGCGTCGAGTGCCAGGTTTTCGTTGGGGACTGAACCGGCCTTGGCGTTCTGCACCAGGTAGCGCTCGTGCGGACTGAGTGCGTAGCCATAGAGGCGCGCCGACACCTGATCAGAGCGCATGGCGGCCTCATCGATGTCCATGACTTCGGCCTCGCGAAAGCGCACCCTGAACTCGCCGGCAATGACATGGGCCGCGAGGCTGCCAGCGTTCTGCGGATTGGTAGCGAACACGGCAGAGTACATTTTCACGCCCGAGGGAATTCCGAGGATGGGCACGCGATCGCCGACGCTCTCCAGCACATCACGCGCGGTCCCATCCCCTCCGGCGAACAGCAGCAGATCGACGTCGGCGGCTGCCATGACGAGGGCCGCGTTTCGAGTATCTTCGGGCCGGCTCGCCCCAGGTAATGGTCGGTATACAACGACAGGGTCGAGACCGGCGGCGCGAGCGACGTCTTCGCCCTGGTCGCCAGCGCCGGTCAACAGTCGAAATGGCGTCGCCGAGGCTGCCAGGTGCTTGAGCGCCAGGGTGGCCCGTTCGCTCGAGACGGGTCGTGCGCCTCGGCGTATCGCTTCGCGCAGAACCTCAGGGCCATCAGTGCCCTTGAGGCCCACACGCCCGCCCATGCCGGCGACAGGGTTGACAATCAGCCCAATGGTTTTGGAATGGCCGGCGTCAAGGCCTGGACTATCGGAGTCGCGCTGCTCACGCATTGCTCGGTATCCTGTGCTGAATGGCGGCGTATCACAGGCAGAGCAGCACACTGCCCGGACTTATTGCATACGCCATGTATGTCAGTCACAATACGACATACGAGCCGTATGTCAACTCGCATACGCCACGAATGTTATTTTTTTGATAAGGAAGAGGACCAATGGCGCAGAAGCGTGCAGACATGATTACCGAGACCCGCGGCAAGCTGATCAAGGCGGCGCGCGATGCATTCGCTGCGAAGGGCTATGCGCAGAGTTCGATGGATGATCTGACCGCTAAAGCCGGGCTGACCCGCGGTGCGCTCTACCATCACTTCGGTGACAAGAAAGGTTTGCTACAGGCTGTCATCGCCCAGATCGATGAAGAGATGATGGCGCGATTGTCGGTCATCATCGCGCAGGCAAATACCACTTGGGATGGTTTTGTCGATGAGTCCATCGCTTACATCAAGATGTCGCTGGAGCCTGAAATCCAGCGCATTGTGTTCCTCGACGGCCCCTCGGTGCTGGGCGATCCGTCGCAATGGCCAGGCCAGAATGCGTGCATCCGCAGCACCCAGCGCAGCATTGAGAAGCTGATCGATGAAGGCACGATCCGTGCGGTCAATTCCGAAGCGACGGCGCGCCTGATCATGGGCGCCCTGCTCGGCGCGTCCTTGTGGGTTGCCAATGCCGAGGATCCGCAAAAGGCTTGCGAGCAGGTGGCCGAAAGCTTCCTGGCATTGGTGTGCGGATTGCTACTGGAGAGTGGAAAGGGTCATCAGCCTGAGTCAGTCACGTCGGCTGACCCCGTTTCTTCGCAAAACGGTACTGCCCACTAAGCCTTTCCTGCATTCAGGCGAGGGGACATTGCAGAAGCCGCTTCGTCATCGTCATCGACGTTTGCAACGATTGCCCCGTGCGCTGCAGCTTGTTCAGCAAACTGGCACCCAACCAAAGTTGGTAGAGGGTTTCGGCCAGCTGACGAGCGTCGGCATCCGGAAGACTTTTATCCAGTTGGCCCTGTTCGATGCACACCGTGATGCGCGCGACGATGCGCTCGGCGCCATCACGGAGCGTGAGGCGCATCGATTCGGAAAGGTCGGCGACCTCTGCACTTAACTTCACCACCAGGCATTCGTCGCCATGGCCTTCCAGGGTGCAGCGGTTCTGCCAGCCCTGCCAGTAATCCATCAGCCGCTCGCAGGCATTGAGCCCGGGCAGTGTCAGACGTCGTTCCATGTCCGACAGGTAGCCTACAAAGTAATCCTCAAGCAGCGCCTGCCCGTAGAATTCCTTGGATTTGAAGTAGTGATAGAACGAGCCCTTGGGCACACCGGCAGTCTGCAGGATCTCGTTCAGGCCAACGCTGGTGAAGCCTTTTTCGGCCATCATTCGGTGGCCGGTATCGAGCAGGTGTTGGCGGGTATCGTCGTAGGTCGGTTTCATGGGGCGCAAAATACCAAACAATAGACCAGTCGTATATTTCTGATGGGCAGGAGTTTGCCATAGAGCGCGGCCGGAAACACACCTGAAAGAATTTACTAGACGACTGGTCTAATTGGAAACTATGCTGTGCCCCTCACTCCTTCCCGGGTGTCGAAGGCGAACCCGTCCTCGGACACCTGACCAACACAGGGCGCCCTATGAAAATCTTGATGGTTCTGACTTCCCACGACCAACTTGGCAACACCGGCAAAAAAACCGGTTTCTGGCTCGAAGAGTTTGCGGCCCCCTACTACGCCTTCAAGGATGCCGGCGCAGAAATCACCCTGGTGTCGCCGGCCGGTGGCCAGCCACCGCTCGATCCAAAAAGCGATGAGCCCGGTGCGCAGACCGCCGAAACCGACCGGTTCCGCCAGGACCCTGCAGCGCAATTGGCACTGGCCCATACAGGGCGCCTGGCCGAGGTCAGCGCTGACGATTTTGATGCCGTGTTTTACCCCGGTGGACATGGCCCGCTGTGGGATCTGGCTGAAGACAAGCATTCCATCGCCTTGATCGAAGCCTTCGACCGCAGCCACAAGCCCCACGGCTTCGTCTGCCATGCGCCGGGCGTACTGCGTCACGTCCTCGCTGCTGATGGCAAGCCGTTGATTGAGGGTCGGGGCGTGACCGGTTTCACCAATGCTGAAGAAGCGGCCGTGGGCCTGACGGAAGTCGTGCCGTTCCTGATCGAAGACGAATTCCAGCGTCTGGGCGGGCGCTATTCCAAAGTGACCGACTGGCAGGTTCATGTCGTCGCTGACGGCCAGTTGGTAACCGGTCAGAACCCTGCCAGCTCGGCGGCCGTCGCCGAAAAGCTGCTGCAAATGCTGGCCTGACGGGTATCAACTCACTGCCCAGGCACCGCGCGCGTCTTTTTGCACACGGTGTTTTTTTCGCCCCATCGATAGTCGACTGGTCTAATACCCAGCGAACAGGTATCCCATGAAAAACAGCGCTTACTTCACACCCGTCACCCTTGGCCGGCATACCCTGAAGAACCGTATCGTTCTGCCTCCCCTCACCCGCCAGCGCAGCACGCAACCGGGCAATGTCGCCAACCCGTTGATGGCCGAGTATTACCAGCAACGCGCCAGCGCGGGTCTACTGGTCACTGAAGGCACGCAAATCGAGCCTCGGGGTCAGGGATACGCCTGGACGCCCGGCATCCACACACCTGAACAAATTGCCGGATGGCGCACGGTCACCGAGGCTGTTCATGCCAAAGACGGCGTGATCTTCGCTCAGCTCTGGCACGTCGGGCGGGTGTCCCACACCGCGTTGCAGCCTGATGGTGCGGCACCGGTGTCAGCTTCCGCGATCGCCACCGAGCGTGTCAGCGTATTTATCGAAACGGCGCCGGGTGCCGGTGCGCTTGTTGCGCCATCCGCTCCGCGAGCGCTGAGCACGGATGAAGTCCAGGAACTGGTTCAGTTGTATATCCAGGCTGCGCGCAATGCGATGGACGCCGGCTTCGACGGCATCGAACTGCACTGTGCCAACGGTTATCTGGTAAACCAGTTCATTTCTGCTCACAGCAATGTGCGCACCGATCAGTACGGTGGCTCTCTGGGTAACCGCCTGCGTTTTCTGCGTGAAGTGGTGGCGGGCGTCGCCGAGTGCATCGGCCGGGAAAAGGTCGGCGTGCGTTTCGCGCCGCTGTTCACCACCACCGATGAAGCGCGGACCTATCTGGGGATGGTGGAGGAAGACCCGCACACGACCTACATTGAAGCGATCAAGGTGCTTGAAGATGTGGGCATTGCCTACCTGTCCATCGCCGAAGCCGATTGGGACGACGCGCCGATGATGCCGCACGCCTTTCGTCGTGCGGTGCGCGAAACGTTCAGTGGCGCGATCATTTATGCCGGACGTTACAACGCCGAATCCGGCGCGCGATTGCTTGAGTCAGGCTTGGCAGACCTGGTCGCTTTTGGCCGCCCGTTCATGGCCAATCCGGATCTGCCAGCGCGGATCGCCCACGACTGGCCGCTCAACCCACTGAACCCGGTCACGGTCTACGGCGGTAATGCCGAAGGCTATGTGGATTACCCGACCTACGAGTAATCCCTGGTTTAGCAACGCGCTCCCATCTCCCCGGGCTATCTCCCTTCCGTTGCCCTCCCGCGCTCTTTGATCTGACGTTCTCGTTGCTACACAAAAAGATGGCTGACGCATTGTCAGGGGGTTTTTTTCAGCCTATCTTGAATAAAACCTATACAGATCAGTTTCCGTCGTACAACTATTAAGGAATGGACTGGGCAAGCCCACGTTGACGACCCCTACTCCATCCGCCGAGTACGACGCTGCAATCGGCAAGTTGCATTGCGCGAAAACCGCGATTCCATCTTTGGGCGGGCGCCAGAAACCTGTACACCACAGGGCACCTGTACAAGCATATAAGGCAACAAAATTCATCCTCAGCACCTGTTCACCCAGGGAGAAAGGTAATGACACGACGTTTGGTTTTACTGGGTTTGGTACTCAGCATTGCGAGCTGTGGCAGCGTGGATGTCACCCACTATGCGGATCAGCAACCGGCATTAAATCTGGAGCGCTTTTTCAGCAAACCGGTCAAAGCCTGGGGGATGTTTCAGAAGCGTTCCGGCGAGGTGGCCAAGCGTTTCGAGGTCGACATCGTCAGCCGTCGTGAGGGCAACAACCTGATTCTCGATGAGCGCTTCCTGTACAGCGACGGCACCCGCCAACGCCGCGTCTGGACCCTCACGCCCGAGGGCCAGGGACGTTGGAGCGGTCGCGCCGATGACGTAGTGGGTGTCGCCAAAGGCGAAATCGCCGGCAATGCCTTGCGCTGGCGTTATCGCCTGAACCTGCCGGTTGACGGCACAACCTATGAAATGAGCATGGACGACTGGATGTACCTGATGGACGAGGACACGTTGATCAACCGCACCAGCATGTCCAAGCTGGGCGTCGAGGTTGGCCAGGTGACGTTGTTCTTCCGACGCCAGGGTTCAGGAGAAACCCATTGAACACGTTCACCATGAACTCCCTCGGCGACGGCTATCGCGCCCTGGTGATCGGCGCGAGTGGTGCCCTGGGTACGGCTTTTTGCGAGTTGCTCGGCAAGGACCCGCGATGTGCCGGGGTTCGCCAACTGGGGCGCAATACAGTGCCCGCACTGGATCTGGAGCAACCCGAAACCATCGCCAGCGCCGCCGCTGAATTGGCAGCGCAAGCACCGTACCAGTTGATCGTGCACGCCGCCGGCCTGCTCCATCGTGACCAGATCAAGCCGGAAAAAAGCTACAGCGCGATTGAGCATGAGGCGCTGCAGGCCGTGTTTCAAGTGAACGCGCTAGGGCCGGCGCTGGTGTTGCGGCACTTTTTGCCGTTGCTTGATGCCCGGGGCGCGATGGCAGTGCTCTCGGCGAAAGTCGGCAGCATCGGCGACAACCGTTTGGGTGGCTGGTACGCCTATCGCGCCTCCAAGGCCGCGCTGAATATGCTGATCAAGACCGCCGCTATCGAACTGGCCCGTACTCGTCCGCAGAGCCGACTGCTGAGTCTGCACCCAGGCACGGTCGTGTCGGGGTTGTCGCAACCATTTCGTGGGGCTACCGGCGCACGTCCGGCGGACGTTGCCGCGGCTGAACTCTTGAGCCTGATTGATCAGTTGACGCCGGCCGACAGCGGACATTTTTTTGCCTACAACGCAGAGCGCCTGCCCTGGTAGGCAGGGAACAAGCATGAACCTGCAGACGCCGGACTGAACAGATATGAACAAGCGCCATCGGTTGTGCCTGGTCCTGGGTGACCAGTTGTCCTTTGACCTGGCTTCCTTGCAGAAACTCGATGCCCAGTGCGATACGGTGCTGCTGGTCGAGGTCATGGAAGAAGCCAGCCATGTCCCCCACCATCCGCAGAAAATCGCCCTGATCTTCAGTGCCATGCGCCATTTCGCCAAGGCCCTGCAAGACCAGGGTTTGCACGTCGAGTACGTGACCCTGGATGACCCGCAAAACAGCGGTTCGGTGGCGAGTGAACTGCGACGCTGGCAACAGCTGTTGCAAGCAGAGCAAGTACACGTCACCGAGTGCGGGGACTGGCGGCTGGAACAGGCGCTCAAGGACTGTGGCCTGGCCATCCATTGGCACGCCGACACGCGCTTTGTGTGCAGTCGCGCTGAGTTCGGCGCTTGGGCGCAAGGTAAAAAGCAGTTGCGCATGGAGTTCTTCTACCGCGAGATGCGGCGCAAGAGCGGGTTATTGCTCAATGGCGACGGCTCTCCGGTAGGCGGCGCGTGGAATTTCGATGCCGAGAACCGCAAGGCCCTGCCCAAAGGGGTGAAAGCGCCCTACCCGGTGCACTTCAGTAACGACGCCATCACCTGCGATGTGCTTGCGCTGGTCAGGGCGCGCTTCAACCATCACTACGGCGCACTCGACAACTTCGACTATCCGGTCACACATGCCGACGCACAGGCGCTGTGGGCGTATTTTCTGGATTATGGCCTGGCAGGGTTCGGCGACTATCAGGACGCCATGGCCAGTGATGAACCTTTTCTATTTCATGCGCGCATCAGTGCGGCGCTCAATATTGGCCTGCTGGACCTGCGTCAGTTGTGCAGCGACGTGGAAGCTGCATATTGGGCGCACCGGATTCCACTCAATGCCGCCGAAGGCTTCATTCGCCAGCTCATCGGCTGGCGCGAATATGTACGGGGCGTCTATTGGCTGAAAATGCCCGGTTACGCCGATGGCAATCTATTCGGCAACAGCCGGCCTCTTCCAGAGTTCTACTGGACGGGCGACACCCGAATGAACTGCATGGGACAGGCGATCGGCCAGAGTTTGAAGCATGCCTACGCCCACCATATCCAGCGGCTGATGGTGACCGGCAACTTTGCACTGTTGGCCGGCATCGCGCCGAGCCAGATTTGCGAATGGTACCTGGCGATCTACATGGACGCCTTTGACTGGGTCGAACTGCCCAATACGCTGGGCATGGTCATGCACGCCGACGGCGGTTACCTGGGTTCCAAGCCTTATTGCGCCAGTGGTCAATATATAAAGCGGATGTCTGACTACTGCCGCAACTGCGCCTACAAAGTCAGTGAGAGCACGACGGACGACGCCTGTCCTTTCAATTCACTCTACTGGCATTTCCTGATGCGTCATGGCGACCTGCTGCGCAGCAACCAGCGCATGAGCATGGTCTACAAAAACCTCGACCGCATGACCGAGCCCAAGCAGCAAGCGCTGTGGGAGCGGGGCCAGAAACTGCTCGCCAAACTGGATGCCGGGGAGTCACTGTGAAAAAAAGTGAGCTCCCGGTCAAGGTTTGCGCGGTCTGCGGATTGCCCTTCGCCTGGCGCAAGAAATGGGCACGTTGCTGGAACGAAGTGCGTTATTGCTCGGAGCGTTGCCGGCGATGTAGATGACTTGGACAGTGAAAAAGAAAACCTGAACACGATTTTAATGCGCAACGAAAAAACCTATACATGCATAGTTTTTTGTATAGGTTTTTTTGGATGTATGTCATTCTGATATTGGTCAGCCATTACTGGATGCTCGCTGCCTAACTAACGCCGTTACGGCTCTTTCGGCAACCGCGATTCGTATCTGATTTCACAGGTTTATTGTACATCTGACATCGATCTGCATAGCTTTCCGTTGGCTTGAAGGAAATGCCAGGCAGCCCATATCCACTGAGGTATGCATGTTCAACTCGACAATCAAAAAAGAACTGGCCGTCAGCCAGCGGCGCTTGGCTGACAGTGAAGCCACCCTTGCAGCCTTAGGTGGC
Source organism: Pseudomonas sp. TMW22090 (assembly GCF_022496665.1). Lineage (NCBI taxonomy): Bacteria > Pseudomonadati > Pseudomonadota > Gammaproteobacteria > Pseudomonadales > Pseudomonadaceae > Pseudomonas > Pseudomonas sp. TMW22090. Next base: position 848,944 of record NZ_SCFH01000001.1, read on the forward strand.
TCCATGGCCCTGATTGAGTTCCAGCCTGATGGCACGATCCTCAGTGCCAATAGCAACTTCCTGAGGGTAATGGGCTATAGCGTTGAAGAAATCCAATCTCGGCATCACCGCTTATTCTGTACGCCGAAATACGCCAACAGCGCTGCTTATCAAGGCTTTTGGTCACGCCTGGGTAATGGCGAGTTCATCAACGACCGCTTCCTGCGCCTGGATAAACAGGGGCGTGAGCTCTGGCTGGAGGCCAGCTATAACCCTGTTCGCGATACCACCGGACGGGTGATCAAGGTCGTCAAGATTGCGACGGATGTAACTGCCCAGGTTCAGAAGGAACAAGAGCAGGAGAGCCAGATCAAGGCGATAAACCGGTCCATGGCAACCATCGAGTTCAACCGGCAGGGAGAAGTCGTCAGCGCCAACGAAAACTTCCTTGCAGTGCTGGGTTACCGCTTGGAAGAGATTGTTGGCAAGCACCACCGGCTGTTCTGTGAGCTTAGCGAAATCGAATCCCCCGATTACCGGCAGTTCTGGGAGCGCCTGAATCAGGGCGAATTTTTCTCAGGCAGCTTCAAGCGCCTTAACAAACAGGGACGCGCAGTCTGGTTACGTGCGACTTACAATCCGGTGTTCGACGCCAACGGCGATCTTTACAAAATAGTCAAGTATGCGAGCGATATTACTGATCAGGTTCTACAGCAGGAAACCGAGTCACGAGCAGCGCGCATGGCTTATGAGACTTCACTGAAAACTGACGATACAGCCCACGAAGGAGCCCGTGTCGTGCAGGACACCGTGGAGGTCATGCAAAGCCTGGCCGACGAGTTGAATCGCGCAGCCGAAGGTGTCAATGCCGTCAGTCAGCAGTCGGAAATAATCAGCAGTATCGTGCAGACCATCCGTGGGATTGCCGAGCAGACTAATCTTCTGGCGCTCAATGCGGCCATCGAAGCGGCTCGTGCCGGAGATCAGGGGCGAGGTTTTGCCGTGGTTGCTGACGAAGTGCGCAACTTGGCCGCACGCACGAGTCAAGCCACTGTCAGGATTGTCGAGGTGGTGCAGCACAATCGTGAATTGGCCACGGGGGCAGTGGCCAGGATGGAGACGAGTAAAGACAAGGCAGAACAAGGCGTCAAATTAGCCGGTGAGGCGGGTCAAGTGATTCTCGATATTCAGGACAGTGCTCGTCAGGTCGTACAGGCGATCAGCCATTTCGCCTCGACATTAGCACGCTGACTCAGCGATCAGCAGAGCACTTTAATAAAGCCTGAAACGCTGGGCAGCGTTGTGGCGCCCACCTCTACGACGGGGCCATCCCCATTGATAACACCTGTGGCGACAAACAGGGGCGGAGCGTTGCCCGCGGTTCCGAGGCAACACTCCCCTGAAACAGCCCTAACGAAAATCCAGCCAGTTTGAGATTCCCGAACTCAGCGAAAGGCAGCTCGCGTAGCGCTTGCACGCCTTGACGCTGGCCGACTCCGCCGGCACCGACATCTGTACAACCAACACCAGGAGAAACACTACTAACAAAGGAAAGGTGTAGGCATTTTTTATTTTCATTTTGTATTCCCTCATTGCCTTCAAATCGGACCTGAGTCATCACCATGGACTCAAGGTGGCTGTGTCCCTGGGAGCGGCGCCTTGGAGAGTATTCGCTTGCTTCTCGAAGGCGCCCTGCTCCCTCTATCAGCGCTCGTCGACCGTTATGAACTCGCGACGCAGCGCCATTGAAGCGGGCACGTCGTCCTCATTGGTGAAGAATTGCTCATACCACTCGCGCAACTGATAGACCGGGCCGTCGGTTTCTGCGAGCACCGGCTTGTCGATACGGATTTTGTGCTTCCAGATCACCACGTCCTGGTAGAACGAGTCCCGGTTGCCCTGGACATAGGCCCTGGCCACTTCCTGGTTTTGCTCTTCCGTCCAGCCCGGTACGCGCTTGACCATGCAACCAAAGCGCAAGTCAAAACTGTTTGGCGTCACTGGCACGTGGCTGTTGAGCAGAATGGCGTGGATCCGCGCATCGCCGAACATCGAACTGATATGGGTGAAGTGAGTGGCCGGACCGTAATAGGCCGATGGTGCGATCAGGTCACCACCCAGGCGCTCGGAGTCACCATGAAAAATCTGATGGCCGATGTGCCCTTCGAAAATGTTGGCGAAATACTTGGTTGGCGTACCGTGCACCGGCCCGAAATGCTGGGCATCCACCAGGTTATCGACCAACTCCCGTGGGTTGGTTTCGATCAGCATGGTGTCGATGTTCCAGTTATGAATCCAGTCCGGGTCGTCCATCTCAGGGAGGTGCGGAATGATCACGCCCTCTTTGGGCGGACGGCCTTCGGGGTTGTTCCAGACGAACAACAGGTTGTTCTCCTCGCAGGTCAACCAACTGCGCGTCTTGGCCTTGGGTGGAATGCGCTTGCAGTAAGGGATCTCCACGCATTTGCCGCCGGTGTCGTACTTCCAGTGATGGAACGGGCATACCAGTCTGTCGTTCTCGATGGTGCCCTGTGACAGGTCGGCGCCCATGTGCGGACAGTAGGCATCGAGAATACTGATGACGCCCTGGCTATCGGCAAACGCCACCAGCCGAGTGCCGAAGATTTCCAGGGTATGAGGCTTGCCATCACGGTAATCGTTGGCATTGCCCAGGCAGTGCCAGCCGCGCGCGTAACGGTGGGTACGCTGGGCATTCTCGATGTTGATTTCAGCGAGTTTCGTCATTGTTATTATTCCTCAAATGCAGACTTCGGGGCAGGCGATGCCCCCAAGAAATACCGGGTAATCCCATGGCGGATATCATTGAGCAGTCGCGCAGCAAGATCATCGTGCAGTTGGACTAGATCAAATGAGAGCTACTCTCAAAGCGCGCCCCTGAAACAGCGGGCGCCCTGTTTCCTGCTTACTGGCCGAAGCGGCGAGCGGCTTCCGGGCCGAAGTCCCTGGGACTGAAACCGGGTTTGTTCAACAGGTAACCGTTGCGCTGCTCGTTGATCAGGTTGAACGCCAGGTAGCTGCCGGCATTGAGGTCGTAGTACAGGCCGACGCCCGCCTGCTGGGCCTGGCTCTCGTAGGCATAGAAGTAGTTGACCATCGAGGTGCGCCACAACTCGCCACGGTTGTCGTAGTTGTCGGCGAGCATCGGAAACCAGGTGTCTTCGTCGACATACAACTTGCGTTTGCCATACAGGTGGCGATAGCCAGGTTTGAGAGTGCCTTCCAGTTCCCAGACCCTGTGACGCTCATAACGCATGGCATCGGGGTTGATATGACCGGGAGTCAACAGGCTGGCGTAGGTGAGCTTGGCGTCGTGCAGACGATAGGTGTTGTACGGAATGTACATTTCCCGTTTGCCAACGATCTTCCAGTCGTAGCGCTGGCCGGACCCGTTGAACAGGCGCACTTCATCCACAGTGATCGAGCCGCCACTGCCGGGGAATGACATGTCGAAACCATAGCCCGGCGATTGACGCACGCGCCGGGTGCCTGGATCGTAACGCCAGGCCTGGCGCGGTTCGGTTTTGTCGTTCCAGAATTCGGTGCCGGTGTTGATCTCACCCTTGTCCCGTTGCGGTAGCAGGGTTTCGTTGAGATAGAACGACGAGTTGCCGGTGGTATCGCCGATCTTGCCTGGTTCCAATGCTGGGGCCAGGTTGCGCGAATGCACCCTGCCCCAGTTGATATTGCCGTCCTTGAGCACGTAGGCGTTATCGGAGGTGTACTCTTCGGTCCAGGCCCGCAAGGTGAAGGTCGAGGCATTCTTCAACAGCTCCAGCCCGCTGCGCGGCACCGGGAATGGTGTGCCGCCGGTCTTGCCGACGACCCCTTCACCGTCATCCACCAGACGCGCCACGCTGGCGTTTTCCCGAGTGGCCTGGCATACCGAGTCACTGACGCGAAAATCCCTGTGCGAGGGATACACCGGCATTTTGTAGGTGGCCGGGTACAATTTGAACAGGGCTTTTTGCCCGTCAGACAGGGAGTCACTGTATTGCGCGATGTTCTGCGCAGTGATCACAAACAACGGCTTTTCGTCCGGGTACGGATCCACGGGGTGGTGCCCCGTACCTTTGAAATCAACATGGGGCGGCGCGCCCAACCACTTGCCACTGAACGCCGGGATACTGCCATCGGCATTGCCGGCCTGTTCCGCGCCCAGGCATGTCAAGTCTTTGCCAAGGCGCGGGATGTCCTCCGGTGCTGCGTTTGCGGTGCCGATGGCACAGCATCCAAATAACAACGTCAAGGCCCAGCCAGGGGACTTATTACTGCCGGTCATTTTTATTCTCCTTGGGTTCGACAACGGTTGCCCAGTATCGACAGGCAAGGAAACCGAGAGCATCGTCCGCACGGACTAACGCATTTTGGCCTGGCCCCAGGTCACAGCCGAGACCCGGCTGGCTGGGGCGCACCCAGCGCTACCACGCTGTTGAGCATGATCCGCACCAGCTCGGTCTGGCGTCGGACACCCGTCTTGGAAAATATCGAACGCAGGTGCGCGCGTGCGGTATTGCGCCGGATATTCAGAATTTCCGAGGCGTCCTCAAGCGACAGGCCGTTGGCCAATTCCAGGGCGAGCGCGGTTTCTGCCGGGGTCAGGTTGTACAGCTGCGAAGTCAGCACCGTGCTCACCAGCGATTTGCTCACCGCGTCCCGCACATACACCACCACTGTAGGTTTACCGTGGCCTTCGAGCAGTTCCCGTGAAGGAATCAATTCCACCACTACGCCGAGGCTGACCTGTCCCGAGGGACGGGAAATCGACGTTGCCTCGGCCACCTGTACGCCCCTGGCTGCGCCTTGCCTGGCCCGCTGGAAGGCATTACGCACCAGGCGCGCCAACTCCCGATTGTCACTGGGGTAGGTCGCCTCCAGTCGACCTCCCACCACTTTGAGGCCGTCCTGACTGTCAAGAATTTCCCTGGCCACGGGATTGAGTTGCACCACGCAGCCGTTTTCGTCGAGCACGAAGGTCGCCACCGCGAGGCGGCTGATGGTTTGCGAATACAGGCTGCCGAGGGACTCGCTGCGGTCCAGCAGCGAATACATATGCAAGGCCCGACGCAAATGGGGCAGCAACATGGCGCACAAGGCCCGCTCGGTCTCACTGAATGGCGGGTGGCCCTGTGGTCGATTGATCCGAAAACGCACGATGCCGCCATCCGGCATGCGTATATCGGCACCCAGCATGTGGTAACAATCGTAAGGTTGGCAGTACAGCAGGTAAAACGCCGAACTGGCCCATTCGGCATCGCTCATCAGCTCATCGATGGTGAATACCGTGTCGGTGGGCAAACCCTCGAACAGGGTAGATTTGGCGTAATAGGCGTAATGGTTGATGCCGCCCTGGCCCAATTCGACATCACCGGCAACCACCATCGGTGACAGCAGCGGCTCATCCTGAACCCGCAGGATCAAGGTCACGAAATTAGCCTTGAACAGCGCGCGTATCTCGCGCAACGAGTCACTCAAGGAGGCCGTGTTCATCGACGAATCGTAGATGTTGCCAATGATCCGTTCGTACTCGGCCAACTCCAGGCCCATTTGCGCGAGGACCTGTGCATTGGGCATACAACTTTGCATATCCATTCCCCAGCAGCGGGCCCGACCCGCGGGCCCCCATGGCTTTAATCGAATGTGCGGCCGCGTCCCGCTCGCTTCACGGCAGTTCGAACAGGCCGGCGGCGCCCATTCCGCCACCGATGCACATGGCAATCACCACATAACGCGCACCGCGCCGCCGCCCTTCGAGCAAGGCATGGCCCACCATCCGCGCGCCGGACATACCGAATGGGTGACCGATGGCAATCGCCCCGCCGTTGACGTTCAGGCGCTCTGCCGGGATCTGCAGCGCATCGCGACAATGCAACACCTGGCAGGCAAAAGCCTCGTTGATCTCCCACAGGCCAATATCCCCCACCCCCAGGCCGAAACGCTTGAGCAGCTTGGGTATGGCGATCACCGGACCGATGCCCATTTCCTCGGGTGCGCACCCACCCACGGCAATGCCACGGTAGATGCCCAAAGGCGTCAATCCGCGACGCTTGGCCTCGGTACGACTCATCAACAGACTGGCCGCAGCACCGTCAGAGAACTGCGAGGCGTTGCCGGCGGTGACGAACGTCCCCTGCTCGATCCATTTACCGTCCTTCCACACCGGCTTCAGGTTTGCCAGGTCTTCAAGGCGCGTACTCGGTCGGTTGCATTCGTCACGCAGAACCTGCACGCGCTCATGACCATTGGGCTGGCCATCAGCGGCGAACAGCAGCTTGTCCACGCCTAGGCCCACGATTTCCTCATCAAAGAGCCCGTCCCGTTGAGCAGCAGCCGTGCGCAGCTGGCTTTGCAATGAATACTCATCCTGGGCGGCGCGACTGATGCCATAACGACGGGAGACGATCTCGGCGGTTTCAATCATCGGGATATAGGCGCTGGGCATCACCTGCAGCACCGCTTCGGATTGGGCGCGGAAGCTGTTTTTGTGTTTGGTCTGGGTCAGCGACAAGGACTCGACGCCGCCGCCAATGGCAATATTCATCTCGCCACTCATGATGCTCTTGGCAGCTACGCCGATACTCATCAGCCCCGAGGCGCACATGCGGTCCAGCGCCATCCCCGGCACACTGTCCGGCAAGCCACCGGTGTAGGCACAGAGCCGACCGATGTTATAGGCCTGGGTGCCCTGTTGAACCGCCGCACCCATGATTACATCTTCTACTTCCCCAGGCTCAATGCCGGCACGTTCGACCACCGCGCGTACCACATGCCCACCCAGCACTGGCGCCTCGGTATCGTTGAACGATCCACGAAACGATTTGGCCAGCGCTGTACGGGCGGTGGCGACGATGACGACTTCATTCAGGTCCATGGAAACTCACTCGCAAATTGGGTTGAAGGTATAGCGGCTGATGGTGTCGATTACGCAGCCCGGGCGCGCCTGGCCTTCGACTTCCACGGTGATGCGCACCACCAGTTGCACGGCATCGCCCACTGGCTCGGCGCGGATAATCTGGCCGCTGCCGCGCACCCGCGAGTCGACCTTGACCGGGGCCGGGAAGCGCACCCGATCGCTGCCGTAGTTGACGCCCATGGTCATGTTTGAAAGGGTCAACAACTGCGGCATGAAGAGGTTGGCCAGGGACTGGGTCAGGTAGCCGTGGGCAATGCAGGTGCCGAACGGCCCGTTGGCGGCGCGTATCGGATCGACATGAATCCACTGGTGGTCACCCGTGGCCTCGGCGAACAGATCGATGCGTTCCTGGTTGATGGTCAGCCAGGCGGTGTGGCCCAGGTCCAGGCCTTCGGCCGCAAGCAGAGCCTGGGCGCTACTGAAAAGGTGACTCATGAGCGTGCCCTCAAGCTTGTTGTGAACTGACTGACAGCACTTCACCGACCATGTAGGAGGCGTAGTCGCTGGCCAGGAACATCATCACGTTGGCCACCTCCCATACTTCGGCGGCACGACCGAACGCTTCGCGCCCTGCCAGGCTGGCAAGCAATTCTTCGCTGGAGGCTTTCTTGAGAAAATCGTGCAGGGCAATCGACGGCGATACCGCATTGATGCGCACGCCAAACTCAGCGGCTTCCAGGGCGCTGCAGCGGGTCAGGGCCATTACGCCGGCCTTGGCCGCAGCGTAATGCGCCTGTTCCTTTTGGGCCCGCCAACCGAGCACCGAGGCGTTATTGACGATGGCTCCTGCGCCGCGGCGCTGCATGTGCGGCAACATCGCCCGAGTCATGCGGAAGGTGCCCGTCAATGTCACGTCCAGCACCCGCAACCACTCTTCGTCGCTCATCTCTACCACACGCTTCTGGCCACCCAGCCCCGCGTTGTTGATCAGCACATCGACCCCGTCCAGAGCCTCTTCGGCCGCCGCCACCAAGGCCTGGACTTCGTCTTCTATCGTGACATTGCACAGCTGGCCGTAGATCGCCTGCAGGCCGGTCTCGCCCTTGAGGCGCGCTACCGCCTCTTCCAGGCGCCGCGGGTGAACGTCGGAAATCATCAGCGCCCGACAACCTTCCTCGGCACTGCGTCGGGCCGCTGAGTAACCGATACCGGCACCGGCCGCGGCGGTGATCAATACCGACTTGCCGGCCAGTAATTGATGACCGGGAACATAAGGGGGGGCTTGTTTCACAGCGTCTACCTCCGAAGAAATCAATACGCTGCAGTTTTACGGAGCGGGCCAAGCGGGCACATCGTCAAAATGGGGTATGAAGGTCGAGAACGTTGACGTGAACAAAGGGTCGGGGCTTCAGCTGCCCCAGACTTTCTGTGCCTTGGGCGCTTCAGCGAGAATCGAGTCCACGGCCGCACCAATCTCTTCGACCTGCCACAACGCGCCTTTATCGCGGGTGACGCCCGTGCGCCAGCCGTCTCCCAGGGAGATCCTCCCGCCCTGGCTTTCGAAGACCTGGCCGCTGACATGGGCCGACGCCGGGCTGCCAAGCCACACCACCAGCGGCGCGACATTTTCCGGCGCCCAGGCATCGAAGCTGTCGTCCTCAGGCTTTTTCACCACGTCGGGCATGGCACTCTCGGTCATCGAGGTACGTGCAGCCGGGGCCAACGCGTTGGCGGTGACACCGTAGCGCGCCAGCTCCGTCGCTTGCACCAGGGTCAGCGAAGCGATACCGCCCTTGGCCGCCGAATAATTGGACTGTCCCACCGAGCCTTGCAGGCCGGCGCCGGAGCTGGTGTTGATGATACGGGCGTCGACCGGGGTGCCGGCCTTGGCAAGGTCGCGCCAGCGCCGACCGAGAATGTTGGCCAGGCAATAATGACCCTTGAGGTGGACGCGCATGACCATGTCCCAGTCTTCTTCACTGAGGCTGATGAACATGCGGTCGCGCAAGACGCCAGCGTTATTGATCAGCACATGTACTTCACCAAACGCGGCCAACGCAGCATCGACGATGCGCTGCGCAGTGGCCAGTGTGGTGATGTCGTCGCTGCTGGCAATGGCCTGGCCGCCGCTCGCGCGAATTTCACCTGCCACATCTTCTGCGGCATCGGCGCGAATATCGTTGACCACGACATTGGCCCCTTGCGCGGCGAACGCCAGGGCATAGGCGCGACCGAGCCCGCCTCCGGCCCCGGTGATGATCACGGTACGGTCTGCACAAATAGCCATGTTTTACTCCTCTGGATTTGGGTGGACACGCATCCGAAGCGGCGGCCCACGTAAAAGAATTACAGCCGTTCGATGATGGTCACGTTGGCCTGGCCACCGCCTTCACACATGGTTTGCAAACCATAGCGCCCACCGCTGCATTCCAGTTCGTTGAGCAGCGTGGTCATCAGCCTTGCTCCGGTTGCGCCCAGCGGATGCCCCAAGGCAATTGCCCCGCCATTGACATTGGTGCGTGCCGGGTCGTAATCCAGCTCTTTGGCCCAGGCCATGACCACAGAAGCAAAGGCCTCGTTGATCTCTACCCGGTCGATGTCAGCCATGCTCAGCCCGCTTTTGGCCAAAGCCCGGCGTGTCGCCGCAATCGGTGCGGTGAGATGCCAGATTGGATCGTCACCCAGCACCGTCAGGTGATGAATCCGCGCCCGTGGCGTCAAGTCGTAGCGTTTGAGCGCCGCCTCCGACACCACCAAAAGCGCAGCTGAGGCGTCGCAGGTCTGGCTGGACACGGCGGCGGTGATCGATGGGTACTGAGGGTCCACCGGCTGCAGTTCAGCCATCTTTACCAGGCTGCTGTGCCGCGGGGTTTCATCCACCGCGAGGCCCTGGCAGGCGACGATTTCCCGAGCAAATCGCCCGCTGGCAATGGCCGCCAATGCACGTTCGTGGCTTTGCAGGGCAAAGGCTTCCATTTGCTCGCGACTGATCTGCCAATGATCGGCAATCCGTTGCGCGGCGTAGAACTGGTTCACCGGTTGCTGACCAAAGCGAGCACGCCAGCCAACGCTGCCCGAGAATGGATCGGCAAAGCCCAGGGGCTGGCCGGCCAGCATCGCGGAGGAAATCGGGATTTGGGTCATGGTTTGCACGCCGCCCACTGCGACCACATCCTGGGTGCCGCTCATCACCGCCTGCGCGGCAAAATGCAGCGCCTGTTGCGATGAACCGCATTGACGATCCACAGTGGTGCCGGGAACCGTCATAGGCAAGCCTGCGGCCAGCCAGCTGGTGCGGGCTATATCGCCGGCCTGGGAGCCGATGGTGTCGACGCACCCGAATATCACGTCGTCGTAGTCTTGCGCGGGGATCACGTTACGCTCCACCAGTGCCTTGAGCACATGGGCGCCCAGGTCAAACGCGTGGATCTCGCTCAACGAGCCCTTGCGCTTGCCGGTGGGGGTGCGCAGTGCATCTACAATGTAAGCCTGTGGCATGACTCATTCCTCGAAAGTGTGTCCAGGCCCCAGGCCAGTAGTGTCGGCGAACAAGTAGTCGCTGACGCGGTTTTTGTGAAAGCCGCGGTCGCCCCAGGATGCATCCAGGGCCCAGGCGCGCTTCATGAACATCTGCAAGTCGACTTCCCAGGTGTATCCCATTGCGCCGTGAACCTGGATGCCTTTGCGGGCAGCGATCCAGCTCGCCTCATTCGCCGCCAGGCGGGCCTGGGAGACCCATACGCCCGCGTTGACGTCGCACCGGGCCAGGGCATGTGCGGCGCGGTACAGCACGGGTTTGGCCTGTTCGATGTAGCGGGCGACATCGGCCAGGTGATGCTTGACTGCCTGGAAGCTGCCGATCGGCTTGCCGAACTGTTTACGCTGGGCCACGTAGTCCACGGACAGGTCCAGCATGCGTTGCGCCAATCCCAGCAGTTGCCCGGCCACCGACAGCGCGCCACGGTCCAGCAGACGGTCCTGCAAAGCACGCCCCTGCTCGCCACTGGCCACACAGGTTGCCGGCGTTGGGATCCACTTCACCTCACCCAGGCGGCGCGAAGCGTCGATGCTCGGATGGTTTTCTACTTCAACCTGGGAGCGAGGCACCACGTGGATCTCATCGCCATGGGTGAGCAGCAGTACTTCTGCCAATTGCGCATCGCTGACCAGCAAATTGACCGGATGACTGATCGCCATGCGCAAGCTCCCATCGGCGATCCGGGGCAGCAGTTCGGCGCGGGCCGGGTGACCTGCGGGCAGGCCGGCAAGTAAGCCACTGGCAACATAAGCGGTGTCGGCCAATGAATCGGGAATGGCGTAGTAACCCAGCTCCTGGGTCATCAGTGCCCAGGTCACATCATCCATGCCCAGGCCGCCCTCGGCCTCGGGCACTGACAAGGCAGTCAGGCCCTGGCCGGCGATCTTGTTGCGCAGGTCCCGCGAGCGGCCGGCATCGGTTTCCCAGATTTCCCGAAGCATTTCCGGGGCGGCTTCGGTCATCAGGAAACGACTGATGGCCTCGTGAAACGCCAACTGGTCATCGTTAAAAGTGAAGTCCATGGCGGTTCCTTATTTCGGCAAGCCGAGCATGCGCTCGGCAATGATGTTGCGCTGGATTTCGTTGGTACCGGCGTAGATCGGCCCCGACTGGGCGAACAGGAAACCCTCCAGCCAGCCGGCCGCATCGCCGTCCTGGGAGGCCTTGCCCACCAGCTCGCCGCGCCCACCGAGAATGCGCATCGCAGTCTCGTGCATCTTCAGATCCAGCTCTGACCAGATGATCTTGTTGATGCTCGACTCGGCGCCGATCTGCTCGCCTCGGCTGAGGCGGCCCACGGTGTGATAGGCCGACAGCGCGTAGGCTTCAGCGCCCATCCAGGTCTCCAGCACGGCATCGCGCAGGCTTGGGTCGCGGTCGGCGCTGGCGCGGTGTGCCTTGTACAGGGCCACGAGCTTGCGTGCCGTGGCCTGGAAGCGCGCGGGCGAGCGCAGTAACAGGCCGCGCTCGAAACCGGCGGTGGCCATTGCCACGTGCCAGCCCTGCCCCTCGGTACCGATACGGTTAGCCACCGGCACCCGCACATCATCGAAAAACACTTCGGCGAAGGCGTCCTTGCCGTTGAGCGCCTTGATCGGGCGAATGCTCACTCCCGGTGCGTCCAGCGGCACCATGATGAACGAAAGCCCGTGGTGCCGGCTCGATCCTGGCTCGCTGCGGAACAGCCCGAACAGCCAGTCGGCGTAGATCGCCCGGGTCGACCAGGTTTTCTGCCCATTGATCACGTAGTGGTCGCCGTCGATCAGGGCCTTGCTGGTGATTGCCGCCATGTCGGACCCCGCATTGGGTTCCGACCAGCCTTGCGCCCACATGTCCAGGCTGGCGGCCATACGCGGCAGGAAACGCTGCTTCTGCTCCGGCGTGCCGAATTCCATCAGGGTCGGGCCCAGCAACAGCTGGCCGTTCTGATTGACACGCATGGGAGCTCCGGCGCCGTAATACTCTTCCTCGAAGATCAGCCACTCGATCAGGTCGCTACCGCGTCCGCCCAGATTGGCTGGCCACATCACCATCGACCAGCGGCTCTCGAACAGCTTGGCCTCCCACGCGCGGTGCTGTTCAAAACCTTCGCGAGTGTCGTAGCTGGCCAGCGGCTCGCGTGGCAGGTTGGCTGCCAGCCAGGCCCGCACTTCGGCGCGGAAAGCGATTTGCTTTGGGGTATAAGTCAGGTCCATGGCGTTATCTCAGAACTTGGCGTCGCGTTTTTCAACGAAGGCCCGGCGCGTCTCCGCGGAGTCCGGGCTGCTATAGGCCTGCATGGTGAAGCCCTGTTCCCAGCGGTATTTGTCTTCCAGGTTGCCGTCCTCGATACCGTTCAAGGCTTCCTTGGCGATGCGGATCATGCCCGGGCTTTTCTCGGCAATTTTTGCCGCAATGCCCAGGGCGGTTTCGCGTAATTGATCCTTGCTGACAATTCGCTCGATGAAGCCGTATTGCAGGGCTTCGGGGGCGCTGATGCTGTCGCCGGTGAAAAACAGGTAACGGACTTTTTGCACCGGGAACAGGCGCTGCAGATGCGCACCGCCGCCCATGGCACCGCGGTCGACTTCCGGCAAGGCAAAGGTCGCGCATTCGGAGGCGACAACAATGTCCGCCGCACCAGTGATGCCAATGCCGCCGCCCAGGACAAAACCATGAACCGCGACAATCACCGGCACCGGGTTGCGATGCACGGCCTTGAAGGTGGCGTAGTTACCGGCATTGACCTCGACGATCCGCTCCGGGTACTTGTCCAGTTCCTTGATGTCGACTCCGGCGCAAAAGCCCCGGCCCTCGGCGCGAATCACGATCACCCGCACTTCGGGATTGGCCCCAAGGGCTTCGATCTGCTGCGCCAGGGCCTGCCACTCCTGGCTGTCGAGGGCGTTGACCGGGGGCTTGGCGATCACCAGTTCAGCGATGCCCTGATTGAGTTGTGTGGTAAATGCCTGGGTCACAGGTGTTCTCCGATACTGGCGGGACGATTCGATGGGAGGTGCTGGCTGCGTGCCAGGAGCGTATCCAGGCAGTGCTGTGCCTCACCGGCGATGCCTTCGATCACCTCGCGGCAACTGAGCAATTCACCAATTGCAGCGGCGACCTGGCCACTGGGCAGAATGCCCTCGTCCGGTGCGCCATCGACCATGGAGCGCTGCAACAGCACCGGCTGGTTGGCAGCCATCACCACCTGCGACAGCTGCGATGGGTCTTCGCGTAGTGCACGCACGAACACTGAGGCCATGTGCGCCAGGCTCATGCCGGTTTGCTGCTTCCACTGCCACGCACTGCCCAGGGCGATGCGCAGGCGACCAAAGGGGCCCGCCTTTTCGAGGTGATTGATAAAGCGGTTTTCGATCATCCGGTGGCGCATGCCATCGACCGCAGTGGTCACACGCACCTGCTGCGGATCCTTGACCTTCAGGTAGCGCTCAAGTGTCGCGGCCGGAGTCGGCGATTCGCGGGTCATGAGAAACCGTGTGCCCATGGCGATTCCCGCTCCACCGGCAGCCAGTACCGAAGCCAGGCCACGACCAGTGGCGAACCCGCCGGCCGCGATGACCGGCACCCCGACGGCCGCCAATACCTGGGGCAGCAGGATCGAACTGGGTACGCCGCCGGTATGGCCGCCGCCCTCGCCGCCCTGGACAGTGATCAGGTCGGCGCCCAGTTCCACGGCCTTGAGCGCATGTTTCAGCGCGCCCACGGTGGGAATACACAGCACCTTGGCCGCCTTGAAGCGAGCGATGGTCTGTTTGTCCGGACCACGCCCGTAGCTCACGGCACGCAAGCGGTACTGAATCGCCAGGTCGACACACTGCGCAGCGTTGTCCTGGAACATATGGAAATTGAGCCCAAAATTGCTGCCGCCGGTGGCGTCGATCACCTTGCGGATTTCGCCTTCCAGCTCATCGGCCGGGATGGTCGCCCCGGCCAGGAAACCGAAGCCCCCGGCCTGGGTCGTGGCGATCACCAGGTTGGCATCCGCGACCCAGCCCATGGCGGTCTGCACGATCGGGTAACGGCACCCAAGGGCTTCGGTCAGCGGTGTCTCCAACCAGCGGTTCATTGGTTTTCGTCCTCGGCCTGCTTGTTGGCGCGGGCCATCCCCTTGGCATCGAAGCCGCCCAGCTTGTCGCCGGATAGCAACTCGTTATGGGCATGGGCAAAGTGGTGCCAGGCAAATACCGCATCCATCGCCGTGCGCTTACCTTGCAGGTCTTCAACGTGGTTGACCGCCTGTTTGGTCAGGGCCAGGCCCATGCGTGGCTGGCGGGCGATGCCTGCAGCCAGGGCGTAGGTCGCCTGTTCAAGCTCTTCACGCGGCACCAGGCGATTGACCATGCCCACCTGCCAGGCCCTGGTGGCGCTCATGCGGTCACCGGTGAAGAGGAATTCCTTGGCGATACGCGGATTCATTTCGTAGGGGTGAGCAAAATACTCCACCCCCGGAATGCCCATACGCACCACCGGGTCCTGGAAGAATGCGTCGTCGCTGGCAACGATCAAATCGCAGACCCAGGCCAGCATCAACCCACCTGCCACACACGCGCCCTGGACCATGGCGATGGTCGGCTTGGGCAGTTCGCGCCAGCGCCGGCACATGCCCAGGTACACTTCCTGCTCGCGGGCATACAGTTGCTCGCCACCGGGTTTGTTGGTGTGGTCCCACCACAGGTGCGCGCGCTCGAACGGTTTGTCGATATCCCGACCGGGCGAGCCGATATCGTGGCCTGCGGAAAAGTGTTTGCCGTTGCCGCGCAGGACGATGACCTTGACGCTGTCGTCGTTCACCGCCTGGCGGAAGCAGGCATCCAGGGCATAAGTCATCTGCGAGTTTTGGGCGTTGTTGAAGGTTGGCCGGTTCAGCGTCAGCGTGGCGATGCCCTCGGCCACGCTGTACAGCACCGGGGTGTCCGTCTCGTAGACGGCGTTGTCCTGGCGGACGATGAATTCACTGTCGCTGCTGTGCATGGTCGTGTCCTTGCCTCAGGCCGTACGGATGCCGGGCGGATTGCCCTTGATCGCCGTGGCGCGATAATCGTGGGGGTCGAGTCGACGGATCACGGCCAACTGCTCAGGGGTGGGATGCACGGTTTCGTGCAACTGCGCCGACTTGAGCAACGGGAAGCCGGTGTTCTCCTGGACCTGATCGAAACTCACGCCGGGGTGCAGCGAGCGGACCTGCACTGCACGCTGCGGTCCATTGAAATCCAGCACGCACAAGTCGCTCACTACGCAGTCGATGTCCATCAAGTCGCGACGCGCACCTTCGGGCCAGCGCTCGGCCTTGAAGCCCACGCCGGAAACCATGTCGACTTCGCCGCTGACGAACACCCGGGTGTTATGACTGGGTACGAAGAACGAATTCAGGTGGTTGATGCTGTTACCTGGCAAGCCGCGCACGCCGAGGATCGCGGTCTTGGGCTTTTGATAGTCGCCGACGCAGGACAGGTTGGTCTGGCCCCAGCGGTCGATCTGGGTCGGCCCGATCATCGCGTGGCGGCGTCCACCCCACACGCATTCGAAAACCCGCTCGAACGACATGTAACCCGAGTACCGTGGCACGTAGTCACCTCGTGGGCCCAGCGGGATCGGTTCTTCTACCAGAAACGCCTCGCTGTCGGTCATCAGCAGCTCGGGGCTGTGAGTCAGTTTGGCCAGGCTCGCGCCCAGGCGCGGAATCACGCCCAGGCCAGAGGCAATCACCTCGCCATTACCGCGCCAGGCCTCGGAGGCCGCGACGATCATCAGTTCAGCGAGGGTAAAATCACAGGTTGCAGACATGGTCGCTAATCCTCAGAACACGGGAAGGGGCAAGACGCCCATGGAGTCGGCACCGCCGTTCTGTGCCTGATAAGCCAGCTCGCCACCGGCAATGTAGGTCTGCACATAGTCGTGCCAGCCGTTCTCCGCCTGGCTGCTGGCGACATAACCCTTGAGGTGTTTGAGGTCCCATCCGTAATCAGGGGCGCACAGCGTCGGGTGCGCACCCAGAGGTGCATGCACCACACCGCTCACCAGGTAACGTTCAAAGGTGTTAAAACGGGCTTGATCGGCGCTCAGCTCCAGGCGCTCTTCCAAGCGTTCGCACGATACGAAACACTGCCTGGCAGCGCGGGCGAACAGGTGATCGAAATACGGGTCCGGACCTGTCACCAGGCAGTTACCCAAGCGGTCGGCGACATTGACGTGCAGGAACGCCACGTCGAGGTTGAGCGCCGGCATCGCCAGCAACACCTCGCCATCGGCATAAGGCGACTGGATCGTTTTGAGCTGCGAATTCAAGCGTGTGACGTCGGTGGCCAGGCCGCAGCGGGTCGGCAGGAATGGCAAGCGCATGCCAGCGGCGCGCAGCCCCCACTGGAACATACCTTCGTCCAGCTCCATCAGTTCCAGCTCGCCAGCTTCGCGAGCTTTGCGGTAGTAGGGTTCCAGCGGAATGGCATCGAGGGTAGCGAAGCCGAACACCAGCTTCCTGACCTTGCCGGCAGCGCACAGCATGCCCACTTCCGGGCCGCCATAGGCAACCACGGTGAGATCCTTGACCGGTGAGCGCAGGATCTCGCGCACGATAGCCATCGGCTTGCGCCGCGGGCCCCAGCCACCGAAACCGATGGTCATGCCATCGCGTAATTGAGCGACCGCATCGGCCGCTGTCAGTTGTTTGTTCATCAGGATCATTCCTTACTGATGGCCGACCGAAAAGTCGTGCCCCCAAATGCTCACACGGGTGAACTCGAACGCCGAATGCTCGGCCCAGTCGACTTGCAAACCGCCAAAGCCGTACTCCAGATCAAAACCGGACGGCGTCTTCATGTAGAAACTGGTCATGCGATCGTTGAGGTGCTGACCGAGTGTCGCGGACAGGGACACGTCATGGGCGTGCAGACGATCGTGCGCCCGGCCGACCTCGGTCATCGAATCGACCTCGACCATCACATGCACGCAACCTGACGGCACCGGGTACTCGGCGAGTGCCAGGCTGTGGTGGCGGGCGTTTTGACAATGCAGAAAGTGAATGCGAACCGCCGGCACCGATGGGTCGGGACGAAAATTGAAAATATCCGAGAGCTCAAAACCCAGCACATCCTTGGCGAACGCCAGGGTGGCGTCGAAGTTTGGTGCTGGCAGGACCGTATGACCCAGGCCCATGTCACCGGTGATGAACCGCGGCACCCCTTGGGGCGACACAAACGGCAGGCAATCGGAGCGATGGCCCCAGCTCAGCTCATGACAGTTGCCCGATGGGTCGGTGACCTTGATCAGCGCCTGTACACCGCGCTGCTCGACTTCGATCGCAGAGCCCGGCTGCCATTCGATGCCGGCGGCGCTCAGGTGCTCGAGTGCAGACTTGAAGGCCGACTCGTTGGCCAACTCCCATCCGGAAGCCAGATAACGCGCCTCGCTCCCTTCGACGATCAGCATACGAAACGGACGCTCGTCCATCTTCACGTACAGGCCACCACCTGGGGCCGCCTGCACTTGCATGCCCAGCACGTCTTCGGCGTAACGCTGCCAATGACTGAGGTTTTCGATCTGCGAGACGAAATAGCTCAAACCGCGAATGTCGATCATGCCTTGGTCCTCGTTGGCTGAATGGGCTTTCGTGGTTGGCATTGTGCAAAGCGCCGCCCAAGGCTTCATCGTCCGTTGAGACTAAGCAGAGCGCGGCACAACGATGCGCAGCGGGTCAGTACTAGTCCGTTTTAGTGATTCGAACACCTCCCTCAACGCCACAGACTCGCGCATCCATTCGCATTGCAGAGACCGCCCCATGGAGTTCGCTTTTACCGAAGAACACCTGATGATTCGCGATAGCGCCGAGCGTTTCCTCGCCCAGGCCAGCGACTCGCATGCCGTGCGCGCCGCCATGAGCCGGCCTGACGCTCATGATCCCGAGGTCTGGCAACGGATCGGCCAGGAACTGTACTGGCCGGCGCTGATGGTGCCGGAGCGCTTTGGCGGCATGGGCCTGGGTTTTGTAGAGCTGGCGATTCTGCTGGAACAAAGTGGTCGCTATCTGCTGGGTTCGCCGCTGTTCGCCACTGCCTGCCTGGCCACCCCGGCACTGCTGCTGGGGCACAACGAACCCGTAAAGGAGCACTGGCTGGGGGCGATTGCCGCCGGTGAAACACGTGCCACCCTGGCCTTCGCCAGCCTTCCGGGACTGGAGCCTGGCAGTGTGCAAGCCGTGGCCGCAACGCGCCCTGGAGGTTGGACCCTTGACGGCCACTACGCACAGGTCATCGACGGCGCCTGCGCCGACCTGCTGATCGTCGCCGCTCGCGCCCCCGGCACTCAGGGCGAACGAGGCATCAGCCTGTTCGTCTTGCCTGGCAACACGCCTGGCGTCGTACGTACCCCCCTGGCAACCCTGGACCAGACCCGTCGCCTTGCCCGCATTGAACTGCATCAGGTGCAGGTCAGCGAGTCACAACAACTTTGCGGTCCAGACCAAGGCTGGGCGGTGCTGCGTAGCACCCTGCTGATTGCCACTGCCGGCCTTGCCGCCGAACAAACCGGGGGCGCGCAGCAGGCCCTGGACCTGACCCTGGCCTACATTGCTGAACGCCGGCAATTCAAGCGCACTATCGCCAGCTTTCAGGCAATCAAGCACCGCTGTGCCGACATGATGCTGCAAGTCGAGTGCGCCCGGTCGGCGGCCTACTATGCCGCCTGCGTGGCCCAGGAATGCCTGGCCCCCCAAGGCGATGCCGCCGTGGCCCAGGAGCTTGAGCAGGCCGCCGCCACGGCAAAAATCCATGCCAGCGAGGCGTTTTTCAACTGCGCCGCCGAGTCGATCCAGCTGCATGGCGGCGTCGGGTTCACCTGGGAATACGACCCACACCTGTATTTCAAACGAGCCCGCGCCAGCGAGCACCTGCTAGGCAGCCCGTCGTTGCACCGCGAGCGCCTGGCCACGCACCTGTTGGGAGAACAACCATGAAAATCGGATTCAGTCGTGCAGACGAAATGTTCCGTGAAGAAGTTTCCCGGTGGCTGGCCGAGCACCTGAGCGGGGAATTTGCCCCACTGCGCTTTCGCGGCGGTCCGGGGGATGAACACAGCTTTCCTGAGGAGCGCAAGGCCTGGGAGCGCCGGCTTGCCGCAGGTGCCTGGATAGGCGTCGGCTGGGCCAGGGAGCACGGCGGACGAGGACTTTCCATCAGCCAGCAGGTGATCTTCCATGAGGAGTATGCCCGCGCCGGTGGCCCCGGGCGCATGGGTCATATCGGCGAAGGCCTGGTCGGCCCGACACTCGCCGCCTTCGGTACCCCGGCGCAGCAAAAGCGCTTGCTGCCCGGGATCCTCGACGGCCGCCAATTCTGGTGCCAGGGCTATTCGGAACCCGGAGCCGGTTCGGACCTTGCCAACGTACAGACCCGGGCGAAACTGGATGCCACGGGTGAACACTGGCTGATCAGCGGGCAGAAGGTCTGGACCTCCCTGGCCCACGAAGCCGATTGGTGTTTCGTGCTGGCGCGCACCGAGGCCGGCAGCCAAGGGCATCACGGCTTGTCATTCCTGTTGGTGCCGATGGCCCAGGACAGCATCCGCGTACAACCGATCCAGCAACTGACCGGCACGAGTGAATTCAACGAGGTGTTCTTCGACCAGGCCATCACCAGTGCCGATAACCTGATCGGACAACCAGGCGATGGCTGGAAGATCGCCATGGCGCTCCTGGGTTTTGAGCGCGGCGTATCCACACTGGGTCAGCAGATGCAGTTTCACAACGAACTCGATGAGATCATCCGCATCGCCCGCGCCAACGGCGCCGCACGCGACCCGCTGCTGCGCCAGCGCATCGCCCAGGCCTGGAGCGGGCTCAAGGTATTGCGCTACAACTCTTTGCGCATGCTCTCAGGCCCTCAAGACGGTAGCCTCAGTCGCGAAGCGATGATCTACAAACTGGCCTGGTCCACCTGGCACAGCGACCTGGGCAAACTGGCGATGGACGTACTGGGCGATGACGGGGAAATCCTCGACGGCGCGCCTTACCAGCTCAGTCGCCTGCAGTCGCTGTTCCTGTTTACCCGCTCCGACACCATCTATGGCGGCAGCAATGAGATTCAGCGCAACGTGATTGCCGAAAGGGCATTGGGCATGCCACGTGAACCACGAGGCCCTCATTAACAACAGCGCCTGAAAAGATTGATGCTTGCGTGAGATGCAGACACAGCAAGGGGGAGCAAGCTCCCCCTTCTGATTTCACTGGTAACGCTCCCTGCTCGGGAACGATCGGCCCTTCAGCGCACACGAATCCTGGGGTCATCGGCCCCGCGACGCAGCGCTTTGAGAAAGCCTTCCAGAGGTGCCGGCTCGGCGATCTGCGGCAAGGCGTCCTTGTCCGGGCGCTGTCTCCAGAAATCATCCCAGGAAGGGAAAAGTTCGTGGAAGGAGCCGGCGTACGGTTCGCGCCCTGGCCAGCGCATTTTCAAACCGCCGATGGGTGGTTTGTTCAGGTCGGTCGCATACCAGTAGCATGGCAAGCGGCGACGGAAGCACCAGCGCCCGTCGATTCGCTCATAGTCGTCCCAGTACAGCATCTGCATGATGACCCACTCGGGACCGGTCTCATGTTCGTTCTTCGAATACACCACACCGGTGGCGTGGTCGGCATCGCTGAACTCAATGATGTGTTGGCCCAAATGATGTGAAGTGCCGTGAAATTGCTTGCGCATGGTTTCATCCAGCCACACCTTCAGGTGCGCCCGGCCGCTCTTGTCGCGCCCCACGCGCACGTCCGGGGCGAAGCAGTTGGCCATGGCATCCATATCACGCATGTCCAGCGCCAGGGCATATTTGCCGGCCAGTTGACGAATCGCGTCCAGCGACTCCAGTCGATCGATGCGCGCAAGCAATGCGCTCGAGTCCTGGCTCATCAGTCGAGCACCGTGTACAGATCCGAACCGCGCCCGCCGTCGACCGCCAGGCTGGCGCCGGTGACGTACGAAGCCTCGTCGCTGGCCAGAAACAGAATCGCGTTGGCCAGCTCCACCGGCAGGCCGACCCGTTTCATCGGGATCACTTTTTCAGTGTTGGTACGGGTCTTGGCGTCACCCAGCATGCCGGCTGTGGCCGGGGTATCGACCACGCCCGGGATGATCACGTTGCAGCGAATGTTGTGCGGTGCGCCTTCGCTGGCCGCCGCACGGCTGAAGTTGATGACCGCCGCCTTGGCCGCGGAGTAGCCGGCCATCCAGGCGGTGCCGAACAGGCCGCAGATAGACGCGATATTGACGATCGAACCACCACCCTGCTCTTTCATCAACTGCATCGCGGTACGGGTACCCCAGAAGGTGCCGTCCACGGTGGTCGCAAAGTTGGCATGCCAGTCTGCGGTGGTCATTGTGTCGATACCACCCCACGTGTAAGCCATGGCGTTGTTGACCAGAATGTCCAGACGCCCGTGCCGTTGTGCAGTCGCTTGAAGCGCGTCGACATAGGCCTGCTCATCGCTGACATCGGCCACGGCGATGTCGGCCTGCCCACCCTGGGCCCGGATTTTCTCCTGCACACCTTGCAACGGTTCGATGCGACGACCGCACAACACCACAGTGGCGCCCTCTTCGGCGAATCGCAGCGCGGTGGCTTCGCCAATGCCGGAACCGGCGCCGGTAACGAAGGCGATTTTTCCTTGTAAACGCTTGCTCATGAGTGTCTCCCTGATTAGATAAAGGCCATGCCACCGTTGACGGCGATGTTCTGCCCGGTCATGAAGCTGGCGTCTTCGCTGGCCAGGAACACCGCGACCCTGGCGATCTCGTCGGTTTCGCACATGCGGCCCAGGGGCACGTTTTTCAGCAGCGCCTGCATGTAGTCATCGGGGATGCCCGCCATCATTGGGGTGTTGGTGGGCCCCGGTACCAGGGTGTTCACGCGTATGCCACTGGCTGCCAGTTCACGGGCAATTGAGCGAGTCAGGCCCATCACCCCGGCTTTCGAGGCACAGTAGTGGCTTGGGCCGTCACCGGTCAGCGCGGCGGTGCTGGAGAGGTTGATGATTGCGCCCTTGCGGCCACCCTTGACCATCAGCCTGGCTCCTTCACGGCAGCACAGGAAGGTTCCACCCAGGTTGACCCCAATGACCCGCGCCCAGCTCTCGTCCGGGGTATCGAGGAAGCTGTCCAGCGCGCCGACGCCGGCGTTGTTGACCAGGATGTCGAGGCCGCCAAAGTGCTGCTCCGCCTGGCCCATGGCGTCCGCCACAGACGCACCGTCACCGACGTTACAGGCCAGGGCCAGTACCTGGTCACCCAGATCTGCCAGGCTCTCGGCCAGGGCCGCCTGATTGAGGTCGACAGCCACCACCTTGGCGCCTTCGGCGACAAAACCACGCACGATGGCCTGGCCCATGCCCTGGGCGGCACCGGTCACGAACGCCACTTTGTTGAGTAACTTCATAGCAATCTCCGAATGTGCAAATACGCTGCGGCCCGCTGCCCTTGCAATGGAGCCGTCCCCTGCATGATTAGCGGTAAGCGCCTGGGCACACATCGTCCGATGGGACTAGCGCCTGAGTGGTCTGAACGGACGATGTGTGCAGCGCTGTCAGCCCCCAGCATTAGCATTGCGCGCACCACGTCAGTCTTCGCGTTCCCCTTCAACTCGCTGCATTCAATCGGCTGCAGTGCCTGGCGTGGCTGCGCGTCATGAATCCGCAGACAATGGAGAACCCCATGAACCAATCCGTAGACTTGCCCCTGCCCGTCGGCCATTACGCAAACCTGCCAAACGGCCTGTGTCTGCACTATCTGGATGAGGGCGCAGGCCCCGTGGTGCTGTGGCTGCACGGCAGCGGGCCGGGCGCCAGTGGCTTCAGCAACTTCAAAGGCAACTACCCGCAATTGGCAGCCGCGGGCTATCGCAACATCGTACTTGACCTCCCGGGTTTCGGCCGATCGGACAAGCCCGAGGACGTCCAGTACAACCTCGATTTTTTCGTCGACTGCGTGGCCGCGTTCCTGGAGTGCATCGGCGTGCGGCGTTGCACGCTGCTGGGTAATTCGTTGGGGGGCGCGATCGCCCTTGGCCTGGCCCTGCGCCTGCCGCAACTGCCACAGAGCCTGATCCTGCTGGCTCCGGGCGGTGTCGAAGAACGCGAGACCTACTTCAAGATGGAAGGCATCGTACGCATGGTCAGCCTGTTCAGCGCTGGCCCCATCGGAATGGAAGAGATGCGCAGCATGATGCGCCTGCAGCTGTTCGACGATTCGATTCTGCCGGAAAGCCTGCTACAGGAACGCGTAGCGGTGGCAGTGACCCAGCCCAAAAACCTGTTCAGCACCATGATGGTTCCGAACATGCAGGCGCGCCTGGGTGAGATCCAATGCCCGATCCTGGGCTTCTGGGGTACCAACGATCACTTCAACCCTGTCAGTGGTGCCCAGCGCATCATTGACGGTGCGGCCAATGCCCGGTTTATCGTGCTCAACCGTTGCGGGCATTGGGTCCAGGTGGAACACCGGGAATTGTTCAACCGCAGCTGCATCGACTTCCTGCAACACGGTTGATCCGGGCGGCGCGGTGTACGTGCTGCACCGCGTAATCTGTCTTCTCCGGCAAGCCTCGTTCCCCCGGAGCCAGGCCTTGACGTATAGCCGTTACCCCGCTGCTGGCTGACGGTTCAACTCGGCGTCGCCGGGCTTGCCCAGTACGCAGGACGTGCCGCCGGGGGTGTACATCATTGCCACGCAGCGGTTGCAGGCCGTGCAAATCGAATCGCGACTGACGCCGCTGGCGAGTTTATTGACGTAGTCTTGCTCAGCCAGCAACACCCGCCCCATGGCGACCAGGTCAAAGCCCTCGGCCATGACCTGTTCAATGCTCGACAGGCTCTTGGCTCCGCCCAGGTAAGCCAGGGGCATCTTGACCGCCGCGCGTACTTTGCGCGCGTGTTCCAACAGATACAGTTCGCGGAACTCTACCGTCGGCTCTTTACGGCGCTGAATGGCCATGGCCAGGGCGATGATCTTGTTTTTCTGCTGCACGCGGTTTTCCTTGGGAAAGGAAGAGCCAAACATGGTGGTGATCGATTCCGCGTTCATCCCGGCGCTGAGCACCAGCAAGTGCGCGCCTTCATCCTCCAGCATGCGGGCGATCCGGGCTCCGTCTTCGGCACTGTTACCGGCGCGCACGCCTTCGGTGATGCTGTATTTGCAGATCACCGCCATCTCCTGGCCGACCGCATCGAGCACCGCGCGCAGCACCCGTCGCGGAAAGCGCAGGCGGTTTTCCAGACTGCCGCCGTACTGGTCGCGGCGCTTGTTGTACATTGGCGAAATGAACTGGCTCAACAAGTAGCCATGACCCATGTGGATTTCCACTGCGTCAAAACCTGCCTGGCGCGCCAGCCGCGCGCCTTGGACGAAATCGTGCACCACTTGCTGCATATCGGCTTCGTTCATCGCCTGCTTGAGGAACATGCCACTCATCAGGCCTATCTTGTTGAAGCCTCCGCTGGCTGAAAGCGGACGTTTGGTTGAGCGCTCGCGAATAAAGGTGAAGCAGCCACCATGGGTGATCTGCGCGCTGGCCAGGCCACCGGACTGGTGCACGGCGTCGGTCAGGGCCTTGAAGTGCGGCACGCTGGATTGAGCGAGGATCAACTGGTTGGGCAAGGTGCGGCCATCAGTGCTCACTGCGCAGTAAGCCACGGTGGTCAGGGCGATTCCGCCAGCGGCGAGGGACGAGTGCAGCTTGACCAGTTGTTTGGAAGGCACACCCTGGGCGCTCATGCCCTCATTGGTGGCGGCCTTGATAAACCGGTTTTTCAGGATCAACGGTCCGATCTTGACGGGGCTGAACGCAGATGGGATTGAAGGAGGGTTCATGGCAGGCCTCTTTATTTTTATCAGGCTAGAAACGAAGCGCTGCGTCGCCACGTCGCGACGCAGCGATGATCTTCAGAAGGTGTATTTGGCGTTCAACGACAGGTAATCCCGGTCAGCCAGCAACCGCCCCTGGGCGACATCCGGAGAACTCAAGTAGGCGATATAGGTCATGCCGACCTGGAAGTTACCCAGATACTTGAAGTCTCCCCCCACAGTCAGGCGCTTCTCGTCGCGCCCCAGGCCCTGGTAGGCGCTACCGTCGAGGTTCTGTGTCCATACCACCTTGGTGCTCAGGTCCAGGCCGTTGGCGATGGACGGGTAGTCCATGTAGACGCCCACGCCCAGCAGGGTCGAGCCACGGGTCTGGGTCTGCGACTCGAACTGGTCAAATGTGCCGTCAACGCCAGTTCCGCCGCCGGTGATGGTCAGGCTGTCCACCCCGTCGATGTGTTGATGCACCACCTCGCCCATCACGGTGGTCTGTTGGGCCAGCATGCTTGGGCCGAGGATGTACGAGGCGTTGAGGTTGCCCTGCCAGATCTGCCCGGTAGTCGGCGCACCGTTGTTGAGGTAGACCGAGGCACCATCACGGTAGCTCAGGTCACCGGCGTACTGCACCGAGTCGCCGACCTTGGAGCTGAAGCTGATCCCGGTCAGTTCTACGTCTTCGAAGTAACCCAGGCGATAGGTCGGTGCGCTTGAATCATGACCGATGCCCTTGAGCGACGAATATTGGGTGTTACCCGTAAAGTCGAAGAATAATGAGCCTACCCGCTCGTGATAGCGGTAGTGGAACAGCCCCACTTCGGTGTTTTCGGTGATTCGGTAGCGTACCCCTACCCCCCATTGGCCGCTGTCTCTGGCGTCTTTTTCACCGGCATAACCGACCGCCAGGCCGTTTGGCAGGCTGTCGACTACCCCAGCGCCCAGACGATAGAACTCGGCACCGGGTCCGAAGGTGTCGCTGCCGAAATAATCGCCCACAGGGTTGAGCTGGGTTTTTTCCCATTCGTACTGGTAATAGCCGACCAGCGCCAGGTCTTCGTTCAGCGACCACGACCCGGACACCTGCCCCACCGGCAGGTACGAGTCCTTGGCCTCGGTACCCGGCACATTGAATTTGGTGGCATCAACCGGGGCCTGCCCCTGGCTGATGTTGGCCCAGAACAGGCTCTCGCCCCATGCCACCAGGTGCCGCCCGGCCTTGAGCGACAGATACTGGGTCTCGCCGACGTCGAAGTTGCCATACACATAGGCATCGAGCAGCCGCGCGGTACTGCCGCTCAGCCGGCGGGTTTCGTCACTGAAGCCATCGTTGTGTCCGGTCTTGTTCACCGTCTGCGCCGAGTCGTTAGCGTTTTTCTGGTTGTAGACATCGTCATAGAACTGACTCCCGCGCACTACCGCACCGAGGTTGTCATGTTTGAGTTGCAGTTCGCCGAACAGACTCAGGCGGTTATTGATCAATGAGCCGCGCTTGAAATTTCGCGTGCCGTCGTCGTTGTTCGGGTCATTGAGGTATTGACTGGCCTGCTTGGCGGTACGCATGGAGGCGGTGTAGTTGACCGTCAGCGACGAATCGAGGGTGGTGTTTTCCCCCAATTCGATGGTCGGCGCGGCGCTGGCCGTGGCACTGGCCACCGTGATGGCTGTCGCCAACAGGCAGCGTCCATCGATCATTCTCCCCGGACGGCGCGCAACAAGGTTTCGGGTAAACATGCTCATCTCCTTTTTTGTTGTTCTGGCTTGTGTCCCCACAGCATGAAAAAAACCACTTTCGCGCACATCGTCCGTTTGGTGAGATGAGCGTTTGTTACGCCAGCACGCCATTGACCACCATCGCGCGCAGTTCGCTCTTCACAACCTTGCTCGACGGATTGAGCGGCAAGGCGCGGAAAAAACGCACCTGGCGCGGCACCTTGTAATTGGCCATTTGCTCACGACTCCAGGCAATCAGTTGTGCCTCGTCGAGCTCTGCGCCCTCGCGCAGCACAACGCAGGCACAGCCGACTTCGCCCATGCGCTCATCGGCAATACCAATCACCGCCACCTGGGCAATCGCCGGATGCCGGATCAATGCCGCTTCGATTTCCGCCGGGTAGCAGTTGAAGCCACCGACGATGAACATGTCTTTCAGTCGATCGGTGATGATCAGGTTGCCCGCTTTATCCAGGCGCCCGACATCGCCGGTGTGGAGCCAGCCATCGGCGTCGATGACTTCGCGGGTCGCTTCGGGGTCCTGGAAATAGCCCTGCATGATGTGAAAGCCACGCAGGCAGATCTCACCGGTTTGCCCTGGATCCAGCGCCTGGTTATGCGGATCGCGAATACTTGCCTCAGTGCCGGCAATAGGCCGTCCGCTGGTGCCGGCGATCACCTGCGCCGAGTCTTGTGGGTCGCAGATAGTCGCAAGCCCCCCGCATTCGGTCAGGCCGTAGGCAGTGGTCACCACGGCAAACCCCAACTCGTTGCGCATGCGTTCTATCAGGCTCGGCGGAATACTCGCTGAACCGGTCACCGCGATGCGCAAGCTCGACAGGTCGGTCTGCTTGAGCTGCGGATGCGCTAGCAGCGAGAGGTACAGGGTCGGCGCGCCGGGCAAGACGCTGATGCGCTCACGGGCGATGCGCTGGAACACTTGTTCGGCGTCAAACACCGCATGGGGCAGGATGGTCGCTCCGCCAATCAGGCAAGTCAGCCAGCCGGCTTTATAGCCAAAGGCATGAAAGAACGGGTTTACGATCAGGTAACGATCACCCGGCACCAGGCCGATGACCTTGACGTATTCGGTAAAAGCCCGCAGGTTCTGGCCATGCCCGCTCATCACACCTTTGGGTTTGCCGGTGGTGCCGGACGTGAACAACAGGTCGCACATGGCCTGGGGGTCGACCGCTAATGCACGTTGCCTGGCGCTGTCGGCATCGACGGTTACCGCACCACACAGAAACTGTTGAAGCGTCAGGTCCGCAGGCGATTCGGGTGTATCGCCATCGAGTATCACCAGATGCTGGAGGGTGGCCGGTCGATGGGGTGCGAGGAGCGCCGGATAATCCACATCGAGAAATTGCTGCTGGACAAACAACAGCCGGCAGCCGCTGCGTTCCAGCACATCGGCGGCCTCAAGCCCCTTCATGCGCGTGTTAATCGGCACCAGCACCGCACCTGCACACTGAATGCCCAGCGCGGCGAGGATCCAGTCACCGCTGTTCGGGGCCCAGATACCGACCCTGTCACCAGGCTGGATACCCACAGCCATCAATCCCCGGGCAAAGCTCATGACGCGCTCGGGCAGTTGGGCGTAGTCGATGCAGTGGCCGTTGTCCTCAATGGCAGTGCGACCGGCGTGACGTTCGGCGCTACTGAAGACTAACTGGGCAAAGTTGACGGGGGCGGCGCTCAGGGGCGCGGCAAGATTCAGGCTCTGATTCATCGTGGGCTCGGGCTTGGCATCATTGGGGGCATCACTCTGGAAAGCGGATACGCAATTGCGCGCTGGTGGGCACTGCCTGACAGGCAAGAATCCAGCCTTCGGCCAGGTCACCCGCATCCAGGGCATCGTTATGCAGCAGCTCGACATCGCCGCTTACCAGCGTGCACATGCATGAAGCGCAGCCACCGACGCGGCAGGCGCTGGGAGGCTTGAGACCGGCACGTTCCATCGCAGCCAGCAACGTCTCGCCGGTGTCGCAGGCCAAGTGGTGGTCTTCGCCATCCAGGCGCACGGCGAGTTGGGCGGCCACGGCAGCCTCGATGCTTGCCACCTGTGGCAGCTCGCCTTCGCCGGGCAGCGACACGAACCGCTCGACATGCACTCGTCGCTCCGGCATGCCCAGATCCCTTAACGCATTGACGGCGGCGTCCATGAACGGGCCCGGTCCACAAATGAACGCCTGGGCATCGATAAAGGGCCGCGCCAGTTCGGCCAGCTGTCCGACGCTTGGGATGCCCTGGACCGAATCGAGCCAGTGGACGATTTGCAAGCGTTGCGGGTGGGCGCTGGCCAGGTGCCGGAGTTCATCGCGGAAAATCACTGAGGACTCATCGCGGTTGGCGTAGATCAGCAGGACCCGGCCGGTTCCGGCGAGCAACGCCGAACGCAGGATCGACAGCACCGGGGTCACGCCACTGCCGCCGCCGAACAGCAGTAAATCGCCGTCGAGGCTACGCGGCACAAATACCCCGGCAGGTGGCAGTACCTCCAGGGTTTGGCCGGCCTGCAACTCGCTGCACAGCCAGTTCGAAGCGCGGCCCTCGTGCACACGCTTCACCGTTACCCGCAAGGGCTCATCCAGCAATGGCGTGCTCGACAATGAGTAGCAACGGGGCAGCCAACCGTCCTCGAAGGGCACTCGCAAGGTCAGGAACTGGCCGGGTTGATAGTGGAAGCGTTCACCCAGATGCTCCGGCACGTCGAAAACCAAGGAGCGCGCATCGGCGGTTTCCTCGATCACTCGTGCCACACGCAGGGCAAGATAATTGTTCATAGATCAGCTACTCATGACCACCTGCCCAAGTATCACGGGCAGGTGTAGACCCAGGGAGTCAAAACGGGTGCCACGGCCACGGCCTCAGACGTAAGGGTCCGGATTGGGCAAGCCCAGCATCACCGCGCCGTAACTGCGCCCGTAAGCCATATAATTGTTGGCAATGTGTCCACGCGCCTGGTGCAGGTCGCGGAACAGTCGCGCCACCGGGTTGGTGTTGTACAAGCCTGAAGCGGCCATGCTGCGCAGCAGGTCGTTGGCCCGTTCAGCGCAAATATTGGTCACGTAGGCCGACTGGTAGCGATACAACAGCCGGGTTTCGGTATCCGGGTATTCGCCGGCGCGGGCCAGGCTCATGAGGTGCTCGTAGTTGCGTTCCAGCACCAGGCGCAGGCTGTCAACGGTGATCATCGCTTCGGCAACGGCGGTTTGCGCCACAGGATCGTCTGCGGTACGGGCACCGTGCTTGCCGATATGTTTGGCGGCATTGTCACGGAACTCGTTGATCGCACCCTGCAGGGCGCCAATGGCCGATGTGGAGACGGCGCGAGAGAACACCTGGGCAAACGGGATCGCGTAGATCGGGTTGGTGTTGACCTGGCGCCCGGGCGTTGCATCGAGCGTCCAGTTATTGGTGCGCTGCACGCGATGGGCGGGGACGAATACATCCTCGACCGTGATGTCATGGCTACCGGTGCCGCGCAGGCCCATGACGTCCCAATTGCGTTCAATCTGGTAGTCCTTGCGTGGCAACAGGAAGGTGCCGTGCTCGGCCGCCTGCTCGCCATCGGGCGGCAGTATTCCGCCCAGAAACACCCATTGGCAGTGCTCACTGCCGCTGGAGAACCCCCAGCGCCCGCTGATGCGGTAACCGCCCTCGACCACCGTGACCCTGGCCGCTGGCATGTAGGTCGAGCAGATCAATGCATTGTGGTCATCCGCCCAGACTTCGCGCTGGGTTTCAATCGGGTAACGGGCCAGTTGCCATGGGTGAACCCCCATTACGCCATATATCCAGGCAGTGGACATGCAGCCTTCGGCAAGGATGGTCTGGATTTCGAAGAAGGTGCGCGGGTCCACTTCATATCCACCAAACGCCCGTGGCTGCATGGCCCGTAGCAGTCCGGTGGACTGCAACTCGAGCACGGTCTCCACCGGTACTTTCAAGTCCTTGTCGGCCTGCGCCGTGCGCGCCTTGAGGGCGGGCACAAGGCTGCGCGCACGCTCAATCAGATCTCGTTCGTCCTGGGTCTTTTCTCGCATGCTGTGCATCACTCAACTCTCCCGATCTCACTGCGCCACTGCGCGAGTTGTGATCAATCATCGGATCGAGCGCACGATCATTCATCGTCAAAGCGGACTAGGGGGCCGTACGGTTTGCGCCGGTTGCCAGAGCCGGGTTCTTCCTGGGTAGGCGCAGCCTTCGGCAGTTCCTACGGGGTATGTGCCCTGATTGATAGTCCATTGAGACGATGCTGGCTGCGGTCGTTGCGACGATAGTCAACCCATCAGCCATCGACCCCACGGAGCAAGGGCCATGAGTATTTTGCAGCGTTTCGAGATGCACGGCAGCGTCGCCATCGTCACCGGCAGCGGCCGGGGAATCGGTCGGGCGATTGCCCTGGCGTACGCCGAAGCCGGCGCAGATGTGGTGTGCTCGGCGCGGTCACTGGACGAAGTTCAGGCCGTGGCCGAAGAAGTTCGCGGCCTTGGACGACGCGCCCTGGCGGTCGCGTGTGACGTCAACGACGCCGAGCAACGCCATGCGCTGGTGCGTCAGAGCGTGGAGCAAATGGGTCGTATCACTCACCTGGTGAACAATGTCGGCGGTGGCGGTCCGAATGATCCGCTGGCGATGTCGCCCGAGCAGTTCGCTCAGGTGCTGAACTTCAATGTCGCCACCAGCTACGCCTTCTGCCAATTGTGTGTGCCGCTGATGCGCGAGGCAGGCGGCGGCAACATCATCAATATCAGCTCGGTAGCTGCACGCTATGCACAGCGCCATTTCAGTGCCTACGGCACCGCCAAGGCTGCCCTCAGCCATCTGACCCGCCTGCTGGCCCAGGACTTCGCACCGCAGGTCCGGGTCAACGCTGTCGCACCCGGCCCTACCCTCACTGAAGCGCTCAATGGCGTGATGCCGAGTGCCATGCGCCAGGTCATGGAAAGCAACACTCCACTCAAGTGCCTGGGCACCCCGCAAGATATTGCTGCCGCCGCGCTGTACCTGGCCAGCCCGGCCTCAGCCTGGGTGACTGGCAAGGTTATCGACGTCGATGGCGGCGCAGACTCGTCGGTCTGGCCCGGCTAAGCAACTGTTTTTGGCCCGCCCCTGATGACGTCGGGGCGGGTTTTTTTCCACATGACTGGAGCCCTGCCATGGACGCTCATTTGATCAACACGCTGGGCGACGAATTGTTCAACGCCTTGCGCAGCCGTCAGACCCTGGCGCCCCTGACCCGGCGCTACCCTCAGATCACCCTGGAACAGGCCTACCGGATTTCCTTGCACTTCCTGCAACGTCGCGAGGCACTTGGCGAGCAGGTGATTGGCAAAAAAATCGGGGTGACCAGCCGCGCCGTACAGGAAATGCTGGACGTGCACCAGCCAGACTTCGGTTTCCTCACCAATGCCATGCAGGTCGAGGATGGCTGCGAAGTCAGCCTCGCCCGTTACAACCTGATCCAGCCGAGGGCCGAGGGCGAGATCGCCTTTATTCTCGGCGAAGATTTACAAGGCCCCGGCATCAGCGCCGAGGACGTACTCGCTGCCAGTCAATGGGTCGTGCCGTGTTTCGAGATTGTCGACTCAAGAATCGATGACTGGCAGATCCGTATCCAGGACACCGTGGCCGACAACGCTTCCTGTGGTGTGTTTGCCCTTGGCGCCCAGCGCACCGACCCGCGCTCGCTGGACCTTGCCGCCGTGCACATGCAAATGCTTAAAAACGGCCAGCCGGCAGGCTCGGGACTGGGCTCGGCGGTACAAGGCCACCCCTGCGCAGCCGTGGCCTGGCTGGCCAATACCCTGGGCGAACTGGGCATACCGTTCCGCCGCGGCGAGATCATTCTCTCCGGTGCCCTGGCGCCGCTGGTGCCCGTAGTCGCCGGTGACCAGATCAGTCTGTCCATGAGTGGCCTGGGCGAAGCCAGCCTGCGCTTTGTCCCTTGATCACCCTGCACGCCCTTCCCTTTCTCCCTTCCTGGAGCCAAAGACCATGAACAAAAAGATCAAATGCGCGCTGATCGGGCCGGGCAACATCGGAACCGACCTGTTGTACAAATTGATGCGCAGTGACGTGCTGGAACCGGTGTGGATGGTGGGCATCGACGCCACCTCCGAAGGCCTCGCGCGGGCTCGCGAGCTGGGCCTGAAGACCACGGCCGAGGGCGTCGACGGTTTGCTGCCTCATGTGCTGGAAGACCAGATCCAGATTGCCTTCGATGCCACTTCGGCCTACGTCCACGCGCAAAATTCGTGCAAACTCAATGCCTTGGGCGTGTTGATGATCGACCTAACGCCAGCCGCCATCGGCCCGTATTGCGTACCGCCGGTCAACCTCAAGGCTCAATTGGGCCTGGGCGTCATGAACGTCAACATGGTCACCTGCGGCGGCCAGGCAACCATTCCGCTGGTGGCGGCAGTGTCCAGCGTGCAGCCGGTGGAATATGCCGAAATCATCGCCACCGCCGCTTCCAAATCAGTCGGCCCCGGCACCCGAAAAAACATCGACGAATTCACCCGTACCACCTCCAGGGCAGTGGAAAAAGTCGGCGGCGCGAAGAAAGGCAAGGCAATCATCATCATCAACCCCGCCGAGCCGCCGCTGATCATGCGCGATACCGTGCATTGCCTGACAGTCACTGAACCCGACCAGCCGGCGATCACGGCCGCTATCGAGACCATGATCGAGCAAGTGCAGCGCTATGTGCCCGGCTACAAGCTGGTTAATGGCCCGGTGTTCGACGGCAATCGGGTGTCGATTTTCATGGAGGTCGAAGGCCTGGGCGACTACCTGCCCAAGTACGCCGGTAACCTCGACATCATGACGGCTGCGGCGGCACGCACGGCCGAGATGTTCGCCGAGGAAATCCTCAAGGGCGAACTGGTTCTGCAAGCCACCGGCTTAACCGCCAACGCATAAGGAAAAGACCATGGATCTTCGCGGCAAAAGCATTACCGTCCACGACATGTGCCTGCGCGATGGCATGCACCCCAAGCGTCACCAGATCAGCCTGCAACAGATGAAGGACATCGCCTGCGGCCTTGACGCGGCTGGCGTGCCGCTGATCGAAGTCACCCACGGTGACGGGCTCGGCGGCAGTTCGGTCAACTACGGCTTCCCGGCCCACACCGACGAAGAATACCTGTCGGCGGTAATCCCGCTGATGAAAAAGGCCAAGGTTTCCGCGCTGCTGCTACCGGGCATCGGTACAGTCGATCATCTGAAAATGGCCCATGAACTGGGCGTCAACACCATCCGGGTGGCCACCCATTGCACCGAGGCCGATGTCAGCGAGCAGCACATCTCCCACGCCCGCGGCCTGGGCATGGACACCGTCGGTTTCCTGATGATGGCTCACATGAACAGCCCCGAGGGCCTGGTCAAGCAAGGTCTGCTCATGGAAAGCTACGGCGCCAACTGCATCTACCTGACCGACTCGGCGGGCTACCTGCTGCCCCATGAAGTCAGTGCACGTGTGGCGGCAATGCGTGCCGCGCTCAAGCCAGGGACCGAGATCGGTTTTCATGGCCATCACAATCTGTCGATGGGTGTGTCCAACTCCATTGCCGCGATTGCCGCCGGGGCCAACCGCATCGACGCTGCCTGCGCGGGCCTCGGTGCTGGCGCAGGTAACACGCCGATGGAGGTGCTGGTGGCAGTGTGTGATCGCATGGGGATCGACACGGGTGTCAGCGTATTCGGGATCCAGGACGTGGCCGAAGACCTGGTGGTGCCGATCATGGACTTCCCGATCCGCAGCGACCGTGATGCCCTGACCATGGGCTACGCCGGGGTCTATGGTTCCTTCCTGTTATTCGCCAAGCGCGCCGAGAAAAAATACGGTGTGTCGGCCCGGGAAATCCTGGTCGAAATGGGTCGCCGCGGCATGGTCGGCGGCCAGGAAGACATGATCGAAGACACCGCCATGACCCTCGCCCGCCAGCGGCGGCAGGCGTAAAATCGCGCAGCCCGCTTCGACGCTTTCGCGGGCAAGCCCGCTCCAACAGGTTAAGTGATGTACGCAGGTTTTGTGTACGACCCCGAAACTGTGGGAGCGGGCTTGCCCGCGATGAGGCCATGCCCGTCACCCGCCATGGCGACTGGCCCAACGCTTTCTCAAGCAGTATCTGTCAACGCCAATCAGCAACGATACCGTGTTCCAGCGCAAACGGCTGCGCAGCAATGGTCCGCCGTTGAAACCCGGGTGCCTGTTCCGCAGTGGCCAGCCACAGCATCACCGCCGCCGGCACGTGGGGTGGAGCGCTGCCCGCACGCAGCGCGATCAGGCCTTTGTCACCAATGGTCGCCTTGAGTGCCTCTGTGGTGACCACGCCAGGATTGAGCGTATAGGCGCGCACGCCAGCCTCCCCCAGTTCAGTGGTCAACACCCCGGACAATCGTGACACTGCCGCCTTGCCGGCACCGTACGCATAACCCCAGCCGCCCTTGCCCGCAGCTACCGGTGGGTCGCTCTCGCCGGCACCGGAAGTGACGTTGATGACCACCCCGCCCCCGCGCGCCACCATGTGTTCGGCCACCGCCTGGGTCAGCAGGAACGGGGTGAGTATGTAGCCCTGGAACATCCGTTCCAGGGTCTGGGCCTGCAGGTCCATGAATCCGGCATTAAGGTCACTGCCCTGGTAGATCGCGTTATTGATCAGCACATCGATGCGCCCGTACTCGGCCAGCACCGCCTGGCAGGCGGCCAGGGCCGAGGCGCTGTCGAGCAAGTCCATCGGCACGACGAGCACCCTGCACCCGAGATCGCGCAGGGCCTGCGCAGTACCATTGAGGCTGCCGGCCAGGGGCGCCCCGGCGGCGTCGCGCAGGGCATGTTCATGTTGTTCCCCCTCGTTGAGGGTACGGGCGCTGATCGCCAGGTCGAAGCCGGCGCGGGCAAATGCCAGCGCCGCCTCACGGCCGATGCCCCGGCTGGCGCCGGTGATAAATGCCACTTTGTTCATGCAAGTTCCTTTTTAGAAGCGCGTGGCGCGGACCATGGCGTCCATGCCGCCATCGACGAACACGACACTGCCATGAATAAATGAAGCCTGGGGCGATTGCAGGAAGGCAACTACTGCGGCAATTTCCGCAGGTTGTCCGGCGCGACCCAAAGGTGCGACAAATTCGCGGGTGGCCTGGCCAAAACGCGAATCGTCCAGCGAGGCCTGGTGCAATGGAGTTTCAACCGCACCCGGCGCGACTACGTTCAAACGCATGCCCTGCTTGCCCCAGCTCACCGCCAGGCTACGGGCATGCTGGCTGATGGCACATTTGGAAGCAGCATAGGCGACGTGCGGTTGACCGAGGTCGTTGGCCAACTCCAGCGCCCGGGCCTCTTCACCGGCGATCATCGCTTCGGTCATCGGCTGGCCATCGGGCCCGGAATGAGTCGCCGCCACCGAGCCGATCACCAGCGCAGCCGGCCGTTGGCCCTTGGCCAACGCGCCCTGCAGGCCGTCGAGCAACTGGCTGACGCCGAAGTAATTCACCGCAAGGATCAAACCGCAGTTGGATGCCGTGACACCGACCCCGGCGCAACAGATCAGCCCATCGAGGACCCCTCCGCTGAGTTCAAGCACTTGCCCGATGGCGGCCTCACGCCCTTGCGCAGTGGACAGGTCGGCGATCACTTCGGCGTTACTGCGATCGATCCCGATGACCTGATGACCGGCGGCGCGCATGGCCGCAGATACGGCCGCCCCGATTCCCGAGGCGCTGCCGGTGATGGCTGTAATTGGCATGGTGATTCTCCGTGATTGGTCCGCCCAGTATCGACAGGGCGATCACGGGACGGCATCGTCCGTGCGGACTAAAAATGTGCTGCGTGAATATTAGCGACGCCGGGCGGCGAATGGCCCGGCGAAGGGTGGGCAGGATCAGGCCTGACGATAGATCGGCACGGCCAGTCGCAGCGGCGGCACCTTGATTTTTTCGGCCACCTTCAACGCGAGTTGCGGCTTGCCCAAGGCAACCACGCTGTTGAGCATGATGCGCACCAGTTCCGTCTGGCGTCGCACTCCGGTCTTGGAGAAGATGGAACGCAGGTGCGCCCGCGCGGTGTTGCGCCGGATATTGAGCACTTCGGCAGCTTCCTCCAGGGACAAGCCGTTGGCGAGTTCCATGGCCAGGGCGGTTTCGGCCTTGGTCAGGTTGAACAGCTGCTTGGTCACCACTTCACTGGCCAGGGATTTGCTCGACGCATCGCGGATGTACACCAACGCCGCCGGTTGCCCCTTCTCTTCTGCCCAGTCCAGGCATGGAATCGATTCGACGACCACGCCGAGGTTGACCAGGCCAGATGGACGCGTCACCGACATGGCCTCGGCGCTTTTTGGGGCATCGGGACAGAACGCGCCACGAATCAGGCGTTGCAACTCACGGTTGTCGCTGGGATACGTCGCCTCAAGGCGTCCGCCCACCAGTTTCAAGCCATCGGAACGGGCGAGGATTTCCTGGGCCACGGGATTGATCTGCAACACACTGCCGCTCTCGTCGAGCACCAGGGTCGCCACCGATAACCGGCTGATGGCCTGGGAGTACAACTCGCTCAGCGATTCACTGCGGTCTCGCAAGTTATGCAGTTGGGAGGCCCGTCGCAGGTGAGGCAGAAAGCTGGCGCACACTGCGCGGTCGTGGTCGGAGAAGTTGGGAGCCCGTTTGGGGCGAGTCATGCGCAAGCGCAGTTTGCCGCCGTCCGGTGTGGAAATATCGGCACACATCAAGTGGTACACGTCATAGGGTTCGCAGAACATTTTGTAATAGCCGTTCTGCTCCCATTGCGTTGTGCTCATGAGGTCGTCCACGGTGAACACATGGTCCAGTGGCTGGTTGGAGAAAGGCGAATTGATTTGCGGGTAGGTCATGTAGCAGACATCACCGGCGCCTTCGATGTCACCGACGATGATCATCACGCCGGTTTCGGGTTGATCCGGCACCCGCAGGATCAAGGTGACGTAGTTGGCACCGTAGAGTTTGAGAAAGCTTCGAAGGGCGTGGGCCATCAGCTTTGGATCCAGGGCGCCTTCGTAGATTTCGCCCACCAACTGGTTGTAGTGCGTGAGATCGAGGCCAAGACTGGCCAGGGCTTGGTGCGTCAAGTCAGCGTTTTGCATAGTCTTATCTCGCTCGGGTAAGGACTGCGCCCTTCCCTTGTTATTTTTATAATTTCGGCTGGGGGAACCCGGGCTCCCCCCTCATTCGACTGCGACTTCTCAGCCAGTTTCCCTAGTGTGTGCGGACTCCACAATAGGTCGGACAGGTTTATTTTTCGCCTCCTCGATCACGCGCGGCCGGGCTGTTTTTCAGACGAAACTGCCCTTGTACCGGCACCGGCTGGCGCATTCTGGCGGCGACCAACGGCCGCCCACGATCGAACCACGCGGCCAGCGCCGGAAGGAGGAAAATGGCCCCCAGCACGTTGACCAGAAACATGAACGACAGCAACACACCCATGTCAGCCTGAAACTTCAGCGGCGCGAACGCCCAGGTGCACACGCCAATGGACATGGTCACGGCCGTGAATACCGCCGCCGTGCCGCGTTGGCACATGGCCTGGTAGAACGCCTCGCGCAGATTGGCTCCGCGCAGCATTTCGTGCTGAATACGTTCGTACAGGTAAATGCCGTAGTCCACGCCCACTCCGACACCCAGCGCCATGACAGGCAAGGTGGAGACCTTCAGGCCGATACCGAGCATGGTCATCAGTGCGTTACACAGAATCGCGACAATCGCCAGCGGCACCAGAATGCACAACACCGCGCGGATGGATAAGAAAGTCAGCCAGCAAAACAGCGCCACTGATCCAAACAACGCCCCGAGCATGATCACTTCCGCACGCTTGACCGCCTCGTTGGAGGCCGCCATAACCCCCACGTTGCCACCCGCCAGGAGGAACTCGACTTGCGGCGAGCTGACTTCGGCAATGATCCGCCTCGCTTCAGTGATCGCATGGCTGACAGTGCTGCCTTCGTGGTCGGTGAGGAACACCAGGATCTGCATCTGCTGGCAACCGTCGGTGACCAGGCCATCATCCGGTATATAGGCCCGAGCGCCCTGACTCAGGCCGCGGGCCGATCCCGGTATCGCCGCCCAGCGCGGATTGCCTTCGTTGTTGCCAGCAATCACCCGTTTGCCCATGTCCGCCACGCTTTGAATCGACTGCACACCCGAGACGGTACGCATGCGGAAATCGAAGGCTTCCACCGCGCGCATCACCGTAGGCGACAAGCAGCCCTCCTCGACACCCTTGACCTGGACGAACACTGACATCACATCCAGCCCGATGGAGTAGCTGCTGATGATCCTGGCGTTGTCCTGGTTGTAGCGCGAATCAGCGCGCAGTTCCGGCGCGCCCGCGCCGATATCACCCACTGCCAGGTCGCGAGCCTTGTAGGCCCCGGCCGCCAGCAGCAACAGACTGACAACAAATACCCCAAGGGCAGGCCCAGGCTCGGCCAGTGCCGACAAGCGCCACCACAGGGGGTGCCTGCCCGCCGGCCGCGATTGCGCCCGACGCAACAGCGCAGGTTCCAGCCGCAGGTAGGAAATGATCACCGGCAGCATCAGTTTGTTGGTGATGATCATCAACATTACGCCGATGCAGGCCGTCACTCCCAATTCGTGAACGATCGGGATGTCGATCATCATGATCACTGCGAAGCCCAGGGCATTCATCAGCAAGGCCAGGGAGCCCGGGATGAAGATCTTGCAGAACGCCGAGCGCGCCGCTTCCTTCGAAGTACTGCCGGCCAGCACGTCTTGTTTCCAGGCGTTGGTCATCTGCACCGCATGGGACACGCCGATGGAGAAAATCAGGAATGGCACCAGGATCGACATCGGATCGATACCCAGGCCCAGCAGCGGCAGCACACCCAGCAACCAGACCACCGGCAGCAAAGCGACCAGCAACGCCACCACTGTGAGGCGCAGGGACCGCGAATACAGCCACAGCAGCAACCCGGTGATGACGAAGGCCACCACAAAGAAACCGATCACCGTGTTCAACCCTTCAAC
The DNA here is from genome assembly GCF_022496665.1 of Pseudomonas sp. TMW22090. Taxonomy (NCBI): domain Bacteria; kingdom Pseudomonadati; phylum Pseudomonadota; class Gammaproteobacteria; order Pseudomonadales; family Pseudomonadaceae; genus Pseudomonas; species Pseudomonas sp. TMW22090. The sequence continues at coordinate 888,893 of NZ_SCFH01000001.1, forward strand.
CACATCCCCCACCAGTTTGGCGAAGCCGACAATGTTGATCTCGATATTGGGGCTGTTGTACTTGCTGCGGACCTCTTCCAGACGCTTGGCGATCTCGACATAGGACACCGGCTGGCCAGTCTTGGGATCGACGTCCTGCAAGTCTGCGCGGACCATGGCCGACTTGAGGTCGTTGGCCACCAGACGACCGACCTGCCCCGAGGCCGCCGTGTTGCTGCGCACCTGCGCCAGGTCTTCTGGCGTACCGCTGAAACGCGGAGGCACTACCACATCACCGAAGAACCCTTCTTCGGTGATTTCGATATAGCGCACATTCGCGGTAAACAGCGACGTCACGCTGGGGCGACTGACCCCGGAAATGAAAAACACGTCGTCGGTGACCTTGCGCAAGGTCTCCAGGTACTCGTTATTGTAGATGTCGCCTTCGCCTTTCCAACGCACGCTGACCAGGAAACGGTTGGCACCCGTGAAGTAGCGGCTGAACTGGAGAAAATTGATCATGTACTCGTGACGCACCGGGATCTGTTTGTTGAAACCCGGATCCAGTTTCGTATGGGTGGCGCTGTAGCCAAGGCCCAGCGTCACCAGCACGAACAACACCAGCAGCACCTTGCGCCAGGCCATCAGGTAGTCGGCGCACGTTTCGACGCAGCGCGTCACCCAGTGTTTAGCTTGATTCATTGACCGCCTCTCATTTACTGGGTGGCCTGTGTGGCCACTAGGGCAGCGACGCTGCCACCTGAACCCTGCAATACGCCGCGCTCGCCACCTACCAGCAATCGCGAGCCCACCATCGTCGCCGAGGTCAACGTGCCAAGACCGGCCAGGCGTCCGACGCCGACCAGGGCGCCCTGTGCATCCAGGCGTACCACCGAACTGCCGGCCCCGACGATCACCAGGCCGGAGTGGTCGGGCAGCAACACATGGCCGTACAACGGCAGTTGGTTACCGAGCTTGATCTGGGTCCAGCTGTCGCCGAAGTCGTGGCTGACGAACACATGCCCGCGCATGCCGTAGGTCACCCAGTTGTTCGCACTCAAACGCACAATGCCGAACAGCGAACCGCTGTAGAACGCTGGCAAGGGCTGCCAGTGCTGGCCGCTGTCGGTAGTACGCAACACCAGCCCCTGCTCGCCCACCAGCATGCGTCGGCCATCGTTGCCACCTGCCATGCTGTTCAGGTGCGCGCTGTCGATGTCCAGCTGCCGCGGTGCCCAGGTTTGTCCGCCATCCAGGGATTGATAAAACTTGCCGAAGCTACCGAACGCCATGACGCTGTCGCCACCGTCGGTCCAGATGCCCAGTAACGGCTCGCCCAGATCGCTGTCGTAACGTATTTCCTGCCAGCTGCTGCCGGCATCCTCGGAACGCAGGATCCAGCCATCATGTCCCACGCTCAGCAAACGCTTGGCGTCAAGCGCCACCACTGCAGTCAGTGTGGCATTGCGCTGCGTGGCGACGCTGGCTGGCTGCCAACTGACGCCCTGATCATCGCTGAGCAAAATGCTGCCACGTTCGCCCACGGCCACCACTCGGGCGCCAAGATTGAGCAGGCCGTTGATCTGCACCCGGTCCGGGCGCGTGGCCAGCAGTTCTGCTTGCGGAGGGGATTTGGGGGAAAAGGTGTAGCCAATGGTCAAGGCGACCACCAGGCAGACCGCGTAGCCGATCACCGAGCGCATGAGCAACGCTCCTGTTCGGGGACGGCGTGGATAAGGCAAGTCATAGGGCCAATCCTCTTGTTTTTGTCACGCACCAAGGCATGCGAGGCAATCGAGATGGGCGTTGCCTCTGGATCAATAGTCGGTGCAAGGAATGGGTGGCACATCGTCCAAATGGCTTATGCAACTGTGGGAGCGAGCCTGCTCGCGATGGCGGTAGACCCGTGGGCATTGATGCCGACAGGTATGGCCTCTTCGCGAGCAGGCTCGCTCCCACAGGAGATCACCGCTCATTGGATTGGGTGGCGATCAAGCCATGTACAGGATCACCAGGTCGTTGATCACCGACGGCCGGTCCTGGCCCACCACATGAATGTTGAGTTCCAGGGTGAGCTGGGTGCCACGGGCCAGGATTTCGACTTTTTTCACCCGGGCCCGCGAATGGATGCGCGAGCCGGCTGGAACAGGCGCAGGGAAGCGCAGGCGATCGGAGCCATAATTGATCTGAGTGGTGAAGCCGCTGATTTCGAAGCCCAATGCCAGTTTCATCCGTGACTGCAGCACTTGCACCAGCGCACCATGGGCAATGGTGCCGCCGAATGGACTTTGCAGCCGCGCCCGCTGCGGATCGGTATGAATCCAGTAATCGTCCCCCGACAACCGCGCAAAGTCGTCGATCAGCGCCTGGTCGACCATCACCACATTGCTCCAGTCGCTGTATTGCTCACTGACCAGCGCCTGCAAGGCCGGCCCGTCGTTGAGGTCGATCTGGCGCGCGGGAGGTTGTGCCGACGTTGAAGGTGCCGGCTCGCTGCCCATTGCGGGAAGCGGCTCAAGGCTCGCCGCATCCTTGTCAGTGCCGGTGAAGCGCAGCAGCCGATTGCCCTTGGCGTCGACTTCGGCGAACACCGGCTGCAAGGCCATACCGATCTTGATTTCGTTTTCCTCAAGGCCGACCAGGTTGGTGTTGATGCGCACCCCTTCGGCCAGCTCGACCACCGCCAGTTTCTGTGGCATCTCATCCATGAAATCGGGCAAGGTCGCGATGCGCGTCACGGTATAGCTGTACAGCGTTGCTGCGCCGTCGACTTCGCGCCAGGCCAGGTCGTGCTCCAGGCACACAGGGCAATGTCGGCGCGGGTAGAAGTTCCAGTGCGCACAGGCGTTGCATTGCTGGATCAAAAGCCGGCGAGCCTTCAGGCCCTCCCAGAAGGGCGCGGAGATCTGTGTCGCCACGGGCATCGGTTTGTTGTTGGACATGTGCTTATGCTCCCTGAAGTATCAATGCGCCCTGCTCACTCATTACCCCACCGGTGCCCGAGACGTAGACGCTGTCGCAGCGCCCCAGTTGCCGCTCACCGGCAATGCCGGCGATTTGCGTCACCGCCTCGATCACCTGGCTCATGCCACCGGCCGAGGCCGACTGGCCGAAACTCAGTTGTCCGCCATGGGTATTCATCGGGAAATCACCACGCCAGGTCAGGTCGTGTTCACGCACAAACGCCATGCCCTCGCCCTTGGCGCAGAAACCGGCATCCTCCAGGGTCAGCAGGGTGGTAATGGTGTAGCAGTCGTAGATCTGCGCGGCATCGACGTCTTTAGGCTTGAGCCCGGCCATGGCAAAGGCTCGCTGGGAAGCCGGACCAATTGGCGTGTGCAGCATGTCCTCGGCATAGGACGGCGACTTGAATGCCAGGTGTTCGCCAAACCCGGTGATAAAGGCCGGGCGCTTGCGGGCCCGCGCGGCCACTTCCTTGTTGGTGATAATCATCGCGGCGCCGCCGGCCACCGGCATGACGATTTCCAGGACGTGCAAGGGGTCGGCCACCATCTTGCTGGCCAGCACCTGCTCGATGGTCAACGGCTGGCCATAGAACATCGCCTGCGGATTGGCCAGGGCGTTAGTGCGCTGGTCCACGGCAATTTTGGCCATGGCCCGCTGGTCGTAGTCGTAGTGCGCGGCATAACGCTGGGCGATCATCGCGTAGCCGGTGTTCTGGCCCATGTGCCCGTAAGGCAGGTCGAACTCAGCCTCGGGCGCGCCGAATGCCGTGCTATGCCCGCCAAAGCGCATGGACCGGGCCATCCAGCCAGGATCCTCATCGGGCCCCAATGGCGCCATGCGTGCAGGGATCACGCACAGCACGGCCTGGCACAACCCCAATTCGATCGCGGCGGCAGCACGCCAGACCATACCGACCGAGGTGCAGCCACCCAGGTCCACCACTTCGGCAAAGTTCAGTCGCAAGCCCAGGTACTCGGCAGCCATCGCCGGTACAAACACCGAGGCTTCATGAAAGTGCGGACCGTTGATCACCAACCCGTCGAGGTCCGAGGCCTTGAGCCCGGCATCGCGCAGGGCCTGCGCTGCCAGGTCCGCGACCTGCTCGAGGTGGAACATCTTGGGTGCGGTCGAATACTTCTCCGGTTTGTACTGTGCGGTGCCAACAATGGCCGCATGCCCTTTGAGCCCCATTAGTGCCTCCATGCCGAAGCGTTACGCTGCGGCTTTTTCCAGTGTGTTGAGGTCCGGGCGCAGCAAGGCGGCCGCGGACCTTTTGTGGTAGATCAGAAGGTGTATTTCATCGAGAATGTGGCGTAGTCGCGGTCAGCGAACGGACGGTCGATCGGGTCCGCCTCGCCCAGATAGGCGATGTATTTCAAGCCGACTTCCAGGTTGCTCAAGTATTTGAACGTGGTGCCCATGCTCAGGCGTCGGTCGCCCTGCACCCCGGAGATGCTTCCGGACATGGGCGTGGAGCCGCTGAAGACATTGGAGAAACTGAAGGGGACTTCCAGATCCCAGCCTTGGAAAACCCCCGGATAACTGAACGATGCGCCCACGGTGTAGGCGCTGGAAGATTTGGTGCGGTAGCCTGCACCGGTGCTGTAGGTGTAGTCATCGGAAGCCGCCACGAGAGATGCCACGGAAGGAAGAAGGTTTACACCCTGCAGGTTCGGCGCGGCCGAAGCAGCTTCGACGCTGTCGACCTGCACCCGGATGACTTCGGCGGTCAGCGTCGTCTGACTGGCCCACGGACGATCCCCCAGGATTCGCAATGCTGACAATTGCATTTGCTGGCCCTTGCCCCTGGCCGGGACGGCCCCAAGACCTGTGTTGACCATTACAGGCGCACCGTCGCGATACGACCATTCGGCGCCGATCTGGGTATCGCCGAGCTTGGTCGAGGCACTGATGCCGGTCAGCTTGATGTCTTCGAAGTACTTGATTCGATAACCATTGATGGCGAAGGCGTTGAGGCCTCCGCCCACTGGCAGCGGGTCATAGCCGACCAGGGCGGTGGCAGGATTCTTGTCGTGGTAATTGACGTGGAACAGCGACAGTTCGATGGCCTGTACCGGGCGGTAGCGAACCTGAACGCCCCACTGGCCGCTATCGCGGGGTTCGTCGGTGCCGCGGTAGGCGACCTTCTGGCCGTTGGCATAGATGAATTCGCGCCCGGGCCCGACCACATCGCTGCTCGACAAGTAGCTGCCCACCGGCGGCAGTTCAGTACCCTTCCATTCGTACTGCACGTAAGCGCCGAGGGTGATGTTGGGGTTGAGGCGGAAAGAGCCGGAGAACTGGCCCACCGGCAACAGAATCTCCTTCACTTCAACACCCGGCTGGGATGCTTTGACCGCGTCGGAAGGGTTCTGTACACCGTTCACACCGGGGTAGAACAAACTCTCGCCCCAGGATTCGATGTGCCGACCGGCCTTGACGTCAAGCATGGTGTTGTTGTCAAAGCGCCAGCCGCTGAACACGTAGGCATCCAGCAGTTTGCTGCGACCGCCACTGTAGTAACGGGTGTCACTGGTGAACTCGTCGTTGCTGCCGTTCTTGTTCACGGTGGCGGGCGAGTCGTTATCATTTTTGCGATGGTAGACATCGTCGTAGAAGGTACTGCCCCGCACCACCGCGCCGTAGTTGTCCTTGCGCAGGATCATTTCACCCAGCGCCCCTACGCGGTTGGTGGTCAGGCTGCCACTGTCGAAGTTGCGGTTGGCATCGTCGGCGTTGACCGTCAGCAAGCGATCGCTCTGGCTGCCAGTACGCACACCGAGGCCGTAGCTGGTGGTCACCGACCAGTCGATGGTCGCGCCGTTGTCGAACTCGATGGTTTCACCGGCCCATACCGGTGTCGACACCAGCGCAATGGCCGCCGCCAGGCTGGTGACCTGAAACGCGCTTGAACCGATGACCGTAGAGTTATTGTTGTTTTTGTTGATCACACTGACTCTCCTGAAGGGCAACCGGTTGGCTGCCTGGAATGTTCAACACTGCTGCCGTGCCGTCCGCTCAAAACACCTTGAGCGATGTCACTGCGCACGCTCCCCTTACAGCACGCCGGTAGCGATATAGCCCCCGGTCCTCTTCCCGCTCCAGCGACCCTTCGGCCACCAGGTAGTTGGCATGGGCCAACGTTTCGCCAAGCGCCATCAGTTCGTCGAAACGACCCGACAGTTTGGGAAACAGCAAAGCCATCAGTTCGAGCACGGTGCGCGGCTCGTCACAGTTGGCCAGCATCAGTGCCAGATGCCCGCGGTGATGGTCCTCCAGCTGATCCAGGCGCTGATGCAAATTGAAAAACGGCCGCTCGTGTGCAGGTAGCACCAGCACACTGTCGGGCAGGCTGCGCAGGTGTTCGATGGAGTCGAGCCATTCGCGCAGTGGGTTGGCCAACGGCTCTGTGGCATGCACGCCGACGGTGGAGGTGATGCGCGGCAACACCTGGTCGCCAGAGATCAGCAAGTCGTCATCGGCGGCGTACAGGCACGCATGCTCCGGCGAGTGACCGCGACCGATGACCACCTGCCAGGTACGACCGCCGATGTGCAGGCAGCTGCCCTCGCGCAAACGGCGAAAATGGTTCAGCGCAGCTGGCAGGAAATGCGCGTTGCTCATCACCGCGAACATCTCGGCACTCCGCTCGTCGCTGACGCCGGCCTTGCGGTAGAAATCGAGAAGGTCCCAGCCCGGCGGTTGCTCGGCGGGAAACCTGACGTGCAGTGACTGGAATTCGCTGGCAGTCATATACACCGGGCAGTGGAAACGCTCCGACAGCCATGCGGCCACACCGGCATGGTCAGAGTGGAAGTGGGTACACACCACCGCCAGCAGAGGCAGCCCGCCACACACCTCACCGAGCACCCGGTCCCAGACTTCTCGGGTTTGCGCGGTGTTCATGCCGGTGTCCACTACTACCCAGCCGTCGGTGTGGCGCAGCAGATAGAGGTTGATGTGGTCCAGGCGAAACGGCAGCGGCATGCGCAACCACCACACACCCGGCGCCACTTCAAGCACCTGTCCGGAATCCGGCGGCTGTGGCCAGGGATAGCGCAAGCCGCTGCGCAGTTCGTGACCGTTGGCGTCGAGATCAGCCATGGTCGGCCACCGCGAAGGGCGCCAGGCCAGCCCGCTCCAGAGCTGCTTGCGAGTAAGGCACATAAGTGCGGGCCTGTTCGTCGCGGATGAACAATGGGTCGCCGCAACGCTTCGGGCAGTAGCCCTGGCGTTGTAGATCAACCTTGCGCAGCTTGAAGCTGGCCGTCAGGTCGGCCGTTTGGGTAACCCGCACGAACACCGGAGCCGCGTAGCGCGGCAGGCGCGCTTCAGTCACGGCATACAGTGCGGCCGGATCAAACACCTGGCCCGCCTGCATCTGGACCGCGGCCATGCCAGCGCGGCCTTCATGGCCCGGCACCTGCACCCCATAGATATTCACCAGTTCCAGGCCCTTGAGATCTCCCAGGGCGTCCGCCACTTCCTGGGTCGAAACGTTCTCGCTCTTCCAGCGATAGGTATCGCCGATGCGGTCGACGAAGTAGCAATAGCCCTCAGCGTCCTCGCGCAACAAGTCGCCGGAACTCCACCAGGCATCGCCTTCGCGCAACACATTGCGGCGGATCTTGCTCTCGGTTGCCTCGCTCGAGGTGTAGCCCTCGAAGCGACCGCCACCGATGTCCGGGTGATCGACGATAAAGCCCATGGCCTCACCGATCTCACCCACTTTGCAGACTTGATAGAAACCGTTTTCGTCCCGCGGATGGCAGTCGTTTTCAATGTCGTAACGCACCAGCCGCAAATTGGTCTTGTTCCAGTCCGGCACACGTCCGCAAGAACCGAAATAGTTGTCGACGTTGATCACCGCCGCATTGGCTTCGGTGGCGCCCCAGCCCTCGAACACCTGGATCGGACCGAAGCGTTCCAGCCAGCGCTGCCAGGAATCCGGCGACAGCCCGGCGCCGAGCATGCAGCGCAAGCTGTGCTCGCGCTCACCGGCGCGCACCGGCTGATTGAGCAGATAGCGGCAGATTTCACCGATGTACTGGAAGATGCTGATCCGATGACGGGCCACGTCCTTCCAGAACTCACGCACGCTGAACTTGCGGCGCACGACGATGGCTGCACCGGCGCGCAGCGCGGTAGAGGTGACCGAAGTGGCTGCGGCGCCGTGGTACAGCGGCAGGCAGCAATAGAACACATCATCGCAGGTGGCTTGCAGGGTGACTTCCATCACATCGCCCGAGGACATCCAGCGCATGTGGCTGTAGCGCGCCGCCTTGGGCAAGCCGGTAGTGCCCGAGGTAAAAATAAGCAGGGTCGGCGCCTGCGCTTCGATGTGCGCGCGAATATCGCGTGGAAACGGCGTGCGCGGCGCTTTTTCCAGGCGTGCATCGAAATGCCCGTCGATCACCTTGGGCAGCGGTCCGCTCCAGGGGTTTTCCGCGTCGCGTATGAGCCAGCATGGCAAGTCCGGAAAGCTTTCGGTGGCTTGTATATTGGCCAGGCATTCTTCACCGATCACCAACGCCTTGGCGTCGGTGGTGTGCAATGCATGCAGCAACGCACGGCCGTTTACCTGGGTATTGATGAAGGCCACCACCACTCCCAGCTTCACCAGGCCGAACCAGGTGCAGAAGAACGCCGGGCGGTTTTCCATGGCCAGGGCACAGACATCACCGGCGCGCAGGCCGTTGGCGTAAAAAGTGTGGGCCATCTGATTGGCCCGGGCATCGACCTCCAGGTAGCTCAGCACCTGCTCGCCGTAGATCAGAAATGTGCGCTCACCCTGCTCGCGCGCCTGTTGCTCCAGGCGGTCCGCCAGGGTATGCCGATCACTCGGCTTGATCAGCCCGGCAGCCGCCGAGCGCTGGTCAAGCAGTGCCTGGGTCTGCTCCCGTGGTACCGCGCGGGTCGGCAGGAGGTGGCTGAAGTCATTCAGATTCATCGCGCCACCTCCTGCGCATTCGCTTGATAAGTGGGGTAATCGGAGTACCCGGCCCGACCCGGCGTATACAGGGTCTTGCGGTTGAAGCCACTCAGAGGCAGGCCATTCTTCAAGCGCTCCACCAGATCGGGGTTGGCAATAAAGTGACGGCCAAACGACACGGCAGCCCCCTCGCCCGACGCGAGAGCGGCACTGGCCGAGTGGCCGTCGAAACCATCATTGAGAATCAAGGCATGGGGACTGTGGCGACGCGCCAGGGCGAAGGCATCGAGGTCGGCCAGAGGCGAGCGCATGATGTGCAGGTATGCCAGCCCCAACGGCGCCACGGCTTCGCACAAGGCGGCCGCCGTCCCTGCGGGATCGCGGTCGTCAATGTCGTTGTAGGGATTACCGGGGCACAGGCGAAAACCGACACGGCCAGCGCCGATCGCACTGGCCATGGCCTCGATGACCTCCTTGGCGAAACGCACCCGTCCGGTCACGTCGCCGCCGTAGGCATCGCTGCGCTGGTTGCTGCCTGAGGCCATGAACTGCATCGGCAGGTAACCGCTGGTGCAGTGCAGTTCGACACCGTCGAAGCCCGCGAGGCGCGCATTCAGTGCGGCCTGACGGTAGTCTTCGATGACCTCGCCAATGCCTTGCAGGCTCAGCGCCAGCGGCTCGTCAGTGTCCACCAGGCCGGCGGCGTCACTGAACACCTGTGTGCGCGCACGCAATGCCGACGGCGCCACAGTGGCCGCCCCGACTGGCTTATTGTGCCGGCTGGCGGCACGACCGACGTGCATCAGCTGCAGGACGATGCGCCCGCCCTCGGCGTGCACCGCCTCGGTGACACGCCGCCAGCCGACGATCTGCTCATCGTTATAGATGGCCGGGGTGCGACAATAGCCCAGACCGCTCGCGGAAGGCGCGGTACCCTCGGCCACGATCAACCCGGCGCCGGCCCGCTGGCGGTAGTACTCGACCATATCGCTGCCGGGTACTGCATCGGCAAGGGCGCGGCTGCGCGTCATGGGGGCCATGACGATGCGATTGGCCAGTTGCAGTTCGCCCAGGGCGACCGGCTCGAACAAGACGCTCATTGCAATTCCTCAGCTTCTTATTGTTTTCAGGCTTTTCCAGGGCCTGCCACAGCGTGGGCAAACCCTGACAGGCCAGCGAATATGGGCTGAATGATTGACCGTGAGCACATGCGAAACATCGTCCGACAAGACTAGGTCGGCGATCCTGCAAAACAGGACGGTGCGCAGAGCAAAAATGGTCTGAATGGACGATGAGAAAAACCCGTGACACGCCGAGCATCGCGTCAACTAGAACAAAACCGGGAGCACCCGCAGTGAATCAATCCACCCCCGTGACATGGCGAACGCACTACGCGCTGTTCGTGCTCGCCAGCATCTATGTGTTCAACTACATCGACCGCCAACTGATGGCGATATTGATCGAACCGGTAAAGCTCGAATTCGGCATTTCCGATACCGGCATCGGCCTGCTTTCGGGGGTGACCTTCGCGGTGTTCTATACCGTGTTCGGCTTTCCGCTGGGGCGGCTGTCGGACCGCATCGGGCGCAAGCCGGTGATCGCCTTCAGCTGCATTGCCTGGAGCCTGATGACCATGCTCTGCGGTATGGCCGGTAATTTCCTGACCCTGGTGCTGGCGCGGATCGGTGTGGCAGTCGGCGAGGCCGGAGGCACGGCGCCGTCGGTGGCCATGGTCTCGGATTTGTACCCGGCGAACCGCCGATCTACTGCACTGTCGGTGTTAATGCTCGGTTCCAGCCTGGGCGCGATTGTCGGCCTGGGCCTCGGCGGCTGGATAGCCCAACACCACGGCTGGCGCTACGCTTTCCTGCTGATCGGCGCCCCCGGGATCTTCCTGGGTCTGCTTCTGCTGCTGACCGTGCGTGCGCCCAAGCGCGTTGTGCCGCTGGGGCAGGTCGTGGCGCAACAGGAAGGCTGGCTCAAGACGCTGGTCGAACTGTTTCGCATGCCCTCGTTCCTGTGTCTGGTACTCACCGGCGGCGCGGCGGCGATTGCTGGCTACGCCATCGGCACCTGGAGCCCGAGCTTCCTCATCCGTTCCCACGGGCTCAACCTGCAAGAGGCCGGATTCCTCGTAGGCGTGGTGGGTGGCACGGGTGCGACTGTCGGCACCCTGGCCTGCGGCATCCTCACCGACCGCATGGCGCGGCGCGATGTCGGCTGGCAAATCGGTGTGCCGTTGGCAGGTACGCTGATCAGCATTCCCTTTGCTCTTTCGTACTTTCTCTGGCCCCAGGGCACGGCGTTCTACATCGGCAGCATCGCCGTTCCACAGGCGTTTGTGTTCTACAGCGCGTTCTCTTTTTTTGGTGTCTGGTGGGCAACACCGTGCCTGAGCGCCATCACCCACCTGTTCCCGGCCACACGGCTGGCACAGGCCACGGCCATTTTTGTGATGGCCATGACCCTGCTGGGCGTCGGTATCGGGCCACTGTTTGTAGGCATGCTCAGCGATTTCTTCGTGCCGACCCTGGGCAGTGAATCCCTGCGCTATGCCCTGGCTTCGTCGGTGTCGATGCTGGTGCTGGCCTGCGTGTTCCTGACCCTGGCACTGCCGCGCTATCGACAACAGATGAAGGACCCTGCGGCGCATCTCACCGCGGTACGGCCCGTGGCGGCCTGAACCCTCCCGCACCACCACGCCGCTGCAACCTTGCCAGGTTCCAGCGGCATTTTTTTCGGTTTACCCTGTCAGTAAGTTCCCCCTTCAAACCAAAAAGGGCCTGCCTCCCGTGCCCGGAAGCAGGCCCTTGCGCCAGCGTGTAGAGCCTGCAGGCCGTCAGCGTAGAAATGCGGGTTGCCCAGGCCGGGCTTGCCATAACGCAGCGGATCGCCGTCAAGGGTGCGGACCTGTCCACCGGCAGCGACTAGCACCGCATGCCCCGCCGCGATATCCCACGCCATGGTGCGTCCCAGGCGCGGATAGCGGTCCGCCTCCCCGGCAGCCACCAGGCAAACAACTTCCATAACCGCTGTTTCAGCATGCACCACGGCTACACCCCGGAAGTCGACGTCAACGGCAGCGCCACCTAGGAGGGTCACTGCGTCCAGCTCCATAGCGAGTGGCGCATTCGTCGCACCGGTTACAAACGCCTACTGGAGATGATCGGGGCGCTTGATCCGCAATGGTCAATCACCTCTGCGCCGATCAACTGACTTTCCCTTTGCAGGGGCTAGCCTGCTCGCGATGGTCGTGGACGATATCGCGTTAAACCAGATGGCCCGCGGCGCCCTCGGGTTTTTCGCGAGCAACCTCGCTCCTACAGGGAACGAACAAGAACCAAAAAAAAAGCCCTATCGAAATCCGATAGGGCTTTTTTCATTGCCGCGACCTGGGTGTTACCGCCCGATGGCCCGTGCTGCATCCGCAGTGTACTGGTCCGGCGTGAATTTGCCTTCGTTGAGGATCGGACCTTTCTTCGCCTCGTTGGTCATGCCGTAGCCGGTGTATTGGCCGGAGTTCAAGTCCATGAAGAACTGCGAACCAGCCTGCCAGCCACTCATGTCAGGATGGTAGTAATAGTTGACCATGGCGTGCTTCCACAGCTGCCCACGGGCATCGTAGTTGTCGGCCATCACCGCGTTCCAGGTGTCTTCGTCGATGAACAGCACGCGTTTGCCATAGACATGACGGAAGCCTTCCTTCAAGTCGGCTTCCACCACCCACACGCGGCGCAACTCGTAACGCATGAAGTCAGGGTTGGGATGATTGGGTGTCAGGAGGTCGGCATACTTGACCGTCCCGGCATTAGGCTTGAACGCGTTGGCCGGGGTATAGATCTCGCGCTTGCCGATCAGTTTCCAGGAGAAACGCTCCGGTGATCCGTTGAACAAACGGTCCTCGTCGACGGTCATGGTGCCGTTGGTGCCGATCATCGGCTGATCGTAACCATAACCGGGCAGTTGCCGCACGCGCCTCGTCGATGGGCTGTAGGACCAGGCCTGACGCGCATCGGTGCCATAGTTGTAGGGTTCATGGGCAATGCTGAGGGTGCCGTTGTCCCGGGCCGGTTTCAGGGTCATGTTGTTACTCATGGCCGAGAGTTTGTCTTCGGTGCGGGAATCGGTGGTGGGTGAGTTGGCCAACGACAGGTTGCGCGCGTAGGCACGCCCCCAGCCAATGCTGCCGTTGGGCAGGACCGAGGCCAGGTCGGAGGTTTTTTCCTCCGTGTAGGCTCGGGCCGGCAGTTGGTGGTTCCACAACACTTCCACGCCGCTTTTGGGGATCGGGAACGGCACCTGGCCAACACCGGTGAAACCGTCGCCGTCGTTGACCAGCTTGGCGTGCAACGCGTTATCCATCGCGCGGCGGCAGACGTAATCGGGATAACGAAAATCCCGATGGCCTGGGTAAATGTTCATCTTGTAGGTGGTCGGGTACTTCTTCAGCAGCGCCTTCTGGCCTTCGGTCAGGTGCGCCTCGTACTGGCTCATGTTCTGCGCGGTGATCACCAGGATCGGCTTCTCCGCCGCATAGGGATCAACTGGCTGGTCCCCGGAAAATTTCACATGGTTCCAGCCCGGTACTTCGCCCAGGTACTTGCCGGTGTAGGGTGGAATCGTGCCTTCGGCGTTGCCGGCTTGCTCGGCGCCGACACAGGTCAGCTCCTTGCCCAGCTTGGCCGCTTCCTGAGGTGACACTGCGGCGTGCGCATAAACCATCAGCCCGCTATTGGCTGTGACTGCGACCGCGAGCATGAGACCGGTTCTTGTTATTTTCATGTAATGCCTCCTACGCTGATAAGGCTGTGTGAGATGGACCCATTGTTCGTGTTCTGGCGGCCCCGACATCGTCCGGAAAGACTAAGGTGCAATCAGACGCCCAACTTTTCTTGCAGCTGTGCCTTGAGCACCTTGCCAGTGGCATTGCGTGGCAAGGGTTCAAGTACCCGATAGACCTGGGCCGGGACTTTGTAGGCGGCCAGGCGCTCGGCAATGAATGCGCAGACCTGTGCCTCCTGGGGTAGCGTCGAAGCCTGGCCGTGGACGGCCAACCCCACCGTCTCACCCAGCAGCGGGTCGGCAATGGCGAATGCCGCCGCTTCGAGGACCCCGGGCAAATCGAGGACACACGTCTCGATCTCCGCGGCAGAAATTTTCTCGCCACCACGGTTGATCAAATCCTTCACCCGGCCGGTGATGTAGAGAAACCCCTCCTCATCGAGGTAACCGATATCGCCGGTGTCGAGCCAACCGTCGTGCAGACTTTGCGCAGTGGCTTCGGGCAGGTTCCAGTAGGCGCTCATCAAGGTTGGGGAGCGCAACCAGATCACCCCACGAGTCCCGGCCACCTGCGGCTGGCCAGGGCTTTCGCCGATATGAATATCGACTATCGGGAGCGGCCAGCCAGCGGTCTGCGGCTTGTACACGAACGGATCACCACCGATGGCAGCGCCGATCCCGTTGCTTTCGGTGAGGCCGTACCCGGCACCGCCAATCACGTCAGGCTTGAGCTTGAGCATGTTGTCCAGCACCCCGGCGGACGAAGCTGCACCTCCCAGTCCAAGACCGAAGAGGCTGGCGGTGTGCTCGCCGCCAAAACGTGGCGAGGCAAGCAGTTGCTGCATCATCACCGGTGCCCCGTTGAACTGAGTGCAACGCTCATCGCGAATGAGGTCGATGGCTTGTTCGACATCCCACTTGTACATCAGCATCAAGCGCCGGCCGCCGCGCAGTGCCGACAGGAACTGCGCATGCAAGCCGCTGACATGGAACAGCGGTACTGCTGCCAATGTGGTGGGGGCAAAGCCACTGTTGATCACCACGCCGACACGCTCGGGTGAGCTCATGGCGCAAAACGCACCCTGGAAATCCAGGGCATACAGCGCCTGGCAGATTGCCCGGTGACTGGACACGGCGCCCTTGGCGCGACTGGTGGTGCCCGAGGTGTAGAGGATCAGTGCCGGCGCGTCAGGATCGATTTCCAGCGTGGGTGCCGGCAATATCGGGGCGTTGATCAAGTCTTCGAATCGCAGGCAGTACTCGGGAGAGGCAGTTTCCTGCGCCCCGACGACTATCGTGCCTCGCTGCTCACGGGCCAAATCTTCATGCAGGGTATTTAATCGTGCTTCATCACACACCAGCAGGCGCGAATCGCTGTCTTGCAGCGCGTACTGCAGTTCGTCGCGCAGCCCCCAACTGTTGAGCGGCACACACACCGCACCACAGCGCACGATCGCGGCGAACGCCACGAGCCACGCTGGCTGGTTACGCATTGCGATGGCCACGCGCTCGCCGGGCTGCAGTCCGAAACGAGCCACCATTTGCCCGGCCAGTCGATCGACCTGATCGAAGAACTGGTTGAAGGTCAGGCGTTGCGATTGCCAGACCAGGAATTCACGGTCACCGTGGACCCGACCGGCGTCGAACACCTGCGTCAAATCGCGCGCGGCGTGCCGGAAGTAACGTGGAGCGCCGTCATCGGACGTCACCACCTCAAACGGCGCACCGGGGGCGATCAGTTGTCGCCACGCGGTTTGCCAGCGTTCAATGCTCATTTGTGTATCTCCAGAACAACCGAGAGACCTGTGGCAGCGGGCTTGCCCGCGAAGAGGCCGGCACATTCAACATCTGCATCGCCTGACACTCCGTCATCGCGGGCAAGCCCGCTCCCACAGGGTGGTGAGTCGTACTCACGAGTTGGGTACACCAGGGATCCTTGTGGGAGCGAGCCTGCTCGCGAAGGGGCCGGCACATTCAACATGCCGATGGCCTGACACTCCGTCTTCGCGGGCAAGCCCGCTCCCACACGGGTTCAGGCGTGGGCGCAATAGCGTTCGCAATGGAAATCCCGATCCCCCAGGCAGCTCTGCGCCACGCGAACGCGCTTGAGGTACAGGCCGACATCGAGCTCGTCGGTAACGCCTATGCCGCCGTGCATCTGCACGGCTTCATTGGCGACCTTGAGCGCGGTGTCGCCGGCTTTCCATTTCGCCAGGCTGACCAGTCGAGCACGTGCCCGAGCGTCATGACCGGCGTCATCCAGGGTCGCCAAAGCGGCCATCAGGGCGCTGCGGCTCAGCGCAAGATCGATGTACATTTGCGCAGCGCGGTGTTGCAGCGACTGGAAAGTGCCAATCGGCGTATCGAACTGCACCCGGGTCTTGAGGTACTCCAGGGTGGTTTCGAACAGTTGCTCGGCCATCCCCAACAGCTCCGCCGCGAGGCAGGTGCGGCCGCGATCCAGTGCGGTTTCAAGCACGGCCCAACCTTCATCCAGGTTGCCCAGCAAGGCATCGCTGCCCACGCGCACCTCGTCCAGTCGCAGGCGAGCGCTGTTGCGCGAATCGATCAATCCCAAAGCGCTGACGGTCACCCCCCGGCTATCGGCCGGCACCAGGAACAGACTGATACCTTGAGTGTCGCCTGGCTGGCCGCTGGTGCGGGCCGCCACTACATAGGCATCGGCGCCCTGCCCGTCGATCACCCAGAATTTGTCGCCGTGCAGGCAATAGCCCTGTCCATCTGCCTTGGCTGCCAGGGCGATGTGGCTCGGGTTGTGGCGAGAACGTTCGTCCACGGCCAGGGCCAGGCGCTGCTCACCACCGATCACAGCTTGCAGCCAACGTGTCTGTTGCGCCTGGTTGCCCGCCAGAAGAACCAATGACCCACCGAGTACCACACTGGATAACAGCGGCGTGGCGGACAGATTGCGCCCTATGGATTCGAAGATTGGACCGAGCCCCTTGCAACCGAAATCCAGACCGCCAAAGTCTTCCGGGAAAGGAATCGCGCTCCAACCCAACTCCACGGCTTCACGCCACAGCTGCGGTTCGAAGCCAAAAGCTGCGGCCTCATCGCGCAATCGGCGCTGGGCACTGACCGGACTGCGGGCGGCGAGAAAGTCCCGGGCGCTGTCCGCCAGCAAACGCTGTTCATCGCTATAACGCAGGCTCATGCAGCAACTCCTTTTTTGGCGTCCGGCAAGCCCAGCACGCGCTTGGCGATAACGTTCAACTGGACCTCCGAGGACCCGCCGGAAATGGTCAGCGCGTAACTGTTCAACCAGGAGCGGGTCACCGCCAGTTGCTGCTCGCTGAACGCAACACTCTCCCAACCAAAGGCGTGCCCGGCCATGGCATCGAGCAGCACTTCGAACTTATCGCGCTCCTGCTCGGTGTGCACCAGTTTCATGATCGACATCAGGCCGCCGATGTCGGCGCCGGCCCGCGCCTCCTCACCCATGCGCTGCACAGTCAGGTTGTAGGCCTGTTCATTCATCGCACAGGCTGTGGCCCGGGCCTGCAGGGCATGCTCGCCCTGGGTCTGTGGCGCCGGCACGTACTCGCGCATCAACGCCAGCAGGTCGAAGTGCGACGGCAGGCTGAACTCACCGAACTTCGACATCGCCTTGCGTTCGTGCTGCAGCAGGTATTTGGCCAGAGTCCAGCCGCCGTTCAACGGCCCGATCAACTGGCTCTTGGGGACTTTCACCGCATCGAAGAACACCTGGCAAAATGCCGACTTGCCGCTGATCAAATCGATCGGCTGCGGCTTGACGCCGGGGCTGCGCATGTCCAGTACAATCAGGCTGATGCCTTCGTGTTTCGGCGCACTGAAATCGGTGCGCACCAGGGCATACATCCAGTCGGATTTGTCGCCGTAGGAGGTCCAGATCTTGCTGCCGTCGACGATGAAGTGGTCGCCTGCATCGCGAGCGGCCATTTTCAGGCTGGCCAGGTCGGAACCGGCGTTTGGTTCGGAGAACCCCTGGCACCAGCGCACTTCACCACGGGCAATGGGAGGCAGCAGATCGCGTTTCTGTTGCTCACTGCCAAACGCCAGCAGCACTGGCCCGAGCATCCAGATACCAAGGTTGATCTGTGGCGGCCGGCACTTGATGCGGCGCATCTCGCTTTCCAGCACCGCCAGTTGCTCGTCACTCAGGCCCGCGCCGCCGTATTCTTCAGGCCACTCGGGACAGAACCAGCGCTTGTCGCGCATGCGTTCAAACCACAGTCGTGCGTCTTCGCACGGAAACTGCGGGTTCTGGCTGCCCCACACGACATCGCCTTCAGCCATACCGGTGCGCATTGACAGCGGGCAGTTAGCCTCCAGCCAGGCACGCGTGTCGTGCCGAAATTGCTCGATAGTGCTCATGAAAGTCCCCTTCGACCCGCGCCGGAACCGGGCCGAGTACGTTTTTGTTGTTGATGGACCAGCGTCAGCGTTGGGTGCGCGGCATGCCGAGGCCAAACTGGGCGATCAGCTCACGCTGGATTTCATTGGTGCCACCGCCAAAGGTCAGGGTCGGTGAGCTGCGCAACTCGAATTCCAGCTCTCCCTGCAGCAGGGTCGCTGCCGAGCCACTGCGCATTGAACCGTTGGCGCCGAGGATCCCCGCCAGCTTGCGCAGGATCTCGATGGCCGACTCCGAGCCGAACACCTTGGTGGTCGAGCTCAGTGCCACGTCCATCCGATCTCGGTCCAGGTCGGCAGCAATGCGCATGTTGATCAGGCGCATCGCTTCCAGGCGCGCGTAACACTCGGCCAGCGAGCTGCGCACCCAGGCCTTGTCCATCGCTCGACGACCCTGTTCGTCACAGGCCCGCGCCCACAGATAGACCCGGCGAAACAGCGCCACGACCTTGTCCGACCAGGTGCCAAGGCCGAGGCGTTCATGGTTCAGTTGCGAGGTGATCAACTTCCAGCCGCCGTGCAACTGGCCCACCAGCATTTCGTTGGGCACCCGTACGTTGTCGTAGTAGGTGGCCGTGGTCGGAATGCTCGTGGTGGGGATCAGGGTATGAGAGAAACCCGGCGTCGTAGTGTCCACGATCAGCAGCGATATGCCTTTATGCCTCGCCTGCGTCGCATCGGTCCGGGCCGCCAGCCAAACGAAATCGGCCGATTCGGCACCTGAGGTCCACAGTTTGTTGCCATTGACCAAAAAGCCTTCGTCGTCCTGGCGGGCAGTGGTTTTGAGCACGGCCAGATCGCTGCCAGCGTCGGGTTCGGAATAACCAATGGCAAACATGATTTCACCGGCCGCGATGCCGGGCAGAAAACGTTCCTTCTGCAGCTCGCTGCCATGGGCCATCAAGGAAGGGCCGACGGTGCTGATAGTGACGAACGGCAGTGGCGCGCCGGCGATGTTGGCTTCTTCAAAGAAGATCAACTGTTCAGTGGCCGCGTAACCCTGGCCGCCGTGGGCCTTTGGCCAACCGACCGCGAGCCAGCCGTCGCGGCCCATCTGGCGGATGGTCTGGCGAAACAGATCACCGCCTTCCTTGCCCCGCAACTGGTCGCGCATGTCCGGGGTCATCAGGGCCTGGAAATAGTCCCGCACCTTGTGGCGCAGGGCATGTTGTTCGGGAGTGAGGTCAACGAACATTTGCTGCTCCTTAGGCTGCGCCGAGAATCAGGCCGCTGGTGGGTACGCCGGTGCCGGCGGTGACTAGTACGTTTTGCACATCCGCCACCTGGTTGACTGCCGTACCACGCACCTGCCGCACCGCTTCGGCGATCCCGTTCATGCCGTGGATGTAGGCCTCACCCAGTTGCCCGCCGTGGGTGTTGATGGGCAGCTTGCCGCCACGGGCGTGATGCCCGGCGCGGATGAATTCCTTGGCTTCACCCCGTTTGACGAAGCCGAACTCCTCCAGCTGTGGCAGCACGAACGGAGTGAAATGGTCGTAGATCACCGCCGTCTGGAAAGACTCCGGGCCCAGGCCTGACTGGCGATACAACTCGCGGGCCACCACGCCCATTTCCGGCAGCCCGGTGATGTCGTCGCGGTAGAACGAGGTCATGCTCTGCTGGCCGTGGCTGATGCCTTGGGAGCCAGCCTTGATGGTCACCGGTTTCTGCCGAAGGTCACGGGCGCGCTCGGCCGAGGTAATCACCATCGCCACGGCGCCGTCGGACTCCTGGCAGCAATCGAGCAAGTGCAGCGGCTCGCAGATCCAGCGCGAGGCCTGGTGTTCTTCCAGGGTGATCGGCTTGCCGTGGAAAAACGCCTGGGGATTGGTCGCCGCGAAATCCCGCGCGGCCACAGCGATCCGGCCAAAGTCTTCGCTGGTGGCGCCATAGGTGTGCATGTAGCGCTGGGCAAACATCCCGACCCAGGCTGCCGGCGTATGGAAGCCGTGGGGCATGTACCAGCCGTAGTTGACGTTGTCGAATATCGGCGAAGCTGCAAAGCCGTAGTTGCCGGTACCGAAGCGGTACCAGGAACGCTCGTTCATGGCCCGGTACACCACCACTACTTTCGCCACCCCGGTGGCTACTGCCATCGCCGCGTGCATGACCGGCCCACAGGCAGCGCCGCCGCCATGGGGCACCTGAGAGAAGAATTTGACGTCCTTGCACCCCAGCAGACGGGCAATTTCGTACTCCGGGACCTTGTCCACCGAGTAGGAGCTGAAGCCGTCTACCTCCGACGGATCGATGCCGGCATCCTTGAGCGCACTCAAGGTGGCCTCCATGGCCAGGCGCAATTCGGTGCGTCCGGAGTTCTTGGAAAATTCGGTCGCGCCCAGACCAACGATCGCGGCACGCCCGGAAATCGATGAATCAGTCATCTGTGTCTCTCCGGCTGTCAGGGCAGGACCAGCGCGACCGTGCCGGTCACGTGGTTGCCCATGGAATTTTTGCCGCTCAAAGTGATTTCCACCGAGCGGGTGTCCGCATCGACTGCGCTGACGCTGCCACTGAACGTCATGCAGTCGCCGGGATAATTCGGTGCGCCGAGTTTGATTTTCAGTGCGCTGAATTGCGCCAGCGGCCCGGCCCACTGTTCGATGAATCGCTGCACCAGGCCATTGGTGGTGAGGATGTTCATGAACACGTGGGGCGAACCCAGGGCTCGGGCCGCCTCCGCGTCGTGGTGACCGGGAAAGTAGTCACGGGTGGCAATCGCACCACCGTTGATCAGGGTCACCGTGATCGGCACCGCAAGCTGCGGCAGTACTTCGCCGGGGCGCACGTCTTCAAAGCGCTTGGTGTTCTTCGAGGTCATATTTCCATCCCAGCTTGTCGTTATCGTTGAGCCAGTCGCCCAGGCGTTCCAGGTTTGCCGCCGAGCCACCCAAGGCAAGGGACAAGCCGCGACTCCAGTAGAGAAAACGGTGGATCGGGTACGTCAGGTCGACGCCGATGCCGCCATGTACGTGCTGCGCGGTGTGGCCAATGCGGTGTCCCGCTTCACAGGCCAGCCAGGCAGTGGCCAGCGCTTCACTGGGCGCCTGCATATCGGCATCGATGCGATAGACCAGTTGCCACAAGGTCGTACGCAAGGCTTCGACGGCGATATGGGTATCGGCCATGCTCATCTGCACCGCCTGGAAGCTGCCGATGACGCGTTCGAACTGCCGACGCTCGCTGACGTAGGCCACGGTGCGGCGGATCTGCTCTTCGCTGACACCCAGCTGCAAGGACGCCAATGCCGCGGTGCAGCGAAGTTCAAGCCAGGCGACAGCTTCAGCCGGTAACAGCGCGGTGGCGCTCACGGTCAAACCCTGGATGTGTAAGTCGGCCACCGCTTCGCCGTGGGTCAGCACCGCCGACACCCTTTGTATCTCGGGCGCCGAAAGGTCGAGCAGCAGCAAGCGCGGCTGGTTTTCTGCTTCTACCAACACCAGCGCTGCCTGGGACTGATCACCCAACGCCAAGGCTGCAACCCGGCCGTCGATCAACCAGCCGTCGGCGCAAGCACGGGCTCGCAGTTCGATGCCGAGCGCACTGCTCAAACCATCGACAGACAGACTCAGCAGCACCTCGCCGGATGCCGCCCTGGCAACCCACCCTCCATTGTTGGCGGCGTCAAACCGGGCCAGGGTCGCAGCCGCCAATTGATGACGCCACAAGGGCACCTGGGCCAGGGCCTTACCCTGGGCTTGCAGCACCAGCATCAACTCAGTCATGCCCAGGCCGCTGCCACCGTGCTCTTCGGGGATGGCCAAGGCATGCAGGCCGGTCTCGACACACAACGTCCACAACGGCGCCATCATCGCCTCGCCGCTGGTGTCCCACTGGCGCATGTAGTCATCATGGCAATGGTCGACAAACAGGCCGTCGGCCATTTGCGCAATGGCGCGCTGGTCTTCGCTCAATTCGAAATCCATGGTGGCTCCTATGCCTCTACCGGCCGGAATAACGGCAGGGTCTGTTGGTCATCGAAGGACTGGAACTCGACCTGCAAACGCTGGCCGATCTGCAGTTGCTCGCGCTCGATGCCGACCAGCCCGGCGATCAGGCGCACACCCTCTTCGAGTTCTATCAGGCCGATCGGGTTGGGGTAATCGAACGGAGGCACTTCGGGGTAGTGCATCACCACGAATGAATACAAGCTGGCGCGACCACTGGCCTGCAGGGTGTCCCAGTCGAAGCTGTGACACTGGATGCAAACGGGTGCCGGTGGATGGCGCAGGGTCTGGCAGGCCGTGCAGCGCTGGATCAACAACTGCCCCTTCTCGCAGCCTTCCCAGAAAAACCGCGTGTCGTCGCTGATTCCTGGCAACGGACGCTTGGCCTTGACCGGTGCCGCTTCCACCTTGGCTGGAGCCTGGGCGTTTGCCGCACGGAACTTGAATACGCGAAACAGCAACTCGCCCACCGGCTCGTCGCCGCCGGCTTTTTCCACGAAGTGGCTCATTATCAGAGTGACGAAGAAGCCGGTGCCCAAGGCGGTGGTTTTCTCATCGCCAACTGAATCCAGGCGCGTGGTGTAGTAGAGTTTTTCGCCCAGACGCAGCGGGCGAGTGAAGCTCAGCTCGGAGTTCACCGCCACCGTGGAGGCATAGCCGTAGGCTTCCATTTCCTTGAGCACCTCGTAAGGGTTCTCAGTGGTGGAACCAGGCGGATAGTTGTTGGCGTGCAGGCCTTCCATGGTCCATACCTGCAACATCGCAGGCGGCGCGATCAGGCCCTCATGTTCGGTACCCAAGGCGAAGCCCGGGTCGGTGTACAGCGGGTTGTCCACGCCCATGACTTCGCACCACTGGCGAATCATCGGGGCATTGACCTCGTCCCAGGCATACACCCGGCCGTACTGGCGCCCCACCAGGGCGCGCACATTGGATAGCAGTTGTGGATCAGCCAAAGTCGTCTCCTTCACATTGAAGGCGGCTACCGAACCCGGTCGCCGCATTAGGTCGATCAGGTGGGCAGAACTTGCGCAGCACCGAGAAACGCCGGGCGTTCACCACCGCCATGCAGCAACAGGTTGCAACCGCTGGCGTAACTGGCCAGCGGTGATGCGATGTAGAGGCATGCGTTGGCAATGTCCTCGGCCACCGCCATGCGTGCAGCCGGGATTCCGGCAGAGACAGCATCGATACCGGCCTGCGTGCCGTAGTGCAGATGCGCCTGCTCGGTCAGCACCAGCCCCGGGCTGACTGTAACCACCCGCACCTTGGGGCCCCACTCCACCGCCAACGATTGCACCAACGCCAGCACGCCGGCCTTCGCCGCGCCATAAGCGGCCGTACCTGGCGAGGAACGCAGTGCACTGATGCTGCCGATAAAAATGATGCAACCACCCTGCACCTGTGCCTGCATCAGGCGATTGGCGTGCTGGGCGACGTTGAGCGGCGCGATGAGATTCAGCCCGATGATGCTTTCATGAAATCTGGGCGAGGCCGTGGCGGCGTCGGCGGCAGGACTGCCGCCGGCGTTGTTGACCACCACATCGAGGCGTCCGAAATCTCGCTCGATGGTGGCGAACAGTCGTTGCAGGGAATCCTGGTCACGTACATCGGCGGCAATGAAGGTCGCGTGCTTGCCTCCCGCTGTCGGCACCTGCTCAGGTTCGCGCCGGGCACAGACAATCACCCGTGCGTTCGCGGCCAGAAATCCCTGCGCGATACCAGCGCCGATGCCCTTGGTGCCACCGGTGATCAGCACCACCTTGCCGCTGTAATCAAGACCCGAATGCAGCTCCATCATGTGCTCCTTTTCTACTGACAAGAGCCACTCTAGGGACGAACCGCAGGCCAAACTACGTCTGAACGGACGATGAAAATTCAGCGCCGTGAACAGGACACTGGCGCCATTGACACCCTCTCAGGTCTTCGAGAATGCCCATGCCCGACTCATCTGCTGCACCGGTTCTGCTCGAACGCCCGCTGCCCGGCGTCGCCCTGCTGCGGCTCAACCGCCCCCAGGCGACCAACGCCTTGAGCCTGGAATTGCAGGCGCTGCTGTCGCGCTATTTCAGCCAGCTGGCAATTGATCCCGAGGTGCGGTGCATCGTCCTTACGGGCGGTGACAAGGTGTTCGCTGCCGGTGGCGACATCACCAGCATGGCCGGGGTCGGCCCTATCGATATCTACAAGCGCCACACCGAGCGGGTCTGGGGGCCGATCCAGCACTGTCCAAAACCCGTGATTGCGGCCGTCTGCGGCTACGCCTACGGCGGTGGTTGCGAACTGGCGATGCACGCCGACCTGATCGTCGCCGGGCGCAGCGCGCGCTTCTGCCAACCGGAAATCCGTATCGGCATCATGCCGGGCATCGGTGGCACCCAACGGCTGGTGCGGGCGGTAGGCAAGGTCAAGGCGATGCGCATGGCACTCACCGGGCAACCGATCAGTGCCGAGGAAGCCTGGGTAGCCGGGCTGGTCAGCGACCTGGTGGACGATGACCAGGTCCAGGCCCACGCCCTGGAGCTGGCTCGAGTCATTGCGGCGATGCCGGCGTTGGCCGCCGAGCAGATCAAGGAGGTGATCCTCGCCGGCATGGACGCCCCGCTGGAAGCCGGCCTGGCGCTGGAACGCAAGGCCAATGCCCTGCTGTTTGCGTCACGGGATCAGAAGGAAGGCATGCAGGCATTTATCGACAAGCGTCCGGCCCGGTTCGAGGGGTACTAGACGCTCGTCTGCCGGGCTCAGTTCTGCAGCGCTTGCGATCCCCCGTAGGAGCTGCCGCAGGCTGCGATCTTTTGATCTTTCATTCGGCCCAAGCAATCCGATCCAGCGCCCGGTTCTCTGTCAGCTCGAAGATTAAAAAATCAAAAGATCGCAGCCTGCGGCAGCTCCTACAGAGTGAGCCCTGGGGTCTCCTGTGCGTGGGTGCTTTGCGGTTGCTGGTTGTGTGCGCGGACGACGGCGGCACCGGCTCGACGGCCAGAGAACACGCAGTCCGCCAGGGACAGGCCACTGATGTACAGGTGCGACGGTATGCCCAGGGCGCTGCGTCCGGCGGCGTACAAGCCGCTGATCACCTGGCCTTGCTCGTCCAGCACCGCGCCGCTGCGCTCATCCACGCGCAATCCACCCAGGGTCAGGGCGCCCAAGGGAAATACCGGATTGGTCACGGAGATATCGCAGGCATAGAACGGCCCTTGTTCAAGCACCTGGCGCCCACCCTCGGACTTGCCGAAAGGCTCCGGCGCCTCGCCACGGGCGGCGGCGTTGGCGGCCAGCACAGAGTCGCGCAGCACGGTGGGGTTCATGGACGTCGCACTGGCCAGCTCAGTCAGGCTCTTGCCCTTGCGCACCTTGAACAACATCAGGGCCAGCGCCGGAAAACTCTGGAACCACCAGTAGCCGCCGAACAGTGCTTCGCGGATGGCTTTCTTGCGCAACGGCGCATCCAGCACCAGCCATGCCTTGCCCCCCTGCTCTTCCATCAAGGGCTGGCCGAGGGTGGCGCCGTAGACTTCTTCGTTGCAGAAGCGCAGCCCCTCGCGGTTGACCACGATGCCTTTGTGCCAACTGTACGGCGGGTTGATGAAGCGCCACGCCGATACCCGCTCAAGCCCAGCCCCCTGACCACCGACACTGGCACCCAGGCGCAAGCCGCTGCCATCGCAGCCGGTGGCGCCGACCTTGAAATTGCGCCGGAACTTCGGCGCGTGCTGTTCGAGCAATTGGCGGTTGAAGATGAAGCCACCAGTGCTCAGGATCACCCCGTGGAGCGCTCGCACCCGGCGAGGCTTGGCGAAATCCCGTTCCAGTTGGCAGACCTTCTTGCGCAGTGTGTTGCAATAGCCAGGGACGAAGTTCTGCAGACGTTCGGCGCGGGCGGACAGTCGGGCATGCAAGTGGGCGTGCTTGCTGCCTTTGGGCATGCACCAAAACTCGGCACCCAGTACCTGCCCCTGGGCATCGGTCACCAGTCGTCGCGCCGCCGCCTGCAACAGCGTTCTCGCTCCGGCCTTCAGGCACGCTGCTTTCAGGTGGGAAAAAAGTACCGCCCCGCCCTGCCCCTTGCCCACGGTGCGATGCCCTCGTGGTGCAGGCGGCAAGGGGCCGCCGTGGTCAGGCACCAATTCGTTACCCGAGTAATAGAGGAAGTAGCCGTCGGGGGGATACGAAGTCTTTCCCCCGCCCGGTGGCATCTGGTGGGCGTAGGGCGCGCCGTGGCTTTCCAGCCACTGGAGGTTGCTCACGCTGTCGGCGCAGAAGCGCCGCAGCGTATCATCGCTGACTACGGAGCGGGTTTCGTGCTTGAGGTAGTCGAACATGGCTTGGGGGCTGTCGTTGAACCCCGCCGCCTGTTGATGGCGCGTGCCGCCACCGGCATAGACCACCCCGCCGCTTTTGGCGCTGGCACCGCCGCCGGTGAAGCGGTCGGCGATCAGCACGTCGGCACCCTCGGCCCGAGCTTCAAGCGCCGCGCAGGCACCGGCAGCACCCCAGCCAACGACCAGTACATCGCATTGTTCGTCCCAGGTTACGCTGTTGCCATCGGCCACCTGCAAGGGTGGCATTACCTCGGTGCTGGGGACGTTATCGGACATTGACATCACGCCTCCGGCAACTGACGGGCCAAGTGGTTGGCGGCGACATAACCAAAGGTCATCGCCGGCCCCAGGGTGCCACCGGCTCCAGGGTAGCTGGTGCCCATCACCGAGGCAGAGCAGTTGCCAATGGCGTACAAGCCGGCGATGGTCGAACCGTCATCGCGCACCACCTGGGCATGTTCGTTGGTCAACAGACCGCCCTTGGTGCCGATGTCACCGGCGTCCAGGCGCATGGCGTAGTAAGGGCCTTTACGCAGCGGCGCCAGGCAAGGGTTGGGCTTGATGTTGCAGTCGCCGTAATAGCGGTCGAAGACATTGCCGCCACGGGCAAAGTCGATGTCCACACCGCTTTCTGCGTAGCCGTTGACCTTGGCCACGGTGGCTTCCAGGCCAGCACCGTCGACGCCGATCTGCCGGGCCAGGCCGCTCAGGGTGTCGGCTTTCCAGTACAGGTTGTTGAGCCACTCTTTGCGCAGTCGGCTATCGGGCATGACCTGACCAGGCATCAATGGCCCCATGGCGTAGTTGAAACGGAAGTGCGCGTCGAAGATCACCCAGGCCGGCACCGATCTCCCGTCGGTACTCTGGTTGTCCCGATGCATGGCGTCGACGAACTCCAGATACGGTGCCGCTTCGTTGACAAAGCGCTGCCCCAGACCGTTGACCACGATAGCGCCGGGGAACGCACGCTCAGCGAAGATCCCCCGGGGCTTGTCCTCTCCCGGCACGGCAATGGTCGGTGCCCACCAGGCCCAATCCATCAACGCGGTGGCGGCGCCTTGCGCCATGCCGGCTTCGAGGGCGGCCCCGGTGTTGTTGCCAGGCGGTGTCGCGCTCCAGGCCTTGCGGGTCGGCTTGGGCAAGTACTTGTCGCGCAGCGCCTGATTCTGTTCAAAGCCACCCGAGCCAAGGATCACCCCCAGGCGCGCCTGCAATTGCAGCTCGGCACCGTCACGCATCACCGTGACACCGCTGACCCGACCGTTTTCGGTGACCAGGCCACAGAAATCGGTGTTGAGCCAAAGCGGAACATTGCGGTCCATCAGCGAGCGGCGCAGGGAGGCCACCAGCGAACTTCCCAGGGATGCACGGCGATCCATCTTGCTTTTGCGTCGCCATTTGAAGTCCAGCTTGTAGCGCAGCATCAGCTTCATGATCAGCAAGCGCCAGCCGAAACTACGGGCCATGGCTTTGTGTGCATCGCGCGCAGTCCAGGCGATGCGCCCCATCAGCAGGGTTGAAGGCGACGGTTTGCGCAGGTTCGCGAGTTCTTCGCCCAACAGGCTGGTATCGAAAAACTCCGGGTCCAGTGTTCGTCCACCGGCCAGTGCCCCGGGCAGGTGTGGATAGTAATCAGGGTATTTCGCCGCCACCGCGTAGCGCACCCGGCTTATACGGGTGAGCTGTTCAATCATCTTCGGCGCGTTGTCCAGGTATGCGCGCAAGCGCGTTTCATCGACATGCTCGCCCGCCGCCGCTTGCAGATAGGTCAGGGCCGTTGCGTAGCTGTCATTGCCGTTCATGCGTGCGAAATAGTGGTTGTTCGGAATCCAGATACCGCCGCCGGAGATCGCCGACGTGCCGCCGTACTGGTCGCTTTTCTCCAGTACCAGCACACGTATACCCTGGTCAGCGAGAAACACCGCCGAAGTCATCGCACCTGCGCCCGAACCGACGACGATCACGTCATAGTGGGTCTGAGACTGAACTTGAGCCGTCATTGTTGTTATGCCATTAGCTGAGGTCAGGAAGAAACCGCCGACCACGCAGGGTGCGCTGGCGGAGTGCAGCCCATGATCAGGGCTGCGGGTGGATTGGCTCATCGTCAAATTGGACTAGGGTTGCCTGTGGATGCGAGTCAGCTCGCGTTAGCGGTGGATCAGTCAACAGGGTGTTGAACTTCAGCGCCCATCGCCAGCAGACTGGCCCCCACAAAGGTGCGGAACTGCAAGGGTGTGGCGCTAAAAGGTGGCACGCCTGGCGACCCACGGATGGGCTTGTTCCAGTTGGCTGGACAGGCGCAGCAGCACGTCTTCGCCACCCAGGCGCGCAGTGAACATCATCCCCACCGGCAGGCCGTCGTCACTCTGGCCAAGCGGCAGAGAGATCGCCGGCTGCCCGCTTACGTTGGCGAGTACCGTGAAGCCGGCGCTGCCCATAGCGTTGTGGGCGTAACTCTCCCAGGGCTGGTTCAGGGACAGCAGCCCGAGCTTCGGTGTCAGGCTGCCGGTGACCGGCGACAGGATCACGTCGTAGCGTTCGAAATGGTGTTCCATGGTCGCGCCGATGCTCTCGAACGATTGCCGGGCGCGGTACAGATCCTCGCCACTGGTACCCTTGGAACGTTCCAGATTCACCAGGGTGATTTTCTCCAGGTCCTGCGCCGTGGCAGCGCGTCCGAGCACCTGCTCACGGTTGTGGATCAAGGTTCGCACGGCCGTCCCGATCACCATGCCATGGGCGCCGAACAATTGGCGGGGATCAACCCCCAGTTCCAACTCGTCGATCTCATGCCCCAGCGCCAGCAGCTGCTTGATGGTCTGTTCCAGGGTCGCGGCAATCGCCGGTTCAAGCGGCGCGCCGGTCAACGATTGGCGCACGACAGCCACGCGCAACTTGCCCGGTTCGCGTTGCAACTCGTCTACGTAGGGTCGGACCAAGGGCGGGCACCAATACGCACTGCCGGCCTCATGGCCCTGGCCGACATCAAGGAACAGTGCGGTATCGCGCACCG
The DNA here is from genome assembly GCF_022496665.1 of Pseudomonas sp. TMW22090. Lineage (NCBI taxonomy): Bacteria > Pseudomonadati > Pseudomonadota > Gammaproteobacteria > Pseudomonadales > Pseudomonadaceae > Pseudomonas > Pseudomonas sp. TMW22090. Next base: position 918,251 of record NZ_SCFH01000001.1, read on the forward strand.
TGCGTGAGACGACGTTGGCCACACTGGCGCCAAACCAGCCCTCGAAATGCAGCGGTCCGCTGGGGGTTCGATACCGGCTGGGCTTGAGTCCGACCAGGCCACAGTACGAAGCAGGAATGCGGATCGAACCACCGCCATCGGTCGCATGGGCCACGGGCACGATCCCCGCCGCCACCGCTGACGCCGCACCTCCGGAGGAACCGCCGGCGCTCATGGCCAGGTTCCAGGGGTTACGGGTCTGACCCCAGGCCAGAGATTCGGTGGTGGTGGTCAAGCCGAACTCAGGGCACGTGGTCTTGCCGAATGGCACCGCACCGGCCTGCTCATACCGGGAGATCAGGGCACTGGTGCGGCTGGCCGGTGGCGAGTCCTTGAACATCCGGCAACCGTTGCTGGTGATGGTGCCCTGCAAGGAAGTGTTGAGGTCCTTGAGCAGCAGCGGCACTCCGGCCAGGGCGCCGCGATTTTCAGTGCCCGCCGCGCGACGCTGGGCCAGCAAGGTGCGAGCGTAACCTTCATGCAGCATGTTCACTGCATTGACCTTGGGGTTGGCTTCGTTGTAGCGAGCCAGCGCCGCCGCCATCAGGTCCTCGGCACTCAGTTCGCCGCTGCGGATCGCCTGGCTCATCGCCCAGGCGTCCATGGCCTGGTAGTCGCTGGCCGAAATTTCCGCCGCGCGGGCGCTTGCATAGCGCCCCAGAAGCCCGACGCCAACAGCCACGGCACCGGCCTTGAGTACGCTGCGACGGGGCCAGCCAGCTTCAGCGGCTGTCGAAGGATTGAGTGGTGAGTGTTCGTGATTAGCCATGATAGTGATTACGTCCTGATTGATCATTATTAGTCGGATGTAACACCGGCCAGCATGGCCGCCAGGTAGTGTTCACCGTAGGGCGGCAACAGGCCCCACTCGCGGCGCGGGTCGAGGGCCGAAGCCTTGAACACCGTGCGCATGTGACTGAACTCAAGAAATCCTTCGCGACCATGGTAATGGCCCATGCCCGACGCGCCGACACCGCCAAATGGCGCATCGTGCAGGGCGGCGTGCATCATCACGTCGTTGAGGGTGACCCCGCCTGACAGGGTGTGTTCCAGCACATGGCGCTGCTCCTGCGCATCCTCGCCGAAGTAGTAAAGCGCCAGCGGACGTGGCCCTGCATTGATTTGCGCGATGACCTGATCGAGGTCGTCATACCCCAGCACGACCATGGCCGGACCAAAGATTTCCTCTTGCATGATCAAGCTCTCCGGGGCCGGATCAACCACCACCCGCAGCGGGCGACGGCGGTCCTGGGTGTCCACGGCCAGGGGTTCGGGCAGGCATTCGACGCGCGCACCGCGTGCCTGCGCGTCCTCGACCAGGCCCTCGACCCGCTGCAGATGTCGCTGATTGACCACTGCTACCACATCCGGGTTGCCCGCTACGGTCGGGTTGAGATCGCGATATGCGCTGCGCAGGGCATCCAGGAAGGATTCAAGGCGGGCCTTGGGTACATATACCAGGTCGGGGTTGATGCAGATCTGTCCGCCATTACTGGCCTTACCTGCGGCGATGCTGAAAGCCGCCTTGTTCAAGTCGGCGCTGGCAGAGACGATTACTGGCGACTTGCCACCCAGTTCCAGGGTCACCGGCACCAGGTTTTTCGCAGCATTGCCCATCACCTGCCGGCCAATCGCCGTGCTGCCGGTGAACACCAGGTGGTCGAAGGGCTGGCTGCTGAAGGCCTCGCCCAGCTCCGGCCCGCCGTTGACCACTGCAACGACCAACGGGTCGAGGTGTTCCGCGCACAGATCCGCCAACAGTCGAGCGGTGCGTGGCACCACCTCCGAAGGCTTCAGGATCGCCCGATTGCCGGCCGCCAGAGCCGATGCCAACGGGCTGAGCAAGGTATACAGCGGGGCATTCCAGGTACCAAGGATGCCTACCGTGCCCTTGGGTTGGTACATGACCCAGGCGGTCGCGCCGAGCTGGTCATAAGGACTGAACATCTGGCGGGGTTCGTCCGGCATCCAGTCCTGAAGATGATCGCGGGCATGTTTAAGCGAGGCCAGGGCGCCCAGCACATCATTCATCAATGAAAAACCGGCAGGCCGCCCGCCGAAATCCTGGTCGATGGCCTGAGTCAATGCAGCGTGGTTGTGGACCAGCAGGTCGATGACTTGCTGCAGGCGCTGGCGGCGGGTTTCGATGCTGACACTCCCGGCACTGGCGAAGGCGCTCTTCTGTCGCGCCAGCAGGCTTGAAAGGTCTTCGACGCAAGACGTGGCTGAACTCATTGTTATCCCCTTGCAGGTCGGCTCATTGGCCGTCAAGCGCCCGATGCGCCTGGCGCCACCCTAGCCTTGCGGACATCTGCGCCGCCTCGTCCAATCGGACGAGCCCCCGTAATAGTGTTAGTCCGTTGAGACGATGTTGGGGACGTGCAAACGCCCAATACTGGCCATACGAAAACTCCACTCCATGAGGCCAGTCATGGCAATGCAAAACATCAGCTTTGATCCCCAGGCATTCCGTGCCGCGCTCGGCACGTTCACCACCGGGGTCACGATCATCACCACCCAGAACGAAGACGGCTCTCCGGTGGGCATCACCGCCAACAGTTTCAACTCGGTGTCGCTTAACCCGCCGTTGGTACTCTGGAGCCTCTCCAAGCAGGCACGCAGTCTGCCGGTCTTCAGCAACGGCAAGCATTGGAATGTGCACGTGCTGTCCACGGAGCAGGAGACACTGTCAGGGCGTTTTGCCACTCAGGGCGAGGACAAATTCGCCGAGATCGAACTCGACAATGGCATCAGCGAGGCACCGCTATTGCAAGATTGCACCGCGCGTTTCCAGTGCCGCACGGCGTTCCAGTACGAAGGCGGTGACCATGTGATCTTTGTCGGTGAGGTACTCGCCTTCGATCACAGCGACCGCGCGCCACTGGCGTTCCAAAGCGGCCAGTACGCCCTGGCCACGCGTAAGCCACGCAGCGAACTGCGACTGGCGACCACCCCGCCGCCGCCAGAGTGCAGCTATACCGAGGACTTGCTCGGTTACCTGTTGGGACGTGGGCACTATCAAGTGCTGAACGTCTTGCGCCAGCTATTGAACAGTCAGCAGCTGGACGAACAGACGTTTTTTGTCCTTTCCATTTTGTGCATCCGCGACAACCTGACCCTTGAGGAAATCAACACCTTTGTGAACTACACCGGCCGCGAAGTCACGCTGGCCAGCATGCGTTTTCTCGAACGCCAGCGCCTGGTGGCGTTCGAGGGCTCGGCAGAGTCGCTACGGTTTGTCCTCACAGCCCAGGGTCGGGAAGTTTCGCTGCATCAGCTGGCTTTGGCCAAGGCCGTCGAAGAAGACCTTGCCGTCAAGCTCGGCGCGGCCGACGCTCAAGCTTTGAAGGTGTTGCTCAAGCGCCTGATCGTCGTGAGTGACCCCGGCCTGCCGGATCTGTGGGCACCACGTTGACTGCCCGCGCAGGTTTGTTGTCGCCGGCCAAGGTCGGCTGGGGTAGCCACGGCTTGCTTTTGTTGCTGGCGATGGTATTTGCCGACAATTTCGTCGGCCGACAAATACTGGCGGTCATGGTCGAACCGATCAAATCCGAGTTTGCCGTCAGCGACACCGCCATCGGGTTGATCTCGGGATTGGCGTTCGCGGCAGTCTATGCACTCATGGGACTGCCAGCAGGTCGCCTGGTGGACCGCATGCCCCGTGTACGGCTGCTGGCAATCTCCTGTTTGCTCTGGGCGGTGGCGACCATGGCTTGTGGCCTGGCCGGCAGTTTCCTTGCGCTGGCCTTTGCGCGCATGCTGGTTGCAGTCAGCGAGTCGCCGACAACTTCGGCCTCGCTGTCGTTGATCGCAGACCTGTACCCACCACAACGGCGTTCATTTGCCATCAGTTGCTTTACCGCAGCACCGACCTTCTCCTCGATCATCGGGTTGAGCATTGGTGCCTGGGTGGTGGAGCACTACGGCTGGCGCAGTGCATTCATTGCCCTGGGGGTGCCGGCGTTGGCGTTCAGCGCCATCCTGGCGTTTCTCGTACGCGACCCTCAACGTGGTCGTTGGGATGTTACACCGCAACCTCACACGCCCCCCGCCCTGCTGGGCATGGGCGCTGAAGCACGCAAGCTGTGGGCGCTGCCAGCGTATCGGTGCCTGATCCTCGCAGGTGGGTTGACCACGCTCAGTTCCTACGCCATTGGCATGTGGAACACCAGCTTCCTGGTACGCTCACACGGCCTGTCCCTGCAACACGCCGGATTGCTGGCAGGAGTGATCTGCGGCGTTTCGGCGGGGATCGGTGGCTTGTTCAGTGGCTGGTTGAGTGACCGGCTGTGCCGGCGCAATCCACACTGGCAAGTTTCGATTCCGATTTTCGGCCACCTGGCGGCCATCTGTGCCCTGGTCCCCTATCTGCTCTGGTCCGACTCCCTGCTGGTGCGCCTGGGTGATGTGCCGATTCCAACCGCCATGCTCTGGTGTGCGCTTTACGCATTCTTTGCCGTCTGGTGGGTCGCCCCGTCCTACAACCTTGTCACCCAACTGGTGCCACCCGGTCGACGCGGTAGCGCCATGGCTTTACAAACCATCGTCAGCACGTTGCTCGGCGTCGGTATCGGGCCACTGGCAACCGGCTTGATCAGCGATATGTTGCTTCCGCTGTTTGGCCAGGAGTCACTGCGATATGCGCTGCTGTTGGTGAATCTGCCGGTCATTTGCTCGGTGCTATTGCTGATGCGGACCGCGAGCCATGCGTCAAGCACGGGTTATGGCCACGGGGGTTAAGCTGAGCTGCGCGAGCAATTCGTCCGAAGACATGACATCGGCATATTCATCACCCAGTATTGCCAAAGTCAGTGCCTGAACCGTTGTCGCGTCCCAGCACTTCCCATGCGCCCCGACGACAGGCACGGCGGTCGTAGCGTCTGAGGGGAGGATGATCCTGTAGCCAAGGGCTTTCCCCGCACGAACGGTGGCGTCGATACTGTTATGAACCACCACCCCCGTCAGCACTAAGCGCTTCACTCGCATCCTCGTCAGCACGGCATCCAGTTCGGTACCAATGAACGCGCAGTTTTCCTGTTTGGTGATGACCGGTTCTCCCTGGATCGGGGCAACTTCTTTCTTGATGCCATTCCACGGGCCATGCACGTAATAGCTGGACGCAGGCGCCTGTTCATCGTGCTTCACGTGCAAAACGGGCCAACCGTTCGATCGCCATAGGCCAAGCAGGCGCTGGATCACTGCCAAGTACCCAGGATTGTTTTTTCCATCCCAGTTTGGGCGATCGATCGCGTCCTGAACGTCAAGGATGACAAGGGGGATCAGGCTGATTTCATCCTTCATGTGATGTCAGCCCCTTCAAGTGGAGCGCGAGTCGGCTGCCGGCCACCGCACCGCCTTGGATTGCTGGTCAATATACGTGCACCACTGCTCGGAGCTGCGATCAGGGACGTCTGCCCTGCCCCGCACCCCCAGCTTGAATTCGATCACGGATTTCCATTCCTCAGAGCCTATATCCGGCCCGTGCCCTTGCGCATCGGCGGTCAGCAGTTTCTTGTCGATCGCCTGGTACCATGCCTCAGAGCACGGCGATTGCGCCTGGACAAAACCTGCGGCGCCAACAAACAACAATGCCAGATACTTGCTCATGTGCAGTCCTTTTTGATCTCGCCAGGTACCCAGTTTTCACCAGATCGCGCCAAAAGTGTAAACCTGGATACCTGTGGACGCACGTCACCTTGCGCCTGTCTCTAAACGGTTGCGCGGCTCACTCCACCAGAAGGCCTTGCTCGTCCTCACATCTCCACCTGAGTCCCCAGTTCGATCACCCTGTTGAGGGGCAATTTGAAGTACTTCAGATTGCTATTGGCGTTCTTCAGCAGAAACGCGAACAGGCCCTCTCGCCAGCGCGCCATACCCATGCGCTTGGTTGGGACGACCGTCTCACGACTGAGGAAATAGGTCGTGCGCATCGGGCTGAAATCCAGCTCATTCAAATGACAAAGACTCAAGGCCGTAGGCACGTCGGGCTCCTCCATGAAACCGAAGTGGAGGCTGACCCGGAAGAACCCGTCGCCATAGGCTTCAACTTCAAACCGCCGATCTGCACTCACTCGAGGACTGTCCTCGGACACCACGGTGAGCAATACCACTTGCTCGTGCAGTACCTGGTTATGCAGCAGATTGTGCAAGAGTGCATGGGGAACCGCATCGGCCCTGGCCGTCAGGAAAACCGCAGTCCCCTGCACACGATGTGGCGGCTGTGAACGGATACTGCTGATGAACAGCGGCAAAGGCAGTACGGTCTCATCCAGCCGCTCGACGATGATTTTTCGCCCGCGCTTCCAAGTCGTCATCAAGATAAACAGACCAATACCGGCGATCACCGGGAACGCGCCGCCCTGGAAAATCTTGGGCGCGTTGGCCGCGAAGTACAGGCTGTCGACCAGCAGAAACCCGATCAGCATGGGTATCGCCAGCCACCGAGGCGTTTTCCAAAGGAGCAGCACGACAGCCGAGGACAAGAGGGTGGTGATCAACATGGTGCCCGTCACCGCGACCCCATAGGCAGCGGCCAAGGCACTGGACGACTCGAAACCGATCACCAGTAACACGACACCGACCATCAACGCCCAGTTAACCGTGCCGATGTAAATCTGCCCCTGCTCCTGGCTGGAGGTGTGCTGGATAAACATGCGAGGGACGTAACCTAGCTGGATAGCCTGGCGCGTCAGGGAGAAAGCGCCGGAGATCACGGCTTGCGACGCGATGATGGTTGCCAGGGTGGAGAGCGCGACCATCGGCAGCAGCGCCCAGCTAGGCGCGAGCAGATAGAACGGATTGCGCACCGCCTCCGGGTTCTCCAGGATCAGGGCACCCTGGCCAAAATAATTGAGCACCAGCCCCGGCAACACCAGAATGAACCAGGCGCGGGAAATCGGTTTGCGACCAAAGTGACCCATGTCGGCATACAGCGCCTCAGCACCGGTCAATGCCAACACGACGGCGCCCAAAATCGCCACACCCATTCCCGGATGAACCACGAAGAACTGCACTGCCCAAACAGGGTTGAGCGCCTGCAACACTTCGGGGCGCTGCAAAATACCGTGGACTCCGAGCGCGCCCAATACCACAAACCACAACACCATGACCGGGCCAAACAGGATCCCGATGCGGGCGGTACCGTGCTTTTGTATCAGGAACAGCGCCACCAGCACGACCACTGACAGGGGCACCACCCAATGTTCTATGCCATCAAACGCCAGCTGTAGCCCTTCAACCGCCGACAGCACCGATATCGCCGGGGTAATCATGCTGTCCCCGTAAAAAAGTGCCGCCCCGAACAGGCCGAGCAGCACCAGTACCTTGCTCATGTGGGGATAAGGGCTGGCCGCGCGGCGGGCCAAAGCCGTCAATGCCATGATGCCGCCTTCGCCCTGGTTGTTGGCACGCAGGATGAACAGCACGTATTTGATCGAGACGACCCAGATCAGTGACCAAAAGATCAACGACAGGATCCCCAGCACGCCGTCGTGGTTTACCTGAACGCCGTAGTGGCCGGAAAACACTTCTTTAAGCGTGTAGAGGGGGCTGGTGCCAATGTCGCCATAAACCACGCCGACAGCGGCGACGAGCATGCCCACTCCTGACGTTTTGGATGGGGAATGTTCGTTTGCAACGGTCACTGTCTCACTCAAGGGGCGCTTCTCTCAATCATCGGGGAGTACTGCACGCCTTCCTTGCGCAATGCCTCTGTTCCAGGCCTATCGAAAAGAAAGGCATGGGGCGATTAAAAAATCGCCGCCAGTATCGTGTCCGGCAAAAACGCTGACTGTAAAAAAAACGTAAAAAAATTTCGTCAGCCACCGCGTTTGCAGCGTCACCCGAATGATCGAAGGCGGACAGCATTTCTTCCTGACTGGCGTTGCGCACCCATGGCGCGTCGCTTGGCCAGGTGCGGTAAGGGCGCCGTCCCTGGGACCGACCCTGGCTAGTGCGATACGGCTTGCTTGGATGAAGTTGTTCGACGGCTCGCAGAGTTCTGGATCAGGAACACCAGAATAGCCATGGCACCAATCAGGCCGGGGACCGCAAAGATGAGGAAGCTCGCCTGTAACGGCAATGAAGACGCATGCAGTGCGCCCCCCAGCAATGGACCGATGATGGCGCCGGTCCGACCGATGCCCATCGCCCAACCCAGCCCTGTAGACCGAATGTGCGCAGGGTAGTACTGCACCGTGCAGGCGTTAGCCAGGATTTGCGTGCCAATGGTGCACGCCCCTGCAATGGCGATGAGTAAATACAGGACGGGTAAAGGTGCTTTCAGCGCCAGCAGGCTCAGGGAGATCGCCCCGCAAGTGAAAAAAGCGAACAACACCTTGGCGATGCCAATCCGGTCTCCCAGCCAGCCTCCGGCCACTGCACCGATGATCGCGCCGCCGTTGAGCGCCAACAGAAACGCCAAGCTGGAATTCAGGCCATAACCGGCGGCAGTCATGAGTTTTGGTAGCCAGGAGCTCAATGCATATACCATCAGCAAGCAACAGAAAAACGCCAGCCACAACATGAAGGTATTCAACTTGCGCCCGTCCTGGAACAGTTGCGCAATGGACACCGTTGTCCCTTTGGCGACCATCTGGTTCAACCGGTCACCGGTGGTGGGTGCATATGACGGCGCAGCTTGTGCCAGCAGTCTTTGGGCCTCGACGGTCTGCCCGGTGCGCAGCAGGAAATCCATCGACTCAGGCAATTGCCGAATCAGAAACGGCAAGGCCAACAGCGGAATCAGCGCGACATAGAACACCGCCTGCCAGCCCCATTGGGGGATCAGCACCATGCCCAGGCTCGCTGAGAGCATCCCCCCTAGCGAGTAGCCACTGAACATGATCGCCACCAGGGTGCTGCGGGATTTCTTCGGTGCGTACTCGTTCATCAGCGCGACCACGTTGGGCATGACGCCGCCGATCCCCAGGCCCGCGATGAATCGGCACAAGGCGAAGGTCTCGGGGCTGCGGGCCAGGCCGTTGAGGGCTGTGACTGCGCTGAAGATGGCAACACACATCATGATGGTTTTACGCCGGCCTATGCGATCCGACAATGAACCGAAAAACAATGCTCCCAGCATCATGCCCACCAGCGCGCAACTGCCCAGCGCCCCGGCCTGCAACGAACTCAAGCCCCACTCGGCCATCAGTGAGGGCAACACGACCCCATAGATGACCAGGTCATAACCGTCGAAAATGATGATAAGTGCGCACCAGAACAGCACGCGGGCATGGAAGGCATTAAAACGCGCCCCGTCAATCAGGGCCGAGACATCAATCGTACGCATGGCATCGCTCTTCTTGTCATTGTTATAGAGCCGGAGGATCTGTCGCCCCCCGGAAATCGCGCGGTGTCCAATGGTGTTAAGCAGAGCATTGAGCACTGGACATGGGTTCGATGATGGGCAAACCCGCGCCCGTGATAAATGCAGCCAGGTGAATAGGCATTATTTCGAACGTGAATAAACCTCGGCCGAAGCAAAAGCCCCACCGATATCCAATGGACGCGCCCCTCTGGCACTTGTTAGGCTTTGGCCCTTGCAGCGGCCTTTTCAGAGCGGTGCAGACCCCAAGGGTGGGCAACGATTTACGGCCCTTATGAGCACGCAATCTGCACGAGACGTTATGGAATTACGTGAACTTGATCTCAATCTGCTGCTGGTGTTCAACCAGTTGCTCATCGACCGCCGGGTCTCAACGGCGGCCGATAGCCTTGAGTTGACCCAGCCCGCTGTGAGCAACGCGTTGAAGCGCTTGCGTGTGGCTTTGAACGACGAGCTGTTCGTTCGCACGTATCAGGGAATGGAGCCCACGCCCTACGCCCGGCAGTTGGCGGAGCCGGTGGCCATGGCCATCCAGACCTTGCGCGATGCACTGAGTCGTCAGGACACCTTCGACCCGCTCAACTGCAATCGCCGATTTACCATGGCGATGACCGACATTGGCGAAATCTACTTCATGCCGCGGCTGATGGACGCCCTGGCTGAGCGCGCGCCGGGTTGCTCGATCAGTACCCTGCGCAACACCTCCAATACCCTGGCCGAAGGCTTGCAGAACGGCGCCATTGACCTTGCCGTTGGCTTGCTGCCGCACCTGCAAGCCGGTTTTTTTCAGCAGCGCCTGTTTCACCATCGCTATGTCTGCGTGTGCCGCAAGGACCACCCCGCGACCCGGGAGCCGCTGACGCTTGAGCGTTTCTGCAGTTATGGCCACGTTCGGGTCGTCGCGGCGAACACCGGTCACGGTGAAGTAGATACATTCCTGGCGCGGGCCGGCATCGAGCGCAACATACGCCTGGAGGTTCCGCATTTCGTCGCCGTCGGCCACATACTTCAACGCACCGACTTGATGGCCACAGTGCCTGAACGATTTGCCAGCAGTTGCGAACAACCCTTCGGGCTCGCGGTTCTACCGACGCCAGTGGAACTGCCCAACATCGAAATAAACCTGTTCTGGCATGCGCGCTACAACAAGGATCCCGCCAATCGTTGGCTGCGCCAGCTGATGTTTGAGTTGTTTTCTGATTAGTGGCTGACAATCACCCGGCCGGTTATGGATGGCCGCGTTAAAAACGCAAAATCTCCAACGTAGCGCGCAGCCCCGTGGGCGTGCGGTTTTCCAACCGGACCTGCCCTCCCAGGCGATCGGCAATCGCCTGGACGATGTTCAGCCCCAGACCCGCGCCCTGATCATTGCCGCGGCTGTAGAAGCGTTCGAACAGCCTGTCGCGATCTGCCTCATTGATCCCCGGCCCCTCATCTTCCACAGACAACTGGTAGTGGTCGGCCTGTTTATTCAGCCTGACGGTGATCAACCCGTGTTTTGGGGAAAAGTTGGCGGCGTTAGTCACCAAATTGTTCAAGGCGATGTCGATGGCGGCGGGATCGACCCTGACGGGGCCGATATCGTCGCTGACATCGAAGGCCAGTTCGAGTCCCTTGTTCAACAACCAGGGCGTCAACTGAACCAGGCTGGCGCGCACGGTGGCCGCCAGATCAATGGCCGGTGACGGCGGTATCGCTGATTGCGGTTCAAGGCGCGCCATGGTCAGCAATTGGTTGACCAGTCGGCTGGTACGGTCGACGCCGGCGATCAAATGTTCCAGGGACTCACGGCGATCCTCTTCGCTCCCCGCCTCCATCAGGTTCTGTGCATGGACCCTGAGCACCGCTAACGGCGTACGCATCTCATGGGCCGCGTCAGCGATAAAACGCCGCTCGCGCCCCATGACTTCCTGGATCTGCGCGAGCATGCGATTGAGCGCCGCTTGCATCGGTTCCAGCTCGCTGGGCAGCGGGGTCAGTTGCAGCGGCTCCAGCGAGCCGCTGTGCCGAGCCCGCAGCGTGGCCGCCATGTCGGCCAGGGGCTTGAGGCCCCAGCCGATGGCCATCCACACCATCGCTGCCAGAATCAGGCTGCCCAGCACATTGGGCAACAGGGTATGGCGCAGGATCCGGTCCACCAGGTCCGAACGCACATCGTCCCGTTCACCCACCCAGATCCGTAGATCCGTTTGTTTGTCCTCCAGCATGAAGGCGCGCCAGTGGCGGTTGTTCAGGTCCACCACATCACTGAAGCCTGGAGTGACTGGCGGTGTGCCAAAAGACGGCGCACTGGCGGTGTGCACCAGCACCTGGCCCTGACGATTCCAGACCTGAAAGGCAATCTTGCTTTCATAGGGATGGCCATCGACCTTGGGCACCGCCTCGCCCAAGGCCTTATTGAACGCCTGGTACAGTTCGGCGTGTTCCTTGCTGGCCAGCGGCATGCGCATCACGCCCTGCAGCAGCCGGGCGTTCTGGGCGAGCTGGGCGTCGTAGACTTCGGCGATTTCGTGATTGCTGTCGTTCCAGTTGAACACGGTGATCACTGCCAGGCCGGCGAGCATCAGACCGATGATCAGCGTCAGCGTGCGACGCCGGATGGAGGTCATCGACGTTCCTCCACCAGGTAACCCACTCCGCGAATAGTACGGATCAGGTCAGTGGAGAACTTTTTGCGCAGGTGATGAATGTGCACTTCCAGGGTGTTGCTTTCGGCTTCCTCGTTCCAGCCGTAGAGCAACTGCATCAGGTGATCGCGGGTCATGACCCGGCCGGGTGGCGACAGGAGTTCGTGGAGCAGTTGATACTCCTTGGGCGTCAGTGCCACCGGTTCACCCATATAGCTGACTTGCTGCGTGCCCGGATTGAGGCTGATGCCAGCGTGTTCGATGAGCATCTGTGCACGCCCGGCGCTGCGCCGCAGCAAGGCCCGCAGACGCGCCTTGAGTTCGGCGAGATCGAAGGGCTTGATCAGGTAATCGTCGGCGCCGGCATCCAGCCCGGCGATACGGTCTTCGGTGGCGTCCCGCGCAGTAAGAATCAACACCGGCAGGTTGGAGCCGCTGTCACGCAGGCGGCGCAGCACTTCCAGCCCGTCCATGCGCGGCAGGCCGAGGTCGAGCACTGCCAGGTCAAAGGATTCGCTGAGCAGTGCATGCAAGGCACTGCTACCGTCCTGCAACCAGTCCACGGTGTACCCTTCGCGGCCGAGGGCCTGATGAATGCCTTCACCCAGCGCCACGTCATCCTCAATCAGTAATAAGCGCACTCGGACTCCTGTCAGTCTATTTTCTTGTTCACGTCCACCAGCAGCGCTTCGATCTCTTTGCGCCGTCCGGCGTCGGCCAGTTCCCGTCCTGGCCTTGGGGCAGCCTGCAGGGCTTTTTGCAGCGCACCTCGGGCTTCGCTGTAGCGTTTTTGACGGTAGAGGTGATCGCCCCAGAAGTACAGACTATCGATGCCGTCAGGGTTCAGTTGCAAGGCCTGCTTGAGCAACTGATCGGCCTTGTCAGCGTCACCGAAGCCGATCGGCCAGCCCGGCACGCGGTCGTACAGTGCGCCGAGGCTGGTGTAGGCCGAGCCTTGCAAGGCTTTGGGGTCCAGGGCCAGGGCTTTCTCCAGATCGATTTTTGCCGCCTTGACTTTGCTCAGAGCTCCGAGCCCGCCCTGGGCGCCGGCCCAACTGCTGGTGACGATGCCGGACCAGATCCAGGCTTCGGCCACGGACTGGCGTTCGTGCGTGAACGCCGAGGCCTGCCCTGCCAGCTGTTCAAAAGCCGCGGTACGTTGATCCGCGGGCATTTCATATTGAATGTGTGCCCAGCTTTGCTGGATGCCACTGAGACGTTGTTGATCGGCAGCGTCAAGCGCCCAGGCGTTTGCGCTCAAGGCGCCCATCAGCAGGCAGGCGAAGATTTTTTTCATGGCTTGAAATTCTCGTTATCAGGTTTCTGACTTAGACGACGGATCAGTGGCAGCTGCTTGCGCAGGCCGCGATCCACCAGGTTGGGCAACAGGCTGTTCAGGCCCACGAAGAAGCGTTCCGGCCAGCCCAGGTACAGGTCACGGTGGTCACCGGCAATGGCGTGCATCACCGCCGAGGCAACTTTTTGCGGATCATCTACGTTGGATTTGAGGGCAACATTCAACGCCTGCGCTGCCGCGCTGTTCATGCTGGTGCGGGTGGCCCGTGGTGCGACGTACAACACCCCGACCCGGGTGTCAGCGAGCTCACGACGCAGGGCTTCGGAAAACCCCCGCAGGGCAAACTTGGTGGCGCAATAGCTGGCGTAGCCGGGGTAACCGATCGAGCCATAAGTCGAGCCGACGTTGACCACCATGGCGCTTTCAGCCTGCTTGAGCAGCGGCAGCAGCAACCTGGTGAGGCAGATCGGCGCGCTGACGTTCACCGCCAGCATGGCGTTGATGTCGCTGTCATCGAGCTGCTCAAGCATGGCGAAATGATTGATCCCGGCGGCGTTGATCAGCAGGTTCAGCCCCCCGAGGCCTTCGGCGGCGGCCAGCACCTTGCGGCGGTCGGTGAGGAACGTCAGGTCGGCGCCGACCCAGGACAACTGCTGTGGGTAGCGTTCCAGTAAAGGCTCCAGCGGTTCCCGGTGCCGAGCCACGGCCAATACCCTGGCGCCACTGGCGCACAGGGCGGTGGCAATTGCCAGGCCGATGCCGCCACTGGCGCCGGTCAGCACCACGCGGGCTTCAGAGAGGCGCATGGGGAGTCTCCCCGACGCGCGGCAAGCCGCGGAACATATCGGTGTACAGCGCGTACACCACTTTGGAGGCATGAATCACGGCCGCCTGGTCAGCCGGATCATCGAGGGTGTTCATCAGGCGGCGATACGTCTGCATGTGCTCGATATCCAGCGAGCCATGGGAGCTGAGGTAACTGAACGCGCTTTGCGGCAAGTCCAGGCGTTCTCGGATGCTCTCGGCGGCGTGGGTGGCCAGGGCGATACTGGTGCCTTCCAGCACATTGACCATGCCAAACAGGCCCACCGGATTGCCCCGGGCAATCAGGTCGTAGAGGTAGCTGACCATCAATTCGATCGGCAAGGAGGGACGACCGTCGCGCACCGCGGCCTTGTCGCCACCGCAGGTTTCGATATCGTTGAGGATCCACTGTTCGTGGCCGTATTCGTCTTCGATGTACTCGCACACTGCTTTGCGCAGCCATTCCAGACGCGACGGCAGGCGTGCACCACAGGCCATCATCAAAGGCACGGTGTGGCGCACGTGGTAATAGGCTTGCGTCAGAAAGGCCCGATAGCTTTCCAGGCTGACCTTGCCCTCCAGGGCATCGCGAATGACCGGCAGGTTGAACAGCGCGTGGCGTTCGTGTTGCGTGGCTTCTTGCAGGTTGTCGAAAAAACTCATGACGCAGATTCCTCTGAAAAGACAGGGTTAGTCAGTTGCGCGCGGTACTGCTCGACGATGGCGTCCCGGCGTGGTCGGCCATTGGCAGTCAACAAGCCATTGGCGGGGGTGAATGGTTGAGCCAGACGGGTCCAGTGGTGAACCTGGGCGTAATTGGGTAAGGCCGCGTTGGCCTGAGCCACGGCGGCGGCCAACGCTTCGTCTGTGCAATCGGGGCGATGAGGCCAAAGCAGCGCGTGATTGCCCGGCATGGCCTCGCCGTAGACAAAGGCCTGGGCAATATCCCGGCGTTGAGTCAGTTCGGCCTCGACCCATTCGGGGTTCACATTGCGGCCATAACTGGTGACGAACTGGTGTTTCTTGCGCCCCTTGATATACAGAAAGCCCTCGGCGTCGAATTCACCAAGATCACCGCTGGGCCACCACTCATCGCCGTGCTCAGCCTCGCCGAGGTAACCCAGCAGGGTCGAGCCCTTGATCAGCACTTCGCCGTCCTCGGCCAGAAGGATCTCCACGTGGGGCAGAGGCCGGCCGACGCTGCCCGCGCGGCGTGCCTCCGGCCGATTCAGGCACACCACTGACGCGCACTCCGACAGCCCGTAGCCTTCGTAAACCGGCAGGCCGGCACGTCGCGCACGGTGCAGCAACTCTTCACTCACCCGAGCGCCGCCCACTGCGGCAAAGCGCAACGAGTAGGGACTGAAGGCTTTTTGCTCCGCGGCGCTCACCAGTAACAACAGCAACTGCGGCACCAGAATCACACTCTCGGGCGCACGGGTGGCCAGGCAACCGAGCAGTCGCGGCACATCGACACCGCTGGCCCCCTCGATACCCAGGGTTTTCTGGCTGGGCAGGCTCAGCTTCGCGCCGGCGTAAAGCGCCGCATAGCAGCCAATGTTTTCCAGCAGGATCGCCAGCGGCAACAGTGCGAGGTGATGATGTGGATCAGTGGGCTTGCTGGCCTGATCGAGTTCGCGGACGACCCGCAGGATACTTTCGGCACTCAGGCACACACCTTTGGGAGTACCGGTGGTGCCCGAGGTGAAGGTCAGTTTGGCGGTGCCCTCGGGCATTCGGTGCGGGCCGTTGAACGTGCGCCGCCAGAATTCACCGTTCCTTTCGTAGCCGGCCGTTTGCAGTTCCGCTTCCAGAGCCGGCTCGGCAATCACCAGGGCAGCCTGGCTTTGCTTGAGACAATGTCGACGTTGAGCCGGCGTGAAGAAAGGCGGCAACGTCAGGCAGGTCAAGCCTTCGAACAGCACGGCCAGGTCCCACAGCATGGCGTCGACACCATTGTCCAGGGCCAGTGCCACAACCTGGACGCTTTCATCCCGTAGACGCTGCTGGCGGTACATCACTTCCGCGTACAGCGTCGCGTAGTCCAGCTTCAGGTGATCCCCCCAAATGGCAATGGCATTGGTCTTGCGTTCGGCATGGGAGCGCAGGGTCTGTTTGAAACGCTCGATTTCAGGCGACATGGCTGGATTCCTCAATGGACGCTGGCAACCCCAATCGGCTGAACATCCCTATGTTGCGCAAATGAATGAAGCCGGCGCGGATGTTGCCAACGTGCACCCAGGGTTTGCTCTCGTAGTAGCTGCCCCAGCTGTGGCGGTCCTCGCCTAACCGTGCAGGATCGGCGGCGCAAAGGGTCACGGGCTTCAAGCCCAGGCGGTGAAAGCTGTTCACCAGGCCGATGTTGCCGGTGAACGCCACCCATTCCAGGCCACCCATGGCCAGCAGGTAGGTGATGGCGATGATGCTCATGCGTGCACTGCCGGTGTCGCTGGCGGCCAGGTTACCCACTTCAACGATGCCCCTGCGGTCGACTGCACAGTCGGCTGCGGCACTGATCAGCGGGTCGACCGGCTCGTCCAGGTAACGTTCCAGAAACAGCGGCTCACGGCTCGCCAGGCGCACGCCGGCCACTGCACACAGTTCACCCGACGGGTTGTTCATGCCGAATAGCTCCGGCATGAAATGCCGGATGTCCGCGCCGTGGGCCTTGCGGAAGCGCTGCTGGATAAAGGCTTCCAGAACGGGGCGCAGGGGCTCGTCCGGCAGAGCGCGTGCCAGACTCAGCTGCGGGGTTTCGGCCTGGCCGAAATGCAGGGGCAGAGCGATGTTCCAGTCAATATCGGGCATTGGAAGACGCCTCCCGGGAAAGTGTGGGAGAAGTATCCGAGGCATTTCTTAACGGAGTCTGAAGGTGGCCAAAAGATCGCCAGGGGCAGTCTTCAGATTGCCTTAAGACTGGATGGGCAGGCTGGCGTCATTCGGTTCGCTTACCGAAAAACCGGGCCGCGCGAATGATTGTGCAGCCACACCCGTTCAAGAGGCCTGTCATGACTCGCGATTTACTCGCTCACAACCGCTACGCAAAACTCTCGATCACCTTGCACTGGCTGATGCTCGTGCTGTTTGTCGGGGTCTATGCCTGTATCGAGATCAGAGGCTGGCTGCCGCGCCAGCATCCATTGAAAGGCCCCCTGCTCGGTACCCATGCCCTGTTTGGACTGGCGATTTTTACCTTGGTGTGGGTGCGCTTACTCGGCCGTTTACAAAAACGCCCGCCCATCACGCCTCGCCCCCCTGCCTGGCAGACTGCGCTGGCCCACCTCACCCACCTGGCGCTCTATGTGCTGATGATCGTCACGCCCCTGCTCGCCTGGCTGATGCTCAGTGCCGCCGGTAAACCGATACCGTACTTTGCTTTTACCCTGCCCTCGCCTATCGCACTGGATCCGGATTTGGCGAAGCAATTCAAAGAATGGCATGAATGGCTTGGCAACGCCGGGTACTGGCTGATTGGCGTGCACGCCTTCGCTGGGATTTTTCACCACTACTGGATGCGCGATAACACCCTCACCCGGATCTTGCCCAAGCGCTTTGTGCGCTAGTGTCTGATGGCAATCATTCCAACCTTCAGCACTACTGAACCGCTGACCTGGTCCAGCCAGGGCAACGGCTTGACTCCGCTTGGCCTGTCAGGTGCAGAAATCGAGAGCGCCAAGCAAATGCTTGAGATTGCGCCACCAGCGCCCTGCCCGACGTTGATTGACGTCAATCAGGCACAAATGAATGCGCCGCCTCACTACTCTTTGATCCAGATCAGATCCACCCACCGACAGCAGCGTAAAAAGGAATGAACAGCGCGGTTGGTCAAGACGCGCCTGCTTTCAAACCCGATGGAGTTTTACCCCATGCTGACCGTCAAAGACCACAATGACCGGGCCGCGGCCGCCTATGCCGCGGTCACCGGAAAGCACTGGATCGAGGCGCTCAAGGACGGTCGCCACGTTTTGATCCGGCCGCTGGCAGAGAAAGACCGCGAGCGTGAATTGGCCTTTATTCAACGGCTGTCCCCCGAGTCCCGGCACATGCGTTTTCTGGCGCAGATCAAGGAGCCCGGCGGCGCCCTGCTCAATCAGTTGATGGACACCGACAATCGCGAGCGCCTGGCCTTCATCGCCCTGGTGCACGACAACGGACAATTGATTGAGGTGGGCGTCAGTCGTTATGCGGCCACGGATGAACAGCAATGTGAATGCGCCATTACGGTCGCCGATGAATGGAATCACCTGGGACTGGGTACACTGCTGATGGAACATTTGATCAAGGCGGCGCGCCACAACGTTTACCGGCAGATGTATTCGGTCGATTCCGCGAGCAACGCGCCGATGCGTGACCTCGCCAGATCGCTTGGGTTTGAAACTTACACTGACCCTGATGACCGCCACCAGGTCATTCATCGTCTGCAACTGTGAACCGTCGCCCCGCGATCTTTCGGCCAACGCTTGATCAGGATTGATGGGTTATGTGAAGGGCGACTTGATATCTATCAGCTTCCGTAGAGGCCTCATTTAGAGCAACCAGATCCCAGCCCACATTGCCAGTGTGAGCAGGACCTGACCCGGAATTACGTAAAGGGCGAACCGGCTTCCGCCACTGACCCACGCCACCACACATTTGCTCAGAGAATTACTGCTGATGGCGATCAGTACAGGCACGGCAATGGCGTCGAATGGCAACTGACCCGATTTGGCCAGGGAGGCAATCGACGCCGTCGAAGCATGGGCATCGGCGAAACCGGTGAAGGTCGCCGTCACCATCACCCCCGCTTCCCCGTAGTACCTGAGCATCACCGAGGACAGGAAAGTGATGCCGGTCACGGTCAGGGTCACCACCAGCGCCAGCTTGAGATTGAACGCATCGCCGACCTTGATCGGCTGGCTGGCGTTAGTCGCGGTTTTCGGAAACATCAGGCACAGGCCATACAGGGCGGTAGCAAGCGCGCCGCATACCAGTGGACCGAAAACCGGCCGCAGCAGACCGGTGTCGACCGCACCCAGGATCAGGCCCGCTTGAACGAAGGTCGCGAGGTTGGACCAGATCGCGGCGGCGCCCAGGAGCTTGACGTTGACCGGCTCCCTGGCGGCGATATGGCCCATCGCGGCGATTGTCACGGTGCTGGAGGCAAATCCGGAGGCAATGGCGCTGATCGCATAGCCGTAGCGGGTGCCCAAGGCACGAACCGCGACATGCCCCACTGCCCCCACCACCATCAACAGGACGGTCAGGGTACAAATGGTGCGCAGGTTGATCGCCCCATACGGGCCGATATAGCGATCGGGCGTCAGCGGCAGTACCACCAGGGCGGCCGTCAGCAAGACCAGTGCGTCGCGCATTTCGCCTTCGGTTAACTGGCTGCGGGCGAAGTGGTGCAGCTTCTCGCGGTACGCCAGCAATCCGGCCATCACCACAGCCATGGCCACCGCCAGTTGTGGCTGACTGCTGCAGAGGGCTCCCAGTACCAATACGGTGAGCAGGGCCACTTCACTGGTCAACCCCGGGTCGTCGCTCAAGCTACGCCAGTACGCGACCGTCACCAGCACACCAAGGGTGATCGCCAGGGCCGCGACCAGCAGCCCGCCACCGACCTGCATCGACCCATAGCCCAGCAGCGCGGTAATCGCGAAAGTGCGCAACCCGGCGCAGGCACGGCTTTGCCCCTCGCCTTTGTGCCGCTCGCGCTCAAGACCGATGAGCAGGCCAATCCCAAGCGCGGCGGCGGCTCCCGTGAGGCCCAGGCTCTCGATCATGAGGCGCTCATACGCCTGGGGAAAGCACCTGCGATGCTCACGGTGTGATCGCCACCTTCATCACCCCGTCCCGCTGGTGGGCAAACAGGTCATAGGCCGCTTCAATATTGTCGAGTGTGTAGCGGTGAGTCACCAGGGGTGACAGGTCCACCCCCCCGCTGTTGACTACCGCCATCAGGCGACGCATGCGTTCCTTGCCGCCCGGGCAAAGGGTGGTGACGATGCTGTAGTCCCCCAGTCCGGCGGCGAAGGCATCCAGCGGAATGTGCAGATCGCTGGAATAAACCCCCAGGCTGGACAAGCGACCGCCGGGACGCAGCACCCGCAGGGCAGACTCGAAAGTCCCCTGGGTCCCCAACGCCTCGATGGACACATCGACACCTCGGCCATCGGTCAGGGCCATGATCTGATCGACCACGTTACCATCCTTGAAATTGACCACATGGGTCGCGCCCAACTGTCGCGCGACGCTCATGCGCTCGGGTACGGCGTCGACGCCAATGATTGTGGTCGCGCCCTTGAGGCGGGCGCCGGCCACCGCGCACAGGCCGATCGGGCCGAGGGCAAACACGGCAACCGTATCGCCAATGCTCACTTCGCCGCGCTCGGCGCCGGAAAAGCCGGTGGACATGATGTCCGGGCACATCAGCACCTGCTCATCGCTGAGGCCGTCGGGAATGGGACACAAATTGGCGATTGCGTCCGGCACAAGCACATATTCAGCCTGGCAACCGTCAATGATGTTGCCGAATTTCCAGCCCCCTGTGGCGCGGAAGCCGTGGCGGGTATCCGGGCCGTCCTGGGAGCCGCAGCCGCACAGGCAGGCGTAACTTTGCCCGCTGGGGGTGATGGCACCGGCAATGACCCGTTGCCCTTCGACGAAGCCACGCACTTGCGAGCCAAGCCGTTCAATCACACCAACCGGTTCGTGCCCCACGGTCAGCCCTTTGGCCACCGGGTACTCACCGCGCAGGATGTGTACGTCGGTGCCACAAATAGTCGTGGTGGTGATACGGATCAGCGCATCCAGAGGGCCGACCTCGGGAATGGGTTTGTCCTCCAGCACAATCCGGTTTTTCTCAACGAAAACTGCCGCTTTCATGGTCGCCATGCTGATTGCTCCTCTGTCCGTGTGCGCCAAAGTTCAGCACAGCCTGCAGAATGAACCGCAATGACCGATGAAAGGTTGATAACGATCAACAGTTACTGGCTTTGACGACCGCATGCTTGACAACATTTATGCTCATGACCTCTCATCCATCAGTTCGGGCGAGTTTGGCTTCAGCAAACGGGTCATGGATCTTTGCCGGAGCTGCGGATACGCTGTAGTCCTACCTGATGACTGCCCCAGATTGCCAGAACAATGACCACCGAATCACTTTCAACCCGTGAGGTCTGCCAGATCCTGAGAGACCTGGCCCTGGGTACGCGGTCTATCCAACGAATCAGCCGTCAGGCCCCGCCGGGAATTGACTCGGGCCAGATCCGTGTTGAAGTCGATGGCTGGGTGCTCAACCTGTGCCAGGACCAGGGCACCCTCACCCACTGTGAATCCTGCGTCGCCGCGGATAGCCGCTCGGCCACGTTTGCCGACTGGCATCGTTATGGCACCGATCCCGTGGAGCTGCTGAGTACCTGGGAGCGTGCGCAAGTCGAGGGACTGTTGGCCGACCCGCAAAGCGTCGAGGCACGTGCGATGTGATGAGGGGTGCGAGCCAAGCGCGACAGGTGAACTAATCTGTAAAGGTTCAAGCGTCGTAACTCCAACGCACACTCGCCGCAGTGGGGTTCACCATGAAAACCGTCTTCGCCCCTTGCATAACCCTGATCCTTTGCGCGGTCTCGTCAAGCGCAACAGCCGAGACCGTCACGCCGCTCAAAGGACAGACGCAGGCAATCATCCAGCAGGACGTCAGCGCTTGCCAGTCCCAGGCTGGCAGCACAACGAGCTCGAGCACGACGCCGCAATCCGGTGGGCGTGTGCGCGGAGCTGCGACTGGCGCCGTTGCCGGAGCTGCGGTTGCCGGCGCGCGGGGTCGTCAGCACGATGAGTTCTATGATCGGGTGGACGACGACGTCAAACAGCAATATCGCCAGAACAAGGCCAAGGACGCAGCGGTGGCTGGCGCAGTGGTGGGCGGGTCCCGCCAGCGCCAGGATCGTCGCCAGGACCGCCGCAGCGCAGAGCAGAATACGACGGCAGTATCATCCGCCTATAGCAGTTGCATGCAGCAGCGTGGTTATCAGGTAACGCCATAAAGATTTTTGTGGACACACCCTGGCCCAGGCGAACGCAGCCGTGAGCCCGGCTGCGTCGCCCATGGCTCAATGCGGTGCCCGGGGGATGGTCTTCAGCAAATCTTCAGGGCTGATGTAACCCACCACCGGTTCCGCGACACTGCCCGGCAGCGGCAGGTCGAGGATATGGCCCTTGATCTTGCCGATGACGTGCATCTCGCAAGGTTTGCAGTCGAACTTCAGCGTCAGCACTTCGTCGCCGTGCACCAGTTGCATCGGCGCGACCTTGGTGCGAACACCCGTGACGCCCTTGGCCTGTTTCGGGCAGAGGTTGAAGGAAAACCGCAGGCAGTGCTTGGTGATCATCACCGGCACTTCGCCGGTTTCTTCGTGGGCCTCAAAGGCCGCGTCGATCAGCTTGACGCCATGGCGGTGATAGAAGTCGCGGGCCTTCTGGTTATAGACGTTGGCCAGGAACGACAGGTGCGACTCCGGGTACACCGGCGGCGGGCTGGTCTCGGCTTTGCGGCTACCCCGTGGATGGGCTTGCAGGCGGGCCGTCGTCAGCGCCTCAATCACGCCCCGACGCAGGGTCTTGAGTTGCGAGTTGGGGATGAAAAATGCCTTGGGCGCATCGAGCTTGATCGCCGTGGCGTAGTAGTCGGTGGTGCCCAACTGGCCGAGCAGATCGCGCAATTGCTCCAGCGCCTGCTCCGGCTTGTTGGCCAGGCCGAACGGGCCATCCAGTGACAGGCTGGCGCTGATACCCTCCTCGCTCGTGGCGGTCAGCTGCAGGCGTTGTTCATCCAGGCGCGCGGCCCAGGACAGGCCGATGCGACGCTCGGCAGAGGTTTTCTGCAAGGCTTGCTGCCAGTCGTGGTCCAGGTTACGGCTCAGCGGGTGGTTGGGGCGCAGCTTGTACATCCCTTCCGGCATTTCGTTGGGCTCGACGCGATAGCGATAACGTTTCTGGCCGTCTTCGACAAATTCGCCCTTGGGCTCGGCGATGTTGGCGCGGAAACCCACGACCTCACGCTTGATTTGCACGTTGAGGCCATCGCCATTGGACAACGGATCAGTGGTGACCACCTGCAGATCCCGTTTACCGACTTTCTCCACCACGCCCACCGGCAAGCCAGTGAAGGTCGGTGAATCGAAGGCGCCGATGTCGATCTTGCGGTCGGTGACAAAATAATCGGTGCTGCCACGGTGAAAGGTCTTGTCCGGGTCAGGCACGAAGAAATGCGCGGTACGACCACTGGATGCCCGGGCCAGGTCCGGACGATCTTCGAGCACATCGTCCAGGCGCTGACGATAATAGGCGGTGATGTTTTTCACATAACCCACATCCTTGTATCGCCCCTCGATCTTGAACGAGCGAACACCAGCTTCCACCAGGGCGCGGATGTTGGCACTCTGGTTATTGTCCTTCATCGACAGCAGGTGTTTTTCGTAGGCGACTACGCGGCCCTGATCGTCCTTGAGGGTGTACGGCAAGCGACAGGCCTGGGAGCAGTCGCCACGGTTGGCGCTGCGTCCGTTCTGGGCGTGGGAGATATTGCACTGGCCGGAGAACGCTACGCACAGCGCGCCGTGAATGAAAAACTCGATCGCCGCGTCAGTCTCGTCGGCGATTTCGCGAATTTCCTGCAGGTTCAACTCCCGGGCCAGCACCAATTGCGAAAAACCCGCCTGGTCGAGGAATTTCGCCCGGGCCAGGGTGCGGATATCGGTCTGGGTGCTGGCGTGCAGCTCGATCGGCGGGATATCCAGTTCCATTACGCCAAGGTCCTGGACGATCAAGGCATCGACCCCGGCATCGTACAACTGGTGGATCAGCTTGCGGGCCGGCTCCAGCTCATTGTCGTGCAGGATGGTGTTGATCGTGGTGAACACCCGGGCGTGATAACGACGGGCGAACTCCACCAGTTGGCCAATTTCGCTGACTTCGTTGCAGGCATTGTGACGGGCGCCGAAGCTCGGGCCGCCGATATACACGGCATCGGCGCCATGCAGAATGGCCTCGCGGGCGATGCTCACATCACGAGCAGGGCTGAGCAGTTCGAGCTGATGTTTGGGTAAGGACATGATTTTTTTAGGTTGGTCACGGTCGAGGCATGCATTGTAGCGGCCTATCGCGGGACCGGCACCCGTAGGCGACCGAATGGCGCCACTCCATGGCTGCCTCTGGTCACCGCAGCCTTCAGGGCTGACGGCTGCTGACGGCCTCTGCGCCCTGCTGGAACATGGCGTCGAAGCGCGGTTTGTTGGCCGCGTAATAAGCCGCTACCACCTTGTCGGACGAACTCTGCCGAGCCTCCATCATCAGTGTCTCCAGGTCCGCCTTGGGCACCGAATAGTGGGCGAAGAAATACGCCACTTCGGGGTACTGCTCGCTAAAGCCCTTGCGCGCCACGGCGTGGATTTGCTCGGCTCCGCCAAAGATCTGCTTCGGATCATCCAGGTAGCGCAACGGCCACTTGGAGAACATCCAGTGCGGGCTCCAGGCATTGACCAGCGACCATTTATCGCGTTTCAGATTGCGATCCAGTTCATTGAGCATCCCGGTCTCAGAGGACGCCACCAGCTTGTAGCCCTCAAGTTTGTACTCCTCCATGGCCTTGACCGTCAGCTTGTACTGGCCGTTACCCACTTCCGAGGTGAGGATCTTGCCTTCCAGCCTGGCCCGGACCTCAGGCTTGTTCAGGTCTTCGACGCTGGCCACTTCGCTCAACGGCACCGAACTCGGCACCGCCATGCCGATACGCCCCTCATACAGCACCCCAAGGTCTTCGAGCCGGTCTTTGTACTTGTCATAGAACGCCTTGTGCGTGCTCGGCAGCCAGACCATCGGGATCAGGTCGATGTTGCCGTTGGCCAGTGCCTGGAACTGGATGCCGATGTCAGCCATCACCAGTTTCACCGGTTGCTTGAGGCGGTCTTGCAAGGCCGTGGTCGCCAGCTTGACGGTGATCTCGGTATCGGACCAATTGACCCAGCCAATGCGCACCGGCGCCTGGTCGGCTGCCTGGGCCAGCGAAGTACTGGCGGCGAGCACAAGACTGAGCAGCGCCGCGTAGCGGGTTCTTCTGTCGGGTGAGTGAGCGTTCATCAGGCGTCTTCCTATTGAGAGGTGATAGGCAGCTTGTCTTGGTGTGAACGGCCTTGCGGTCGTGAATGGCGCGGCCCCGTGTTACCGGGGCCACGGGAATCTTCCTCTGCGCCATGCGAGCTAGATCTTATCGACGGGTTTTGCCTTGCGCAAGCAAAATGTACACCTATGTATTCTGACGTTGACACTGGTGTACATTTATCCTAATTTCCAGCCAAAGAGCCCTGATGAAGCCCACCCCGGAGCGCCCCCCCGATGTCCAGCGATCCCTTGCTGCAACCCTACAGAATCAAGAACCTGGTCCTGCGTAACCGGATCATGACCACTTCCCATGAACCGGCTTACCCGGTCGATGGCATGCCCAAGGATCTCTATCGCGCCTATCACGTGGAACGCGCCAGGGCCGGCGTGGCACTGACCATGACCGCCGGCTCCGCCGCCGTCTCCCGGGACAGCCCGCCCGTGTTCAACAATGTGCTGGCCTACAAGGACGAAGTGGTTGGCTGGTTGAAAGACCTGACCGATGAATGCCATGAGCACGGCGCAGCGGTGATGATTCAGCTGACCCACCTGGGCCGTCGCACCCGTTGGGACAAGGCCGACTGGTTGCCGGTGGTGTCACCGTCACACCGCCGCGAGGCGTCACACCGCTCCTTCCCGAAGAAAATGGAAGAATGGGATATAGAGCGCATCATCAAGGATTACGTGGACGCGGCCGAGCGCATGAAGGCCGCTGGCCTGGATGGCCTTGAGCTTCAGGCCTATGGGCATCTCATGGACCAGTTCTGGTCGCCCTTGACCAATGACCTTGATGGGCCGTACGGCGGTTCGCTGGAAAACCGCATGCGCTTCACCTTCGACATCCTGCGCGGCATTCGCCAGCGGGTGGGTGAAGATTTCCTCCTGGGCGTGCGCTACACCGGTGACGAAGAGCTGCCCGGCGGCTTCAATGCCAGCGAAGGCATGCAGGTCTCGCACATGCTCAAGGACAGCGGACTGGTGGACTTTCTCAACGTCGTGCGTGGCCACATCGACACCGATGCCGGCCTTACCGACGTCATTCCTATTCAGGGCATGCGCAACTCGCCGCACCTGGACTTCGCCGGAGAAATCCGCTCGTCGACCGGCTTCCCCACCTTCCACGCGGCGAAAATTCCCGATGTGGCCACGGCGCGCCATGCGATTGCCTCAGGCAAGGTGGACATGGTGGGCATGACCCGGGCGCACATGACCGACCCGCACATCGTGCGCAAGATCATCGAGAAGCGCGAAGAAGACATCCGCCCGTGCGTAGGCGCCAACTACTGCCTGGACCGCATCTACCAGGGCGGCGCCGCCTATTGCATCCACAACGCGGCGACCGGTCGCGAGACCACCATGCCCCACGATATTCCCAAGGCCGCAGTCAAGCGCCGGGTGGTCGTGGTGGGTAGCGGCCCGGCGGGACTGGAGGCGGCGCGAGTAGCTGGGGAACGAGGCCATGACGTGACCGTGCTGGAAGCGGCGGACCAGCCTGGCGGGCAGATACGCCTGACGGCCCTGAGCGAACGCCGGCGCGAGATGATCAGCATCATCGACTGGCGCATGGCGCAGTGCGAACGCCTGGGGGTCAAATTTCATTTCAACACATGGGCCGAGGCCGACACCGTGCAAGCCTTCGAGCCAGACGTGGTCATCGTCGCCACCGGAGGCCTGCCGCACACCGAAGTCCTGCGCGAAGGCAACGAACTGGTGGTCTCGACCTGGGACATCATCTCCGGTGACATCAAGCCCGGGCGCAATGTACTGATTTTCGACGATGCCGGGGATCACGCCGCACTGCAAGCCGCCGAAATCATCGCCAGGAGCGGCGCCACCCTTGAAATCGTCACACCCGACCGCTCATTTGCCCCCGAAGTCATGGCCATGAACCTGGTGCCCTACATGCGCAGCCTGCAGGATCTGGACGTCACCTTTACCGTGACCTACCGGGTCGAGAAGGTGCACAAGCGCGATGGTACGCTGGTTGCGACTTTTGGCAGTGATTACGGACAGGTGCACAAGCAGCGAGTCGTCGATCAGGTGGTGGTCAACCACGGCACCCTGCCCCTGGATGACCTGTACTTCGAGCTGCGCCCGCTCTCCAGCAATGGCGGAGCAGTCGAGCAGCATGACTTGATCGCCGGTAATGCGCAGCACCTCGTCACGCACCCCGAGGGGCGCTTCCAGTTGTTCCGCATTGGCGACGCAGTCTCGGCGCGCAACACCCACGCGGCCATCTATGACGCACTGCGGCTGGTGAAGGACATCTGAGACCGGAGGCCTGCGCGCAGGCCTTAGCCGCTTCTACATGCCCCGGCGTGCGATCTGCGCGCCGGCGTCCACCGCCCGCCCCACCAGCGACTCGAACTCATCATCGACCATCGACTGCAGGGCTGCCGCTGTCACGCCCCGGTACGCCAGCAACGAATCGATCAGCTGTTGCGGATCGTGTCGGGCTAACATGTGCCCGCCACCCACGACAACGCCTTGAGCAGCTCGTTGCGCGATATCCGGTGGAATGCCTGCGGCCACTGCTTGCCGTGTCAGCGCCAGTTGCAGCATGGCGGGGAATGCCGGGCCGGTTCCCGACAACGCACTGAGATAATCGACACAGGCTTCATCAGGCACTGCGTCTGCGCTGCCTACACATTCGAACAGACCTTGAATCCACAAGGCTTGCTGTTCATCCAGGCTGACGTTGCTGCACCAAGGCGTGAACGACTGCCGAATTTCCACCGCCGCATTGGGCATCGCCCGCACCACGACTTGCGCCCCGGTCGCCAGACTGATGGCTTGCGCCGACACGCCCGCCATCAGCGAGATCACCTGCTTGCCCCGAGCGTTGATGCGCAGCTCCTGAAACTGCTCCGGGCGAATCGACAGCACGACGATATCGCTCTGATCCACCAGTTGCTGATTGTCAGCGAGCAGCCGTACGCCTGACTCAAACGCAGTCACGCCCGAGCGATTGGAGATCAACAGATGCTGCGGCGCGATGAACTGACTGTCGAGCAGCGCCTCGGCCAGGGCTCGCCCCAGCCAGCCGGTACCGCCGATGATTCCCAGGGTCTTACTCGTCATCGATCGGGGTTCCCTCGAAGGTTTCAGCCAAGGGCACGAACACGCCGGGTTCTGTTTGCGCGTAGCCAAAGGTCCCGTAGAAACGGTCAAGCTCACGCCGCTTGGGCGCCTTGCCGGTAAACACGCTGACGTACTGGGGAATGCGTCTGAAGCGCACCACGATATCTTCGGTGGTCTTCATCGAGATGTAGCCGATCTGCGTGAGGTAGATCGTCCTGGCGCGTACATCGGCCCCTTCGTTGTCGTAGCCAAATCGGCGGAACATCGCCGCCAGTGCGCCTATACGCGCTTCATCGGCCAAGGCAATTTCGCCAGACACTTCATCCGACTGCAGCGCCCAGCTGCGCACCGCGAACTCGAATTGTGAGTCAAACAGCTCCGGGTTCAGCCAGCACTTGAAAACGTTGAGAATCGCCTCGGAAATACTCTCTGCGTAGCTTTCGCACTGGCTGAGCATACCGCCGGTGTTCTTATCCCGCCAACGGGCGAGCAGCGCCGCTAGCAGTTGTTCGCGGTCCTCGTAGAACCAATAGAAGCTGGTGCGGGACAAATTCAGGCGCTTGGCCAGCGGCATTACCCGCACGGCGTCCACCCCCGACTCCTTCAGCGCGTCATAGGCGGCATCCAGCCAGACATCAACCGAGCCCCGCCAGCCCGCGTCCTGCGCCTTGGTTTTCGCTCGTCCTGCCTGGGACATTGGGGTGCACCTTCTACTGAAAATTCCTGACCACTGTACACCCGCACATCCATAGCGTACATGCGATGTACATGAGCGTACATTTTAAAGACGCGCTGCACGCAGCCCTTGAAGTTATCAGAACGAGACAAACCGCCAAACGTGGGTCAGGCGGCTAATAACAAAAGCCCGCTTTCGCGGGCTCATGTGGGTGTGTGCTGCAAGTCAAGCGGTTGCACGCAGTCAGGCGCGCACCGGAATTACTTGGCCAGCCACGACTCGACTTTTTCGGAGCCGTACTTGGCTTTCCATTCTTTCAGGGTCTTGTGGTTGCCACCTTTGGTTTCCACAACTTCACCCGATTCCGGGTTTTTGTAGACTTTGACCTGACGCGGCTTGCGCGTGCCGGTTTTGGCTTCGGCAGCAGGTGCACGGCGACCGGCTTGCGGGTCGAGCAGGTTAACGATGTCTTTCAAGCTGTAACCATACTTTGCAAGGAGCGCGCGCAGTTTGGTTTCGAATTCAATTTCCTGCTTGAGGCCAGCATCACCTTTCAATGCTTCCAGCGCCTGGAGTTGTTCTGCCAGGTGTTTTTCCAGTTGGCGAAATTCTGCGAGTTTGGACATGGGAGATCTCTACGTGATGAGTTCCCTAACATTACACCAAAAAATAGAGTTTGAATTAGTTACAGATGACTTAGTTGTCATTCAACGAAAATTTGAATCCCCCAGACACTCCGTGGTCATCTATCGGGTGAGCACGAAGACGACAAAGCAGCGGAGGAATTTATGAGCCTTGCAATGACAATCTTCAGCATGATCGCCTCCTGGATGGCGATAGCTATCGCCATGTTGTGGGGAATGTTGCGGATCGCGCGCCGACATCAAGCGACAGGGGGCTGCACCCATGAACCCCACCACCCCGGACGGCCGCTACTTTGTCGTCAAAGGTCAGCTGTGGCGATGTTCAGACCCGTCGCTGGCCGCTGACAAGCGCCAACTTCTGGTCAATCAGTTGATGAACGCGCGACGCCAGGTCAAGGCTGCCAAGGCCAGCGGCGATCTCGAACAGTTGCAGTCCGCCCGGGCGGATGTCAACTCGGCCAAAGTTGCACTTGGGGAGCGTGGCCCGGTCTGGTGGGATGATGGCAGCCCCGACTACAACCGCTTTAAAGTTGCCAACACACCCTATGCCCAGTGGTACTTGGCAGGCAGTTTCTAGATACCACTGATAAACTCCAGACGCCTATCGTCGATGCAGATGTTGTGTTTGAAGCCACATTAGCAGTACCTGACGATCCGGGCACTTCAAATCAGTCGTCCATGATCAACGCCCGAGTCAGCTTCATGCTCGCGGTGAGTTTGAAACAATCATCACAACCTTTGCCCAGGAGCAGTCGTCCATGATCTTCAGCTACCCCATGCTGCTGGCCAGCGCCGGTTTGACAATGTTAGTCGTCGCCAATCAGGCGTCAGCCCAGGAAGGGCCATCGTTCAAGTGCAACGCCATAACGCCAGGCTCGATGGAAGACCTGATCTGCAAGAGTCCCGAACTGGCAACCCGGGACCGAGACTTGGCGGCCGCCTATAACCGGGCGCTGAAGAAAGCCGGCAACCGCGCCAATACCCTCAAGGCCGAGCAGCGCGGCTGGATCAAGGGGCGTGACGAATGCTGGAAATCTGATAACAAACAGGCCTGCATCCAGGACGCCTATCGCCAGCGGATGGTCGAGCTGCAAGCCGGATATGGACTGGTGCCAGCCATCGGCCCCGTGACTTTTGAATGTGCTCGGGACGGTACGCTCAGCGCGACGTTTTTCCAGACCGAACCTGCTTCGATGATGGCAACTTACAAGGGTGAGCAGTCATTGATGCTCGTCGAGCAATCGGCCAGCGGGGCACGTTACCAGGGGCGCAACGAGAGCTTCTGGGAGCATCAGGGCGAGGCACGGGTGACCTGGGGTTACGGAGCGAAGGAAATGACCTGCAAAAAACACAATTGAATGAATCAAGCCCCGCATGGCTGCAGGGCTTGATCAGGCTCAAACGGCATCAGGATTTACGCCCGCCGCCGCCATGACTGGCTTCTCCTCCTTTCTTGCCTGCTTCAGAGGCTTTTTGCCGATCGTCGGCGAAGTTTCCGCCACGACCACTGCCTTGCCCGCCGCCGGTCGACTTACCGGCCTCACCGGACTGGCGTCCGCCCGAAGCCTGGCCGCCTTTCTTGCCGGCTTCCGAGGCTTTTTCCCGGTCATTTGCGAAGTTGCCGGGTTTATCACTTCCGCTGTTAGCCATCTCTGCATACCTCTTATTGTGGGTTACGAGCGCCAGGGCTCGTATAGTTCCGAGGACAGGGGGATTCGAAAGTTTGAATAAATATGCCTGCTTCACGACGAACGGAACCGGGCCTATAGTTTCTTAATCCGGGTGAACCGATGGGGGCTCGACGGGCTTGCGACCGGAGGAAAACCAATGACCGAACACATTATTCATTTTCACTGCCAGATCGATCAGTCGACCACCGAGCGCTTTCGCGATTGCTGCCTGGAAGCCATTGAACAGGGTGCGACTTCCCTGCTGTTGAACCTGTCGACCAGCGGCGGCAGCACCAACTTCGGCTTCACGCTTTATACCTTCCTGAAATCACTGCCGGTACCGCTGTGCGCGATCAACGCCGGCAACATTGAATCCATGGGCATCATCATGTTCCTGGCGGCCGACCGACGAATCACCTCTCCTCACTCGCGATTTCTGATTCACCCGATGAACTGGTACTTCAGTCAAAGTTCGGTGGACCATCAGCGCCTGCGCGAGTACCTGTCCAGTCTGGATAACGACCTGGCGCGTTACGTGCAAATCTATGCCCTGGAGACCGCCAATGCGGATACCAAGCTGGATATTTTTCATTGCCTGTCAGCGGAGGAAAAAGTCATCGCAGCCCATGAGTCCCTGGCCTATGGCATCGCCCATGAGATGCGCCAGGTGGTCTTTGCTGAAGACATCAAGCATTGGAAAGTTAGCGGTGGGTGAGTCTCGCATCCTGAATGACCGCGGCGTCATGCAGTGTTTCCCGAGCGAGCCCGCGCTTATCTGGCGGCGTCTGCCAGCAGATGATCGACCACGGCTACCAGCGCTGCACTGGCATCTGCGCCGACTTGCAAGGTTTGCCGGTAAACACGACGTTGGCGGTCGGCGCTGGTGCCTTCGTCGAGCATGCTCCGCGCCTGGGCGAACACATCGGGCATCATTAGCTGCTGCGCCGCGTCGCCGTACAGCTGCTCGGCCCGCAACAGCCATTGCCTGGCAGAGAATGCCCGATCAAAGCCCTCCACGATGAACGCCCCATGGATACCAAATCGTTTCGCCCGCCAGCGGTTTTCCTGGACCACCCGGCGCGAGGTTGGCGAGTAACTCGCCCCGGGGCTCGCCTGCTCGATGGCACAGGCGACTAACAGGCGGAACAAGGCGGCAATACACAGGGTGTCCGCAAGCCGTGGACAGGCGTCGGTCATGCGTAATTCCAG
The DNA here is from genome assembly GCF_022496665.1 of Pseudomonas sp. TMW22090. Classification (NCBI taxonomy): domain Bacteria; kingdom Pseudomonadati; phylum Pseudomonadota; class Gammaproteobacteria; order Pseudomonadales; family Pseudomonadaceae; genus Pseudomonas; species Pseudomonas sp. TMW22090. The sequence goes on from NZ_SCFH01000001.1 coordinate 950,759, forward strand.
CGTTGGGTAACACATGGCCGGGCGCACGCCCCACCAGCATTCACTGGCCTGGCGGATCGAGCCATTGCCCAGCAGCCAATTGACGTAAGCGTCATAGGCCTGCTGGTCCTCGAAGTATTCCGGCACACCCATTCGCGGCCACTCATCGCATGCTGTCTGGCGGTAACTGGCGAAGCCGCTGTCGGCGCCTTCAACAAACGGCGAGGAACAACTCAGTGCCAGCAACAGAGGCGTCCAGGGTAATACCTCGTTCATCACTTGAACGCGATCCACCGCTGCCGGCACTTCCACGTGCACATGCAGGCCCGACCAGAGGCTGCGTCTGGCGACCCATTGAAAGTCTTCAAACAATTGGCAAAAGTGCGGCTGTACTGTGGCCTGTTGCGCCCGCCAATCCGCCAGGGGATGACTGCCGGCGCTGACCAGTCCCAGGCCAAAAGGCTTCAGAACGCCGCGCAGCTTACTTCTGGCCGCTGCAAGATAGCCGGCGGCCTGGGACAGGCCCGTGAAGATCGGCGAAGCGACTTCAATTTGCCCCTGGAACATCTCGTAGGCGAAACAGCCATCCAACGCCTTGCTGCATTGCTCGATAGCGGCCGCAGGCGGCTGACCGGCCATGCATCGAGTTTCCAGGTCAGTGATGAAATATTCCTCTTCGATCCCGAACCTGATCTCACTGTTCATCAAGCCTCCCTGCCTGCCGGGACTTACCCCAACGCGGTATCAAGAAACATCATCACCCCAAAGCCCATCATCAACCCAAGCGTAGCTGGCGTTTCATGGCCGTTGCGGTGGGTTTCGGGAATCACTTCGTGGGACACCACGAAGATCATCGCCCCGGCCGCCAGACCCAAGGCTACGGGATAGCCGAGGGCGAATGCCGATGAAACGCCCAGGCCGATGATCGCGCCCAACGGCTCCATGAGCCCGGAACCTATCGCCACCAGGGCCGACTTCAAAGCCGAGATACCTGTGACCCGCAGCGCCAGCGCAATGGCAAGCCCTTCGGGAATATCCTGGATGGCGATGGCCGTGGTCAGGGGCAAACCCACCTTCATGTCGCCGTCCGCGAAACTGACGCCGATGGCCATGCCCTCGGGCAAGTTGTGCAGGGTGATGGCCAGGACAAACAGCCAGACCCGGTTGAGGCGTTCTACCTCGGGGCCGCGCCGACCGCTTTTCTGGTGCTCGTGGGGCACAAAACGGTCCAGGCCGACCATCAAGGCCACGCCCAGCCCCATGCCCAGCACCACCACCGCGGCAGACACCAGTTTGCTGCCGGTGATGGCTTCAGCGGCAGCGATGCCTGGAAGGATCAGCGAAAAGGAGCTGGCCGCCAACATCATTCCCGCCGCAAAGCCGAGCATGATGTCCTGGGTACGGACCGCGACGTCCCGCAGTACCAGTGCCATTAATGCGCCCAGTGCCGTAGCGGCAAATCCGGCGGTGCCGCCCAGCATGGCGTAATGCAGAACGTCCGAGTCGGCTTCGGTCAATGCACTGTAGCCACTGAACAGCAGCAGGCAGGTCACGACGATCAACGTCAACCAGAACAGCACCCCCGACCAACTGCTGCCACGGGCCAATTCAAGCCAGGAGCGCGAAGCGCTGCTGCTCGACGAGACGGGATCGGACATAAAAACTCCTATCGATGGTTGGCCCGCTTATTGGGCGCCCGGCAGGCGACAGGTAGCAACTGTTTTGAGCTGCGCAGCGCTCCCTGCTCAAAAGAAAGGGCACTGGTGGTGGCCACCTGAGTTGACTCATCCGGTGACTCACCGAATGCGCCGCCCACAGATATCTGAAGCAATTGCCCGTGGGATAATTTGATAAAGATTGATGGCTGGCGACCGGCGGCAACTATCCACTCGATTGCGGTCAGTCGTCGGTAGTTGCGTAACTCAATGCAAACTTTCAATCGCCCCTCTAATCTATTTGCAGCGCCCGCTAAAGACCCAACCATGGACGAGCCATGACGGCACACCCTAACTTCAAGATCGCGTTGCTGCTGAGTGGCCTGGTGCTTGCCATGGTCGGCGTCCTGACCTTTCAATTGATTCATTGGCAAGTCGCCGACAGCCGCAAGCAAGCGGCACTCTGCGAAGACGCCAAGCAGACCATGAAGAACCTTGAGATCCGCGCACGGGCGCTCGCCTCCGGCTTGACCGTGGAAGCTTATGCCAAGGCTGAAGCCGATGAAGTGGCGGCACTGATCGAGCGACTCGATGCAGCCCGTAATGATGCCGAGGTCGATGCCGTGATCGACGCGCACGCGGCAGCCCTGGAGGCCAAGGGGGCAGCCATCGACGCGCAAGTGGGGACAGGGGGTGACCAGGCGTTTCTGGAGCAGCGGTTGGTGCGCCAGCGAATCCCGGTGGACGTCAAACAGGAGTTGCGCCGCGCCGCGAAAGCCGTCAGCGACGCGTGTCACTGAGGCGTTTGCACATCCATTTCAGGGCAGCGCATCGATGCTGGCGGGTGGTTGCAGGCCGCCGCACCCAGGGCTTGGCCCAGCGATGCCAGGTACTCGCCAAAACCGCCGGTGCATTTGTAATCCTTGCGCGCGCTGGTCACCACCGGGTTGGACGCGGTCCAGACGATACGCGCACGGATGCGCTCAAGGTCGGCCACCAGGTGTACGTCTTCGTGGGCAGCCAGGTGTTGAAAGCCACCGGCGCTTTTATAAGCGGCAGCGCTCAGCCCCAGGTTCGCGCCGTGGATATGCCGGTGATTCTCGATGAACTGATAGCGCTCCAGGTAGCGGCTGCGAACGCCCTCCCCGTGCTCATCCCAGTTGTCCACTTCAACCGTGCCGCACACGGCGTCAGCCATGCAGTCGAGTTGCCGGGCGATCCAGTCGGCTGGTACAACCGTATCGGCATCCGTGAACGCCAGCCATTGCACACCCGCCTCCAGCAGTACCTCGGCCCCTGTCGCCCGCGCCTTGCCGACGTTCCTGAAAGAGGCATCGAGTGTCGGCACGTCCATGGCGCGCACCCGCGTGCCGGTGGCATCCGAACAGTCGTCCAGCACCACCAGGATGCTGACTTCGCGCCCCTGCAACTGCGGGTGGCGTGCCGCCACAAGGATGGACGCCAGGCAAGCGCTGATGTGTTGTTCTTCGTTGTGGGCGGGTATGACAACACCGATCATTGGCGTTCCCTCGGATGGGCGAAGTGTGGGCTCTGCAGTTATCGACACTTCGCGTCATCAGAAGGTTTAAAGAATGTACAGCCTCAGGCCAGCGGCCCCTGTTGCTGCTCTGGGTCCGGTCGGTCCTGCACCCACTGCCAGAACAGTTGATACCCCACTGCCAGCACTACCGGCCCGACGAACAACCCGATGATCCCGTTGGACACCATGCCGCCCAGGGCGCCGATCAGGATCACCGGCATCGGTACATCGACGCCGCGCCCCAGCAGCAAAGGCTTGAGCACGTTGTCTACCAGTCCGGCGACGAACACGTAGATGGCAAAGACGATGGTCCCGGTGCTCGCGCCCTCGGTGGTGAGCACAAAGGCAATCACCGGCAGCGTGATCAGGGTCACCGGCAGCTGCATGATGCCCAGCAGCAATACCGCCAACGCCAGCAGGCCGGCACCGGGCACGCCCTTGAAGACAAAACCCAACCCCACCAGCAGCATCTGGATAAAAGCGATGCCCACCACGCCGAGGGCCACTGCGCGAATCGTCGCCGTGCACAGCAAAGCGATTTTCGGGCCCTTGGCCGGGCCGCTAACCCGCGCGGCGATCTGCACCGCGCTGCGGCTGCCGCCTTCGCCGTACGCCATGAAAATTCCGGCGATGATCAGGGCGAAAATGAACATCAGGAAACCCATGCCGACCCCGGCCAGCTTGCTCAATAAACCGAGGCTGAAATGCTTGATCTGCGGCAGGTATTTGGCGGTCAGGTCAGGCAGGTTGGTGGAGGCCTGCAGCCAGAGTTCCGTCAGCGGCTTGCCCACCAGCGGCCAGTCGGCCACTGCGGCATTCGGCGGCGGCACATGGAAGGCGCCGTCCTTGACCAGCACCATCGCTCGCTCGACTGAGTCGGCAATGGAGGTGCCCAACAGGTAGATCGGCACCATCAGGATCACGATCGCGGCCAGCACGAGCAGGGTCGCGACGTGCCCCGGCTTGTGCCCGCCCCGCCTCATCAACCGCGTCTGCAGCGGGTAGAGAGTGATCGCCAGGATCAGCGACCACAGCATCAGGTCGCGGAACGGCCTGAAGATCTCGAAGCAGAACAGCACCAGGACGGTAATCAACCCTGCACGAATCAGCACGTCGAGCAGGGTGCGGGTCAGCGCCTTCTCGTTTATCGGGGTGGGCACCATTGATGGCTCCATGCTGGTGGCGAATAGGGTTCGCTCAGCATAGACCCACAGTGGGCGGTGTGAGAGGTCAGCGTAGTTTCAGGGGATCGACCAGCCCGGCCGCGATGGCCATGCCGACCAGGTCAGGTAAGGTGGTGGCCTGCATGCGTTTCATCACGCGGGATCGGTAGAGGTCGACGGTCTTGGCGCTGACCCCCAGTTGCTCGGCTATTTCCCGGGTGGTATAGCCTTGCACCAGTGGCACCAGCACGTCGCGCTCGCGTGGGGTGAGCGTGAGCAGTCGCGCCTTGAGGGCATCATGGCCCTGGACCCCGGAACGGTTCACGGCGCTGTTGCTGAGCGCTTGTTGCACGCTGTCCAGCAGTAACTGCTCGTTGTAGGGCTTTTCGATGAAATCGTGCGCGCCGGCCTTGAAGGCGCGCACCACGATCGGCACGTCGGCGTGGCCGCTGACAAAGATCACGGGCAGGTTCAGGCCTCGGGTGCGCATTTCTTCCTGCACGTTCAGGCCGCCCATCCCCGGCATGCGCACGTCAAGCAGCACGCAGGCGTCGAGGCTGGCATCGCAGGCGTCAAGAAAGGCAACCCCGCTGGTAAATGCCAAGGCCTTGAGGCCAACGGATTCAAGTAGCCACACCGTGGAATCGAGCATCCCCTGGTCATCGTCGACCACGTACACCACGTGCTCCATCACAGCTGCCATTGCGTTATTCCTGTTGTTGTTTGGTCGGGCCGGCAAGCGGCAAGCGGCACATCATCAGCAGCCCGCGGGGTTGGCGCCTGGCCTGCAGCGCCCCACCGAAGCCTTCGATGATGCTGCGGCTCATGGACAAGCCCAGACCCAGGCCATCGGCCTTGCTGGTGTAGAACGGCGTGAATATCTGCTCAAGTTGTGCCTCGCTCACCCCCGGGCCCTGGTCCTGCACACTGAATTCCACAGTCGCACTGCCGCACAGTCCCGCGGCCATGACGATCAGCGAAGGCTGGCCGGGATGTTGTTCGCGATTGGCATCGATGGCATTGCGCAGAATGTTGAGCAGGACCTGTTCGAGCAATACGCGGTCGGCATAAATTGGCGGCAGATTATCCGGCAGCCGATCCTCGATTGTCACTTGGCAATTGCTCGCTTCCCAGGCGCACAAGCGCACCGCCTCGCGGGCGACATCGGCGATGTCCAGGGCTTGCATGCGGCGCTGGCCCTTACGCAGGAAGGCCCGCAGGCGACGGATCACCTCGGAGGCATGGGTGGCGTGGTGGGTGATGCGCTCCAGCCCCTGGGCGACGCGTTCGGCAGCCTGGGGATTGGAGCCCAGGGACTGCAGATAACGTTGGCTGGCGTTGGCATAGTTGACCACCGCGGCCAGAGGCTGGTTGATTTCATGGGCGATGCCAGAGGCCAGTTCACCCAGGGTGACCAGCCGCGCCGTGTGCGCCAGTTCGTCCTGGTGGCGGCGCTGCTGGGTCTCGCGCAGTTCGCGTTCGGTCATGTCCCGCGCCACCAGTGAGTAATAACGCTCCCCCCCCGCCGCGCGATGGGCCAGCAACACCAGGGATACCGGAACACCCGCGCCCCCGGCCGGGGGCAGCAGCCGGGCATCGGTGCTCCACACGCCATCACGCTCGGCAGCGGCCCAGCCCTGGCGTTGCAGGCGCAGCAGGTCGGCGCTGGCAAACAGGTCCTCCATGGACGGCATCGGTTGTGGCGGGTTGATGCCCAGGATGCGACGCGCAGCGGGATTGAGGTAGGTGACGTGCCCATCGGGGTCGATGAACAGCACCGGGTCAGTATTGGCTTCGACCACTTCGGCCAGGCGGCGATTGTTTTCTTCGGCCTGGACCCGGGCGGTGATGTCACGGGAGACGCTGACCACTTCGACGACGGTGCCGGTGTAGGTCTCGCGGATGGCCCGGCTTGCGGTTTCGAACCACAGGTAGTGGCCGTCTCGATGACGAATCCGATAGGTCATGGTGTGATAACCGTCCTGCTCCAGCGCGTCACGCGCCCGTTGCACCAGGCTCGCCAGGTCCTGGCCGTGGAACAGGCCCTGGGCCATTTGCCCGCGCAGTTCTTCGGGCCAGTAGCCGAGCAGGGTCCAGGACGCGGGCGAGGCATCCAGAAAGCGTCCGTCCGGGGAGTGCCGGGAAATCAGGTCGGTGGTGTTTTCGATGATCAGCCGGTACAGGCGGCGCGCCGTGGCGGCCTCTCGCTCAGCCAGCACCTGCACGGTGGCGTCGCGACAACGGGCGAGCACGCGGTTGTCCTGAGGGTCTGGAATAAAGGTCCAGATCAGCACCTGGTCCTCGAACTGGGCTTCGACGCCTTCGATGGCGCGCTGCTGGTCGAGACAGGCGCGCACCAGCACCCGATGGTTGACCGGCAGAAAACCCAGCACGTCGGTCAGGGGTTTTTCCGCCAGCAGGGCCAGCAGCGCCGCATTAAATTCCTGCGGACGGCCCTGGGCATCGAGCAGCAGGCCCGGTTGTGGGTCGTGGCCTAATAGCGGCGAGCCACGCAACATGCCGTTGACGCTACTGAGCAGGGTCGTCAGCAAGTCGCGAACCCAACCCAGCCAGTCAAAACTCACCCCTTCGCAGACTTCCACCAGCAGCAACCCGGCCTGCCCCGGCTGTAATGCCAGGTCGAACACCTGGCCGTGGCTGATGGCAGCGCGGCGCAAGCGACCGGCCAACCAGCAATCGAGCCGACGCACTTGCGCCAGGTCCAGGCGCCCGGCAGCCGTCAGGGTCTCGAACAGCAGCCGGTCACTGGCCAGCACCGGATCGCCCTGCCCCGGCGGGAAATGCTGGGCGCCGCCCTCATGGCTGTAAATGCCGGCCAGCGGTTGCCAGCTCAGGTACACCGCACGCCGCACTTCGGGACAGTCTTGCAGGGCCCGACACAAGGCGTCGGCGCGGGCAGCCATCGGCACGCCCTCGCGTTGCAGGCGCAACCAGCTGTGCAGTCGAACAGGAGTCGGGGTCATCGCGGGTCCGCATTGGGGTGGCGTCCAAGGATATACCGGCACTGGCGACCCGGCGGCATTCATTTGGAGCAGGATGAATGCTGTATAGTACATGTACTATACGCTATAGGTTGTACTTCCATACCGATGGATGAATGTTATATAAAGCAAACCAGACATAAAAGATGCACGCGGCGGCGACGCCGACGAGCCATCTGTAGAGCTAACAATCAGCCACCGAGTACCCGAACATGTCGATCTATGAACAAGGGCTAGGCCCTTCGGCGGTCAATCACATCGCTTTGTCTCCGCTCAGCTTTCTCGAGCGCACTGCCAACATCTATCCCCACTACCCTGCCGTGATCCACGGTTCGATCCGCCGCACCTGGGCGCAGACCTACACCCGCTGCCGGCGCCTGGCGTCGGCATTGGCCGGGCGCGGTATCGGCAAGGGCGACACGGTGGCGGTGATGCTGCCAAACATCCCCGAGATGCTTGAAGTGCACTTCGGGGTGCCGATGATCGGTGCTGTGCTCAACCCCCTCAACGTGCGCCTGGACGCCGAAGCCATCGCGTTCATGCTCCAGCACGGTGAAGCGAAAGTGCTGATCACCGACCGGGAATTCCATGACGTGATCCACGCCGCCATCGGCATGCTCGACCATCCGCCGCTGGTCATCGACGTCAACGACCCGGAATACGGCGAAGGCCAGGCCGTCAGCGACCTGGACTACGAGGCGCTGCTGGCCGAAGGCGATCCGGCGTTCGACTGGAAATGGCCGGTCAATGAGTGGCAAGCCATCTCGCTGAACTACACCTCCGGCACCACCGGCAACCCCAAGGGGGTGGTCTACCACCATCGCGGGGCTTATCTCAACGCCTTGGGCAACCAGATGACCTGGGCCATGGGCAATCACCCGGTGTACCTCTGGACCCTGCCGATGTTCCATTGCAACGGCTGGTGCTATCCCTGGACCATCACCGCCCTGGCCGGGGTGCACGTGTTCCTGCGTCGGGTCGACCCGCAACGAATCCTCACCCTGATCCGCGAACATCAGGTCACTCACCTGTGCGGTGCGCCGATCGTGCTCAACGCACTGGTGAACATGCCAGAGTCGGCCAAGGCCGCGATTGATCATCCGGTCAATGCGATGGTCGCCGGCGCGGCACCGCCGGCCAAGGTCATCGGTGCAGTGGAACAGATGGGCATCAAGGTCACACACGTCTACGGCCTGACCGAAACCTACGGCCCGGTAACGCTCTGCGCCTGGCACGCCGAATGGGATGAACTGCCCCTGGACGAACGGGCGCAGATCAAGTCCCGCCAAGGCGTGCGCTACCCGACGCTGGAAGGGGTCATGGTCGGCGACTCGAAAACGCTCGAACCGACTCCGCGCGACGGCCAGACTATCGGCGAGGTGTTCATGCGCGGCAACACAGTGATGAAGGGTTACCTGAAAAACCCGACGGCCACGGCCGAGGCATTTGAAGGTGGATGGTTTCACACCGGCGACCTGGCGGTGTGTCATCCCGACGGCTACGTCGAGATCAAGGACAGGCTCAAGGACATCATTATTTCCGGTGGCGAGAACATTTCCACCATCGAGCTGGAAGGCGTGTTGTATCGCCATCCGGGCGTAATGGAAGCAGCAGTCGTTGCGCGTCCTGATGAGAAATGGGGTGAGACCCCCTGCGCCTTCATCACGCTCAAGGCCGATTACCAGGATGTGCGCGAGGCCGACATCATCAGTTTCTGCCGCGAACACCTCGCCGGTTTCAAAGTCCCGCGCACGGTGATCTTCACCCTGCTGCCCAAGACCTCGACCGGGAAGGTCCAGAAGTACGTCCTGCGCGACAGGGCCAAGGCACTCTAACCCGAACCAGCACTACCCCTCAGGCGGCAGGTCGATTTCCTGCCGCCTCGGGCTCGTGCAGGCCGAATTTGGCCTTTCACACCGATAACAACAAGACAAGGTGGAGCTTCCCATGAACGACATCCATTCAACCGATACCCAGCGCTGTGAACGCATTCGCGGCAACCCGAAATTCCTGCAGCTGGTCAACAGCCGTTCACGCCTGGCCTGGTCGCTCAGTGCGGCGGTACTGGGCACCTACTACGTGTTCATGGCGGTGGTGGCGTTCTTCCCGCAGTGGTTGCACGCCCCGCTCGCCGAGCACCGCATGATGACGCTGGGCATGCCGGTAGGCGCAGCGATCATAGTGTTTTCCTGGTTGCTGACGGGATGGTACGTGTACCGCGCCAACACCCGCTTCGATGCGCTGGGCGCAGCCATTCTCGAGGAGAGCAAGTAATGAGCACCCTGCGTAACTTCCTGATTGCCGCCGCCGGCCTTTTGCCTGCGAGCCTGGCACTGGCCGCGCCGCTGACCGGCGTCGCCGAAAAGCAACCACTGAACCTGCATGCGATCGGCATGTTCTTCGTATTCGTCCTGGGCACGCTGGCGATCACCTGGTGGGCCGCACGCCAGACTAAATCCACCTCTGACTTCTATACCGCAGGCGGTGGCATCACCGGCTTCCAGAACGGCCTGGCGATTGCCGGCGATTACATGTCTGCAGCCACGCTGCTGGGGCTGTCGAGCCTGGTATTTGCCAAGGGCTATGATGGCTTCATCTACACCATCGGCTTTTTTGTCGGCTGGCCGATCATTACTTTCCTGATGGCCGAGCGCTTGCGCAACCTGGGGCGCTACACCTTCGCCGACATCGTTTCCTATCGGCTGGACCAGAACAAAGTACGGATCTTTGCCGCGTTCGGTTCGCTGACCGTGGTGTGCTGCTACCTGATCGTGCAGATGGTCGGTGCCGGTCAGTTGATCAAGTTGCTGTTCGGTCTCGACTACCCGGTGGCCGTGGTGATCGTCGGTGCATTGATGCTGGTGTACGTGATCTTCGGCGGCATGATCGCCACCACCTGGGTACAGATCATCAAGGCCGTGTTGCTGCTCGCAGGCGGAACGACCCTGGCGGTGATGGCCATGTCGCAGTTCGGCTTCAGCTATGAAGCCCTGGCAACACGGGCGGTCGAGGCACATGCCAGCGGCTGGAACATCATGGGCCCAGGCTCGATGCTCGCCGACCCGATCAACACCGCCTCCATGTCCCTTGGCCTGGTGTTCGGCATTGCCGGCCTGCCGCACATTCTGATGCGCTTTTTCACCGTGCCCAATGCCAAGGAAGCACGCAAGTCGGTGTTCTACGCAACGGGCTTCATCGGCTTCTTCTTCCTGGTGGTCTGCACCCTGGGTTTCGCCGCGATGGTGATCATCGGCACCGATCCGCAGTACTACGTCAACGGCGAAGTCGGCGGCACCCTGATAGGTGGCGGCAACATGGTTGCCATGCACCTGGCCAAGGCAGTGGGCGGCAACCTGTTCTTCGGCTTCCTCTCGGCGGTGGCCTTCGCCACCATCCTGGCGGTGGTGTCCGGCCTGGCACTGGCCGGTGCTTCGGCAATCTCCCACGACCTTTACGCCACGGTCTTCAAGAAAGGCAAGGCGACCGAGAAACAGGAAATGCGCGTTACCCGCATGGCCACCGTCGGCCTTGGCATCATCGCAATCCTGCTGGGCATCCTGTTCGAGAAGATGAACGTCGCGTTCCTGGTCGGCCTGACGTTCGGCATCGCCGCGTCGACCAACTTCCCGGTGCTGATCATGGCCATGTACTGGAAAGACCTGACCACCAAAGGCGCGATCATCGGCGGGTTTGCCGGTCTGATTTGCGCCTTGGTACTGGTGATCCTGTCGCCTGCCGTTTGGGTGACCGTGCTGGGCCATGCCCACGCCATCTTCCCCTACGACCACCCTGCCCTGTTCTCCATGCCGCTGGCGTTCCTGGTGATCGTCGTGGTGTCGAAACTCGACCGCAGCGTGCGGGCCGGCAAAGAGCGTGATGCCTACGCCGACCAGTTTGTCCGGGCCCAGACCGGCCTGGGTGCCGCCAGCGCGTCCAGCCACTGATTGACCGGGCGCGCCCGTCCATGACGGGACGCGCCCATCGCCTAACCCTGTGAGGTTCACGTAATGCCCGAATTCAAAGCTCCGCTGCGCGATATGCGCTTTGTGCTGCATGAAGTGTTCGAAGCCCCGGCCTTGTGGGCGCGCCTGCCAGCCCTGGCCGATAACGTCGACGCCGCCACCGCCGATGCCATTCTCGAGGAAGCGGCCAAGGTCACCTCGCATCTGATTGCACCGCTTAATCGCAGCGGCGACGAAGAAGGCGCCCAGTGGCAGGATGGCCAGGTCAGCACGCCGATCGGTTTCAAACAGGCGTACGCCACCTATATCGAAGGGGGCTGGGTGGGCCTGTCGGGAAACACCGAGTTCGGCGGCATGGGCATGCCGAAGATGCTCGCCGTGCAATTCGAGGAAATGCTCTACGGTGCCAACTCAAGCTTCGCCCTGTACTCGGCACTGAGTTCCGGTGCCTGCCTGGCGCTGGATGCACACGCCAGCGCCACCTTGAAAAACCTTTACCTGCCGCCCATGTACGAAGGTCGCTGGGCCGGCTCCATGTGCCTGACCGAAGCCCACGCCGGCACCGACCTGGGCCTGATCCGCACCCGCGCCGAACCGCAGGCCGACGGCAGTTTCCAGATCACCGGCAGCAAGATCTTCATTACCGGCGGCGACCAGGACCTGACCGAAAACATCATCCACCTGGTGCTGGCCAAGCTGCCAGACGCACCCGCCGGGCCAAAAGGCATCTCGCTGTTTGTGGTGCCTAAAATTCGCGTCAACGCCGACGGCTCCCTCGGCGCCGCCAACGCCGTCAGTTGCGGCTCGATCGAACACAAGATGGGCATCAAGGCTTCGGCCACCTGCGTGATCAACTTCGACGGCGCCAGCGGCTGGCTGGTGGGCGAGGCCAACAAAGGCCTGGCAGCCATGTTTACGATGATGAACTACGAACGGCTGTCGATCGGCATCCAGGGCATCGGTTGTGCTGAAGCGTCCTACCAGAGCGCGGTGACCTACGCCCGCGAGCGCGTGCAAAGCCGTGCCCCTACCGGCGCCATGGCCCCCACCCAGGTGGCCGACCCGATCATCGTCCACCCGGATGTGCGTCGCATGCTGTTGACCATGAAAGCCATGACCGAAGGTGGCCGGGCGTTCGCCAGTTACGTGGGACAGCAACTGGACCTGGCAAAGTTCTCCGACGATGCCAGCGAGCGCGACAGTGCGCAAAACCTGGTGGCCTTGCTGACGCCAGTGGCCAAGGCGTTTTTCACCGACAGCGGCCTGGAAAGCTGCATTCACGGACAACAGGTTTTCGGGGGCCACGGCTACGTCCGCGAGTGGGGTCAGGAGCAATTGGTTCGCGACGTGCGCATCGCGCAGATCTATGAGGGCACCAATGGCATCCAGGCGCTTGACCTGCTCGGGCGCAAAGTGGTGGCCAATCATGGCGTGGTGCTGCGCCAGTTCACTGACGAGATCCGCCGCTTCGCGGACCAGCCCGACGCGCCCTACGCGGCACAACTGCTGGATGCGGTACGGCGCCTGGAAAACCTCAGTGATTGGGTGCAGGACCGGGCCGAGACCAACCGCAACGAAGTCGGCGCCGCGTCGGTGGAGTACCTGCACCTGTTCGGTTACGTCGCCTATGCCTGGCTGTGGGCGCGCATGGCGCACGTGGCCGGCAAGCAGCGCAACACCGATGAGGCGTTCTACGGCGCGAAGATCGCCACCGCCGACTTCTACATCCACCGCCTGCTGCCGCGCATCCTGAGCCTTGAGCAGTCCATACGCGCCGGCAGCGCCTCGCTCTACGGCCTCACGGCTGAGCAGTTCTAACGATTGAACCGCGCGCGGCGCCTTGCTCCTCTCTTTCAGGCGTCGCGTTTTTTATTCAGCAGCCCTCGCCAGCTCGGCGAGGGTCGCCAGATCCGATTTCTCATAATAAAAACAAAGGGGCTTCACCATGGATCGTCACACCTGCAATCTCGCGACCCGACTGCTGCTGGCCGGTGGCGTCATCAGCCTCTCGGCCCCCGCTTCCGCTGATTTCATCAAGGACAGCAAAGCCAGCGTGGAATTGCGCAATTTTTACTTCAACCGCGACTTTCGCCAGGACAATGCAGCGCAATCTAAGCAAGAGGAATGGGCCCAGGGTTTCCTGATGCGCTTCGAATCGGGCTTCACTGCCGGGACCATTGGCGTCGGGTTCGACGCCATCGGCCTGCTCGGTATCAAGCTCGATTCCAGCCCTGATCGTGCCAGCTCCGGCTTGCTCAAGCGCCATGCCGATACCCGCCAGGGCGCCCATGACGAGTACGCTGAAGTGGGCCTGACGGCCAAGGTTCGCGCGGCAAAAAGTGTACTGAAACTGGGGACACTGTTGCCCAAGTTGCCAACTGTGCTGGCGAACGATTCACGCCTGTTGCCGCAGACCTTCCAGGGCGGCCAGTTGAGTTCGCTGGACATCCAGGGCCTGACCGCAGACGCCGGGCGCCTGACCCAGGTCAATCAACGTGATTCCTCGAACTACGAGGACATGGGCATCACCCGTACGGGCGCCAAGGGCATCATTACTCGCCACCTGGCCAGCGACAGCTTCGACTTCGCCAGCCTCAACTACAAATGGACGCCTGATCTGGCCACCGGCTACAGCTACGGTCATCTGGATAATTTCTACAGCCAGCATCTGGTCAACCTGACGTACGTCCTGCCGATCACCGTGGGCCAGTCGTTAAAAACCGACCTGCGCTTCGCCCGCTCCACCGACGACGGCGGCAGCAATGTCGACAACAATGCCCTGGGCGCGATGTTCACCTACACCCTGGGCGGAAATGCCTTTGGCCTCGGCTACCAGAGCATGAGCGGCGACACCGGTTATGCCTACATCAACGGCACCGACGCGTTCCTGGTGAACTTCGTGCAAATCGGCGATTTCGCCAGCAAGGACGAAAAATCCTGGCAGGCGCGCTACGACTACAACTTTGCGGCCATGGGTATTCCCGGCCTGACCTTCATGACCCGCTACCTCACCGGCTCGGACATCGACCTGGGCAACAACCGGCCTGAAGGCAAGGAATGGGAGCGCGATACCGATATCGGCTACGTGGTGCAGAGTGGGCCACTGAAGAATGTCGGGCTGAAATGGCGCAACGCGACAGTGCGCTCGACCAACTTTGGCAGTGACCTGGATGAAAACCGTCTGATTGTCAGTTATACCCTGCCGATCTGGTAAGCAATGCCTCGTCCCCACCCTGTGGGGACGATTTAACGGGGGCGCACCGGCTGGTAAAGGCGCTCTCGAGGGCACTGGCGATGAGAGTAGGATAAGATGCCTGCAAACCAGGCTCGCCGCGAGACGCCCCGCATGACCGATATCACCCCCCGCCTGATCAAGAAGTACCCCAACCGCCGACTCTATGACACCCACACCAGCAGTCACCTGACGCTGGCGGACATTCGTCAACTGGTCGTCGACAAGGTGCCGTTCCAGGTTGTCGACGCCAAAAGCGGCGAAGACCTGACGCGCAGCATCCTGCTGCAGGTGATCCTGGAAGCTGAAAGCGGTGGCGAGCCGATCTTCACCAGCGAGATGCTGATGGGCATTATCCAGTTCTACGGGCCCTATCAGGGTGTGCTCGGCAGTTACCTGGACAAGAGCATCCAGACCGTTATCGACATCCAGTCCCAGACGGGCGCGCAGTCTTCCGAAGCCTGGAGCACCTTCATGCACCAGCAGGCTCCGGTGATGCAGGACTTGATGCGCCAGTATGTCGATCAGTCCAAGGCGCTGTACCTCAATACCCAGAATCTGTTTGGCATGTTTGGCGCAACGCCGGATGCCAAAGGCGGCCCGAAAAAAAATGGCGACGGGGAATAAACCCGTCGCCATCGGTGCAGCTGGCCTGAACTGACTTACTTGTTACCGGTGGTAGCCTTGCCGCCGGCTTCTGGTGTGGCTTTTCCCGGCGCTGCGCTCGCGGCCTCGAAACCACTCTGAGCCACATCGGCCGCCTGCTTAGCGGCTTTTTGTGCGCTTTCAAAGACCGTACCGGCGTTCGCCAGGCCCGACTTGAATGCGGCAACTACCGGTTCCGAACCCGCTGGCGCGTTCTTGCTCAAGGTTTCCACGAACTCTTCAACCTGCCGGGTGCCGGATTCGACCTGGCTGGAGGTCAGTTTGGCGATGTCCGACTGGGTGTCGACGATCAGCGCCTGGACCTGACGGTTGAACTCGGCCAGGCGTTCGCCCTGGGCACTTGGTTGGGTCAACGAAGCCTGCAGCTCGGCAAAACCCTGAGGATCACGCACAGCCAGCAACTTGCGAACGCCTTCGAAGTGTTCCTCGGTGGAGTCGCGCAGGGCCTTGAACTGCAACTGGCTCAGCTGCTCGACGCTGGCGAAGACTTTGCCGCTGATCTGCTGCAAAAGGTCGAGGTTGGCTTTCTGGGCGGTTTGCAGTTTTTCCGGGTTGAAAAAAGACATGCTGGAATCTCCTGGTACTGAAAGCCCTGAGAGGGCCAAGGGCGCGACGGCGATCCTGCCAGTCATCGCGATAGAGGCGATATTGCAGTGCACAAATCTGTTTGGCAATGAGTATTTTGTGCGGCGCACAATAAATCGTGGTGACCTTGAGTGTTTTGACGATAGACTCCAGCCACTGAGCGCTTCTCACAAGCCCGCAATAATCACAGTAATGTTTTCGGGGCGCTCTTCATGCAGGTCGGCAGGAGCACACCATGAACCAGGCAGGAAATATTGCAGCGCACGATAAAGACCTTGCAGCAGCGCCCGGTCTGTTTGATCACCTGAGTCAACTGCAGCAGCTCAACCTGCACAATGTGCTGGGCGCCGTGAACGCGCGCCAGGCCAGCACCCTGGCGTCCTCACGGCTGGAACAACTCAGGCAGCCCTCGGCCGCCGACTGGCAGGACTACCTGACCGACCTTGGCCAACGCAGCCTGTTGTTCTGGGATACCTTGCGCCAGCGCGGCGACAACACCCTGGCTCACGAACGCGCCGGGCATCCACTGCTGCTCAAGTTCGAGTACGAAGTACTACAGGCCGGCGAGCAACTGCCCCGCCCGGTCAACTATTCGCTGCTCAAAATCGTCGATGCATCGGCACCAGCAAGCGACCCTGAGCAGCA
Organism: Pseudomonas sp. TMW22090; assembly: GCF_022496665.1. Classification (NCBI taxonomy): domain Bacteria; kingdom Pseudomonadati; phylum Pseudomonadota; class Gammaproteobacteria; order Pseudomonadales; family Pseudomonadaceae; genus Pseudomonas; species Pseudomonas sp. TMW22090. Next base: position 967,188 of record NZ_SCFH01000001.1, read on the forward strand.
GCCAGTGGTGATTATCGATCCGCGGGGCGGCCATGGCTCGGGCATTGGCGGCTTCAAACAGGATTCGCTGATCGGCGAGAGCCTGCGCGCCGGTCACCCCACCTACTTCATCTCGTTCAGTCATGCGCCAAGCCCCGGGCAAACCCTGGCAGACATCGTTCAGGCCGAAGCGCAATTCATCGAGCTGGTCAGCGCCAGACACCCCGAGAGTGCCAAGCCGGTGGTCATCGGCAACTGCCAGGCGGGCTGGGCCTTAATGAGCCTCGCGGCCTCCAGGCCGGAGCTGCCGGGCTTGATCATCATCAATGGCGCGCCGCTGTCCTATTGGGCTGGCACCCATGGGCGCAATCCGCTGCGTTACTGCGGCGGGCTACTGGGCGGTGGCTGGATGGCGCGCCTGGGCAGTGACCTGGGCAACTCGCGTTTCGACGGCGCCTGGCTGGTGAGCAATTTCGAAAGCCTGGACCCGGCCAATGCCTGGTGGGGCAAGTATTATCACCTGTTCAGCGAAGTCGATGGCGAGGCCGAGCGCTTCCTCGACTTTGAACGCTGGTGGGGCAGCCCGACCCTGCTCAACGGCGAAGAAATCGAGATGATCGTTGACCAACTGTTCATCGGCAATCAGCTGTCCGGTGGCGTCGGGCGCAAAAGCAATGGCCTGGACCTCAAGCGCATCGAAGTGCCGGTGGTGGTCTTCTGCTCCTGTGGCGACAACATCACTTCGCCGCAACAGGCACTGGACTGGATCACCGATCTCTATCCCAGCGATCTTGCCCTGGACGACGCCGGGCGCACTATCGTTTACCTGCGCCATGCCAGCATCGGGCACCTGGGCATTTTTGTTTCCGGCGAAGTGGCCCGGCGCGAGCACCGCGAACTGCTGGGAGCGGTCGATACCATCAATGCCCTGCCCCCTGGGCTGTATGAAATGTTGATCGAGGACCTGCCAGACGATGCGCCGAGTCCCTATCGCGTCAGCTTCGAACCGCGCAGGATCGCCGACATTCATGGCGATGTTGAAACACCGCAGGCTGACGATCGCGAATTCGCCCTGGTCGAACGCGCCTCGACCTTCAACAACAGCCTCTACGATGCCTGCGTTCGTCCGTGGCTGCGCCAGTTGATCAACGAACCCGGCGCCGAACTCATCCGCCGTGCCCATCCTTTTCATCAGCAGCAATTGCTCTGGAGCAGCCTCAACCCTGCCCTGTGGTGGGTGGCGGCAGGCGCGGCCAAGGCCCGCCGGGATCGCCAGTGTGTCCGTGCGAACAACCCGTTGCTGGCGTGGCAGGATTTGTATTCGGATCAACTGCAGGATGCCCTGAACGGCTATCGCGACCAGCGTGATGCTGCCCAGGAAATGAGCTTCTACGGGGTGTATGGCGCCCTTAATGGCCTGCTCGGCAATCGTTGACGCACCAGGGCCGCGTCAGACCGGCGCGGCTTGCTCGATCTCGAACGATTCATCGGCGCGGTACTGCCCCGGTGTCATGCCAAACCAGCGGCTGCAAGCCTTGTTGAAGCTGCTGTGATCATGAAAACCCAGCAGATAGGCCACACGCTTCATATTGAAGTGGGAGTGACGCAGGTAGAAATCCGCCAATTGTCGGCGCACTGCATTCTGCACATCCTTGAATTGCGTACCATCCTTTTCCAGGACCCGTTGCAGGGTGCGCTTGCTGACATTCAGCACTGCCGCAATGGATTCCATATCGCAAAGCCCCTGCCCCTGACTCAAACGCTCGGTGATCAGCGCGCGAATCCTGCCGACGATGGTGAAGCCGAACAGCAGGTCCAGTTGCGCCTCGGCAAAACTGTCGTGCAACACCGCCAACGCTTCGTTGGCCATGCTCAATGGCCGCAGCAGCTCCTGGCCGTCGAACAGGATGCTGTCGTAAGCCGAGCCAAACTGCAGGTCGCAGCCAAACAGGCGCTTATGTTCGCGGGTGTCCTCGGGTTCGGGATAGCTGAACTCCACGCTCAGCGGTTGCGGTAATTTGCCATCACCCAGCCAGCGGCAAATGCCGAGCAATGATGCCAGACCGGCATCGGCGTACTGCCGGGGCTTGATCGAGCCGGACTGTTGATGATCGAGGGAAGCCAGGCGGTAGTGCCCCTGCTCCGGGACGAAAAACAGACTGAAGCCCGTACCGATCAATGGGCTGAATCGCACCAGGCGCTCAAGGGCGCGTTTGAGGTTAAGGCTGGACATCATGGTGTAGCCGACTATCTGGAAGCTGCCGGGATGAAAATGCCCGTAGGCCTTGAGGCCGATGTCCGGGTCCGCAGCAGCCTGGGCCGCCAGTTGCCACAGGCGATAAATCACCCGGCGCTCGCACAGCGCTCCAGGGACACTGGCGAGGGTCATGTCCAGCCCGGCGACCTGGCACAGGCTGGCAACGTCGAGTCCCTCGGCCGAGAGCGTATTGACCAGCACATTGGCATAGCCCGAGCTCATTCTGTACATAGCATTCTCGATGACGTAAGTACTGGCCGCTTTCAAGGGATGATAAGCGGCGGCCTGGTTGGAGGTATTGATCTACGTCGGTTTCTGCGAACCATTGATCCTTGACCGCAACCTCGCGGGCCTGGCCGCTAACGCCGGCAACACCACTTGGCTGCTTGGCATCGTTGGACACCAGACAGTCACCTCGCAACACTTCCGCACGCCCCGCCCATCACCAACAATCCTCCATCTTGCAGCGCAAAACAATAAAAGCAACGGACGTCAGGAAGTCGCTTGGTCGTATTGCGTTGTTCACGACTGTCATGGGTGGAAATTAATGGACAGCAAAGCGCAAACCTTCAACAGTTACTGGTCCGGCCAGGTGCCCTTTATCGCCAATTTTGCACTGCAACAGTTGCGCCTGTGGGTCAGCACCAATCCCTGGTTCACCGGGCAGGATTACCACGCCTGGTTCGACCTGCCTCGGGCAACGCTGGACACCCTCCAATCCGACTACCAGCAGCAATGGGCCGAACTCGGCCAGCGGGTGCTGAGCGGGCAGCCCTTCAGTTTCGAGGACCGGCGTTTCGCCAGCGACAATTGGAGCCAGCCGCTGTATGGCTCCCTCGCAGCGTTTTACCTGCTCAACGCCGGCTTCCTGCTCAAGCTGCTTGAACAATTGCCGATCGAAACCAGGAAGCCGCGCCAGCGCCTGCTCTATCTGGTGGAGCAAGCCATCGCAGCGGGTGCGCCGAGCAATTGCCTGGCAAGCAACCCCGACGCGCTGCAACGGGTGGTCGAGACCGGGGGCAGCAGCCTGCTGACAGGTTTGCTGCATCTCGCAAGTGATTTGCAGGAAGGCAAGATGCGCCAGTGCGACCGCGATGCATTCCAGGTAGGCGTCGACCTGGCCAACACGCCGGGTGAGGTGGTGTTCGAGAACGAGTTGTACCAGCTGATCCAGTACTACCCGCAAGCACAAACCGGCTACCGCCGCCCCGTCTTCATCGTCCCGCCGTCGATCAACAAGTTCTACATCCTCGACCTGCGCCCAGACAACTCCATGGTCGGTCACCTGCTGCAGCAAGGCCATCCGGTGTTCCTGATGTCCTGGCGCAACTTCGACCAGGCGCAGGCCGGCACTACCTGGGACGACCTGATCGACACCGGCATCATCAAGGCGCTGCAGGTCACCCGTGAGATCAGCGGCGAGCAGCGGCCCCATTGCGTGGGTTTTTGCATCGGTGGCACCTTGCTGAGCACGGCGCTGGCGGTGCTGGCGGCGCGCGGCGACAAGGAGATCGCCAGCGTGAGCCTGCTCACCACCTTCCTCGACTACCTGGACACCGGCCCCATCGACATATTCGTCGACGAGCAACTGGTGGCTTACCGCGAGCGCACCATTGGCGGCAGCAACGGCCCGATCGGCCTGTTCAAGGGCGAAGACATGGGCAACACCTTCTCGCTGCTGCGCCCCAACGACCTGTGGTGGAACTACAACGTCGACAAATACCTCAAGGGCCAGAAACCCAATGCCCTGGACCTGCTGTTCTGGAACAACGACAGCACCAATCTGCCTGGCCCCATGTACTGCTGGTACTTGCGGCATACCTATCTGCAAAACGACCTCAAGTCCGGCGAACTGGACTGCTGCGGGGTTAAGCTGGACCTGCGCGCGATTGACGCGCCCGCCTACATCCTCGCGACCCACGACGATCACATCGTGCCGTGGCGCAGCGCCTACGCCAGCACCCAATTGCTCAGCGGCCCCACCCGATTCGTGTTGGGGGCATCCGGCCATATTGCGGGCGTGATCAACCCACCGGCCCGTGAAAAACGCCACTACTGGACTCACGAGCAGATCACCAGCGACCCTGACGTCTGGTTCGACAATGCGCAGCAGCAACCCGGAAGCTGGTGGAACGACTGGTTTGCCTGGCTGGCTGATCAATCCGCCGAGCGCGAGCCGGCGATGCAGCAGATGGGTAATACCCGATACCCGCCACTGGAGCCGGCCCCGGGGCGCTATGTGATGCAGTGATGGCAGGCAAAGGCGTCCCGGGCTCGCCTGCATGAGGGTCGGGCGTTTATCATGGGCGCCTTACCACCCCTGCCTTTTATGAGCACCTGCATGACTTTCGATTTCGATCAGGTCCACGACCGCCACGCGACCGGCAGTACCAAATGGAGCCGCTACCCCGACGATGTATTGCCGATGTGGGTCGCCGACATGGACTTTGCCGCGCCGCCGGTGATCATCCAGGCGCTGCAAAAGCGCCTTGAGCATCCGCTGCTGGGCTATAGCGTGTGCCAGGACAATCTGCGCCAGGCCATCGTTGCCGATCTGTGGCACAAATATGCCTGGCGCGTCGATCCTCAGGCCCTGGTGTTCCTGCCGGGCGTGGAGTCGGGTTTCAACATGGCATTAAAAGCGCTGGTCAAGGCGCAGCAGAATGTCGTGGTGCAGGTGCCCAATTACCCGCCGCTGCGCCATGCACCGGGCCACTGGGGGCTGAACAAGGTTGAACTGGGATTCGACTTGCAGGCCGATGGCACCTTCACCACGCCCCTGGACAGCTTGCGCCAGTCACTTCAGGGTGGCGGCGCCCTGCTGTTGAGCAACCCGCATAACCCGCTGGGCAAAGCTTTTCCACGCGATGAACTGCAAGCGATTGCGGACATCTGCGTGGAGCAGGACGCCTGGATCATCTCCGACGAGATCCACGCCGAACTGTGCTTTGATGGTCGGGTGCACGTGCCCACGGCGTCCCTGAGCGAGGCCATCTCCCGGCGCACCATCACCCTGATGTCGGCGAGCAAGGCCTACAACATCGCCGGCCTCAAGACCTCGTTCATGATCATTGAGGACGCGGCCGTGCGTGCTCAGGTCAATCACGCGCGCTGCGGCATGGTCGACAGCGTCAACCCGCTGGGGCTGGAAGCCACGCGCGTCGCCTACAGCGAAGCCGCACCCTGGCTGGCCGAGCTCAAGACTTACCTGCAGGCCAACCGCGACTGGCTGGTGGACGCCGTTCGCACGCGCCTGCCGGGTATCAGCATGAACGTGCCGCAAAGCACCTACCTGGCCTGGCTCGATTGCTCGGCGCTGGGCCTGGCCGATCCGCAGCAGTTTTTCCTGCAGCAGGCCAAGGTCGGGTTGAGTGCAGGCCTGGACTTTGGCGACGACCACCAACAGTTCGTGCGCCTCAACTTCGGCTGCCCGCGTTCGTTGCTCGAAGAAGGTATTGCCCGGATGGAGCGCAGCCTCAACACTTGATCAACTGATCAACTGTGGGAGCAAGCTTTGCTCCCACAGAATCTCGCCAGCTGCTGGCCCTCCACCCTGCAGAACCTCGCCTAGTGCTGGACCTCCACCACAGAATCCCGGCAGGTGCCCAACCGGCCAGATAATTGGGTAATATGTCGCCCCTTCCCTGCAGCCCTGCTCTGCACCCGCCGAATAAGCCGACTCCATGCCTTTCGAACTCAGCGTTGACCTCACCACCCTTGCCATTCTCGCCGTCGTAGCCTTTATTGCCGGTTTCATCGACGCCATTGCCGGCGGTGGCGGGCTGTTGACCACCCCGGCCCTGCTCACGGCCGGGTTGCCGCCGCACCTGGTACTGGGCACCAACAAGCTCAGCTCGACCTTCGGCTCGGCCACGGCCAGTTTCACTTTCTACCGGCGCAAGCTGTTCCACCCGCGCCAATGGGTGCACGCGATTGTCGGCACACTGATCGGCGCGCTGACCGGCGCCGTAGTTGCGCACTACCTGCCGGCCGAATGGCTGAACAAGATGCTCCCGGTGATCGTGTTTGCCTGCGGCCTGTACCTGTTGTTCGGGGGCACGCCCAAGGCGCCGCTGGACAGCAACGCGCCGATCAGGAAAAAGTGGCAGTCGACCCAGGGCTTCACCCTCGGTTTCTACGACGGCGTGGCCGGGCCAGGCACGGGCGCGTTCTGGACCGTGAGCAGTTTGCTCATGTACCCCATCGACCTGGTGAAGGCCAGTGGCGTGGCGCGCAGCATGAACTTCGTCAGCAACATTGCGGCGCTGTCGGTGTTCGTGTTTTCCGGGCAGGTGGACTGGATCATCGGCCTGAGCATGGGCCTGTCGGTGATGGTCGGGGCGTTCTTCGGTGCTCGCACCGCCATCAGCGGCGGCGCGAAGTTCATTCGCCCGGTGTTCATCACCGTGGTGCTGGGCTTGACCGTGCGGTTAGCCTGGCAGCACTGGTTCAGCGTGGCCTAAACGCCGCGCCACATAAACGTCGATCAGGTAACGGGCAATCGAGCGTGACGCTGGCAACGGCGGCAGCTCGTGCACGTTGAACCACTGGGCGTCTTCGATCTCGTCCTCCTGGCAGACAATTTCGCCCCCGGCGTATTCCGCGTGGAAGCCCAGCATCATCGAATGGGGGAACGGCCAGCACTGGCTGCCCAGGTACTGGATGTTCTTCACTTCGATCTGCACTTCCTCGCGAACCTCGCGCACCAGGCACTCTTCGGCCGACTCCCCGGGCTCGGCAAACCCCGCCAGCGTGCTGTAGACCCCGGTAACAAAACGCGGTGAGCGCGCCAGCAGGATTTCATCGCCGCGGGTGATCAGTACGATCATGCTGGGGGAGATACGCGGGTAGCTGCGCAAATCGCAGGGCTGGCAATACATCGCGCGTTCCCGAGGCACCTGCACCATCGCCTGCCCGCAATTGCCACAGAAACGGTGCTCGCGTGCCCAGGTGCCAATTTGCGCGGCGTAGCCCAGCACCTTGTAGAGCGTGTGATCGCCTTCGAGCATGAAGGCGCGCAAGCCCTTCCAGCTGCAGCCAGGCACCTCACTGGTGCTACGCAGCTCCAGCAGATAGACCGGCTCGCCGTCGAGATGGCCGATCCCATGCTCGGCGAGGATCGCCAGGTCCTGGCGCTTGAGCCATTCCCGAGGGAAGAGCGCGCCATTATCGTCATACAGAAAGCCTTCGGGGCTGCGAGCCACGGCCCAGCCCCCGGGTTTGTCGGTGTCCAGTACTGCAGTGGTCCAGCGTGAAGTCATGGTTAACTCAATCCAGAAATTCGGGTTTCTGTTTGCTCATGTGGGCCGCCATGGCCACGCGCAAGTCGGTGGATTGCAGCATTGCGGCGTTCCAGGTGGCGACATATTCCAGGCCGTCATCGATACGGTGGTCACGCATGTAGCTGATCATCTCCTTGGTGCCGGTGATGGCGATCGGCGACTTGCTGGCGATTTCGCGAGCAATGCCCAGCACGCCGTCGAGCAGGCTTTCCTTGTCGCTGTAGATGCGATTGACCAGGCCAATGTCGCGCGCTTCCTCGGCACCAAATGAGCGGCCAGTGTAAGCCAGTTCACGCAGCATGCCGTCACCGATGATGCGCGGCAAGCGTTGCAGGGTGCCCACGTCGGCCGCCATGCCGATGTCGATTTCCTTGATCGAAAACTGTGCGTCCTGCGCGGCGTAGCGCATGTCACAGGCGGCAATCAAGTCGATCGCGCCGCCCAGGCAATAACCCTGGATGGCCGCGAGCACCGGTTTGCGGCAGTTATCGACAGCCGTGAATGAGGCTTGCAGGGCCAGGATCTTGCGTCGCAGCAGGCGCGCATTGCGTCCGATGTCCTTGCCCAGCTCGTTGGCGACGCCAGCCAGCATCATCAGGTCGATGCCCGAGGAAAAGTGCTTGCCTGCACCACTGATCACCACTGCGCGCACTTCGTCGGTGTCGTCGATCCAGTGGAAGATCTCAATGATCTCGCTCCAGAACGCCGCGTTCATCGAGTTGATCTTTTCCGGACGATTGATCTGCACATGGGCGACTTTATCCGCCAGTTCGACGGTGAACGCGGTGTATTGGGACATGGCAGTGATCCTTGACCTGGCAAAAAAGAGGCCCGAACTATAACAAGGCATCCGGTGCTGCAGTAAGGCAGCGGTTCAGCCAAATGCGGGACTGGCCAACCCGCACCACAACAGTGCAACGAAACTGTCACACCTGGTCCATTATTGTGACTTACCGGTCACATTGTGAGGCGTCACGCAAAATAAAACTGCCCTTCGTCGGTGCGATCACCCTTCGTCAGGCTCAGCCGTTACCCTTTGAAAAGGATTGTCGAACAATTTTCCCAAATGGACTGGCCCGCTCTAGGTTCTGGCCTAGACTCCTTTTTGCCGGTTAAAACCGGTCAGTCACAACCGGGAAAATTAGAAGAAACTTTTGCCGCTGGCGCAAGGTCAGCTTAAAGGTGGGTGTGTTGCGACTGGTTCGATCTTTGCAACAGCCCTCTCCAGCCACTGTGCTTTAACGCGTTGGCAGCGTTTGCTCACCGATGCGTAGCGCGTTTGCGCCCGGCCATAGGGACAGGCCATCGAACATCGTTGGTGCCAGACCGAGAATTAGATCAACAACACGGGAGATTCATATGATCAGTGCGGCTTTAGATATTCAGGGAGAACGTGCTCATCAGCAGGTCGGCGAGTCGAGCACCGTAGTCAATGCGCAATCCGCTGCACCGGTTAACGTGACCAGTACACGCAAACTGCCACCGGTAACCAGTCAGAATCCGAACAAGAAACGCGTCTTGTTCGTGACCTCCGAGATCGCCGATCTGGTCAAGACTGGCGGCCTGGGAGACGTTTCCGCCGCGCTGCCGCGGGCGATGGCGCATCTGCACGACGTGCGTGTGCTGATCCCCGGGTACCCGCAGGTGCTCCACAGCGAAAACCCGATTCACATCATCGGTGAGCTGGGCGGCCATGCTGCCCTGCCGCCCTGCAAGATCGGGCGCATGGACATGCCTGATGGCCTGGTCATCTACGTACTGATCTGCCCCGAGCTCTACGAGCGCGAAGGGTCGCCCTACGGCGCCAACAACGGTCGCGACTGGCCGGACAACCATATTCGCTTTGCCCGCCTGGGCCTGGCCGCTGCAGATATCGCGGCCAACCTGGCGCAGATTCACTGGTGCCCGGACCTGGTGCATGCCCACGACTGGCCAGCCGGCCTGGCGCCGGCCTACATGCATTGGCGTGGACAGCGGACCCCGACGCTGTTCACCATCCACAACCTGGCCTATCAAGGCGTCACCAGCCTGGGCTCGTGCCCTGAACTGGGGATTCCCACCCATGCCCTGCAACAGGAAGGCATGGAGTTCTATGGCAAGATGTCGTTCCTCAAGGCCGGCATGGCCTACGCCAGCCACATCACCACGGTCAGCGCGACCTACGCCCAGGAAATCACCACGCCGGACTTCGGCTGTGGACTCGACGGCTTCCTTGCCGCCAAGACCCAGCAAGGCCTGCTCAGCGGCATTCCAAACGGCATCGACGAGAGCTGGGACGCGGCGACCGATCCCCATCTGTTCTGCCCGTTTACCATCGGCGACTGGGACGGCAAGGCGGTGAACGCCGACCATGTACGCGAGCTGTTTGGCCTGGACGCTTCCGAAGGCCCGCTGTTTGCGGTGGTTTCGCGGCTGGTCTACCAGAAAGGCCTGGACCTGACCGAAGCCGTCTCCGAATACATCGTCAAATCCGGCGGCCAGATCGCCATCATCGGTCGTGGCGAACCGGAAGAAGAGCAAGCCATGCGCGAGCTGGCCCTGCGCTTCCCCGGCCAGATCGGCGTGCGCATCGGCTTCAATGAAACCGACGCCCGGCGCATGTTTGCCGGCAGCGATTTCCTGCTGATGCCTTCGCGCTACGAACCCTGCGGCCTGAGCCAGATGTACGCCCAACGCTTCGGCTCCTTGCCGGTGGCACGCAACACCGGCGGACTGGCCGACACCATTGAAAACGGCGTCACCGGTTTCCTCTTCGACGAATCCACCGCAGAAAGCTATCAGGAGGCCCTGAGCCGCGCGTTCAAGGTATTTGCCTACCCGGACCTGCTCAACGCCATGCGCTGCCGAGCCATGGCTGCACCCTTCAACTGGTGCAAGGCCGTTGAACCCTACGCCGAACTTTACGAACGACTGGTCGCCAAGGCGCTGGGAAAATCGCACCGACAATAAGAGGTTTTTACCAGATGCCGTTACGGACCCTTGAAACCTGGCCCCACGGCGCAATTATGCTGGACGCACAACACACGCGTTTTGCCTTGTGGGCGCCAGATGCGTTTGACGTCAGCGTCGAACTGGAAGATGGACAATCCTTACCGCTGCTGCCCCAGGCCAATGGCTGGTTCGTGATCGAGACGCGCTGCCCTGCCGGCACGCGTTACCGCTATAACATCGACGGCGAGTTGCAAGTGCCCGACCCGGCGTCCCGGGCGCAGGCCGGCGACCTGCACCTGCACAGCGTGGTGGTCGATCCCGCGGCCTATCAGTGGCAGCACACCCGCTGGCAAGGTCGGCCGTGGCACGAGGCGGTAATCTACGAGCTGCACGTGGGTGCACTCGGTGGCTTCAGTGGCGTCGAGCAGCACCTGGCGCGGCTGGTCGACATGGGTATCACTGCAATTGAGCTGATGCCCCTGGCGCAATTCCCCGGGGAGCGTAACTGGGGCTACGACGGGGTCTTGCCCTACGCACCCCAAGCCTCCTACGGCACTCCGGAACAACTCAAGCACTTGATCGATACCGCCCACGGCCTTGGCCTGGCGGTGATTCTCGACGTGGTCTACAACCACTTCGGCCCGGATGGCAATTACCTGCATCGTTACGCCAAGGGCTTCTTCAACGAAGACAAACACACGCCCTGGGGGGCCGCCATCGACTTCCGTCGCCGCCAAGTGCGCGACTTCTTCATCGACAACGCCCTGATGTGGGTGATGGAGTACCGCTTCGACGGCTTGCGGCTCGACGCCGTGCACGCCATCGAAAGCCCGGATTTCCTGCAGGAACTGGCACAACGCATCCGCCAGCAGACGGCTCCCGGAAGGCACGTGTGGCTGATGCTGGAGAACGAACACAATCAGGCCAGCCTCCTCGAGGAAGGGTTCGATGCCCAGTGGAACGACGATGGCCATAACGCCCTGCACGTGTTGATCACCGGTGAAACCGATGCGTATTACGCCGACTACGCCGAACAGCCGACCCGGCAATTGGCGCGCTGCCTGAGCGAAGGCTTTGTGTTCCAGGGCCATGTCAACCGCCACGGCCAAACACGCGGTGAACCCAGCGGCCACCTGGAGCCCACTGCGTTCGTGCTGTTCCTGCAGAACCACGACCAGATCGGCAATCGTGCCTTCGGCGAACGCCTGCACCAGCTCGCACACCCGGATGCCCTGCACGCTGCTACCGCGTTGCTGCTGTTGTCGCCGATGATTCCGCTGATGTTCATGGGCGACGAGTTCGGTGCCGAAGAGCCATTTCTGTTCTTCACCGATCACCACGGCGAACTGGCAGAGCTGGTACGCGAAGGCCGGCGTAACGAGTTCGCAGCCTTCAGTGCATTCGCTGACCCGGAAAAACGCGAGCGCATCCCCGACCCTAATGCGCCGCAGACATTCGAAGCATCGATTCCAGACCTGGCACCCGCTGAAACCCCGGCCATCCATGCGTTGTACCGGCGCCTGCTGAGCCTGCGCCACGCGCATATCGTTGCGCGGCTGCCTGGCGCGCGCTCCCTGGGCGCCAAGGTGCTGGCCCACGCAGCAGTGAGTGCACGCTGGCGCATGGGCGATGGCAGTGAGCTGCGCATTGACCTGAACCTCGGCAACACGCCCGTGGTCCACACTTCTCAGGCCGGTGCCCAGGTGTTGTTCGAACACCCGGCACACGCGACCAGCCTGTTGGATCAGGGGCAACTCGCCCCGTATAGCGCGCTAGTCAGCCTCAAGGCCGCAGCCCCTTTGCTACCCCCGGATGGAGAGCGCCAATGAGTGATGCGCAACTGGAAATACTTGCCAGCCGCGCCGGTCTGGCAGTCGACTGGATCGACGCCAACGGCCGCCCGCAAAAAGTTGCCCCTGCAGTACTACGCAATGTCCTGACCGGTCTCGGCCACCCCGCCGGCACCGCCCTGGAAATTGACGCCAGCCTGCTGCAGTTGCAGGAAGTCCAGCAAACCCGCCACCTGCCGCCGATGCTCACGGCGGATGTGGGTGTCGGGGTCGATCTGGCGCGCTACTTCGAGCCCGAGACCCCGTGTGAAATCCACCTTGAGGACGGCTCGCGGCTCAACCTGAAGCTGGATGCCAATTCAGTATTGCCGGGCCTGGTACCGGTCGGTTATCAACACGTCAGCATCGATGGCCAGCAATTTACCCTGGCCGTCGCGCCAGCCCGCTGTTACAGCGTCGGCGATGCGGTAGACAACCCGATTCCCCGCGCCTGGGGCTTGAGCGTGCAGTTGTACTCCCTGCGCCGCCCGGGCGATGGCGGTTTCGGTGATACCCAGGCCCTCGAAGACCTGGCCCGAGTGGCCGGGGAACGGGGTAGCGACGCCTTGGCGATCAGTCCGCTGCACGCCATGTTCAGCAGTGACACCCAACGCTACAGCCCGTACTCGCCGTCCAGCCGCCTGTTCCTGAACAGCCTGTACGCCGCGCCCGGCGCCATTCTGGGTGAGCGGGCGGTGCGCGCCGCCATCGACGCCACCGGCCTGGCCGCCGAGTTCAAGCACCTCGAAGAACTGGCGCTGATCGACTGGCCGGTTGCCGCCGAGGCCAAGCATCGACTGTTGCAGGCATTGTACGAAGGGTTTGTGCAGGGTGAGCATCCCTTGCATCCCGACTTCAGCAGCTTTCGCCACGCCGGCGGCGAGGCGCTGGAAAATCATTGCCGTTTCGAAGCCATCCAGGAGGCTCGCGCAGCCAAGGGTGAAGCGCTCGACTGGCGCGAGTGGCCCGAGCAATGGCAAGACCCGCGCAGCGCTGCGCTGGCCGAATTTGCCGAAGAAAATGCCGGACGCATCGGCTTTTTCGCTTTCTGCCAATGGCTGATTACCCGTTGCCTGGAACGCGCGCAAACAGCGGCCCGCGGCAGCGGCATGAGCATCGGCCTGATCGCCGACCTTGCTGTCGGCGCCGATGGCGGTGGCAGCCAGGCCTGGAGTCGCCAGGATGAGTTGCTCGCGTCCCTGACAGTGGGCGCGCCACCGGACATTTTGAATCGCACCGGCCAGGGCTGGGGCATTTCCGCGTTCTCGCCGGAAGGTCTGGTGCGCAACGGCTTTCGCGCATTCATTGAAATGCTGCGGGCCAACTTCGCCCACGCCGGCGGCCTGCGCATCGATCACGTGATGGGCCTGCAACGGTTATGGGTGATCCCCAATGGCGCGTCGCCTGCCGATGGTGCCTACCTCTACTATCCGGTGGATGACCTGCTGCGCCTGCTGACCCTGGAATCCCATCGGCACCAGGCCATCGTCCTCGGTGAAGACCTCGGCACAGTGCCTGAGGGTCTGCAGGAAAAACTCATCGCCCGCTCGATACTCGGCATGCGGGTGCTGCTGTTTGAACAGGATAACGCGCAGTTCAAGTCGATCCTCGATTGGCCGGACAATGCCCTGGCCACCACCAGCACCCATGACCTGCCGACGCTCAACGGCTGGTGGCACGGCCGCGATATCGACTGGAATGCCCGCCTCGGCATGACCGACGCCAGCAGTGAAATCGAATGGCGCCGGCACCGCGAGCGTGAGCGTGAAGGCTTGCGCCGAGTGCTGGGCGAAGACCCGCAGAACTTTCGCGAAGAGTCCCATGAAACCGACCAGGTGCTCGACGCCAGTGTGCGCTTCCTGGGCCATACGCGCGCGCCATTGGTGCTTTTGCCGCTGGAAGATGCCTTGGGCATCGAGCAGCAGGCCAACCTGCCCGGCACCATCAATACCCATCCAAACTGGAGCCGGCGTTTGCCGGGCTACAGCGAGGCATTACTCGACGACCCCGACGCCGCCCGGCGTCTGGAACTGCTCGCCTGCGCGCGACTTCAAGCCGGTGAGCGTGACCAATGAACCAACCATTAATCCAACCGTTGCGCGCGACTTTGCGCTTGCAGTTCCATAAAGACTTCACCCTGGATCAGGCGGTGCCCCTGGTGCCGTATTTCGCCAGTCTGGGCATCAGCCACGTGTACGCCTCGCCCCTGCTCGCAGCGCGCGCCGGGTCCATGCATGGCTACGATGTGGTGGACCCGACCCAGGTCAACCCGGAACTGGGCGGCGAACCTGCGTTGCGCCGCCTGGTAGCGGCCTTGCGTGAACAGAACATGGGGCTGATCCTCGACATCGTTTCCAATCACATGGCCGTCGGCGGCAGTGACAATCCCTGGTGGCTGGACTTGCTCGAATGGGGACGCCTGAGCCCCCACGGCGAGTTCTTCGATATCCAGTGGCATTCCCCCGACCCCTTGATGGAAGGCCAGTTGCTGCTGCCGTTTCTGGGCAGCGACTACGGCGTGGCATTGCAGGAAGGCACCTTGCCCCTGCGTTTCGATCCCCAGCGCGGCTCGTTCCATGTCGAGCACTACGATCATCACTTCCCGATCTGCCCGAACAGCTACGGCGAGTTGCTCAGGAGCGATGATGAGCCGCTCAAATTCCTCGCCGATCGCTTCTCTGCCCTGAGCTACCAGACCGACGCCCACAGCCTGGCAGTACCGCTCAAGGAAGAGCTGCGCGAACTGGCCAGGGACCCGGCCATCCGGCAGCGTATCGAGCAGAATCTGCAAGGTTATGACTCGCAGACGCCTGAGGGTTTTGAGCGCCTGCACCTGCTGCTCGAGCGCCAGAGCTACCGCCTCGCCAGTTGGCGAACGGCGGGCGATGACATCAACTGGCGGCGTTTTTTCGACGTCAACGAACTGGGTGGCCTGCGCGTGGAGCGCCCTGCCGTCTTCGAGGCGACCCACGCGAAGATTTTCGAGCTGGTGGCCGAAGGCCTGATCGACGGGCTGCGAATCGACCATATTGACGGCCTGGCCGATCCGCGTGGCTATTGTCGCAAACTGCGGCGTCGGGTCGACTCGCTGTCGCCCGAACGCCACCTGCCAATCTACGTCGAGAAGATCCTCGGTGAAGGCGAAGCGCTGCATCGCGACTGGTCGGTGGACGGCACCACGGGCTACGAGTTCATGAACCAATTGTCGCTGTTGCAACACGATCCCGAGGGCGCCCAACCTTTGGGTGAACTGTGGAGCAAGTACAGCGAACGGCCTGCCGACTTTCGCCAGGAAGCCCAACTGGCCCGCCAGCAGATCCTCAACGGTTCATTGGCCGGCGATTTCGAAAGCGTGGCCCAGGCACTGCTGCAAGTGGCCCGGGATGACCTGATGACCCGCGACCTGACTCTGGGCGCGATCCGCCGCGCGCTGCAGGAATTGATCGTGCATTTTCCGGTGTACCGCACCTACATCAGCCCGCTTGGACGTTGCGACGAAGACGATGTGTTCTTCCAGCAGGCCCTGGCAGGAGCGCGGCAGACCCTCGGCGAGGCCGACTGGCCGGTGCTCGACTGCCTGGCCGGTTGGCTGGGTGGCAAGCAATGGCGTGAGCGCCCCATCGGGCGCTCGCGCAAGATTCTCAAGCATGCCTGCGTACGCTTCCAGCAACTGACGTCACCGGCGGCCGCCAAGGCGGTCGAGGACACGGCGTTCTATCGTTCGGCAGTATTGCTGTCGCGCAACGACGTGGGCTTCAGCACCGAACAGTTCAGCGCGCCCGTCGCTGATTTTCACCAGGCTTGCCTGCAGCGCTTCGAAGCCTTCCCGGACAATCTGCTGGCCACGGCCACCCATGACCACAAACGCGGTGAAGACACCCGCGCGCGACTGGCCATATTGAGCGAGCGCAGCGCCTGGTATGCCGAACAGGTGCCGCTGTGGCAGACCCTCGCCCGGCCCTTGCGTGACGACGAGCAGATGCCGTCTGCCGGCGACGAGTTGATCCTCTACCAGGCCATCCTCGGCAGCTGGCCGCTGGACCTGCGCAGTGACGATCAGGCGGGCCTCGAGGAGTACGCCAAGCGCCTTTGGCAGTGGCAACAGAAAGCCTTGCGCGAAGCCAAATTGCAAAGCAGCTGGAGTGCGCCCAATGACGCCTACGAGCGAGCGGTCCAGGTCTTCATCGAGCGCTTGCTCCTGAGTGCCGAGGGTGAACTGTTGCGCTCGGCCCTGGCCAAGGCCGCCCAGGCACTTGCGGCACCCGGTGCCCTGAACAGTCTGGCGCAAACCTTGCTGCGCATGACGGTGCCTGGGGTGCCGGACTTGTATCAGGGTAACGATTACTGGGACTTTTCGCTGGTGGATCCGGACAACCGCAGGCCCGTGGATTACCACAGCCGGCAGCAAGCCATGGCACAACCCCGGGAGCTGGCCGAGCAGTTGGCGGCCTGGCGCGATGGGAGAATCAAGCAGACGCTGATTCGCCGCACCCTCAACCTGCGGGCCGAGCATGCCCAACTGTTCGCCCGTGGCAGCTATCAGCCACTGGAGGTGATCGGCAGCCAGGCCCACAGAGTGCTCGCCTTCATGCGTGAACATGCAGGCAGCAGGGCTGTAGTGATCGTCCCGATTCGTTGCGCCGAACTGCTGAAAAACAGTGCCCAGCCCTTGGTCGATGCGCTGCAGTGGGGCGATACCCGGGTCAAATTACCGTTCGAGGCATCCGCAGAAAATCTGAAGGGACTTTTTCCCGGCGCCACAGTCACAAATCACAAGGAGCTGAACATCAGCACCGCGCTGGGCGAATTCCCGGTCAATCTTTTTATCCAATTTTCTACACAAGCTTGAGTTCAGTTCAGGAGCATAGCGATGAGTACCGACGATAAACGCGTTCGCGAATTTGCCTATCAGATCTGGGAGTCGGAAGGACAGCCCGAGGGCCAGGAAGCCCGTCATTGGGAGATGGCCCGCAAACTGGCGGAAGCTGAAGCACTGGCCCCCAGCAAGTCGCCCAAGGCGGCTGGCAGCAAGGGTGTCGCGGGCAAGGCTGCCAAGCCCAACGGCAAGCTTGAAGACAAGCCTGCTGCCAAGCCCAAGGCCGCCGCCAAGGCCAAGCCTGCGGCCGCTTCCTCGGTGATACCGCCAGGCGAAAAGGCTCCCGAGAAAAAGCCGCGATCGACTAAAAAACCTTCGGTCTGACCACAGACTTTCTGATTTGACTGGATTCATGGCGAGCTTGCTCGCCATGTCGGGGTCGTTCGCCCTGAAAAAACTATCGCCACACCGCATTCGACCCCATTTGCAGGAGCATTTATGAGCAGTCCAAAAAAACCCGCGACAGAACCTCACACCGAGGCCTCGCGAATTCGTGAGGGCCTGCCCTTCCCGCTCGGTGCTACCTGGGACGGCCTGGGTGTCAACTTCGCGTTGTTTTCCGCCAACGCGACCAAGGTTGAACTGTGTATTTTCGATGATTCGGGCGAGGTCGAACTCGAACGCATCGAATTGCCCGAATACACCGACGAGATCTACCACGGCTACTTGCCCGACGCCCATCCCGGGCTGATCTACGGCTACCGTGTGTATGGCGCCTACGACCCGGCCAATGGTCACCGCTTCAACCACAACAAATTGCTGATCGACCCCTATGCCAAGCAGCTGGTCGGCGAGCTGAAATGGTCCGAGGCGTTGTTCGGCTACACCATCGGCCACCCCGACGCCGACCTCAGCTTCGACGAACGCGACAGCGCGCCCTTCGTACCCAAGTGCAAGGTCATCGATCCGGCACACACCTGGGGCCACGACCACCGCGTCAGCGTGCCGTGGGACAAGACGATCATCTATGAGACCCACGTCCGCGGCATCAGCATGCGTCACCCTTCGGTTCCGGAAAACGTACGAGGCACCTTTGCCGGCCTGATGGTGGACGACGTGCTGGAGCACATCCGCAAACTGGGTGTGTCGTCGGTCGAACTGCTGCCGATTCACGCCTTCGTCAATGATCAGCATCTGCTGCACAAGGGCATGACCAACTACTGGGGCTATAACAGTATTGCGTTTTTCGCCCCGGACCCGCGCTACCTGGCCAGTGGCAAGATCGCCGAGTTCAAGGAGATGGTTGCGCACCTGCACGAAGCCAATCTGGAAGTCATACTCGACGTGGTCTACAACCACACCGCCGAGGGCAACGAGCAAGGCCCGACCCTGTCCATGCGCGGCATCGACAACGCGTCGTACTATCGCCTGATGCCCGACGACAAGCGCTACTACATCAACGACTCCGGCACCGGTAACACCCTGGACCTGAGCCATCCCTGCGTCCTGCAGATGGTCACTGACTCTTTGCGTTACTGGGCCACGGAAATGCACGTGGACGGTTTCCGCTTCGACCTGGCGACCATCCTCGGGCGCTACCACGACGGTTTCGACGAGCGCCACAGCTTCCTTGTCGCCTGCCGCCAGGACCCGGTACTGCGCCAGGTGAAAATGATCGCCGAGCCATGGGATTGCGGCCCCGGCGGTTATCAGGTCGGCGGCTTCCCGCCGGGCTGGGTGGAGTGGAACGACAAATTCCGCGACACGGTGCGCTCGTTCTGGAAAGGGGATGACGGCCAGCTGGCGGATTTCGCCAGTCGCATGACGGCATCCGGCGAAATGTTCAACCAGCGCGGGAGACGCCCGTATTCGTCGGTGAACTTCATCACCGCCCACGACGGCTTCACCCTCAATGACCTGGTGTCGTACAACGACAAGCACAACGAGGCCAACGACGAGAACAACCAGGACGGCAGCAACAATAACCTGTCATGGAACCACGGCGTCGAAGGACCCACCGACGATCCGGAAATCAACGCGCTGCGCCAGCGGCAGATGCGTAACTTCTTCGCCACCCTCCTGCTGTCACAAGGCACGCCGATGCTGGTTGCCGGTGACGAGTTCGCGCGCACCCAGGACGGCAACAACAACGCCTATTGCCAGGACAGCGAAATCGGCTGGGTCAACTGGGACCTGAGCGAAGACGGCAAGGCCCTGCTGAAATTCGTCAAGCGCTTGATCAAGTTGCGCCTGGCCTACCCGATCCTGCGTCGCGGACGCTTCCTGGTGGGCAACTACAACGAGGATATCGGCGTCAAGGACGTCACCTGGCTGGCCCCGGATGGCAGCGAGATGTCCATCGAGCAGTGGGAAGACGCCCATGGGCGCTGCCTCGGCATGCTGCTGGACGGTCGCGCCCAGGAAACCGGGATTCGTCGCAAGGGCGCAGATGCCACCCTGCTCCTGGTGGTGAATGCGCATCACGACATCGTCAACTTCACCTTGCCGGAAGTCCCTGAGGGCGTGTTCTGGACGTGCATGGTCGACACCAATCAACCTTCGATCCGTGGTCAGGAACGTTTCGAGTTTGGCCATGAATATTCCGTGACTGGCCGCTCGCTCCTGTTGTTCGAACTGCAGCGTGAGGAAGACGAGTGAAATGGAGCTCAAGACCTGTCTTGATCGCCAGTCGACGGACTACGACGGCACCCGGGCACTAGGACAGTGCCTGGAGCAACTGGTGGAGGCAGGTCTGGATCGACTGCCGCTACCGGGGCAAGGCCACACGCTGGAGCGATTCCAGCGGTTGGCCGAGGTGGGCGGGCATGATCTGCGGTTGTGCAAATTGTATGAAGGGCACACCGACGCGCTGGCGATTTTCCAGCAACTCGGTGCGTTTGCGCCGCCGCCTGGCAGTACCTGGGGCATGTGGGCGGCCGAACCGCCGAATGCCCGGGTTCGGCTGACCCATTCAGCGCAGGCCGTCGCGCTCAATGGTCGCAAGGCCTGGTGCTCCGGCGCCGCAGTGCTCAGTCATGCGCTGCTGACTGCCTGGGACGAGCAGGACCGTCAACAACTGGTGGCAGTCGCCCTTGATCAGCCAGGAGTCACGGTGACCGATGTGGGCTGGCAAGCGGTCGGTATGGGCGCAACCGGCAGCGTCGAGGTCCTCTTTGACAACGCCCAGGCGACCGCCATCGGCAACCCCGGCGATTACCTGCAACGCCCCGGTTTCTGGCAAGGCGGAATCGGCATTGCCGCCTGCTGGTATGGCGCGGCCTGCAGCATTGCCGAGCGGTTACGCGAGCATTGTGCGCAGCGCGACGAACCCCACGCCCTGGCCCATCTGGGCGCCGTTGACAGTGCCCTGCAAGGCGCTGCCGCGGTGTTGCGTGCCAGCGCCCTGGCGATAGATGCGGCCCCTCTGAAAGACGCCGAATTGCTTGCCCGACGCGCCCGTGCAGTGGTTGAAAACGCCGCCGAGCAAGTCATTCATCATGTCGGCCGCGCGCTGGGCGCCGGCCCTTATTGCAAAGACCGGCAGTTCGCGCAACTGAGCGCCGACCTGCCGGTTTTTCTGCGCCAGAGTCACGCCGAGCGCGATCTCGCGGGCCTGGGGCAGATTATTCGTGAAGGGACATGGACGTTATGAAAACCAATCCGATTGTCGGCCAGGGCACGCCGCTGTATCAGTGGCAAGCCTCCAGCCAACTGGCGCAGCTGCCGGTGATCGATATTCTGCAACTGGTCCCTAAGGGCGCTCGAGCGGTGATCATTGCCCCACACCCCGACGACGAGATCCTCGGCTGCGGCGGTTTCCTGCAGCTGCTGGCCGAGGCTGGCCGTGACCTGCAATTGATTTCGGTGACCGATGGCAGCGCCAGTCATCCGGGTTCACAACGCTGGCCGGTGGAACGCCTGAGCACTGTCCGCCCCCAGGAGTCGGTGGAAGCGCTACGACGGCTCGGGCTGCCATTGCACAGCCTGAGGTGGTTGCGTGGTGGTTTTGCCGACAGCCAGGTGGCAGCCAGGGAGGACGAATTGAGCACATTTATCGAGCGTCATCTGCGCGCCAGTGATGTGGTGTTCACCACCTGGCGCGAAGACGGGCACTGCGATCACGAAGCGGTGGGGCGTGCCAGTGCTGAAGCGGCTCAGCGTGTCGGGGCGACTTTGCATGAACTGCCGGTGTGGACCTGGCATTGGGCAACGCCCGAAGACCACAGTGTTCCCTGGCATAGAGCGCGCAAGATCCTGTTGTCGCCGATGTTGATCGCACGCAAACGCCACGCAATCCATGCCTTCGCCAGTCAGCTTGAGGGCGACCCCCAGATCGGTTTGCCACCGGTGCTCGCGCCCTTCGTGCTGGAGCGTCTGCTACAACCCTTTGAGGTGGTGTTCGTATGAGCGTCGATGATCGATATTTTGACGGTTTGTTTGCTAACAGTGACGATCCATGGGCATTCCGCCAGCGCTGGTACGAACAACGCAAACGGGCCATTACCCTGGCTGCGCTGCCCCGTCCGCGCTACCGCGCCATTTTCGAACCGGGGTGCGCCAACGGCGAATTGAGCGCCGACCTCGCCACCCGCTGCGACCGCCTGGTGTGTTGCGATACCGCCAGTGCCGCCGTCGCCCTCGCGCGTACGCGTTTGAGCCCGTTCAGCCATGCGCAGGTGCATCAGGCACGTTTGCCCGAGCAATGGCCGAGTGAGAAATTCGACCTGATCGTGATCAGTGAGCTTGGCTACTACCTCGATGCCGAAGACCTCAAGCGCCTGATCGAACAAGCCTCGCAGTCCCTCACCGCCGACGGTCAACTGTTGGCATGCCACTGGCGCCCGCCCATCGACGGTTGTCCCCTGAATGCCCGCCAGGTGCATGACCTGCTGCACGAACACCTGCACTTGCCGCGCCTGGTGTTGCACCAGGAAGCCGACTTCCTGCTGGAACTATGGAGTCGCGAACCGCGTTCGGTGGCCACCCTGGAAGGCCTGCGAAGCAGCACCTGACGACGCCCCCTGCAGGAGCGAGCTCGCTCGCGATGGTCTTGAACGATAACGCGGGCAACCTGATGCCGCGCGGCGCTCTCAGGTTATTCGCAACCAGGTGAGCGCCTGCATGGGAGATCGACATCGGCAAAAAAACGTACCAGATAGAACATACACGCGACGAATCGCAATACATGAGCAATACTCCCTGCGCGGCAATCCATGGTTTGGAGCGTGCGCACCCATGCTCATATACCCGGAACAAGGACGTAGCCCGATGAAACCCGTTTCCTTCAGCGAAAGCAGCCTCCCTGCGCAGATCTGGAACAGCGCGGCGCAACTGGATAATATTCCCGTCATCAACACCCATACCCTCGTTCCACCGGGCGCTCGCGCAGTGGTCATCTCGCCCCATCCTGGCGATGAAGTGATGATGTGCGGCGGCCTGCTGCAGCTGCTCAGCGCCCTGGGCCATCCCCTGCAATTAATTTCCATGACCGACGGCAGTGCCAGTTATCCGGGCTCGCAACAGTGGTCGGAAAAACGCCTGAGCGTGTTTCGCTCCCAGGAAAGCGTCGAGGCCTTGCGCCGCCTGGGCATGCCGATGCACAGCCTGAAGTGGATTCGTGGCGGCTTTACCGACAACGCCCTGGCAGAACACGAAGCCCAGCTGGCCGATTTCATTGCCCGCTACCTGCGCCCCGGCGACGTGGTATTCAGCACCTGGAGCGAGGACCGCCACCTGGATCACGATGCCGTGGGCCGTGCGGCGGCCAAGGCCGCGAAAAAAGTCGGCGCGGCCTTCAACGAAGTTCCCATTCGCGCCTGGCACCGACCGATCCGCGACCGCGAGCAAATCCCCTGGCACCGTGCGCGCAAGCTGCGTCTCGACACCTGGACCGTGGCGCGCAAGAGCCACGCCACCCATGCCTATGCCAGCCAGCTCGATGGCGAGCCCGCCTTGGGCCTCGCACCCCTGCTACCCCGGGTACTGCTGGAACGGATGCGCCTGCCTTACGAAATCGTCTTCGTCTGACAGCAATCCCTGGGGAGACCAATCCCTGTGGGAGATTCGATGTCTGGCTACTGCCGATCACCGATTTGCGCTGAACTGCGCGCGCCCCCATCAGTCGCATGGATATGGAACCGCCTACCAGGAGTTAACGTGACCAGTGATCCAACGCAGCAGGCACTTGAAGACATGCCGCTGAATGCGCCACCGGCCATCCACCGCCTCAGAGTGCTGACGGTCAACACCCACAAGGGTTTCACCGCACTCAATCGGCGCTTTATACTTCCGGAATTGCGCGAAGCGGTACGCAGTACTTCGGCCGATCTGGTATTTCTCCAGGAAGTGGTCGGCGAACACGAGCGGCATTCCTCACGCCTCAACAACTGGCCACAGACTTCCCAGTACGAATTCCTCGCCGATAGCATGTGGAGTGATTTCGCCTACGGTCGCAATGCCGTTTACCCCGATGGTCATCATGGCAACGCATTGCTGTCCAAGTACCCCATTCGCGAATACCGCAACCTCGACGTGTCGATCACCGGCCCCGAGCGCCGGGGCCTGTTGCACTGCGTACTCGATGTTCCGGGGCATGCCGAAGTCCATGCGATCTGCGTCCACCTGAGCCTGCTGGAAAGTCATCGCCAGCTGCAGCTCCAGCTGCTGTGCCAACTGCTTGAGTCCCTCCCCGACGATGCACCGGTCATTATCGCCGGGGACTTCAACGACTGGCAGCTGCAAGGCAACGCCGCCCTCGCCCGGCGCGACTATCTGCATGAAGCCTTTGAACGCCATCACGGTCGTCCCGCCAAGACCTACCCGGCGCGGTTTCCCCTGTTGCGCCTGGACCGCATTTACCTGCGCAATGCCAGCAGCCATGATCCGCGAATACTGGGAAACAAGCCCTGGACGCACCTTTCTGATCACTTGCCGTTGGCGGTGGAAGTCCATTTGTAAGCTATAAATAAATCCGACCTGCTGTCATTTGTGTCAGTGGTTGTCGGCGAATTCTGTTGGTACGGTATCAATTGAAGCGTGGCACGCCTTTACACACCTGGAGATAGGCATGGACATTGCGACAGGTTTGCCTAAGTACCGTATCAGTGACTACCGTTTCAATGCCCTCGCGGTTTCCATGTGTCTAAGCCTTGGATCGCCACAATTCGCTCAGGCCAGCTGTACATTTACGCCCACCGCCAGTAACGATAACCATGTCTGCGACAGCGGCATCGGCGGCGCACTGACCGATCTCAATGGCAACAACACCCTGAGCTTTCCCACCAGCGGCACGGGCCAAATCATCGGCAACGTAAATTTTGGTGCGGGCAATGATGGCCTGGTCATGAATTCCGGGACATTGACTGGCACCCTGAATCAGGGTGATGGTTCAGACACGGTGTTGATCACCAACGGCGTGATCACCGGCGCGGTGAATCAGGGCAATCAGATCGATGACTTCGTCATGAGTGGCGGGCGCATCCAGTCCCTGGCCCAAGGCGACGGCCGCGACACCTTCCTGATGACCAATGGCACCATAGTCGGGGCCTTCGAGGACGGGGACATAGCGAGGATGTCCGGCGGCACTATCGGTCGAGTCGACATGAAGCTCGACAACAACCTCTTCGACATGTCTGGCGGCGAGATCACCGGCAATCTGGTGACCGGCTTCGGCCTCGACACCATCATCGTCTCCGGCGGCAGAATCGGCGGCAACGTCAGCGTCAGCGGTGGCAATGACAGCATCACCGTTACTGGCGGCGAAATCGTCGGCGAAATCCGCGCCAGCGTCGGTGATGACATCCTCAACTGGAACGGCGGCGGGATCATCCGTTCGGCAATCCTGATGGGCGAAGGCAATGACCTCGCCACCCTTTCCAACCTCACTGAAACCACCCTGGCACTGACGCCGGGCCTGGACGGTGGTCCCGGCACCGACACCCTGAATTTCAATCAGACCACCACAGCCGGCGCCTCCCGCTACATCAACTGGGAGGCGTTGAATCTGGGTAATAATTCGCGCCTTGACCTGGCGAGCGATTCGCTGATCCTGGGTGACAGTACCAGTGGCACCGGCGTGATCAGCGTCGACGCCAGCAGCACCCTCACCTCGGTGCAAGGCAGCATCGCGCCGTTCACTGCGGGCCAGCTCGCAACCTTGAACAATGCCGGAACCATCGACCTCACCGGTGCCAATTCGCGCAGCAACGACACACTGACGGTGCAGGGCAACTACGCCGGCAACGGTGGCAAACTGCTGCTGCAAAGCGTGCTGGGCGATGACAGCTCTCCCAGCGATAAACTGGTGGTCAGTAACGGCACCCTGACCGGCAATACCGTCATTACCGTGCAGAACCTGGGCGGAGTCGGCGGGGTCACTCAACAGAACGGTATCCAGCTGGTCGAGGCGCAAGGCTCGGCCGTGGCCAGCAACGGAGCCTTCGCCCTTAACGGCGGCCTGATTTCCGCAGGCGCTTTCGATTACCGTCTGTTCAAGGGCGGGGTCACCGCCGGTACGGAAAACAGCTGGTACCTGCGCTCGGCAGTGGTCGCCCCTGCGGTGACGACCATCCCCAATCCGGATCCGGCGTTGCCGCCTATTACGGTACCCGTCGTTGCGATACCGGTCGCCGCGCCCGCCCCTCCGGCCCCCACTCCTGAACCGGGAAGCCCGCCGCTACCAGCACCGGCACCGCTGCCGCCGTTGCCCGAAGCCGTTGCGGGTGCCGCGCCGATTCCCCTTTACCGTCCCGAAGTCGCCACCTGGTCAGTGCTGCCCCCTGCTGCGGCCCAGTTGACCCTGACAGCGCTCGGCACTTTCCACGATCGCCAGGGCGATCAACGCCTGCTCACCGAAACCGGTGCGTTTGGTGCGGGCTGGGGCCGGGCTTACGGCAAGAATCTCGACCAGACCTGGTCAGGCACCGTGACGCCGCGCTTCGATGGTTCGCTCAAGGGCTTTCAAGTGGGCAATGACCTTTACGGCTCCCAAACCTCGGGCGGGCACACGCAGCGAATCGGGTTCTTCGTGGGTCATACCGGCATGAAGGGCAATGTCGACGGCTTCAACGAGGGCTTTGAAGACAAACGCGCCGGCAAGATCGACCTGCGTGGCGACCATGTCGGCTTGTACTGGACACTGGTGGGCAACCGCGGCTGGTACTTCGATAACGTGATCATGTCGACCCGCTTTGATGGCGACAACCGCTCAGAGCGTGGCCTGAAACTGGATACTCGTGGCCACGGGCTCACAGTGTCCAGTGAAGCCGGTTATCCCATTGCCCTCAATGACACCTGGGTGCTCGAGCCCCAGGCGCAAATCATTTATCAGAAGATCTCTCTGGACAGCCAGGACGACGGGATTTCCCGGGTATCCTTCGACTCGGACGGCGCATGGACCGGGCGCCTGGGGGCAAGGCTCAAAGGCAGCTATCAGGTCAGCGGTCGCCCGCTCGAACCCTACCTGCGGGCGAACCTGTGGCATACGTTGTCCGGGACAGACACCGTGACATTTGACGACGTCGACAAGGTCACCACTGAACAGAAAGCCTCCTCCGCCGACATCGGTGTGGGCGTGAATGTGAGCCTGGCCTCATCCTTCAGCGTCTACGCCGGTGCCGATTACAGCACCAATATCGACAGCCAGAACTTGCGCGGACTGTTGGGAAACGTCGGCGTGAGAATCAGCTGGTAGCCGTCATATAAAGGCTCTGGCGCGCGGTTTTTTGACGATGCCCCGTACAAACAACCACTTGCAAGCGCGCCGGAAATCAGTCACTTATGGGGATTAAATTAACCCTACCACTTATCGGCCATTTTCTTGACGCAATGTCAAGGGTCTTCTTAGCTACAGGTTACTACCCCCGGAACACTACCAGGAACAAGCCTTCACACCGCTCATGCAGGGGCCGGTGCAGGTTTGGCCTACTCAATTCGGTCGCCCCTCATTCGGGGTAGGAGAGACGCCAAAGCGAGACAGCGCATGCGATTGCAAGGTAGACCACCATGAGAACATCACTCCCCCCGCTTGAGATCAAAGCCACTTTCTACACCCTTTCGAGTTCGCTGCTGTTGTGCTCATCGGTGGGAGCACAAGCCGGGCCCGCGGAAGATGAGACGTTGCCCTGGTATCGCCAGGACGTCCCGACGATGTCACTACCTGCGTTCAATATCACGGCCCCCTACCCCGGGCATGTCAGCGCAGCATCTGACGCCCGCAGTTCACGGCTGACCATCGAAGACGCCGCACCCTCGACCTGGGACCAGCTCTACGGCAAGCCTTCGCGCCAGGCCGAGGCCGACGTGCTGGCGCAAGGCTTTTCCGGGCCCGGTGCCAGCGAGTCCTGGGGTCCGGCGATACTGACGTTGCAAAGTGCCGGCGGGCATACCCAGCGCGTTGGGCTGATCGGCGGCGTCAGCCAGTTCCAGAGTAACGGCAATGGCCTGCTGACCAGTCGCGCCCAGGCCGACCCCGCCACGGACACCCTCAATCTGCAAGGCCAGAGCCTTGGCGCCTACTGGAGCCTCACCGGAGCGCAAGGCTGGCACGTCGACCTGACGGCCAGCGGTGGACGGGTCAACGGCTTCAGCCGCAATGAACAGGGCGTGAGGCAAGTGACTGAAGGCAGCGCGTTGACACTCTCGGTGGAAGGCGGATTCCCCATTGGGTTAAGCGATAACTGGGTGGTTGAACCCCAGGCGCAACTGATTAATCAACGTATCACCCTCGACACGCCCTACTCGGGTACGGGCAATGCTTCGGCCAGCGACCTCAGCTCATGGAGCGGCCGGGTCGGAGCGCGGTTGAAAGGGAGTTACGACATCAATGGCCTGGGCGTCGAGCCGTATGTGCGGACCAACTTGTGGCACACGGTTTATACCGGCAATACCGTATCGCTGGATCAGGTCGACAAGATCAGCAGCAGCCGCAAGTCGTCAACGGTGGATTTGGGGCTGGGATTGGTGGCGAAGGTGACACCGGCGGTGAGCCTGTATGTCAGTGCCGATTACAGCAGTGATGTGGATGACAACGATTTGAACGGGTTGATCGGCAGTCTGGGCGTGCGGATGCGTTGGTGAGGTGTCTGAGCAGCAAACGATCGTCCGATCGCGGCCCGAGCCTGCGGCAGCGCCTACACGGTATTGCTTGTAGGCGCTGGCGCAGGCTCGGGCCGCGATCTGACGATCTTTTGTTCCACCTTTTTTCTTACGCTTCAGGCCGCAGGATCAACACCGCCAACGGCGGCAAATTCAGCGACAGTGACAGCGGCTGTCCGTGGCTGGGTTCTTCCTCGGTAAACGCCCCGCCCCCATTGCCATAATTGGACCCGGCGTACATCGCCGCGTCGCTGTTGATGACCTCGGTCCAGCGACCGGCAAACGGCACGCCCACTCGATAACCCTGGCGCGGCACAGGCGTGAAATTGGCAACCACCAAAACCGGGCTGCCATCCTTGCTCCAGCGCAGGAAGGCATAGACGCTGTTGATTGCATCGTCGCCAATCAACCACTGGAAGCCCTGTGGCGCGTCGTCCTGGTCGTGCATCGCCGGTTCTTCGCGGTATAACCGGTTGAGGTCGCCCACCAGCTTCTGCACACCCTTGTGCTCCGAGTACTGCAGCAGGTACCAATCCAGTTGCTGGTCATGATTCCACTCTCGCCACTGGCCGAACTCGCAGCCCATGAACAGCAGTTTCTTGCCCGGGTGCGACCACATGAAGCTCAGGTAAGCCCGCAGGTTGGCAAATTTCTGCCAGCGGTCGCCGGGCATCTTGTCGATCAGCGAATGCTTGCCATGCACCACTTCGTCATGGGAAATCGGCAGGATGAAGCGCTCGGACCAGGCATACACCAGGCCAAAGCTCAGCTCGTTGTGATGATGCCCACGGTACACCGGGTCCTGCTGGATGTAGTGCAACGAATCGTGCATCCAACCCATGTTCCACTTGTAGTCGAAGCCCAGGCCGCCCTGTTGCGTGCTCTGGCTGACGCCGGGCCACGCGGTGGATTCCTCGGCGATCACCAGGGCACCAGGGGCCTCAAGGTTGACCACGTCATTGAGGTGGCGCAGGAAGTCGATCGCTTCCAGGTTCTCCCGCCCGCCGTGGCGGTTGGGCACCCACTCGCCGGCCTTGCGCGAGTAGTCGCGATAGAGCATCGAGGCCACCGCATCGACGCGCAGGCCGTCGACGTGGAAATGCTTGAGCCAATGCAACCCCGAGGCCAGCATGTAGCCGTGCACTTCGGTGCGGCCGAGGTTGTAGATCAGCGTGTCCCAATCCTGGTGAAAACCTTCCTGCGGGTTGCCATATTCGTACAACGCGGTGCCGTCGAATTGCGCCAGGCCGTGGGTGTCGGTCGGGAAATGCGCCGGCACCCAATCAAGGATCACACCAATATCCGCCAGGTGGCAGGCGTTGACGAAGGCGGCAAAATCATCCGGCGAACCGTAGCGGGCACTTGGAGCGAACTGCGACAGCAGCTGATAACCCCATGACCCCCCGAACGGGTGCTCCATGATCGGCATCAGCTCGATGTGGGTGAAACCCAGTTCCTTCACGTAAGGAATCAACCGCTCGCCCAGCTCGTGCCAGGTGTACTGGCGGGCGACTTCGCCCAGGTCATCCAGCTCACACTGCCAGGAGCCGGCGTGCAGTTCGTAGATCGATAGCGGCGCACTGGGGTGCTGGCGCTCGATGCGCGACTGCATCCATGCCTGGTCCTGCCATTCGATGCTCAGGGGCGAGGCGACCTTGGACGCCGTGTCTGGCGGCAAGGTAGTCGCCAGGGCCATCGGGTCGGCCTTCAGCGGCAAGATACCGTTGGTGCCGAGGATTTCGTATTTGTAGGTTTCACCCGCCTGCATGCGCGGGATGAACAGCTCCCAGACACCCGTCGGATGCCGCAGGCGCATGGGATGACGGCGGCCGTCCCAGTTATTGAAATCACCCACCACCGAAACCCGCTTGGCATTCGGCGCCCAGACGGCAAACCGCACGCCATCGACCCCGTCTACCGTTTTCAACTGTGCACCGAGGCAACTGCTCAAATCCCGATGGTTGCCCTCGGCAAACAGGTACAGGTCCATCTCGCCCAACAAGGGACCGAAGCTGTAGGGGTCCTCGGAAACCTGCTCGCCACCGGCCCAGCGGGTGCGCAACAGGTAAGGCTGGGCGCGATCGAAATGCCCGACGAACAAACCTGGGGTCTGGGTGGCCTCGAGATTGCCCAGTTCTTCACCGGAATCCTTTGCCAGTACTTGCACGCTCAGGGCATCCGGCAGATAAGCCCGAATGAATTGCCCGCCAGCGTTATCGGCATGGGGGCCGAGAATTGCAAAAGGGTCGGGATGTGCGGCGCGCACCAGCGCGTCGATGTCCTGCGATCCGGGCAGCAGCGCTTCTTTAGCGTGACCCAGTTCCTTGTTCTGGAAACTCATGACTACTCTCCACCAAGATCGGAAAAGGGTTTAAGCCCACTCAATAATCCATACAAACCATGTAACGGCACGGGCAGCCAGGTTGGGCGATTCTCAGCCTCGTAGGCCACCTCGTACGCGGCCTTTTCCAGACCGAACAACGCCAGCGCAGCGTCCTCACCTGCCGGATCTTGCCACGCATGTCCAAGACTAGCTGCCGCCAGCCGATAAGCGTCGACAAATGCCTGGCGAGCCTCATTTAAATAGCGCTCGGCGACCCTGACTCGCGCCGCCTGTGCCGCTTCGGTGTTATCGACATTGTGCACATTGATGGTCATGGCTGCCGCGTAATCAAACGAGCGCAATACCCCGCTCACATCCTTGTACGGACTGTGCTTGCCCCGTCGCTCATGCAGTGGCCGCGCCGGTTCACCTTCAAAGTCAATCAGATAGGCATCGCCCTTGATCACCAGCACCTGGCCCAGGTGCAAGTCGCCGTGGACACGAATCCGCAGGCCACCTGCCGCCTTTTTGCCCAGCTCCTGAACATGGCTCAGGATCGCCTTTTTGTTGTCCACCAAGCGACTGACCAGCGCCTGGTCGGCAGGGTTCAGTTCGGTTTGATGCTGCTTGAGCAACTTCAACGCATGTTCCACTTGTGCGGCGACGTCCCTGGCCGAGGCCAGGGCTTCTTTTTGCGTAGTGACCTGCGGCGCGAAGTCCGGATCATCGGTGGGCGCGGCGAGCACCTGATGCATTTCACCGAGGCGCTGGCCGAGCATGCCGGCAAAATCCTTCAGCTCGCCCAAAGCGTTGTAGTGCTGCTCCTGTTCCGAAATGGCTTGCGCCAGTTCGTCACGTAATGCGCGTTCGAGGTTGTTCTGGGTCCATTCCCAGGCATCGCCCTGATTGCTCAGGAAACCTTGGGCGATCATCAGCAGCGTGTCCTCGCCTTCGGCGTCACGACGAATCACCGAGCCCAGCAATGGGGAAATATTGGCGAACCCGGCGTTGGTCAGGTACGCACTCATTTCCAGTTCAGGGTGGACCCCGGAGGCGATCTTGCGGATCAGCTTCAGCACCAGGCTTTTGCCCACCACGACCGAACTGTTGGACTGCTCGGCCGACAGATAGCGCACCTCCGACTCCGCGTTGAGACCCAGTTGAGCCAGCGCGGCGGTCGGTTCAAAGCGGATCTCGCCTTCGTCAGACGCCAACACGGTGTTGTTGTGCATACCCTCCAACACCGCACGAATAAAGTTTTCCAGGGCAAATGCATCGGTGATGATGCCGACCTGACGACCGCGACGAACCCGGGACAGTGCCAGTTGCTGCGGCAGCGCGGGGCCGACCTGATCCTCGGCGATAAAGCCGAAAGGCAGCTGATACCGACTGGTCTGGCCATTGCTGGTGACGTCGATTTCGCTCAGCAACACCGGGTGCTCGGCGTCGCCAAAGCGCACCCCATAGGCCAGTTTTACCTGTTCGATGGTGGCGTCCTTGCCGGCAAACCAGCGGCGATTCTGCAGCCAGTTTGGCAGGATGCCCTGTTCCATCGTTTCGCGAGATGGCGCTTCGAGCAGTTCCTCCAAGCGGTGCTTGAGCACCAGGGTGGTGAAGTCCGGCAGACTTTGCGCCGGCTCCACGTGCCAGCTGGGCATCTGGTTCTCCGCCGCCAGGCCAAACCAGTAGAAGCCGTACGGCGCCAGGGTCAGGAGGAAGTTAAGCTGGCCGATCGGCGGGAACGCGTTACCGCCGAGCATTTCCACCGGCACCATGCCGGTATAGGCCGACAAGTCGAGCTCGGCCGCTTGGGCACTGCGCGATACGTTGGCCACGCACAGAATGATCTCGTGCTTGCCGTCTTCGCCGGTGAATTCACGGGTGTAGGCCAGGATTCGGCGATTGCTTGGCGAGAGCATTTTCAGGGTGCCGCGCCCAAATGCCTTGGACTGCTTGCGCACGGCGAGCATGCGCCGGGTCCAGTTGAGCAGCGAGTGCGGGTCGCCGGCCTGGGTCTCGACGTTCACCGACAGGTAACCGTATTGCGGGTCCATGATCGGCGGCAACACCAGGCTGGCCGGGTCGGCGCGCGAGAAGCCGCCATTGCGGTCAATCGACCACTGCATGGGCGTACGCACGCCATCCCGGTCACCCAGGTAGATGTTGTCGCCCATGCCGATTTCGTCACCGTAGTACAGGGTCGGCGTCCCGGGCATCGACAACAGCAGGCTGTTGAGCAGTTCCACGCGGCGGCGGTCACGCTCCATCAAGGGTGCCAGACGCCGGCGGATGCCCAGGTTGATGCGTGCGCGGCGATCAGCGGCGTAGTAGTTCCACAGGTAGTCGCGCTCCTTGTCGGTGACCATCTCCAGCGTCAGCTCATCATGGTTGCGCAGGAAAATCGCCCACTGGCAGTTGGCGGGGATCTCCGGGGTCTGCCGCAGGATGTCGGTGATCGGGAAGCGGTCTTCCTGGGCCAGCGCCATGTACATGCGCGGCATCAGCGGGAAATGGAACGCCATGTGGCATTCATCGCCATTTTGGCCCTGGGCATCGGTGTCGCCAAAATACAGTTGAGTGTCTTCAGGCCATTGATTGGCTTCGGCGAGCAGCATGCGGTCTGGGTAGTTGGCATCGATCTCGGCACGGATCTGCTTGAGGACGTCGTGCGTCTCCGGCAGGTTCTCGTTGTTGGTGCCGTCGCGTTCGATCAGGTACGGAATAGCGTCCAGGCGCAGGCCGTCGATGCCCATGTCCAGCCAGTAACGCATCACCGACAGTACGGCTTTCATGACTTGCGGGTTGTCGAAATTGAGATCCGGCTGGTGCGAGTAGAAGCGGTGCCAGAAGTACTGCCCGGCTACCGGATCCCAGGTCCAGTTGGACTTCTCGGTATCGAGAAAAATAATGCGCGTGCCGTCGTATTTCTGGTCATCATCGGACCACACGTAAAAGTCCCGGGCGGCCGAGCCTTTCTTGGCCTTGCGCGCTCGCTGGAACCAGGCGTGCTGGTCGGAGGTGTGGTTGATAACGAGCTCGGTGATCACCCGCAGACCACGATCATGGGCCTCGGAGATGAACCGCCTGGCATCGGCCATGGTCCCGTAGTCAGGGTGTACACCGCGGTACTCGGCAATGTCGTAACCGTCGTCGCGACGCGGCGACGGATAGAACGGCAGCAGCCAGATGGTGTTGACGCCGAGGTCGGCAATGTAATCGAGTTTGGCGATCAGGCCGGGAAAGTCGCCGATCCCGTCGTTGTTGGAGTCAAAAAATGACTTGACGTGAACCTGATAGATCACCGCGTCCTTGTACCAGAGCGGGTCTTTGATAAAGGTGGCAGCCTTGGGTTTCTTCGCCATTTGAAACTCCTGTTGAATTCGATAAAGCGATCCATCTCGCAAATCACTCCCGGCGTCAGGCTCGGTTGGTCAGGACACGGAAATGCGCCAGATGCCGAACGATTGCTGAGCCGGGTCCAGGCGCATGAACTGGTACTTGCCGTGCCAGGTCCAGCGGTGCCCGTTCATCAAGTCCTCGCCCTGGGTGTGCGCGTCGTCCGGCAAACCCATTTCCCACAGCGGCAGCTCGAAATTCGCTTCCTGGGGGTTGTGCGGATCGAGGTTGACCGCTACCAGAATAAAGTTGCTGCCATCGACGCTACGCTTACCGAAATACAGGATGTTGTCGTTCCAGGCGTTGTAGATCTTCAAGCCAAGGTGCGAATGCAACGCCGGGTTCTGCCGGCGAATGCGGTTGAGCTGGGCGATCTCGGCGATGATGTTGCCCGGCGCGTTGTAATCCCTCGGGCGGATCTCGTACTTCTCCGAGTTGAGGTATTCCTCCTTGCCCGGCACCGGCGCCGCTTCGCACAACTCAAAGCCCGAATACATGCCCCACAGGCCTGAGCCCATGGTTGCCAGGGCCGCGCGGATCAGGAACCCGGCACGCCCGGACTCGTGCAGGAACGCCGGGTTGATGTCCGGTGTATTGACGAAGAAATTCGGGCGATAACATTCCCGCCATGGCGATTCGTTGAGTTCGGCCAGATAAGTCGACAGCTCGTACTTGGTGTTGCGCCAGGTGAAGTAGGTGTAGCTCTGGGAGTAACCGACCTTGCCCAGGCGCGCCATCATCGCGGGCGTGGTGAAGGCTTCCGCAAGAAAGATCACTTCCGGATACAGAGCGCGTACGTCGGCGATCAGCCACTGCCAGAAAGGCAGGGGCTTGGTGTGCGGGTTATCGACGCGGAAGATCTTCACGCCCTCCTCGACCCAGCCCACCACGATGTCGCGCAGTTCAACCCAGAGACTCGGAATCGCATCCACGGCATAGAAGTCGACGTTAACGATGTCCTGGTATTTCTTCGGCGGGTTTTCGGCGTATTTGATCGTGCCGTCCGGACGCCAGTTGAACCAGCCCGGATGCTGTTGCAGCCATGGATGGTCCTGGGAACACTGGATCGCGAAATCCAGGGCGATCTCCAGGCCATGATCAGCCGCTGCCGCCACCAGGCGACGGAAGTCCTCGCGGGTGCCCAGCTGCGAGTGAATGGCCTCATGCCCCCCCTCTGCACTGCCAATGGCATAGGGGCTGCCCGGGTCATCTGGACCGGCGGTCAGGGAATTGTTCGGGCCTTTGCGATGGCTGCGACCGATGGGATGAATCGGCGGGAAATACAGGACGTCGAAGCCCATGTCCTGGATCATCGGCAAACGCGAGTGTACGTCGTTGAACGTGCCGTGCCGGGCTGGGTCGTCGGTGACCGAACGGGGAAACAGTTCGTACCAGCTGGCAAACTGCGACAGTTCACGCTCAACGTCCACCGGATACTCGGGGCTGAAACTGACAAAGGCCCGATGGTCGGCCTGGGCCATCAGGTCGGCGCTACGTTGGTGCAGAAACAATGCAACCTGCTCGGTTTCGAGCAGCCCGGACAGCTCATGGTGCAAAGCCGCCAGTGCTTCGCTCAGCGGCCCTTCGGCACGCTCGGCGGCGTGCTGGACCTGAGTACGACCTTCCTGCAGTTCCAGGCTGACTGGCACCCGTGCGCTGTGCTTTTTCTCCAGTTCATAACAGAAGCTGGCGAACTGATCGATCCAGGCTTCCACGCAGAACACGTATCGGCCCTGACGCTCGACGCGAAACTGGCCCTGAAAGCCGTTGTTGCCCAGTTCGCCCATCACCGCGCTGTGCCAGCTCTCATCGCCCTCGGAGCGCCAGCGCACCCGCACCGCAAGCTTGTCATGGCCGTCGGCAAACACCTTGCTGGTGACCACGACGTCCTGACCCACCACGGCTTTGACAGCGAACTGCCCGCCATCGAGGATCGGCATGGTGTCTTCGATCGCGATTCGAGGCAGCAAAAGTGCCTGCGACAACGTTATATGAGGGTTGTAGCTCAACTCTGTAGGCTTTTCAGTCGTCATCGAGCATCTCTCCTTTACGCCCCATGGACGCTCTTGTACTGGGCCGACAATCGCAAAGCGCTCGGCCCCGGAATGAACTCACTTAGGTTCCGAGCGACCGGCGCGGGTAAAGTTCACGCGGATTGCTCAGTTCGAGCACGGGAATCATTTCATGAGAGCAAGGGTCAACAGACTTAAGCACGACTCAAGCCATGTGCCACAGGAGATGCAGCGATGACGATTCCCAACCCTGTTGAAACGCCGGATCCGAATATCGACAATCCCGTTATCCCGCCAACCGATCCGCAGCCGGTGCCAGAGCAGGAGCCGCCTGGAACGGTGCCACCACCTCGGGAAGACCCGCCAGATACCATGCCGCCGGTGGTTGTGTAACCCTTAACCGCGAACCCTGTAGGAGCGAGCTTGCTCGCGATGGGCGCTAACGATGACGAGGGTAGCCTGACACTCAACGGCGCTCTCAGCTTCTTCGCGAGCAAGCTCGCTCCTACAGTTGGCAGCGATCGTAGACGCGCGATCGGACGATGGCAGAGCAGTAGGCCGTCATTGTCGTCGATGGCCGGGCAGTGAGCCGTTACAACAGGCGCAAGAGCCTGCTGCTTCGGCAATGGTTACGGCGCATCCCCCCGATCTTTATCCAGCAACTTCACAATCCTCGGCATCACGTTGAAAATCGCCAGTGCCAGCAACGTACTCAGCACTGCAGTAGACTCCCGCCCCATGCCTGCCGATACTCCGATCGCAGCGGTCATCCACAACCCGGCTGCGGTGGTCAATCCCTTCACGTGGCCCTCTTCGCCTCCGGGATTTTTCAGAATGGTCCCGGCGCCAAGAAAACCGATGCCGGCAATTACCCCCTGCACCACCCGGCTCATGGCATCTGCCTGGGACCCGGACATCTGCGGCACCAGCACAAACAATGCGGCGCCCAATGCCACCAGCATGTGGGTACGCACCCCGGCGGCTTTGCCTTTGTTCTCCCGTTCGAACCCCAAAATGCCGCCCAGGATCGCGGCGATAACCAGTCTCACAGTGATTCGTGTCAATTGTGCTGCATCGCCGATGTCGGCGAATTCCGCTTGCAGGGTTTCCCATACTTCATGCCACCAGGCTTTCATGCTGCTGTCCTTGTGATTGATCTGGAAGATGGACCACGCCAACCATTAATCGGTTGCAACGAACGATGCTGGCCGGCCATAGCCTAATGTTGAAGAACCCGCAGAAATAAGGACTCCGCCATGACCGTTCGCATCGAAAACCAGACTTGCTTCTTCACTACCGAGAACGGCGAAGAAATCCGCCTGTGTCCCGACGTCACCGTAATCACCGATTCGGACAAAGCCATGTCGGCAGTCGAACTCGATGGTCAGCGCGTCTACATCACCGAAGCAGAAGCTGATGCATTGACCGTAGCAGGCGCTGTAGATGGGCGTAAGCATTTGAAAGCCACCGACAGTGATTCGGTGATTTGACCGACGCAGATCAACCAGGCCGGCGAGTGCTTGCGACAGGTGCACAGGGACCGGGCTGACAGCTGCTTCAAAGTGTCGCAGACGGCGGATCAGAGCCCATCTGATCCGCTTTTTATTGCGATACCTGAGTCTGTTATGCAAACAGATCGACGCTCATAGTACTCCGGCCTGATGGAGGCTGATGAGCGAAAGACCATGAGCGAAAGAATTCCCGTCCGAACCCTTGAGAGTGCCCCGTCCGTCCAGACTTTTGAGCCTTCGCGTGCAAAGACGAAGACCGGGTCCAGCGACAATCTGATTCACACCCGCAGTTTTACCGGCCTGTTTCGTACGTTGCGCATGAGCGGTGCAGGGTTTCTGTTCCTGCTGTTCTTCGGCACGGTGTGGCTCAATTGGGGTGGGCGCCAGGCCGTGCTCTGGGACCTGTCCGAAAGCAAATTCCACATCTTTGGTGCAACCTTCTGGCCACAGGATTTCATCCTGCTCTCGGCGCTGCTGATCATCGCCGCATTCGGGCTGTTTGCGATCACCGTATTCGCCGGGAGGGTCTGGTGTGGCTACACCTGCCCCCAGAGCTCCTGGACCTGGATTTTCATGTGGTGCGAGAAAATCACCGAAGGCGAACGCAATCAGCGGATCAAACTGCAAGCGGCCCCCTGGACCTTCAACAAGCTCCTGCGGCGTTCGGCCAAGCACACGCTGTGGCTGGCGATCAGCCTGCTCACCGGTCTGACCTTCGTCGGCTACTTCACCCCGATCCGGCCCCTCGCCGAAGAACTGCTGACCCTGCAAATGGCCGGTGTCAGCCTGTTCTGGGTCCTGTTCTTTACCGGTGCCACCTACATCAATGCCGGCTGGTTGCGTGAAGCGGTGTGCATGCACATGTGCCCCTATGCGCGATTCCAGAGCGTGATGTTCGACAAGGACACGCTGACCATTTCCTACGACTTCGCTCGCGGGGAAAACCGTGGCCCGCGCAAGCGTGACGTAGCACCGGCCGCTGTCGGCCTGGGCGACTGCATCGACTGTCAGCTGTGCGTACAGGTGTGCCCGACCGGCATCGACATCCGCGACGGTTTGCAAATGGAGTGCATTGGTTGCGCAGCGTGCATTGATGCCTGTGATTCGATCATGGACAAAATGGGCTACGCCCCTGGGTTGATCA
Organism: Pseudomonas sp. TMW22090; assembly: GCF_022496665.1. Lineage (NCBI taxonomy): Bacteria > Pseudomonadati > Pseudomonadota > Gammaproteobacteria > Pseudomonadales > Pseudomonadaceae > Pseudomonas > Pseudomonas sp. TMW22090. Next base: position 1,005,762 of record NZ_SCFH01000001.1, read on the forward strand.
GCTATACCTCCGAACACGAACTGCAGGGTGGCAAGACGCGTCTGTTAAGACCGCGACTGATCGGTTACACCGCCGTGCTGCTGGCGATGATCGGCGCCCTCGCCCTTGCGCTGGTGGAACGGCCAATGGTCTCGCTGGATGTCAGCAAGGACCGCGGGCTGTTCCGCGAGAACAGCCAGGGGCAGATCGAAAACATCTACAGCTTGAAGGTCATCAACAAGACCCAGGAGCACCAGGACTATCGCCTGATGCTGGTGGAGGGTGACGACTTCCAGTTGCAAGGCAAGACCGAACTAAGCCTGGCGCCAGGGGAAATTGTCGACGTGCCGGTGTCCGTGGCGATGACCACGCAGCGCCCGAGCAGCAGCTCGCAAAGCATAGTGTTCAAGATCGTCGATACGGATGAGCCCGGGATCTACAGCGAAGCCAAGAGCCGGTTTGTTGCGCCGATGAACCGTTGATCCCTTAGACTGCAGTGCTGCCACAAGCGCACTGCAAAACCTGTGGGAGCAGGCTTGCCCGCGAAGAAGTCCCCCCGATTTCACAGAACAACCCGACCAGGCTTTAAATGAAACGCTACGAAAAATTTGCCGACGACATCGCTGAACTGATCCGCTCCGGCGTCCTCGGCCCCGGTCAGCGGGTACCGTCGGTGCGCTACGCCAGCCAGACCTACGGGGTCAGCCCATCCACCGTGTTCCAGGCTTATTACCTGCTGGAGCGGCGCGGTTTGATCCGCGCCAGGCCGCGCTCCGGCTACTTCGTCAACACCCACGCCCCGAGCCCTTTTTCCGAGCCGGAGATCAGCAGTCAGGTGAACGAATCAACCGAGGTCGACGTGAGCGAACTGGTGTTCTCGGTGCTCGATTCGATCAAGGACCCGAACACCGTGCCCTTTGGCTCGGCGTTCCCCAGTCCGACGCTGTTTCCCCTGCAGCGCCTGTCACGTTCCCTGGCCAGCGCCACCCGTGACATGGATCCGCGCATGGTGGTCACCGACATGTCGCCGGGCAATCCGCAACTGCGCCGGCAGATCGCCCTGCGTTATATGGTGGGCGGGTTGATGTTGCCGATGGAGGAGCTGTTGATCACCAACGGCGCCCTGGAGGCACTGAACCTGTGCCTCCAGGCCGTGACCGAACCCGGCGACCTGGTCGCCATCGAGGCACCGGCCTTCTACGCCTGCTTGCAGATTCTCGAGCGGCTCAAGCTCAAGGCGGTGGAAATTCCCGTGCACCCACGCGAAGGCATTGACCTGGCCGTGCTCGCACAAACCCTGGAGCGCCATCCGATCAAGGCATGCTGGTGCATGACCAGCTTCCAGAACCCCATGGGCGCGACCATGCCCGAGGCGAAGAAACAGCAACTGGTCGAGTTGTTGCGTCGCCATCAGGTACCGCTGATCGAAGACGATGTCTACGCCGAACTGTACTACGGCCAACAGGCCCCCAAACCGGCCAAGGCCTTCGATACCGAGGGCCTGGTGATGCACTGCGGCTCGTTCGCCAAGAGCCTGGCCCCCGGTTACCGCATTGGCTGGGTAGCTGCCGGGCGGTTCGCGCAGAAGATCGAACGCCTGAAGCTGATGACTTCACTGTGCGCATCGATGCCAGCCCAGGCAGCAATTGCCGACTACCTGCAGCACGGCGGCTACGATCGACATTTGCGCAAATTGCGCTATGCACTGGAAGAGCAGCAAAGCGCAATGCTCGCGGCCATTGCCCGGTACTTCCCGGCACAGACGCGGGTCAGCCAGCCTGCTGGCGGGTACTTCCTGTGGCTTGAGTTGCCGGAGCAGATGGACTCCTTGAAGCTGTTCCAGATGGCGCTTGCCCAAGGCATCAGCATCGCGCCGGGGCCGATTTTTTCACCGACCCGACGGTTCAGGAATTGTATCCGGCTGAATTATGGCAGTCCCTGGGACGAGACGGCGGAGAAGGCGATGGAGACGCTTGGGCGGATTGTCCGGTCTTTTTAAAGTCAAAAGAGCTTGAGCTCTTAGCGTCCGCCACCCAGATCAACAAAGGTCCCCGTCGCATACGACGCCTTGTCCGACAGCAGCCAGACAATCGCCTCGGCTACCTCATCCGGCCGCCCACCCCGGGCCATCGGGATCGCTGACTCCAGCTTGCTCACCCGATCCGGGTCGCCACTGAGCGCATGGAAATCGGTATAGATGAATCCTGGCCGCACCGCATTGACCCGAATCCCCTCGCCCGCCACTTCCTTGGACAAGCCGATGGTGAAGCTGTCCAGCGCCCCTTTGGAAGCCGCGTAGTCGACGTATTCGTTGGGCGATCCCAGGCGCGACGCCACCGACGACACGTTGACGATGCTGCCACCCTGGCCGCCGTGCTTGGGCGACATGCGCAGGATCGCGTGCTTGGCGCAGAGAATGGGCGCCAGGACGTTGGTCTTGAGGATTTTGAGAATGCGGAACTCGGACATTTCGTCCACCCGGGATTTGTGCCCGACGGTGCCGGCGTTGTTCACCAGAGCGGTCACACGGCCCAGTTCGGCGTCCACGCGGTTGAACAGCCCGACCACTTCATCCTCGATGCTCACATCGGCGCGTACCGCGATCGCCTGGGCCCCCATTGCGCGCACTTGTTCGAGCACCGCGTGTGCAGCTTCTTCGTCAGCCTGATAATTGATGCAGATCCGATAGCCCCGTTCAGCGGCCAGGAGCGCTGTCGCGGCGCCGATGCCTCGGCCCCCACCGGTGATGACGATGACTTTGTCCATGCTGACTTTCCCCATTTTTTGCGTAAGCAGTCGGGGTCAAGAATAACCGCCATCGGCGGTTTTTGCATGATCAGGGGTGTCATTACTGACGCCATCGCGGGCAAGGCTTGCCCGCGATGAACGATGACGCGGTCCATCAGACCGCCGCCATCTGCTCCCCACGAACAATATCCATCATGAAGCGCTCGGCCGGCAGCGGATGGCCGAGCAGATACCCTTGCAACGAGTCACAGCCCAACTGCGTCAGGAAGTCCTGCTGCACGTCAGTCTCCACCCCCTCCGCCACTATCCGCAGGCCCAGTGCCTGTCCCAGGGCGACGATGGCCGAAACGATGGCGGCGTCATCACTGTCGCGCTCCAGATCACGAACGAATCCGCGGTCGATCTTCAACTCGTTGGCGGGCAGGCGCTTGAGGTACATCAGGCTGGAATAGCCGGTACCGAAGTCATCGATAGACAGGTCCACGCCCATGTCCGACAGCGCCTGCAGTACCGTCATGCTCGCATCGGCGTCGCTCATGGCCGTGGTTTCGGTGATTTCCAGCGTCAGGCTGTTGGCCGGCAGATGGTGAGTCGCCAGGGCCTTGGCGACACTCTGGACCAGGCCGGTATGGCAGAACTGTAATGCCGAAAGATTCACCGCAATGCGCCAGTCGGTGTACCCCAGCACATACCACTCGCGCATCTGACGGCAGGCTTCATTGAGCACCCATTCGCCGATCGGAATGATCAGTCCCGTCTTTTCCGCCAGCTCGATGAACTTGTCCGGCAGGAGCATGCCCTGGGTCGGATGCACCCAGCGCAACAACGCCTCGGCACCGACCGGACGACCATTGGCGGCGTCGAACTTGGGTTGGTAATAAAGACTGAATTGCTGTTGCTCCAGTGCCGCGCGCAGGTCCTGCAACAGCTGCAGTTGCTTTCGCGCGTTACTGTTCATCGAAGCGTCAAAGAAGCTGTAGCCATTCTTGCCGGTGCCCTTGGCGTGATACATCGCGGCATCGGCGTTCATCAGCAATTCCTGGGCGGTTTCGCCATTGCCCGGATACACCGCAATGCCGACGCTGGCGGATATCTGCAGGTCATGTTCGGCGACGCGGAAAGAGCGCGCAATCAAGCCGACCTGGCGCGCGGCCAGATTCAGCGCGTCATCCTGCTCGGCCAGTTGCACCAGCAAGACAAACTCGTCACCGCCGATTCGCGCCAGGGTGTCCTGACTGCGCAGATCCACCCGCAGGCGCTGGGCGACTTCCCGCAACAACTGATCGCCCATATGGTGACCGAATGCATCATTGACCGGTTTAAAACCGTCCAGATCGATGAACATCAGCGCAAAACAGCCGCCCTGTTCGCGCACCACCAGCATCGCCTGGTCGATGCGATCGGCGAGCAGCACCCTGTTCGGCAACCCGGTCAATGGATCATGCAGGGCCAGTTGGGTCAGTTCGCGATTGGCCTCGGTCAGTGACTGGGCCAGATGCGCCGTTCGCGCTTCCATCCGCGCGTCGAGAATCGAAGTCAGCAAGGCGATGGTCAGCACCGCCAGGGTGGTAATCAGCACCAGGTTGTCCAGCCCGCTCCCGCTCAGGCCGCTGGACGCAGCACCGCAGAAGCTGCCGTCAGGAAAGCGCGCCGCAGCCATCCCGGTATAGTGCATGCCGACAATCGCGATGCCCATGATCACTGCCGCACCGGCGCGCATCAGCGCAACGTGGGGCGTGTGTTGACGCAGCCGGAAGGCGATCCATAAAGCCGCGCCCGAGGCACCTACCGCGATCAACAGCGAGGCACTGAACAGCGCGGGATCGTAATCGATGCCCGGTTGCATGCGCATGGCCGCCATGCCGGTGTAGTGCATGGCGCTGATCCCGCTGCCCATGGCCAGCGCGCCGAACAGCAGCTGCCAGGCCGGTAGTCGGGGCTGGCTGACCAGCCACAGGGCGAAGCCACAGGACAGCATCGCAATCAGCAACGACAGCAGGGTCAGCGTGACGTCGTAGCCCAGGTCTATGGGCAGGGTGAACGCCAGCATGCCGATAAAATGCATCGACCATACGCCTACACCCATGGCAAAGGCGCCGCCAGCCGTCCACAACGCAACCGCATGGCCCTTGGCCGTGGCAATACGTTCGGTGAGGTTGAGCGCAGTGTAGGAAGCGAGAATCGCGACGAACAGGGAAATGATAACCAGCGTGGGGGAATAGCTACCAATAAGCATCGGAGTTCTCGAAATGACCCGTATTGCTTCCCTGCTCGGCGGTGTTGAAGTCGGCGATTGTACGGGTTCTCAAGAGGAACGCACTGAGAAAATTAGCAAAAGGCCATCAAGCCGATGAAACGCTTGTTTGAACAGTTAAACGGTGGGGCAATACCCTTATCTGTAGGAGCGAGCTTGCTCGCGATGGACGCTAACGGCGACGCGTTTTGCCTGGAATAACGCGGTGTTCTGAGGTCCATCGCGAGCACGCTCGCTCCTGCAGGAGGGGCGCTATTGTGCATTCTGCTCCAGCTGCCCATCCCAACCACCGCCCAGCGCTGCAATCAACTGCACGCTGGCGATCAACCGGCTCTGCAACAGGCTGAGCATGCTGCGTTCATTGCTCAGTGCCGTCGCCTGCACAACCACCACGTCAATATAGGCAATCAACCCCGCCTTGTACTGGTTCTGGGTCAGGCGCAGGGAATCCCGGGCCGCATCCAGCGCCTGCTGGCGCACTTCGGATTCGTCTTCCAGCACCTTCAACTGGACCAGATAGTTCTCCACTTCACGGAAGCCGTCGAGTACGGTCTGGCGATAATTGGCCACGGTCTCATCGTAGGCGGCTTCGCTGCGGTCCACTTCAGCCGAGCGTTGGCCGCCGTCGAACAGGGTCATGGCCAGTTGGGGGCCGACGGACCAGAAGCGATTCGGCACGCTTATCCAGTTTGAAGAGGTGCTGCTGCTGTAGCCGCCGTTGAGGCTCAGTGTCAGGTCCGGGTAATACGCCGCCTTGGCTACGCCGATGTTGGCATTGGCCGCCATCACCGAGCGCTCGGCCGAGGCAATGTCCGGCCGCCGTTCCAGCAGTTGTGAAGGCAGGTTCAGCGGCACCTCCGGCAAGGTCGGGATATCACGGGATTCGGCCAGGTTGAACTGTGCTGGCGGCAAGCCGACCAGCACTGCAATGGCATTTTCGAACTGCGCGCGCTGCCAGATCAGGTCGACCATGTCGGCCTGGGTGCTCTTGAGCTGGGTCTGCGCCTGGGCCACTGCATCCTTGCCGGAGACTCCGGCGCGGTACTGGTTTTGTGTCATCTTCAGCGAGCGCTCGTAGGCTTCCACCGTCGCTTGCAGCAGGCGTTTTTGTTCGTCGATGACCCGCAACTGCAGGTAGTTCTGCACCAGTTCCGATTGCTGGCTCAGGCGCATGGCCGCCAGGTCGGCATAACTCGCCTGGGCATTGGCGGTGTCGGCTTCCAGGCCGCGACGTAGCTTGCCCCAGACGTCAGCCTCCCAGCTCACACCGGCCTGCGCCGTGTAGGTGTCACGGATGCCACTGGAAGAACTGCTCAGGCTGGAACTGCTGCTGCCGGTGCCCTGGCTGGAGCGGTTCTTGCCCACGGTCAGGTCCACCGTCGGAAAAAATGCGCCACGGGCGCTGCGCACCAGGGCCTGGGCCTGGCGGTACTGGGCTTCGGACTGGGCGACTGTCTGGTTGGCGCTGTTGAGTTTGTCGATCAGGCCGTTGAGCTGCTGATCGCCATACAACTCCCACCAGGCTCCGCGCGCCAGCGAATCGCTGGGGTTGGCCTGACGCCAGCCGGCCGCTTCCTTGTACTGCACCGGGGCCGCCGCTTGCGGGCGCTGGTAATCCGGGCCGATGGCGCAAGCACTGAGCAATGACACGCACAGTGCCAGGCTCAGCAGGCACGAGCCACGAGCCGGGACCAGGGGGGCGGCCAGGGTGAAAAGCGAACGGTCAGTCATAGCGGAGTTTCCAGAGCAGCATCGATACGCACCCCACGCCAGTGGTTGAAGCGATGGCGCAGTTTGTCGAGATAGAGGTAGACCACCGGGGTGGTGTAAAGGGTCAGCACCTGGCTGAAGATCAGCCCGCCAATAATCGTCAGGCCCAACGGCTGGCGCATTTCGGCCCCTTCGGCGCGACTGAGCAGCAAAGGCAATGCCCCGAGAATCGCGGCCAGGGTGGTCATCAGGATGGGCCGCAGACGCTGCAGGCAGGCGCTGCGAATCGATTCCAGCGGCGCCAGGCCCTGATGCCGCTCGAGCTGCAAGGCCAGGTCGATCATCAGGATGGCGTTCTTCTTCACCACGCCAATCAGCAGGAACAGCCCCAACAGCGAGATCAGGCTGAATTCGCCGCCCAGCACATAGATCGACAGCAACGCGCCGACCCCGGCAGACGGCAAGGTCGAGAGGATGGTCAGTGGATGTATGTAGCTTTCATAGAGCACGCCCAGCACCAGGTACACCGCGACCAGCGCTCCAAGGATCATCCATGGCTGGCTCTTCTGCGTGGCAGCGAACGCGTCAGCAGTCCCGGCGACTTTGACGATCACGTCTTCCGGCATGCCCAGCCGCGCAATCGCCCGCTCGATGGCGGCGGTCCCCTGCTCCACCGTCACGCCTTCGGCCATGTCGAAGGAGATGCTCTCGGAGGCGAACTGGCCCTCGTGGCTGACCCGGTCGTCTTCCAGGCTGTTTTCGTAATGGGCAATGGTCGACAGCGGAACCCGTGCACCGTCGGCAGTAATGACCTGCACCTGCTTGAGGGTAATCGGGTCCTGGGCGTACTTCTGGTTGACCTCCATCACCACCTGATACTGGTTCAGGCTGTCGTAGATGGTCGAGATCTGCCGCTGGCTGTAGGCGTTGTTGAGCACCGAAGTGACCATATTCATGTCGATGCCCAGGCGTTTGGCCTGATCGCGGTCGACAATCAGCGTGACTTGCTGAGCGCCGCGGCCTTCACGGGCGTCGATGGCCGTCAGTTCGGGCAAAGCCTTCAGCGCGGTCACGACCTTCGGGTACCACTCACGCAATGAGCCCAGGTCCGCGCTTTGCAGGATGTAGGAGTATTGTGAGGTGGTCTGCTCGCGGCCACCGCCGAATTGCAAATCCTGGTCCGCCATCAGCATCAGTTGCGCACCGGGAACCTTGGGCATCTCCTTGCGCAGGCGCTCGATGACCTTCTGGGCGGAGATGTTGCGCTCCTTGATCGGTTTGAGGCGCACCAGCATGAAGGCGTTGTTGGTGCCGTTGGTGCCGCCGATGAAGCCGGCGACGCTCTCAACGGCGGGGTCTTTCAATACTGCACGACGGAAAACCTCCATCTTGGGTTGCATCACGGTGAATGACAGCCCGTCATCCCCGCGCACGAATCCGATCAGCTGACCGGTATCCTGCTGCGGCATAAAGGTTTTAGGAACAACAACATAAAGCGCAATGTTAACGCCGATTGTCACGAACAGACTGAGCAGTGTCAGGCGCCGATGGCGCAGCACCCAGTCGAGGCTGGTGGCGTATTTGGCGACCATCCAGTCGTTGGTCCGGCGGCTGACGCGCTGCAGGCGGTTCTCCTGGCCCGGCGTATGGGGCTTGAGCCAGCGGGCGCAGAGCATTGGCGTGAGGGTCAGCGAAACCACCAGCGAGACCACGATGGACGCCGCCAGGGTGATGGAAAATTCGCGGAACAGGCTTTCAATGATGCCGCCCATGAACAGGATCGACAGGAACACTGCCACCAGCGAGACGTTCATCGACAACAAGGTAAAGCCGACCTCTTCGGCCCCCAGATAAGCGGCCTTCATCGGCGGCACACCCTCGTCGATGTGCCGGGAAATGTTCTCCAGCACCACGATGGCGTCGTCCACCACCAGCCCGGTCGCCAGGATCAGCGCCATCAGCGACAGGTTGTTCAGGGAGAACCCGTAGAGGTACATCACCGCAAACGTACCGACCAGCGACACCGGCACCGCCAGGGTCGGAATCAGCGAGGCTCGGAAGTTGCCGAGAAACAGGAACACCACCAGGATCACCAGCGCCACGGCGATCAGCAAGGTCATTTCCGCTTCATGCAGGGTGGCCTTGATCACCGGCGAACGGTCCATGGCCAGGTTCAGCTTGACGCTGGCCGGCAGCACGGCCTGCAACGCGGGCAGCTGGGCCTTGATTTCGTTGACGGTCTCGATGATGTTGGCGCCGGCCTGGCGGTTGATGACCAGCAGCACTGCGGCGTCGTCGTTGAAAAAGCCGCTGTTGTAGCGGTCTTCGACACCATCGCTGACCTTGGCCACATCCTTGAGGCGCAATGCCGCGCCGTCGGCGTAGTGAATGATCAGCGACTCGTAGTCCTTGGCCTTTTCCAGCTGGTCGTTGGCCTGGATCTGCCACAGCCGCTCGCCGTCCTCGACCGCGCCCTTGGGCCGGCGCACGTTGGCATTGGCAATGGCCGTGCGCACATCATCGAGGGCCACGCCGTACTGGTTGAGCGCCTGGGGTTCGAGCTCGATGCGCACCGCAGGCAGGGAACTGCCGCCGATCTGCACTTCGCCCACGCCCTGCACCTGCGACAGGCTCTGGGACAGAATGGTCGAGGCCAGGTCGTACAGCTGGCCCTTCTCCAGCACATCCGAGGTCAGGGAAAGCACCATGATCGGCGCCTGGGACGGGTTGACCTTCTTGTAGGTCGGCATACTCCTCATGCCGCTGGGCAGCAAGTTGCGCGACGCGTTGATCGCCGCCTGCACTTCCCGCGCGGCGCCGTTGATATCGCGGTCGAGGTCAAATTGCAGGATCACCCGTGTCGAGCCCTGGCTGGATCGGCTGCTCATGGTGTTGACCCCGGCAATCGCCCCGAACGAACGTTCCAGCGGCGTGGCCACGGTCGACGCCATGACCTCGGGGCTGGCACCCGGCAGGCTGGCCTGGACCACGATCACCGGGAAATCCATTTGCGGCAGCGGCGATACCGGCAACAGGCCGAAGCTCACGCCGCCCAGCAACATGATCGCCAGGCTCAACAGCATGGTGGCGACCGGCCGCTTGATGAAAGGTCCGGACAGGTTCATGGCTGCTCTACCGCTTCCACGGGTTCGGATTTATGGCCCCAACGACGACCCAGACGATCAAAATAGAGGTAGATGACCGGGGTGGTAAACAAGGTCAGGACCTGGCTCACCAGCAACCCGCCCACCATCACCAGTCCCAGGGGCTGGCGCAGTTCCGCGCCGGAGCCGGTGGCCAGCATCAGCGGTACCGCACCGAACAAGGCTGCCAGGGTGGTCATCAGGATCGGCCGAAAGCGCAGCAAGGCCGCCTGGTAGATCGCCGTTTCCGGGTCCAGCCCCTGATTACGTTCGGCGTCGAGGGCGAAGTCGATCATCATGATCGCGTTCTTCTTGACGATACCGATCAGCAGGATGATGCCGATGATCGCGATCATGCCCAGGTCATTGCCACTCAACAGCAACGCCAGCAAGGCGCCCACTGCGGCCGAGGGTAAGGTAGAGAGGATGGTGATCGGGTGGATGTAGCTCTCGTAAAGCACGCCCAGCACGATGTACATGGTCACCACCGCCGCGAGGATCAGCAGCAACGTGCTCGACAACGACGCCTGGAACGCTTCGGCCGCGCCCTGGAACTGGGTCTGCACGCCCAGTGGCATGCCAATGTCCTGCTGCACCTGTTCGATGATGTCCACCGCATGGCCCAGCGCCACGCCGGGAGCCAGGTTGAACGACATCATCACCGCCGGGAACTGGCCAATGTGGGTGATTGCCAGCTGAGCCTGACGTTGCTCGATGTGGGCCAGGCTGGACAGGCGCACCTGGCCGCCATCGGTGGTCTTGACGTGGATCTGGTTCAAGGCATCCGGGCCGATTTTCTCTCCCGACTGCGCCTGCAGCACCACGCGATACTGGCTGGCCTGGGTATAGATGGTAGAGATCTGTCGCTGGCCGAACGCGTCATACAGGGCGTCGGTGATATTCGCTACCGAGACCCCTACCCGGGACGCCGCGTCGCGGTCGATCACCAGATAGACCTGCAGGCCCTTGTCCTGCAAGTCGCTGGCCACGTCCGTCAGCTCGGGTCGCTGGGCCAGGGCCTCGACCAGACGGCCGCTCCACAGGCTGAGCAACTCCGAGTCCGGGGACGACATGCTGAACTGGTACTGCGTGCGGCTGACCCGATCCTCGATGGTCAGGTCCTGCACCGGCTGCATGAACAGGCGAATACCGACCAGTTTGTCTACTTCGGGTTGCAGCCGGGCGATGATTTCGCTGGCGCTCAGGTCCCGGGCGCTGTGAGGCTTGAGGTTGATCAGCAGGCGCCCGCTGTTGAGCGTCGAGTTGTCACCATCGACGCCAATGTAGGACGACAGGCTTTCCACCGCCGGGTCAGCCAGGATGATTTTCGCCAGGTCCTGCTGACGCTGGCTCATGGCCGCAAAGGAAATCGACTGCGGGGCCTCGGAGATGCCCTGGATCACCCCGGTGTCCTGCACCGGAAAAAAACCCTTGGGCACGATCATGTACAGGAACACCGTCAGCGCCAGAGTGCCGATCGCCACCAGCAGCGTCAGCGGCTGATGCTTGAGCACCCACTGCAACTTGCGCCCATAAGCGGCGATCATCCAGTCGATGACGGCGCCACTGGCACGATAGAAACGCCCCTGCTCTTTTTCTTCGGGCTCGCGCTTGAGCAGCCGCGCGCACATCATCGGCGTCAGGGTCAGGGACACGACCAGGGAAATCAGGATGGCCACCGCCAGGGTGATGGCGAACTCGCGGAACAGGCGCCCTACCACGTCGGCCATGAACAACAACGGAATCAGTACGGCAATCAGCGACAGCGTCAGGGAAATCAGGGTGAAACCGATCTGCCTGGCGCCCTTGAGCGCGGCATTCAACGGGGTTTCGCCTTCTTCGATATAGCGGGAAATGTTTTCCAGCATCACGATCGCATCGTCCACCACAAACCCGGTGGCGATGGTCAGGGCCATCAGGGTCAGGTTGTTGACCGAGAACCCGGCGAGGTACATCACGCCAAAGGTGCCGATCAGCGACAGCGGCACGGCCACCGAGGGGATGATGGTGGCGCTGGCGCGACGCAGGAACAGGAACGTGACCATGACTACCAGGGCAATGGCGATCAGCAGTTCGTGCTGCACGTCCGTCACCGAGGCGCGGATGGTCTGGGTGCGGTCGGTGAGCACAGTAACCTCGAGACCGGCCGGCAGGTTGTCGGTGATGCTCGGCAGCAGCGCCTTGATCCGGTCCACTACTTCGATGACGTTGGCCCCGGGCTGGCGCTGGATATTAAGCAGCACCGCCTGGTTTTCATTGGCCCACGCGGCCAGCCGTTCGTTCTCGGCACCGTCGACGATCTCTGCCACGTCCTTGAGCCGCAACGGCGCGCCGTTGGCGTACGCGAGGATCAGGTTGGCGTAGTCCGCGGGCGACGTCAGCTGGTCGTTGGCATCGAGCATCGACACCCGGGTCGGGCCGTCGAAGTTGCCTTTGGGCTGGTTGACGTTGGACGCGCCGATCAGGGTGCGTACGTCGGCCAGGTTCAGGCCGTTGGCCGCCAGGGCTTCCGGGTTGACCTTGATCCGCACCGCCTGGCGCTGGCCGCCGGCGATGCTGACCATGCCGACCCCGCTGATCTGGGCGATTTTCTGCGCCATGCGCGTATCGACCAGGTCATTGAGCTTGGGCAGCAACATGGTCTTGGAGGTGATTGCCAGGGTCAGCACCGGGGTGTCCGCCGGGTTGACCTTGTTGTACACCGGTGGTGCCGGCAGATCGCTGGGCAGCAGGTTGGTAGCGGCGTTGATCGCGGCCTGGACCTGTTGCTCGGCGACGTCCATGTTGATATCGAGGCTAAAGCGCAGGGTCAGCACGGAGGCGCCGCCGGAACTGGTCGAAGCCATCTGCGTGAGGCCGGGCATCTGCCCGAACTGGCGTTCAAGCGGCGCGGTCACGGCGCTGGTCATGACATCCGGGCTGGCGCCGGGATACAGCGTCATCACGCGAATGGTCGGGTAATCGACCTGAGGCAGCGCCGACACCGGCAGCAAGCGGTAGGCGATAATGCCGGCCAGGATAATGGCCAGCATGCTGAGCGTAGTGGCTACCGGGCGAAGGATAAACAGCCGCGAGATGTTCATGCGCCGCCCTTTTTCGCCTTGTCGGTCGCAGTGCTATCAGGCGTCGACGCCGCCGACTTGCCCTGAAGGTGTTCGGTCGGCGCGGTCGGCACGTCCTTGCTGTCATTGACCACTTCCACTTCACTGCCTTCCTTGAGGCGGTCGGTACCCTCGAGCACCACACGGTCGCCAGCCGCCAGGCCTTCGGTGATCACGGTGTTGTCACCGTCACTGGCACCGACTTTCAACTGGCGAATGGTGACCTTCTTGTCGCCATCGAGTGCGTAGACGAAGGTGCCATTGGTGCCAAACTGAATCGCCGCCGAAGGTGCCAGCACGACATTTTTCAGGGTGTCGGCCAACAGGTGGACGTTGACGAACTGGTTGGGAAACAGCGACTGGTCGCGGTTGTCGTAGCGGGCCTTGAATTTCAGGGTGCCGGTGGTCACGTCGATCTGGTTGTCGAGGCTCTGCAGCACGCCGGTCGCCTGCAGTTTGGTGTCCCCCCGGTCCCAGGCTTCAGCAGGTAATTTGGCCCCCGAACGATAACGCTCCAGCACCACGCTCAGGTTGTTTTCCGGCAAGGTGAAGGCGACGCTGATCGGTTGGGTTTGGGTGATGATGGCCAAGGCCGTGGTGTCATTGGCAGCCACCAGGTTGCCGACGTCCAGTTGACGCAAACCTACACGGCCGGCGATCGGTGCACGAATTTTGGTGAATTCAAGATTGAGCTTGGCGTCGTTGACTGCTGCCTGATTGGTCTTGACCGTGCCCTGATACTGGCCCACCAGCGCCTCGGCAGTGTCCAGGGTCTGCTTGGCGATGCTGTCTTCGCGATACAGGCCACGGTAGCGTTCGACATCCACCTGGGCATTTTTCAACTGCGCCTGGTTCTGCAGCAGAGTGCCCTCGGCCTGAAGCAAGGCATTCTGGTATGGACGCGGGTCGATCTCCGCCAGCAGGTCGCCGGCCTTGACCATCTGGCCTTCCTCGAAGGCGATCTTCACCAGCTCGCCGCCGACCCGGCTCCGCACATTGATGGTGTTGAGCGCGGTAACGGTACCCAGCGCCTTGTAGTAAAGGGGGAAATCCCCCTTCACCGCCGGCGCCACCCGCACCGGAATCGGCCCGGTCGCGCCGCCGAACCCCGGCCGCATCCCCCCGGATTTGCCGGTATGCCCGGCTGCAGCTTTCTGCCCTGCAGGCTCTTTCTGGTCGCCTGCGGGCCAGAATTTCCAGCAGACGCCAGCGACGACCAACAGAACTAGCAGGCCGAACAGCCAGCGACGGGGACTACGGGAGGAGGATTGCATTGAATGATCAACCATTGGGCGCGTGGGCTTCTTCTACGGGAGGCTGAACGATAAGCACTGGCGGGTATTAAGCAAAGCGGCTTTACCGGCAATTTACTTTCGGCTTACGTAACAGGATGTTTGTCCAAGACACTGATACAGATACACAAATGAAAACGGCCTGGACAGGGCCAGGCCGTTAACAATTGTAAGCCCGAACTTATTTCAATACAGCAAGCGCCGCTTCGTAATTCGGCTCTTCAGCAATTTCCTTGACCAGCTCGCTGTGCAGGACGTTGTCGTTTTCGTCCAGGACCACTACCGCACGGGCGGTCAGGCCTTTGAGCGGACCGTCGGCAATCGCCACGCCGTAGTTCTCGATGAACTCGGCACCGCGCAGGGTCGACAGGTTCTGCACGTTTTCCAGGCCTTCGGAACCGCAGAAACGCGCCTGGGCGAACGGCAGGTCAGCGGAGATGCACAACACCACGGTGTTGGCCACGTCGTTGGCCTGGGCGTTGAACTTGCGCACGGAGGTGGCGCAGGTCGGGGTGTCGACACTTGGGAAAATGTTCAGCACTTTGCGTTTGCCGGCGAAGCTTGCCAGGGTCACGTCGGACAGATTGCCGGCGACCAGGGAAAAGGCTGGCGCCTTGGAACCGGCTTGTGGCAGTTGGCCGTTGACTTGAACCGGAGAGCCTTTAAGAGTGACTTGAGCCATGAACTGAGTCCTTCTGAACGTTGATGTGGAGATTTTTGAAGAGGCCGAAGTTAACCACGAAATGGGCTGGCGACCTATGCCCGGATACAAATTGTGGTGTATCAACCAGTGTCTCGTAATCGTTGACGTCGAGCGCCTGCACAAGCTGCGCAGGAGCTGTGTAGCAGCTGTCGGGACAGATGGTGCTTGTCACCAAATCCCCGTAGGAGCTGCCGAAGGCTGCGATCTTTTGATCTTGATTATAAAAAACAAGATCAAAAGATCGCAGCCTCGTTTCACTCGGCAGCTCCTACGGGTGAGCCGGGATTCGAAACCGGCATCATGCCAGGCGCTGACACCGCAATCGAGATTCGTCGGGTGCATGCCGCAGAAGATTTCGGCACTGAAGCCACCACTGAATTACGCGAGCAGGAGGTAAGACTGCGGGCCCGGACGGACAGCACTGAGCCCTTTACGGAGGGCATTGCGTGTATTCAGGATGGACGCGTTATCGTTCGCGTCCATCGCCAGCAAGCTGGCTCCTACACAGTTACCATTGCTGCAGCAACGGACATCCATGCAATCAAGGAAGGCCCCTCCCCACATCACTTCGATTTGAGCTTCAGATAAGACTGATGCAGATCCGCCGCCCAGCCATCGATCACGCCTTTGACGTCATCGGCTTTCATCACCTGGCTATCGTTTTCCAGTGGCTTGCCGCTGCCCTTGCGCACGACTTGTGCCAGCACATGGTTGTTGCCGCCATCGAGAAACACCGCTTCAGTCGCCAGGTCGGTTTCCTGGTCGCGAATACCGCTGGCCGTGCTCACCGCAGCCGCCACCAGGGCAATCGGGATCACTTCATAAGGCTTCAGGCCTTCAGTCTTGCTGCTGACGGCGGTAATGGCGGCGCGCACCACGATCACACCCGGGCCAGGCCCTGCGGCCAGTGGCAAGGACTTGCCAATTTCGCGTTTGAGCGCCTGGTCGTAGTAACCGGTGATGCCATTGAGGGTGGCCTGGGGGATTTTCACCGTCGGCTGCGGCTTCGGATAGAGCTGGGTCGGTTCCACGTACACGCTGGTGTACTTGCTGATATCCAGCTTGGGGTCAACCCAGCGCATCACCGTGGCACCCGACGGCGATTGCGCCTCGCGCAGCTGGCTGTAGTCCTTGAGAAACCCCGAATACTGGTCCGGCTCCACGACTTTGCTGGCACAACCCACCACGCCAATCGAGGCAATGCAAAGCGTGCTCATCATTGACACTAACTTCATGCGCAAACTCCTGTAAGTGACCAACGAACATTAGGGAAGCAGTGCTACAGGTATAGCCAAAGCCTGGGATAATGCGTTGCAAAATCAGAAAGTTCATCAAGGCTGCGGGCTGCTTCACAACAGGTAATTGACACGGGGCCGGGCACCCGGCAAAGCTGCACCGATGTTGCACGCGCGCCTGAAGGCAATGGCACCTGGACTACGGAAGTCGCAATGCCTGAACATAAGAATAAAGCTGCAGAGTCGACACCTGATTCGCCTTCCAACCCGACGGGTCGCTTGCTGTTTGCAGTCATCATCGCAACGCTGCTCATGGCTGTGGCGGGGATCGGCTGGTTTCTGCTGAGCAGCACATCAACCCCGGTTGCCCTCGCACCTGCCCCGACGGCCCAACCAGCCCAGGCGCGCCCCGTCGCAATGGCCGCCGCGACCATGGTCGACGAAGTGCAATGCCAAGGCTGCCACAGTGCCCAGGTCAAGGACTGGCAAGGTTCCCATCACCAACTGGCCATGCAGGACGCCAATGCCGACACAGTGCTGGGTGACTTTATTAACGTCAGCTTCAAGGCAGAAAACGAAACCACACGCTTCTCGCGCAAGGACGATGCTTTCTGGGTCAATACCCCTGGCATCGATGGCCAGAATGCGGACTTCAAGGTGGCCTATACCTTTGGCATCGCGCCTTTGCAGCAATACCTGATAGAAGTCGGCGAGGGTCGTCTGCAGGCGTTGGGTGTGGCGTGGGATACTGAAAAGCATCGTTGGTTTCACCTGTACCCGGGACAGGGTGTGAACTTCAAAAACCCGTTGCACTGGAGCAAGCCGAGCCAGAACGCCAATTTCATGTGCGTCGAGTGCCACACCACCGGCTTCAAGCGCAATTTCGATGCCGCAAAAAACACCTTCGACAGTCAGTGGAATAGCCTCGGTGTCGGCTGCCAGGCATGCCATGGCCCGGCCTCGAACCATCTGCAGTGGACAGCGAAAAAAGGTGACCTGGTCCACAAGGGTTTTGCCGTGGACCTCAAGGATCAGAACGCAACCGTCGAACTGGAAACCTGTGCTCGCTGCCATTCCCGGCGAGCGCCCCTGGGAGACGGTTTTACCGTCGGCAAGCGGCTGATGGACGACTACCTGCCCAGCGCCTTGACGCGCGAACTGTACGCGTTGGACGGCAAGATCAAGGATGAGGTGTTCGAGCACGGCTCCTTCGCCCAGAGCAAAATGGCCGACAAGGGCGTGCGCTGCAGCAATTGCCACAACCCTCACAGTAACGAGCTGAAGGCCCCCGGCAATGGCGTCTGCCTGCAATGCCACAACACGGCGGGCAAGACCGCCGTCGCCGGGGTGGACGGCAAGGGCTTGCAAGCGAAGAACTACGACTCCATCGAACACACGCGACACACCACGGGGCAATCCGGTTCGCAATGTGTGGATTGCCATATGCCCGGCAAGTTCTACATGGGCAACGACTTCCGTCACGACCACAGCTTCAGCATTCCCAACCCGGAGCGAGCAAAAAAACTCGGCACGCCGGACGCCTGCCTGACCTGTCACCAGGGCAAGGCCGGTGACAAGGTGACTGAACAGTTCAAGCTCTGGAACACCGCCCCTGCCGCGCAGGCCCCGCGCTACGACGAAAGCCTATGGCTGATCCGCAATGGCCAGCCCGGTGCCGCCCAAGCCCTGTACGAGCAGTTGCAACGCAGCAATTTGCCAGCCATCCAGCGCGCGACGCTGCTGGCCGAGTTGGCACTGTACCCCAGCGAACAGGCCTTGAAACTGGCAAGCAAAGACTTGAACAACCCGGCGGCCCAGGTGCGTGAAAGCGCCGTCCGGGCGATCAGCGCCTTCCTGCCGCCGGCCGAACGCCCCCCCCTGCTGACGCCATTGCTGGTTGACCCGGTGAAGGCGGTACGAATTGCCGCCGCGCGCGAACTGCTCGGCGCGGCCCGGGATGGTTTGGGCAACACCCGGGGCAATTGGGACGTGGCGATCGGAGAGTATGAAACGGTGCAGAAAAGCCTGGCCGAACGTGCCGAAGCCAACCTCAACCTGGCCATGCTGTATCAGGCCAGCGGGCGCAGCGCTGAAGTCGAAGGTTTGTTGCGCACTGCGCTCAAGCGCGACCCCGACTTCTACCCGGCACTGGTCACCCTGGTGCAATGGCTGGAAGCGGCCGGACGCGGACAGGAAGCCCAGGCACTCCTCGACCAGGGCCTCAAGGACCATCCGGAAGCAGCGCTGCTCCAGCATTCCCAAGGCCTGGCACTCATTCGCGCCGGCAAAACCGCCCAGGCCATGCCCGCCCTGCTCAGGGCGGCCCGACTGGAGCCGCAGAACGCGCAATACGGCTATGTGCTGGCCGTGGCGCTGCACGACAGCGGCAAGGTGGACGAGGCTTGCCTGGAGCTGGAACGGCTGCTCAAGGAACAGCCGGCCAATCGCAATGCACGGCTGTCGCTGATCCAGTATTACCTGGAGAACGGTCAGGAACCCAAGGCCCAGGTGCTGCTGCAAGGCTGGAAGAAAATGAACATGGGGGACCCGGCGTTGAAATAACGGCGGGCAGGTTCACTCCCCCAGAGTCAGATCCCACAAGATCAGCTTGTGTGATCTGTCTTTCAGCCGCGCTCGCGGGGGATCAGGCTCTGCAGTTGCTGCGCGAGGAAATTCGCATCGAAGGCGAAGGTATCCGGGTCCTTCAGGCCGTTGGTCTTGCGCCACTGCCAGCTGTTGGAGGGCGGCAGGCAGACCAGCGAAACGCTGCCATAACGGGCAGCCGTCAAGCCCATGACCGCCAGGGAAATCTGCCCGCCCGTACCCATCACATCGGGAACGAATTCCACCGGTTTTCCAGCGATCACGATGCTCAGTTTCTCGGTTTTGAAGTTCGACGTTTCCACCGGAACACTCGGCCCGAATGCGACATAAGGCTCGCGACTGACTTCCAGCAGGTTGGGCGTCTTGACCGGTTCCAGCCACAGCTGGATCTGGTCGAACAACTCGCCTATACGCGTCGCCCACACGGCCGATTGCGCCTCAAACAGTTGCTTCTTGTGCGCTTCGCTATCTGCGTATTGGCGAAGCATCTGACCCAATTGCTGTACGTCGTCCATTGCGGTGTCCTTTGGTTGAAGCAGTACTGCGGACATTGAGCATGGCAGAAGCGAGCCGCCGGCGTACGACTAAACGCGCCAGCGGTGTTTTTTTGCGCTGCCCGCCAATCAGCGGTAGGCGAGCGTGCGACGCAGGCGCGCCATGCTCAAGGTATCCACCAACACCCCGTCACGCACGGCGTAGTCACGAAACAGGCCTTCGGTCTCGAAACCGAATTTGCGGTACAGGCCAATAGCCGCTTCGTTGTCGGCATACACCGAAAGCTCGACCCGCTGCAGGTTCATCCAGTTGTCGGCGATGTCCAGGGCGGCGCTGAGCAATCTCGAGCCCACGCCCTTGCCCTGCCACGCTGACGCGACGCCCATGCCAAAGCTGCCCGCATGGCTGCGACGCACTCGCGAATACTGTTCAAGCCCCAGGTGGCCGATGACTGCGCCCTGATGCAGGGCCACCAGTTTCAGTGCGCGCTCGTTGCCTGCTTCAATGCGCGAGCGCCAGACCTCTACGGACTGATAAGGCATCTGCAGCACCTGGCGCGTGACCGCCGTTTCGTTGTAGAGCGCGGCGACGCCTTCGAGATGGGATTCGTTGAAACGTTCGAGGCTGATGACGGGATCGGTGCCAGACATGGGTGATTCATCCTTGATACAGACATGGCCTCCCACTCTATTACGATCCTGCGCCCATCAACAACTGGGGGTTTGGCGAAAACTTACGGCCAGGCGATTCCAACTGTTGATGGTCGTGACGGCAATGGTCAGGTCGACCATTTCAGCCTCACTGAATTGCTCCCGAGCCTGGGCGTAGACGTCATCCGGAACATGGCTTTCAGCGAGCAGCGTGACCGCCTCCGCCCAGGCCAGTGCGGCGCGCTCACGGGGGTTGAAGAAGTCACTGTCGCGCCACACCACGATCGAATACAGCCGCCGATCGGTCTCGCCCAGGCGTCGCGCATCCACCGAGTGCATGTCAGTGCAGAACGCGCAGCCGTTGAGCTGTGAAGCGCGGATCTTGATCAGGTGCAACAACGGCGGTTCGATACTGAGATGGCTGGTAAGAGCCTCCATGGCGATCATGGCTTTCATCGCCTTGGGCGATGCGCTGTAGTAATCCAGGCGGGAATTCATGGCGAGCCTCGCGGGCCGATAGAGTCAGCCTACAGTAGGCGCGCAACGTGGGTCGTTACAGCTCCAATCCGGCGAATTAACCGTTGACCACTGCGGCGCCAGGCCAATCTGCGGTTTTTTACCCGCACAACTACTGCATGCTCGTTCATGGGGGTAATCTTGCGCGATCGCACACGCCCCTGAATCGCCCCCGGAGCCCCGCCGGTATGGAACTTCATGTCGTCATCAACGGCCGCAAGGACCTGGCCGGCCAGTTGTACAAGCAACTGCGCAGCGCCATCGAATCCGGTCGCCTGGCGGCTGGCACCCAGTTGCCGCCCAGCCGCTTGCTGGCAGAGCAACTGGGCATCTCGCGCAAGACCATTTCCGATACCTATGCCCAGCTGACCTACGAGAACTTCCTTACCGGCGTCATCGGCAAAGGTACGTACGTCAACGCCCGCCCGGCCAAAATCACTCGGAAACAGAGCCATTCGGACCTGGCCAGTGCGCAAATCATCGAATCCTGGCGCAGCTTGCCAGTGTTCTTGCGCCACCCGACGCTGGACGGTTCACTGCGCTACGACTTTATTGGTGGCGCCACCAGCAAGGGGCAATTTCCCCAGGACGACTGGCGCAGGTGCACGGCCCACGCCTTGCGCCAGATGTCCGGCTCCAAAGGTTTCTACAGCCAGCCCGAAGGGCTGCCGGCGCTGCGCAATGCCATTGCCCGGCACATCGCTTTTTCCCGCGGGGTCAACTGCCAGGATGACGATGTGGTGGTGTGCAACGGCGCACAACAGGCACTGGACCTGATCTCCCGGGTGCTGACCCGTCCCGGCAGCCTGGTGGCCATGGAGGATCCCGGCTATCCACCGGCGCGCCTGCTGTTTGGCAGCCACGGTGCGACGGTGATCGGCGTGCCAGTGGATAGCGAAGGCATTCAAGTCGACAAGATCCCCTTGGGCACGCGGCTGATCTACGTCACACCCTCCCATCAATTCCCGCTCGGCATCCCCATGAGTACGCAACGTCGGCTGGCGCTGCTGGAGCGCGCTTATGAGCTGGGGGCGATCATCATCGAGGACGATTACGACAGCGAATTCCGCTATGAGGGCCGGCCGACAGACTCGCTGCAAAGCATGGACGAGCGCGGCATCGTGGCTTACGTCGGTACCTTTTCCAAAACCCTGTTGCCGGAGTTGCGCCTGGGTTATGCGATCTTGCCCCCGGCGATCCTCGAAGCGGTGATTCGCGCCAAGCAGCTCACCGACCTGCACACCTCGACCCTGCCCCAGTGGGCGCTTGCCAAGTTCATCGCCGAGGGGTGCCTGCTCAAGCACATCAGGCGTTGCCACACGATCTATGCCGGTCGGCGCGAGCGTATTCTCGAACGCGCAGCCACGGACCTTGCCCCCTGGCTCGAAGCGGTGCCTTCCACGGCAGGCTTTCACATGGTGCTGATGTTCAAGGTGCCTATCGATATGCCATTGCTGGTGGAATTGGCGAAAAAAGTCGAAGTCGGGCTGTATCCGATCGAGGGTTTCTACTACCAGCAGGCGCCAAGAGACGGGCTGCTCATGGGTTTTGGTGCCATCGAAACCCTGGACATCGACTTGGCCCTGAACCGTTTGCGCGACATTCTGCAGCAGGTCGCCTGATCGATTGGCGTAGGGGTTTATCAGGTGATTGGCTATTGGTGGTCCCGGGGTACAGGCCTATCCTGCCAAGGCGTTTATCCCTCAGTGAGCAGGATTCGTCCGGCCTGATTCAGGAGTGTGAGCAATGTCCACCAAAGTCATCAATACCGTACAGGTGCAGGCTGTTGCCGGCCGCTCCGAAGAGCTTGGCAAGCAACTGCAGAGAATTGTTGAAACCCTGCGCCAGCAACCAGGCTGCGAGTCGTACATGGTCGACCGCTGCCCCGAGGACAGCAACCGCTGGAACGTCAGCGCCCGCTGGCAATCGGAAGCGGCCATGCAGATGCATTTCAACTGCCCTGAAGTACAGGGCTTTATCGGCCTGATCGACAACCAACTGGCCAACGCGGTGGACTTCAACAGTTTCCCCATCCGCTGAGATTGGTCACCTGACCTTCCGGGGAATTGGCTGTTTGCCTGGCCTCACCTGCGCACTAATGTGGGTTCGGACAACCCCATTCTTCCAGGTGATAAACATGAAGACCCTGCGCTTGATCGCTGCTCCCCTTGCGGCACTGGCCCTGACCGTTTCCGCTGCTGCACTGGCCCACGAAGCTGCGCCATCGGAAAAGGTCACGGTGCTGCAAGACCAGATGCTGAAAAACGTGCCCGGCAAAAAAGCCTTGATGATCGAGGTCGATTACCAGCCCGGCCAGGCCTCCATAGCTCACAAGCATGAAGGCACCGCCATGGCCTACGTGCTGTCCGGCGAGATCATCTCGCAGGTCAAAGGCGAACAAGCAGTGTCGTACAAGGCCGGTGAGTACTGGTACGAGCCCGCCGGCTCGGAACACCTGGTCTCGAAAAACGCCAGCGCAACCCAACCTGCGAAACTGTTGGTATTCATGGTGCTGTCGCCGGACGAGAAAGTGTTGATCCCGTTGAAAAACTGATAGCTGAGCGACGATGCATAAATAATCAGGCCCATTTTAATTATTTGGGCCTTTTTATTTCTCCGAGCGATGAGTCGCCAATCTTTACGCCGAACGAAACTAATGACTGTAGCCGTGGCATCACCGGCGCTATTTCATTAAATGCTGACAGGACTAATCTTTGAATGATTGCCGGACGTCGGCGATAAACTTCATGAATCAAGCTGTTTCACTGGAGTAAGACCATGAAATCAGTGCTGATCAGTACACTGGCAATGACGGTTACCCTGACGGGCTGCTCCGTTCCAACTGCACCCGAATCGGTTGCTTCCCTGCATGGGATATTCTCCCAACCGGTAGGCCGCAGCGCTTCCACCAAGGTGCCCAGCGGGCCCGACAAATCCGTAGGCATTGTCTACAGTCGCAATACCCAGACCAATCGCGCTTACCTCGATGATTACCGCGCCAACGCGGGGACGGGCTTCGGCCAGAGCCTGTTGGTGCAGTCAATTCATGACGCCTATGTGGCCAGCTCTACACCGGACAGGGCTGTGGACTGGGTCAAGGCTTCGTTACAGCGCCACTTTGGCTCGGTGACGCAATACCCGGACATGCAGAGCCTGCGCGCGGCGAAGCCTGATGTGGCAGCAGTCGTTGATGCCCGCAGCCAGTTGATTACCTCGCGCAGTTCGGATGTGGAAGCGGATGTCAGTGCGCACTTCTATGACCGCGACCTTAACTACATCGGCACCGCTCGCGGGTACGACACCAAGTCATTGAGCCCTTTATGGGCCGATTACAAGCGCAGCGAAGAGATAGTTGCGGATATCAACGAGCAGCAGGAAGTGCAGGTTCGGGCATTGCAGAAATTTGACCAGTCGCTCAGTAATTTATTGACCGGACCGACAAGTAATGTCTCGATGATTGATGATAATACAAGCGGTAAGTTGTACTGAGTCTAATGGCCCCTTCGCGGGCAAGCCCGCTCCCACAGGGTTCGGTGTAGTGTGGAGATTATGTGCCCAACACAAAACTCTGTGGGAGCGGGCTTGCCCGCGAAGGGGCCCTTGCAGAGACACCCCAACAAAAAAAACCCGCATCTCTCAATGCGGGTTTTTTTCATTCAGCGACTGATTAAGCCGCCGGTTCCAGCTCTGCGCTGACCGTTGCAGGAGCAGGCACTACGGCTTGCCCGCTCAAGGCCAGGTCCAGCAACTCCCGGTTGGCCACGGCGTACATGGCGTAGTCCGTGCCACTGGCGGCGCGGATTTCCACCAGCATTGCGCGCCAGCGTTCGATCATGCTCGCGTGCTCTGCCATCCACAGTGCCAGGCGTGTTTCCACGTCCTGGGAACCGTCGCCCTGTTGCAGGACCGAGATGGTGATCGCACGTTGTTGCCAGTCGACGTCGTCGCGGAACGCTTCACGGGCCAGGGCCTGCCAGTTGTTTTCAACCGGCAAGGCACTGATCTGCTGCAGGTACCAGGTGATGTCCAGCGCGCTGCCCACGGCGAAGTAGGCCTTGGCCACGTCCGCAGCGTTCTGGCCGGTCACGTCGGAGGCCTCGATGATCGGCAGCAACGTGTACAGGTGCGAAGTACCAGCCACCATGCGTGCGAGCAGTTCCGGCACACCGGCTTCGACATACGCCTCGTAGCGCGCCTGCCAGTTCTCGTGGATCTCGCCACTGAGCAGTTCGTCGAGCTTGAGACCCAGCTCCTTGAGGTGCGGACCGAAGTGGGCGACGTCACGGGCAGCATTCTGCTCGTTGCGACGGGCACGCAGGAACCAGCGCGTAGCGCGGCGACCCAGGCGCATCAGCTCGTCCATCAGCTCCAGCTGCACGTCTGCCGACACCTGGTAGTCCAGGGCTTCGATCTGACGGAACCAGTGCGGGAGGTGGAAAATGTCGCGCACGATCACATAGGCGCCGGCCACGTTCGCCGGGCTCATGCCGGTCGACTCTTTGAGTCGTTGAACGAAGGTGATGCCCATGTGGTTGACCAGGTCATTGGCGATCTGGGTGCTGACGATTTCGCGCTTCAGACGGTGACGGCGCATGGCCGCAGAGAACTTGCTCACCAGGCTTGGCGGGAAAGCGGTTTCCATGTCGCGGGTCAGGTAGTCGTCGTCCGGCACCAGGGAGCCCAGCAACTGCTCCTTGAGGTCGATCTTGCTGTAGGAGATCAGCACCGACAGCTCGGCACGCGTCAGGCCATGGCCTTCGGCGATGCGTTCGTTGATCGCTTCCTCGGACGGCAGGAACTCGATGGCGCGGTCCAGCTTGCCGCGGCTTTCCAGGTCGTTCATCAGGCGCTTGTATTCGGCAATCCGCGGCAAGGCACGGCGAGCTGCCAGGGACAGCGCCTGCGTCTGCTTGTAGTTGTTGCCGAGCACCAGGTTGCCTACTTCGTCGGTCATGCTCGCCAGCAACAGGTTGCGTTGCTTGTCGGTCATGTCGCCGGCCTGAACCACTTCGTTCAGCAGGATCTTGATGTTCACTTCGTGGTCGGAGCAGTCCACGCCACCGGCGTTGTCGATGAAGTCGGTGTTGGAACCGCCACCATTGAGGCCGAATTCCACGCGACCGAGCTGGGTCATGCCCAGGTTACCGCCCTCGCCCACGACCTTGCAGCGCAGCTCGTTGCCGTTCACGCGCAGTGCATCGTTAGCCTTGTCGCCAACGTCGGCGTGGCTTTCGCTGCTGGCCTTGACGTAGGTGCCGATGCCACCGTTCCACAACAGGTCCACCGGCGCCTTGAGCAAGGCGTTCAGCAGTTCGGTCGGGGTCAGCTTGTCTGCCTTGATGTCGAAGCGCTCTTTCATCTGCGGGGAAATCGCGATGCTTTTAGCGCTACGGGAGAAGATCCCGCCACCCTCGGACATGATGCTGGTGTCGTAGTCCGACCAGGCCGAGCGCGGCAGGTCGAACAGGCGCTGACGCTCAGCGAAGCTGTTGGCCGGCTGCGGGTTCGGGTCGATGAAGATGTGCAGGTGGTTGAACGCTGCGACCAGTTGCAGCTTGTCGGACATCAGCAAGCCGTTACCGAACACGTCGCCGGCCATGTCGCCGACGCCCACCACGGTGATGCTGTCTTCCTGGACGTTGATGCCGCGCTCGCGGAAATGGCGTTGTACGCCAACCCACGCGCCTTTGGCGGTGATGCCCATTTTCTTGTGGTCGTAACCGGCGGAACCACCGGACGCGAACGCGTCACCGAGCCAGAAACCATAGTCGATGGCAATGCCGTTGGCGATGTCGGAGAAGGTCGCAGTGCCCTTGTCCGCAGCCACCACCAGGTACGGGTCATCGTCATCATGGCGCACGACGTTGACCGGCGGTACCAGCGCACCGTCTTTGAGGTTGTCGGTGATGTCCAGCAGGCCGGAAATGAAGATGCGATAGCAGGCGATGCCCTCTGCCGCGATCTCGTCACGGCTGCCGCCCAATGGCAGGCGCCGTGGCAGGAAGCCACCCTTCGCACCCACCGGCACGATGACCGAGTTCTTCACTTGCTGGGCTTTCACCAGGCCCAGGACTTCGGTACGGAAGTCTTCTTCACGATCAGACCAGCGCAGACCGCCACGAGCGACATTACCGAAGCGCAGGTGCACGCCTTCGACACGAGGCGAGTAGACGAAGATTTCGAACTTCGGTACTGGCTTTGGCAGCTCGGGAATCTGGTGCGGGTTGAACTTGAAGCTGAAGTACGACTTGTTATGGCCGTTGGCATCAGTCTGGTAGAAGTTGGTGCGCAGCGTGGCCTTGATCAGGTCCAGGTAGCGACGCAGGATGCGGTCTTCGTTCAACACCTGGACGTCGTCCAGTGCGGTGACGATGGCTTGCTCCAGACGTTGCTGCTTGTCTTCCAGATCGTCGCTGGTGAGCTTGCGCGCCAGGTAGAAACGGGTCTTGAACAACCGGGTCAGCTCACGAGCGATGTCGGTGTGGTTGTTCAGGGTGCTGGCGATGTAGCCCAGGTCGAAGCCCAGACGGATCTGCTTCATGTAGCGTGCGTAGGCACGCAGCAGCGCCACGTCGCGCCATGGCAGGCCGGCGGTCAGTACCAGGCGGTTGAACGCATCGTTCTCGGCATCGCCACGCACGATGTGGACGAACGCGTCCTGCAAGGTGTCGTTGAGTTGCTGGATATCGAGGTCCAGGCCTTCGGCGGCGGTGAAGGCGAAATCGTGAATCCAGAACTCGCGGCCATTGTTGTGGCGCAGGCGGTACGGGAATTCACCGAGCACGCGCAGCCCGAGGTTTTCCAGGATCGGCAACACGTCGGACAGGGCCAGCGGGGTATCGGCGTGATACAGCTTGCAGTGCAGCTCGCGCTTGCCGGAGACCTGGCCCAGCGGCTGGTAGAAGCTCATCACCAGCGGATTTTTTTCGCTCAGGCTCAACAGGTGCTGCATGTCGACCACAGCCGAATGCGCCGCGAAACGCTCGCGATAGCCGGCCGGGAAGCCTTTGGGGAAGTCTGCCAGCACGTTGGTGCCACTGGCTTCGCCGAAGCTCTCAACGGTGAGGCTGGCGTAGTCGTCCTGCCAGCTGCGGCAGGCCTGCACCACTTCTTTTTCCAGCAGGACCGGGTCGATGTCCAGGCGGTTCTTTGGATCAACCCGCAGAATCAGTTGCACACGGGCCAGCACGGACTCGGAGAAGAAGGTCCAGAACTCGCAGTCCGAGGCCTTCAGGCGATCCATCAGTACTTGCTGGATCTTCTGGCGCACTTCGGTGGAGTAGATGTCGCGCGGCACATAGGCCAGGCAGTAGCAGAAACGACCGTACGGGTCTTTGCGCAGGAACACGCGGATCTTGTTGCGTTCCTGGATCTGCACGATCGACATCACGGTGGCGAACAGCTCGTCGACCGGGGTCTGGAACAGGTCGTCACGTGGCAGTACTTCGACCACCTGCGCCAGTTCCTTGCCCAGGTGAGCCTTGGCCTGGAAGCCGGAGCGGCGTTCGATTTCCTCGACCTTGCGGCGGATGTACGGAATGACCCGCACGCTCTCGCCATACACCGAAGAGGTGTACAGGCCCATGAAACGGCATTCCTTGATGACCTTGCCGTCGGCATCGATCTCACGGATCGACACGTAGTCAGGGTAAGCCGGACGGTGCACACGGCTTGGGTGCGCGGCCTTGGCGAACGACAGCAGGGTCGGTTCACGCAGGTACTTCACGGCATAGTCTTCGATGCGCAGGTCGTCGTAGGTCAGGCCGGTACGCAGCAACTTGGTCAGGCCAAGGAAAGAATCCTGGTCGTAGACGATGTGGCCGCCATCGGCTTCATCGCTTACCACGAATTCTTCGTAGCCGAGGAAGGTGAAGTGGTTGCCCACCAGCCATTCCAGGAAGCTTTTGATTTCGTTCTTTTCTTCAGCGTCGACAGCAAACCGGCTGTTATCGAGGCCGGTCAGGATTTCCTGGACCTTGGCTTTCATCGGCTCGAAATCGGCGACCGCCACGCGGACCTCACCGAGCACCTGCTCCAGCTCTTTGCTCAATACGTTCAGTTCGGCCGCGTTGGCGCAGCGGTCGATTTCCAGGTACATCAGGGATTCTTGCAGGATCCCCTCGCCCTGGGTGCCTTTTGGCAGGATTTCCAGCAACTCGCCCTTGCTGCCGCGACGCACGCTCAGCACAGTGGTTTGCAGGGTATGAATGCTGTAGCCGCGACGGTTCAGCTCGGTACGCACCGAGTCCACCAGGAACGGCAGGTCGTGGTGCAGCACTTCGACCGCAGTATGGGTCGACTGCCAGCCATGGCGTTCGTAATCAGGGTTGTAGACGCGCACTTGCGGCTGCGCGTGATCGAAGCGCTCAAGCAGGCGCCACGCAGATAGGGTGCACCCGGCGAGGTCGGACAACCGACGTTGAGTCAGCTCGTCGAGGGAAATGATGCCGAAAAATTGTTCAGCAAACAGCGCCACTTGTGGCAGTGCCTGTTCACTGATGTGCTGCGCCAGTGCCGCTTGCAGTTGGTGCTGGAAGTCGGCTTTGCTGGCTGCGGTGAAGAACGCCATCTGTGGTACTCCGCTTGGGCTTGTTATTGATGGAAGCGTCGCGTGCAAAACCCCTCGCGGGGCGATCCGTCACCCTGTTCCTGATTCTCGGGCAGAGGAAACAGGGTCACAGGTGGGTGAAGCTGGACGAGACACTCGGGTCACATTCACCTTCCATGAATGGGCATCTGCAAAAACCACTGCGCGATGGATTGCGCACTGTCTTTACGGGTATCCATTCGATGCGCAGCTTAACGAGTGCGACAATGTGCCTGCTTGCGGTGCTGCGACATATTCGGTCATCCGCACGCAGGTTGTAGCCTGCGCATCGAACAACACTAGCAGTCGCGGGGCAAAAAGGCCGGCTTGAGCCCTGTTTTGCGGCGCATTCGTGCCGGAAGTGACCAGTAACGCCTCGGATGTTCACGACACATCCTCTGACACTCAGGCGAGCAGAAATTCCCGGCGGCTGGCAGAATCGTCCTTTCTTCACCTCCACAACGCTCCTCGAGCCAGGATTTACCCATGCAAATGACCACCGCCCTGTTGATCGTCAACCCATGCGATGACGAAGAAGACAACATGGCCATGCTCGCCTGCCACAGCGAGCAGGGCGAGATGTTCCTGATGACCCGCTACCCGGACGAAGACGCGCTGGACATCACCCTGGACGGTGAACCTTCGACCCTGGAAGGCGTAAAAGTGACCCTGAGCCCTACCCGCCTGCTGATCGAAATCGCTCCAGGGGATGTCGATGCGCTGAATGGGGATGATTGCCTGGAGATCATTCACAACACTGAGGCGGGTGATCTGCCGGAGGTGGAGGAGACTTTGCAGAATATTCTCAAAGGCACTGGGACTTATATCCGCGAGGTTTGATGGCGTTCAGACGGGCCTTATCGCGGGCAAGCCCGCTCCCACAGGTTTCAGCGATGTGCTTGCGATGTATGTAACACATGAAATCCTGTGGGAGCGGGCTTGCCCGCGATGAGGCCGGCACCCTGTCACTCCAGCCCCGGCGCTGCAATTTTCAAACGATCTCGCCCATCATTTCCCCCATTTCACGCAAAAAGCCGTTAGTCGCCACCCCCCACCATGCATTAAAGTAACGCCCCCAGCCCTCGGCGTTATCGCAACGTCTGCGGTCACCCTTTCCAGGAACAGTCATCGATGGAACATCGTGAAGCGCTGCTCGCGCTGCGAACCTTTCTTTCAACGCAGATTCTCGGCCAGGAAAAACTCATCGAGCGCTTGCTCATCGCCTTGCTCGCCGACGGCCATATGCTGGTCGAGGGCGCGCCCGGGCTGGCTAAAACCAAGGCCATCAAGGAGCTCGCCGAGGGCATCGAAGCGCAGTTCCATCGAATCCAGTTCACCCCCGACCTGTTGCCCGCCGACATCACCGGCACGGAAATCTATCGGCCGGAAACCGGCAGCTTTGTGTTCCAGCAAGGGCCGATCTTCCATAACCTGGTGCTGGCTGACGAGATCAACCGCGCTCCGGCCAAGGTGCAGTCGGCGTTGCTGGAGGCCATGGCCGAGCGCCAGGTCAGCGTTGGGCGCAGTACTTATGACCTGTCGCCGCTGTTCCTGGTGATGGCGACGCAAAACCCCATCGAACAGGAAGGCACCTATCCCCTGCCCGAGGCCCAGCTTGACCGCTTCCTGATGCACGTGAAGATCGGCTTTCCGGATGCTGCGGTCGAGCGCCGGATCCTGCAGCAGGCCCGCGGCGAAGCGCTTAACGGTGAAACCAAACCCGAGCGCCGCGTCAGCCAGCAGGCGATCTTCGCCGCGCGCAAGGAAATCCTCGGGCTGTACATGGCTGACGCCGTGGAGGAGTACCTGGTGCAACTGGTCATGGCCACCCGCACCCCGGGCAAGTTCGATCCGGAGATGGCCGAGTGGATCGCTTATGGTGCAAGCCCGCGGGGCTCGATCGCCCTGGACCGCTGCGCCAGGGCCCATGCCTGGCTCGCGGGTCGAGACTTTGTCAGCCCGGAAGACATCCAGGCGGTATTGTTCGACGTGTTGCGTCACCGCATCATTCTGTCCTTCGAAGCCGAAGCCGCAGGCATCGACCAGGACCGGGTGGTCCAGCGGATTCTCGACGTCGTAGCCGTCGCTTGACCTCGATGAACAGTCTCCCGCTGCCCGAGCCGGGCATTCGTGTCAGCCTCGCCGAGTTGATCGAAATGCGCCATCGCGTACGCGAAGTGCAGCTGTTTTCCACGCCGAGCCAGCGCAGCCCGTTGATTGGCCTGCATCACTCCAAGCTCCGCGGCCGGGGCGTGGATTTCGATCAGGTACGGGTCTACCAGGCCGGCGACGATGTGCGTACCATCGATTGGCGCGTCACCGCTCGCACCCAGGAACCCCACACCAAGTTGTTCCATGAAGAGCGCGAGCGGCCGATCTTTATCATGGTCGAACAGAGCCGCCGGCTGTTTTTCGGCTCCGGGCTGATGTTCAAGTCGGTGCTGGCTGCCCAGGCAGCGAGCCTGATCGGCTGGGCAGCGTTGGGCCATAACGACCGCGTGGGCGGCCTGGTGTTCGGCGACAATGAGCATTACGAGATCAAGCCGCGCCGCAGCAAACAGAGCCTGCTGCAACTGCTCAACCGCCTGGTGCGGGTCAACCAGTCCCTGCACACCGAGGGCGAGACCCATCGCGACGCCCTCAACCTGGCCCTGCGCCGCGCCCGGGAAGTGTTGCGTCCAGGCAGCCTGGTGATCGTGATCTGCGATGAGCGCGCCCTGACGGAAGGCTCCGAGCAACAGCTGAGCCTGTTATCCCGCCACTGCGACCTGCTGCTGCTGCCGGTGTCCGATCCCCTCGATCATGCTTTGCCCGCTGCGGGGCTGTTGCGCTTTGCCGAGCGCGGAGCGCAACTGGAACTCGACACCCTCAATTTCGAGCTGCGCCAGGCCTATCGCGCCCAGGCTGAAGCGCGCGTCGCCCGCTGGGAACTGCTGGCGCAGAAGTTGCGTGTGCTGCTGATGCCCCTGAGCACCCAAAGTGAAATGGTCGAGCAGCTGCGCGAGTACCTCAACCCGCAAAAACCGGGGAAAGGTCGATGAGCAGCCTCGATCAATTGCAACCGCTGATCACCCCCTCCCCGATCGGTTTCTGGCCACCCGCGCCCGGCTGGTGGCTGCTGCTGTTGCTGCTGCCACTGCTCGGCTTCGGCCTGTGGCAACTGCGCCGGCTGATTCCGGACAAGCGCCCGATCGTGCGCGCCGAGCAACCGCTGGACCCGGTACGGGTCGCCGCCCTGGCGGAACTGGCCATGATGCCCAAACCCTACGATGGCGCCCCGGCAGGCGCCTGGTTGCAGCAACTCAACGGGCTGCTCAAACGCCTGTGCCGAAACCACTACCCCTACAGCCAGAGCCACACGCTCAACGGACGCAAATGGCTGGCGTTCCTCGATAACCGCTGCCCGGCTGCCGGCCTGACGCGCTGGATGGTGCTGGTCGAAGGTGCCTACAAGCCCGAGTGCAAACTCGATGACAAGGCCATCGCCGGCCTGACCCAGGCCATCGACACCTGGATTCGCAAACATGTTTGAGTTCGCCTGGCCGTGGATCTTCGCCCTGCTGCCGCTGCCCTGGTTGATGCGGGTGCTGCTGCCCGTGGCCGACAGTGGCGAGCCCGCACTGAAAGTCAGCTTTCTCAATGACCTTGAAGGCCTGGCTCGACGTCGTGCCCGCGCCAATCTCCCGGCCTGGCGCCAGCAGGCACCGTACATTTTGCTGTGGCTGTTGTTACTGATGGCTGCTGCACGCCCGCAATGGCTCGGCGAGCCGCTGCCCATCGCCGCCAGTGGCCGCGACCTGCTGGTGGCCGTGGACGTCTCCGGCTCCATGGATTTCCCCGACATGCGCTGGCAGGACGAAGACGTCAGCCGTCTGAATCTGGTCCAGCACCTGCTGGGGGATTTCCTCGAGGGTCGCGAGGGCGATCGGGTCGGCCTGATCCTTTTCGGCAGCCAGGCCTACCTGCAAGCCCCGCTGACCTTTGACCGGCGCACCGTACGGGTATGGCTCGACGAGGCGCGCATCGGCATCGCCGGCAAAAACACCGCCATCGGCGATGCCATTGGCCTGGCCCTGAAACGCCTGCGATTGCGCCCGACCCACAGCCGCGTGCTGATCCTGGTCACGGACGGCGCCAACAATGGTGGCGAGATCGATCCGCTGACGGCCGCGCGCCTGGCTGCCAATGAGGGCGTGAAGATCTACCCGATCGGCATCGGCGCCGATCCCGAGGAAAGTGGCACTGCAGGTTTTCTCGGCGTCAACCCGAGCCTGGACCTGGACGAGCCGTCGCTCAAGGCGATCGCCGAAGTCACCGGCGGCCGCTACTTCCGCGCACGCGATGGCAAGGAACTGGAGTCGATCAAGGACACACTCGATCAACTGGAGCCGGTGACTCAGCAGCCGACCCAGGCGCGCCCGGCCCAATCGCTTTACCACTGGCCGCTGGCACTCGCACTGGTGTTGAGCATGTTGCTGGTGGTCCGCGAACGCTGGCCAAACAACCTGCTGCAACGCCTGTTCACCAAGGAACTGTTCTTGCAATCGCAACTGCCCGACTGGCGCAGACGACTTGAGCGCCTGCGCCTGCGGAGACGCCGATGAGCGCGCTCTGGCCCTTCTGGTTCCGTCCTGCCTGGCTTCTGGTATTACCGCTGCTGGCCTGGTTGCTGTGGCAGCTGTGGCACCGGCAAAAACGTGCGGGTCGCTGGCAGATGATCTTGCCGCCGGCCTTCCATGCGGCGCTGCTCAGTGGCGGCAGTGGACGCGATAGCAAGCTGCCTTGGGTGGCCCTCGGCCTGGCCTGGACGCTGGGGCTTGTGGCCCTGCTTGGCCCGGGCTGGGAGCGCGTCGAGCAAACCAGCCAGAAACCTGCCGACCCACTGGTGGTGGTGCTGGAGCTGACCCCGGAAATGCTCGCCACCGATGTGCCGCCAAACCGCCTGGAGCAAGCGCGACGCAAGCTGTTCGACCTGCTGCAGCATCGCAGCGATGCGCAAACGGCAATCGTTGTCTATGCCGGCAGCGCCCATACACTGGTGCCCCTGACCGACGACCTGGCCACCAGCCGCAATCTTCTGGACGCACTCAAGCCATCGCTGATGCCGCAACCGGGCCATCGCGCTGACCTGGCGGTGGTCAAGGCACTTGCGCTGCTCAAGCAGGCGGCGCTTGGCGACGGACGCATCCTGCTGATTGGCTCCACCCTCACCGAGCAGGAGCGCCAGGGCATTCGCCAGGCACTGGGGGGCCAATCCACGCAATTGCTGATGCTCGGTGTTGGCACCGCTGAGGGCGCGCCGATCACCCAGGAGGATGGCAGCTTCCTCAAGGACGACCAGGGCGCGATCCTGGTGCCTCGCCTCGATGAACCCGGCCTCAAAGCGTTCGCCAACGCCCTGGACGGCCGCTACCGCCACGCTCGCCTGGAGGACACCGACCTGCGTGCCCTCGGACTGTTTGACGGGCCACGGGCAATGCGCAACGACGGCCAGACACTGCGCCTCGACACCTGGGCGGATCAGGGTTACTGGCTGTTGTTGCCGCTGCTGTTGCTGGCGGCCTGCGCCGGTCGACGTGGCTGGCTGTTCTGCCTGCCGCTGCTGTTGCTGATGCCCCAGGAAAGTTATGCCTTCGAGTTCGAAGACCTGTGGTTGCGCCCCGACCAGCAAGGGCTGCACCTGCTCAAGCAGAAACGCCCGGCCGAGGCCGCCCAGCACTTCCAGGATCCACAGTGGCAAGGTGTCGCGCTTTATGAAGCAGGCGACTACAGTGGCGCCGCCCAGCGGTTTGCCCGGGGCGACGACGCGCATGCCCACTACAATCGTGGCAATGCCCTGGCTCGCAGCGGTGAACTCGAAGCGGCGTTGGACGCTTACGACCAGGCACTGGAACGCCAGCCGGATCTGCGTCCGGCGCTGACCAACAAGGCGCTGGTGGAAGACCTGCTCAAACACAAGACCACCCCACCGGCGGTCGAGCCGCAGCAGGAACCCGACCAGCCGTCACCGGCTTCCGAGCCCGAGCCGGCCCCTGGCGCCGCGACCCAGCCTGCCAGCGAAGGCGAGTCCGCCAGCGATGCACCGCAGGCCAGCACGGAGCCCGGCGAAGATGAGCCGACCACCCCGCCAAAACCCGGGGCCAATGAAGTGCCCGGCAGCGAGCTGGGCGATGAACAGCACACCACGCCGCCGCAGCGTCCGGCCGACGAGGCGATTGACGGCGAGCAGCGCCAGGCCCTGGAGCAATGGCTACGCAAGATCCCGGATGACCCGGGAGAGTTGCTCAGACGCAAATTCTGGTACGAACAGCAACAACATCAGGATCAGGGAACCACTCGATGAACCGCTTCACCGCCTCCTTACTCGCACTGCTGTGCTGCACCGTTCAAGCCCAGGCGGCGGGCCTGGTCGCCAGCGTCGATCGCGGCCGCCTGAACTCCGGCGAGACCGTGGAGCTGACCCTGGAATCGGACGATGTGACCCAATTCGGCAAACCGGACCTGGCACCCCTGGAGCCCTTCTTCGAAGTACGCGGTACCCGCCAGGTCAACCAGCTCAATACCCTCAACGGTGATAACCAGGCCACCACCCGCTGGATCGTCACCCTGCTGCCCCGGCAGAACGGCAGCGTGGTCATTCCCTCGTTGCAGCTGGGCGATGCGCACAGCGAGCCACTTACCGTGCAAGTGGTCGAGGGCGAAACCCAGGACGGCGCGAAAAAGCTGCAGCCGGTATTCCTCGAAGTCAGCCTGGATCAGCCCAGCGTGTACGTGCAGGCCCAGGCGATCCTGACCTTGCGCATTTATCACTCGGTGTCGCTGTACGACGACAGCAGCCTGACGCCCTTGCAAATCCCCGATGCGCGCATCGAGCAATTGGGCGAGTCGCGGACCTACGAGAAAGTCATCAACGAAGTGCGCCACGGCGTGATCGAGATGCGCTATGCCATCTACCCGCAGCACAGCGGCGAATTAACCATTCCGGCGCAGGTCTTCAGCGCCACCCTGGTCGATACGCAACCGGCCCAGGACGGCGATGCCCAGGCGCCGAAATCCGGAAAACTGATGCGCGTTGGCTCCCCGGCCATTCTGCTCGACGTCAAGGCCAAGCCCGCCACCTGGCCGGCCGACGTACCCTGGCTGCCGGCGCGCAGCATCAGCCTGAGCGAAAGCTGGAACCCACCTGCAGACCAGGCTCAAGTGGGCAACTCACTGACCCGCAGCCTGATCCTGAAGGCCGAGGGCCTGGCCAGTTCGCAGCTGCCACCGCTGCCGGCCACCGAGATCAATGGGCTACGCCGCTATCCCGATCAACCGGTACTGGCCAACCACAACGGTGAACGCGGCCTGGTCGGCAGCCGCGAGGAACGCGAGGCCCTGGTACCGACCCGCAGCGGTGCGATCGAGTTGCCTGCCGTCGAAGTGGTCTGGTGGAACACCTTCGAAGATCACCTGGAGCACACCAGCCTGGCCGCACAAACCCTGCAGGTGGCCAACAACCCCAGCCTGGTGGTGGACACCCCCGCGAGCACCCCGCAAGCCATGAGCAGCGCCGACAGCGAAACCCTGTGGTGGTGGAAACTCAGTACATTGCTTCTGGCCTGCACCACATTACTGGGGTTCGGCCTGTGGTGGCGTGCCCGCTGGCAACCGGCGATCCTGCGGGCTGCGCAGGCAGGCCCGAGCCCGCGCACCGTGCTCGACGAACTCAAGCGCGCCTGCCAGGCCAACGATTCCCACGCCACCCGCCAGGCCCTGGATGCCTGGGCTCGACAACAACCGGAAACCCTGGCCGACATGGCCGCGCGCTTCGTCCCGCTGTCCGATGCCCTGGACGGCCTCAATGGCGCCCTGTACAGCGAAACCGGCCAGTATTGGCAAGGCGATGACCTGTGGCGGGC
Organism: Pseudomonas sp. TMW22090; assembly: GCF_022496665.1. Lineage (NCBI taxonomy): Bacteria > Pseudomonadati > Pseudomonadota > Gammaproteobacteria > Pseudomonadales > Pseudomonadaceae > Pseudomonas > Pseudomonas sp. TMW22090. Next base: position 1,042,680 of record NZ_SCFH01000001.1, read on the forward strand.
GATCAAGGCGATCCCGATTGCCGAGCGGGTCCAGGACCCGGTGGGCGACAGTGGCCTGCCGCCGTTGTATCCCAAATAAGGTCAGAAGATCTCAGCCTGCGGCAGCTCCTGCAGATGTACGCCATCCCTTTGCAGGAGCTGCCGCAGGCTGCGATCTTTTCTGCCTTTGGCCATTCCTGACTTTTTGCCAGTAAACTCTCCCCCTTTCGCCGCTTTCATTGTTCACGCGGCCATCACCTCATCTCCAACGGAGTTTGCCTTGCGTCTGTTCCACACCTCCGACTGGCACCTTGGGCAAAACCTGCACGGGCAGGAACGCGATTTCGAACACGGCTGCTTTCTTGACTGGCTGCTGCGCCAACTGAAACTCGACCAGCCTGATGTGCTGCTGATCGCCGGCGACGTGTTCGACACCGTCAACCCGCCGGTCAAGGCCCAGGAACGCCTCTATGACTTCATCGTCAGCGCCCATGAGCAGCAACCCAAGCTGACCATTGTGATGATCGCCGGCAACCACGATTCCGGTTCACGTATCGAACTGCCCGCCCCCTTGATGCGCCGCTTGCGCACGCATGCCCTGGGCCGGGTGCTGTGGCTCGACGACGGGCAGCTAGATGCCGAACGCCTGCTGCTGCCGCTGCCCAATGCCAAAGGCAAGGTCGTAGGCTGGTGCCTGGCGCTGCCGTTCCTGCGCCCGGCGGAAGTCACCGGTGCGCAGCTGGGCGACAACTATTTGCGCGGGATCGGCCAGGTGCACGAATGGCTGATCGCCGCCGCCAATGTCAAGCGCAAGCCCGGGCAGGCGCTGATCGCCATCAGCCATGCCCACATGGCCGGCGGCTCGGTGTCCGAAGACTCCGAGCGCAGCCTGATCATCGGCAATGCCGAAGCGCTGCCCGCCAGCCTGTTCGGCCCAAGCATCAGCTACGTGGCACTGGGTCACCTGCACAAGCCGCAAAAGGTCAACGGCGAAGAACGGATCCGCTACAGCGGCTCGCCGATCCCCTTGTCGTTTTCCGAAATCGGTTATCGGCACCAGATCCTCGACATCACGCTGGATGGCGAGTCCCTGGTCAGCGTCGAACCCAAACTTATCCCCCGGGCGGTCAACCTGCAGCGCATCGGCCCCGCGCCACTGGCGGACATTCTCCTGCAACTGGCCGACTTGCCGAACATCGACCTGCTGGCCGACGTCCAGCGCCAGCCCTGGCTGGAGGTGCGCGTGCGCCTCGATGAACCGCAGCCCGACTTGCGCCATCAGGTGGAGACCGCCCTGCAAGGCAAGGCCGTGCGCCTGGTACGCATCGCCGCCGAGTACGCCGGCAATGGCGGGCGCGACGGTGCCGATGACGCCATGGCACTGATCGAGCTGGACCAGCTCACGCCGCAGGAACTGTTCAGCCGCGCCTGGCAGGACAACTACGGGAGTGAGGTCGATGAGCAGACGCTCAACGACTTCGCCGAGTTATTGCAGGACGTTCAGACCGAGAGCGAACAGCCATGAAGATCCTCGCGATCCGCCTGAAAAACCTCGCCTCCCTGGCCGGGCCATTTGAAATCGACTTCACCGCCGAGCCGTTGGCCAGCGCGGGGCTGTTCGCCATCACCGGGCCCACCGGTGCCGGCAAAAGTACCTTGCTCGATGCCCTGTGCCTGGCATTGTTCGGCGCCGTGCCACGGCTGAGCAATGCCCAGGTATCCGCCAAGGCCCCCGACGCCGACGGCGAAATAAGTACCGGCGACCCACGCACCCTGCTGCGTCGCGGAACAGGCGAAGGCTATGCCGAAGTCGACTTCGTCGGCATCGACGGCCGCCGCTACCGCGCGCGCTGGGAGGCCAATCGCGCCCGGGAGAAAGCCGGTGGCAAGCTGCAGGCCAGTCGCCAGAGCCTGCGCGACCTCGACCAGGATCAATTGCTGGCCAGTCAGAAAGTCGAATTCAAGGTCCAGCTTGAAGCCGTTCTGGGCCTGAATTTCGAGCAGTTCACCCGTGCCGTCCTGCTCGCCCAGAGCGAGTTCAGCGCCTTCCTCAAGGCCAACGACAACGAACGCAGCGAACTGCTGGAGAAACTCACCGACACCGCCTTGTACACCCGCCTCGGTCGTCGCGCGTTCGACAAGACCAGGGACGCCCGTGAGGCCCACAAGTTGCTGCAGGACCAGGCCACCGGCGTGACGCCGCTGCCGCCCGAAGCGCGCGCCGAACTCGATGAACGTTTCAACCAGGCGCAGCAGCAACTCAAGCACCAGCAGGCGCAACTCAAGCAGCTTGAGTTGCAGCACACCTGGCTCAAGGAACTGCGCCAGTTGCAGGACGAACAACGGGGCGCCACCGAACAATTGACCAGCGCCCAACAGGATTGGCAGCACCTGGCCGGCGATCGTTTGAAGTTGACCCGCCTGGAGCAATTGGCGCCACAAAGGCACCAGTTCGCCCGCCAGAGCGAACTCAAGGCGCGGCTTGCGCCGTTGGCTGCGCAGATTGAGCAGCAGACCCGGCAACAACAGGATCTGCAGGCGCAGCAGGCGGAACTCGAACAGAGCCTGGGCAATGCACAGGCAGCGCTAAGCGAAGCACAGGCTCGGCACACATCTGGCGCGCCGTTGCTGCGCCAGGCCTTCGAAGCGCAAAGCAGCCTCGCCCGCCTGATCAAGGACACCGGCCTCAGCGCAGAACGCAAGCAGCAAGCCGAACAGGCCTGCAGCGAAGGTCAACACACCCTCCAAGGGCTGCTCGATCAGCAGCAACGAGTGGTCGAACGCCTGGAGCGCATTGGCGCCGAGCTTGAGCAAAGCACTCACCTGGCACCCCTGAGCGATGCCTGGAATGCCTACCGCGACCGCTTGCAGCAATTGATGCTGATCGGTAATCGCCTGAACAAGGGCCAGGCGGAGCTGGCGTCCCTGGAGCAACAAGCCAGCCAGGCCGCTGCGCAATGGGCCGGGCAAAAACACAATCTGGAAGTGCTCTACAAAGAGGCTGGCGCCGAGCCGGAGGCGGTGGCCGAGCAGATCCAGTTGCTCGGCAACCTGTTGCAGGACAACCGCAAGCAACTGCGTGCCTTCGAAGAACTGACGCGACTGTGGGCCAGCCAGCAGGCGCTCGACCAACGCGTCGCCGAACTGCAGCAGCGCCAGGGCTCAGCCCAGCAGGAACGCGAGCGGCTGACCCAGGACGGGGTCAAGACCAGGAACGAACTGGCCGTCGCCGAGCAGACCCTGACCGTCACCCGTGAACTGCTCGAGCGCCAGCGCCTGGCCCGCGGCGCCAGTGTCGAAGAGCTGCGCGAGCAATTGCAGGACGATCAACCCTGCCCGGTCTGCGGCAGCCCCGACCACCCCTATCATCAGCCCGAGGCGTTGTTGCAAAGCCTGGGTCGCCACGATGAGAGTGAACAGGCCAACGCACAGCAAGCGGTCGATGCGCTCAAGGAAAAACTCACGGACCTGCGCACCGAGGTCGGCGCCGTCATCGCCCAGCAAAAGGAGTTGCTGCAACAGCAGGAGCAACTGGTCGCGCAACAAGGCAGCCTGGCGCCGAGCCTCGAAGCGCACCCGCTGTCGACCCAGCTGTTCAACCAGGACGGCGGTCGACGCGATGCCTGGCTGGCCCAGCAAAACAGCCAGTTGAACCAGAGCATCAGCCAGGACGAACAGCGGCAAACCGCCCTGCTCACCCTGCAACAGGACGCCGCGCGCCTGCAACAGCAGCTGCGCAACGCCGAGACCGCGAGCCAGCAGGCGACCCAGCACCTGGCCAATCAGCAACGCGAGCTGGGCAACGACCGCCAGCGCCTGGATGAGGAACTGAGCGCCTTCAGCAGCCTGCTCCCTGCCGATACGCTGGACGCCTTGCGCAATGAGCCGGCCGCGACCTTCATGCAGCTGGACCGGCAGATCACCCAGCGCCTGGAACAGCTTGATCAGCAACGCGACGAACTCAGTGAGCAGCAACAACGCCAGCAGACGCTGGAGAAGGAACAGGATCGCCAACTGACGCGCGTCCAGCAGCTGGAAGCGGCACTGCAGCAGTTCAACGCCCTCGCCGAGCAGCAACAGGCCTGCGAGCAGCAGCTGGCACAGTTGTTGGGTGCCCATGACAGCGCCGAACACTGGCAGCAGCAACTGGATCAGGCGGTTGAGCAGGCGCGCAATGCCCAAGCGGCAGTGAGCCAGGCGCTGCAATCGGTGCGTACGGGCCTGGTGCAGTTGGCCGCCGAGCTCAAGGCGCAGCAGGAACACCTGATCGCCCTGGAAACCGAAGAGCGCGAGCTGAGTGCGAAGATCGTCGACTGGCGCGCCTTGCACCCGGAGCTGGATGACGGTGGGCTTGAACAGCTACTTGGGGTCGACGACCAGCAGCTCGCCCAGTTGCGTCAACGCTTGCAGCTCAATGAAAAAGCCCTGGAGCAAGCCAGGGTGCTGCTGCATGAGCGCGACAAGCGCCTGGCCAGTCATCAGGCGCAGCACAACGGCAACCTGGACGCTGAGCAACTGGCGACTGCGCTCGCCGAGCTGCAGGGCCAGCTTGCCGCCAGCGAACACCTTTGCGCTGAATTGCGCGCCGAACAGGCGGAGGACCAACGCCGGCAGACCGCCAATCAGGCACTGGCGCAACGAATGGCCGACGCCTATGCCGAGTACCAGCGCTGGGCGCGGCTCAGCGCCCTTATCGGCTCGGCCACCGGCGACACCTTCCGCAAGATCGCCCAGGCCTACAACCTCGACTTGCTGGTGCACCACGCCAACGTGCAATTGCGCCAGCTGGTGCGGCGCTATCGCTTGAAGCGCGGTGGCAGCATGCTCGGTTTGCTGGTGATGGACACCGAGATGGGCGACGAGCTGCGGTCCGTGCATTCGCTGTCCGGCGGCGAAACCTTCCTGGTGTCACTGGCCCTGGCCCTGGGCCTGGCATCGATGGCCTCAAGCACCCTGAAGATCGAATCGCTGTTCATCGACGAAGGCTTCGGCAGCCTCGATCCGGAATCCCTGCAACTGGCCATGGACGCCCTCGACGGCCTGCAGGCCCAGGGTCGCAAGGTCGCGGTGATTTCCCACGTGCAGGAAATGCATGAGCGGATTCCGGTGCAGATCCAGGTCCGCCGCCAGGGCAATGGCCTGAGTACACTGGAGGTGAAATGACCACGCTCTACTCCTTCCGCCGCTGCCCCTACGCCATGCGGGCACGCATGGCCCTGCGCTACTCGGCGGTTGCCGTGGACATCGTCGAGGTCAGCCTGAAAGCCAAGCCACCGCAGATGCTGGCACTGTCACCCAAGGGCACGGTGCCGGTGCTGAGCATCGACGGCGCGGTGATCGATGAGAGCCTGGCGATCATGCGCTGGGCACTGGAACAGGGCGATCCGGCGGACTGGTCGCTCAAGGATGATCCTGCCGGCCAGGCGCAGACCTGTGCGTTGATCGAGGAGAACGACCAGGTGTTCAAGGTGCACCTCAATCACTACAAGTACGCCGAGCGTTATCCCGAACAGCCGATGGCGTTTTACCGGGCCGAGGGTGAGAAATTCTTGAGCAAACTGGATGAGATGCTGGCGCGTAATGAATACTTGCTGGCCGATCATCCATGTCTGGCGGATGTGGCATTGATGCCATTCGTGCGGCAATTCGCGCACGTGGACAGGGAGTGGTTTGCGCAGACGCCGTATGTCCGGTTGCAGGCCTGGTTGCAGCGCTTCATCGAATCAGCGTTGTTCACCTCGATCATGCAAAAATGACCCCCCGTGTGCCGGTATGCCCGTGTACCGGTGTACCGCATGCCCCTGTATCCGTATGCCGGTATGCCCGTGTACCCGTGTAGGAGCTGCCGAAGGCTGCGATCTTTTGATCTTGCTTTTCAAGATAAAGATCGCAGCCTTCGGCAGCTCCTACGCGGGTTCGGTGAATCAGGCCAACACTTCGCACATCCGCAGCGCCGAGCAATCCACCTGGAACGGCCCGAAAAAATCACCAGCGCGCTTGGCCGGAGGGTTTCCAGCCATCAGCCCCAAGGACTTCGCGGTCTGAATATTGTGAGCCATATTGTGATTGGCTTCGATTGACCGTGCTACACCGCCAGCCGAGCCGTGCCCCACGCCTGCCAATGACGTGCCATTGGTCATGAATGCCAACAAAGCCACGACTCCGAGTTTGCTGCCTTTCATGACCCTGCCACTCCCGCCACGTCCTGGTGATCGATCACGGCGTTCTGCACGCGGTGTTCAAACTGGATGGCGGGATAAGCGACCTGAATCGGTGCTTCGAAATCGTGCTGCATGTGCGCCGAGATACTGACAAACGACACCAGGACCACGTAGAGACCGATGGCCAGGTAGGCGCCGTGTTTGGCGGAGGTGAGGATTGCGCTGGCCATGGTGTTCTCCCGTGGGCATGTTTCAGAGCCCACAGGATCAATCAAAAAACCCGGGCCAACCACTCAGGGTTTTCCATAGTGATCATCAGCTTGCTTGATCATTAAAGCCGTCTATCGCGATGCCGGATAAAACCTATAACCATTGACGACCCACACACGCGTAGGAGCTGCCGAAGGCTGCGATCTTTTGACTTTGATCTTTAAAAAGCAAGATCAAAAGATCGCAGCCTTCGGCAGCTCCTACAAGGAAGTGCGAAGAAATTCGTGGATTTCAGGCTTGGGTTTTGTGATCCAGGGCAGCGTAGAAGTTGGCGCTCTGCTGCAGGTATTTCTGGGTGTAGCTCTGGGTGTGAGATTTTTTGTTGCTGATTTCTGCGCTGGCGCTGGTTGGCAATGCAACGGTAGCGGAAATGGCGGATGCGGCAATTACGGAGAAGAGATTGAAGTTCATGGCGGTAATCCTCGGAGTCAGTTGGCTTGCTTGCCCGGTGGGGCCGTGGAGCAAACTTAACCTCCGAGGGTTACCGTCCTGAAATGCTTTGTAGCACTTCCAGATATCAGCCTCATTGATAGAACAGCGCAAGCCCCATCAACCGGGGGGCTGCGGCCTATTGACGCACCAGGAACTTGAGATCGCTGGGGGCCTCCATCGGCAGCTTCTGCACGGTTTTACCCAGCAGGCCGCTTTGGGCATCCCGCTCGACCACGACAATCTGGTTGCTCTTCTGATTGGCAATCAGCAGGAACTTGCCGCTTGGGTCGAGGGCGAACTCGCGCGGGTGGTCGCCTTCCACCGAGCGCCGCTGCAGCTCCTTGAGCTGGCCAGTGGCAGGATCGATGGCGAACACCAGCAGCTCGTTAGCGGTACCCCGGTTGCTGACGTACAGGAACTTGCCATCCGCCGACGCATGCAGCGCAGCCGCGGCTTTGTCCGACGCCGGCTGCCCTGCGGCCAGCTCGACCATTTGCGTCTGCGCAAGCTGGCCGTCCTGATAGTCAAAGACGGCGACTTGCGCACTCATTTCCATGGTCAGCCAGGCATGCTTGCCATTGCCACTGAACAGCAAGTGCCGCGGCCCGCTACCGGGTGGTAACTGGACGGACGCAGGGGTGGCTGCCACCAGCGGCAAATCCGGATTGGCCTTGGGGTCGAAGCGATAGACAAACACCTTATCGGCGCCCAGGTCGTTGGAAAAGACGTAGTTGCCGTCTGGCGAAGACACGGTCGAATGCACGTGCGCCGACATCTGCCGCTCGGGGTTGACCCGACTGGAGGCATGGCTGCTCAACTGCACCACGGTTTTCAGTGTGCCATCAGCGCCCACCGGCAACACCGCCAGAGTGCCGCCCGGGTCTTCGACCACGGAATAATTGCTGACGAACAAGTGACTGGCATCGCCGCTGAGGCTTGAATGAGTCGGCTCGTTGCCCAGGCTCTGCACCTGATTGATCAGGCTCAGGGCATGGGTTTGCGGATCGATCGAGTAGCTGCTGACGCGCCCGACCGGGTCTTTCTGGCCGGGGCCGTTTTCGTTGACCACGAACAGGTGACGCTGGTCCCGGGACAAGGTCAGCCAGGAAGGATTTTCACTCTTGACCACCTGCAGCGGCTTCGCGTCGATCTGGCCGGTGGCGCTGTCGAAATTCAGGCGGTAGATGCCCTGACTCGCGCCGGCCGTATACGTGCCGACCAGCAACTGGTAATCCGCCGTGGGGGCCGCCTGCACACCCATGGCGCCCACACTGCCAGCCACCAGCAACGGCCAGAAATTACGCATCCGCATGCGCGTCGTCCTCCTCGTTGTCACCGCCGATGGCGTCCATCGGCACCAGACGGTGCTCGCCGGAGTCGCCGGTGATAATCCAGCTTTTCAAGGCCGCATCAAACGTCGCCGCCTGGATTTGCGCCATGCTGAACGCCCACCGCTTGAGCGCGCGGCCGTCCATGCACTCGACATGCAGGTTATCGTCTTCATCGAGAGAGAAATCGAAGGCGTGCAGCCCGTCGATTTCCAGCATGTCGCAGTGTTCGAGGGCGTTGAGCAAGGTGTCGGTCATGGCAGTCAGTCTTCAAGAGAAAGACGCCATGATAGCTCAATGCGAGGGTCGGGATTATGCCAGCCCACCACCCCTGTATCACACACCCTCCCCGTGCACTGGCTGAATCAAGAGGTTATGAGCGACCTATCGCAATAGGTGTTTTTTGATAGCATCGGTCTTTTTTTCGGATATCTTCTACGAGCTACTTATACTAAAACAAGGTGACACCATGATTGGACAAGTGTCGACAACTGCACCTCATCAGACCAACTTTGGCGGCGTGTATATAAACTCAATTAATGGAAGTACTGTCAAGGTCAGGAACACTGATCTTGACTTTCGCGTGATAGTAGAAGAACGCTTGCTAGCCAGCGCTGTACGCGAAAATAAACACTTGAGAGCTGGGTCCTCCATCGATGACCACCCAACCCAGAAAGATAGAGTTATTTCTTTCGGGATGGGCATCACTCTAGTGGACTACTTTAGTCAGGATGACGCCGCAAAAGCCTTGATAAATCAAGCCTGCGAGCTATCACCAAGAGCCCCAAGCGGCACTTTAAAATCAGACCCTGCAATGCTCAAGCGCGGGGAGGATGCCATACTCACCCTCGTAAACAACAAGAACAACTTCACAGATACGACTTACGCTTCTGGCATTAGGCTCGGTCACGGCATAGGACTAGGAGAACTCGACCGGACGCGGATTGAACACTTCGCAGCGTTCTTAACGTTATCCATGCCCATGAAAAAGACACAGCAAAATGAAGCCGAGAACACGATATCAACCTCCGTCCCAGCTCTGCGAAAGGTATTTGAGCCTGAATAAACACTGAGACCCAGTGGTGCCTACGTCCATTAAAGTCCAGCAGGCGGCGCGACCGAGCGGTGGCGCCGCCCATTACCTTCGAGCGCCGAGCCATGCACTCAACCCCGCTTGACGCCAGCCCACAGATGCTTCACTCCATTGAGAAGACACGCTCGGACTTGCATAAACCTCATGCCGGCTGTTGGTTGTATCAGCGAGGTGCCAGATCGCACGGACTCAACTAATCCTCTCCAACATGTTCCCCATTTGAACGCAATGAGTGTACCAGCGCTGCTCCCGCTGCTGCGGCCAAAGGTTTTTCTCGGCGCGCCGAACGGGAAACCGTGCCGCCCCGGTCAGTCGGCAGTTTTGCCCCCGCAACGGACTACCACTCAACCTTCTCCCGGCTGTCTGCATCCTCTTCCGTCTTGAACACTTCCTGCAGAAACTCCTGGAAAAACATATGCGCTACAAACACCGAGGAAAATGCGTCTCTGAGTCCCTTGTAGGTCTCCCCGCCTTCCAGCCCCTCGGCCTTCATGCGCTGCATAAGCTTGGCCAGTATTTGCTGCTGATACTGGGTGGTTTGGTAGATTTTTTCACCCGCGCCATTGGTGTATTGTTTCAGGTAATCAATGATGGCCTGCTTGCCCGGCCCGTCGCCGGCCCAGGCGATAAATTCGTTATAGAACCCATCGAATTCGGGGTCGGGGCGGGCCGTCGACTCGGCGCTCTGCGTGCCTGATACGCCTTGAGGCTCCCGAGCACCCAGGCGTTGCACCAACGGCACGATGGCTTCAGCCGCCGGCCATGCGCCCGGCAGCGCCGCGTTGAGCAGGGTTTTACCGATGTCCATCATTCAAGCTCCGCTTGCACTTCAGAGGCGGCGCCACCTTGCCTGTCGAGGTTGGCGGCCCATTCGACGAATAATTGCACCGAGGCGTCATCGAGCTCGCGCACGCTGTCCGGCAACTGCTTGAGTCGGGCCCGCAGGCGCGGCGCCAGGCGCTCCTGAGTCGCTTCGATATCGAGTTCGATGACCTGGTCGCCCTGGCGAAACAGGTAACATTCACGCTCGTGAAAAGTGATCCGGGCGTCGTCCACACCCAGCTCGGCCAGGCGCCCCTGCAGCGCTGCCAGCAGCGCTTTGCAACGGCGCGGCAAAATGATCTGCAGCGCCCCCGGCAGACCCGCGCCATGGCGGCTCGACCAGCGCTGCACCAGCCTCTCGAGCAATTGCTCATCCATCAACCACTCGCCCAGCAACTCACGCGCCGCTTGTAGCAGTTGCGTCTGCAGCTGGGTGGCGAGCAACCGCGAACTCAACAACAGCTGGCTGAGATCGCCGGCCACCTGCAGCACGCCTTGCGCGTAGCCTTCCTGAAAGGCCTGGGCACGGATCTGGTCGGCCTCGGCCTCGGCCTGGGCCACACAGTCCCTGGCCCGTTCCTGCGCCTGCTGCATCAACAGCCGACGCTCGCGGGCGGCGCTGCGGTCGGCACGGACGATCAGCGGATCATCCGCCGCCGGTGGGTCAATCAGGGTTCTGATGGAGTCGAGCATGTTGTACCGCCAATACAAAAAGTGACGCATTCGGCTGTTGCGCGGGCATGGCCCGCTGCAACGCGACGACGCGGGGGGAAAACTGCAGCACCAGGCGCTGCATCAGCGCCGCAGGGACGTGCGCCTGCCAGGCCAGCAGGGCATTGAGGCCCAGGGCATCGAGGGTATCCAGCACCCCGTCGGCGTCCCGGATCGGGCTGGCGCAGCGCTCGCCCAGGCGCAGGCGCGCAAAACGGCGGGTGGGTTCGTCGAGTTCGCGCAGGCGCGCGCCGATGGCCAGTTGCGCCCAACCCGCGTGGGCGCCCATCAGCCGGGCGACGGCCGGCAGCCGCTGCCAATGACGTACCCATGCCTCGGCCCAGGAATGCGCCGGCAGCGTCAGCGGCTCGGCACTCAGCCCCAGGCCATGCAACAAGGCCTGCTCGAGCAGCGCCCGGGGCGCTGGCGCGTTGAACAGTGCCGGCAGCCTGCCACGCTCGGCATGCAGGTAGGCAAACGGCTGGCGCAGAATCGACTCCAGCGCTTCACTGACCTGCGACATCGCCGGCCTCGTCCGCACGCTTGCGTTGATACAGCCATAGCGCCGATGCCGCCGCCAGCACCAGGCCCAGGCCCAGCAACAGAAAGAGCGGGGTCAAGTCCTGCGAGCGCGGCTCCGGCGACGGCGCGGCATGCTGGATCGGCGAACGCCGCGACAGCACCACGGAAATGTCTTCGTAGTCGAGGCCGGCGAAGCTGTTCTTGAGAAAACGCTTGATGTCGCTGATCAGCAACTGCGGCTCGATATCCGGCTCATGGGTGACCAGCGCCGCCAAATGCACTGGCGCCGCCTTGCGCTTGCTCTCCCCGGACTCCAGGTCGTAGCTGACATGCAGGCGCGCCGAGACAACACCGCCGAGGGTGCTCAGGGACTGCTCCAGGCGTTGTTCCAGGGCGCTGTACAGACGGGCTTTTTCGGCCCGCGGCGAGGCCACGAGCGAGTCCGCCGGAAACATCTGCGCAACTTCGACCCGCGGTTTGGACGGCAACGCGTACAGGGTCAACAGGTCCACCGCCGCCGAAAAATCGGCCTGGGCGATCTGCACCGAATAACCGACCTTGCCATTGTCGATCTTGTTCGCGCTGATGTTGTTGCGTTGCAGCACCGACACCACTTCATTGACCTGCTGCTGGTCCAGGCCTTCGAGCAGGCTCGGCTGGCGACAGCCCACCAGCGCCAGGCATAAAAAAACAACACAACCGAATGATTTCATGACGAACGCAACAAGGTTTCAGCCGTGCTCACGGTCTTGCGCACCAGGACATTAAGCAGGGAAACGTCGACGTTGTACTGCGCCATCATGACCTGTAACTGACTCAACACTTCCGGGTTGGTGATATCCGGCCGATCGAGCATGCCGTTGATTTTCGCGTAATCCTGTTCGGTGCCCACCGCAGACGTGGCGAAACCTTGAATCAAGCGACTTTCCAGGGAAACCACTGCATTCGGAGCCGGGGTCGACAGTTCTGCTATTTGTAACGAACTGGGTCCCGCCGGGGCAATAGCGTAATTTGACATAAACAACTCTCATGAAAATCGCCGACACGTCACGGACCTGCCGACGATAAAACGAATATGACGTTTAGCGCGCGGCAGCAATGATCGCCGAATCGATTTCCTTGAAGCCTTTAACGGTATTGGTCGCCGCATTACGGAAAACATTGTAGGAAGAGAAAGACGCTTGATAGGCGGCCAGCAGTGTCGGGTCGGAGGGGTCAGCCTTCAACTTTGCCAGCGCCTCATCGAGCTTGACCTTCAGCCCTACCGCGCCCGCTTCAAAGCCTTCAGCCTGCCTGCCAAGAAAATCCGTATGAAAATCTACCTGAATTGAAATGTCACCTTGGGAGCTTTGACCAGTCATACATCACCTTCCTTCTAGCTATTAAAGTGGTTTTGGAAAATACCAGGATGACGGGGTCATCTTGATGTAGCCCTGGGGGCCATATTGAAAAGACTTGCCCTTGAGCCAGTCATCCTTCAATTCAATTGCGAAGTTCACATAACGGTCGCCCCACTGTTGATTGAAGCGGGTGACATAACTGGTCAGCGCCTGCAACTCGACATCCGCCAGGCTGCCTTCGACCCGGTAGGTCACGCTGTCGTCATTGGCCTGGCGGGTAAACGGCAGCGCCAGGCGTTGCAGCCCTTGTTCGGCCTGCCGTGCCAACAGCCCGTCGTCACTGCTGACTATCAATACGTCACGGGCATAGGGCGCGGCGTCGCGCAGCAGGGCTTGGACCCGCAATTGATCCTGCGGGGTCAGTACATTACGTTGCGCACTGACCAGCAGCCGCGGCTGCGCCGGGTCAGCGAGGTCGATGCGATGAAAGGCCAGGCGTGGCTCCTGCTCCAGCAACAAGGCCTCAAGCCGGGCGCGCTCGCCGTAGGGGGTCAGGAGCTGGGTGGCCGAATAGCCGTTGCGCACCAGCACCTGGCGGCCCCAGCCGGCCTGGCGCTCGGTATCGGCGAAGACGTACACCGCGCGGTCCCGGCCGTAGAGCACGGTCATCTCGGCGTCGGCGCCACGGATCAGGGCTTCGACGCTCGACACCGGGCTGGGCCTGGACACCTGCCAGGCGAACACCGCGCCACCCAGCGCCAGAAACAGCGCCAGCCCGACCCCCAGCTGTTGGTTACGGCTGCCCGGAACCCGTCCCGAATCCGGCAAGTGCGGCGCGGGCGTTATTGGCAGCAGCAGCTCTGGCAGCCAGGACTCATCCGCCGGGCGCACGGCAATCTGCAGGCCCTCGATGTTTTCCAGCGCCTGGAACGCCAGGGTACGTTCTTCAACGCCTAGCGGGCCGAACACCCGCAGTTGACAACCGCTGTGCGCATTATCGTCAAGCAACACTTCAAAGTTGCAACCGCCGGCGTCCAGCGGAATATAAACAGCGTCCTGCGGCACGCTCGGCACGTGCTCAACGGCACAGAACCGTGCTTCGGGGCCTACCAGAAAAAAGTTGACATACTGCGCCAGGTTAAATTCACAGCCTTGCAGCGGACCGTTGAATACACGCAATACACATTGAATTGCAGGGGAGTCCTGCATGCTGTCCACCATCGTGCCAATCGTCATGAAAAGCGCCAGGCGCCTTGATTTGAACGACAGGGTAAACAGTACGTTAATGCCAATCCTGATCGGACTCTGCACACAACCGGGTCGCGCCGATCAGAATCTGCTGGCGTGCCCGCCCCGCACCTGCAACGCCTGATAATGCGTCCAGACCTTGCGCGCGTAGCGCAGGCGCAAGGCTTCGCGCGCCGGCGAACTGCCTGCGTTGTACGCCCCGACTGCCGTCCAGTTATAACCATGGCGGGCGACGAATTCGGCCAGGATCAACGCGCCCGCCTCGACCGCGACGCAGGGGTCGGACAGCAGCAGCGGCTCGGTGATACCGCGCCGGGACAGGCGTGGCAGGTGCTGGCTATTGATTTGCATCAGGCCGATATCCCGCGAACCGTCGCTGTTGACATGCACGGCATCGACCTTCAGGCCAGACTCCACCTGGGCAATGGCCATCAGCAATTGCGGCTCCAGGTCATGCCGCCGGGCAGCCTCCTGCCAACAATCGGCCGAGGCAGCCCCGCCCCCCATCAGGCTTGCCAGCGCAACCGCTGCGCCATAACGCCTCATGCCAACGACCGCTGGCGGGTCAGTTGCGCCAACCCTTGCAGGCGCGGATCGCCAAGCCGGGCTCGCCACCAGGGGCAGGATTTACCCTCCAGCTCACGCCACAGGCCCGCCGCCACACGGTCACCCTCGAGCCGGCGCAGCACCGGCAATTGCGCCGGACACAAGGGCGGATGCTCCGACGCCTCGCACCAGCGCCGATAACGTTCGCGCGCCGCGCCCTTGTCAAACGCCGCCTGCACATAACACACCACCAACTCGACTTCGCCCGACTGGCCCTCCAGCAAACCGGCACGCTCCAGCACTTGCTGCGCCGCCACCGGATCACCGCTGACATCCAGAATCAGCGCGTACATCGCATTGATCACCGGATGCCGATTGCCCAGCACGCTGATCGCCTTGCGAATCACTTCGAGCGCCTGCAGCGCATCGATTTCCAGCACGATTCGCGCACGCAGCAGCCACGCCGCCACCGACGCGCAATCCTGCTCCAGGGACCGCTCGATCGCGCGCAACGCCTGGCCAAAACGCCCGCAGCACCACAGATGCCAGGCGTAGTGGTACTGCGCCCCGGCCCGATCAGCACCCAGCAGCACCGACCGAAACAGCGCTTCGCCCGCATGCGGCACCCCCTGCAGGCTGGTCAGCAATGCCAGCCTGGCCGAGGCCTGGGCATTCTCCGGCTCCAGCGTGAGCGCCTTGCTCAATGCCGCATACGCCTCGGTCAACGCCCGATGGTGATCCTTGAGACCCAGGTTGGCCATGGCCAGGTAAGTGTCCGCCAGGCCACACCACAAGGGGGCGTAACCGGGGTCCAGCTGCAGACAACGCAGAAACTCCAGCTGGGCCTCGCCCAGCCCCTTGGGCGTGTAGGCCTGCAACCCGAGCAGCCCGTTGATGTAGGCCTGCGCCACCGGATAGGAGCTACAGGGCGCAATTTGCGGGCGCAGGCCCGGCAGGCGCTGGGCGACCAGCAGCACCATCTGCTGCATCACCTGATCCAGACAGGTGACTTCGGTGAGCACCTCACTGTGCAGCAAGGCATGATCACGCCCGCGCACCAGCTCCACAGAGCCGCCCCACACCCGGTCACGCTTGATGCAACGAAAGCTGAGGTAATAATCGGCCCGCAGGCGCTCGACCAGCGCCAGGCAGTCCTCGTCGCCGCTACCGACCGTGACGCCGGCTGGAAACACGCACAAACCCTCACCAAAGACCGCCGCCAACTGCCGCACGACTGCACGGTGCACATCCAACATGCAAGCGTCGCCGCGCCCCACCGATGGCAACACCAGCAACGACGGCACCACCGAAGGTGCTGCGACCGCCGCCAGGCGCTCGGTCACGTCACCGACAAAACGATAACCTTTGCCGTACAGGGTCTTGATGTAACCATTGTCGCGCCCCAGCACCTTGCGCAACGTATAAATACAGCGGGTCAGGGACTCTTCGGCGATATCGCAATTAGGCCAGACCCGGGACAACAATAATTCCTTGGACACCAGGGTGCCCGCCGAACTCAATAATAAACGCAGTACATGCAACTCCTTGGGCGGCAAATGCAACGGAGTATCCTTGTGTAAAAGCACACCATCGCTGCATAACTCCCAGGCACCGAAAACAAACGAGTTTGTCGATGATAGATCCGCAGCACTTCCCGAGCTCACGTTAACTCCCCCCCACGGCCAATAAACCGCCCATGTTCAAGCGTTAAACATAAATGGCAGGGGCAGCCCCCCACATGAGCGGCTGACTATATCAAGGGTGGCTGAACAAGATGTACCAACTACATGAATTTAGTACTATTCCTACAAGTTAAAGCGAACCGCAACAGGATAGGCCCGAATGCTTAAACTGGACAGCGCGCCCTGAACAAGGGCGCGCATTTAATTAAATATTAAACCTGGACACTCCAAAGTATGTAGGACCAATCTTAACACGTCCTCTACCCGGCGTATCTCGGCAACGCCTTCTGTCGGCAGTTCAATTGCAAACGCTTCGTTGATATCCAGCACGATCTCCAACAGGTTCAATGAGTCGGCGCCGAGGTCTTCGACCAGGCGATGGCCTGGCTGCAGCGCCCCGATATCGACCAGGAGAGTGCGGCAAATGATATCGGCGATGACCCGCTCGCGCTCAATTCGCAGCGTTTTGCGATTCATCTACGCGCGCCCCGGCGCTTCTCGCACCATTATAGAATCAATGGACGAGGCCGGCTCAGAGGGAGCGACCTCGACAGGAGTCAATACATTGATATTTTTAAAGTTATCAAGCAGCGACTTAACCTTGGTTTCGAATGGCTTCGATTCAGCGCATGCCTGACGGAAAACATCACCGACCTCTCCCGTGGCGTTGAATGGGTCTTTCCCCGCCCTGATGTATTCTTTAAGCAGTTTTGCGCCACGGCTAGTGCCTTGAATAGCACTGGCTATCTGCTGATAAAACCCGGTCTCTGCCGGGCTCAATCGGCCTTCCTTCCTGGATTCGATCTGAACGGGAAGAAACGGCGCAGTACGAGGCAGAAGATTGTGCTTGATTTCCAATGATTGCCGCTTGGGGCTGGCAACAGCCGGACCCAGGACTAACGTGTCTTGCGGCGCCGCCGGACCATCCACAAGGTCACGGGAAAGACTGAAAACGAGCGGATCCGTTTGTACGGAAGAGTGGTGGCCGATTGAAGAGACAGAACCCGTTCGGCTCAGGTGTCGCACTCGATCTGAGTCAAGATCGCTATTCCCGGAAGCGGAAGACAAGCTTGCCGCCTGACGCTCCGCTCGCGCAGCGAAAACGCCAGACAGCTGCGCGATTACGCCCCCGTAATTCCCACGAACGGTATTGTCAGAGAACATCTGTACGGCATTGCCAATGTTCATAGCCGATGTACCTGAATCTGTATTAGACATCGGCGGCGGCAGTGGCGGTGGCGGGAGCGGCGCTGGATCTTCATCGTCTATGCCAGAATTCGATTCTCGCTCATCGGAATCCAATGATGAAATTCTCGACGGCTGGCCCAACTGCTGTATACCCATCCTCACAACATTGGCCGCCTCCTGCACAGACGCGTCCTCGACGTTAACCTCACCCCCGCCCTCCTGAGGCGCCGGTATGAGCGACGCATCGCTAGCCTGTACTTGTGACCCTGAGTCAAAAATGTGCGCTTGACGCACATCAAATCTGTCAACCCGATGCCCCCCAGCCCCGTTACCCGACCCGCCTCCCGGGATCCATTGAGGGTTAGGTCCCCGAGCGTCTTCGCGATCTATTATGAAAGGGTTGTCAGCCTGCAGGGCGTAAGGCGCAAGCGGAGATTGCCTGACGTTTTGGGTATCGACACGACGACTGTTATGAACACTCCTCAACTCATCTGAAAGTTTAACCACCTGCGCATGACTAGCGACCAGTTGCGCATTACTAGCGACCAGTGCAGCAAGCGTGGCGTTCACAGTGTCGACCAGCGCTAAAATTACCTTATCCGAATTCGGCTGCCCACTTCCATGGGAGTTAATTTCTACGGGAACGGAGATGTCACCAATACGATTTACCGCGTGGCCGGTGCCTGCGGGAAACCATTCATTGGCGCGATCGCCCACCCCACCGCTGTTGCGTTGCTCAGTTTGGGGCTTTTTCACCCCGTGATCACCCTTTATCGACATGTGGAGATCAAGCTGATCAAACTTGGCCCTGATTAATGACGTGAGATCCTCACCATTTTTTATCTCGCTATAACGCTCGATGCGTGGGACCAAGACATCGCTCGCAGGACGCGACATACTGCCGTTAACACTTCGGAGCAGCGCATCTTCCGCGGATAGGACACCGCCTAACCGCAGATTAGCCGCCTTGACCAATCCAGAGCGTAGGTATGGGTCGACCATACCATTGGCTTTATCTAAAACATCGTTGCGCCCCTTTATTAATTTATCAATTAACTCCTTGACTTTTTGGCCCGCCACATAAGGTGCAGGATTTTCTGTATCCTTTGAGGATATACTCATCTGAGGATCATTTAAAAAACGTTCAATTAACTTACATAATTTTTCCTGAGCCTTGACCAGGGAGGGATGATCAGAGCCATGAACTTCCTTGAGCACAACAATGTTGATTGCTTGCGTCCCCAAGAAACTACAATTTTGCCTCACATGAAAGCTCGGATCAGTTAAGCCCGAAAAGGCTTCATTAGCCATTTCCGCTGGTGCAATTCGTGTAAAGGCTTCTCGCGTAAAAACCTTATAAGCCTCCTCGCTCTTGAAGGGCGTATTAGAATTAAGAATATCCGATAAGCTTAGTCCAACTCTGTTATAAGCACCCGTCAGCTCGCTAGAAACCGTCGTTTCGGAGGATGAGGAAGGAATGGAATGCAGGACATTCGCGTTGGCAGGGATAGAGGGAAAGTTCATATCAGGCGATCGCTCTGGCCATTTGGGTGAGCATTTCCGAGTACATGCTGAGTTGAGATGAGAGAATTTTGTTGAAGTTTTCGTGGTAGGAATTGGCGTTACTGTACTTGGTGGTGAACATCTGCAACTGGTTTTTCAACTCGGATTCCTGGTTGTCGAAGCCGGATTTCCAGGCATTGAATTTGGCGGAGTCAAGACGCGCAGAAGGCCATGGCGGCATCCCCTCCTCACGCTGAAACAATGGAATCAAATTAGCCTGCATCGTGTTTAACGCTGAAAGATCCATCATTACAACGAACCCACCTTTCCCATCGGGCTTGACATTCGGCGAGTCCTTCCCCATACCCATGGCTTCAGCCCACTTCTTTGCATCGGCTTCGGTAGCCGGCGGTAAATTACCATCCTTATCTGGAATAGGGAAAAGCACCCCTGTGGGCTGAGCTGAATATTTTGCTATTAAACGGTTTATAGCGGTAAGCACACCTACGTTCAGATCTACAGATTTGCCGTCAGTTGAACCCTTTATCCAATCTTGCATCTTCGCCATGACTTCTTCATTGAACTCCTTGTAGAAGTCCGAATACTTTCTCAAAAGCTCCTCATAAACAGCCAGGTATTCGCCGCGAATCTGACCAATCATCGCCAGCAACTGCTCGAAAAAATCGGCACTGCTATTCGGCTGGTTCAAGACTTCCGGAGTGAGGGGCGCCGGCGCCTCCAGTTTGCGCAATTGTGCCAATGTCTCACCACGCCACGGACCGGCATCGGGGGCATCGGGGGTATCGACAAACCCAAGCACGGCGTATTCGCGCAAGCTGGCTTCGGCCAGATGACTCTGCTGACGGACTGCAGCGGCGCTGTCGACAACCGCATCGAACTTGCGCTGCACTTGTTTATTGCTATCGCATCTCAGCGCCACGCTGCGCAAAAAAGCCTCGGCGCTACTGGCACCGTCCTGCTCAGCCGACACCTGCTGCTCTGCAGCGCCACCGGCTTGCTGAGCCGCCGGGCGCAAGAAGTCCTTGACCGCGTTGCTGCTGGCCTGGTTAAGCATCACCAGGCGAGCGAAAGCGCCCGCCGGACCCGATCGCTGCTGACGGCCATGCGATTCATCGCCCCACCCACCATCGGCAGGCTGCTCGAGGAGAGCGGATTGTTCGACGGACTTGACATTGGTGGGGCCGAGCCTGGTTTGAATCTCCGGAAAATTCATGGTTTAAGCCCTCGCATTGGCAATGGTACTGATCGTCGCGTTACGGCTCTCGCCAAGTTGCAGCAGGGCCTCGAGTAGCTTGTTCAACAGGACGCTGTCCTCGTTGGCCGCCTGGCCCGCCGTGTCGCTGACCGACTTGTGGACGCCCTGCTGGGCTTGCTGCGAAGTCTCTTCTTGCCGCTGGCTGTACTCTTCCAGGCGTACGATGCCGCTCACCCCCGCGCTCAGGGAATGACTCACACCGGTCAAAGCACCTCCAATGGTCTTGTCGCTGTCGATGCCCTTCTGATTCAGATCGGATTGCAATGATGCCTGTTTAGCCCTGTCCGCCGCGATGCGGGCTTCGGCTTCCAACGTCGCGCGCTCGCCAGGATCAAGTTTGCCGCCGTGATTGTGCTGCTCGATCACGTCCACTTCGCCCGATGCCCGAACAACCGTCGTTTTCCTCTGCTCAGCCGTGGTATCAGACGGTGTTTTTTGCAGCTCCAGTTTAAGTTCCTGAGCCTGCTGATTACGATTGGTAGCTTCGACCTTATTGGTCTTGATATCAGCGTGCTGCTTCGCATGCCCACGGAGCGACAAGCCCGCCCCCCCCGCAGCCGTCACACCCGATACCACCGAACCGGCGATGGCGGCGCGCATGGCCGCTTCACCGCCCGCCCTGATGGCCACGCCCTGGGCTTGGGCAGCCTGGTAGGCGAGCTTGGTGAACACAGCACTCGTGGCGACACTGGACTGGCGCGCGATATACAGCGCGACGACGGCCGCCACCAGTACCTGCGAGCGTTTGTCCCACGCGGCAGGGTCGATCGTCAGCGAAGACGTTTCGGCGCCCAGGCCCTGCCTGGCGAATTCCTGCTTGAAGCCATCCACCAGTTCTTTTTGGGCCTCGGTCCAGGGGCCGTTGTACATGTCAGCGAGTTCTTGCAACGTGTGCTCGGACGGCGGTGGTAACACCTGGGCATTGGCATTCACGAGCTGGCTGGCGGTGCCCATGGACACGAATGGCATGCGTTGAACGGCCGCCTTGCCATGGACCTGGGCGTCGAGACCCGTCGCAAAATTGCCGGTTGATGCTTTGATGGCGTCAGTCATGATGATGTTCTCCAAAGATAGAAATCAGGCTTTGATATTGCCCGCTATGGCGTGAGCGGCGTCTTGGGTATTGGCCTGAATCTTCAGGCCGATCTTGTTAATCCGCTCCGCAGTGTTGTCCTCGGCGTAGGCCAGAAAGATTTTTTCGGCCGCGACTTTTAGCGTTTCGGATATCGCCATGAGCATTTGCGCATCGGCGCGATGTCTGGCGGCTTCTTTCTGATGCATGCCCGACTTGACGCCCATGGCAGACTCGGCCGCTACCCCGACGGCTTCGATGACGGCCATGGCCGCCGATATCTGGTTACTCACCATCGCCAGCGAGTTGGGGTTGGTCAAACCAGCAGTCTTGAGCAGTTGGGACTGCACGTTGGCCAGCATGTCGGCCATCATGTCGGTCAAAGCACGCGCGCCTTGCTTGATCGTGTGCGGCAGCAGCTTGTTGAGCGCAGGTGAGAGCATGTTGCTCAGTTGGGCGCCCAAACGCGCCCCGGCGCTCTTAAAGAGCACGACCGCGGCCACCACCACGGCGACCGTGGCAACGGCGCCGACGATCGCTCCGAGGATCATTCCGGCGGTCTCCGCCGACTGGGCGTCGACGCCCATTGTCTGCAGCACATCGGCGATACTTTTGCCAATGGCCTGAATCAGCGGTGCCAGCACCCTGTCCATCAGCGGCTGGGTGGCCTTTTCCATGAACGAAACACCGGTTATCGCCTTGCCGACCTGGTCGCCGATCGTCAGGGCGAGGCCAACGCCAGCCAGGACCAGGCTCGCGCCACCGGTGAACACGGCACCGGCGATACTGGCGACCATCAACAGCCCGCCGAGGACCTTGCCGATGCAGCCCATGGCCTTGCTGGAGGCCTCAGCCTTGCGCACCTGTTGCGAATACTCCTCGGCCGCTTTATCGAGGAATTCCTGTCGCGCAGCCTGCATGGTGCGCCACGTCTCCATCTCGGCTTCAGCTTTGTTTTCGGCGACCTCGCCCAGCACCTTGGCGGATCCCATGACCAGTTCGATCATGGTCGCAGCCGCGCTCATCTGTTTTTTCATGCCCTCGATAATTTCCGGCGCAGGTTGACCGTTCAAGGCCTCCACTTGCCGGGCGAACTTCTCGGCGTTGGCCGCGGCTTTGATGAGCACCTCGTTGGCGGCCTCACGCACTGTTTCAGCGCTCTTCATTTTCTGCCCGGCTGCCGCCACGGCCTGTTTCGCCTGGTCGAGCGCCTTGAGGGCCTCGGTATGCTCTGGCGTATCGACCGGGGTTTCATCCAGCTTCGCCTGGGCCTGCTCCAGCTTGGCTTGCGCACTGTCCAGTTGCGCCTTGGCGGCCAGCACGTCTTTGGAGGCCTGGTCATGAACGGCGGCGGCCGCCAACATCACCTCGAGAGCGGCCAGGTATTTATCCGACAGTTCCTGGTGGCCGGCGGCCGCTGCCTCGGCAGCGGCTTTGAGCGATTCAAGGCGGGCTTTGAGCCCAGTGATATTCACCTCCCCGAGGAGCATAATCAGGGAGGCTAACAGCAAGGTCAGCGTGTCTTCGGCCTCGGGGTCGGCGCCTTTGATCGCCATTCTTGGCGCCTGCAGTTGCGGGCGCCCGGGTACCGGCCGGCTGTCGCCAGACGACTGGTATTCAACGCTCTGCAGCTCACCGAAGGCGGTATCGACGAGACGCTGATAGTCTCGGGTGCGGGCGGCTTTGCCGACAGCGTCGGCGTAGATGGACTCCTTGGCTTGATGCTCGGGAGACGACGGGGTAAATAAACGCAATGCTGCGTCAAAATTCATTACAACGTTTCCTCTGTATGGTCGGCCTCAACGTCGCTCAATACCGCCAGGTAGGCCTGGGCCTGCTCGCGCAGGCCCGGCTCCTGGACACGCTCCATGACGTATTCGAAACACAGCCTGGCTTTACCGGCGCGGCCCAGTGCCAACTGGCACTGACCGGTGTAAAACATGGGCCGATAATCGTTTTTGCCCTGGGCGAAGGCGACGGCGTAAAGGTCGATAGCTTTCTTGAAGTTCTGCTTGAGTTGATGCACCGCGGCCAAACCCATCCAGTACTGCGGGTTGTAGAAGTCGTAGATGCACAAAAAATGAAAAAAACGCTCGGCATCTTCCAGGCGCCCCTGCTCGTAGAACTCGTAGGCATAGGCATACAGGCTGTCCATCTGCTCGCTGCTGACGCCGCGAATGTCCTTGAGCGGCATGCCGTCAAGCACGGCCTGCATCACCTGCTCGGCAACCCGGTCTTCTTCCTGTTCAGTCTCTTGGCGACGACTCATGGGGTAACTCTCTCCTGAATGTTCCGTCAGCGGTGCTGACATGGCCATTAAGCCGGTTGAATGAAAAAACAGCCGCCAAAAAGCGCTCATAAATACTGACATTTGCCTGAGCGCTGCCGGCGGGCCGCAAGCGTTGGCGGTTAAGGCCTCAGGCCTGTTCGACCTGTTCGAGCCAGACCAGCAGGCGCAGGACGTTTTCGATCTCTTGCAACTGGATAAAGGTGTAGCGCTGGTGGGTCTTGAAAATACGCCGGGCCAGGGCCACGTCGGTGATCACCGGCACGCCGACCTCGGCGGCGTACTTGCGCACCGCCAGCGCCCGCTGATTGGTTTCCAGCAGCGAGATAAACGGCATGATGGTGACTTCGGGCTGGAAGTAGATACCGACGGCAATGTGCGTCGGGTTGGCGACGATGACCCGCGACCCGCGGATGTCGGACTTGATCTGTTCGGACAGCAACTCCCTGTGCAGGTCGCGGCGCCGGCCCTTGATCTCCGGGTTGCCGTCCTGATCCTTGTGCTCGCGCTTGACCGCCTGCTTGTCCATCTTCAGGTCCTTGATGTACAGCCAGTACTCGCACAGGGCATCGAGTATCAGGATCAGCAGGATGCAACCGAGAAAGGTCAGCAACAGCACCAGCAACAGGTGCGCCCAGATCGGGAACAGGTCCAGGGGCGTGGCGTAGAGTTGCGCGAACAGCAGGTGGCGCTGGGTCACCCACACCACCCAGAAGGCGATGACAAAACAACCCAGGTACAGCAGCGACTTGACGGTGTCCTTTACGGTGCGCAGGCTGAACAGCTTCTTGAAGCCATTGATCGGGTTCAGCGCGCCGAAGTTGATTTTCAGCGCTTCGCTGGCGATCGCCATGCCGGTGGTCAACAGGGTCGGCACGGCACTGGCCAGAAAACACACGACGATCAGCGGCAGGATGATCTTGAGCATCAACACCCCAAGCTCGGCGGCGTAGCGCTGCGGGTCGGCGGCAAAACCGGCAGCGAGAATGCGCCGGTACACTTCCATCACCTGCAGCAGCAGGCCGTTGCCGGCGAGGTAGACCAGGCCGCAGAGCATCAGGCAACTGGTGGACAGGTCCTTGGCCTTGAACGTCTGGCCTTTTTTCGCGGCGTCGCGGCGTTTTTTCGGGGTCGGCTTTTCGGTTTTCGAGGCGCTGGACATCTCAGTGCGCCGCCGGCGGGATAAACCAGTCGACCAGCTGTGCCGGCTTGTCGCGGCCCATGCGCTGGATCTCGGACGGCAGGTGCGCGCCGAAGTACAACAACAGCACCAGCAAGGCAATGGCGCCCTTGACCGTCAGCGACATCGAGAAGGCGTTCATTTGCGGGGCGAAGCGTGCGAGCAGGCCGAGCAAGGCTTCGGACAGCAACAGGGTGGCCACCACCGGCGCGCTGATGATCAGGGTCTTGCTGATCAACGGGTCGAGCAGGCCGAGCAGTGGCTGCACGCTCAATTGGCAACCGTGCAGCGGCGAGCACAGCTGGTAGCTGCGGCCCAGGGTCTCGACCACCAG
The DNA here is from genome assembly GCF_022496665.1 of Pseudomonas sp. TMW22090. Classification (NCBI taxonomy): domain Bacteria; kingdom Pseudomonadati; phylum Pseudomonadota; class Gammaproteobacteria; order Pseudomonadales; family Pseudomonadaceae; genus Pseudomonas; species Pseudomonas sp. TMW22090. The sequence continues at coordinate 1,067,654 of NZ_SCFH01000001.1, forward strand.
GCCCATGCCCCCCGCCTCCAGGTAGATCACCGCGGCGAACATCTGCAGGAAGTTGGCCAGCTCCGAGGTGTCGTCGCCGTTGGCCGGGTCCACGGTGCTGCTGAGCATGGCGCCGCGCTGGTTGTCGATCAGGTTGCCCATGCCATGCAGCACCCAGAACGGCCAGGACAACAGGGCACCGAGAATCACCCCCACGCCCGCCTCGCGCAGCAGCAGGCCGTAGAAACCGAGCGCATCGAGGCGCGGCAAGGTGTCGGCGGTGTAGGGCCACAACGCCATGCCGACCAGCACGATCACCGCGTTGCGCGGCGCCCCGGTCAGCGCCCGGCTGTTGAGAAACGGCAACATGAAAAAGATCGGCGCCAGGCGCGCAAAGCAGATCGCCGCCCCCGCCAGCCAGCCGTGCAGATCAACAAACAGACTGATATTCATAGGGGCTTATTTCAACGCCAGGTGCATGACTTCGCGACTGAAACCGAGCAAGGTCTCGCCATACCAGCCGGACAACAGAAACAGGCAGATCGACACCGAGAGCAATTTGAAGCCGAACGGCAAGGTTTGCTCCTGCAATTGGGTGACGGTCTGGAACAGCCCGATCAGCAAGCCCACCAGGGTGGCGACGATAATCGGCCAGGCCACCAGGATCAGGATCAGGTACAGGGTTTTATTGCCGGCAAACACCAGGTCATTCATCGCGGTTACTCATTTCATTGCGCCACGGACAGGTACTGCCCGATCAGGCCGGTGGAAAGCAGCGACCAGCCATCGAGCGCGACAAACAGCACCAGCTTGATCGGTACGGAAATGATCACCGGGCTCATCATCATCATGCCCAGCGCCAGCAGGATGCTGGAGATCACCAGGTCGACGATGACAAACGGCAGGTACAGGTAGAACCCGATCTTGAACGCGGCCTTGATCTCGCTCAGGGCGTAGGCCGGCAACAGGGCGAACAGCGACGGTTCGAGCTCCTCGCTCGCGTCGTGGTCCGGGGCTTGCTGATTATCGCGGGCAAGCTGGGCGCGCTCGAAGAACTGCGCCAGTTCCGGGTCGGTGTAGCGGATCAGGTAGTCGCGGTAGCTGCCCAGGCCGTTGTCGGCGAACTCCACCACCGCATCGATGCTGGTGAACTCGATCTGGTTGGCCTTGTAGTAGTCATAGCCCTGCTGCACCACCGGGCTCATGACAAACACGGCCAGCATCAAGGCCACCGCATTGAGGGTCATGTTGGAGGGCACCTGTTGCAGGCCCAGGGCATTGCGCACAATGACAAACACGATCGAGAACTTGATGTAGCAGGTGCCGGCGGCGATCAGGAACGGCAGCAGCGAGGCCGCTGCCAGCAGCCCGATCATTGACACGTCATTCATTGCCCGGGCCTCGAAAAACCTCACGCAATTCCAGCCCCAGCTGCTCGTCCAGGCGCACCAGCTCGCCAACCGCGATGCACTGCTCGCCGACCCGCACCTCGACCTGCTGCAGGGCCTGGGCATCGAGCGGCAACACCTGGTGCTCGATGAAGTCATTGAGCTGCGCCATGCTCAGGGTGAGCTCGGCGAGCACGAACTGCAGCGTGACCGGCAGGGGTGACAATGCGCATTCGGCGAGGTCGGACGTGACCTCCTCGGGGGTAAGTTCCATTTGCAGGCCTTCTTCGATAAAGGTGAATTGACCGATACGACGCCCGGCCAGCCACAGCTGGCAGGTTTGTTCGGCGATCATCAGCACGTCGCCTTCGGCCAGGCGGCGCAGTTGTAAAGGGCTGAGTGCGGTTTCGCCCAGCACCACGCGCAAGGTTTGTTGCAGGCACCGGGTCCAGGGTTGCAGAGGCTGGGGTTGCCAGGCGATGTCGGTGGGCAGGCCGAGTACCCAGCAGGGCCCTAGCGCGGTTTGTATACAGGGCAGGTCGGCCGCTTCCAGGGCCGCGCCGTCGACGCTTTGAACATCGAACAGATGCTGGTAGTCGAGCACCTGCGGGGGCAGCTGCAACGGGCGCTGCAGCAGGCTGAAGAGCTCGAACAGGTTGTTCTCGACAAAGCTGCGCCCAAGCAACTGCGACCATTGCGGCCAAATGGCCTGCAACCATTGATCGCTATCGATCAGGCCCTGCCAGAGCCCTTGCCGGCCTTGCGCATGAAAACTGATGTAGCGCCCCTGGCGCGGCGCTCGACCCAGTTGCACCGGATGCCCGTCGCGCAGCCAGCGCGCCACGGCCTGGCGGCGCTGGTAATGCAGTGCCGGGACCTGGCGCAACAACGGCGTGCGCGTCATGGTTTCAGGCCCTGGAAGGCCGGCATGCGTGTCAATGCGCGGGGCGCATCGCCGGGTGCTTCATCGTCACCGGTGTCGTGCCGGCGACGCTCGTCGTGCGCCTGCTCGTGCTGCTCGTTCAGTTGCCAGAGCGTTTGCGGGACCTGCTCCAGGCCGTCGCGCAGATGGGCGGACACCTGGGCATTGCTGGGGTTGAGTAACAGCTGCGGGGGCATGTCGGCCGGCGCCTTGTTGATGGTGACCACACCGGCGCAATCGCCTTTGCTGAACGGCACCTGCAGGTAAGGCTGTGGCGCTTTCTCGGCGGGCACCTCAGGCTTGCCGGTTGGCGGCGGGTTAAAAGCGGCCGGCGGCGCGGCCTGGGCCCGTGCGCTGCGCTCGAGCCCGGCTGGCAACGGTTGGGCGCTTTGCGGCGGCGGGATGTCAGCATCGGCAGGCGTGGCCCCAGGCTCGGTGCCGGGCTTGGCCGTCGGCGTTGCCGAAGCGGTGCTCGCCTCGCCCTGCTGGGCATTGGCCGGCCCCGGTGGCGCCGGGCTTTGGGCCACGGCAGCCGAACCGCTGCCCGGCGCACGAGGTACGGCGCTGGCCGGCCACACAGGCGACTGCAGGGCCGGTGCCGTGACCGCCCCGCTGATCGCCGCGCCGTGCACGGCTTTGGCCGGTAACGGTGGCATCGGGATTGGGGCCAATACCGCCGACCCGCTGCCAGGCACGCGAGGCAGATCGCTGGCCGGCAGCACAGGCGACTGCTGGGCCGGTGTCGTTGCTGGCACAGGCACCGGCTTGATCGCGGGCGGCGGCATTACCGTTGCACCCGGTGGCGCCGGCCACTGTGCTGCCGGTGCCGGTGCCGGTGCCCGCGCTGGCGCTGGCGCTGGCGCTGGCGTGAGTGCTGGCATCGGCAGTGCCGTTGCGCCGGGTGGCGCCGGCCATGGCGCTGCCGGTGTCGTTTGCGGCGGGCGCCCCGGCGTGATCGAGGGTAGCGTCGGGGCGGGCATCGCCAGCAGGGTGGGCACGGCGCCGGAGATCTTTTCCGGCGCGGCTCCAGGCGCCTGCTTGAACGCTATCGAAGGCCGTGACAGGGGCTCGGGCAATGGTTGCAGTTGCGCAAGCAATACCAGCGTCCCTTGCGGCAGGTCTGGCGACTCGTCGCGCTCGTCGACAGGCGGCCGAGCGGTGTGTTCACCGGGCTCATCCAAGGGCGATACAGCCACCACAGGACGGGTTACGGGCGCAGGAGTTGAGGTGGTCATTTTTTCTTCACCAATAATTCTTCGATGTCATGTTCTTCGAGGCGCCAGCGGCGCGCACGATCCTCGGCCAGCAGGCGTTGTTCCAGATGCTCGTATTTCGCATGCCGGCCCAGCAGACTTTTGCGTTGCCGTTGCAGGTCATCCAGTTGTTCCAGCACCTCGCCATGCCGCTCCCGCACCCGGGCCCGCTCCACCTCCAGGTTGGCGATCTGGCGGCGAATCACCGCCTGTCTGCGCAATTGGGCGAACAACTGCGAGTGGCTCACGGTTTGTGCCTCCATGCGGTGACTCAGCAACAGCTCCCTGAAGCCCTCGGCTTGCCGGTCGATGGCGTCCAGCTCCTGTTCCAGCGGGCTCATGCGACGCCGGGCGGCGCCCATGGCCTGCTCACAGCGCTGTTGGCGATGATCACTGAAGCGCAGCAGACGGCGAACTTCAATCAATGAGGCCATGCAGGCTCTCCAGCGCCAGCGCCGGCTCACACGGCTCTGCCAGATCCTGGCGCAGCCAGTCGAGCAGCTCCTCGCGCCGGTCCATGGCGTGGTCGTTGGCCGGGTTTTCGCCCCGGCGGTACTCACCCAGGTCAAGGAACACCTGCAGCTCTTCGAGACGGGTCAGGACCTCGCGGGTGCGTGCCGCCAGTTGCTGTGTTTCGCGCTCGGTGACCTGGTGGGCCACGCGACTGGCGCTGCGCAGCACGTCAATGGCCGGGAAATGCCCGCTGGCCGCCAGCTTGCGGCTGAGGTAGATGTGCCCGTCGAGGATCGAGCGGATTTCCTCGGCAATCGGGTCCGGCTCGTCATCGCTTTCGAGCAACACCGTATAAAACGCGGTGATACTGCCGGTGGCGGTGACGCCGGGACGTTCCAGCAAGCGCGGCAGGGAATCGAAGACCGACGCCGGGTAGCCGCGCCGCGCCGGGGCCTCCCCGGCGGCCAGGGCCAGGTCGCGCCGGGCCCGGGCATAACGGGTCATGGAGTCGAGCAGCAGCACCACGTTGTAGCCCTGGTCGCGAAAGTATTCGGCGATGGTCGTGGCCTGCAGCGCGGCGTTGCAGCGGTCCACCGAGGAAAAATCCGACGTGGCGTAGACCACCACGCAGCGTGCGCATCGTTCCGATTGGCGCAAGGTCTCGACAAACTCGGTGACCTCGCGCCCCCGCTCGCCAATCAGGCCGACGACAAAAATATCGGCCTCGCTGTGGGCGATCAGCATGTTCATCAGCGAGGTCTTGCCGGAACCGGCTGCGGCAAAGATGCCGATGCGCTGGCCAATGCCACAGGTCAGCAGGCCGTCGATCACCCGCACGCCGGTGGCCAGCGGCCGGTCGACCGGGCGACGCTGGTGATAGGCCGGCGGCGCCGCATCCACCGGATAGTCCTGGCCGTCGAAGGCATCGCCCGGTGCCAGCCGCTCGACAATGACGCCTTGCGGGTCGACCACGGCGCCGAGCATCGCCGAGCTGCAATGCAGGCTGAGCAAGGCGCCGGTAGGCACGATCAGCGATTCGCGGGACAGTCCCCGCGCCTCCCCGAGCAGGCTGAGCAGCACCGCGTCCGGACAGAAACCGATCACCTGCGCCCGGGCGCTGATGTGCGGGTCGCGCCAATCGCGGCGGACTTCGCAGACCTCGCCAATCACCGCATTGCCCAGCGCCGCCTGGATCAGCGGCCCATTGAGGCGCAACGGGTGAGCGCCATGGCGTTCCAGCAGCAGCCGGTTCATTGGCGCACGAGTTCGCACAGCGTGGTCAAGGCCGCCAGGTAATCTTCAATGGTGGTGGCCAGTTGCTCGGCGCTGCCATAGGCGCTTTCGGCGAGCAATACCCGCACTTCCAACTGGCCGTTGATTTCAGCCAGTTGCATTTGCTCGGTGCGGGCAAACGCGCAGCCTTGCATCAGAAAACGCAACAAATGTTCCGAACAGTGCCCCAGTAACATGTCGCCTGATTCCACCAGCGAACTCCAGAACCACAGCCCGTCATCGATCACGCCCATATTGATGTTGGGCAGGCTGGCGAGTTCGAGCTCGATGGTGCTGTGGCCGTCGAAGCTCCCGATCTGTTCGTCGCTGCAACCGCTTAACTGCAGTGCGTCGCGGAGCAAAGAGGCAATATCGATATGTTGCATAGGGAAATGTTCCTTACAGGGTCTTGATCACGTTTACGGAAATGCTGTCGGAAATCTCACCAAAGGAAACGACATCCAGTTCACGGAAGCGGCCTTCGATAAATTTCTTGATGTAGCGCCGGATATCGACCGACGCCAGGATCACCATGTCTTTTTGCGCGAAGTGCAGGCTGTCCAGGCCCAGGGCCAGGCGGTCCATCAGTTCGTCGCTGGCGGCAGGCTCCAGATTGAGAAAATTGCCGGCTGAGGTCTGGCGAATGCCCTTGCGCATGACGTCCTCGAACTCCGGTGACAGCAGCAGCACGCGCAGGTCGTTGCCATTGGCGAACTTGTTGCTGATATAGCGCGCCAGGCTGCCGCGCACGTGTTCGACCAGGGCCAGCACGTCCTTTTCCCGGGATGCCCAATGGGCCAGGGATTCGAGGATCAGCTTCATGTTGCGCACCGAAATGCGCTCGCCGATCAGCCGTTGCAGGATCTCGGCGACCTTCTGCACCGTGGCATGGCGGTACACTTCCTTGAGCAGGTCGGGGTAACGCGCCTCCATCTCGTCGAGCAGGGTCTTGGTTTCCTGGACGCCGAAAAACTCGTTGATATTGCGTGCCAGCAACGTCACCAGGCAGCGATAGAATTCGTCATAGGCCGGTCGCAGCTGATGCCCCAGGTTCTGCAACTTGTCGCGGTGTACGGTCGGCGCCCAGATGCTGGCCTGCTTGTTGCTGTCCAGGCCGGTGCTCAAGTCGAGGTTGAGGTGTTCGAGTTCGGGCTTGTAGTCGACGATGCGCAGGCGGTCGAAATGAATATCGAATTGATCGGCGCGTACTTCGTTGATCAATACCGCCACCTGCCCTTCCGGCAGCGCCTCGGCGCCGCGCAACCGTGGCTCGGGAATGCGGATGCCGTAATCAATGAAAAACTGGCTGCGAAAGCGCTCGCATAACTGGGCCTGGCGCAGTTCCTCGAGGCGCTGGGTGGGCACCAGCAGCATCAGCGCGATGGTCTCGGTGGCCATGTTGTCGACGTTGTCGATCAGGCCCAGCTCGCTGCCCGGCTGGCCATCGGCAGGCGCCTGGGCCGCGCTGGCCGAGCGGCTGCCCGCCTTGCCCTTGGCCCGATGGCGAAAATACAGCAGCGCCACCAGTGCGCCGGCCAGCAGCAGGAACACGCCGACCGGAAAACCGGGCAGGATGCCGACCCCGATCGCGAGAAAGGCGGTGACCCCGATCACAAAGGGATTGCCCAGCATCTGGGCCATCATGTTGCGCCCCAGGTTGGCTTCATCGCCGTTGACCCGGGTCACGATAAAGCCGGCGCCGATGGCGATCAGCAGGGCCGGGATCTGCGCCACCAGGCCATCGCCGATGGTGAGCAGGGTGTAGGTGTGCAAGGCCGTGGTCATGTCCATGCCCAACTGGCCGACACCGATGGCAATGCCACCGAGGAAGTTGACGAAGATAATGATGATGCCGGCAATCGCATCGCCCTTGATGAACTTCATGGCGCCGTCGAACGAGCCGTACAACTGGCTTTCACGCTCCAGGGTACTGCGCCGCTCCTGAGCTTGCTTGGTGTCGATCGAGCCGGCCTTGAGGTCGCCGTCGATGCTCATCTGCTTGCCGGGCATGCCATCGAGCGAGAAGCGTGCCGCCACTTCGGCGACCCGCTCCGAGCCCTTGGTGATGACGATGAACTGCACGATGGTGACAATCGAGAAAATCACGAAACCCACCACCAGGCTGTCGCCGATGACAAATTCGCCGAACGAGGCAATGATTTCCCCCGCATCGGCCTGGGTCAGGATCAGCCGGCTGGTGCTGATCGACAGCGCCAGGCGAAACAGCGTGGTGATCAGCAGCAACGCCGGGAAGGTCGAGAAGCTGAGGATGCGCTCGATGTAGAACGAGCCCATGAAAATCAGGATCGCGATGACGATATTGAGGCCGATCAGGAAATCCACCAGCACGGTCGGCAAGGGGATGATCAGCATCGCGATGATCATCACCATCAGCGTCAGGATCAGCAGTTCCGGCCTTGAAGTAACGCTACGTAAAAATGTATCGAACATGTGTGTACAGACCTTGAGCACTAAGGATTAGAACGGCCCACAAGGGCGGCGTGACGCTGGATGGTTTCGTGGGCGAACACCCTGTCCGCCAGCTGGGTAAATTGTTCGGCAATGCGCTGCAAAGACTCTTCATCGTCGAACAAGCTGGCGGGCAACGACAGGCAGGTCAGGCGCAACAACTGCAACAGCTGGCCACTCTCGCAATGTTCGACCCGCAGGAACTGGTCACCAAAGACCCCGTGCAGAAACTCTTCGAGCTCGTCGGGGAACTTCAGCAACCCCAACAGGAACACCAGCCAGTCAGGTTCACGGGGGTTGTACTTGATCACCAGCGCATCGCCGAGCAGGCGCTGAATGAAGATCGCATCGGCGGAACGCAAGCGCTTGAGTTCACCCAGCTTCTTCAACAGCTGGCCAAACTCTTCACGGGAACAGCTGGGGTCCTGGGCGTCGATATCGGTGAGCAAGGCGGCTTCGATAAATTCCAGGACCGAGCCACGGTGCTGATGCCCGTAAAGGGTTATCCAGTCTTCATAGGACTGGACGGCACCTTCGTCGGACTCAAGGAATGAGCGGTAGGTGTCACGCATCAGGCTGGCGCGCAGCATCAGCGCCTTGCCAAACATCTTGGCCTTGAGGGCCGAGTTGATGCCGGCCTTCAGGCGCTTGGGCGCCGCCTGGTTCAGTACTTGCTGGAGCAGGGTTTCCAGGCGCTGGCGGGGGGCGTCGGCCAGGTTCCGGGCGCGCAGCAACTCGCGCAGCACCAGCACCAGGTCGCTGTCATCGGGGAACAGGCCGCGCGCCTGCGCCAGCAGCCATTCGATACTGCGATCAGGCAGCTGGGCCAGCTTCTGGACCTGGCTCGCCTTAGGCGCCACGTCCTCCTCCAGCACCCGCTCGAAACTCTCGGAAAGGCCTTCGAACTGGTTGCCGAAATCCCCTCGACGGCGAAACTGCGAGCGCAGCGAGGCGGCCATTTCATCGCTGTTTTCGACGAACTGCTGCGCTTTGGCCAAAGCGATTGAATCATCGGCGGGCTCCTCATACTTGACCGGAACCTGGTTATCCTGTTGTGCACGCGTCAGTTGCATGCGCTGAGGGATACCGCCGATGGACGCCATTTCAACGATCCATCGCGCGCAGCACGGCGCGGTCGGCGGCATCGCGGGGCACGGCCCCGATGACTTCGGCGCCGATCTGCGCCGCGCCGGGTGCCAGCGGGGTATCGAGTTGCTTGGGCTGGATCAGGAACACCCGCACGGTGTTGGATTTACGCGCCTGGCGATAGCTGAACAATCGGCCCAGGTACGGGATATGCCCCAGCACCGGGATTTTTCGGAGCACCTCGCCGCTTTCATCCCGGGTGAAACCGCCCACCAGCAGGCTCTTGCCCTGGGGCACCCGGGCAACCGTACTGATACGGGTACGGCCCACGGTCGGCAAGCTGTCGGGGCCGGCATTTTCCGACAGAATCGCGTCACCGTCTTCGATGTTCAGTTCCATCTCGACTTCGCCGACCGGGGAAATCCGCGGCAGGACACTGACCAGCGTGCCGTAGGTGACATGCTCGAGTTGCGAGTTGCGCTCGCCCACCAGCTTGGCGTAGAAGGTGCGGTTGTTGTCGAAGATGGCCGGGACATTTTCCTGGGTCAGCACCACCGGGCGCGACACCACGTGTGCCCGGTTATCGGTTTCCAACCCGGCGACCGCTGCCATGAACGAGGCGCCATCGAGGGTGCTCAGGGACCCGCCATTGAGCGAGGCCTGGGCCTGCGAGCCGACCTTGAGCGAACCGCGCCAGTTGACCCCCAGCTCGTTCAGGTCATCCTTTTGCAAGTCAATGATCCACAGGGTCAGTTCCACATGGCGCTTGGGCTCATCCAGGGCCGCGGCGAGGTTTTCGATGAACCGCACCTGCTCGGGCAGGCCCTTGACCAGCAGGCTGTTGGTGTCTGGGTAGGCCACCACGCGAATATTGCCGGCAGCCAGGTCGCGGGCCACGATGCGCGGCGCATCCGGGTTACCGGGCGCGGACTCCAGGGAGCCCAGCCCTTGCAGCGGAAAATCCGGCAGCCTGCCGCCCCGCCCGGACTCCTGGCTGATGGCGGTTTCCACACCACGGGTTTCGCCTGCCAGCAGGGTTTCGATAGCGCTGGCCATGCCGGGGATGGTGATCTTCTGATCGCGCAACTCATACTGGCGATCACCGACGAAGGTGTTATGCAGGTTGATCACACCGATGCGCTGCTGCCCCAATTGTAGGTCCGCGCTCTGGGTGTCCATGAACCTGGCCGCCTGCATCACCAGGTCAACGTAGATCGGTGGCCCGGCGACGTAGAACGTACGCAAGCCGTCATTGCGCAGGGGGTAGCGCGCGTCCAGCAGGCCGGAGCGGCGCAGAAAGCCGTTGAGTTTTTCGACGGTAATGGTGCTCAGTGAAATGACCGTACTTTTCGCCTCGGCGGCTTCGTAGACGTACAGCGACTGGCCATCGCTGTACCAGATGAGCGCCATCTGCCGGGCGATACGCTCCAGGGTCTGCTGCGGCTCGGCCAGGGCAAACTCACCGGAGATGGTGCGCCGGGCCGCCGCCTTGCTGAGTACGATCGGCTTGCCCAGTGGCGCCGACAAGGCATCGAAGAAGGTCCGCAGGCTTTCCTGTCGGGCGACGTAACCTTCTCCTTCCCGGGCCGGCGCCGCCAGCGCGGTAGCCGGCAACACACCACACAGTGCCAGCGCGATGGCGGGTGAACAAAAGCGTTTAAACATCATCAACTGAATCGTCCGAAAGTCGGGTAATGTCGATTAAACTGCTCGGCGCAACACCGACCAGTTCTCTTACTTCCTTGGAGAAATGCGAAGAGGAGGCATACCCATGTTCCAGGGCGATGTCGGTGAGCGAACCACTGCCCTCGACCAGGGTCAGCAGCGCCCGGGCGGTACGCCATTCGCGCAGCTCCGGCTTCGCCGCGCCACCGAGCGCCTGCTGGCAAAGCCGGCGAAAGTGCGAGACCGACACGCCATAGCGGCCGGCCAGGTCTTGCAGCTTTTCACTGCCCACCCCCTCCTGCAGCAGAAAGCCGAGCAACTGATAGCTCTCGCCCTGGCGCAGCAAGTGTGCAAACGCCTGATAATCGCGCCCCTCGCGCAAGGCGAGCGAGAGGTACCAGAAGTCCAGCGCGGCGCCGGTCGCCTGGGATAAAAAGCCATCGCCCAGCCAGGCCCAGGGTTGTTCCGGTACAGACTGACCGTTGGCGGGCACACCCTGATCGATGAAAAATTGCAGTTTCACCAGGCTCATGCGCGACACCGGCAACAACCTGGCGCTGCCCTCAAGCACCTGCAAACCGGGCCTGGCGGCCAGCAGCCCGGCGCTACCGGGCGGCAGGCACCACTGCACCGAGCTGTCCCGGTGCCCCAGATACAAAAATGACGGGCCATTGCGAATGCGCACGACACGCTCGCCAGGCTTGGTCGAGGCGCACCAGCCTTGGAGCGTTGCGGTCGCCTCTGACGATTCATCTGTGTGCATGCCCGACACCTCATTGCTTGCCACGGGTATTTCCCGACGAGCATTGTGTGGGGGCGGCAGCGACCAATCTTGATGAGAAAGTGATGACCGAAGCGAATCAGGCGGGGCCGCCCGGCTATTCGCAGAACGGCGTATCGCCCATACCATTACCCTCGGGTCACGGCCGCAGTTGAAGCGCCAGGAGTCGGGCGGCTTTTGTTGGTGATGCCGAAGCTGAATGTCTCATATAGATTGATTCCAGCCAGCCACGGGCACTTGTATAAAACGCTCGCTGCTTTAAACATCAAAACGCAGGTCTATTTCCCGCATGTTGTTGTACACCCAAGACACCCAGTCCTCGCAACTTGCGCACGTGCTGTCGGCCGCCCTGAACGTCTCGCGGCGAAACTCGGCACTGGTCTCCAATCTTTCCAGCCAGCCTGACACCGCTTGCCTGAATACCTCGTCGTCGAACATGTCCGACTGATACAGCCGCCCCAGGAAGGTGGAAAATTCAGTTGCGTGCGCTTCGCCTTCGAAACCGAGCCATAGACTCCGCCAAGCCTCTCCCTCCCGCCCAGGGGAGCATATCGCCACCATTTCTCCCAGCCGCCGGGTGTACCAGCTCGGCGCATCCGCGAGACTGCCAAGCTCCACATCAGCTTGATTCGGATGGCGATATGGGATCTGTGATTCGAGGTGGCGCCAAGCGCGGCTACTGATAAAATTGTCGCCCATATTGACTTTCACGGGCGTCGCAAGGTCCATTACAAAGCCGGGTATGTCCCTGAAAGCGTTACCCTCCAGCTGGAATATTTCCAGCATTGGCAAACGAGGCAATGGTGGCAGGCTGCGCAATTGATTGTGCGAAAGGTCCAACCGGGATAACTGAGCCAGGCGCACATTCCTGAGAAAGGACACGTCTGCCAGATTATTATCGCGCAGAACCAGCGTACGCAGTTCAGTCAACGCGGCGGGAAACGTCGATTTTGTCGGCTGAAGACTCGGATTGAATGTTACGGACAGCGAACGCAATTCGTACAGGGAGTAGTCCAGTACCATCTCACGCAACTGCGGATTGTACGTGACGTCCAGCGTTTCCAACTTGTTGCAGCCACGCCCCACTCTGAACTCGCGCAACTGCGAATTGCGGCTGATCTGCGCCGACTTCAATTCGGACAGATAGGACAAGTGCAGCTTTTTTTCGCCACTGCAATTGATGACATGGAGTTTTTCCAGTGCGCGCATTCTGTCCAGCGGCAACGCCTGCCGGACGATGATGCCCTCGAGGTGAAGCTCCTTTAAGCTGAACATACTGGTCGGCAGTCGTACTTCAAACGGCGTGCTGACAGCGCTATCGCAGACAATCTTTAAATAAAGCAAACGCGTCATCTGCTCGGGCAGAAGCAGGCGCGGCTCAAGACTGCCAGGGCTTATCACGATTTCGAGTCGAGACATGTCCGCAGGTATGTCTTCACTCCTGAAAATGTTCATCAACGCACTGGGCACTACACGCTCGATCGCCCACACCGGCCTTTGGGCGCCCTCCAATAGCGTTGCCAGCACCAGCTCTTCGCAAAGGTCCCACATGGGGGCCCCTGTTTCGTCCAGCGTATTGAATTGTTTAAACAGGTACTGGGCGGCGCGCTCGGGATCGCTATGGATTTTTTCACTGACCAGCACTTGCTGCAACGCCAGGCGACGCGCCTCTGGCGGCAGGGCCTGCGCATCGCGGTAGGGCCTCCAGGATTCGTGCTGTAGATAGGCGCCCGCCCAGGCGGGCGTCCTGCCGCCGTTGATGCGCGCCCTGAGCAATGCCATTTTCAGAATATCGGCGTCGGCTGGAAACGAGAACGCAGCCACGTACACGGCCACCGCCCGCTCGTCCGCGAAGGCTCCGGATTTGATCAACGCCTGCTGCTTCGCTGCAAGCAATACTCGCTCGGGAAACTCATCGAGCGGCACCTCGTGCCCCATGATCCGGTCGGCCAGCAGACGCTTGCGCACCTCCTTTTTCAAGCAATCGAATTCCTTCAAATAGGCGTGGGTAACACTTGCGCCGGGGAACGCCTTGAAGCCGATCAGCACTTGCTCCGGCGTATAATAATTAAGGACGGTTTCCTTTCTGGCGTACTTTATCGCCCACAGCGGCCAGTCGGCTTTTCCATGTGTGCCATACCTGAGCGCGTCGTCCAACAACCATTCACCCAAGGCATGCCCGGTCGGTGCATCCGAGAAATCAAAATCCGCCGCTATTTGCTTGAGCGTATTGGGATCGAAATTTTTTTCGAGCGCGTTGGGGTCGAAGGGTTTCTGCCCGAAAATGCCATAGGCACGCCATCCATCACTTTTGTTCTTCAGAAACCCATAGGATGATTGTGGCAGCGGTTTATGATTCTCGATCGCACTCCGTAGCGCGCGGATGACCTGCGCGTCCGAGCGAATGTCGGGATCCAGCCTGAACAGCTGGAAATACGTGTTCCACTGCTCCTCGCTACTGAATCCGGAAGAGCCTGCGCCCTCACCCAGCAAGTGCGATTTTTCCGCTGTGCCGAGACTGGAAGACCCCGCCCCCCCACCCAGCAAGCCCCCCTTGCCGGGCTGCCAATAACCATTACGATAGTGCACCGGCTCGCCATGACCATTGGGCCGTACCGGATCGCGCACGCGCACCGTCGCCCAGGCATCGTCCGAATACACCTCGTACACCCGGCCCTGGTCCTGGTAACGATTCAGGATAAAATACTTGCCGTCGATGGCGTAGAAGTCGCCCGCTTGCGCTTTACCGGGGCGCACACTCAGTTTCGACTCGGGCTGCAGCGTGATATCGCCGCGCGCCAGGACGTCGTTGAGCCGCCCCAAGGGGGTAAAGACGCGGTTGCGCTGACGGACCATGGTCTGCACGTCGCTGGCAAATTCGTCCGTACTGGAAAAGCGGACCTTGCCCGCCCAATGCAACACCTTACGCAACGCGACCAGGCCGCTGACGACATCGAACGTATCCAGCCACAGCGTCGCCACATCGCCCAAGGCCTCATTCAACTGGCCGCGCGCAAGCTTGCGTGACGCGCCGTTGACGTCGTGGGCCGCCAACCCGAAGGTTCCCGCGCCGCACGCGACGGCAGCGATCCCGGCACTACCCGTCATGCACAGCGCGCCGACCGTAAAGCGCAGCCCCTTGAGCGCTTGCTCCCACCGCACCTGATTGCGACTGGTCGCGGCTTCCCGGGCGTTGTCGATCTGGTCATGCAACCATTGTTGAATGACCTCACGGTTATAATCCTTGATCGGTACCGTGTGTACCTTTTTACCCACCGCGCCGCGCAGGGCGTTATCGATCAACGTCTCATAGCGCGTCAAGGTCCGCGCCTGCAAATCGTCGCGGTAGGCCGGCGTGTTTAACCGCTGTAGATAGTCGGAGCGTTTGAGCAGCTCCAGGCCGTACGGGCCGTCCAGGTATACGTAATCGTCCCCCAGCTCCTGCGACAGCACCAGGACCTCGGGAATCCGCACGCGGCCGATATGCAAGGCGTGCAGGCTTGCGCCATCTCGGGTGGTGTCGGGCAAGCCGTCCACCAGGCGTTTGAGCGCCTGATGAGGGGCGTGGTCGAGCTGGCCAGCGCCCTTCGCCCGTGCCAGCGCCACCTGCAGACCCTGCTTGATCAGCCCCTTGTAAAGCCCGCGCCAGCGCTGCCCGAGCTCGTCTTCAGGCTCGAGACGCTGCTCAAGGTTGGCAATGAAATCGGTAGCGGGGTAGGTGCTGCGCAAATACTCCTGCAAACCCTGCTTGCCTTGCGGCTGGTTCATTGCATGGGCCACTTCCGGGGTCTCGTGCTCGATCGTTGCGTATTGAATGAAATTATTGCTCGGCGCAAACACGTTATCGGCTGTCCTGCGATAGCCTTCCTGGACCCCGTCGGTGAGGCTCATGCTCCTGCCGTTAAACGTGATGATGAGGGTATCGGCATCGACGGTGGCATTGGCTGGCACCACCCCCTCGTGGTGCAGGGTCTGGGTCAGCCAGGCAGTAGCGCCGCGCTGGGCAACGGTGCGCAGGGTCGGGAAGTATTCGTCATTATATTCTGCAAACGCCCGCCGGGCCTGCAGCAGCACGTCCTCTTGCGAGGAGAGGCCGGGATCATCGAGCCGCGCTTGCAGCCGGGCCTGCTCCCGGTCCAGCTGCGCGCCGGCCCGGCGCTCGAGTGACGCGTGCAGGTTGACGTCGGCGTCGACGACCTGCACGTGCGCCGACGTCCAGCGATGCGGTTGCCGCCCATATTGCTCGAAGAAGTGCTGCCAGCTCGCCCGCTGCCCAAGCGGGACAGCCTCCAGGACCACCTCCGGCAGTGGCCTGGGCACCCGCGGTGTGTTGAAAGGACCGAGGTTCGGCCGGGTCACCAGGCGGCTTTGCAGCCCGGCCGGGGTGGCAGGCGGCTGGACCTGGGCCTGCAATGACTGGCGAAGACGCTTGAGATCCAAGTGCTGGATGATCTCCTGCTGCGTGCTGAACGTGCCGATCTTGTGCTCGGCAGGACAGTACACCACCACGCCGTCTTCCTCACCGCCGGCGTTACGCCGGACAAACACCTGCCATTTCGGAATTATCAGCGTGAGCGCATCAGGCCCCTGGCCGGTGGACAGTTGCAAGCGACCGACCGTCACCTGCGGATCGCCGTTGAGCGCCGCGGTCATCACCTCCAGTCCGGGAATATAACTGCCGCCGTGCAGGTCGCCCTTGAGCTTGCTTTCCAGCACCGTGAGCAGCAGTTCGCTCAAATCCACATCCGCCAAGGCTTTTTGCAAGGCTGGCCGTTGCGCCTTGAACGGCTCCAGCGAATCATAATCAAGGCGTGCAAGGCGCTGGTAACTGTCCGCCAGCCGTTGTTGGTGCTCCAGCCACAGCGCCCGCTCCTGCGGGCTCGCGGTCTGCAACCAGTGATCGGCCGGCAGCTGGCCCTTCACCCACTCGCCAAAGACCTGCAACTGAATCTCAGTGTCTTGCCAGCGCGCACTGACGAGAGCCTGCGTGACCCAGGCGATAACCTCGCGGGCCATGGCCTCATCAGCCTCTTGTGGCACAGTCCGGGCCTCGACGTCGCGCCGTTGGCGTACAGGCACAGACGCAGGGGCGTCGAATTCGGCGAAGTCGGCCTCGGGCCCGGACTGTATAAGGTCGCGCAGCCCGGACAGCGCCGGGCCAAAATCCTTTTGCAGCAGTGCCATGACCCTGGCCAGCCGCACACGCTCATCATCCGCCGCAGCCGGATCGGCCAGCATCACGTGCAGTTCCCGCAGTGTGGAAGTCAGCGTGCCATCGCGATTTTGGTGAAAATGGCTCAATGCCTGCCACACCGCTTCCCCATGGGGCGTCAACTCGGTAAAGACCGACCCATTGCCCGGCCCTGCCGGTGTGGGCATCAGGTCTGCGGTGTCGGGACGCCTCGCGGCCCGGTATAGCGCCACGGTGGCGCCGCTGACAGTGACAGCGCCCAGGCCCGCCACTGCGCACCGGCTCTGCGCCGTGGCGATCAGCGGCGTTGTCGTCGGCCGATACACCGCGTAAGGGTCCTGGTGGTACAGGGGCGCCTGCACATCCACCTCCCGCTCGATGACCGCAGGGGCGCGCCACATCATGCCGACGGCCCCCCTGACAACGCCGCGAGCCACTTGTCGAACCAATTGCACAACACCCGCGGGCCTGCTCCCCACAGAGGTGGATAACGGCTCGCTGGCGCTGGATGGCAGTGAGGCGCTGCGCTCAAACAGCCGTTGGTCCTGGATCCAGCGCATCCGCACATCGGCTGTGGCCCTGTCGTCATACCTCAGGTGCGTGATCCCAAGCGGCGCCGCAGGCGCGGGGTTGAGCCACGCCAGCAGCACGTCTAACGGCGGTTGCGCGTGTTGCTTGAGGCTGGCGCAATTACCCGTCAGCCGATTCAGCGACTGCAAAAAGCGCGTGAATTCCAGCGCGGGGCTGCCCACGTGTTTGCGTAGCCTGCCCGCCAGCGCTTGCTGGCCCGCCTCGGCCACCGCGCCAAGAAAAACACTCAACAGCATCGAGGGCAACGTCATACTGGTCAGCCGATACAGGCCGTACATCAGCATCGACAGGGACAACGGCCCCTGTTCCAGGGCGCTGCTGATGCCATCGAGAAACTCGCTGGGCGTGGAGGCGTGCTTGAGCTGCGAGCCGATCATCCGCCAATCGTCACCGAGCGTTTGCGCGCTCACCTGCCCCCGGCAACAGGCAATGAGTTGCCTGGCCAGCGGTGTCAATGCAAAGTGGCGCAACAACAGCACAGTGACAAACCGCTGCACCACGCCCAAGGGCAACTGCACGAACCACTCCTGGAGACACAGCCACTGATTGAGCTGGCGATACTCCACCAGCGCCTCACTCTTCGACGCCTTCTTCTCGACTCGCTCCCATCCCTTTTGGAGCTCCGTCTGTTGCTCAGCGAACCCCTCGGGCAACGCCAGGTAAGCGGTTGTCCCAGTCTTGCCCCGCGTCAAGGCCATTTCAATCACCTTGCCCTGGAACACCGCCAGGTAATTGAGCAGCAGATGCCTGACCGGATCGACGTCGCGGTAAGGTCCGCCCCGCCACACGGCATCACGGTCTGCCTTAGGCAGCGCGTCGCAAGCGTCTTGCAGCGTACAGCCGGTGCACAGGGCCTGCGTGATCGCCTTCACGACGCTCGACTCCAGCTTCGCAGCAGGCGGCAGACGCTGTAAATGCTCCACGACAATAGCCTGCAGCGCCGCTTGCAGGAGCGGGTGCAAGCCATCTGTCAGCAGCAACATCTGCAACGCAGCCTGTGCCTGCCTGGACTCTGGCGGTCTCCACGACTCGCCGCGACCGGTCTTCGCCTGTTGCACCGGAGTGGGGAGCATGGGCTGGCGGATGCATTGCAACGCCGACGCCAGGAGCGAGGGAGCACGGTTGACGGCGCCACGGACAGCGGTGAAGGCAGCGATCAGAGGCTCAGATAACGAAGGAGGGGCGATACCCATACGACGCGACTCTAGTGATAGTGATTGGATTCAGGTTCCTTGAGCTGACCTCGACAGCTCTACACCCGCAACAACAGAGCGAAGGGGTTGCCAGGCGATGGAGCCCGCTCAGGTCGCTGCGAAACTGCAGCCGCACCATGATGGGTCGCCCTGCAGAAAGCTGCTTGCAACAACCGCTCAGCGTGAACCACCTGCCTGTGCCGATTGGCTTGCGGCAGTGTTCACGACGTACGCCGAAACGACATCAGCACCCTGCCCATATCGCGCAGATCCAGCCTCTGGACCTGTGATGCGAGCGCTTGCAGCCTCCAACGGCACTGTCGGAGCCTTTGCCGTAAGCCGCCCGCGGTGAAACCCCAGCCTACCCACACTTGGCCGCAACGTGTCGGGGCCTGGTGGCCCTCGACAACTCGCTGAACCTGTGCGACGACAGTGAGCGTTTTATGCAGGCAACTTGTCAGCGCCAGCAGTAGCGTAGCCTTTTAGTTTCTAAATGAGAGTGAACAACTTATGGGGACTGTGATGCATGTGACAAACATGGGAACACCGGGCACCTACCGACCTGCGGATGAATCCCTCGGCGCCAGAACAGTTTTGCAGCCCGAGCTGTCTTCCACCAACAATGTCAGCGGCAAGCTGTCATCGATCGGCCAGGCAGGTGCCCCGAAAAAGCGAGCAGAAACAACAGGTCAAAAAATAATAAATTTTCTTAAAGCCCGGCTTCCGGACCAAGTGGCCTATATTGGAATATCATCTCTTGTACCGACTCGTTTCAACGTTAGCGCAATTATACGATCAACCCCGGGGGACTTAGTCATCCTTGAGGCCACGACAAATATAAATAAACTTCGTGCAGATTTTCGCCTGCTCCAATCCCACTTCGAATTCTTCGACAGCGAAAGTACCAGGCTGTTTGCCTTCGGCCAAATGTGCGAAATTGATGACACCGTCCAGTCTTCCTTGAAAGAGGCCCAAAAGCTGAAGAGATCCCTGAGTGCCGTACATATCAGCGCGATTGGCCTTGACACCTTGATCGAAGAGTATGAATCACTTGGTAAAAATCTCGACAGCGGGCGGCTTACCAACTTCCACAACAATCGGAATATTTCGCAAGCACGCATACAACGGATCTGGAAAGACATCGACCCCACAATCAACAAGATTGAAAAACTAGCGGACATCCCGAGTCCAAGAGTGGCAAAGAACATGGGTTTCTCCTCTGTAGAGGATGCAAAACTGCGCCTATCCGAAAAACTTTCCAGTACCTTGAAACAACTGGAACAGCAACTTGATACTTTCGACAAAAATCCTGGCATTCACCACAAAAGCATTCGTCCTCAGTTGAAAAAAATGATCGACTTCATTAAAAAAGCTGATAATGACCTAATTTTCAATGAACGCCAGAAAAATCGCCAGGAACATCTTGCACAGAAAGAAGCCGCATCATCGCTGAAAAAATACGTGCCTTGTAAAACTGCTTCAGCGGGCCAGAAATCCATGCTCGGTGAAAAAGTATCATTTCATCAATTTACGGAGATAAAGCGCCAGGGAACGCTTGAAAAGACAGATCTTGGCCCGATGCCTGATACCGTTTCTTTGTCCCCTCCTGTAGTCAGGTAAGCTTGAATGGCTCCGGGCATCAGCCTGGAGAATCGCCTATACAACTAGCCAGGCAGAGCGAGGGGTAGCGTTATGGGTATTTCGAGGGAGGTGAGGACACTTGGAACACTTAACAAAGGTAGCACCAAACAAACCGTGGTCGCGCGAACAGTATTGCCTCGAGCCAACAGGTCGCGCCGCCTAGCCGCCTCCCTACCAGCTTTCTATCAACCGGTAACGGTTCAAACGCCCTGGTGCCGATAAAGAACAGCGCTCCGCCTCAGGGGGCACGATCGTCAGCTCAAGCACGCCCAGAATCAACAGAACAGATCTGCGAAAAAAATATTGCCATGGCCGATCGATTGCTGAAAAAGCCCCCAACTGGCACCGCCAGGAACACAGGCTTCATATCGGGAAGACCAGCCCTCAACTTCTGCCAAGAGCGCGTAGCGCAAGACGACTTGATATTTCTTGCCCATCGAGGGAGGAGCGACTTTAACAATGAGATTTTTGTTCGTATACCGCTAGAGAGCAGCCGTGACGTGGATGTTTTTATTCATACTTGGAGCCAGCCCCATGACAATGAGCATGCAAGCAACCTACAACGCTATTAACGCAGCGACCCGACACCTTGCTGACAACCCGAAACTCCCGATCTGGTCCCCTCCCAAAAACAATGTGCGGGCCTCGCTGGTATCAGCAAACAACATTGTTAGTAATTTTAGCCCTGTGATCGAGCAGCCCTCCTCCCAAAAAACTGCATCGCCATATAAAAGGTTTACTCATTTTTTCCAATGCAAGAAGGCGACGCCCCCACACACGCCACACGCCCAAAAAAACACGCTGAACTTTTATAGAACTACCGTTTATTTTGATACTGATGCCATCAGGCGATCATTTCCGGGCGAGACATTACAAATCAAGACCAGTAAAAATATACTCACCCTATACCAGATAGCTGATTCTAAAGAAAAATACTACTGGTCTAAACCCGAAATAGCCGATCAGAAAAATGAACCTGCTTTTGTAGTCCGGGACATGGAGGAAACCCTTCGTCAACTCATCGATACTCAAGCAGAAATTGAACGCTTTAAAACTGATCTTGGCGACAATCCTATATACCACTTTGAACTCAATTTGCTAATTGACCATTTCACCTCATTCAGAGAAAAACTCGAGTTAGCGATTATCGCCCACATCGACAAACAACGAACCCTCTCAACAGAAAAAATAAAACAAATCTGCTCGAACAGTGAGCTCATTGCAAAACGGACCGAAAAGCTATTAAAAGAAACCAATAGCCTATTCTCCAATAAAGCAAATAACAAAAGTCAGAAGGAAGCACTAAACAACGACATCCAAAACTTGCGAACCGACCTGGAATACGCATACGACACAGTCAGAGAAAGTAGGACTTGGTATTTCAGCCACGAACTTATGGAGATGAATAACGCACTCACCGTCGCTAAAGAGGCCCGTCTCAGGCTGTATATACCGAAAATCCCACGTCCCACACTGAAACAATCACCCGCCCCCACACAATCGAACTGCTGAGTCGACTGCGGGACAAAAAATAGCGTTTGATACAAGGCGACCGCGCACTAGCAACAGTAGTGCTTCTGCCTGGGCGCCCGGACAGTATGACATTAGCGTTAGGTGTGCTGCCGCTGAGGGTCGGACCTAGAGCCTGTCACCCATTTCAAAGTCGTTCCCCACGGCACCGTTAAGCTCGGCTACGCCAGGGACACCTCTGCACCAATTCAACGAGGGGTTGGCACCAGCGCAGGCCGAGGAAAAACTTAACGTCGTGTCCGGGATTAGTTGACCACTACATGTAGCCCCCTGCAGTTTGAACATCTGCACCGTCTTCCAGCCATCTAACGAGTACACAGGAATTTGTTTCCCCCCGCCACCCTCAATATAAGCCTTGCCTTCCTTGGAGGAGACCCCGGCCGGCAGGGGGGTTGGCACAGGGGTCTGGAGCCGCGTACAGCCCGGGTTACTGAGGTCGGCTGATGGCAACAACGCATTGTCCGATAAATTGCGCACCGCTTGCACGTCCTCCACCACTGCCCAAGGTCGGAGAACACTGGAAGTGTTGGCGACCAGGCGCGAAGGCGGGACACTCGGCAGCGCTTGATTGTCGACGTTCATGCAGTTTTCTCCCTGTTAACCAGTCCTTGATGCAACTCAGACGGCTTGGCTATTCAAGTTTGCACGTGGCTTCAACTGCACAAAGCGCGCAGGCTGCCAAGGCATCCAGGCTAAAATCACCTGGCCTATAACCGTGACCGCTGCCTGCCCACCCTGATTCTTCCAGCGCATGGCCTTCGCTCAGCTTAATGGTCATCGCGGCAATAACGTCAGTGAGCTGGGTGCCACCCCTGGCAATGACGCCCCTGACAGCGGCAACTGCACAGGCCCGATGGCCGCAGACGAGGGAGGGCCAATCATGGGCCAGGCCGGAGCGGGCGGTGCGAGGGGCGGTCCATTGGGAGGCGCCTGCTCCGCCCACTGACCTCCTTCCAGCATTTTATCCAGGACCAGCTCCTCGAGCAGATCCCAAACGGGCACTTTCTGCGGGTCCAAAATAGCGAATTGCGCCAGATACCTTTCAGCTCTAGGAAAGCTATTGTTGGATCGCGTCGCCAATGCCGCCGTCAATAGGCGCTGTCGCTCGCCGTCGCTGACCGGCCCCACCATTTTGAAGTACTTATAACAGGTTGACCATCTCAAGTAATAACCCGACCAGGCGGGCGTCCTGCCGCCATCACGTCGATCCGACAACAACGCCATTTCTAACACTTGGCCATCTGTCGTTGTCGGAAACTTGAACTTGTTCCTGTAATCGCGTAACAACTCAAGCGTTCCGAAGTCTCCTGCGTTGACCAATTGCCTTGCCTTCGCCTTAATAGATGCCGGCGAGGAAAAGTATTCACACACCCGCTGCGTATTCTTACCTTGAGTAAGCCGATACATAAGGTCCTCGTTGTCATCAGTCGGAAAAACGCGCGCAATCGTTTTCGCATAAGCATGGATGATGGCCCGATTGGGAAATGCCCCGCTATCGAGTAAGTTCTGGACAAGGTGCGGAGGCACTGATCTCTCAGGCACTGAGTAGTGTATGGCCCAGGCAGGCCACCCGCCCTCGCCCCGATGACGCGGCATAGGGTTGAACCAATCGTAAAGAAGCCATTTTTTTAGAAAATCACCGTCGGGCCATTGCGGAAAATTAAACGCATAAAGCGCCATCTCGGCGAGTGCAGGGTCCGGCAAAACGACCTCTGGAGCCTCCAACCCGACCAATCCGCATGCACGCCACTGTAACGGGGTCGTGACCTCCGCCCTGGCGCCGTTAGCAACACGCCAGAGACCACGGTGCCAGCGTAACGGCCGGTCCCCGCCATCCGAAAAGCTCGGAGAGGACATCAGCACCGTCTCCCAGCCATCCGGCGAATGCACCTCGACTGCGCCCCCTCCTCCCTTAATATAAAACTTGTCGTCACAGGAGTAGATGGTGCTGTTGTCGGCCCGCCTGGTGAAGAATATGAGGTCCTTGAACTGCACACCAGCCCTCCTGCCGGAGGTCTCCGCGTGCGGCCCGGCCATCACATTGACCGAATTTCCCACCGACTGCACCTGGCCCCTTACCTGCCCCGAGAAAAGAGGCATGGAACTATTGACGAACTGGCCTGAAAACCCGGCGGGACCCGGCGTGCGATTGACGTCCATAAATATCCCTTCCTTTTAGCGGCCTTTGATGTTCCTCACTGACGGCCAGCACTTTGAAGTCTGCACCTGGCTTTAACTTGCACAAAGCGCCTATGCGGCCAACGCCGCTGGGTGTCCTTGGCAGGGGTAAAAATACGCCGGCATATTCTCGCCGAGGATGTTTGTATTCTGCCCCCCCTCCAGGGTGCGAACACCTCGGCATCGCCGCCAACGACCCGGATATGCCCGAGTCAATAGTGCGAATGAGCGCTTTATGCAAGCGAAAAGGCTGGGCGAGGTAGAGCTTGAATGGGTGTTTTGAGAGAAGTGAATACACTTGACATATTTATCACCAGTAGCGCAAACCGTCTCGATACCTCAGGTAGCGCTGCGTCAGCGCTTCTCTGGCTTATTGTCAGCCGGTAACGGTTCAAACAAACTGACCTCGGTAACGGTAAGCGCCCTTCATCAAACCCGGTCTTCAGGTCAGGCGGGGGTAAAAACAAGAGAAGAACAGTTCAACGAAGAGCTGATTGCCAATGTCAATCTACTGTCGAGCAAGCCGAACGAGCACACCGCCAGAAGCATGAGTAAGGGCTTTAAGACTCTAGACGGCGCCATAAGGCAATTGCTGCAGGAACTTCTACTGAGCCAGCAACGACTGACCGAAAGCATCGCAGACCTCTATAAAAATACTCAACCAGTAATGAGGGAAGACCTCCTTGAATTAAAGCACTCTTTACTCTACGTTAACGAGGCAATTGGAACCCTGGAAAGCCTGATAAAACGCCAACAAGAGCGCGCAGCACATAGACACATTGATAGGAGTTTTACGCACAAACCTATTGGACGAGGCTTGACCTTGGCCATGAGGTTTTTATCCTCCCGATGACCAAAAAATCAATTCCGGCAGAGCCGCAGTATAAAATACACCGGTGCAACGGCTTGATGCCGATCAGTCAAGAACTGTGGGAGCGCGCTTGTTTGTGTTGTCAAATTTTAAACTAATCGGCATGAGGCTTAACGGACGCCTTTAAGAAGAACTTGCTGTACAGCCGCTGACAAAATTCACCGTAATGGATACCCTTCCCTGTGTCGTGTTTTTGCTCAGGCCGTTTCAAATGCGCGTTGTTAAAACATCCGGGAGCTGTGTCATTGGCCGGGTAGTGCATATGGGCAAGGGCCCAGAGCATGGGCGTGCCCTTGACCTTGACCCATATCTCAAACTCATCGAGGTAGTCCGGTTCCTTGATTGGCTTGTTAGCGACAGAATATGACACCGCGCGCTCAAGGGGCTTTCGGTGAATTGTCTGGGTAATCTGCAGTAGATTAAGCTCATACAAATACTCTAAGTGGGCAATGATCGGCGCGGCGTGCACAGTCATTTCAAGACGTATGTTTTCACCTTCCTCGACAAGCTTCGTCGCTTCAGCTTTCAGGGTATCAGCCATTTCACCGGCACGCTTTTGATCCCCGGCATCGCACAACCCCTGCTTGCTCTCTTCGACTTCGTCGGCGAAGGCGCGGAGCCTATTAGCCTGGCACTCAAAATCTGCATATACGCCCACAGGACTCCACTTGGACTGACGAAGAGAGTATTGGCCCTTTTTTCTGCATCGGCCCACTTCCGACATCCTGTCTTGCTGATGCTTCTCCAACTCACTCAAACTGAGTGTACGGGTGCTAGTTGCAGCACCACTGACCCTGATGGCAGGTTCATACTTCACGTACAGCTGCCGGTTAGGCGAACGGTGATAGGTTGCCGTGCGCTGACCATTTCTATCCAATGTATAAACGACATCGGGATTGTCCTTGCATGGCTTGCCAGACAGGGTTTTCACATTGCCCGAATCGTTATCCGCTAGCGTGGTGAACTCGATCAGATTAGTCGGCTTGGCACCGGCGGCTTTGCTTGATTTCGCTTTGGCAGGCCTTTCAGGAGGGCGCTTGAATACCTGGCTTGAGCTTTTCATCCGCCTACTCGGTTTATCCGGTTGGCGACTTGGTAATTCATTGAGCATGCTCATTAAACGATCTTGCTCTTCTCGCAAGCAAACCCGAAGATCGTGGATTTTTTCAATCAAAATTTTCTGGGCATCGATTGTCTCTTTTATCTTAGACACCGTACCGTTTGACGTGAGCTTTAATTTCAATTCATCGTTAGAGTCAAGCTCTTCGAGCTTCTCAGTGTATGAATGTGCACGCCACTCATATTGAGCTCCGATCCACTGATAGGTTTCATCCAGGGGGCGCAGCAGTTCAAGATGTTCTTCTATTTTATCCCTTTGTTTTGATGCAAGAAAAATGTACGACGCCTCACAATCCAACCGTCTAATCTCATCGTGCTTCTTAATCACAAAGTTCAACATGCCGACAGGGTTTTCAGTGAAGCTCGTTTGTTTCAGCTCGTGGAAATAAACCCTCCTGACAGGGGCCTCTTTCTCCAAGGTACCGGCCACGCCCAGCAACAATGCACACCAGCGATCATCGAACTCATGAGCTGCGTCCTGCGCTGCTTGTTTGTTCTGTTGCCATGCCTGCTTCTTTTGTGCAAGTGAAAGAACAGGCATCTTTCCGCCCAAGGACACTCCTGAAGTATAAGGGCTGTTCTTCGTGCCCACGAGCTCGCCGTTCACAGTATTGCGCTGCGGAGACCGGGACTTCTGGGGTGAAGTGATACTGCCTGCGCGATTCGACCCCTGAGCGCCGTCAACTGGCACATCCACCTCCGAAGTTTTGTGGCGTCACTTGCCCTCCTCCTCGCCACCGGGGTGTTTTACGTAGCCGTGATAAGGCCTTTTCCTGTGGCTGAAGTCCTCTGGCTCCGCAGTCCTATTGCCTGCCCATTCAGGCGGAGTAACATTAACGGCCTCGCCGGAATCCGGCGCCGGACTCGCCCTGAGCGTATCGTATAGCCAATAAGCAGCGCTGGTTACAGCACCGCCGGTTAGAAAAGTGCCGCCTGCCACTAAAGCGGTGGCGAAGGGCGATTTGCAAAATCTCGACACACCGCCTGTCACCACAGACGATGCCTCTCGAACGCCGGGGGGAAACTGCACATCGTTAGTTAGCACTTCATAGCGAACTTCACCATCCGCCATAACACCGGGCAACCAGAACGTAGGCCTCAGTTGATCGGCAATCGTCTGGCTCGGACCTTGGTCTGTCAGTGCCCCGGCACGGGCCTGCGGCGGCGGTGAAGACGAGAGTAAACGATGCACGTCCTCCATCTTCTGCCCCCAGCAAGGGGCCTGCGACGAGGCCCCTCCCTGATGATCCGCTGCACGCGTAAATCGCTTGATAACGGCCTTTGGGCGCTGGCCAGACTGGATTCCTTCCTTGAGTCCTTGCTGGATTTTTCCAAACTCCAGTTCTAATGGAGAATCAGCCTCGAGTAACCACTCTATCAGGTCGTCGATGCCCCCCTGTAAATCCTTGGTATTGCACCCATGTTTGTTCAGTTCCCACTCGAAGCATTTTTGCAAAGAGTCTCTTGCGAGCAAGCAGCCGGGCCGAGCGTACAAGGGAGATTCGCTCAGATTCTTGGCGGATAAGGGTTTTTTTTGTTGATAAGACCCGTGGCGTTGAAGCAACATCGTCCGCTGTTTCTGCTCAGTAGCGCTGGTATTGAAGGGCGAAGCAAGGCCGATATGTGCATTCCCTGAAGCGACCAACTGCTGATGCATGGCAGTACATGGCGAAAGGGCGGCTGGCACGGACGAATAAATAGTGTTTGTTATAGGACTCAACCGCGTAGCAATACCAACTCCCATATACCTCTCCTGTGTTGGGGAAACTTCGATCAAGACCTCTCTTGTGCGGGAACGGCCACGAGCGACAGTCACAGCCATTAAGCGCCAGCGCCCAAGCAAATTTTTGCAAAAAACGCTCAAACCCCCAAATGACAGACGTGCCGATGTGTAACTGGCTAATTTCAGGCACGACGCCTCACAGCCCCCTGCCGGGTGTGTAGAGGACTTTCACCTCCAAGTCACCCGCGAGGCCACCACAGCCAAAATGATTGCGCTGACGAGCAACGCGCCACGCGTGGCGCACCACAAAAAAAAAAGCCGCAACACTGGTTGCGGCTTTTCTATTTCAGCCCGGGATCAGTGAGCGAACAACGAGTTGCCCTTCTGCCCCGCCAGTTTCTCCGGCTTGATCAGGAACCGCGCCAGCGCCGGCAACAGCCACAGCGCACCGAACATGTTCCAGAGCAGCATGAAGGTCAGCATCAGGCCCATGTCGGCCTGGAACTTGATGGCCGAGAAGATCCAGGTGCACACACCGATGGCCAGGCACAGGCCGGTGAACAACACCGCCTTGCCGGTGGATTTCAGTGTCTGGTAGTAGGCTTCCTGCAATGGCAGGCCGGCACGCAGGAAGCTTTCCAGGCGGCTGTAGATGTAGATGCCGTAGTCCACACCGATACCCACCCCAAGCGCCACCACCGGCAGGGTCGCGACCTTCACACCGATGCCCATGAAGGCCATCAGGGCGTTGCCCAGTACCGATGTCAGTACCAGCGGCAACACGATGCACAAGGTCGCCGCCCAGGAACGGAAAGTGATCATGCACATGGTCGCGACACAGAGGTAGACGAGGATCAGGATGGTCAGCTCCGACTCCTTGATGACTTCGTTGGTCGCCGCTTCGATCCCGGCATTGCCGGCCGCCAGGATGAATTCCAGGCCATCCTTGTTATTTTCCTTGGCGAACTCCTGTACCGCATGCACCGCGCGGTCGAGGGTCTCGGCCTTGTGGTCGTTGAGGAACACCAATACCGGCGCCAGGGAACAGCTGTTGTTGTACAGCCCATCCGCCCGGGCGATGGAGTTGTTCAATACATCCGGGTTACGTGACAGGGTTTCCCATTTCAGGTTGCCCTCGTTCATGCCCTTGATCATCTGCTTGGACACGGTCACCAGCGAGATCGCCGACTGCACGCCCTCGGTGTTTTGCATCTTCCACATCAGCTCGTCGATGGGCGCCATGGCTTCATAGCGCGAGCAACCCTCGGACTTGGTCTTGACCATCACCACCAGTACATCGGAGCTGGTGGAGTAATTGCTGATGATGAAGTTGTTGTCCTTGTTGTAGCGCGAGTCCGGACGCAGTTCCGGAGCACCCTGGTCGAGATCGCCGATTTTCAGGTTCTGGCTGTACCAGAGGCCGCCACCGAAGGCCAGCAGCGCCAGGACGATCGACACCGGTGCGACTTTCGGGCTGGCAAAGTTCGACAGCAGGCGCCAGAACGGGTGTTCGCGGTGTGCATCCTTCTTGCTGCGCTCCACGGCGCGCTTGCTGATACCGACGTAGGAAATAGCCACTGGCAGCAGGATCAGGTTGGTAAACACGATAACCGCCACGCCGATCGACGCGCCGATCGCCAGCTCGCGAATCACCCCGATGTCGATGATCAACAGCGTGATGAAGCCCACGGCGTCGGCGAGGATTGCGATCATCCCGGGCAGGAACAACTGGCGGAACGTGCGCCGCGCAGCGGTCAGGGCGTTGTCCGCCTCGCTCGATTGCAAGGCGATGCCGTTGATCTTCTGCACGCCATGGGAGATCCCGATGGCGAAGATCAGGAACGGTACCAGCATCGAATACGGGTCAAGCCCGAAGCCGAAGAAGTGCATCAACCCGAGCTGCCAGATCACCGCGACCAGCGTCGTGCTCAACACCGCCACGGTGCTGCGCATGCAGTTGGTGAACCAGTACAGCAGGATCAGGGTGATGACGAAGGCCACGCCGAAGAACATCACCACCATCACCAGCCCGTCGATCAGGTCGCCGACTTTCTTGGCGAAACCGACGATGTGGATCTGGACATTGGGGTTCTGTTTCTCGAACTTGTCGCGGATCTTGTCTTCCAGCTCGTGGGAGAACTTGCGGTAGTCCAGGGCCAGCAGCTTGCCTTGGTCCTGCGGGTCCGGATAGGACTCCAGCAACGGGATGTCGACGATGCTGGACTTGAAGTCGTTGGCGACCAGGCGCCCGACTTGTCCGGACTTGAGCACGTTGTTGCGCAGCAGGTCGAGGCTTTCCTGGGAACCGTTGTAGCTCTGCGGGATGACTTCCCCCCCGGCAAAGCCTTCTTCCGTCACCTCGGTCCAGCGCACGCTGGGGCTCCACAGCGATTTGAGGCCGGAGCGGTCGACGCCGGAAATGTAGAACACTTCGTCGTTGATCTGACGCAGGGTCTCCATGTATTCCTTGGAGAAGATGTCGCCGTCAGTGGCTTCGACGGAAATGCGTACCGTATTGCCCAGGTTGGCCAGGTCGTTGCGATGCTCCATCATCTTCTGGATGAAAGGATGTTCCAGCGGGATCATCTTTTCGAAACTGGTGGAGGGTCGAATCAGCGTCGCCTGCCAGAACAGGAAAATGCTGACCAGCAGGCAGATGGTGATCACTGCCGGGCGGTTGTTGAAAATCAGGCGCTCGAGGAACGTCGCCTTGTCCTGGTGATGACTGGTCATGGATGTCATAGCTCCGCCTTATTGTTATTTGCCCAGCTCGGCGCCGGTTAGCGAAGTAGCGCGAACGCCGCCCTGTCCTGCCAGAATCAGATTGCCATTGCCCGCCGCTGTCACCGCCGAGACGGAGATGCGGTCGGGGCGATTGAACACGCTGAAGGTTTCGCCGTTGTCGGTGCTGCGCACCACACTGCCGCCGTTGCCGACGATGACGATGGAGCCGTCGTCGAGCAAGGTCGCACCGGACAGGCCGAACTCCAAAGTGCCCCGGGTGGCCTGCAGTTCAACCGGCTCCCAGGTGGTGCCGAAATCGATGGAGCGAAACAGATTGCCGCGCAGGCCATAGGCCAACAGGGTGTTGGCCTGAGCGGTACCGATCACGCCAAACAACGAGCCTTCGTATGGGCCTTCAAGTTTTTCCCAGGTCTGGCCCCAGTCGGCAGAGCGGAACATGCTGCCCTGCTCGCCCACGATGAACAGCCCGGCGTCCTTGACGGCGGCAATGCCATTGAGGTGGAACTGGTCTTCGTTATCCAGGCGATCGCTGACATCTTCCCAGTGCTTGCCACCATCGCTCGTGGCCAGCAGCGCGCCGTAGGCGCCCACGGCGAAGCCGCTGTTGGCGTCCTGGAACCAGACGTCGAGCAGCGGCGATTCACGTTTGAGGTCTTCGAACTGTTTGGTCCAGGTCACTCCACCGTCTTCACTGGCAAGGATCTGCGCGTCATGGCCGACCGCCCAGCCATGCTGGTCGTCGACGAAGAACACCGAGGTCAGCAGTTGCCGGGTTGGCACCTTGGCCTGGGTCCAGCTGGCGCCCTGGTCATCGGAATACAGGATGTGCCCGCGATCGCCAACGGCTATCAGGCGCTTGCCGGCGTGCACGACGTCGAGCATCAGGCTTTTGCTGGCCTTGGCCGATTCAACGGAATAAACAACGTCGGATGCCGACGCGGCAGCGGCCAGCACTGGCGCCGACCACAGGGCACAGCCCAACAGCGAGAGCGCTGTAGCCAGCAACGCGATTTTGCGCAATGCCGGCGGGCGGCAGCTACCCACACCCATGACAGGCTCACTCATAGACCTTTCCCCCATTATTATTGTTAGGTCGTTCAACCCTTCAGGGCGCCGTAAGGGTGCTCACGCTGATTGCCTGTCCTGGAGCATAGTCCTGAAATGCGCAATCTAGAGCCCCTTCGGAAGCTGGCTTATCCTATCGGGGTTTGGAAAGGTCTGACAATCGACGCCGCGTTATCTTTTGTTAACTGGCGGGATAAGGGGTGACGGTGATGGCAGGGTATTGAAAAAGGTGATAACCCCCCCTGTAGGAGCTGCCGAAGGCTGCTCCTACAGGGGTACAGTTCAGCGGGGAAACAGGGACAGAGTGTGGACGGATATCACGGGTAGAGTGCAGTGGGATAGCAGGGCCAGATTGCCGCAGGATAGGGTTATCCTGCGGCATTGGTATCAGGCCAGGCTTTTGCTGACCACCTCAAACACATCGCTGGACAGTTGGCCCGACGCGCGAATGCGCTCCAGTTCGCCTTTCATCAGCGCCTGGCGGGCCTCGTCGTATTTGCGCCAGCGGGTCAGCGGCGCCAGTTGCCGGGAGGCGATCTGTGGGTTGAAGCCGTTCAGCTCGATCACCAGATCCGCCAGGAAGCGATAGCCCGAACCATCGGCCGCGTGGAAGTTGATCAGGTTCTGCCCGGCAAATGCACCGATCAGGGCGCGGACCTTGTTCGGGTTCTTGATGTTGAACGCCGGATGTTGCATCAGCGCCTTCACCCGCTCCAGGCCGCCCGGTAACGGGCTGCCTGCCTGGACGCTGAACCACTGGTCCATGACCAGGGGATTGTCCTTGAAGTGCTCGGCAAAGCTCGCCAGGGCCAGGGCCTTCTGTTCTTCGAATGGCGAGTTGACCAGCACCGCCAGCGCCGTCAGGCGCTCGGTCATGTTGTCGCTGGCCTCGAACTGCTCCAGGGTCGCGGCCAGGACTTCGGCTTTTTCACTGAGCATCAGGTAGGACAGCGCAATGTTTTGCAGGGCACGACGCGCGAAGTGTTCGGCTTCGGCAACGTAGGGCGTGTTCTTCGACAGGTCACGGCTGGCCTGGTAACGCAGCCACAGCGGCTCGAACAGGTTGTTCGCCAACTGCTCGCGGGCATACTCCCGGGCGGCATGGATGGCGTCGACGTCGGCCACTTCGCTGATTTCCGTCAGGTAGGCTTCGCCTGGCAGCGAGAGCATCTCGGCGACCATGGCCTGGTCCAGTGTTTCGTCAGTCAGCACGCTGTGCAAGGCTGTAATCAGACGCTGATCAAGCACCAGCGCTTCACCTTTCTGGTAATCACCAATCAGTTCCTGCAGCACCTGCACCGACAATTGCTGGCCGGCTTCCCAACGGTTGAAACCGTCAGTGTCATGCTGCATGAGGAACATCAGCTGATCGCGGCTGTAGGGAAAGCTCAGCTTCACCGGCGCCGAGAACCCGCGCAGCAACGAAGGCAGGGGTTGTTCGGCGATATCGACGAAAGTGAACGTCTGTTCGGCTTCGGTCACCGAAATCACCCGCGAAGTGCCCTCGGCACTGGCTTCGCCTTGCAGACGCAGGGCCATTTCGCCTCCCTGGCTGTCCAGCAGGCCCAACTCGACCGGGATCACGAAGGGTAGCTTCTCGACCTTGTCGGGGGTGGCCGGACAGCTCTGGCGGAAGGTCAGGCTGTAGGTTTTCGCGGCGGCATCGTAAGACTCGCTCACCGCCAGGCGCGGGGTGCCAGCCTGGCTGTACCAGCGCTTGAACTGGGTCAGGTCGACACCGTTGGCGTCTTCCATCGCCTTGATGAAATCGTCGCAGGTCACGGCCTGGCCGTCATGGCGCTCGAAGTACAGATCGCTGCCTTTGCGGAAGCCCTCGGCACCGAGCAAGGTGTGGATCATGCCCACCACCTCCGAGCCTTTCTCGTACACGGTCAGGGTGTAGAAGTTGGAAATCTCGATGAAGCTGTCCGGGCGCACGGCGTGGGCCATGGGGCCGGCATCTTCGGCGAACTGGTGGGTACGCAGGTAGGCCACGTCCTGGATACGCTTGACTGTGGCCGAGTTCATGTCGGCGGAGAAACCGGAATCGCGGAATACGGTGAAGCCTTCCTTGAGCGACAGCTGGAACCAGTCACGGCAGGTCACGCGGTTGCCCGACCAGTTGTGAAAGTATTCGTGGGCGACAATCGCCTCGACGCGCTGGTGAGCGGCGTCGGTCGCGGTCTCGGCCCGGGCGAGCACGGCGCTGGAGTTGAAGATGTTGAGGCCCTTGTTTTCCATGGCGCCCATGTTGAAGTCGTTCACTGCGACAATCATGAAGATGTCCAGGTCGTACTCGCGACCATAGACTTCTTCGTCCCAGCGCATGGACTTTTTCAGGCTGTTCATCGCGTGCTGGCACTTGTCGATGTTTTCCGGCTCGACGTAGATGCGCAGCGCCACGGAGCGGCCGGTCATGGTGGTGAACGTGTCTTCGACGCACCACAGGTCACCGGCCACCAGCGCGAACAGGTACGCCGGCTTCATGAACGGGTCTTCCCAGGTTGCCCAGTGCCGGCCATCTTCGTCAGGGCCTGAAGCGATCGGGTTGCCGTTGGACAGCAGCACCGGATAGCTGTGCTGCTCCGCCATTACCGTGGTGGTGAACTTGCTCATCACGTCCGGGCGGTCGAGGTAATAGGTGATCTTGCGAAAACCCTCGGCCTCGCACTGGGTGCAGAACATGCCGCTGGATTTGTACAGGCCTTCCAGGGCGGTGTTGGTTTCCGGGTGGATCCGCACGCTGGTGTCGACCGTGAACGCAGGGCTGGTCGGGTGCAGGGTCAGATGATTTTCGGTCAGTTGGTAATCGCTCTCGCTCAACTCGCTGTCAGCCAGGGTCACCGACAGCAGTTCCAGCTGCTGGCCATCCAGCACCAGCGGCGGCAGGCCCGGGCCGCGCTCGGGATTACGGCGCATCACCAGTTGCGCATGGACCAGGCTGTGGTCCTCGAACAACTCGAAGGTCAGGTGCGTCTCGTCGATCAGGTACTCGGGCGCCTGATAGTCCTTCAGGTAGATCATCTTCGGTTGTTCGGTGCGCATGCTGGAGTCCTTAACTATGCACGGCGAGCTGATAAGCCGTGTATTTACGAATATTGATCACGCCGGTGTCGAAGATCAGGTACTGGCCCTTGATCCCCAGCAGCGTGCCTTCGGCAATCGGGTTCTTGTCCAGGTTGAAGCTGACGATCTTGGCCGGGTACTGCTCGACCGGATAGCGGATTTCAATGGACTCGACGTCGGCAATGGTCTGGATCGCCTGCAGGCCGAATCGTTCCTGCAAACCTTGCAGCCCCTCGGCGCAGCTGTCGAACAACTGGTCACGGATTTGCGCCAGGTCCACGGACACTGCCTCGCCCTTGAGTAAAGCACGCCAGTTGGTCTTGTCCGCGACCTGACTGCGGAACAGGTCCTCGACAAAGCCCGACTGCTGGCGGGTCGACGCCCGCATGATCGGCAACGCCTGGCGCGCGCCCTGATCGATCCAGCGGGTCGGCAGCTGGGTGGCGCGGGTAATCCCCACTTTCACCCCTGACGAGTTGGACAGGTAGACGATGTGATCGGTCATGCAGAACGTCTGGCCCCACTCCGGATCACGGCAGGTGCCGGCGTCGAAGTGGCAACGTTCAGGGCTCATGATGCACAGGTCACACTGGGCCAGTTTGGTCATGCACGGGTAGCAGTAACCCTGGCTGAAACTGGTCTTGGTCTTGCGTCCGCAATGGGAGCAATGGATCGCCCCCAGGTACTCCAGGCGAACCGTGGTGCCGATCAACGGATTGACCGGCACCTCGGCATCACCCAGACGAAACGCGTACTGCACATTCGGCCCGTCCAGGCGCGCCGACATCTTGCTGATTGCACCGCGGCCAATCTCGATCAATGGATGGCATCCGACTTGAACAGGATATTGGGCACTTCAATCGACTTGGAACTGCACTCCTGCGGGCCCATATAGCCGGTCCGCTGGTCTTCGGGCAGGTTCTGGATTTCCCAGGCGATCATCGCCTGCAGCGACAATTCCCGTTGTTCGGCGGTGAGTTTGCCACCGTCGGACCATTTGCCGATTTCCACCGCCAGTTTCAGGCTCTCGTAGATATCGGGGGTGATGTTCTTGATCATTTCGTTAAAAGAGGACATTGGGTCTCCGCGCTCTTTATTCACAGCAAAAAATTCAGGCAGCCAGTTTACGGCGGTTGTACAAACCGCCCAACAGGCCTGTGAAGCATCCGATGAGTAACCCGCCGACGTGGGCGGCGTTGGCAATTTCGCCGAAGCCGATCATCGAGACCAGCCCGGACAGGCACAGCACCAGCCATACCAGCATCATCACCAGCACGCCGCGCGGCAGGCGATACGCCGGGTTGGGCGACAGCAACTGGAAGATCCAGCAGTGCCCGAGCAGGCCATACAGCACCCCGGATAACCCGCCGAACAGGGTCGGGCCGCTGTACAGGTACTGGGCATAATTGGACACCAGGCTGAACAGCAGCGTCAGGCCGACCAGGTTGATGCTGCCCTGGCGCGACTCTATGCGCCGCCCCAGCTCCCAGTACCACATGCCGTTCATGGCCAGGTGCAGGATGCCGAAGTGAATCAGCATCGGCGTCACCAGGCGCCACCACTGCCCCGCCGCCAGGCTATCCGCCAGCGGCACGAAGTGGATGTACTCGCCGACGATGCGGAAATCAAGGAAGGTCAGCCAGCGCATCGTGTCGAGGTTCTCCCCCAGCAACGTGACCGCGCCAACGATGATACTCAGCAGCAGCACCAGCGCCGTGGCCTTGGCGTAGCGCAGTTGCTCGACAAAACCGGGGCGATGAGAGGTTTGTGTTTGCGGGATGTCCAGTTGCTGGTCGGGGTCGCCGGCAGGAAAACGCTCGTACAGTGAGCGCACGTCTTCGCTGATGTTGGCCGGCACCCAGAGCACCTGCTCACCCGCCTCCTCGCTGACCCGGTGCGGCACCTGCATGCGCTGCAGCAGCTTGACGAATCCGCTCAGGTCCACCGCCAGCGGCAGGCGCAATACGGCCACCGTACTCATTGCAACACCTCCGGGCGCTCGACATCGACCCAGACGAACTTGTTCGGATCGAGGCGGGTTTCCTGGTCCAGGCGATAGGCGACCAGTTTACCGTAAAGCACCGCGCTGTAATCCAGGCAGGCCAGGTTCGGGCGAATCGGCGCCGGTTTGCCGCTGCGCCAGTAATGCCCGACGAACAGCAACGGCTCGTGCGCACCATAGCGCAGCAGATTGGTTTTTTCGGAAGAGGACAGCGGCGTCCGGGCCACCGGATCAGGCAAGGCGTCAGGCTGGAACACAATGTCTCCGTAGGTTTGCGGGTCGTCTTCCCAGAACTTGGTGCGAAAGAACGAACGCGTCAGGCCATCGCCACTGGTCATGGTCAAGCCATCGGGCAGGCGCATGTCAGTGCCGCGCAACAGCCGGTCGAACACGGTGCAGGCAAAACTGCCGGGCACGGCCGAGGCCTGGAGGAAATGTTCATCGACGCAGCCGTTGGGGAACAGCGCACGCAGCGGGTCGATCAGGCCGGCATCCCAACAGGCATGCACCACCCTGAATCGCCCGGCATCGACGAACAGCGGCATTTCGTAAAACCATTGCAGGAAGTCGTGCCAGTCGGCCGGATGGTCCTCGAACTGGGTCAGGGTTTCATGCAGCAGTCGCGCGTGGCGCGGGGTGTGTTCGCGCACGAACTGCTTGCCGCTGCCCGGCAGCGCCGGCGTGCTCCAGCCCAGGGCGTTGAACTCGTGATTACCCATGATGCACAGCGCCTGGCCGGCTTCGACCATGTCATGGACAATATGCAGGGCCTCGCGAATGCGCGGGCCGCGGTCGATGATATCGCCCACGAACACCGCCATGCGCGACGTGTGCCGCCAGACGCCACCCTGCTTTTGATAACCGAGCCGGTCGAGCAAGTGCTCAAGGGTCAGAGCGCAACCGTGCACGTCACCGATCAGGTCGTAGCTACGCGCGGGATCAAGCATCAGTCGCCTCCACCACCCAGCCGGCTGCCCCAGCCGAGCTTGGTCCGGCAGACTTCATAATAGTTATGGTCCAGCGGGTGGATCAGCCGCAGCTTCTGGGCTTTTTTGCTGATGGTGATGGTGTCACCCGGGGCGCAGGTGAAATGGTTCTGCCCATCACAGGAGACTTGCGGATAGATCTGCATATCCTTGGACACGACGATTTTCAGCTCACTGTTGCCATCGACCACGATTGGCCGTCCCGACAAGGTATGGGGGTACATCGGCACAATCACAATAGCGTCGAGCTTGGGGTGCATGATCGGGCCGCCCGCTGACAGCGCATACGCCGTAGAACCGGTCGGCGTGGCGACAATCAGGCCGTCGGCTTTCTGGCTGCAGACGAACTGGCCGTCGATGTACAGCTCGAACTCGATCATTCGCGTGGACTTGCCCGGGTGCAGCACCACGTCGTTCAGTGCATCGCCCTGGCCGATGGCCTCGGCGTGCCGGCGGACTTCAGCCTGGAGCAAAAAGCGGTTTTCCACCAGGTAGTGGCCGTCGAGCACTTCGGCGACTTTGACTTCCAGCTCATCGGGGCGGATGTCGGTCAGGAAGCCCAGGCTGCCGCGGTTGATGCCCAATACCGGAATATTATGGCGGGCCAGCGCCCGTGCCGCGCCGAGCAGGCTGCCGTCACCGCCGACCACAATCACCATGTCGCACACTTCGCCGAGCATCTTGCGCGATGAGGTCTGCAGGCCATGCCCTGGCAATACTTCGGCGATGGTGTCTTCCAGGATCACGTGCAGGTGACGATCAAGCAGGAACCGTTTCAGTCGGCGAACGGTATCCAGCACCTGCGAACTGCCGAGGCGACCGATGATGCCGATATTACGAAATTGCTCCATGGGGCCCCTAGGGTCTGTGTCGGCGAAAAACACGATTATGGGCGAAACCCGGCCGCAGACAAAATCCTTTCAGCCACAAGGGGCTACTCGTGTTTCAGGCTATGCTCGCAAGATGATCCTATTTCCAGATTTGCTGCAGTTGCCCCACCAGCTACGCCATCCCGAGGTGCGTGATCTGGCGTGGGTCATTCTCGCGCCGCCAATGCTCAGCGAGACGCCA
This sequence comes from Pseudomonas sp. TMW22090, assembly GCF_022496665.1. Lineage (NCBI taxonomy): Bacteria > Pseudomonadati > Pseudomonadota > Gammaproteobacteria > Pseudomonadales > Pseudomonadaceae > Pseudomonas > Pseudomonas sp. TMW22090. Next base: position 1,105,894 of record NZ_SCFH01000001.1, read on the forward strand.
TGGCCGCAGCGCCATCCGCTGGCCGGTAGCGACTGGGTACAGGCGCCGCAGCACCTGGAACACTGGCTGCGCCAGCTCGATCGTGACAGTTATGACTTACTGCACTGGCTGGCCCAGGCCCGGACCCGGCGCCTGGGTTTGTATTACGAGCGCCTTTGGCAGTACGCCGTGCGCAATGCGCCCGGCATCGAGCTGATCGCAGCGAATCTGCCGATCCGCCGCGAGGGTCACACCTTGGGCGAACTGGACATGCTGTTGCGCGATCGCGACGGCGTGCACCATCTGGAGCTGGCGATCAAGCTGTACCTCGGCCCGCAGCATGGCGATGGCCGGGATACCGGGCAATGGCTGGGGCCCGGCTGTCACGACCGGCTTGACCGCAAGCTGGCGCACCTGAGCCAGCACCAACTGCCCATTTCGGCGCGCCCGGAAAGCCGTGCCGTGTTGGCGGCCCTCGATATCCAGCAGTTCAGCGCGCACCTGTGGCTCGGCGGGTACTTGCTGTATCCCTGGCCGGGCACAGCCGAGCCACCCAGCGGCGCACATCCCCAGCATCTGCGCGGCAGCTGGCTGCATCAGAAAGACTGGGCGACATTCGTTACCCAGCGCCCCGGTGGACGCTGGCAGCCCCTGCCCCGCCATGCCTGGCTTGCGCCTGCCCACTACCCCGCAGAACAAACCTGGAACCAGGAGCAACTGGAGGCCTGGTTGGGCGAACTTGAACCGCTGGCGCCGGCGCAGCTACTGGTGCGGCTGGTGGAAAATGCCGAGGGGGATTGGCAGGAAGCCGAACGGTTGTTTCTGGTGGCTGATCTTTGGCCGAATGTACCGGGTGGTGGTTGAGCTTTTTGATGATCCCTGTGGGAGCAAGGCTTGCCCGCGATGGGTCCACCTCGGTCACAGGGTTAACCGCACCGCCAGAGCCGCCAGGGTCACCAGCAGCACCGGCACCGTCAGCACAATCCCGACTTTGAAGTAATACCCCCAACCGATCTTGATTCCCTTGCGCTCCAGTACATGCAGCCACAGCAAAGTGGCCAGGCTGCCGATGGGCGTGATCTTTGGCCCCAGGTCGCTGCCGATCACGTTGGCATAAATCATCGCCTCCTTCACGACACCGGTCGCCTGACTGGCATCGATCGACAGCAGGCCGATCAACACCGTCGGCAGGTTGTTCATGATCGACGACAGCAGCGCCGTCAGCACGCCGGTACCCATCGCCGCACCCCAGACGCCATACCCGGCAAAGCCGTCCAGCCAACCGGCCAGATAACCCGTGAGCCCGGCGTTGCGCAGGCCATACACCACCAGGTACATGCCCAGGGAAAAAATCACGATATGCCAGGGAGCCTCCTTGAGGACCTTGCGCGTGGAGATCTTGTGGCCTTGCGCGGCAACCACCCAGAGCAGAGCCGCACAGACGGCAGAAATGGCACTGATCGGAATCCCCAGCGGCTCGAGGGCAAAACAGCCCACCAGCAAGATGACCAAGACCGCCCAGCCGGCATAAAAAGTCGCCTTGTCATGGATAGCACTGGCCGGCTCTTCCAGCTGTTCGGGGTCGTAATCCTTGGGGATATCACGGCGGAAATACCACAGCAGCACACCCAGGGTGGCCGCGACGCTGACCAGGTTGACCGGCACCATCACCGCTGCGTAGCGATTGAAACCGATGTTAAAGAAGTCGGCGGAGACGATGTTGACCAGGTTCGACACCACCAGCGGCAAGCTGGCCGTGTCGGCGATAAAACCTGCGCCCATCACGAACGCCAGCGTCGCGGCAGGCGAAAACCGCAGTGCCAGCAACATGGAAATCACGATAGGCGTGAGAATCAGTGCAGCCCCGTCATTGGCGAACAACGCCGAGACCAGTGCACCGAGCAACACCATGAAGGCAAACAGTTTGCGTCCGCTGCCGCGCCCCCACCGGGCGACATGCAGCGCCGCCCAGGCGAAGAACCCCGCCTCGTCCAGCAACAGGCTGATAATGATCAGCGCAATGAACGTCCCGGTGGCGTTCCAGATGATCTGCCACACCAGCGGGATATCGCTCCAGTGCACTGCGCCGAAAACCAGTGCCAGCACGGCGCCCAGCACTGCACTCCAGCCGACACCCAGGCCTTTGGGTTGCCAGATCACCAGGGTAATGGTCAGCAGGAAAATCAGCGAGGCGGTGAGCATGCAGGAGCAGCCTTCAAAAATCGATGCAACATACAGGATCCCGAAGACCGCTCCTATCCCAATGAACGCTGTTTATCAGACCTTCTTGTGCTGCTCGACCCAGCGCCCGTAAGCGTCAATGAATTTCTGCAAAAACGGCCTCACCGACTCGGACAGCTTGCCCGCCTCATCAAACGCCGACCCCGCCCCACTCAGGTACGCTTCCGGTTGCTGCATGAGTGGCACGTCGAGAAACACCATGGACTGGCGCAGGTGATGATTGGCACCAAAGCCGCCGATCGCCCCCGGGGACACGCTGATCACCGCGCCTGGCTTGCCACTCCAGGCGCTCTGCCCGTAAGGCCGCGAACCCACGTCAATTGCGTTTTTCAACGGGGCCGGCACAGAACGGTTGTATTCCGGAGTGACGAACAGCACTGCGTCGGATGAACTCACGTGTTGCCGGAAAGTACTGTAGGCTGCCGGCGGTGATTCACCATCAATGTCTTCGTTATAAAGCGCCAGGTCGCCGATTTCGACGATTTCCAGCTTGAGATTTGGCGGAGCCAGATCAGCCAGGGCCAGTGCGACCTTGCGGTTGATCGATTCCTTTCTCAAGCTGCCGACCACGACGGCGACCGAATAGACGTTGCTCATGGAAGATTCTCGACTGTTCAACGGAAAGAACCTGTAGTTATAGATGACGATTCACCCAGGACGCGACCGAAAATTCGCCCCTGTGACTATTTTTTTCTTGCAAGAAAACTTACTTCGCCCAAGCACGGTCTACACACCGCAAATTGAGTGATTTATCTCCAGAGGTTCTAAGCAGATGGCAGCAGTACTTGTCGGTCAGTTCCATGCAAGAGATGCGGAAGGCCGCGTCTATTCAGTGCATGAGTTCCAGGAATCCACCCCGTCGGCAGACGGCCTAACCGGCTCGGTGCCTGTCACCACCTACAAACTGGCCATCGGCGACCGGGTCAAGAAGCTCGATGACAACCAGTTCCTGCTGATCCAATCGGACGTGACCATCGTTCGCGAGCCGGATACCTACGTCGGCAAGCTGCCGGAAACGAACGTCGCCTCATAACCTGCCGTTATGAGCAGAAGTCAGATGCACGGACATGAGTTAGGATTCAAACACTGAATCCTTCATCTGCCGAACATGGACTTCACGCATGCGTTTACGTCATATCGAAGTCATCCAGGCGCTGTTGCAGACCGGTCACCTGGGCACCGCAGCCGAATGGTTGCAGTTGCCAGTGGCCGAGGTGGAACGCACCCTGCGCGACGCTGAAGACCAGCTGGGATTCATGCTGTTTTCCAGCGTGCGTGGTCGCCTGCAAGCCACGCGAGAAGCGCGGGAGTTGCAGGTTGAAATTGCCCACGTCTATGAAGCACTTGAGCCGGTCCAGCGCCTGGCCAGCAGCCTGAAGCAATACCAGGCGCCCCCGCTGCGAATCATCTGCACTGCGCCCCTGGCGCACAAACTATTGCCCCACGCCATTGCCGCCCTGCGCCGGCGTCTTCCCGACGCACCCTGCACCCTGCTGACCCAACCGACCCGCGACATCGTCAAGCGTCTGCTCCTGCGCGAAGCCGACCTGGGCCTGAGCCTGCACGACCCGGACCATGCCGACATCGATTGCCAGGCCATCGCCCAAGGCAAGATCCAGCTGCTGGCACCCCATGGCTGGTTGCAACCCAAACAGAAATACATTTCGCTGCAGGACCTGGCAGGCCAGTCGATGGTCGGCCTCGACGGTCATGATCCGCTGAGCCTGGCCCTGGAGCACAAACTGCACGCGCTGCGCCCGGTCCCGGTCATCCACATCCGGGTGCAGACGCACCAGATGATGCGCAGCATGGTCGAAGCCGGGGAAGGCCTGGCGCTGGTAGACCCGTTCACCGCCCTGGGTGCCAGGCACGCCGAACTGGACACCTGCCCATTGGCACCCGCGGTGCCGATCAGCCTGTATGCCCTGCGCCTGAAGAACGCCGAACCTTCACCGGCGGCTCAGGCCCTGCTGGAGATCATCACGGAACAAGCCGTGACGATGTTGGCGAACTGAGTGGCATGACCAGCGGATCATCAAACAATCGATACCAGAACAGCGCGACCTCGGCCGTATTGGGATCGATGCCGCGATAACGCAGGTAATCAATACCGCCTACCACGTAGCCGCAGCGCTCGTAGAGGCGACAGGCACCCAGGTTGTTGTTCTGGGTTTCGAGCATGATGCCTGGCAGCTTCTTTTTCCGCGTCCAGAACTGCGCGACATCCAGCAGGGCTTTGGCGACACCGTGGCGCCGCGCCGGTGCATGCACCGCCAGTTCGTCGATATGGGCAAAGCCGTTCCAGTTGGTGCTGACCACCAGATGGCCTACGGGCTCATCGTCCAGATAAGCCATGAACACCGCGCTGTCAGCCGCATCGCGAAAACTGCTGAACTCTTCAGGGTCAATTCCGTAGCACTTGCGATACGGCGTGATGGGCGTCACGGGCCACTGCTCCACTGGCTTGCCGACTTCGGCGGCGACGTAAGCCGAGACTTCGAAACTGAAATCGCTGCCCCAGATATAGGGGGCAAATCCATCGTCGGCGACTCGTACCGACAGCCCTGGGTATTTGGGATTCATAACCGGTTGCATGCTGGGAAAGGTCCTCATTCCTTGATGCAATCGACGGTGTAGTGCCGTCCATTGCCCTCATCTTCGTGTTGCAAGCCGTGCACATCGGCGACAAAGCCGGGAAAGCTGCTGTCGAATGTGCGGGCAAATGCCAGGTAATCGTTGATTGAACGGGTGGCGTCGGTAAAACGCTCGCCGGGCATGATCAACGGGATTCCTGGCGGATAGGGTACCAGCATCACGGCAGCGATCCGCCCATCCAGGGCATCGATCGACACCGCTTCAACGTCGCCGCGCACCAGGTGATCATAGGCGTCAGACGGTTTCATGGCGATCTGTGGCAATACGGTGTACATGCGCTTGAGGTGTTTGGCCGTGGCGTTGCTGCGGTAACAGGCGTGCAGTTGGTCACACAAGTCACGCAAGCCCATGCCCCGATAGCGATCGGCATCCTCTTGCGCTATGCAGGGCAGGCAGCTCGCCAGGCTGACGTTGGCATCGTAGCTGCGCTTGAATTCCAGCAACTCAGTGAGCAAGGTGCTCCATTTGCCTTTGGTAATGCCCATGGAAAACAGCACCAGGAACGAATACAGCCCGGTTTTTTCCACCACCAGGCCGCGCTCCCAGAGGAATTTGCTGACCACTGCCGCCGGAATCCCGCGCTCGCTCAAGGCACCTCCCGCCGTGAGGCCGGGCATCACCAGGGTGACCTTGATCGGGTCGAGCAGCACGTAATCGTCGGTTACACCAGCAAAGCCGTGCCAGTCGGCGTCGGGCTGCAGCAACCAGTCTTCGGTGACCACCTGCTTGATGCCTTCCACCGAAGGCGGCTGCCAGATCGAAAACCACCAGTCATCGGCGGCGATGTGCTGGCGCAGGTTGGCCAGGACGCGCCGAAAACTCAGGGCTTCATCGAACATTTCCTGCAGCAGCGAGCGCCCCGAAGGCCCTTCCATCATCGCCGACGCCACATCCAGCGAAGCGATGATGCTGTACTGCGGCGAAGTGGAGATGTGCATCATGAAGGCTTCGTTGAAGCGATCGCGGTCCAGTTGGCGCGCCCCACCGTCCTGCACGTGAATCATCGAAGCCTGGCTGAACGCCGCCAGCAGCTTGTGCGTGGAATGGGTGGTAAAGACCAGCGGGCTGTCCGCGCTGCGCGAGGTGCCCATGCCGTAGCGGCCGGCGAAGAACTCATGGAAGGCCGCATAGGCGTACCAGGCCTCGTCGAAATGCAGCACCTCGACGCTGTTGCCCAGGCTCTGCTTGATCAGTTCGGCGTTGTAGCAAAGGCCGTCGTAGGTCGAATTGGTCACCACCGCCAGCTTGACCTTGGGCGCCCGCCCTTTGGTCAACGGACTGGCATCGATCTTGGCCTGGATCGTCTCGCGGCTGAATTCGCTCAAGGGAATCGGGCCGATAATCCCCAGCTCATTGCGCTCCGGGCACAGGTACAGCGGAATCGCCCCGGTCATGATGATCGAATGCAGTACCGACTTGTGACAGTTGCGGTCCACCAGCACCAGGTCATCCCGGGCGACCATTGAATGCCAGACGATCTTGTTGGCGGTGGACGTGCCGTTGATGACGAAGAAGGTGTGATCGGCACCAAAGTTACGCGCCGCGCGCGCCTCGGCTTCGGCCAGGGGGCCGGTGTGGTCCAGCAGGGAGCCCAACTCGGGAACCGACACCGACAGGTCCGAGCGCAGGGTGTTTTCCCCGAAGAACTGATGAAACGCCTGCCCTACCGGACTCTTGTGATAGGCCACGCCACCACCATGCCCGGGGGTGTGCCACGAATAATTGGAGTCAGCGGTATGCTGCACCAGCGCCTTGAAGAACGGCGGCAACAGACCGTCGAGGTATTTGCGTGCCGCGCGGGCGACCTGGCGGGCCAGAAATGGCACGGTGTCTTCGAACAGATACAGGATGCCGCGAAGCTGGTTGAGCTCGGCCATGGCATCCGCCGGAGCGTTTTCCAGGGTCACCTGCTCACCGAGGGCAAAGATGGGCAGATCCGGCGCGCGAACCCGGGCCAGTCCGATCAGCTCGGCCATATTCTGTAACAAATGTGAATTGGCGCTGGCGTCTTCACTGGCGATCAACATGCAGGAAAGACCGTGATGGGTCGAAGCAACCAGGCGTCCCTCGGCGTAGTCCGTCGCCGAGACAATGCTGAAGCCTTCCTGCTCCAGCTCCCGGGCGATGCCGCGCACCCGGTCACCGGCGACGGTGTCGGCCTTGATGTCGCGATGGACGATCAATACCGGGAATTTCAAGTCTTTATACATTGGGCTCAGGATCCTGAGGCGGCAGCCCCAAGTCTGCCAATCTCCTCAGGGTAGAGGGTTGGAGCGGATGTGGCGAGTGGGGACGCCCTGAAATGGGTCAGTGCCTCTTCACCCTCCCGTAGGAGCTGCCGAGTGAAACGAGGCTGCGATCTTTACCCAGACTACACCGAGACCTACGCCGAAGCCTCAGCCTCAACCAGCTGCTGCCACAACGCCGGAGCCCCCGCCGCCTTGGCGATCGCCTCCAACCGCGCCACATGCTGGGCCAGGTCGTCCTCACTGGCGCGGATGATCCGCGTCGGCTGGCGATCTGCCGGCAGGCGGCGTATCTCGGTCGCCGAATTATCCGCCCCTTCGCCCGAGCCATTGCCATCGGAGGCGTTACCGGCCAGCGACAGGCTGGTCTGGCCACCGGTCATGGTCAGGTAGACGTCCGCCAGGATCTCGGAGTCGAGCAAGGCGCCGTGCAGCTCACGGCCCGAGTTGTCGACGCCGTAGCGCTTGCACAGGGCATCCAGGCTGTTGCGCTGCCCCGGGTGACGTTCCCGGGCCATCATCAGGGTGTCGAGGATCGAGCAATGCCGGGTGATGTCGGCGCGATCGTGCTGGCCCATCAGGGCGAATTCGTTGTTGATGAAGCCAACGTCGAACGCCGCGTTGTGGATGATCAGCTGTGCACCCTTGATGAATTCGAAGAACTCATCGGCCACTTCGTTGAAGCGCGGCTTGCCCACCAGGAATTCGTTGGTGATGCCGTGCACGCCAATCGCGCCTTCGTCACTCTCGCGATCAGGTTGCAGGTAGACATGGAAGTGCCGGCCGGTCAGACGCCGACCGAGCAGCTCGACACAGCCGATTTCGATAATCCGGTGGCCATCGGTCACCGGCATGCCGGTGGTTTCGGTATCGAGTACAACGGATCTGGTGGCCATCAGTGCTCAGCTCTCAACGGGTGAATCTTGAAAAAGCGCGAATGTTAACACGCTGGCGGATGCCTTAGAGCACAGGGTCCTGTGTAGGAGCTGCCGCAGGTTGCGATCTTTTGATCTGCGTTCTAAAAACAAGATCAAAAGATCGCAGCCTGCGGCAGCTCCTACGGAAATTTGATCTGCGCTCTGAAAACAAGATCAAAAGATCGCGCCCAGGGCTTTCAGGTTTGTTTGAAGCCGCGCACTTCATCGACGCCACGGTTAGCCAGCTGGTCCGCCCGCTCGTTGCCATGATGGCCAATGTGCCCGCGCACCCACTTCCAGGTGACATTGTGGCGATTGACCTGCTCGTCCAGCAGCTTCCACAGATCAGCGTTTTTTACCGGCTCTTTCGCCGCCGTCTTCCAGCCACGTTTCTTCCAGTTGTCCATCCACTCGTTGATGCCCTTCATCACGTACTGCGAGTCGGTCACCAGCAGCACGTCGCAGGAGCGCTTCAGTTCTTCGAGGCCACGGATCGCTCCCATCAACTCCATGCGATTGTTGGTGGTGTTGGCTTCGCCACCCCAGAGTTCTTTTTCAACGCCCTTGCACACCAGCAATGCGCCCCAGCCGCCAGGGCCGGGATTGCCCTTGCAGGCGCCGTCGGTGAAGAGTTCTACGCTATCGCTCATGCCAACCTTTCCAGAAAAATGCCGAGGCTCGCCGATCCGTGATCGACGATGCCCGAGGCCGGGGTCAACCCGGCCGGGAATAAAAGTGTGTCTTACGGTTCGATGCGGCGACGGTTGACCTTGGCCATCGGCAAGGGAATCAACTTGCCCATGGGCTCACGGCGCTCCTGGCGCAGGGGGCGCAAACCGACCACGATCTTGCGTGCCACCAGCAGATAGAAGCCGCCACCGGACAACTGCCAGTCACCGGCCTTGCGCTCCCAACCGGCCAACCGGGTCTGCCATGCCGGGGAAGCAAGCGGCGGACGATAGCACCCGAAGCGGCGTTTCTCCAGCGCGAAGCCCAGCAGGTTCAGCCAGTCCCCGACCCGCGAAGGCGATATGCAACGGGCCTTGCGCAAGCCGTCATGGGCAAATACGTGCCGCAACCCCCAGGTGCTCCAGGGGTTGATGCCGATAATCAGCAGGTGCCCACCTGGCCGCACGCTGCTGGCGGCCTCACGCAGCAAGCCGTGTGGCGACAGGCAGAAATCCAGCCCATGCTGCAGCACCACGACGTCGGCGGCATGTTCGCTCAAGGGCCAGGCCTGTTCCTCGCAGACGATTTCCACGCCGGGCAGCGGCGCGCCCAGGCGCACATTGCGCTGCACCTGCGGCGCCGACGGAGGCGTTTGAGCCGATGGGCCGTAGTGCACCAGATAGCCACCAAAGAAGCGCCCCAGCTCGTCTTCGAGCATGCGCCGCTCTTCATCCAGGAGAAATTGCCCAATCGGGCCGGACAGCCACTCACGGGCTGCGCTGATCAAATCCAGCCAGTCAGGGTCAGCCTGAGCGAACGCTTTATCGGTCATTGCATTCTCCAACGCGCCAGGAAGTTCTAAGATGCGCCAATGTTTTCCGCTTGGCGAATCCGACGATGATACAGATCAGTGCCCTGCCTGCCTTTACCGACAACTACATCTGGTTGTTACAGGACCACACTACCCAGCGCTGCGCCGTGGTCGATCCCGGTGACGCCGCGCCCGTGCAGGCCTGGCTTGCGGCCCATCCGGGCTGGGTGTTGAGCGATATCCTGATCACCCATCACCACCATGATCACGTCGGCGGCGTGGAAGTGCTCAAGAGCGCGACCGACGCGACGGTCTACGGCCCGGCCAGCGAGCGCATCCCGGCCCGCGACGTGGCGCTCAAGGACAACGACCGGGTCAGCGTGCTGGGCTGGGAGTTCGATGTCCTTGCCGTTCCCGGCCACACCCTGGGGCACATCGCCTTCTATCATCATGGCCTGCTGTTCTGCGGCGACACCCTGTTCGCTGCCGGTTGCGGCCGCCTGTTCGAGGGCACCGCGGAGCAAATGCATACCTCCCTGAACCGGCTTGCAGCCCTTCCCGAGGATACGCTGGTGTACTGCACCCATGAATACACCCTGAGCAATCTGCGCTTCGCTGTCGCGGTCGAGCCCGGCAATCCGCACACGGTCGAACGCCTGGGCAAAGTCACGCAAATGCGCGAATCCGGGATCATGACGCTGCCCTCGACGCTCGCCCTGGAAAAGCTCACCAACCCCTTCCTGCGTGCCGGCGAAACATCTATTAAAGAAAAAGTGGACGAACGGAGCGGCACCGATAACAGCAGTCCGAGTGCGGTCTTTGCTGCCTTGCGTGCCTGGAAAGACAAGTTCTAGGGAGGCTACCGGGCGGTACGGGAATTCTCAATGGTTGACCTTGGGGGGTGCGCTTTCTAGAATCGCCCGACATTTTTGCCCGGAACTTACTTCCAGCCAATGTCGTCATCTATTCGTAAGTCCATCAATTCAGACGCATTGACCCGCCTGGCTCAAGCCATCGCGGTGGCTGTGTCCGCCACGCTGGCGGGCTGTTCAAGCCATGTGCCGCAAACCGAAGCGACACACACCCCCAACATCGCCGCTCGAGCCAAGCAGAAACCTGTCTGGCTCAGCGAAAAGCCTGTTCCGCAAATTCCACAGGACGTCTGGGAGCGCATGCGCCAGGGCTTCCAGTTGCAGGACAGCGTCGGCCTGAACCCGCGCATCGAACAACAGCGCCTGTGGTTCGCCAACAACCCGTCTTACCTCGAAAACGCCGGTGAACGCGGCAGCCTGTACATTCATTACATCGTCGAACGCCTGGAAGAACGCAACATGCCACTGGAACTGGCGCTGTTGCCAGTGATAGAAAGCTCCTACAACCCGATGGCCTATTCCCGGGCCCATGCGGTGGGTCTTTGGCAATTTATTCCTTCCACCGGGCGTTACTTCAACCTGCGCCAGAACCAGTTCTACGATGGCCGTCGCGATATCACCGCCTCGACCACTGCGGCAATGGACTACCTGACCCGCCTGCATGACATGTTCAACGGCGACTGGCTGCTGGCCCTCGCGGCCTACAACGCCGGCGAAGGTACGGTCAGCCGGGCGATCGAGCGCAATGAAAAACTGGGCTTGCCGACCGATTACTGGAACCTGCCGCTGCCGGCGGAAACCCAGGCGTATGTACCCAAGCTGCTCGCGCTGTCCCAAGTGGTGCTGGCGCCGGAAGCCTACGGGGTGAACCTCAACCCTATCGCCAACGAGCCGTACTTTAAGGTGGTCGAGATCAACCAGCGCATGGACCTGTCCAAGGTCGCTGCAGTGGCCAACATCGACGAAGACGAGCTGTTCCAGCTCAACCCGGCCTTCAAGCAGCGCACCACCACCCTCGATGGCCCCCAGCACTTGCTGGTGCCCACCTCGAAGGCGCAACTGCTGACCACCAGCCTGTCGACCATGCGCCCGGAAGAGCTGATCAGCAAGCGACCGCTCAAGCCAGTGTTCGAAGGCGCCAACAGCCCGGCCATTGCCGGCGCCAAGCGCTCCTATCGGGTCAAGCGCGGCGACAACCTGGGCACCATTGCCAAGGCGAACAAGGTCGACGTGAAGGATCTCCAGCAGTGGAACAAGCTGACCGGCAAGAACCTCAAGGTTGGCCAGACACTGGTCATGCAGGACAACGCCAAGCGCAGCGGCGGACGCGTCAACACGGTAGTCGCCGCCAACAGCAAGAAGCAGCGGACCAAGTACAAGGTCAAGCAGGGCGACTCGCTGTACATGGTCGCCAAGCGCTTTAACGTCGAGATGCAGCACCTCAAACGCTGGAACCCGCGCCTCGGCCAGGCACTCAAGCCAGGCCAGATGCTGACGGTCTACTCGCCGCACTAAAAAACAGCCCCTGGACCCAGGGGCTGTTTTTCCAAGACTCACACACCCCCTGCAGGAGCGAACTTGCTCGCGAAGAACCTGAGAGCGCCGCGGGGTGACAGATTCCCAGCGTTATCGTGATCGACCATCGCGAGCAAGCCCGTCCTTCCAAATACGCCATCTTTTTCCTGCACAGACAAGCTGTTACTGTACGGTCCATAAAGCCCAAGCCGCCTGGATCGGATCTCTGACTTGAAGCGTCCCCTCCTCCTGCTCCTGATCAGCCTGGCCTTGAGCTCACCCGCAAGCGCGACAATCAGCGAAAGCCATGGTTATGCGCAGTTCGGCACCCTCAAGTACCCGGCCAGATTTACCCACTTCGACTGGGTCAACCCGCAAGCGCCCAAGGGCGGTACGTTGCGAGTGATGGCATTCGGCACCTTCGATACGCTCAATCCCTATACTTTCAAGGGATCGAGCCCGGTTTCCACGCCCAATTTCCTGCAATACGGCATCAACGAACTCAACGAGCCGCTGATGGTGGGCACCGGCCAATACGCGCCGTCTGGCGATGAGCCCACTTCCAGCTACGGGCTGATCGCGCAATCGGTGGAGTACAGCGACGACCGCAGCTGGGTCGTGTTCAACCTGCGCCCCGAGGCCAGGTTTCATGACGGCGTGCCGATCACCGCCTACGACGTCGCGTTTTCCTATCGCCTGCTGCTCAAGGAAGGGCATCCGCAATACCGCACCAACCTCCAGGAAGTGCTGCGGGTCGATATCCTCAACCCCCACCGTATCCGATTCGTCTTCAAGCGCGCCGGCAACCCGTTGCTGATCCTGCGCCTGGGCGAGTTGCCGGTATTGCCCCAGCATTACTGGAAAGGCCGCGACTTCAAGGCCACCACGTTCGAACCGCCCCTGGGCAGCGGCCCCTACCGCATTACCTCGGTAACGCCCGGGCGGCAGTTGATCTTCGAGCGGGTCAAGGATTACTGGGGCAAGGACCTGGCGGTCAACCGCGGCAAGTACAACGTCGACCGGATGGAGGTCGAGTTCTACCGCGACAGCGACGTCGCCTTCGAAGCGTTCAAGGCCGGGGAGTTCGACATCTACATCGAGCACCAGGCGAAGAACTGGGAAAACGGCTACCGCTTCCCGGCGGTCAGGCGCGGTGAGGTGATCAAGGCGCTGATCCCGCACCAGATTCCGACCCAGAGCCAGGGCCTGTTCATGAACACCCGGCGCCCCGCCTTTGCCGATCCCAAGGTCCGCGAAGCGCTGGGGCTGATGTTCGACTTCGAGTGGACCAACCGCACGCTGTTCAGCGGCGCCTACAAACGCGCCATGAGCTACTACCCCAACAGCGAGTTCTCCGCCACCGGGCTGCCTGTCGGCCACGAATGGCTGATGCTCAAGCCCTACCGTGATCAGCTGCCGGCCAGGCTCTTCACAGAACCGTTCAGCCTGCCCCAGACCGATGGTCGCGGCATCCCCCGGCAGACACTGCGCAACGCCCTGGGCCTGCTCGCCGAAGCCGGCTGGAAGCTGAACGGCCAGCGCCTGCAAAATGCCGCCGGCCAGCCGCTGCGCCTGGAGATCCTGCTGGTCAACCCCAACCTGGAACGCATTCTCCAGCCCTACGTCGAGAACCTCGCGAGCATCGGCGTCGATGTCCGGTTGCGAACGGTCGATCGCGCCCAGTACAAGCAACGTCTCGACCAATTCGACTTCGACATGATCCTGATGACCCTCAACCAGACGCTCAGCCCCGGCCTGGAGCAATGGCAGTATTTCCACTCCAGCCAGGTGACGGTCAAGGGCAGCAAGAATTACGCAGGTATCGCCAACCCCGTGGTTGACCACCTGCTCGAACAGCTGCTCGCCGCCAGGACCCGTGACGAGCAGGTCGCCGCCGGCAAGGCACTGGATCGCGTACTGCTGTGGCAGCACTACATCATTCCCAACTGGTACCTCAATTATCACCGCCTGGCCTACCGCAACCGGTTTGCCTTTGTCACCACGCCGCCCTACACCCTGGGCTTGAGCGCGTGGTGGCTGAAATCTTCGGAGAAGGATCGATGACACCTGTACGTGCCCTGCTGTTGCAGGTCAGCGGCCTGATGTTTGCCGGGCTGGCCTGCGCCGCTCCGCAACACGCGCTGACCCTGTACAACGAACCGCCCAAATACCCGGCCGACTTCAAGCATTTCGATTACGTGAACCCTGACGCGCCCAAGGGCGGGACCTTCCGCCAGGCAGGCTTCGGCGGCTTCGACAGCCTTAATCCGTTTATCAGCAAAGGCGTGCCCGCCGACGATGTCGGCATGATCTACGACACCCTTGCCAGACAAGGCCTGGACGAACCGTTCACCGAGTACGGCCTGGTCGCCGGCAAGATCGAGAAAGCCCCCGACAACAGCTGGGTGCGTTTCTATTTGCGCCCGCAAGCCCGGTTCCACGACGGTCACCCCATCCATGCCGAGGACGTGATCTTCAGCTTCGACATGCTCACCAAGGAAGGCGCCCCGCTCTATCGTGGCTATTACAGCGACGTGGCCGAAGTGATCGCCGAAGACCCGCTGACCGTGCTGTTCAAGTTCAAGCACAGCAACAACCGCGAGCTGCCGCTGATTCTTGGCCAGCTGCCGGTGTTGCCCAAACACTGGTGGGCCAACCGCGACTTCAACAAGGGCAACCTGGAAATCCCCCTGGGCAGCGGGCCCTACCGGGTCAGCGAAGTAAAGGCCGGGCGTTCAGTGCGCTACGAGCGGGTCAAGGACTACTGGGGCAAGGACCTGCCGGTCAACCGCGGCTTCTATAACTTCGACGTGATGACCACCGACTACTACCGCGACAACACCGTCGCGCTGGAAGCCCTGAAAGCCGGCCAGTTCGATTACTGGCTGGAGATGACCGCAAAAAACTGGGCCAATGCCTACAACATTCCAGCAGTCACCGAAGGCCGCCTGATCAAGGAACAGATCCCCAACGGCAACCCGACCGGCATGCAGGGCTTTGTGTTCAACCTGCGGCGCCCGGTGTTCCAGGATGTGCGCGTGCGCCACGCCCTGAGCCTGCTGCTGGACTTTGAATGGACCAACAAGCAACTGTTCAACGGCGCCTATGTGCGCACCCGCAGTTACTTCGAAAACTCGGAAATGGCTGCCACGGGCCTGCCGGATGCCGACCAGCTGGCAATCCTCGACCCCTTTCGCGGAAAAATTCCCGAGCAGGTGTTCAGCGAGGCGTTCCAGAACCCGCGCACCGATGCCAGCGGCATGATTCGAAACCAGCAGCGTCAGGCCTATCAACTGCTGCAGGAGGCCGGCTGGCGCATCGTCGACGACAAGATGGTCGATGCCACCGGCAAACCGGTGACCATCGAGTTCCTGCTGGCCCAGACTGAATTCGAGCGGGTGCTGCTGCCGTTCAAGCGCAACCTCAGCGATCTGGGGATCGACCTGGTGATCCGTCGGGTCGACGTCTCCCAGTACATCAACCGGGTGCGCTCTCGGGACTTCGACATGATCGTCGGCGGCTTCCCGCAGTCCAACTCGCCAGGCAATGAACAACGGGAGTTCTGGATGTCTGCCGCCGCCGACAAGCCCGGCAGCCGCAACTCCATGGGTCTCAAGGACCCGGTGGTCGACCAGCTGGTCGAGCAACTGATCAACGCCGATTCGCGCAATAGCCTGGTGGCCCACGCCCGGGCGCTGGACCGCGTGCTGCAATGGGGGTATTACGTGATCCCCAACTGGCACATCAAGACCTGGCGCGTGGCTTACTGGAACCACATCGGCCATCCGAAAATCTCACCGACCTACGATATCGGCATCAACACCTGGTGGATCAAGCCGGATGCCAAACCGGCGATAGAGGTCGAAACCAAACTGCAAACCGACGCTGCGGGCACGGAGTAATCAGATGCTGGCGTACATTTTTCGACGACTGCTGCTGATCATCCCGACCTTGCTGGGCATTCTGCTGATCAACTTCGTGATCATCCAGGCCGCCCCCGGTGGACCGGTAGAGCAGATGATCGCCAAGCTCGAAGGCTTCGAAGGCGCCACCAGCCGCATTGCCGGCGGCGGCGCCGAGGTCTCGGTGGCCGGCTCCGCCTATCGTGGCGCCCAAGGGCTGGACCCGGCGCTGGTCAAGGAAATCGAGCACATGTACGGCTTCGACAAATCGGCGCCGGAACGCTTGTGGATCATGATCAAGAACTACGCGAAGCTGGATTTCGGCGACAGTTTCTTCCGCGACGCCAAGGTCATCGACCTGATCAAGGAAAAAATGCCGGTCTCTATCTCCCTTGGGCTGTGGAGCACCCTGATCATGTACCTGGTGTCGATCCCGCTGGGGATCGCCAAGGCTACGCGGCACGGCAGCCATTTCGACGTCTGGACCAGTTCGCTGATCATCGTCGGTTATGCGATCCCGGCCTTCCTGTTCGCGATCCTGCTGATCGTGCTGTTTGCCGGCGGCAGTTACCTTGACTGGTTTCCGCTCAGAGGCCTGACTTCCAACAACTTTGATGAGCTCACTACTGGCGGCAAGATCCTCGATTATTTCTGGCACCTGGCCCTGCCGGTCACGGCGCTGGTGATCGGTAACTTCGCGACCATGACCCTGCTGACCAAGAACAGTTTTCTCGACGAAATCAACAAACAGTATGTGGTGACCGCCAAGGCCAAGGGCCTGACCAACCACCGCGTGCTCTACGGACACGTGTTCCGTAACGCCATGCTGCTGGTGATCGCCGGCTTCCCGTCGGCTTTCATCGGAATCTTCTTCACCGGCTCGTTGCTGGTGGAAGTGATCTTTTCCCTCGACGGCCTTGGCCTGATGAGCTTCGAGGCGGCCATCAATCGCGATTATCCGGTGGTGTTCGGCACGTTGTTCATCTTCACCCTGCTGGGCCTGGTGGTGAAGTTGATCGGCGACCTCACCTACACCTTTGTCGATCCGCGTATCGACTTCGAAAGCCGGGAGCATTGAGATGAACCTGTCCCCACTCAATCGTCGGCGATTTGAACTGTTCAAGGCCAACAAGCGCGGCTGGTGGTCGCTGTGGCTGTTTTTGGTGCTGTTCGGCCTGAGCCTGGGCGCCGAATTGATCGCCAACGACAAACCGCTGGTGGTGCATTACGACGACGGCTGGTATTTCCCGGCGCTCAAGCGCTACCCGGAAACCACCTTCGGCGGCGAGTTCCCGCTGGAAGCCAACTACAAGAGCCCGTATATCCGCGAACTGCTCAAGGCCAAGGATGCCTGGGTGCTGTGGGCGCCGATTCCCTACAGCTATCAAAGTATCAACTATGACCTGAAGGTCCCGGCTCCGGCGCCACCTTCAGCGGACAACCTGCTGGGCACCGATGACCAGGGCCGCGACGTGCTGGCCCGGGTGATCTACGGGTTCCGCATCTCTGTACTGTTCGCCCTGACCCTGACCATCCTCAGCTCGATCATCGGCGTGATTGCCGGGGCCTTGCAGGGCTTTTATGGCGGCTGGGTGGATCTGGCCGGGCAGCGCTTCCTGGAAATCTGGTCCGGGCTGCCGGTGCTGTACCTGCTGATCATCCTCGCCAGCTTCGTGCAGCCGAACTTCTGGTGGCTGCTGGGGATCATGCTGCTGTTCTCCTGGATGAGCCTGGTGGACGTGGTGCGCGCCGAGTTCCTGCGCGGGCGCAACCTCGAGTACGTGCGCGCGGCGCGGGCGCTGGGGATGCAGAATGGTGCGATCATGTTCCGCCATATCCTGCCCAACGCCATGGTCTCGACCATGACTTTCATGCCGTTCATCCTGACCGGCGCCATCGGCACCCTCACCGCCCTCGACTTCCTGGGCTTTGGGCTGCCGCCTGGTGCGCCGTCCCTGGGTGAACTGGTGGCTCAGGGCAAATCCAACCTGCAGGCGCCCTGGCTAGGCATGAGCGCCTTCGCGGTACTGGCGTTGATGTTGAGTTTACTGGTGTTCATCGGCGAGTCCGCTCGCGATGCCTTCGACCCGAGGAAGTGAAAATGAATCAGGACAATCTGATCGAAGTGCGCGACCTGGCGGTGGAGTTTGTCGTCGGTGAGCGCGTGCAACGGGTGGTCGAGGGTGTCAGCTTCGACATCAAGCGCGGCGAGACTTTGGCCCTGGTGGGCGAAAGCGGCTCGGGCAAATCGGTCACCGCCCACTCGATCCTGCGGCTGCTGCCCTACCCGCTCGCCCGACACCCGTCGGGGACCATCGAATACTCGGGCCAGGACCTGCTGAGCCTGAAGGAAAAGACCATCCGGCATATCCGCGGCAACCGGATTGCGATGATCTTCCAGGAGCCGATGACCTCGCTCAACCCTCTGCATTCCATCGAAAAGCAGATCAACGAAGTGCTGGGCATCCATAAAGGGCTGGTCGGCAAGATCGCCACCCAACGCACCCTGGAACTGTTGGAGATGGTCGGCATCCCCGAGCCGCACAAGCGCCTCAAGGCCCTGCCCCATGAATTGTCCGGCGGCCAGCGCCAGCGCGTGATGATCGCCATGGCCCTGGCCAACGAGCCGGAACTGCTGATTGCCGACGAACCGACCACCGCGCTGGACGTAACAGTGCAGTTGAAAATCCTTGAATTGCTCAAGCAATTGCAGGCCCGCCTGGGCATGGCGCTGCTACTGATCAGTCACGATTTAAACCTGGTGCGAAGAATTGCGCACCGAGTATGTGTCATGCAGCGCGGTTGCATCGTCGAACAGGCATCGTGCGAAGAATTGTTCCGCGCGCCGCAGCATCCGTACACGCGGGAACTGCTGGCAGCGGAGCCCAGCGGGATGCCGGCCACCAATGCAATCGGGCCGCCGCTGCTGCAGGTCGAGGACCTGAAAGTGTGGTTTCCGATCAAGAAAGGCTTGCTGAAAAAGACCGTCGACCACATCAAGGCGGTCGACGGCATCAACTTCAGCCTGCCCCAGGGCCAGACACTGGGCATTGTGGGAGAAAGCGGTTCCGGTAAATCGACCCTCGGCCTGGCGATTTTGCGGCTGATCGGCAGCAAAGGCGGCATCCGTTTTGAAGGCAACCAGCTAGACTGCCTGACGCAGCAACAGGTCAGGCCGCTGCGGCGGGAGATGCAGGTGGTGTTCCAGGACCCCTTTGGCAGCCTCAGCCCACGAATGTGCGTGAGTCAGATCGTCGGCGAAGGCCTGCGGATCCACAAGATGGGTAGCGAGGCGGAACAGGAACAAGCGATTATTGCGGCATTGAAGGAGGTAGGCCTGGATCCGGACACCCGGCACCGCTACCCCCACGAATTTTCCGGTGGGCAACGGCAGAGAATTGCCATTGCCCGGGCATTGGTGCTCAAACCGGCGTTGATCCTGCTGGACGAGCCGACTTCGGCCCTCGACCGCACCGTGCAACGCCAGGTGGTGGAGCTTTTGCGTTCACTGCAAACCAAGTACAACCTGACGTATCTGTTTATCAGCCATGACCTGGCTGTCGTCAAGGCGCTGAGCCACCAGCTGATGGTGGTCAAGCAGGGCCAAGTGGTCGAACAGGGAGACGCGCAAAGTATCTTTGCCGCCCCCCAACATCCGTATACACAGCAGTTGCTGGAAGCCGCTTTCCTGGCTCCAGCCACTGCGCAATAACCTGAAAGAGGAGCAACACATGGGTTTTCTCGCCGGTAAGCGCGTACTGATCGTCGGTGTCGCCAGCAAGCTGTCCATCGCATCCGGCATCGCTGCCGCCATGCATCGCGAGGGCGCTGAGCTTGCCTTCACTTATCAGAACGACAAACTCAAAGGTCGTGTCGAAGAGTTCGCACAAAGCTGGGGTTCCAACCCGGACCTGTGCTTCCCGTGCGACGTGGCCAGCGATGAAGAAATCGCCAAGGTCTTCGTTGAGCTGGGCAAGAAGTGGGACGGCCTGGACTGCATCGTGCACTCCGTAGGTTTCGCTCCCGGCGACCAACTGGACGGCGACTTCACCGAAGCCACCACCCGTGAAGGTTTCCGCATTGCCCACGACATCAGCGCCTACAGCTTCGTAGCCCTGGCCAAGGCCGGTCGCGAAATGATGAAGGGCCGTAACGGCAGCCTGCTGACCCTGTCGTACCTGGGCGCCGAGCGCACCATGCCGAACTACAACGTGATGGGCATGGCCAAGGCTTCCCTGGAAGCTGGCGTACGTTACCTGGCCGGCTCCCTGGGCCCGGACGGCACCCGCGTCAACTGCGTATCGGCCGGTCCGATCCGCACCCTGGCCGCTTCCGGCATCAAGAACTTCCGCAAGATGCTGGCCGCCAACGAAGCGCAAACCCCGCTGCGTCGTAACGTCACCATCGACGAAGTCGGCAACGCCGGCGCCTTCCTGTGCTCGGACCTGGCGTCCGGCATCAGCGGCGAAATCATGTACGTAGACGGTGGTTTCAACACCACTGCGATGGGCAGCCTGGAAGAGTAATCTTCGGTTAGCCGATAAAAACCCGCCGACTCCGGCGGGTTTTTTTTGAGTTCAGTTCCGGGTCAGATGCCCCGGACCGGGCATGGCCCTCCCGCCTCCGCCCACAGCTTGAACTGGGCGACAAAAATATCGTGTGGTACCGGCACAGGCGCCCGGCCAGCTCCCGGGTTCCAGCCCCAGAGCACCAGTTTGTCGTCGCTGACATGCTTGATCAGCGCGGCGAAATCACGGTCGCCGTTGGCCTTGCGATCCTTGATCATTGCGCATAGCTGATCGGCCGGCAGGCCGATCCAGGCCATCTTGTGGGCGGCCGGCGGCAGGCTCCAGTGGGGCGCACCGGGTGGCGCATTGGGGCCGTAACTGGCCGGCGGATTGGCCTCGGCGTGACAGGTGGTACACGGCAGGCCTGCTGCACCCTTGCCGTCCAGGCCGCGCACGACATTCATCGCATGGGGCGTGCCGGCATCGAATTGCAGCGGCGAATCCCCCGGAATATGGCAATTCTGGCAACGCGGGCTCTGGAAGACTTTCTGCACGGTATCGAAGGCCTTGAGCGCTTCACTGTCGTCCGCGAACAGGTCCTCGGTGTAAGCCACCAGGCCAAGAAGCATCACCGCGCCCAGCATCAGATGTCGTTTCATCTCACACCCCCGACAGTTGCAGCGGCAGTTCCCGCAGGCGTTGCCCGGTCAAGGCGAATACGGCGTTCGCCACTGCCGGTGCCGTCGGCGGCACACCCGCTTCGCCGATACCCCCGGGCTTCTCGGAACTGGGCACGATATGCACTTCAACCACCGGCATCTCATTGAGGCGCAGTACTTGATAGTCGTGGTAATTGGACTGCTCCACCTTGCCGTTCTTGAAGGTCAGTTTGCTGTGCAGGGCAAACCCCAGGCCGAAGGTAATGCACGACTCCATCTGCGCCGCGATGCTCTGCGGGTTGACCGCAATGCCGCAGTCCACCGCGCACACCACCCGATGCACGCGAATCGCCAGGTTGTCCTGGGACACCTCGGCCACCTGGGCGACGTAACTGCCGAATGACTCGTGCACCGCCACGCCCAACGCATGGCCATCCGGCAACGTTGCCTTCCAGTTGGCCTTTTCCACGGCCAGGTTCAGCACGCCGAGATGCCGCGGATGGTCCTTGAGCAGGGTTCGTCGGTACTCCACCGGATCCTGGCCCGCCGCCTCGGCCAGTTCGTCGATGAGCGATTCCATGACGAATCCGGTATGGGTATGCCCCACTGAACGCAGCCACAGCACATTGATGCCCGTGCTCGGCGAATGCAGTTCGACCTGATGGTTGGCCAGGTGCTGCAGATAGGGACTGTCCGCCACGCCCTCGACAGAGGTCTTGTCGATGCCATCCTTGACCATCGTTGCCTCGAGCATGGTGCCGGCCATGATCGACTGCCCGACCAATACATGCTGCCAGGCGATGGGCAACCCACCCGCATCCAGGCCAATGCGCGCCTGATGCAGGAATGCCGAGCGGTAATAGCCGCCACGGATGTCGTCTTCGCGGGACCACACCGTCTTCACCGGCGCACCTGCGGCCTTGGCCACCTGCACCGCTTCGGCAACAAAATCCGAAGTCGGATTGGCGCGGCGGCCAAAGCCACCTCCAAGGAACTCGGTATGAATCTCCACCTGCTCGGGCTTCAACCCGGTAATTTTCCCGGCGATCATCTGGTCCAGCGTCTGAAACTGGGTGCCCGTCCAGATCTCGCACTTGTCCTGGGTGATTTTCACCGTGCAATTGAGCGGTTCCATCGGTGCGTGGGCCAGGTAAGGCACGCTGTATTCGACATCGATGGTTTTCGCCGCCTTGGCCAGGGCGGCCTTGGCATCCCCGGCCTTACTGGCAGGCAGGCCCGGGGTGCCGGCCAGCTTGCGGAAACTCTCCAGCAATTGCTGGCTGTCCAGGCCAGTGTTCGGCCCCAGGTCCCAGTCAATCTTGAGTGCATCGCGTCCCAGCTTCGCCGCCCAATAGTGATCGGCGATCACCGCCACTCCGCTGGGCACCTGCACCACTTTGTGCACGCCCGGTATCGCCAGCGCCTCGGCGCCTTCAAAAGATTTGACGTGGCCACCGAACACCGGCGTGCGAGCAACCATGGCGGTCATCAACCCTTCGAACTGCACATCCATGCCGAACCTGGCCCTGCCGGTGATTTTCTCCGGCGTGTCCAGGCGCTTGGTGGGTTTGCCGATCAGCTTCCAGTCCTTGGGCTCCTTGAGCTTGATCGAGGCCGGGTCCGGCACCGGCAACTGGCCGGCTTCATCGGCCAGTTCACCGTAGGTGACCCGATTATCTGCGGCGATGACCACCCCCGATTCGGTACGGATCGTCGAGGGCGCGACATTGAAGCGCTTGGCCGCCGCGTCGATCAGCATCAAGCGCGCCGCCGCACCCGCCTGGCGGTAGCGATCGAACTCCATCCAGGTGGAGGTCGAGCCGCCGGTAATCTGCATCCCGCCGAAGCCGGCCAGACCATAATCGGCGGCCGACGCCGGGGAATGTTCGACGAGGATTTTCGACCAGTCGGCGTCCAGCTCCTCGGCAATCAGCATGGTCAGGCCGGTCCAGATACCCTGGCCCATTTCCGAGTGCCCGAGCAGCACGGTGACGCTGTTGTCGTTGCCGATTCGCAAGAACGCATTCGGTGCGAATACATTGCCCTGATTCTCCGCGCCTTGGGCGAAGCGGTGAGCACCGGGGATGACAAAGGCCACCACCAGCCCGCCGCCAAGCACGGCACTGCCCTTGAGAAACCCCCGACGCGACAGTGGATGACTGCTGTTCATGACCTGCCCTCCCCGCAAATCAACCGATGTCGGCTGCGCGTTTGACTGCCGCGCGGATACGCGGATAGGTGCCGCAACGGCAAATATTGCCGGACAGCGCCTGGTCGATATCGCTGTCGGTGGGCTTGGGGATTTTTGCCAGCAAGGCTGCGGCAGACATTATCTGTCCGGACTGGCAGTAGCCGCACTGGACCACGTCGAGTTCGGCCCAGGCTTGCTGCACCGGATGAGATCCATCGGCGGACAGGCCTTCAATCGTGAGGATCTTCTGCCCATGGGCCACGGCTGTAGCGGGCGTGATGCAGGATCGCAGCGGCGCGCCGTCGACGTGCACGGTGCAGGCCCCGCATTGCGCCATGCCACAGCCAAATTTGGTTCCAGTCAGGTGCGCGACATCGCGCAGCACCCACAGTAGCGGCATGTCCGCAGGGACATCCAGAGCCTGGTCCTTGCCATTGATGTTAAGCGTCAGCATTGCGGGTTTCCTCAGACTCACGGTGTTCTGAAGGAGCGTCGCTGTGGCCGATCAATGCCCACGCACGCCTCGAGTTATCCCTACAGCTAAGCGCAAAATAGCGGGCGAGACCGGTTCATCGACCACCGGTCATGCCATTAGAGTAGCCAGCCAGTGTGCAATGGCCCGAGCCAGGGGTGCGCATCAAGCGCTTACCCCTGTGAGGCGCTGCCCCAAATGATGCTGGGCTAACAGGCGCATCACGTAGCCTATCTTCAGCAGGGTGGGCCCGATGATGGTCATGGCGTGAAACGACACCAAAGCGGGGATAGGCAAATGTCCTCCGTACAAATAGGCGCCGTAGACGCCGGCCACGAGCAGGGCCAGGCCGGCTCCGAGGATGCGGCTGGACAGGAGCAGGACATTCTGGGGATGGCTGAAGAAGCTAAACATTTTCCGGTACTCCTGACGTTGTTCGGGTACGAGAGGTATATCAAGTCTCGTGCCAGCTTCCTGCGCCTTGAAAATCAATGAGATGGAGCGCATCAAGTCATAATGACAATCGTTTACTGAGGTCGATTTGACTCCACAAGTTGTCCGAATGACTATGCCAGACATATTCGCCAGACCGAGCCTTTGGCCGCCGGAGCCATTACACTCAACGACTCACCTGCCAAGGATTCGAACATGAAGCGCGCGGTTGCCAGGAATGAAGATCAGCGTCCGCTATTCTGGCGCGATGATGCCCTGCCCTTTATCGAAGCGCGTTCCATCGCCGACGGTCGAGAGGTGTGTTACACGCGCCATTCCCACGAGCATTTTTCCATCGGTGCGATCACGGCTGGACGCAGTACCTATCTCCACGATCAAGCGCAGTCGCAAGTCAGCGCCGGCACCGTCGTGCTGATGAACCCTGGCGACGTGCACGCCTGCAATCCCATCGACGATGAGCCCTGGTCGTACCTGATGTTTTATGTCGACACGGCCTGGCTTACCGATCTGCAGCACCAACTGGGCTTCAGCTCCGACCTGGCGTTTCGCCGCTTTTCCCTTACGCACGTGCGCGATGCCAGCCTGTTTGAGGGACTGGTCGGGGTGTATGAGGCGCTGATCGATCCGCAGCAGGACCACCTGCACAAACACAGCGTCCTGGTGGAGTTTTTCAGCGACCTGCAGCTGCGGCTGAACCCGGCCGGGCAAGCGCTGCGCGAGCCCAACTTCAAGCTGGAACGTGCAGCGGATTTCATTCGCGACCACTGCACTCGGCTGCTCAAGCTTGAAGACATATGCGCGGCCGCCCAGTTATCGCCGTCGTATCTGATCCGCGCGTTCAAACAACATTATGGGATGACGCCCCACGCCTTCCTGATCAATCGCCGCATCCAGTTTGCCCAGGACCGTCTGCGCAGCGGCAAGTTGATTGCCGATGTGGCGCTTGAAGCGGGATTTTCCGATCAGGCGCATTTTCAGCGTGCGTTCAAACACCACCTCGCCGCTACGCCCGGCCAATATCAAGGCAACAGCAGATAACCCGCACTCATCACCAGCAAGGCCGCCATCGCCCGATTGAACAGGCGCATCCCCCGCGGGTTGTTCAGATACCCGCGCAAAAAAGTCCCGGCGTAGGCCCAGCACCCAACCGACAGATAACAGATCACCAGGTACACCGCCGCAAATTGCCAGACCAGCCGTGCCTCACCGTCAGCGACAAACGCGCCCATGCCCGCCACGCAGGCCAGCCAGGCTTTCGGGTTGAGCCACTGCATGATCGCGCCATACAGCATCGAGGGCGCGCGGGTCGACCTCGCAGTATCGACCTGGCCATCGTCGGCCGCCAGTTTCCAGGCCATGAACAGCAGGAATGCCACACCCGCCAGTCGCACCACCTGCGTCAGCGCCGGCCAGCGCTGCAACACTTCATGCAACCCCAGCCCCATCAACACCAGTAACACCACGAAACCCAACGTGGCGCCCAGAACATGCCGTTGGCTGGCGCGCAGGCCAAACTGCGCGCCGGAACTCAAGGCCACAATATTCACCGGCCCGGGGGTGATCGAAGCCACCAGCGCAAACGCGGCCATGGAAACAATCAAACTCATCGCAAACCTCTTCACTCGGTTGAATTGGCCCCCAGACTAAGAAATTGCCAGCCCCGAGTATTGAACAAAACACCCCTGGGCAGGCGCACGCACCTGCCGCCGGGAGCACTCCTGACGCTCCGGGCGAATTCTTTGTCGATTTACCGGTGGAGCCCCGGCGCGACGCCCCCTATGCTCACGCCATGAACCTACAAAACGCTTCCTTACCGCCCCGCAACGAGATGGTCCGCGCCATGCTTGAACGTGACACCGCCTACGAGGGGGTGTTCTTTACCGCGGTCAAGACCACCGGCATCT
Source organism: Pseudomonas sp. TMW22090 (assembly GCF_022496665.1). Classification (NCBI taxonomy): domain Bacteria; kingdom Pseudomonadati; phylum Pseudomonadota; class Gammaproteobacteria; order Pseudomonadales; family Pseudomonadaceae; genus Pseudomonas; species Pseudomonas sp. TMW22090. The sequence goes on from NZ_SCFH01000001.1 coordinate 1,131,888, forward strand.
TTTGCCGTCCCAGCTGCACGGCGCGCAAACCGAAACCGGAGAATGTCGAGTTCTTCGCCCATGCCGATGAATGCCTGTCGGCGGGCTATCGTGCCTGCCTGCGCTGCAAGCCACTGGACGCTGCGGCCATTGCCCCGGACTGGGTGCAAAGGCTACTGGGCGCGGTAGACGCCACCCCGGAGCGACAATGGTCCGATGCGCAACTGCTGGCCGAGGGCATCGAGCCGTTGAAGCTTCGGCGCTGGTTCAAACAACATTTCGGCATGACCTTCCACGCGTGGCTACGCACCCGCAGATTGGGCATGGCGCTGGGCGGCATTCGCCAGGGTGAGTCCATCGACCACGCGGCGTTCGATTCGGGATATGAATCCCTGAGCGGTTTTCGCGACGCGTTTCAAAAGTCATTCCACATCACCCCAGGCAAAGCAGCCGACAGTGAGCCCCTGCTCTTCACCCGCCTGACCACGCCCCTGGGGCCGATGATCGCCATGGCGGAGCGGCGCGGGCTGGTGATGCTTGAGTTTCTTGACCGACCGGCACTGACCCGGGAGCTTGAAGCGCTGCAAAACCGCTATGGCTACGTGATAGCGCCCGGGCATAACGCCCATTTGCGCCAGATCGAAGACGAACTGGCGCAATACTTTGCGGGCAAGCTCTGCGAATTCAGGGTCGCGCTGCATCTGCCAGGCAGCGAATTTTCCAGGCAAGTGTGGGCCGAGCTGGTGAAAATCCCCTACGGCCAGACCAGTACCTATGGCGCCATTGCCGCGATTCTCGGCAAGCCCGGCGCCAGCCGCGCCGTCGGCCTGGCCAACGGGCACAACCGGGTCTCCATCGTCGTCCCTTGCCACCGGGTGATCGGCGCCGATGGCTCGTTGACTGGCTACGGCGGCGGCCAGCCGCGCAAGGCATTCCTGCTGCGCCTGGAGAACGCGGCACTGCAGCTCAGCCAGTTGAGCCTGCCGGGCATGGCGCGCGAAGAAGCATGAGCGCCCTGCCCGACGCGTGGTCGGCTGCCAGCGAGTTTCTGGCCGGCATCGATGATGACTGGCGCCGACACATAGCCACCGTTGGTCCTTGCCTGCACAAGCCACACCCAACACGGGATCCCTATGAATCCCTGGTGCGCTCGATTGCCTACCAACAACTGCATGCCAGTGCCGGCGACGCGATCATCGGGCGTTTACTGGCGTTGTTCCCCCCAGGAAATTTTCCGCGCCCGGAGCAGATCATCGCGACTGATTTTGACGCGCTGCGCAGCTGCGGTTTTTCGGCAAGCAAGATAGCGACCATTCAGGGCATCGCCGAAGCGGCGGTGAGTGGCGTGGTGCCCGATTACAACACCGCGCGGGTGATGGACGATGAAGCGCTGATCGAGCGCTTGATCACCCTGCGCGGGGTTGGCCGCTGGACCGTGGAGATGCTGCTGATCTACGGCCTTGAGCGCTCGGATATTCTGCCGGCGGATGACTTCGGGGTGCGTGAGGGGTATCGGCGGTTGAAGGGTTTGGAGGTGCAGCCTACTCGCCGGCAGATGATCGAGATCGGGCTGGACTGGAAACCTTATCGGACAGTGGCTTGCTGGTACTTGTGGCGGGTACCCGGCAAATAGGCCGGGTTTATTTATCAACATTGCGTTTGCGTGGCGGTTTCGCCTGATCCGCGGGATGCCGTGTAACTGGCAAACGCCCCCTAGGAGCTGCCGAAGGCTGCGATCTGTTGATCTTAAGCGGCCGCAGCAAACGTGCTGGCGTCGCATTTTTCAGTCAACTGCCTGGCACCCGCTGTCGGTGAAGTGTGCCTCGCTCCTGCGGGGGTTATGCGGCGGTCGGGATGCCGCTGTGGAAACGGAATTCCACGTCCGGTGATTCGATCAGCTCCTGCTCAGCCGCACGCACCCGGTCGATCACCTGGGCAACATCTTTCGCATCCCCATACTGGTAAGCCAGTTTCAAATAACCCTGGAAATGCCGAGCCTCGCTTTTGAGCAGGCCGAAATAGAACTTGCCCAATTCTTCGTCCAGATGTGGCACCAGGGCTTCAAAACGCTCACAACTGCGGGCTTCGATGAACGCGCCGACCACCAGGGTATCCACCAGTTTTACCGGCTCATGGCTACGCACCACCTTGCGCAGGCCCGAGGCGTAACGCCCGGCCGACAGTTGGCGCAGCTCGATCTTGCGCTTCTTCATCAACCGCATGACCTGTTCATGGTGCACCAGCTCTTCCCGGGCCAGGCGCGACATAAGGTTGATCAGGTCGACGTGGGAGTGATACTTGGCGATCAGGCTCAACGCCGTGCTGGCAGCCTTGAATTCGCAGTTCTTGTGGTCGATCAGCAGGGTTTCCTGATCCGCCAGCGCGGCTTGAACCCAGCCGTCGGGTGTGCGGCAGCCGAGGAACTCGTGAATTTCGGGAAGGATCATGGGGCTCACGCAAAGAAAGGTACAAAACGAAGGGCGCCGATTATACCGGCCTGCCGCCAGACCACCAGTCGCTTACCGTTGATATGCATCAAGTCCCGGATGCGTGGCCAGCAACTATAGTTGTCCAACGCAGCATTTTTCCATCTCCCGGAGAACCCGATCATGCAAGCCATCCGCAGCATCCTGGTGGTCATCGAGCCCGAACACTCGGAAAGCCTCGCGCTCAAACGCGCAAAACTGATTGCCGGCGTGACCCAGGCGCATCTGCATCTGCTGGTGTGCGACCGCAAGCACGACCATGGCGGCATGCTCGGCGTGCTCAAGGCGGCGCTGTTGGCGGATGGCTACAGCGTCACCACCGAGCAGGCGTGGAATGAAAGCCTGCATGAAACCATCATCGATGTGCAGCAGGCTGAAGGTTGCGGCCTGGTGATCAAGCAGCACTTCCCCGACAGCCCGCTGAAAAAAGCCCTGCTCACGCCGGCGGACTGGAAACTGTTGCGGCACTGCCCGTGCCCGGTGCTGCTGGTGAAAACTGCCCAACCGTGGAAGGACGGGGTGGTTCTGGCGGCCATCGATGTCGGCAATACCGACCTGGAGCACCGGCACCTGCACAACATCATCATCGATCATGGCTACGACATCGCCAGCCTGGCCAAGGCCCGCCTGCACGTGATCAGCGCCCATCCGTCGCCGATGCTGTCGTCGGCCGACCCCACCTTCCAACTCAGCGAAACCATCGAAGCGCGATATCGCGAACAATGCCGGGCGTTCCAGGTCGAGTTCGACATCGACGATCAACACTTGCACATCGAGGAAGGGCCGGCTGACGTGCTGATTCCGTTCATGGCGCACAAGCTGCGTGCAGTGGTGACAGTGATTGGCACCGTGGCGCGGTCCGGGTTGTCGGGGGCGTTGATCGGCAATACCGCAGAGGTGGTGCTGGATGCGGTGGAGAGTGATGTGCTGGTGCTCAAGCCGCAGGAGATCGAGGATCATCTGGAAGAGGTGGTGGCGCGGCATTAAAGCAAAAGCAAGATCAAAAGATCGCAGCCTTCGGCAGCTCCTACGCGCCTGTGGGCGCTGCGATCTTTTGACTTTAAAGTCAGCCGCCGAAGGCGTCTTTCAGGAAGCCAGGAGCGATATAGCGCTGGTAGTGCGCCTCCGACAGCAAAAAGAACTCCCGATCAATCGCATCGCGCAGCTCCGGCAGGTTCCAGTCGCGAAATTCCGGCATCAGCACCATGCCGTAGGCCTCGAGGTTGTTGATCACCCGCGCCCCCCGGGCAATCAGCTGATAGGCCCAGCAATATTCCGACTGATGCGGCACGAAGCGAATCTTGCGCTGTTCCAGCTGCAGCCGCAGGCGCTGGGGGTCGAAAATCTCCAGCTTGCTGGCCATGACCTGGGACAACAGCTGCTCCAGACGCAGCCACACCGCGCGCTTCTCCTCCTCGTTGTAACCATTCCAGTTGATCACTTCGTGATGGAAACGCTTGCAGCCACGGCACACCAGGTCACCGTAAACAGTGGAGCAGAGGCCGACGCAAGGGGTCTTGATGGTCTGATTGGGCATAGGTAAGGAGAACACGGGAGAGCAGGACAGGTCGGCATGTTAGCCCTTTGTCTAACATTGATCACCCCTCAATCTTGAGGGGCGGAGGGTCTATTGGACTTTGGCACCGGCCGCGTTGCGCGCCTACGTGCGCGAAGCTGCGTTGCGGGATTTGCCAAGGGAACAACCATTAGCGGCATCCCGCGCCTTGCCTCGCACACGTAGGCGCACAACGCGACTCGCCACCAAAGTCCAATAGACCCTCACTTACCTTTAATTTTTTTTTGCCGTAGAATCAGCCAGCCTTTTAAGGCGCCAATGTCCGTTAGAAGCTGTTTTCAAAGCGTCACGAGCACAGTCGTTCCTTCAGAGCGGTGTTGGCGAAGGGTTTTTCCAGCGGGGAAAAGCCCAACGCCAACCCTCATCAGCTCCCCGTTCTGCAGGCGTAAAACTTTGAAAGCAGCTTCTGTAAGGAATTGTCGGTAATTCTGGCTAAGCGGCCCACAACGCCGCGCAGCGCATGAGTACGGCAATTTCGGGATGAGCGTCCCGGACACCCATTTGGGACCACTGATGAGGGTAATAACTGTGCTTGAAGCCTACCGCAAACATATCGAAGAGCGTGCAGCACTGGGTATCGTTCCCCAGCCGCTCAACGCCGAACAAACAGCAGGCCTGGTCGAGCTGCTGAAGAATCCCCCGGCTGGCGAAGAAGCTTTCCTCGTTGACCTGATCACCAATCGCATTCCGCCAGGCGTGGACGAAGCAGCCTATGTAAAGGCCGGTTTCCTGTCTGCCCTCGCCAAAGGCGAAGCAACTTCCCCCCTGATCGACAAGAAGCGCGCTGTTGAACTGCTCGGCACCATGCAGGGCGGCTACAACATCGTGACCCTGGTTGACCTGCTCGACAGCGCCGAACTGGCCCCTGTGGCAGCCGCTCAGCTCAAGCACACCCTGCTGATGTTCGATGCGTTCCACGATGTCGCTGAAAAAGCCCGCAACGGTAACGAACACGCCAAAAGCGTGATCCAGTCCTGGGCTGACGGCGAGTGGTTCAGCAACCGTCCGACCCTGGCCGACAAGATCAGCCTGCGCGTGTTCAAGGTCACCGGCGAAACCAACACCGACGACCTGTCCCCTGCTCCAGACGCCTGGTCCCGCCCGGACATCCCGCTGCACGCCCTGGCCATGCTGAAAATGGCTCGCGAAGGCATCGTGCCGGACGAGCAAGGCAAGACCGGCCCGATGAAGCAGATCGAAGAAATGCGCGGTCAAGGCTTCCCTATCGCCTACGTCGGTGACGTGGTCGGTACCGGTTCGTCGCGTAAATCCGCCACCAACTCGGTGCTGTGGTTCTTCGGCGACGACGTGCCTTACGTCCCGAACAAGCGTGCTGGCGGTTTCTGCTTCGGCAGCAAGATCGCTCCGATCTTCTACAACACCATGGAAGATGCCGGCGCCCTGCCGATCGAATTCGACGTCACCAACATGCACATGGGCGACGTGATCGACCTGTACCCGCATGCTGGCAAAGTCTGCAAACACGGCACTGACGAAGTCCTGACCACCTTCGAAATGAAGACTCCGGTACTGTTGGACGAAGTTCGCGCCGGCGGCCGTATCCCGCTGATCATCGGTCGCGGCCTGACCGACAAGGCCCGTGCCGAACTGGGCCTGGGTCCAACCGACCTGTTCAAGCTGCCAGAAGCCCCTGTCGATACCGGCAAAGGCTTCACCCTGGCACAGAAAATGGTCGGCAAGGCCTGCGGCCTGCCAGAAGGCAAAGGCGTTCGTCCTGGTACCTACTGCGAACCGAAGATGACCACCGTCGGTTCCCAGGACACCACCGGTCCAATGACCCGTGACGAACTCAAAGACCTGGCGTGCCTGGGCTTCTCGACAGATCTGGTGATGCAGTCCTTCTGCCACACCGCGGCCTATCCAAAGCCGATCGACGTGACCACCCACCACACCCTGCCAGACTTCATCATGACCCGCGGCGGCGTTTCCCTGCGTCCGGGCGACGGCATCATCCACAGCTGGCTGAACCGCATGCTGCTGCCGGACACCGTCGGTACCGGTGGTGACTCGCACACCCGTTTCCCAATGGGCATTTCGTTCCCGGCCGGTTCCGGCCTGGTAGCGTTCGCCGCAGCCACTGGCGTCATGCCACTGGACATGCCGGAATCGATCCTGGTGCGTTTCAAGGGCAAAATGCAACCGGGCGTCACCCTGCGTGACCTGGTTCACGCCATTCCTTACTTCGCGATCCAGGCTGGCCTGCTGACCGTTGAAAAGAAAGGCAAGAAGAACGCCTTCTCCGGCCGCATCCTGGAAATCGAAGGCCTGGACGACCTGAGCATCGAGCAGGCTTTCGAGCTGTCCGACGCCTCGGCCGAACGTTCGGCTGCCGGTTGCACCATCAAGCTGTCGAAAGAGTCGATCACCGAGTACCTGAACTCCAACATCACCCTGCTGCGCTGGATGATCGGCGAAGGCTACGGCGATGCGCGTACCCTGGAACGTCGTGCCCAAGCGATGGAAGCCTGGGTTGCCAACCCTGAGCTGATGGTTGCCGATGCTGACGCCGAATACGCTGAAATCATCGAAATCGACCTGGCCGACATCAAGGAGCCTGTGCTCTGCGCGCCGAACGATCCGGACGACGCCCGCCTGCTGTCCAGCGTTGCTGGTGAGAAGATCGACGAAGTGTTCATCGGTTCGTGCATGACCAACATTGGCCACTTCCGCGCTGCGGGCAAGTTGCTGGAGCAGGTCAAGGGTCAGCTGCCAACCCGTCTGTGGCTGTCGCCGCCGACCAAGATGGACGCTCACCAACTGACCGAGGAAGGCTACTACGGTATCTACGGCAAGGCTGGCGCACGCATGGAAATGCCGGGCTGCTCGCTGTGCATGGGTAACCAGGCACGTGTAGAGCCGAATTCGACCGTAGTGTCGACTTCGACCCGTAACTTCCCGAACCGTCTGGGCGACGGCGCAAACGTCTACCTGGCTTCGGCTGAGCTGGCGTCGGTGGCTTCCATCCTGGGTCGCCTGCCGACCGTCGAGGAGTACATGGAATACGCTGGCAAGATCGACAGCATGGCGGCTGATGTCTACCGCTACCTGTCCTTCGACCAGATCGCCGAGTTCCGTGAAGCTGCAGCGAACGCCAACATCCCGGTCGTTCAAGCCTAAGGTTACAACGCAATAAAAAACGCCGCCCATCGTGAGATGAGCGGCGTTTTTTTTATGCCTTCTGGAACACCGCGTTATCGTTCATCGCTGGCAAGCCAGTCTCCCACAGGATCTACGCTGAACCTGTGGGAGCCTGGCTTGCCAGCGATAGCGGACTCAACGCAACACAAAAACCATCAGGCAGAAAGCGAATAGATCAGCGCCGAAATCGCCACCAGCCCCACCGCCGTCACGAACACGTTCGAAGCCTGCCCGCGATAACGCGCCATGGCCGGTACCTTGCGAATCGCGTACATCGGCATCAGGAACAGAATCGCCGCAATGATCGGTCCGCCCAGGGTTTCAATCATCCCCAGGATGCTCGGGTTCAACGTCGCCACAATCCAGCACACCACCAGCATGAAGGCTGCCGTCATGCGGTCCAGGGTCTTGGCTGCCGGACGCTTGCCGCTCTTGACGATCAGCCCCTTGAGCCCTTCACTGGCGCCGATGTAGTGCCCCAGGAACGACTTGGAAATGGCCACGAAGGCAATCAGTGGCGCCGCAAAGGCAATGGTCGGGTTGCTGAAATGGTTGGCCAGGTACGACAGGATCGACAGGTTCTGCGCCTTGGCTTCCGCCAGTTGCGCCGGTGACAGTGTCAGCACGCAACTGAAGACGAAGAACAGCACCATCACCACCATCAAAGCGTGGGCGCGGGACAGGATCTGCGAGCTGCGCTCTTCGGCATGTTCACCGTAGCGACGCTTCTGATCCACCGCGAAGGCCGAGATGATCGGCGAGTGGTTGAATGAGAACACCATCACCGGAATCGCCAGCCACAGCGTATGCAGTAACGCCGAAGGCGCCGGCACTGTGGTGGCAGTAGCGAGGATGCCACCGTTCCAGTGGGGAATCAGGAACACCGCCAGGAACAGCAGCGCAACAATGAACGGATAGACCATCAGGCTCATGGCCTTGACGATCACCTGTTCGCCGCAACGCACCACCGCCAGCAGGCCCAGAATCAGCACCAGCGACAATACCGCGCGCGGTGGCGGCATGATGTGCAGTTGATGCTCAAGGAAACTGCCCACGGTGTTGGTCAGTGCCACGCTATAGATCAGCAGGATCGGAAAGATCGCGAAGAAGTACAGCAAGGTGATCAGCGCGCCGGCCTTGATGCCGAAATGTTCTTCAACCACTTCGGTAATGTCGGCCCCTTCGCGCCCGGACAATACGAACCGGGTCAGGCCACGGTGCGCGTAGAAGGTCATGGGGAACGCCAACAGCGCCAGAATCAGCAGCGGCCAGAAACCGCCCAGCCCCGCGTTGATCGGCAGGAACAGCGTGCCGGCGCCGATGGCCGTGCCAAACAGCCCCAACATCCAGGTGGTGTCATGGCGATTCCAGCCTTCGAGGCTGGTGGGTTTCGTCGCTACATAGCGTTCGTCGACGCTATTGGCCTGATCATTCATCCGGTCGGATCTCCGCATTCCGGTCACTTGCCACTCGGTCAGGACGCGTCGGAAAAAACCGACAGACATGCTCCGGCCGAAACAGGGGCGCGATTCTCCGCGATAACTGAGCAGAAGCAAAGACTTAGCTGAGGAATGGTTGTGCCTGGCAGATCGTCGACTTGTCGTTATCAGCACAAAAACTGTCGTTATCAGCTGGCTGATCTGTCGCTTTCAGGTATGCCGCCCGATGAAAATTACGACCGTTCGAAGGCGTGCTATCCCCCGGTCAATGACCGTGGACCGCCTGGGTGTTTTGCCGTTGACCTTGGGGAAAACCATGTGCCCGTGCCCGAAATGCAATGGCCAGGCTGATCAATAGCAGTGCCAGCAACACGCCGGGAAATGCACGGGTTCCCCATTGGCCGAGTAACACACCACCCAGCAGTCCACCGCCGGCGATGGCGCTGTTCCAGACCACTACGTTCATGGAGAGCGCAACGTCAGAGCCCTTGCCTGCGGCGTCGGCAAGTGCCGTTTGCAGCAAGGTGGCCGCGCCTCCGAAGGTCAGCCCCCAAATGAAGACTCCCACGTAAATGGCCGCGGCGAAGCCTGAGAACATGCCGAGGAAAATCGACACCGCTGCGAATGCTGCAAGGCTGGCCAGCACGGCTGTTCGCAGGTGCCGGTCAACCAGTCGGCCCGTGAGCCAGATGCTGGCCAGCGCCGCGACACCAAATGTGAGCAGGACCAAATCGACGTTGCTGTTCAGCCCAGCCTTGGAAACGAAGGGTGCGACATAGGTGTAAAGAATGTTGTGGGCCAGCATCCAGGTGAAGACAACCGCCAATACCGAGCGCACGCCCGGGGTGAAAAACACCTGCCGTAAGGGCATGCGCTGTGAGGAAGATTGACCTGGGTAATCCGGCACTTTGATCAGCACCCAAACGATCAATATCAGGGTCATGCCGGACATCAATCCAAAGGCCAGGCGCCAGCCCATGAGTCCACCCAGCCAGGTTCCCATCGGCACACCCAACGACAGCGCGATGGGCGTACCCACCATCGCCACCGCCAATGCGCGCCCCTGTAAATGAGGGGACACCATGCGCCGTGCATAGCCCGCGATGAGGCTCCAGGCCAGCCCGGCTGAAACCCCGGCGAAAAACCGTGCAATCAGCGTCAACCAGTAATCGGAAGACAGCGCCGTGAGGGAGTTGAATACCAGGAAGCCGACAATGGTCACCAACAGTACCGTTCTGCGGCGCCAGCTTTGCGTGGCGATGGTCAGCGGGATCGCCGCCAGCAACGACCCCAATGCATAGACAGTCACCATCTGTCCGGCCAGAGACGCAGAGACACCCAGGCCACTGCCAATTTCGGGCAGCAAGCCCGCTGGCAAGGTCTCGGTGACAATGCAAATGAAACCCGTCATGGCCAGTGCAAGTAAAGCCCCAAGCGGAAGCTTTTCGCTGTGTCGCTCATCTATAGTCATTTGCCACCTCACATATATACCGATCGGTACACTATGGAGGTGGCCCGCCACCTAGTCAACGACTTATATATCGATTAGTATTTAAGTCATCGAGAGGAGGTTCACATGGCACAGATGGGACGTCCGCGCACCTTTGACCGTGGCGTGGCGATTACTCAGGCGCTGCATTTGTTCTGGGAGCACGGCTATGACGCAACGTCACTCAGCCTGCTCAAGGCCAATATCGGCGGCGGCATCACCGCACCCAGCTTCTATGCTGCATTCGGCTCAAAGCAGGCGCTGTTCAATGAAGTGATGGAACATTATCTGAACACCCACGGCCGGGTGACCGATAGCCTGTTCGATACCTCGCTCCCCCCGAGGGAGTCGATCGAACTCACGCTGCGGCGCTCAGCGAAAATGCAGTGTGAACCCGACCACCCCAAAGGGTGCCTGGTGGCGCTGGGCCTTTTGAGTGCCTGCACGGATGAGAGCAAAATCATATCTCAACCACTCGCGCAGGCACGTGCCACCAACCGGGCCGGCATCGTGGCTTGTATCGAACGAGCTGTTGCGGCCGGGGAGCTGGCGGCGACTGTGGCGCCCGATGCATTGGCCACCGTGTTCGACAGCTTTCTGTTGGGAATTTCGGTACTTGCCCGGGACGGTGTCCCCCTCGAACAGATAGATCGTGCGGTGACGCAAATCATGACGTTGTGGGATGCGTCGGGTATCGGTCGTCCGGTCATGGGTTCAGGCCATCCGTAAACAGGGAGAGGTCGCACGGTAGATAGCCGGTGTGCCGCCGACCTTGCTTCTTGCGTGAACCCGTCCAGAATCAAAGCACTACTGCGTAAATGACAACGATTGCCAAACTGTCAGGGAATCAGCATTTTTGACCCATTTGCGCTGTCCACCTAGTCGCCGATCACAGGAGTCGCGCAATGCCCGCAACCGTTCTGGTACTGGTCGAAACCATCAATGACTACCTGCCGATTCTTGAACACCAGGGCTTTCACCTGATTCTGGCACCGACGCCCAACGAACGGGCCGCCGCCATCAGCCGTCATGGTGACCGGATCGACGCAGTGCTGACCCGCGGGCCGCTTGGCTTGTACGCCGAAGAGATCAGCGCCCTGCCCGCCCTCAAGATCATCTGCGTGATCGGCGCCGGTTACGAACACGTCGACCTGCATGCCGCCGCCGACCGGGGCATCACTGTCACCAACGGTGCCGGGGTGAATGCGTCCTCGGTGGCCGACCATGCCATGGCAATGCTGCTGTCGCTGGTGCGCGACATTCCCCGCTGCGACGCCGCCGTGCGCCGGGGCGAGTGGCCGAAAATCATGCGCCCGTCGCTGGCGGGCAAACGCCTGGGTATCCTCGGCCTTGGTGCAGTCGGCATGGCCATCGCCAAGCGCGCGTCCAATGGCTTCGACATGACGATCTGCTACCACAACCGGCAGAACCGCAAGGATGTACCCTACGATTTTTGCTCCACTCCCACCGAGCTGGCACGGGCCTCGGACTTTCTGATCGTCGCAACGCCCGGTGGGGTGGGTACCCGGCACCTGATCAACCGCCAAGTGCTCGATGCCCTGGGGCCCAGCGGTTTTATCGTCAACATCGCCAGGGCCAGCGTGGTCGTGACTGCCGACCTCATCAGCGCGCTTGAGCAACGCAGGATCGCTGGCGCGGCGCTGGACGTATTCGACGCCGAGCCCCGGGTCCCCGATGCACTCAAGTCCCTGGCCAACGTGATCCTCACCCCGCACGTCGCCGGACTGTCTCCCGAAGCGACCCAGGGAACCGTGGAGATGGTTGGGCGCAACCTGGTGGCATTCTTTTCCGGAGAACCGGTACTGACACCCGTCAACCTGCCCAGCGATCTGAGCAGTGCGGTGCTCTGAGACAATTCAAACAGGTGTATCAAAAACAATGATTGGCCGGCAACACGCTCACCTATAAGGGATGTTCGTGGTTGTGGGTGCCAGGAGTGCGCATTAGATTAGCCAATAGTTTCAGGCCTCCAGAATAAGCAGAAGGGATAAGCATGGCGCTTACTGACCAATCCACACCTATCCGCAGCGGCGAAGAACTCGATGCCAGCCTGATCGATCCTTACCTCAAGGCCCATATTCCCGGATTGACTGGCCTGCCCACCATCAGCCAGTTCCCCGGGGGCGCCTCCAACCTCACTTACCTGCTGGAATACCCCGGGCAGGAGTTCGTCCTGCGCCGCCCCCCGTTCGGTCACAAGGCCAAGTCTGCCCACGACATGGGGCGCGAGTTTCGCATCCTCAATCAACTGCGCGACGGTTTTCCCTATTGCCCCAAGGCTTACGTGCACTGCACTGACGAATCGGTGATAGGCGCCGAGTTCTATGTGATGGAGCGGGTCAAGGGCATTATCCTGCGCTCCGAGCTGCCTGCGGAGCTGGGACTGGATTCAGCCAGGACCGAATCCCTGTGCAAGAGCTTCATCGACAAGTTGGTCGAGCTGCACAGGGTCGACTACCAGGCCTGTGGCCTGGGCGACCTGGGCAAACCCGAAGGCTATGTGGCGCGGCAGATTCGCGGCTGGAGCGATCGTTATGAGAAGGCCCTGACCCCGGATGCACCCAAGTGGGAAGCGGTGAAGGCCTGGCTCAATGACAAGATGCCCGCCGATCACCCGACCTCAAGCATCGTGCACAACGACTACCGCTTCGACAATGTGATTCTCGACCCCGGCAATCCGATGCAGATCATCGGCGTGCTCGATTGGGAGCTCACCACCCTCGGCGACCCACTGATGGACCTGGGCAACACGCTGGCCTACTGGATAGAAGCCGGCGACCCGCCGCCGGTGCAACTGATGCGCCGCCAGCCGAGCCATGCTCCCGGCATGCTCACTCGCCGTGAATTCGTCGACTACTATGCCGAGCGTGCCGGCCTGCAGATCGACAACTTCGATTTCTACTACACCTACGGCCTGTTCCGCCTGGCCGGCATCGTGCAGCAGATCTACTACCGCTTCTTCCATGGCCAGACCCAGGACAAACGCTTCGCGCAGTTCATTCACATGAACAAACTGCTGGAGCAGATGAGCCTGCAGGTCATTGCCAAATCCAGCCTCTGAATCCGCCCTGGCCCAATAACAAGACTCTTCATTAAGGGAATTCCATGTCCAAGACTCAGTTGTTCGACCTCGATGGCAAAATCGCCTTCGTTTCCGGCGCCAGCCGCGGCATTGGTGAAGCCATTGCCAAACTCCTGGCCCAGCAAGGCGCCCATGTGATTGTTTCGAGCCGCAAACTCGAAGGCTGCCAGCACGTTGCCGACGCCATCATCGCTGCAGGTGGCAAAGCCACGGCGATCGCCTGTCATATTGGCGAAATGGAACAGATCAGCCAGGTCTTCGCCGGCATCAAGGAACAGTTCGGCCGTCTCGATATCCTGGTCAACAACGCCGCGACCAACCCGCAGTTCTGCAACGTGCTGGACACCGACCTCGGGGCGTTCCAGAAAACCGTCGACGTGAACATCCGCGGCTACTTCTTCATGTCCGTGGAAGCCGGCAAGCTGATGCGCGAGAACGGCGGTGGCAGCATCATCAACGTGGCATCGATCAACGGTATTTCCCCGGGTGTGTTCCAGGGCATCTACTCGGTGACCAAAGCTGCCGTGATCAACATGACCAAGGTATTTGCCAAGGAATGCGCGCAGTTCGGCATCCGTTGCAACGCCCTGCTGCCAGGGCTGACGGACACCAAGTTTGCTTCGGCACTGGTGAAAAACGATGCGATCCTCAAGACCGCACTGCAGCAGATCCCGCTCAAGCGCGTAGCAGACCCCAGTGAAATGGCCGGGGCGGTGCTTTATCTGGCGAGCGACGCGTCCAGCTACACCACGGGTGTGTCGCTGAATGTGGATGGCGGGTTCCTCTCCTGAGTCGACTTGACTTGACGCACACCCGGGCGTGATCTGACTTGACGCACACCCCGTAGGAGCTGCCGAAGGCTGCGATCTTTTGATCTTGATTTTGATTTGGATTAAAAAACAAACACCAAGATCAAAAGATCGCAGCCTGCGGCAGCTCCTACAGGGGGTATGCATTAAACCAATATCGATGGCAAAACCTATTGGGTGACGCACCGGGTCAGCTCGGTCACTCGCGTAACCTGCCCGTTCTCCCCACGCACGTCGCCCTGGACATCAGTGCTTTCGATCATTTCGCACGTACGTTCCAGAGGTGGCGGTGCCGGTGGGGGCGGCGGCGGAGGCGGACTGGCGCAGCCACCAAGGATCAGTGCACAAAGGGCAAGCGACAGCGGCGAAAAAACGCGTTTCCCAAGACTTTTCATAGGCTGACCTGCGGTAAGTTATCGACACTTTCGGCAACCTGACGACAACATCGCGAAGCCGCGCGCTGGTTACAGAAAATAATACCTTCGCATTTCTTATAGCCTAGCCTGCCGCCAACGCCAGTAAATGGCCGCTTTGGACTATAAAGGGCCCAATTGGCGCAAGTTGTTACTCTCGAGTTCATAACGCAATTCTTCGACCAGCGCGGCGACCGCATCAGGTGTTCGCAGATTGACGACACTCAACCCGCTCACCACCAGGTCGACCTGACCTGAAGTCGGGTGATAGAGCTTCACCGTGAGCGAATTGTCGCCGGTCAGGCTGCAGTCACAGGCCAGCGGAGGGAAGCTCTGCTCCAACTGCGTACGCAATTGCACGAGAGAAATCATAGGGATTCACCTTGGCACTGGCGCAAAATGGATCGATATGTCGATGTTTTCGCTATCAATGTTGCTGTTCCTTGAGATGTACCGTTGGGGCACCACAGGTTTTTCCAGCACCTGTATCGCACCCTCCCAGACTACGAACAGGACGAGTCGCCAGACACACCCATTTGCACCCCATCACCTAGTGCATTTGCACCCCTAGCGCTGCCCCTTGGTGCGCCATTCCCCCGAGAACAATCCCCGCTCCCGTGCCCAGACGATGGCCTCGCTGCGGCTGTGGACATTAAGCTTGGAATAGATGGTCGACACATGGTTACGCACCGTGTTGGGTGCCAGCTTCAATCGCGCCGCAATCTCCTTGTCGGCCAGGCCCTCACAGATCAACCCCAGCACATCGCGTTCGCGTGCCGTCAGCTCGGCTAATGACACGCTGGGCAGTTTTGGTGAATTGACGCTCTTCACGTTGGCGAGCTTTTCAATGAGCGTCCGGCTGAACCAGGATGCGTCCTTCATCACTTCCTCGATCGCCGCCACCAGTTCCAGCTCGGTGCGCTTGCGCTCGGTGATGTCCATCATCACCAGCAGGTAAGACGGATGGTCCTGGATATTCACCGTGTCGGCCGAGATGGCGCAGTCGAGCAGTTCAGCCGTTTTCTTGCGCATGCCGACGTCGATGCGGTCCAGCCTTGCGGTTTTTTCCAGGGCGGCGAACAGACGGGTCTGGGCCCCCTTGTCATGAATGAAACCAATGTCGGCAACCGTTTTGCCCAGCACTTCTTCACTCGGATAGGCAAAGGTGTCGAGGAACGCTTCGTTGACATCCATCACCACCTGATCGGCAGCCCCGCACACCAGGATCGGCACCGGCGACAGGCGAAACGCCTTGGCAAATCGCTCCTCGCTCTGGCGCAACGCAACTTCGGCCTTGTGCCGGGGCTCGATGTCGACAAAGGAAAACAGCATGCAGTCTTCCTCGTTGAACGCCAGCGGCTGACCAGCCACTATCACCTGCTTGCTGCCGCCCTCGGGCAATGACAGCTCGGCCTGCATTTGCGGAATGGTGGCGTGCTCGCGCAGGCGCTCGATGGCCAGTTCCCGGCGCTCGGCCCCTTCGAGAATGTCCAGCTCGTAGGTCGACGCACCGATCACCTGATCCCGGGTATAACCGGTCATTTCCAGGAAACCGGCATTGACCTTGATATAGCGCAGATCGCTCAGGCGACAGATCACCGCCGGCGCGGGGTTGGCGTTGAAGGTCCGTTCGAAGCGCTGTTCGGCGCTGGCCCATTCGGTGACATCGTCCATGATCAGCACCAGCGACTCGGGATCGCCGCGACTGTTGGTCAGGACCCGGCTGCGCACGTTGTGCACCCAGGTGCGCTCCTCATCATCGGTGGGGGTCACCTCCACCAACACGTCACTGAAGGTCTCGCCACGGCCCACGCGGCTGATCGGATAATTGTCGAACACTACCGGATGGTTGTTGCGATAACGCAGGGCGAAGCGCTTGGCGTATTCCTGGGCATTGGCACCCAGGTCACCCAGTTGCTCGACGCCATGCATGGACAGTGCAGCTTCGTTCGCCCAGATGATGGTCTGGTCTAGCTCCAGCAAAATAACCCCGTCGGACAGGCCAGCGATGATCTGCTGGAGATGGCGGCGATTGGTTTCGGTGGTCAGGACGTCCTGGCTCATTGGATCTCCACTGATATATCCGCACCAACCCGTGGTGCTCTGTGAAGATGTCGACCGCAGCCATTGGCGTAAGTGCGAATAAGTCTTGTAGCAGCTGTGTGAGCAAGGCTTGCTCCCACAGCCCTAGGCAGCGTCTACCGGGTCGCGCCTTCGACGACCAACTCGCGCAACGTATCCAGGAACAGCTTCAGCACCGGCGATTCATCGTCGGCGCGGTAGGTGGCGTAAAGCGGCACCTCGGGCAGAGCCGGGCTCAACCGACGGAACACCAGCCCGGCGGGCGCCAGCTGTTCGATCGAGGCTGGCAGCAAGGCCACCCCGAACCCTGCGCGGACCAGGCTGAGCAAGGTCTGTACCTCGATCACCTGCTGGCGGATCTGCGGGGTGAAGCCGGCCTTGATGCAACACTGGAAGAGAAAATCGGCAAACCTCGATTGCTTGAGTTCCAGTGCCACGAAAGGTTCTGCCGCGAGGTCGGCGGGCGCCAGCAGTTCGCGTTGCGCCAATGGATGGTCCACCGGCATGACCACCCGGATCGGCTCATAAATCAGCAGTTCGTTACGCAGGCCCGGATCGTCGTAGCCGACCCGAAACACGCAGGCGTCAATACGCTTTTCCTTCAAGGCCTTGACCTGAGCCGCCGGGGTCATCTCGTGCAACCGCCAGTTGACCTGCGGATAGCGCTCGCGAAACAGGTGCAGGGCCCGCGGCAGCACGCCGACCATCACCGAGCTGATCATGCCGATCTCCAGCTCGCCCAACTGGCCGCGACCGGTCTGGCGGGTCAGGTCCAGCGCGCGGTTCAGTTGTTCGAACACCAGGGGCGCCTGCTCCTTGAGCATCTGCCCCGCCGCCGTCAGTTCGACCCGATGGTGGCTGCGCTCGAACAGCGGCGTACCGAGTTCTTCCTCCAGCAGGCGGATCTGCTGGCTCAGTGGTGGCTGACAGATGTGCAACCGCGCCGCAGCCCGACCGAAATGCAGCTCTTCGGCCAAGGCCATGAAATACCGCAACAAGCGCAGGTCCATGGCGGCTTACCCAAGAGTCAGTGGTGTCGAGCGCTGACGCACGCCCGTCAGGCTGAACAGCGCGTTGGCAATGGCCGGGGCCACCGACGGGCTGCCCAGCTCACCGACGCCCCCTGGTTTGCCCGGTTCGCCGTCGAGCACCAGGATGTCTACCTGCGGCATGTCGGACATGCGCGGCACCCGGTAATCATGGAAGTTGCTCTGCACCACCTGGCCCTGCTTGATGTCCATGCGGTCAAAAAGCGCGTGACCAAGGCCCCACATCAGGCCGCCGTAGATCTGTTCCTCGACGCCGCCAGGCGACACGGCCAGACCGCAATCGACCACGCACGTGAGCTTCTCCACGCGAATCACTCCGTCCTTTCTGGCCACCCGCGCCACCACGGCGATATAGCTGGTGTAACCCTGATTGGTGGCAATCCCCAGGGCCGTGCCTTCCGGTAGCGGCTGACCCCAACCCGCACGCTCGGCGGCACTTTTGAGCACCGCGACATGACGCGGCCGCTCGTGCATGTGTGCCAGCCGGAAGGCCAGGGGATCCTCTGCCGCACCCTGCGCAAGCTCGTCCATGAAGCTTTCCACGGCGAACACGTTGGGGATGAAGCTCACCGAGCGATACCAGCCGCTCGGCACCTGGCTTTCGTGCTTGACCCAGACCAGGTCCAGGTTCGCCGGTCGATACGCAAAGTCCCACGCGGTGAGCGCTTCGGTGGTGCTGTAGTCCATTCGGTCAGGCCGTTCAAAATAGCCCGGCTCCCACTGCTCCGGCGAGGCCGGCGACACGGCTTCAAGGCGCAAGGCCGTCAGGCGGCCCTGGGCGTCCAGTGCGCCTTTGGCCCTGTGCAACGTGGCCGGGTGCATGAACAGCGAGCGCATTTCATCTTCACGGCTGTTCATCAGCTTCACCGGGACCTTGGCCTGTTGCGCCAGGTACGCCACTTCGAACAGCCAGTACTTGGCCTCCCGTGCGCCGAAACTGCCACCGGAGACCATCTCATTGATGGTGACCTTGTCCTTGGCGATACGGCACACCACGTGCGCCGCCTCCAATGCCGAAGACGGTACCTGCACGCCGCCCCAATAGGTGATGGCGTGGTCCTTGACCTGGGCGGTGATGCAGATCGGTTCCAGAGGGTTCTGGACTTTGCAGGGCATGCGGTAATCAGCTTCCAGCAGCCGCGCCGCGCCCGGCCATTGAGCATCGACATCACCCGCCTGCATCGCCGTGACCCGCAGCGCGGTTTTATCAGCGAGTGCCGCCGCCTGGGCTGTGGCCAGCTGATCGCTGTCGAACCCGGCGAGGGGCGACTCGCTCCATTGCACCACCAGTAGCGCCCGCCCCTGCTGCGCGGCCCAGTAAGTGTCGGCCAACACCGCGACACCTTCCTGATTGCCGCCG
Source organism: Pseudomonas sp. TMW22090 (assembly GCF_022496665.1). Taxonomy (NCBI): domain Bacteria; kingdom Pseudomonadati; phylum Pseudomonadota; class Gammaproteobacteria; order Pseudomonadales; family Pseudomonadaceae; genus Pseudomonas; species Pseudomonas sp. TMW22090. The sequence goes on from NZ_SCFH01000001.1 coordinate 1,150,832, forward strand.
AGCACGTCGGGACGGCCCGGTACAGCGATCACCTTGCGCACACCCGGGACCTGTAATGCTGCAGTGCTGTCCACCTTCAAGACTTTCGCCCCCACCACCGGGGTGCGCAGGATCAGCGCCACCAACAGGTCGGGCAATTGCACATCGATGCTGTACTTGAAACGTCCGCAGACCTTCGCCGCCGCATCGCGTTTATGGCGCAATTTGCCGATGTACTTGAACTGCGCGGGGTCCTTGAGCTTGACGGCTGTGGGCGCCGGCAAGTGCGCGGCCACACTCGCCAGTTCGCCATAACCCAGGCTGCGCTGGCTGGTGCTGTGGACCACCCGGCCCTCCTCGGTGGTGCAGCTGTCAGGGCTGACCTGCCACTGCCTCGCCGCTGCCGCGATCAATAATGCTCGAGCGGTGGCACCCGCCATACGCAAGCGATCAAACTCCAGCGACACGCTGGTGCTGCCCCCGGTGGAATAGACTTTCCACACCGGGTGGATATAGGTTTCGAAGAAGGGGTTTTCCGGCGAGATGACCTGCACGGTCATCGGGTTGACGTCCAGCTCCTCCGCCACGCACGCGGCCAGTGCAGTGTGGGTGCCGGTGCCGGAATCGTGTTTGTGCACCACCAGTTTGACCGTGCCATCGGGCAATACCCGCACCCAGGCATTCGGCTCAAAGGCAGTGGCAGGTGCCGGCGCTTTCGGGTCGCTGGCGCTGATGCCGGCGGGCAGGTAGAAGGCAACCGCCATACCCGCAGCAACGGTGGCGCTGTGCTTGAGAAACTGCCGGCGCGGCAGCTCGATCCGGGTGATCGTCATCACGCCTCCTTCGGCGCATTGGCTGCGCGCTTGATCGCCTTGTTGATGCGCCCGTACGTGCCGCAGCGGCACAGGTTCCCGGACATCGCATCGCGGATCGACTCATCGGTGACCGCCGCCCCGGTGATGAGCAGCACCGCCGCCGACATGATCTGGCCGGATTGACAGTAGCCGCATTGCGGGACATCTTCGGCAACCCAGGCCAGCTGCAGCGGATGCTGCCCGGTGGGCGACAAGCCTTCGATGGTCGTGATGCTGTGCCCCGCCACCGCCGCCACCGGTAACTGGCAGGAACGCACTGCGACCCCGTCCAGGTGCACCGTGCAGGCACCGCACAGCCCCATGCCGCAGCCGAACTTGGTGCCGGTGAGTTTCAAGTGGTCACGCAACACCCATAACAAGGGCATGGAGGGCGCAGTCTCTACCAGCTCGTGTCGTTCGCCGTTTACCGTGAATTCGATCATTGTCAGGCTCCAAAAGAGCGGCCCGTCTTTGTGCGGGCCTGGTGATCGAATAGTGGTAACCCCAGGCCAATCGGGCCAGCGACGATTTCTGCCACCCTGTGTAAGTAGGACTAACAGCATGTACAAACGATACCCGTCGGTACAGTCCATGAGCGCATTCATCCAGGCTGCGCGCAGCGGCAGTTTTTCCAGCGCTGCGCGCAAGCTCGACTTGACCCACAGCGCCATCAGCCAGCAGATCCGTGCCCTGGAAGACTTCATCGGCCAGCCGCTGTTCGTGCGCGAAGGCGGTGGCAGCAACCTGACCGATGCCGGCCAGTTGTTCGCCAGCGTGCTCTCTGACGGCCTGGCACAAATCGACCGCGCGTTGTCCTCAGTGAAGAACCGCAGCGTGGCGCAGCGGCTGACGCTCGATGTCGACAGCGAGCTGGCGCAGAGCTGGCTCAACCCACGCTTGCCCGAGCTTCTGGATTTACTGCCCGGGCATGAAGTCGTGATGCTGTCGGTGCCACGCTCGGATCGCACTTCGTTCGAGCGGGTGGACCTGGCATTGCGCTATGGCTATGGCGACTGGGAGGACTGCGAGATGACGCAGATCTGCGGTGACCGGGTCATGGCGGTGGCCTCCCCCGGACTGCTTGAGCTGCACGCTCTGCAGCTGCCGATGACGCCGGCGCAGGTGTTGCAATTGCCGTTGCTGGGCTACACGCGCCGGTCGTGGATTCCGTGGCTGGATGCCGCAGGATTAACCCCCACCGAGCCGGCCGCGCGGGTTATTTTCGATAATGCGGCGAACCTGATTGCAGCGGCTGAAGCGGGGGTCGGTGCGGGATTGGTGCGTGGGCTGCTGGCGGCGGATGCGTTGCGCGCGGGGCGCCTGGTTGAACTGAACACCGCGCAGATCCCAGCGCATTACAACTTGTATGCGGTGTGGCCGCCGGGGCAAGCCGAGCGCGTGGCGCCAGTGGTTGAGGTGATCAAGCAGCTGGCCTTGCGTACACAATCCTGACGCCATCGCTGGCAAGCCAGCTCCCACAGGAATCAAAGTGTTGACCCAGTCTTTCTGACAACACAAAAATCTGTGGGAGCTGGCTTGCCAGTTTCCACAGGGATTAAATTGTTGACCCAGTCTTTCTGACAACACAAAAACCTGTGGGAGCTGGCTTGCCAGCGATGAGGCCCGCCCAGTCAATACGAAACCATATCGAACGCATATCACCCCCCTGCCCAATTAATATTGTACGAACCCTACCCCCCCTTCCAATACTCCTCCCCAAGCAGCCAGCGTCCCGAGCCGGATGCGACCAGGCGAGGGAATGCGCAGCCTGCTGCGCATAGAAATGGCCGATTGCCCGGACGTGGCTGCTAGCGAACCGCAAGGTTCCCTTTCCGCTATCAGGAGATCGACTTCAATGATCATCGATATCAGCTGCTATCCCACCGATCTGGTGGACCTCGCCTGGAGGCATGACGGTGACCCGTTCACCGGCGAGCGTCTGCTGGAGATGATGGATGGCCCGTACATGGTCAACGGCAAACCTCGCCGCATCGACAAAGCCTTCATCCAGCCCCCCCAGGGCAACACCATCTACACCTGGACCGACGGCGACCTGACAGGTCGCGAGTCCATCGACGCCTACATGGCCTACACCCTGAAGATGGTCCAGACCTACCCGGATCGTTTCATTGGCTGCTTCGTCTACAACCCCCGTTGCGGGGTGCAGAACGGCGTCGAAGCAATCGAACGCTACGTCAAGGAACACGGTTTCAAGATGGTGCAAATGCAGGCCAACATGCATGCCTATCGCCCGGACCGCGCCTTGGACTGGGTGCGTCCGGCCTTCGAGAAATGCGCCGAGCTCGGCATCCCGGTCAAGCTGCACACCGGTGATGGCCCCTACAGCATCCCGTCGGAATGGGTGCCGATGATCAAGGAATTCCCCAACGTCGATTTCATCATGGCGCACTTCGGCGTGCAGACCGGTGGCGTCTACGTGTTCGAACCCATGCAATGGGCCATGGAACTGCCCAACGTCTACTGCGAATCAGGCTGGTGCCTGCAATCGCGGATCGTCGAATTCGCCAAGGTGCTGCCCACCCACAAAATCCTCTTCGGCACCGACACCCCCCCCAACGAGCCAGGCATGTGGCTGCGCCTGCTGGAAGTGCTGTGCCACGAGCCGCCGCAGGGCCTGAACCTCGACGAGGACACCCTCGAAGACTATCTGGGCAACAACACCGCACGGATGATCGGCCTCGAGCCGACTGCGCCGCCGCGTTCCGTGTCCGAAGCCGAGGCGCAACTCAAGCGCCCCGTCACCACCCCATTGGCCAGGAGCTGAATCGATGATCATCGACACCCATCTGCACCCCACCAACCTGGTCGACGAGGCCTGGCGCCACACGGGCGAACCCTTCACCGGTGAGCGCATGCTCAAGCTGATGGACGGCCCCTACATGATCAACGGCAAACCTCGCCGCATCGACATGGGTTTCATCCAGCCGCCACCGGGCAACACCGGCTATCGCGACGGTAACCGCCGGGGCCGCGAAGGCGTGCGCGACTACATGTCGTACATTGCCGAACTCTGTGTGAAATACCCCGATCGCTTCATCGGCAACTTCAACTTCAACCCGCGCTGGGGACCGGAAAACGGCGCCGCGGAGCTGGAATTCCACATCAAGGAATACGGCTTCAAGATGCTGAAATTGCACGCCAACATGCACGGCTATCGCCCCGATCGCGCACTGGACTGGCTGCGCCCGGCGATGAAGGTCTGCGCCAAGTACAACATCGTGGTGCTGATCCACACCGGCGACGGCCCGTACACCATCCCGACGATGTTCTACCCGATCATCCGCGAGTTCCCGATGGTGAACTTCATCATCGGTCACTTCGGCATCCAGACCGGCGGCAATTACTCGTTCGAAGCGTTCTGGATGGCGATGGACACGCCCAACGTGTACTGCGAATCAGGCTGGTGCTTCCAGTCGCGGATCGTCGAGTTCGCCAAGGACCTGCCGCGCAACAAGATCGTGTTCGGCACCGACTCGCCACCCAACGAACCGGGCATGTGGCTGCGGGAACTGGAGGTGTTGTGCTCGCCGGCGCCCCAAGGCCTGGGCATCGATGAGGATCATCTGGAGGACTACCTGGGCAACAACATCGCCCGGCTGTGCGGCATCGAACCGACGCCGCCACCCAAGGACCTGATCGAGGCGGACATCCGCCTGACTACCACTTATTTGTAGATCGGCATCACACAGAACCCTGTGGGAGCCAGCCTGCTGGCGATGGCGGCAGCACAGTCAAAATCATGTCGACTGGCCCACCGGTATCGCCAGCAGGCTAGCTCCCACAGGTTCTGCGCCAATCCACAACATTGCGGTACAGCGACTTTACAGGCGCGAAGATGAACCGGCATTCGATCGACCGGCGGGCCAACGGCTTGTCGATCAAACGTCGCCCTCAACCCTGCGCGCCTGCTTTTTTTCGAGGTGAAACCATGACCGTTTCGACGCTTGGCGATACCCAGGATTTCCACGTTTTCATCGACGCCTATCGCCGGTTGTTCCCGGACGACGTGCTGACCATTCACGACCCCCTGAGCGCCGACCAGGACGTCACCGCCTTGGTCGACGCCCTCGCCAGCCAGGGCCGCGATCCGCTGTTGATCTGCGAACAGGTCGGCAACCTCGGCGTGCCCGTAGCCACCAACCTGTTCGCCTCCCGCAACCGGATCGCAAAAATCTTCGGCGTCACCGCGGCGCAACTGCACGAGACGTTCCAGGCGCGCGCGAACCAGCCCATCGCACCGCGCTACGTTGAAACCGGCCCGGTGCTGGACGAAATTTTCGAAGGCGAGGCCGTGGACCTGGCCTTGTTGCCGATGCTCAAGCACTTCGACAGCGACCGCGGCCCCTACATCACCAACGCGATCATCATTGCCGAGGATCCGCTGACCGGCATCGCCAACATGAGCTATCACCGCTCCATGCGCCATGCCCGGCAGACCCTCGCCACCAGCCTGCACTCACGGGGTCACCTGTGGCGCATGCTGCAAACCGCCCGAGAACGCGGGGAAGAATTGCGCGTGGCCATGGTCGTCGGCGCTCATCCGCTGTTCATGCTCGCCGCCGCCGCGCGGTTACCTTTCGGCAGCGATGAGCGGGCAGTCGCCGGCGGCCTGTTCGGCGCCCCGCTGGAGCTGGTCAAGACCCCACGCTACGGTATCGGCGTGCCGGCGTTCGCCGAATTCGTGCTCGAAGGTGCGATCGACCCGACGGCCTATGCCGAAGAAGGTCCGTTTGGCGAGTTCAGCGGTTATTCCTCGGATCGTTCGACCAACAACGTGCTGCGCGTCGACACCCTGATGCGCCGCAAGGATGCCTGGCTGGTGGACGTGGTCGGCGGGCGTTATGCCGAACACCTGACCCTGGCGCGGCTGCCCCGGGAAGCGGAAATGAGCGAAAAGCTCAAGGCGCGCTTTCCCGCCGTCACCGCCGTGCACTACCCCAACTCCGGTACGCATTTTCATTGCTACGTGGCCCTGGACCAGAGCCGCGACGGCGAAGCGCGGCAGATCATGCTGGCGCTGCTGGGCTGGGACCCTTACCTGAAATCGGTGATCGCGGTGGACAGCGACATTGACATCAATGACGACAGCCAGGTGCTCTGGGCCTTGGCCACGCACTTCCAGCCGCATCAGGACATCTTCGTCATCGACGGCTTGCCCGGCAGCCCCCTGGACCCTTCGTCCTCGGTCAACGGCACCACCTCGCGCATGGGCCTGGACGCCACCCGCGGCGCAGGGTTTGACGGCATCAAGGCACAGCTCGACCAAGCCGTCCTGGAGCGCGCGCGCAGCCTGCTGCAGGGTTATCGGTCATGAATCGCCAGCGCCTGGTGGTCGGTATCAGCGGCGCGTCCGGGTTTATCTACGGCGTGCGCCTCCTGGAGTTGCTGGCCAGGCTCGACATCGAAACGCACCTGGTCATCAGCCGGGCCGCATTGCTGACCATGGCCCATGAAACCGACTACAAACTGGCGGACGTGATCGCCCTGGCCAGTCACTACCACCGCGCAGACGACGTCGCGGCGGGCATCGCCAGTGGCTCGTTTCGTTGCCTGGGCATGGTGGTGGCGCCCTGTTCCATGCGCACCCTGGCGGAAATCGCCACCGGCACCTCCGCAGGCCTGATAGGCCGCGCGGCCGATGTGACCTTGAAGGAGCGCCGCACCCTGGTGCTGATGGCCCGGGAAACGCCGTTGACCCTGGCGCACCTGCGCAACATGACCGCCGTCACCGAAATGGGCGGGATCATCGCCCCGCCCGTCCCGGCCTTCTACGCCCGTCCGCAAAGCCTTGCGCAGATGGTCGATCACAGCCTGGGTCGGGTCCTCGACCTGTTCGGCCTGGACGCCGGCACCGCGTTGCGCTGGGGTGAACCCGACCTTCATTCATTGAAAAACAAAACCTGTGGGAGCGAGCCTGCTCGCGATGAGGCCGCAACAGCCAGCATCGGTATTGGCTGATCCAGCGCCATCGCGAGCAGGCTCGCTTGCACACTGCAGTACCCCGACCCATTGGTTCCAAAGGAGCATCACATGAACAGCCCATTCAACGCCCCGACCCCGAACCGCAAGATCCCGGTGACCATTCTCACCGGCTTTCTTGGCGCCGGTAAAACCACCCTGCTGAACTACATCCTCAAGGAAAACCACGGACGCAAAATTGCCGTGATCGAGAACGAATTCGGTGAGGTCGGGATCGACGGCGACCTGGTCCTCAGTTCCGAGACCGAGGAAATCTACGAGATGGTCAACGGGTGCGTGTGCTGCACCGCCGAGGTCCGCGAAGACCTGGTGCGCATCGTTCGCGAACTGGTGGCGCGCCCCGTACGCCTCGACCACATCCTGATCGAAACCAGCGGCCTGGCCGACCCGTACCCGGTGGCGCAGAGCTTTTTCATCAACGATCCCATCGCCGATGAAGTGGAACTGGATGCGATCGTGACCATGGTCGACGCCAAGCACATCGCCCAGCATCTGGAAGACCTGCAACTCGATGGCGTCGACAACCAGGCTGTGGACCAGATCGTCTGCGCCGACCGGATCGTGATCAACAAAGTCGACTTGGTGAGCAGCGCCGAGTTGCACGCACTGAGCGAAAAAATCCGTGGCTTGAACGCGACGGCGGACCTGGTGACCTCCAGCTACGCCGAAATAGACCTGACGAAAATCCTCGGCATCGGCGCCTTCGAGTCCACGCAAAAACTCATGGAAATCGGCGCCGAACATGACCATCACGCCCACGAACATCATCACGAACCGGATCACGCCCACGACCCCAGCGTCTCGTCGGTAGGCATTGCCGTGGACGGCGCGGTGAACCTTGGCGCGTTCCACCGCTGGATCAGTGAATTGCGCACCGCTCAGGCCGACAACCTGTACCGCATGAAAGGCGTACTGGCGGTGCAGGACCAGGACCAGCGCTACGTACTGCAAGGCGTCCACAGCCTGGTGGAGTTTCGCGCATCAACCTTGTGGGGCACCGAACCGCGCTCCAGCAAGATCGTGTTCATCGGCCGCGACCTGGACCGCGCGGCGCTGAACCAGGGCTTTGCCGCCTGCCTGGCAGGCTGAAACAGCGGCATCGGAGCCGGTGGATGGCGGCTCCGGGCATACGGATGCCTGACACCTGTGGTAGCCCACTGGTATCAGGCATCAGCACGAATACCCCTCTCTACAGCATAAAACAGCAAGAGGTGATTCCCATGTCGTCAGCCACTCCCCCTTCAACCATCCACCCGGTCGACCAGGTTCTACCTGTGCGCCAAATGCTCACCCTCGGCCTGCAACACATGGCCGTCTCGTACATAGGCGCCATCGCCGTGCCGTTGATTGTCGCCAGCGCCTTGAAAATGTCCCAGGCCGATACCGTGGTGTTGATCAGCACCACGTTGTTCTGCTCGGGCATCGCCACGCTGTTGCAAACCGTGGGCTTCTGGAAATTCGGCGTACGCCTGCCGATTCTGCAGGGCGTGGCCTTCAGCAGCGTCGGCCCGGTGATCGCCATTGGCAGCAACCCGGAGGTGGGGTTTGCCGGGGTTTGCGGAGCGGTGATCGGCGCAGGGATTTTTACCATGCTGGTCGCGCCCTTCATCGGCCGATTGCGGCGCTATTTCCCGCCGGTGGTCACCGGCTGCATCGTCACCGTGATCGGCCTGCAGCTGTTCCCGATTGCCTACGAGTGGGTCGGTGGCGGGCGTCACGCCAGCGATTTCGGCGCGCCAGCGTACCTGGCTGTCGCCGCCGTGGTGCTGTTGACCATCCTGCTGGTCAACCGCTACGGCAGCCCGATGCTGCGCAACATGGCGGTGCTGGTGGGCATGCTGGTGGGTGCGGCGCTGGCCTACGGGCTGGGCATGGGCAGCTTCAGCAGCGTCGGCGATTCGCCCTGGCTCACGGTGCCCTACCCCTTCTACTTCGGCCTGCCGACCTTCAGCCTGATCCCGATCGCGACCATGGTGGTGGTGATGATTGTGCAGATGGTCGAGTCCATGGGGCTGTTCGTCGCGATTGGCGACATCGTCGACAAACCCGTGGAAGAAAAGCAGGTCATCAACGGGCTGCGCGCCAACGGCCTGGCGAGCACCATTGCCGGCATGTTCGCCGCCTTTCCGTTCATTGCCTTCATGGAGAACGTCGGCCTGGTGATTCTCACCGGCGTGCGCAGTCGCTGGGTAGTGGCGATCAGCGGATTGCTCATGTGCACCGTGGCCCTGGTGCCCAAGGCCGGGGCAATCATCGCCTCAATGCCGACCGCAGCCCTGGGCGGTGCCGGGATCGCAATGTTTGGCGTGGTCGCGGCCGCCGGCATCCAGACCCTGGCCAAGGTCGACTACGAGCGTAATCGCTACAACGTGCTGATCGTCGGTTTCACCATCGCCGCCGCCCTGGTGCCGGTGCTGGCCCCGGCGCTGTTCAAGCAATTGCCCGAGTGGAGCCAGCCGTTCCTGCACAGCAGCGTGGTGATCGCCTGCCTGGTGTCAGTACTGCTTAACGCCGCCCTCAATGGCGTCAGCGCGCCAGACAACGCCGCCAGCAAACCCGCCTCCCATAGCCTTTGACCGGAGAAGCCCATGACTCAACTTCAAAACATCCTGATCAAAAACCCGCTGGAGGTGATGACCGGCCTGCGCGGCGAACGCGCCCGGGCCGGCAGCGTCGACATCCGCGTGGTCAACGGGCGCATCGCCGAAATGGCCGCCGGACTGCAGGCGCAACCCGGGGAGCGGGTGATCGATGCCCGTCATTGCCTGGTGTATCCAGGCTGGATCAACACCCACCATCACCTGTTCCAGAACCTGCTCAAAGCCGTGCCCGAGGGGTTGAACCAGGACCTGCAAGGCTGGCTCGCCAGCGTGCCCTACCCGCGCCTCAACCGCTTCACCCCGCAGCTGTCGCGCATTGCCGCGCGGCTGGGCATGGCCGAGTTGCTGCTGTCGGGGGTGACGACCTGCGCCGACCACCACTACCTGTACCACGCCCACGGCACGACCGAGACCGGTGACCTGCTGTTCGACACGGCGGACGAATTCGGCTTGCGCTTCGTGCTGTGCCGAGGGGGTGCCCTGGAGTCGGCAAGTGCACACCCCGGCTTTTCAAAAACCGCGCTGCAGCCGGAGTCGCTGGAGCAAATGGTCGGCGACATCGAGCGCTTGAAATCGCGCTACCACCAGGACATTCCGGACGCCATGCGCCGGGTCGTGGTGGCGCCGACCACGCCCACTTTCTCGCTGCCGCCCACCCTGCTGCGGGAACTGGCTCATACGGCTCGTGGCCTTGGCCTGCGCCTGCACACGCACCTGTCGGAGACGCAGAACTACGTCAATTTCTGCCGCGAGAAATACAATTGTCTGCCGGTTGAATTCGTCGCTGAGCACGAGTGGCTCGGCCCGGATGTCTGGTTCGCCCACGCGGTGCACCTGCAACCTGGCGAAATCCGCATGCTCGCGCAGACGGGCACCGGTGTTTCCCACTGCCCGGTGAGCAACGCCCGACTGGGTAGCGGTATCGCGCCAGTGCCACAGATGGCCGAGGCCGGCGTGCCGATATCACTGGGCGTGGATGGGGTGGCGTCGAACGAGTCCGGAAGCATGGTCGGTGAAGCGCATACCGCCTGGCTGATTCACCGGGCGGAACAAGGCGCGGGCGCCACCACCGCCGAAGACGTGATTCACTGGGGCACTGCCGGCGGCGCTCAGGTATTGGGCCTCGGCGCAGTGGGCACACTGGAGATCGGACAGGCAGCGGACCTGGTGATCTACGGCCTGGATCACCCGCGCTTTTTCGGCTTCCACGACCTGGCGGTAGCACCGGTGGTCGCGGGCGAACCGATCACCGTGCGCTACAGCCTGGTGGGTGGCCGGGTGGTGGTCGATGACGGCGTGATCCCGGGGCTCGACCTGGAGCGCATGCGCGCCGAAGCCTGGGAAGGCGTGCAGCAACTGATGCTCGTCGAGGACTAGCCCCGCCAGGAGTTGCCGCAGGCTGCCATCGCTTGATCTTGCGCCGCTTTCGACGCAGCCAAGAAGATCGCAGCCTGCGGCAGCTCCTGCGGGGACCTCATCATTCAAGCCGCCAGTTGCCCCCCTGCAATCGCCGCCGAAGCCGCCAGCATTGCCCGCAACAACACCGCACACCCAGCCGCCAGGTCATCCGGCGCCGCGTTTTCGATCTCGTTGTGGCTGATACCGCCTTCGCACGGCACGAAGATCATCCCCGCCGGCCCCAGTTCGGCGAGGAAGATCGCGTCATGCCCCGCGCCACTGACGATGTCCATGTGCGACAGACCCAGCCCTTGCGCCGCATTGCGCACCGCGTCGACACAGCCTTGCTCGAAATACAGCGGCGGAAAATCCGCCGTGGGCGTCAGTTCGTAGCTCAGGCCATGTTGCTCGCAGGTAGCTTCGATCACTTGGCGAACTTCGGCAATCATCGAATCCAGGCGAGCCGGTTCCAGGTGCCGGAAGTCCAGGGTCATGCGCACTTCGCCGGGAATGACATTGCGCGAGCCTGGATAGGCTTGCAGGCACCCGACCGTACCGCAGGCGTGAGGTTGATGACCCAGGGCGGCACGATTGACCGCTCCCACGATAATGGAGGCGCCGACCAGGGCGTCCTTGCGCAAGTGCATTGGCGTCGGGCCGGCATGGGCTTCGACTCCGCGCAGCTTCAGGTCGAACCACTTCTGCCCGAGAGCCCCCATAACCACGCCGATAGTCTTGCGCTCATCCTCAAGAATCGGGCCTTGCTCGATGTGCGCTTCAAAATAGGCACCGACCGCGTGGCCACTGACCTTGCGAGTGCCGGCATAGCCGATGGCATTGAGTGCTTCGCCCACGGTGACGCCGTCGGCATCGACTTTGGCCAGGGTCTCCTCCAGCGTGAATTTTTCCGCGAAGACCCCCGAACCCATCATGCACGGCGCAAAGCGCGAACCCTCTTCGTTGGTCCAGACCACAACCTCCAGCGGGGCCTCGGTTTCCACGCTCAGATCGTTGAGCGTGCGCAGCACCTCAACGCCGGCCAGCACACCAAAGCAGCCATCGAACTTGCCACCGGTGGGCTGGGTGTCGATGTGGCTGCCCGTCATCACTGGAGGCAGGTCCGGATTGCGCCCGGGACGGCGGGCGAAAATATTGCCGACCGCGTCGATGCTGACGGTGCAGCCCGCCTCTTCGCACCACCTGACAAAGATGTCCCGAGCCTGGCGATCAAGGTCAGTCAGGGCCAGGCGACAGACACCGCCTTTGACCGTGGCGCCAAGCTTGGCCAGTTCCATGAGCGACTGCCACAGGCGATCGCGGTTGATGTGCTGATGGGTGGACTGCAGAACGTCTACAGCAGCGTTCATGTTGATCTCCTCAGGCGACTTGTTATTGGTTGATGCAGATGCTTTTTTCGGTGTTCGCACTGCCGTCCTCATCGCGGGCAAGCCCGGCTCCCACAGGTGGGTGGTTTCCCCAGTAGTGATGTCTGACACCACCCCTGTGGGAGCCGGGCTTGCCCGCGATGAGGCCGGCACTTACACCGCAGATTTCGCAACAGACGGGTCAGGTCGCATCGAACACAACCCGTAATAAATCAACCCGCCCAAGGCCGAACCGGTAAACCAGCCATAACTGTAGAACCAGCTGAACGCATCGCTGCCCAACGACAGCAAGGTCAGCGCCACCGGCACCCCGAAGGCGATAAAACCGAACCAGTTCCAGGCCGGGTACACGTCATCGCGGTACAGCCCTGCCAGGTCCAGCTGCTGTTTCCTGATCAGGAAATAATCCACCACCATGATCCCGGCAATCGGCCCCAGCAAACTCGAATAACCGAGCAACCAGTTGGAATACACCGTCTCCAGGCTGACGTCGGAAACGATCAAGCCAAGCTTCTTCAACAGTTCATGGGCCATCAGCACCAGCCCGACCACCCCGGTCAGCAACACCGCCTTGGTGCGGTTGATGACCTTTGGCGCAATATTCTGGAAATCGTTGGTCGGCGACACGATATTCGCCGCAGTGTTGGTCGACAGTGTCGCGATAATGATCAGCGCCATGGCCAGGGCGACCCACACCGGACTCTGGATATGGCCAATCAACGTCACCGGATCGGACACGGTCACCCCCACCAGCTTCACCGAAGCGGCGGTCATCACCACACCCAGGGCAGCGAACAGGAACATGGTCAGTGGCAGGCCGATAATCTGCCCGACTATCTGGTCCTTCTGGCTCTTGGCATAACGGCTGAAATCCGGAATGTTAAGGGACAAGGTCGCCCAGAAACCGACCATCGCGGTGAGCCCGGCGGCGAAGTAACTGACAACGCTTGCCCCTTCCGGACGCTTGGCCGGGATCGCCATCAATTCGGTCATCGACACGTTGGGCATCGCCCACACCAGCAGTCCCACCCCCACCAGCACCAGCAAGGGCGCAGACAGCGTCTCCAGCCACTTGATCGACTCGGCACCGCGGATCACTACCCACAGGTTCAAGGCCCAGAACACCATGAAACCGATCACCTCGCCGGTGCCGCCCAGGGACTTCCAGCCCTCGAACACCGAACCGAGGAACAGGTGAATCGCCAACCCGCCGAACAGGGTCTGGATACCGAACCAGCCACAGGCCACCAGCGCCCGAATCAGGCAGGGAATATTCGAGCCGAGAATGCCAAAAGAGGAACGCAGCAACACTGGAAAAGGGATGCCGTACTTGGTGCCGGGAAACGCGTTCAACGTCAGCGGGATCAGCACAATGATGTTGGCAAACAGAATCGCCAGCAACGCCTCGCCAACACTCAGGCCGAAATAGGCAGTGAGCACGCCACCGAGGGTGTAGGTCGGCACGCAGATCGACATGCCGACCCACAATGCCGTGATGTGCCACTTGTTCCAGGTTCGTTCGCGCACCTTGGTCGGTGCCATGTCGTGGTTGTAACGGGGACTGTCGAGGACGTCGGTGCCGGCTTCCAGCTCATACAAGCCGTTGCGCTCGGTCACTTGCGATCTGATCTGTTGCATGGCCGCTCCACTGTTATTTTTGATTATCTTGCTCATCAGGGGCTGGCGACATCAATAAACATGCCGTTTGCCCCGCTTGCGCATCGGGCAGATCCATTAAAAAGCGTTAACTCTCTGAAACTCATCATGTTTATTTATATAAACAAACGGTCCTCGGGACACTGCCCGGCGCTCAGGCCGGCTACCGGGCAAAGTTGTCCAAACCGTCAGGACTCAAACTGGTGCATCAAACTTTTTTCCGCGCTTTGCGGGTTAACCATAGACGCTTCTCAAGCAGCTGATTTCACATAAGAAATCTCGTCTATTTTGGCATCCTGTCAAGTGCGTCAAAATGGTGAAAGCCTGAACCAAATTGGTGATTTCAAATTTAAATCGTTATTTATCAAACACTTAATAAAGACATAAGCTTATAAAAAATAATCTTGCTCATTCTTCGAACTCGGACTAGTTTCTATTCCTGACAGCGCTGACAGGAATACACCTGTTTGCGTCTGGTTCATATAAAACATTTAGAACCGGCACCAGTCGGTCTTGCCTGCGAGGAACTCGGAATGTCTCTGTTGATCCGTGGCGCCACCGTTGTAACCCACGATGAAAGTTATCGCGCCGACGTCTATTGCGCCGACGGCGTGATCAAAGCCATCGGTGATCAACTGGATGTTCCGGCAGGTGCCGAAGTGCTGGACGGCAGCGGCCAGTACCTGATGCCCGGTGGTATCGATCCGCACACTCATATGCAACTGCCCTTCATGGGCACGGTGGCCAGCGAAGATTTTTTCAGCGGCACGGCGGCAGGGCTTGCCGGTGGCACCACCTCGATCATCGACTTCGTGATTCCCAACCCGCAGCAATCGCTGATGGAAGCCTTTCACCAATGGCGCGGCTGGGCAGAAAAATCGGCAGCGGACTACGGCTTCCACGTCGCCATCACCTGGTGGAGCGAGCAGGTTCGCGAAGAAATGGCCGAGCTGGTCAGCCAGCACGGGGTCAATAGCTTCAAGCATTTCATGGCCTACAAGAACGCGATCATGGCGGCCGACGATACCCTGGTGGCGAGTTTCGAACGCTGCCTGGAACTGGGCGCCGTGCCGACCGTGCATGCGGAAAATGGCGAGCTGGTGTATCACCTGCAACGCAAGCTGATGGCCCAGGGCCTCACCGGGCCGGAAGCGCACCCGCTGTCGCGGCCTTCACAGGTGGAAGGTGAAGCGGCCAGCCGGGCGATCCGCATTGCCGAAACCCTGGGCACGCCACTGTACCTGGTGCATGTCTCGACCAAGGAAGCCCTCGACGAAATCACCTATGCCCGCAGCAAGGGCCAGCAGGTTTACGGAGAGGTCCTCGCCGGGCACTTGCTGCTGGACGACAGCGTCTATCAGCACCCGGACTGGAACACTGCCGCCGGCTACGTCATGAGCCCGCCCTTCCGCCCGCGCGGGCATCAGGAGGCACTCTGGCACGGGCTGCAATCGGGCAACCTGCACACCACCGCCACCGACCATTGCTGCTTCTGCGCCGAGCAGAAAGCGGCCGGGCGCGATGACTTCAGCAAGATCCCCAACGGCACCGCCGGTATCGAAGACCGCATGGCCGTGCTGTGGGATGAGGGGGTTAACACCGGGCGTTTCTCGATGCAGCAGTTCGTGGCGCTGACCTCGACCAACACCGCGAAAATTTTCAACCTCTACCCGCGCAAAGGCGCCATTCGCGTCGGTGCCGATGCCGACCTGGTGCTGTGGGATCCGCAAGGTACCCGAACCATTTCCGCGGCCACCCATCACCAGCAGGTCGACTTCAATATCTTTGAAGGCAAGACCGTACGCGGCGTGCCCAGCCATACGATCAGCCAGGGCCGCGTGGTCTGGGCCGATGGTGACCTGCGGGCCGAACGCGGTGCCGGGCGGTATGTCGAGCGGCCGGCATATCCGGCGGTATTTGATCTGCTGAGCAAGCGGGCTGAGTTGAATCAGCCAGTTGCTGTGAAGCGCTGAAATCCAGGCCTTCGGCCATTGCGGGCCAGCCCGGACGCAACAGAAAACCCACTGCCCACCAGAGGCAGCACCTCAATAACCGTGAGGCCAACACCGTGATCAAGAGTCTGAGCCACCTCCCGCATCCCCATGAGGATGCGGTCGCCCTCGCCGGTCATTTCACCGACCTGGCACCCCCACTCAACGACCGGCAGGCGCACCTGGAGGCTTCGCGCTGCCTCTACTGCTACGACGCGCCCTGTGTGAATGCTTGCCCGAGTGAAATCGATATTCCGTCGTTCATCCGCAATATCCATGCGGACAACGTGCAAGGTGCCGCCCATAAAATCCTCTCCGCGAACATACTGGGCGGCAGTTGTGCGCGGGTCTGTCCCACGGAAATTCTTTGCCAGCAGGCCTGCGTGCGCAACAACGATCATGAGTGCGCACCGGTACTGATCGGCCTGCTGCAGCGCTACGCAGTCGACAACGCACACTTCAGCACGCATCCATTCTCCCGTGCGGCGGCTACCGGCAAACGCATCGCAGTGGTGGGTGCCGGTCCCGCCGGGCTGTCCTGCGCCCACCGCAGTGCCATGCACGGCCACGACGTGGTGATCTTCGAGGCACGGGAAAAGGCCGGCGGCCTCAACGAGTACGGCATCGCCAAGTACAAACTGGTGGACGACTACGCCCAGAAAGAGCTGGAGTTCCTCCTGCAAATCGGCGGCATCGAAATCCGTCACGGGCAAAAACTCGGCGAGCACCTGACCCTCAGCGAACTGCACCAGCAATTCGACGCGGTATTCCTCGGCATTGGCCTGAACGCCAGCAAGCAACTGGGCCTGGCCCACGAAGATGCGCCGGGACTGCTCGCGGCCACTGACTACATCCGCGAACTGCGCCAGGCCGACGACCTGACCCAATTGCCCCTGGCTGATCGCTGCATCGTCCTCGGCGCCGGCAACACGGCCATCGACATGGCCGTGCAAATGGCCCGCCTCGGCGCCCGCGATGTCAACCTGGTGTACCGCCGGGGCGTCGAGGAAATGGGCGCCACGGGCCACGAGCAGGACATCGCCAAGGCCAATCAGGTGCGCCTGCTGACCTGGGCACAACCGGAACACGTGTTGCTCGATGACCTGGGTCAGGTGCGCGGCATGCGCTTCGCCCGCACCGCCCTGGTGGAAGGTCGTCTGCAAACCACCGGTGAAACCTTCGAACTGGCCGCCGACGCGATCTTCAAAGCCATCGGCCAGGCCTTCGACTCCGGCGCCCTCGCCGACCCACTGGCCCGGGAGTTGAAGCGCCAGGGCGAGCGCATCCAGGTCGATGAACAGCTGCGCACCAGCATTCCTGGCGTGTACGCGGGCGGCGATTGCACCAGCCTCGATCAGGACCTCACCGTGCAAGCGGTGCAACACGGCAAACTGGCCGCCGAGGCCATCCACACCCAACTCATGCTCAATGTGGAGGCTGCGTAAATGGCCGATCTCTCGATCAACTTTGCCGGTATCAAAGCCCCCAATCCCTTCTGGCTGGCCTCCGCACCGCCCACCGACAAGGCTTATAACGTAGTCCGCGCCTTCGAGGCTGGCTGGGGTGGCGTGGTCTGGAAAACCCTGGGGGAGGACCCGGCAGCAGTCAACGTGTCATCACGCTACTCGGCGATGTTTGGCGCCAACCGGGAAGTCATGGGTTTTAATAACATCGAGCTGATTACCGACCGCTCCCTGGAAATCAACCTGCGGGAAATCACCCAGGTCAAAAAGGACTGGCCGGACCGCGCGCTGATCGTCTCGCTGATGGTGCCTTGCGTGGAAGAGTCGTGGAAATTCATTCTGCCCCTGGTGGAAGCTACCGGTGCTGACGGCATTGAACTCAACTTCGGCTGTCCCCATGGCATGCCCGAGCGCGGCATGGGCGCAGCGGTCGGCCAGGTGCCGGAGTACGTCGAACAGGTCACGCGCTGGTGCAAGACCTACTGCTCGCTGCCGGTGATCGTCAAGCTCACGCCCAACATCACCGACATTCGCGTCGCCGCCCGCGCCGCCCATCGCGGTGGTGCCGATGCGGTATCGCTGATCAATACCATCAACTCCATCACCAGCGTCAACCTCGAGCGCATGGTCGCCAACCCGGTGGTCGGTAGCCAGAGTACCCACGGTGGTTACTGCGGTTCGGCAGTCAAGCCCATCGCCCTGAACATGGTCGCCGAAATCGCCCGCGACCCGCTGACACAGCGGCTACCCATCTCCGGCATTGGTGGCATCGGCTCATGGCGCGATGCAGCGGAGTTCATCGCGCTCGGCAGCGGCTCGGTGCAGGTGTGTACGGCGGCGATGCTGCACGGTTTCAGGATCGTCGAGGAGATGAAAGACGGCCTGTCACGCTGGATGGACAGCCAGGGCTACGCCAGCATCGCAGACTTTTCCGGGCGTGCGGTGGCTAATACAACGGACTGGAAGTACCTCGACATCAACTACCAGGTCATCGCCAAAATCGACCAGGAAGCCTGCATCGGCTGCGGCCGTTGCCACATCGCCTGCGAAGACACCTCGCACCAGGCGGTGGCCAGCCTCAAGCAGGCCGATGGCACGCACAAGTATCAAGTGATCGACGATGAATGCGTGGGCTGCAACTTGTGCCAGATCACCTGCCCGGTGCAGGACTGCATCGAGATGGTGCCGATCGACAGCGGCAAACCGTTCCTGGACTGGAACCACGATCCGCGCAACCCCTACCATGTCGCGGTCTGACCTTTAAACAGTAGAAGATCGCAGCCTCGTTGCACTCGACAGCTCCTACCCGGCCCCCGCGCCACCCCGCCCCCGTAGGAGCCGTCGAATGCAACGAGGCCTCTGGCCCCAGCGCCACCCCACCCTGGTAGGAGCTGTCGAGTGCAACGAGGCTGCGATCTTTTCAAATGCAACACCGATCCTCAACTCTTCAGCCAATCAGCAGTCCAACACCGGCTGATGTATGGGACATCTAGGGCTCCAACCCAATCCCGCGCAAAATCACACTCGTCACCGTCTGCACCGCCCGCTCAAACTGCATATCGGACAATGGCTGGTGATCATTCAGGATATTCACCTGATGATCAAAGTCGGCGTAGTGCTGGGTCGACGCCCAGATCATGTAGAGCAGGCTGGAGGGCTCCACCGGCAGGATGCGTTTGTCTTCCACCCACTGGCGGATTTTCGCTTCCTTCATCTTGGCCCAGTCGTACAGGCTGGCGTCCAGTGCCTCACCCAGCGTCGGCGCGCCATGGATGATTTCGTTGGCCCAGACCTTGGAGCCGTACGGACGGCTGCGCGAATGTTGCATCTTGGCGCGGATGTAGCTGCTGAGGACCACGCGCGGGTCGTCGAACATTTCGAAGCACAGGGCGTCCTGTTTCCACACTTCCAGCAGGTCGAACAGCACTGCACTGTAGAGTTCGCTCTTGGTGCTGAAGTAGTAATGCAGGTTGGAGCGCGGCAGTTGCACTTCGGCGGCAATGTCGGCCATGGCGGTACTGCCGAAGCCTTTCTCGGCGAAGACCTTTTCAGCCCCCAGCAGAATTTTCTCGACGTTACTGCGACGGATCTCGATCTTGTGATTGCCCATGAGGGCTCCCTGACGACAGCGTTGGTCAAGACTAGCATCCGCTCTACTTCGCGGCGACAGGGCAAAACGAAACTTCGTCCCGGCGCGCCCTGGAAGGTAAACTGCACCTCTCTTCAAACCTGTCCCAGAGGTAGTCCATGATGACGCTCAAGAAAAGCCTGACCACCGTCACCCTCCTCGGCTCGCTGTTCGCCGCCTCGTCGGTATTCGCCCATGCCCACCTGAAAAGCCAGAGCCCGGCCGCCGACAGCACGGTCAGCGCACCGGCCGAGCTGCGCCTGGTATTTTCCGAAGGGGTGGAAGCGACCTTCACCAAGGTGACCCTCAGCAAGGACGGCAACAACGTACCGGTTAAAAGCCTGACCACCGAAGGCAGTGACAAGAAAACCCTGGTGGTGACGCCGCAAGCGCCTTTGACTGCAGGTGCATACAAGGTCGAATGGCACGCAGTGTCCGTCGATACCCACAAAAGTGAAGGCGCCTACAGCTTCAAGGTCGGTCAGTAATTCATGACGAGCGCGATGGTGCTGTGCCGCTTTCTGCATTTCACCGTGGTGCTGATGCTGGTCGGGGCCTGGGTGTTCAGGCCCCTGCTTCTGGGGCGTGGCATTACCACGCTGGATCAGCCGCTGGCGCGGGTGAGCCGATGGCTGGCAGCGGTGGCGTTGGTGAGCGGCGTCTGCTGGTTGCTGTTGATCACTGCCAGCATGGCCGGGGACTGGGCCGCCGCCATTGATCTGCCGACCCTGCAACTGGTCATGGGCAACACGTTTTTCGGCCAGGTATGGCGCTGGCATCTGTTACTCAACGGGCTGGTGCTGACGTTGCTGTTCACACGCTGGCAGGCCTCCCTGTTGCCGCGCCTGGTATTGGGTGGCTTGTTGCTGGCGACGCTTGCACCCGTGGGCCATGGCGCGATGCTCGATGGCTTGAGCGGCCAACTGCTGATCCTCAATCAGATCGTGCACCTGGTGTGCGTTGGCATCTGGCTGGGCGGCTTGATGCTGCTGGTGATGATCTTGCGCCAGGCATCAGTCCACCCGATCGGCGTCATTCTCCAGCGGTTCAGTGGTGTGGGTTACGCGCTGGTGGCAGGATTGGTGTTGACGGGGCTGATCAACGTGCGAGTACTGACGGGCCAGCTGTGGCCGACGCCATTGTGGTCGGGATTTGCCTTGATTCTGTTGATCAAGGTCGGGTTGGTGGCGGCGATGCTGGGCCTGGCGTTGTTCAATCGGCTGCGGGTCAATGATTGCGACCAGCGCATGGGGGCGCTGAAAACCAGCGTGATCATGGAGTGGCTATTAGGGATTGGCGCGGTGGCGGCAGTGTCGTTGCTGGGCACCATGCCGCCGATGGTGGCCGCCTGAACGAGATATCTGTGTCAGCTTGCCCGCCACTGCGATGTTATGGGGCTGCGGCATCGCCTGAAGCCGCCGTATCAATGCTCACCACCACCGACATCCCCGGCCGCAGCCGCTCGCTCTCGGCCTGATCTTCGTCCACGGTAATCCGCACCGGCACCCGCTGGGCGATCTTGACGAAGTTGCCGGTGGCGTTGTCGGCTTGCAGCAGCGCAAATTCGGAACCGGTACCGGGTGAAATCCGCTGCACCCGGCCCTTGAACGTGCGGTGGTCCAGTGCATCCACCGTGAACGTCACCGGCTGGCCGACCCGCACGTTGTTCATCTGGGTTTCCTTCATGTTGGCAATCACCCACAGCTGATGCGGTACCAGGGCCATCAGCTGCGCGCCGGAGTTGACATAGGCCCCCAGACGTACACCGATCTGCCCCAGCTGGCCGTCCCGGGGCGCAACGATTCGGGTATTGGAAAGGTCGATGCGCGCCAGTTGCACCGCGGCATCCGCGCTCGCCACTGCCGCTTCCAGTGAGCCTCGATTGACGATCACTGACTGCAGATCCTGGCGGGCGATCTCCAGATTGGCCTGGGCCTGGGCGACCGCGGCAATCGACTGCGCGTTCGCCGCCAGGCTCACATCCAGCTCGCGCCTGGACACCGAACCATCGCGAACCAACTCGTTATTACGGCGCAGGTCGGCGGCACTTTTGCGCGCCTGCGCCTGGCTGTCGGCGACTGCTGCCTGGCGCAGCTTGATGGTGGCCTCGGCGCTGTTGCGTTGCTGCACTACGTTAGCCAGGCCGGCTTTTTGCACCGCCAGTTGTGCCAGGGCCTGGTCCAGGCGCTGCTGGTAGATCCGGTCATCCAGGCGCACCAGCAAGTCGCCGGTCTTCACGAACTGGAAGTCCGACACCGGCACTTCATAAACATAGCCGCTGAGCTGCGGACCGATGATGGTCACCTGGCCGCGCACCAGTGCATTTTCCGTGGTCTCGATCGCGCTGCTGAACGGTGGCAACTGCCAGGCGTACAACACGATCAGCACACCCACCAGGGCGATCGCCGCAAAGCCCATCGATGAAAGCACCCGAACCCGTAGCGAGCGCGGCTCGGTGGCGGGTGTGGACGGTGGCGCGACGCCCTCGGGGGTGGCGGCAATGGCGTTGGTGGTCGTCGTGGTCGGTTCGGTCATGAAGGTGTGGCACCGCTGGTGGAGTCGGAAGGCGTTGGAGTGACGTTCTTTGTAGTGCTCATCAGCCACAGGGCGCGAATGGAGATCCAGATCATCGTCAGCACAGCGATCACTGCGATGAGCATGAACACGTCGTTATAGGCCAGCACATTGGCCTCGCGCGTAGCGGCCGTCGCCAGGCTGCGTATGCCCTGCAGATTGCGCAAGGCTGGATCGGCGATCACCGAACCCAGGGCATTGCTGCCGCTCTGGACCCGGGCAGCCACCAGCGGATCGGTCAACACCAGGTGTTCGACAATGTTACTGGAGTGAAATTTCTCGCGAACGATCTGAAAAGTGCCCAGCAACGCTGCACCGATCAAGCCGCCGAGGTTCTGGCAGATACCAAACAGCACCGAGAAGCTCACCAGGTTGCGTGGGTTGGTCAATACATTGCGCGTGCCCAGGACCATGGTCGGCCCGAGAAAAAATGTACTGCCGAATGCCAGCAGGAACTGGCTGAAATACAGATTTTCCGGCCGGGTCAGGTTATTCGAATGGCTGTCGATCAGCGAACCGACAGCCATCAACGCCAGCGACACGATCAACGGGCTGAACAGGTGCTTGGGGTTGATGGTCAGCGCGCTGGTGACCAGCCCGGCAATACTGCCGATCATCATCACCACATACAGGCTGTGCAGCTGCTGGGTGCTCATGTTCAGGGCTTGCATGAAGCCGACGGCGCCGGTGGACTGCTCCGAGGCCACCATGCGAATCAGCACTACCGCCAGGGCCAGGCGAATCATCACCCCGCTGCCCAGCCAGCGAGTCATCAGCATCGGGTTGCTGCGGTTATGCTCGATGGCAAGGCCGGTCATGATCAGCGCGATGGAACCCGCCGACGCCACGCCAATCCACGGTGCTTCCAGCCACCAGTCGATACGCCCCAGCGAGAGCACCGCGCAGAGCAGTGCTACGCCGCTGGCCAGAATGGCGAAAGTCAGGAAGTCGAGTTTTTCGAAGGTCTTGAAACGGTCCCCGGGGGGCAGTTTGAGCAGGAACACGCACCCCAGGGACAACAGCGCCATGCCCAGTTCGAACAGGTACAGGCCGCGCCATTCGGCGATCTGCAGCAAGTCTTCGGAGAACAGCCGGGCCAGGGGCAGAGCCAGCTGCGAAGTCCCAAGCCCGAGCACCAGCGCCTTCATGCGCCACTTCGCGGGGAACGCCTGGATCATGTAGTACAGCCCCAACGAACTCAACGCCGCCCCGACCATGCCGTGCGCCGCCCGTACGGCAATCGCCGAGTTCAGGTCATTGACGAACAAGTGGCCGAAGGTCACCAACGCGTAGAGCACCAGGAACACTTCGGTGAACGCGCGCAAGCCGAACTGCTGGCGAAACTTCACCAGCAGCAGGTTCATCGACACATTGGTCATCACGTACGCGGCCGGCAGCCAGGCCATCTCGGCGGTGGTCGCACCCAGCGCGCCCTGCAGATAAGGCAGGTTGGCGATCACCAGGGAGTTACCCAACCCCCCGGTCAACGCCACCAGCAATCCGACCAGCGCATAGGCCAGGCGCTTGGGCGTGGAGTGCAGAGGCGTGGAAGGCGAACCGGGCAAGCTGGGCCGCTCATGGGGCTGCCAGTTGCGCGGGGCGTAATGATCCATTCAGTGGCCTTGTGTCGGAGGTGGTGCCAGTTTGCCGTAAAACCTTGTTAGCCAACACCCATATCCCGTCGGTCTATCGCCCTCCCGGCCCTCAGAGGTCACGGCGCCCTCAAGCATGAAGTCATCGTATAACTTCCGATTGACAACCCGCTAACACCTCGCAAATAATCACCCCTATGTTGTACGACGACGTATAACAACTATAAAAACAAAAATACAAAAGGGAGCGTCACTGTGAGTCAACTCGTCCGCCATTCCTTCGCCTGCACCCCCCGCCCGACTTTTGCCCGCCGTCATACCCTCAGCCTGCTCAGCCTCGGCGGGATCGTTCTGGCCCTGCCCCTCGCCAGCCAGGCAGAAGGATTTGTCGATGACAGCAAGGCGACGCTGAACCTGCGCAATGCCTACTTCAACCGCAACTACACCAACCCGGCCTATCCCCAGGGCAAGGCTGAAGAGTGGACGCAGAGCTTCATCCTCGACGCCAAGTCCGGATTTACCCAAGGCCCGGTCGGCTTTGGTGTGGATGTGCTCGGCATGTACTCGCAAAAGCTCGACGGAGGCAAAGGCACGGGTGGTACGCAGTTGCTGCCGATTCACGATGACGGGCGCCCTGCCGACAATTTCGGGCGCATGGGCGTAGCGGTCAAGGGCAAGATCTCCAAGACCGAACTCAAGGTCGGCGAATGGATGCCGGTATTGCCCGTGCTGCGCTCGGACGATGGCCGCTCACTGCCGCAGACCTTCCGCGGTGGCCAGGTCACCTCCACCGAGATCAGCGGTTTGACGCTCTACGGCGGCCAGTTCCGCCAGAACAGCCCGCGCAATGATGCCAGCATGGAAGACATGTCCATGAATGGCCGGGCGGCGTTCACCTCGGACCGCTTCAACTTCGCAGGGGGTGAATATACCTTCAACGACAAGCGCACCCTGGTCGGCGTCTGGTACTCAGAGCTCAGCGACATCTACCAGCAGCAGTACTTCAACCTCAGTCACAGCCAACCGTTGGGCGACTGGACCCTGGGTGCCAACCTGGGCTTTTTCAACGGCAAGGAAGATGGCAGCGCCCTGGCCGGCGACATGGAAAACAAGACCACCTTTGCGCTGCTCTCGGCCAGGTATGGCGGCAACACCTTCTACGTCGGCCTGCAGAAGCTGACGGGCGACAGCGCCTGGATGCGTGTCAACGGCACCAGCGGCGGCACCCTGGCCAACGACAGCTACAACTCCAGCTACGACAACGCCAAGGAAAAATCCTGGCAGCTGCGTCATGACTACAACTTCGTCGCCCTGGGCATTCCTGGCCTGACCATGATGAACCGCTACATCAGCGGCGATAACGTGCACACCGGTGCCATCACCGACGGCAAGGAATGGGGCCGCGAGTCGGAACTGGCCTACACCGTGCAAAGCGGCGCGCTGAAAAATCTCAACGTGAAGTGGCGCAATGCGTCGATTCGCAAGGATTTCAGCACCAACGAATTTGACGAAAACCGGATTTTCATCAGCTACCCGCTTTCGTTGTTGTAATCCGCCCGGCAGCGAAGCGGTTTGAATACCTTGCATCGACTTTCAACCTAAGTCGCGTTGACAAGAGCGGAAAACTCTACCGATACTTCGCTGCGTCGTACGACAACCTACAACAAAATCAATAATGACTGTTTGTCCAGGGACTTCCATGACTACTCACCCTACAGCTCCATTCAATCGCCTGCTGCTCACCGGCGCTGCGGGCGGCCTTGGCAAAGTGCTGCGCGAAAGCATGCGGCCCTATGCCAACGTCATTCGTCTTTCGGATATCGCCGATATCAGCCCGGCGGTGAATGATCGCGAAGAGGTCGTCATCTGTGACCTCGCGGACAAGCAGGCCGTGGATAAGCTGGTCGAAGGCGTGGACGCCATCCTGCACTTCGGCGGGGTGTCGGTTGAGCGTCCGTTCGAAGAGATCCTCGGCGCCAATATCTGCGGCGTATTTCACATCTACGAAGCGGCGCGCAAGCATGGCGTCAAGCGCGTGATTTTCGCCAGTTCCAACCACGTCATCGGCTTCTACCAGCAGGGCGAGATCCTCGATGCCCACTCCCCGCGCCGTCCGGACAGCTACTACGGCCTGTCCAAATCCTATGGCGAGGACATGGCGACGTTCTACTTCGATCGCTACGGCATCGAGACCGTCAGCATCCGGATCGGCTCTTCGTTCCCGGTCCCGCAAAACCGCCGGATGATGAGCACCTGGCTGAGCTTCGGTGACCTGACCCAGCTGCTCGAACGCGCACTCCATGCACCCAACGTGGGCCATACCGTGGTGTACGGCATGTCCGACAACAAGCAAGTCTGGTGGGACAACCACTTGGCTGCCGGCCTTGGTTATGTGGCGCAAGACAGCTCCGAAGTGTTCCGCGACCAGGTCGAGGCCCAACCCATGCCCGCTGCCGATGATCCGGCGCGGGTCTACCAGGGCGGGGCGTTCTGTGCCGCCGGTCCGTTCGGCGACTGAGCCGCGCAACAGTCCCCACAAAAACGACCAAGGGAATGAGTGGCCATGTACGCAGAAATGATTGTCGATGCCCGCAATGCAGTGGGAGAAAGCCCGGTGTGGGTCGCCGCGGAAAATGCCCTGTACTGGGTGGATATTCCCAACGGCGGCCTGCAACGCTGGAGCGCTGATACTGGCCACGTACACGCCTGGAAGACCCCACAGATGCTGGCTTGCATCGCTCGTCAAAGCGATGGCAGCTGGGTCGCCGGGATGGAAAGCGGTTTCTTCCGGCTGCAACCACACAGCGATGGCAGCCTGGACAGTGAGCTGCTGGCGCATGTCGACCACGCCCGAGCAGACATGCGCCTCAACGACGGGCGCTGTGATCGTCAGGGCCGCTTCTGGGCCGGCAGCATGGTGCTGAACATGGGCGCCAACGCCGCCAACGGCAGCCTTTATCGTTACAGCGCCGGGCAGACTGGGCCACTGGAAGCCAGGCTGGGCGGGTTCATCGTGCCCAATGGCCTGGGCTTCAGCCCGGATGGCCGCACCCTGTATCTCTCCGACTCACACCCGCTGGTCCAGCAGATCTGGGCCTTCGACTATGACATCGACACGGGTATCCCAACCAACCGCCGACTGTTCGTCGACATGAACCAGTACGAAGGTCGTCCCGACGGTGCCGCGGTGGACGCCGAGGGTTGCTACTGGATCTGCGCCAATGACGCCGGGCTGATTCATCGCTTTACCCCCGATGGCCGCCTCGACCGATCGCTGGCGGTACCTGTGAAAAAACCGACGATGTGCGCCTTCGGTGGCAGTCGGCTCGACACGCTGTTCGTGACGTCGATCCGCCCCGGTGACGACCAGGATCCGCAGTCACTGGCCGGTGGCGTGTTCGCCCTCAACCCTGGCGTCCGGGGTTTACCGGAACCGCTGTTCAATCACTTGCTGTAAACGCCCTTGCTGAATCTGCTGTGCCTTGAATAAAAAAAACAACAAGACTGGAGAATTGCCCCATGGACTTCAAACGCACCTTGCTCGCCGCTGCACTCCCCCTGGCCTTCACCCTCAGCAGTGCCGCCCAGGCACTGGAAATCAAATTCGCCGATATCCATCCGGCCGGTTACCCCACCGTGGTGGCCGAAGAGCAGCTGGGTAAAACCCTGGTGGCCGACAGTGACGGCAAGCTGACTTTCAAGATGTTTGCCGGCGGCGTACTCGGCTCGGAAAAGGAAGTGGTCGAACAGGCCCAGGTCGGCGCAATCCAGATGGCCCGGGTCAGCCTTGGCATCGTCGGTCCGGTGGTTCCGGACGTGAACGTGTTCAACATGCCGTTCGTGTTCCGCGACCAGGCGCACATGCGCAAGGTCATCGACGGTGAGGTGGGCGACGAAATCCTCGCCAAGATCACCGATTCCGAATTCGGCCTGGTCGCCCTGGCCTGGATGGACGGCGGCACGCGCAACATCTACACCAAAAAACCGGTGCGCAGCCTTGAAGACCTCAAGGGCATGAAGATCCGCGTACAAGGCAACCCGATGTTCATCGACACCATCAACGCCATGGGCGGCAACGGCATCGCGATGGACACCGGGGAGATCTTCAGCGCCCTGCAGACCGGGGTGATCGACGGCGCGGAGAACAACCCGCCCACCCTGCTCGAACACAACCACTACCAGAATGCCAAGTTCTACAGCCTCACCGGCCACCTGATCCTGCCGGAACCCATCGTGATGTCGAAAATCACCTGGGACAAGCTCACCCCCGACCAGCAAGTCCTGGTGAAGAAAACCGCCAAGGCCGCCCAGGCCCAGGAGCGCACCCTGTGGGACGCGAAGTCCGCCAGCAGTGAGGAAAAACTCAAGGCGGCCGGCGTCGAGTTCATCACCGTCGACAAAAAACCTTTCTACGAGGCCACCGCGTCGATCCGCGAAAAATACGGCGCGCCCTATGCCGATCTGATCAAGCGTATCGAAGCGGTCCAATAACCCCTCCCAGGCACTCAGGAAAGGCCGGCGCCGCTGACGTCTGTGTACCCCGGCGCGCGCCCGGTTACGGTGAAACCCGATGAAGAATCTACTGCTGCGCATCAATGACAAGATTTACATGACCTGCATCTGGGTCGCCGGGCTGTCGGTGCTGGCCATTGCCCTGATCATTCCCTGGGGCGTTTTCGCTCGTTATGTCCTCGGCACCGGCTCCAGTTGGCCGGAGCCCACCGCCATTTTGCTGATGATGGTCTTCACATTCATCGGCGCGGCGGCCAGTTATCGCGCCGGTGCGCACATGGCGGTGGCCATGGTGACCGACCGGATGACGCCCGAAGTACGCAGAGTCGTGGGGATCTTCTCGCAACTGCTGATGGCCACGGTCTGCCTGTTCATGACCGTCTGGGGTACCAAACTGTGCATGTCCACCTGGAACCAGTTCATGAGCGCCCTGCCGACGCTGCGCGTGGGCATTACCTATATGCCGATCCCCGTGGGCGGTTTGCTCACGCTGATTTTTGTCCTGGAAAAACTCCTGCTCGGTGACCAGAGCAACCGTCGGGTCGTGCGTTTCGACCTGGTTGAAGAAAGCGAAGGTGCCGTATAAATGGACGCTCTGATTCTGCTGGGCAGTTTTCTCGCTCTGATCATGATCGGCATGCCGGTCGCCTATGCCTTGGGGCTCTCTGCGCTGATCGGCGCATGGTGGATCGACATACCGTTTCAGGCGCTGATGATTCAAGTCGCCGGTGGTGTGAACAAATTCTCCCTGCTGGCGATTCCGTTCTTCGTGCTCGCGGGCGCGATCATGGCCGAAGGTGGCATGTCCCGCCGGTTGGTCGCCTTTGCCGGGGTGCTGGTGGGCTTCGTGCGCGGCGGCCTGTCGCTGGTCAACATCATGGCCTCGACATTCTTCGGGGCGATTTCCGGCTCCTCGGTGGCGGATACCGCGTCAGTGGGCTCGGTACTGATTCCGGAAATGGAGCGCAAGGGTTATCCACGGGAATTCGCCACGGCCGTGACCATCAGCGGGTCGGTCCAGGCCCTGTTGACGCCTCCCAGCCACAACTCGGTGATTTACTCGCTGGCTGCCGGCGGCACGGTGTCGATTGCTTCGCTGTTCATGGCGGGCATCGTACCGGGGCTGTTGATGAGCGCCTGCCTGATGGTGCTCTGCCTGATCTTCGCGAAAAAACGCAACTACCCCAAGGGCGAGGTCATTCCTCTCAAGCAGGCGCTGAAAATATGCGGCGAAGCGATGTGGGGCCTGATGGCGATGGTCATCATTCTCGGCGGCATTCTCTCGGGTATTTTCACCGCCACGGAGTCCGCAGCCATCGCCGTGCTCTGGGCGTTTTTCGTGACCATGTTCATCTACCGCGACTACAAATGGAGTGAGCTGCCGAAACTGATGCACCGCACGGTCCGGACCATTTCCATCGTGATGATCCTGATCGGTTTCGCCGCCAGCTTCGGCTACATCATGACGCTGATGCAGATTCCGGCAAAGATCACCACCATGTTCCTGACCCTGTCAGACAACCGCTACGTGATCCTGATGTGCATCAACGTCATGCTGCTGATGCTCGGCGCGGTGATGGACATGGCGCCCTTGATCCTGATCCTGACCCCCATCCTGCTGCCGGTGATTCTCGGCATAGGCGTCGACCCGGTGCACTTTGGCATGATCATGCTGGTGAACCTGGGCATAGGATTGATCACGCCGCCCGTAGGCGCGGTACTGTTTGTGGGGTCTGCCGTGGGTAAAGTCACAATCGAAAAAACCGTGATTGCACTGCTGCCTTTCTATGCCGTGCTGTTCCTGGTGCTGATGGCAGTGACTTACGTTCCTGCACTGTCGCTGTGGTTGCCGCATCTGGTGTTGTAAAAGGCAAATGCAGCCCCTGCAGGAGCTGCCGTAGGAGCTGACGTAGGAGCTGTCGAGTGCAACGAGGCTGCGATCTTTTGATTTTTGCTTTTTACAGCCCAGATCAAAAGATCGCAGCCTCGTTGCACTCGGCAGCTCCTACGGGATCTCGGTGTTTTTCAGACAGGTTAACGGCTATGGCGCCAACACTGCTCGAACTCGAAGACGAACTCACCCACCTGACCCTCGCCCCCGAACTCGGCGGCAGCATCGTCAACTGGACCGTACGCAGTACCGGCCAGCCATTGCTGCGGCACAACGATGCGCAGGCATTGAACACCGGCCTGCCGGGCAAGCTCGGCTGCTTCCCGCTGGTGCCCTGGTCCAACCGGATCGCCGAAGGCGGTTTCGACTGCCCCGATGGCTGGCTTGCCCTGGCGCACAACAGCCTCACCGACCCGCTACCCATCCACGGCAGTGCCTGGCAACAGCCATGGCAGGTCGTTTCCCACACGCAGGATGAAGTGGTGCTGCAGCTGGACTGCAGCATCCCCTTTGCCTATCGCGCCCGGCAACGCTTTCACTTGAGCGAGGGCCGCCTGAGTATCGAGGTGCAGGTTACGCACCTGGCCGAGCGTGCCGCGTGGCATGGGCTGGGACTGCATCCCTATCTGCCGCGCACCGCCGGCACCCGTCTGCAGGCAACTGCCCGACAGGTCTGGATGTGCGACGCGTCCAGACTGCCTACCCGAATCGATTCGATCCCCGACCCATGGGATTTTCAGCAACTGCAAGCGCTGCCGGATACCCTGGTCGACAACGGTTTCTGCCAATGGGACGGCCACTGCCTGATCCAGCAACCGGATCTGGGCTACGAACTGCAGTGCGAGGCCAGCGGCAGCGATTATTACCTGCTGTATTGCCCGGTTGGCTTGGGATTCTTCTGTATCGAACCGGTAAGCCACCCGGTCAATGCCCATCACCTGCCCGGGCGGCCGGGCTTGCGCCTGCTGGCACAAGGTCAGTCTGCCGAGCTGGGTTTCAGCCTGCAGTATCGCGCGCTGCCCTACCCCAGCAACTGACTGAGCACCGCGCGCAACTTGCCAGGCTTCACCGGTTTGTTCAGCAGCGGTGCATCCAGGCGTCGCAATGAGCGACGGCATTGATCGGTGCGATCGGCGGTGATGATGACGGCAGGAATCGGTTGGGCAAAATGCTCGCGCAAGCGCCTGACCACTTCACAGCCCACCACCCCGTGATCCAGGTGATAGTCGGCCAGGATCAACTCCGGCGCCCGCCCGGCCAGTGCGCTCAACGCCGAGGCCTGGTCGGTGGCCGTCACCACCTCGCAGCCCCACTGCCCGAGCAGCGCCCGCATGCTGTCAAGGATGCTGACTTCATTGTCCAGCACCAGCAAACGACGCCCCGGCAACGGATTACCGGTGCCCGGCTGCGGCGCCGCGAGGCTGATCGGCAGCGGCACTTCCCGGGACATGGGCACCTCGATGCTGAATCTGGAACCACGCCCCGGCAGCGAATGAACCTGCACGCGGTACTCGAGAATCTTGGCGATGCGCTCGACAATCGCCAGCCCCAACCCGACGCCCTTGCGATCGGCAGCGCGGCCGACATCCAGCTGGTTGAACTCGAGGAAAATCGAATCCAGGCGGTCCGGGGCAATCCCGCGCCCGGTGTCCCACACCTCCAGGCGCAGCATCTCGCCCCGGGGCCGGGCCGCCAGCAGGATGCTGCCCTGGTCGGTGTAACGGCAGGCATTGCTGAGAAAATTGCGCAGGATGCGCGTCATCAGGCGCAAGTCGGTGCGGATCGCGTAGTCGCCCATGTGCACGCGCAGGTGCAGGCCGTCGGCCTCGGCCACGGACTGGAACTCGGATACCAGGGGGCCAAGCAACTCGTCGAGGCGATACAGCGATACGTCCGGTTTGACGGCGGCCTGGTCGAGCCGTGAAATGTCCAGCAGGTCCGTGAGCAGGTCTTCGGCGCCTTCCAGTGCCTGATGGGTACGCTCCACCAGGACCTGCTCGATGTCGGGCAACTTGCGCTCGCGCAAGGTCGAGATCAGCAGGCGCGCGGCGTTGAGCGGTTGCAGCAGGTCATGGCTGGCGGCGGCGAGGTACTTGTCCTTGCTGCGATTGGCGGCCTCGGCGGCGTCCCGGGCCTCGAGCAGTTCGTCGGTGCGCGCGTTGACCCGCTGTTCCAGTTCGTCGTTGAGCTGTTGCAGGCGCTTCTGGGCCAGTTTGCGCTCGGTGATGTCGGCCACAAAACCTTCCACCAGGCCTTCCTGATCAGGCTTGAGCAACAGGTTCATCAACACGTCGAGGCTGCTGCCGTCCTTGCGCCGCAATTGGGTTTCGTAGCCGTGCAGGCTGCCCTGGTGCCTGAGGATCTCGCCAATATTGGCCAGCTCCTGCGCGCCGCCGACGAACAGGTTGCTCGCCAGGTCCGCCAGGGAGAACAACACGTCCTGGGGATCCTGGTAGCCGAGCATCCGCGCCAGCGCCGGATTGGCCGCACGCATGCCTTCGAGCAGGCTGGCCTGGAAGATCCCGTGCACGGCATTTTCAAACAGCCATTTGTAGCGATTGCGTTCGGCTTCCAGCTCTTCCAGGCGCGCGGCCAGCTCCGGGTAGTGGCTCTTGCGCGCCGAGTGGCTGCCTAGTCCCAGCAGCCCGGCCAGCGCCCGTTGCTGCTCGTCAGAGGGCTTCGCCATAGACGACCTCGACATCACGCTGACTGGACTCGCGAGGGTTGGTGAGGATGCACGGGTCGTCCATGGCGTGCTGCGAGAGGAACGGAATATCGGCAGTGCGCACGCCGTGCAAGCCGAGGGTTTCGTGGAAGCCGATGGCGTGTTTGAGCGCGATCAGATGCTCCACCAGACGCCCGCAGATCTGCCGGTGATTGAGGCCACGGCAGTCGATGCCAAAGGTCTCGGCGATGACCTTGAAACGCTCCGGCGCCGAGTTGTAGTTGAACGCCACCACGTGTTCCACCAGCACCGCATTGCACAGGCCATGGGGCAGGTCGAGGAAACCGCCCAGGCTGTGGGACATCGCATGCACCGCACCGAGGATCGCGTTGGAAAACGCCAGCCCGGCCTGCATGCTGCCGAGCATGATTTTCTCGCGCAGGGCAATGTCCGTGGGGTTGGCGATCATCTGCACCAGGTTGCCGTTGATCAGGCGCATGGCTTCCAGCGCATGGGGATCGGTCAAGGGCCCGTGCCCGGTCGACACGAAAGCCTCGATCGCGTGCACCAGGGCATCGATGCCAGTGCAGGCCGACAGGAACGGGTCCATGCTCAAGGTGGTTTCCGGGTCGATCAGCGACACGTCCGGCACCACCGCCTTGCTGACGATGGAGAACTTCATGCGCTCCTGCTGGTTGGAGATGATCACGAATTGCGAAACATCCGCCGAGGTGCCGGCGGTCGTGGGAATCAGGATCAGCGGCGGGCTCGGCACGCGAATGGTGTCCACCCCTTCGAACTCGAGGATGTTGCGGCCATGGGCGACGACGATGCCGATGCCCTTGCCGCAATCCATCGGGCTGCCGCCGCCCACGGCGACGATCACATCGCAGTGGTTTTCCCGGTACAGCTCGGCACCGAGCATGACTTCTTCGACCCGGGGATTGGGCGACACGTCGCTGTAGAGAAAGTAGTCGATGCCCTGGGCCTGCAGGCTGGCCTCGACATCGGCCACCCACCCGGCGGCAATCACCCCGGGGTCACTGACCACCAGGACCTTGCGCGCACCGAAGGTCTTGGCATAGTTGCCGACGTTATGCCGGCAACCGGCACCGAAGATGATTTCAGGTGAAACGAATTTACGCAGCTGGCTGAGACTTTGGCTCATTGGAAAGCCTGTGTTTTTATTGTTTTGGAAGGTAAAGCCACACTACCCCATCCGGCGGTGAATGCAATCAGACCAATGGGTAGCTAAAGGCTGAAATGACAACAGATTCCTTGCGGGAGCCGGCTTGCCGGCGATGAGGCCCTGAAGCCTTGCGTAGATTGTGCGCACGCCATCGTCGGCAAGCCGGCTCCTCCGGGGGCGTGTGCATGGATGTTATCCGCGGTAGATCAGGCGTGAGGCCTTTTCGTTGCGCAGCGTCAGGTGCTCCATGCCCAGGCCGGGCGCATCGGCCTCGTCCCGGGCCTTGAGGATAACGCCGTGGTGCGCCGATTTGCTGCACACCGGGTCGGCATTCTCGGCATCGCCGGTCAGCATGAACGCCTGGCACCGACACCCGCCCAGGTCCTTGTGCTTTTCATCGCAGGAGCGGCAAGGCTCCTTCATCCAGTCGTCGCCACGAAAACGGTTGAAGCCGAACGAGTCGGTCCAGATGTGCTCGATGCTGTGCTCGCGCACATTGGGGAAGACCACCGGGAGCTGCCTGGCACTGTGGCATGGCAGTGCGGTGCCGTCCGGGGTGATGTCGAGAAACAGGTTGGCCCAGCCGTTCATGCAGGTCTTGGGGCGTTCTTCATAGTAATCCGGCGTGACGAAGATCAGCTTGCAGGGATGACCTTCGGCCTCGAGACGCGCGCGGTACTGGTTGGTAATGCGCTCGGCGCGCTGCAACTGCTCACGGGTGGGCAACAGCCCGACCCGGTTGAGCTCGGCCCAGCCGTAGAACTGGCAGGTCGCCAACTCGACGAAATCCGCTTCCAGCTCCAGGCACAGCTCGATGATGCGGTCGATCTGGTCGATGTTGTGCCGATGGGTGACAAAATTCAGCACCATCGGATAACCCTGGGCCTTTACCGCCCGGGCCATGGCCAGCTTCTGCGCAAAGGCCTTGCGCGAACCGGCGAGCATGTTGTTGACCGCCTCGTCGGCCGCTTGAAAACTGATCTGGATATGGTCCAGCCCGGCAACCTTGAAGTCGCGCACCTTCTGCTCGGTCAGGCCGATGCCGGAGGTGATCAGGTTGGTGTAGTAACCCATGTCCCTCGCGGCTTTGATCAACTCGGCCAGGTCTTGCCTCACCAGCGGCTCGCCTCCTGAAAAGCCGAGCTGCGCCGCGCCCATCTCCCGCGCTTCGCGGAATACGCGAATCCATTCCTCGGTGCTCAGCTCCGCACCCTGCCGGGCAAAATCCAGCGGGTTGGAGCAATAGGGGCACTGCAGTGGACAACGATAGGTCAGCTCCGCCAGCAGCCACAGCGGTGGACCGGGTTGCGGTTTGCTCCCGTTCACAGGTCAATCCCCCGGTGCCAGACGTTCTGCGTGGTCACGCTATGGTAAGGCGGGCGCTGCAGTTCATAGGCCATGCTCATGGCGTCGAGCATGCTCCACAATACATCAAGCTTGAATTGCAGGATTTCCAGCATGCGTTGCTGCCCCTCCAGGGTGAGGTAGTGCGCCAGGGTAATGCGCAGGCCGTGCTCGACATCCCGACGCGCCTGGCCCAGGCGGGTGCGAAAGTAGTCGTAGCCGGCGCTGTCGATCCATGGGTAATGGCTCGGCCAGGCGTCGAGACGTGATTGGTGGATCTGCGGCGCGAACAGCTCGGTCAGGGAGCTGCTGGCTGCTTCCTGCCAGCAGGCGCGCCGGGCAAAATTGACGTAGGCGTCCACGGCAAAACGTACGCCGGGCAACACCAGTTCCTGGGAGAGAATCTGTTCGCGATCGAGCCCCACGGCTTCACCCAGACGCAGCCAGGCTTCGATGCCGCCTTCGCTGCCAGGCACGCCGTCGTGGTCGAGGATGCGTTGCAGCCATTCACGCCGCACTTCGCGATCGGGGCAGTTGGCGAGGATCGCAGCGTCCTTCAGGGGGATGTTCACCTGGTAATAAAACCGATTGGCGACCCAGCCCTGGATCTGTTCGCGGGTAGCACGACCGGCGTACATGGCTTGGTGGAAGGGGTGGTGGATGTGGTAGTAGGCGCCTTTGGCTTGCAGGGCGGCGGTGAATTCAGTGGGGGTCATTGGGGTGTCGGTCATTGGGATCATCCTGGGAGCTGTGTGGTATCTGGCTTGGCCTCTTCGCGGGCAAGCCCGCTCCCACAGGGAGAGGTGTGTGCCGCAAATCCACTGTGGTATCTGGCTTGCCCGCGATGGGGCCATTGGCTACAGCACAATGTCCATGCCATCAAAAGCCACCTCAATCCCCCGCCGCTCCAGCAACGCCCGTTCCGCCGAGTCCTCATCGAGGATCGGGTTGGTATTGTTGATATGGATCAGCACCTTGCGCTGGCGGGGAAAGCCTTCCAGCACTTCCAGCATGCCGCCAGGCCCGCTCTGGGCCAGGTGGCCCATGTCGCTGCCCAGGTTCTGGCCGACTTCGCACACGCGCATTTCGTCGTCGCGCCACAACGTGCCGTCGAGCAACAGGCAATCGGCGCGTTGCATCCAGCCCAGCACCTCAGCGTCGACCTGCCCGAGCCCCGGGGCGTAGAACAGCGATGCGCCGCTTTGCAGGTCTTCGATAAACAGGCCGATGGTGTCGCCGGGCTGCGGATTGCCGCGGTTGGGCGAGTACGGTGGTGCGTTACTCACCAGTGGGATCGCCCGCAGCCGCAGGTGTTTGCAGGCCGGGATCTGAAAGGGTTCGCGGTCCAGACCAAGCGGTTGCCACTGCAGGCCGCCGTTCCAGTGCTCGAGCA
Source organism: Pseudomonas sp. TMW22090 (assembly GCF_022496665.1). Classification (NCBI taxonomy): domain Bacteria; kingdom Pseudomonadati; phylum Pseudomonadota; class Gammaproteobacteria; order Pseudomonadales; family Pseudomonadaceae; genus Pseudomonas; species Pseudomonas sp. TMW22090. The sequence continues at coordinate 1,187,446 of NZ_SCFH01000001.1, forward strand.
TGCCGAACAGCGGGAAGCCGCTGCTCAGGTCTTCGTGGACCCGGCCGGTGCAATACACGGTATGCGGGCAGCCTTCGCGCAGGCTCAACAGGCCGGTGCAGTGGTCGATCTGGCTGTCCATCAGCACCACGGCGGTAATCGCCGTGTCGCGCAGTTGTCGAGCCGGTTGCAGCGGCGCGACGCTTTCCAGCTGCGCGCGGATATCCGGTGAAGCATTGCACAGCACCCAGTCCACCCCGTTGTCGCTCAGGGCAATCGAGGACTGCGTTCGCCGCTGCGCCCGCAGGGTACCGTTGCGCACGCCGGCGCATTGCCGGCAGTTGCAGTTCCACTGCGGAAAACCGCCGCCGGCAGCCGAACCAAGAACGCGGATGTGCATGAACAATGCTCCAGAAGGCAGGCCCGGCCAACACGACGGCTGGCCGGGTGAACAATCAACGGTTGGCGAAATACATCGTCACTTCGAAGCCAATGCGCAGATCGGTAAACGCGGGTTTATGCCACATGGGTCAATCCTCTTCTTGTGCCGGGCAATTCCGGTAAAGCCATTAATGCACGGGGCGGGAGGTGACCGAATGCTACTTTCGAAGGAGGTGGCGGGGTGCGTTGGTAGGGGGTGTTGCGCGGCGGCTGGATTACACAAAACCTGTAGGAGCGAGCTTGCTCGCGATTGACGCAAGAACAACGCTGGGTATCATTTTCCCGGCGTTGTCCTTGGCGACCATCGCGAGCAAGCTCGCTCCTACAGGTAGGCGCGGGGGGTTAGAAGAACCCCAGCGGATTGATGTCGTAGCTCACCAGCAGGTTCTTGGTCTGCTGGTAGTGGTCGAGCATCATCTTGTGATTTTCGCGGCCCACACCGGACTTCTTGTAACCGCCGAACGCGGCATGCGCCGGGTACAGGTGGTAGCAGTTGGTCCACACGCGGCCGGCCTTGATCGCCCGGCCCATGCGGTAGGCACGGTTGATGTCGCGGGTCCACAGGCCGGCACCGAGGCCGAATTCGCTGTCGTTGGCGATCGCCAGGGCTTCGGCTTCGTCCTTGAAGGTGGTGATACCCACCACCGGACCGAAAATTTCTTCCTGGAACACCCGCATCTTGTTGTGGCCCTTGAGCAGGGTCGGCTGGATGTAGTAACCCGTCGACAAGTCGCCTTCAAGGCGCTCGGCGGCGCCGCCGGTGAGCAGCTGCGCGCCCTCCTCCTGGGCAATTTTGAGGTACGAGAGAATCTTGTCGTACTGCTGCTCGGACGCCTGGGCGCCGACCATGGTCTCGGTGTCCAGCGGATTGCCGCGCTTGATCTTGACGATCTTCTTCATCACCTCGGCCATGAACGGCTCGTAGATCGACTCCTGGACGAGTGCCCGGGACGGGCAGGTGCAGACTTCGCCCTGGTTGAAGAACGCCAGCACCAGGCCCTCGGCGGCTTTTTCGATGAACTGCGGCTCGGCGTTCATGATGTCTTCGAAGAAAATGTTCGGCGACTTGCCGCCCAGTTCCACGGTGCTTGGAATGATGTTCTCGGCGGCGCAATGCATGATGTGTGCGCCCACCGGAGTGGACCCGGTAAACGCGATCTTGGCGATGCGCTTGCTGGTGGCCAGGGCCTCACCGGCTTCGCGGCCGAAACCCTGGACGATGTTCAGCACACCCGCTGGCAGCAGATCGGCGATCAGTTCGGCAAACACCATGATCGACAGTGGCGTTTGCTCGGCGGGCTTGAGCACCACGCAGTTGCCGGCAGCCAGGGCCGGGGCGAGTTTCCAGGCGGCCATCAGCAATGGAAAATTCCACGGGATGATCTGTCCGACCACGCCCAAAGGCTCGTGGAAATGATAAGCGGTGGTCAGTTCGTTGATCTCGGCGGCGCCGCCTTCCTGGGCACGGATGCACCCGGCGAAATAGCGAAAGTGGTCGGCGGCCAGCGGTACGTCGGCATTGAGGGTTTCACGCACGGCCTTGCCGTTGTCCCAGGTTTCGGTAACCGCGAGGATTTCCAGATTCTGCTCGATGCGGTCGGCGATTTTCAGCAGGACCAGCGAACGGTCCTGCGCCGAGGTCTTGCCCCAGGCATCCGCCGCAGCGTGGGCCGCGTCGAGGGCCTTGTCGATATCGGCGGCGCTGGAGCGCGGAAATTCGGCGATCACTTCACCGGTGACCGGCGAGGTGTTGGTGAAGTACTCGCCATTGACCGGGTCAACGAACTCGCCGCCGATGAAATTGCCGTAGCGCGGCTTGAAGGAAACGACGGCGCCGGGTGTTCCGGGTTGTGCGTAGATCATGGTGGGCCTCTGTCTGGGTCGATGCCTGTCGGGCAAACAGGCGATGAACCGATAGTAGAGAGCCCCAGGTGCCAGACGAATGCGCCGTTGGCAGGGGGGCTCTCGTTATTTGGTAGTAGGTTTGCCCACAAATCCCGATGGGGTGGAAAACTCTGTGGGATGTGGTGAACCTGGATTAGTGCTTAGCCACCAGGTCCTTCGGCAATTTGAAAGTCCAGAGCATGCCGCCCTGGTTGAAGTCCTTGATGCGCTTGGCCACTTCGCCGCCCCACAACGGCACCGCGCCACCCCAGCCGGACAGCACCGAGACGTACTGCTCGCCGTCCATTTCCCAGGTCACAGGTGAGCCGAGCACACCGGAGCCGGTCTGGAATTCCCAGACCTTCTCGCCGGTTTTGGCATTGAATGCCTGCAGGAACCCTTCCGGCGTGCCGGTGAATACCAGATTGCCCTTGGTGGTCAGCACCCCGCCCCACAGTGGCGCGAAGTTCTTGTGACGCCAGACTTCCTTGCCGGTTTTCGGGTCGATGGCGCGCAGCACGCCGATGTAGTCTTCGTTCAGTGGCTTGATGGTGAAACCGGCACCGAGGAAGGCCGCGCCTTTTTTGTAGGCAATGCCTTCGTTCCAGATGTCCATGCCCCACTCGTTGGACGGCACGTAGAACAGGCCGGTGTCCTTGCTGTAGGCCATCGGCATCCAGTTTTTCGCGCCGAGGAACGCCGGGGCGACGAACACCGAACTGCCTTTGGCTTCGGTGCCCGGTGCACCCGGTCGGCTGGCTTCGTTGTAGATCGGCCGACCGTCCTTATCCAGCCCGGTCGCCCAGGTGATCTTGTCCACGAACGGGAAACCGCGGATGAATTTGCCGTTGGTGCGGTCCAGCACGTAAAAGAAACCGTTGCGGTCAGCGGTGGCGGCAGCCTTGATTTCCTTGCCGCCCTCGGTGTAGTTGAACGAGATCAGCTCGTTCACGCCATCGTAGTCCCAGCCATCGTGGGGCGTGCTCTGGAAATGCCATTTGATGGTGCCGTCGTCCGGGTTGAGCGCCAGGCGCGAGGACGAGTACAGGTTGTCGCCAGGACGCAGGTGCGAGTTCCACGGTGCCGGGTTACCTGTACCGAACAGCAGCAGGTTGGTTTCCGGGTCGTAGTAGCCACCCAGCCACGGCGCTGCGCCACCGGTCTTCCACAGGTCGCCCGGCCAGGTTTTGCCCGCCTCGCCGCCGGAAATGCCGTTTTCTACGGGCTTGCCATCCTTGTAGACGTAACCCATATGACCTTCGACCGTAGGGCGAGTCCACAGCAAATCACCGTTCTTCGGGTCGTAGGCTTCGATCTTGCCGACCACGCCGAATTCGCCACCGGCCACTCCGGTGATCAGTTTGCCGTTGATGACCATGGGCGCGGCGCTGATCGAGTAGCCTTCCTTGTGATCGGCGACCTTCTTGCTCCAGACCACTTTGCCGGTGTCCTTGTTCAGCGCCACCAGCTTGGCGTCCAGGGTGCCAAAGAACACCAGGTCGCCATACAGCGCGACGCCGCGGTTGATCACGTCGCAGCAGGGCCGGATATCGTCGGGCAGGCGTGCGTCGTACTGCCAGAGTTTCTTGCCGGTGCGCGCGTCCACCGCGAACACCCGCGAGTAGGAACCGGTCATGTACATCACGCCGTCCTTGATCATTGGCTGCGCTTGCTGGCCACGCTGTTTCTCGCCACCGAAGGAGAAGGCCCACACTGGCCGCAAATCCTTGATGTTGTCGACGTTGAGCGTATCGAGCGGGCTGTAGCGTTGACCCTGCACGCCCAGACCGTTGGTGACGATCTGCCCCGGGTTCTTGGGGTCCTGGAGAATTTCCTGGTCGGTGACGGCCGCCAGCGCCTGGCCGGACAGCAGCATGGCGCTGAGCAACAGGCTCAAGACGAAGGGTTGGCGACGTGCGGGTTGGGTCATGACGGCTGCCTCTGCGGTTTTTTGTTATACCCGGGAAAATTTCCCGGTCTGGTGCAGATTCTTGGTCGCCGGGGCCCTGGCAACAATTGCCCGCAGTGTGGAGATTTGTAGTTCCTTAGTACGGGGTCGTAGCGCGTAACCAATGAGGGAGCGAGCCTGCTCGCGGTGGACGGGAGACCGCCGCCGGGTGTCAGGTTTCCAGGGTTATCGTTGGCGACCATCGCGAGCGGGCTCGCTCCCGTAGAAGGTCAGGTGGTGAGTGGTATTCAATTGTTTGGGGTGGAATCCACTCGGGTCATTTGGGCCCGCTCGTAGCGGGGAAACAGATGACTGACGCTGCGAATCAGCTCATATCGGCTCAGGTTGATTGCGGCGAATCGCTCGGGAATGGGGCTGCGGATCATCTCCGACATGTCGCTGCCATTGGCCGCGCCGTCGCGCATCAGCTGGTCGAGCCACCCCAGGTAGTCGCGCATCTGTTCGAAGGGCCTGGCGTCGGTTGCCAGCGGGCCATGGCCGGGCACGATCAGCGTCCAGGGCAGGCCTTCAAGCGTGGCGATGTCGGCCAGCCACACCGCCAGCCCCGGGCTGTTGGGCGTGGTCAGTGCTCGTTGATAAAACACCAGGTCCCCGGCAAACAACACGCCGGTTTTCTGGTCGAGAATAGCCAGATCCGCGCCGGTGTGCCCACCCAGGCTCAGCACGCGTAAATCGTGATTCCCAAAACTGTGCACGCCCGGCTCCAGCGTCCGGGTTGGCAGTATGACTTCGGTGCCCCGCATCCAGTCGCCCACCAGCCGGTACATGTTCTCGGCCATGGCATCACCCTGCTGACGCAACAACTGCGTAGTCCCCGCCAGCGCGGCAATCGGCACGTCGGTAAAGGCCTGGTTGCCGAGCGCATGGTCGGGATGGTGATGAGTCAACAGCACTTCGATCACCGGCTTGTCGGTCGTCGCCGCAATCGCCTGGCGCATCGCTTCGCCATAACGCTTCGAGGGCCCGGTATCGATCACCACCACGCCGCGCTCGGTGACGATGAAGGCGGTGTTGACGATGTTGCCGCCGTTGCCCTTGGCGAAGTTGTCGGTGCTGCCTTCCAGCAACCAGGTGTCCTGGGCAATGAGCCTGGGCTTGAGCGAGTACTCGAGGTCGGCCAGGGCCGGCAGGCTCATGCCAATGAACAACAACAGCATCCAGCGCATCAGGCGCTCCTTGGGGTCAGGGAATGGCCGCATCGAACTCATTGCCGCTGTTGTCGCGCAGTAACAGGCGCGTCTGCCCTGCCCCTTCGAGATCGAACGTCAGGTTGGGGTTTTCGCTGACGGCGGGAAACAGCTCAAGGCGCGCCAGGACCTGGTCATTACCATCACGCAACTCGGCATGATTGATGAAGAATTCCGGGATGCCACTGACCATGCCATTGTCCATCGGATGTGCGACCTGCAGGCGCAGGCGACTGAATTCGCCCCGCGGGTATCGACCGCCCAGCACTTCACCGATGCGCTCCTCCCACCCCGGCTGGGTGCGCACCACACTGGGCGCGGTGCAGCCACCACCCGCCGCGTCGATCAGCGTCGAACCGACATGCCACAGGCCGTCGCGGGTCAACACGGCAGCGCGCAACGGGGTCGCCTGTTCGATGCGGATACGGATCGACAGCCAGGGCAAGACCCCGCTCACCGGCTGGAAATCGACGATCTTCGGCAACGGATTCAACTCGGCCCAGGCGAGGATTTTCACCACTTCGCCCTTGAACGCCCGCGCGTCGATCTCCAGCGGTACCTGCCGGGCGTCTTCGGCGAATGGCGGGGCCAGCAATTTTACCCGGTCATCGAACACGAACGGCGCGTCACCGAGCATTTGCTTGTGGTAAAAAGCCCACATCACCGACGGCACCGGGTCTTTGCCGGGGTCGGTGGGCGCTGCAAGGGCAGCGATGGGCAGCCAGCAGGCCAGCAGGCAGCTCGCTCGCCGGTTCACTGCTGATACATCTCAGGCACGTCATATCGAAGGCCGTACCTGGCATACAGCGCCTTGACCGAACCATCGCGAATCATCCCTTCCAGCGCCTCTTCGACCGCGTACGCCAGCTGTCGATTGCTTTCGTGCACCGCCATGCCAATCTCCCAGCGTTGCTTGCCCATGTTCGGGTAGGCGTTTTCCGCCAGCGCAACCTGGGGGTCGGCCGCTGCGTGCACTTGCCAGTCGATCTCGCCGCGCATCGCCATCACCGCATCGACTTCACCCGCCTTCATCGCGGCGAATGCCTGGGGCACGCCGGGATAATGGTGGGTTTTGCCGGCGAGCATGCCGTTGAACACCGAGGTCAGGTAGAACGACGGAACGCTGTCCACCTCGACGCCGATCGGATGTTGCTCGAACACTGCCACGCTGGCGACCTTGTCCAGGCGGCGACGGTCGTACGCGACCTGCCACTGCTCGTTCTGGTAGGGCCCGAACATCACCACGTGGCTGTTCTCCAGTTCACCCAGCTCGTTGCGCTTGCGCGCGTAGTCCTGATCGTAGGGTACGCGCATCATCAGGTCAGCCAATTGCAGGTCGTGCAATTGGCTGGCGCGCCAGATGTAGTCGCGCAGGTCGTCGTCGAGTTTTTCTCCCGCCGGCGCCCACATCAGGGTCAGGCGCACACCGAGTGCCTTGGCCAGTGCTGCGGCCAGGTCTACATCGACGCCCCGGGCCTGACCGGCGTCTTCGAAACTGTAAGGGGCGAAATCCTTGTAGACCGCCACTTTCAGCTCACCGGCGGCGATCATTTCGTCATAGGTCCGCACCTGCGCCTGTACCGCCTGGCAACACAGCAACAACGCACTGATCAACAGCGTGAACAGGCGCATGCCTTACTCCTCGACGTGGACCGTATCCAGGTAAGTGCGCACCGCCCACAAGGCTTCCTGGCTCAGGTAATCGGCCATCTTGGGCATATACACGCGGCCGTCGCGTACGGCGCCATGGCGCACTCGTTCGACGAACCATTCATCACCGGCATCTCCGACATCGAGCATGCGCAGATCCGGGGCAATACCACCGGACTTGGCTTCCAGGCCATGACAGGCCGCGCAGTTCTGGTTGTAGGCCGAAGAGCCGATTTCCACCGCCTTGTCGTGCTGCGGCGAGGTTCGATAAGGGTTTACTGCGGCCCAGCCATCGGCATCGAGCGGCACGCCAGCGTCCTTGACAGGGGTCAGCCCCTGGGTTTCGACGGCTTGGGGGACGACGTTGCCGTGAGCCCAGGCGGACCCCGTACTGATAAAACCGGCCAGCAGTCCGGCAACAAGCAAGGCGTTGCGTTTTGTTGTCATTGTTATGCCCTCAGGATTGCACGCAAAACCTCTTTAAAGAGGCTATGGCAACCATCTTAGGAAGCACCAGGCGCCAGCCCCATGCTGCTTTGGTGGCCGCCTTCTAGTCCCTTGGTAGTAGGGCTTGTGGCGCACACCCAAATCAGGTGCCCCTTGGGAAGTTTTCCCGGCCACAGCGGGATATTTTCCGTATCCGCCAACCCACCCGGCGCACCACCCTGTGCAGGCCAAAACTTCCACAGGGAACTGCAACCATGACAATAAGATCGCTACCCGCCCTTTCCCCCTTGACCCTTGCCGTGCAGGCCTTCGTACTGGTGAGCAGCCTGTCGCTGGGCACTGCCAGCCATGCCGCCACTGCAGCCGCAGCCCCTACCCGCAACGTTTCGTGGGAGGACATTGCCAATGATCACCTGACCACCAAGGACGTGCTGCAGTACGGCATGGGCACCAACGCCCAGCGCTGGAGCCCGCTGGCCCAGGTCAACGACAAAAACGTGTTCAAGCTGACGCCGGCCTGGTCCTATTCGTTCGGGGACGAGAAGCAGCGCGGCCAGGAATCCCAGGCCATCGTCAGTGACGGCGTGGTCTATGTCACCGGGTCTTATTCGCGGGTCTTCGCGCTGGACGCCAAGACCGGCAAGCGCCTGTGGACCTACAACCATCGTCTGCCGGACAACATTCGTCCGTGCTGTGACGTGGTCAACCGCGGTGCCGCGATCTTCGGCGACAAGATCTACTTTGGCACCCTGGATGCACGCCTGATCGCCCTGGACAAGAACACCGGCAAAGTGGTCTGGAACAAGAAGTTCGGTGACCATGCCGCCGGCTACACCATGACCGGCGCACCGGTGCTGATCAAGGACAAGACCAGCGGCAAGGTGCTGCTGATCCATGGCAGCTCCGGCGATGAGTTCGGCGTGGTCGGGCAACTGTTTGCCCGCGACCCGGACACCGGAGAGGAAGTCTGGATGCGGCCTTTCGTCGAAGGTCACGTGGGCCGCCTGAACGGCAAGGACAGCACCCCCACCGGCGACGTCAAGGCGCCGTCCTGGCCGAATGACCCGACCACTGAAACCGGCAAGGTCGAGGCCTGGAGCCATGGGGGCGGCGCACCGTGGCAGAGTGCGAGCTTCGATCCGGAAACCAACACCATCATCGTCGGCGCCGGTAACCCCGGCCCTTGGAACACCTGGGCGCGCACGCCCAAGGATGGCAATCCCCACGATTACGACAGCCTCTACACCTCGGGCCAGGTCGGCGTCGACCCAAGCACCGGCGAAGTGAAATGGTTCTACCAGCACACCCCGAACGACGCCTGGGACTTCTCCGGCAACAACGAGCTGGTGCTGTTCGACTACAAGGACAAGGACGGCAAGACGGTCAAGGCCACCGGCCATGCTGACCGCAACGGGTTCTTCTATGTGGTCGATCGCAACAACGGCAAATTGCAGAACGCCTTCCCCTTCGTCGATAACATCACCTGGGCCAGTCACATCGACCTCAAGACCGGGCGGCCGGTGGAAAACGAAGGCCAGCGTCCAGCCAAGCCACTACCGGGCGAGACCAAGGGCAAGCCGGTGGAGGTTTCACCGCCGTTCCTCGGTGGCAAGAACTGGAACCCCATGGCTTACAGCCAGGACACCGGGCTGTTCTATATCCCTGGCAACCAGTGGAAGGAGGAGTACTGGACCGAGGAGGTCAGCTACAAGAAAGGCTCGGCTTATCTGGGCATGGGTTTCCGTATCAAGCGCATGTACGACGATCACGTCGGCAGCCTGCGCGCGATGAACCCGACCACCGGCAAGGTGGTGTGGGAACACAAGGAGGCCTTGCCGTTGTGGGCCGGTGTGTTGGCGACCAAGGGCAACCTGGTGTTTACCGGTACCGGTGATGGTTTCTTCAAGGCCTTCGATGCGAAAACCGGCAAGGAGCTGTGGAAGTTCCAGACCGGCAGCGGCATCGTCTCGCCGCCAATCACCTGGGAGCAGGATGGCGAGCAGTACATCGGGGTGACCGTTGGCTATGGCGGCGCGGTGCCGTTGTGGGGCGGCGACATGGCCGAACTGACCAAGCCGGTGGCTCAGGGCGGGTCGTTCTGGGTGTTCAAGATTCCGAGTTGGGATAGCCAGGTAGCCCAAAAGTAAACCACTACCCCTGTGGGACCAAGGCTTGCCGGCGATGGCAGTGTGTCAGGCCGATCCGTTTCGGACATGCCCCCGCCATCGCGGGCAAGTCTTGCTCCCACAGGATTGCTCCTACGTGTGACCTCTGAGGCCTCGCCATGAAATACCTGCCCCTCCTGCTTTTGCTAACCGTCACCCCGACGTACGCCGACGACGCCGACGCTCCGCTCATCATCAACGGCTGCACCATCGCCGATCACAGCCAGTGCCCCGGTGCCGACCTCAAGGGCGCGAACCTGAGTAACCAGGACCTGCGCAACATGAACCTCAGCGGCGCCGACTTGCGCGGGGCCGACCTGCGCCATGCGCGCCTGGACCTGGCAAACCTGGAAAAAGCCCGGCTGCAAGGCGCCAACCTGACCCGCGCCAGCCTGCAACAGAGCAACCTGCGCCTGGCGGATCTCACCGGGGCAAAATTGCTGGCGATCCAGGGCTGGGGCATGTTTGCCCAGGGCGCACAATTCCAGGAGGCCGACCTCAGTGGTGCCTACCTGCAATTCGCCCGGCTTTCCGGGGCCAGGATGCACAATGCCAACCTGCGTGCGGCAGATCTGGAGATGACCTGGCTGAGCAAGGCGGATCTCAAGGGTGCAAATCTCGCAGACGCGAATCTGCAGGAGTCCAAATTTGGTGAAAGTAATCTCGAGCAGGCGAACCTGAGCGGCTCGCGGCAGCATTATGCGAACTTTCAGGATGCCAATATGGAGGGGTGTTCGGGGTGTCCGACAACGTGGAATAAATGAGCCGGCCAAGCTTCTACCATGGGAATGGGAGTGTCTTTCACCCCGCTTTGCGCACCACTCCCATATCAATGCCCAGATGCACCAGCTCGGCGTGGGAGCTGACCTGCAGTTTGCTCTTGAGCAAAGTCAGGTGATTGGAGACGGTCTTGGCGCTGATGCTCAATTGCTCGGCAATTATCCTGGCCGGGGTGCCCTTGGCGAGCATCACGAAAATTTCCAGCTCGCGCTGGGTCATGCTCTTCAGGCGCGGGTCGCTGGCGTCGTGTTGCGCATGGCAGGCCAGTTGCGTGGCCAGGGGTTGTTCGATATAGGCGTGCCCGGCCAGGATGCGCCGCACGGCCTCGATCAGCACCTCAGGTGCCGAGCTTTTCGTCAGGTAACCCGAGGCCCCCGCTTCCAGGGCCTGGCGCACCAGCGGTAATTCATCGTGCATGCTGAAAAACAGCACGCGCAATTGCGGCAGGCGCTGACGCAGGCGGCGGGTGGTCTCCAGGCCGCTGATGCCTGGCAGGCCAAAATCCATGATCACCAGGTTCGGCACCGCTTCCTGCACGCGGATCAAAGCCTCTTCGCCAGTGGCGGCTTCGCGCACTTGCAAAGCTGGCAGCAGGGCGCGCAGCAAACTCGCGTAGCCCTGGCGGACCACGGCGTGGTCATCAACCAGCAGAATATTCATCACACCTCCAATGGCATGTTCAAGGCCAGCGCCCAACCGGCACCGGGATGGCTGATAATCCGCAGCTCGCCGCCCAGGCTGCGGGCGCGCTCGCACATCGAGTACAGGCCGACGCCCGGCTGCTGCGGTTGCCGTGCGCCTCGGCCATTGTCACGCACCAGCAAACGCAAGCGACCACCCTGATGCTGCAGGCGGATCCGCACCTGGCTGGCATCGGCATGGCGCACGATGTTGGTCAAGGCCTCCTGCAGCAGTCGATAAAGATGAGTTTTACTGCTGCTGGACAACGCTGGCATCTGCACGCTGACCCGCAGCTGGCATTCGATGCCCTGGCGGGCTTGCCATTGCTCCACCAGCACAGCCACTGCCTGCTCCAGGGGCAGGTGCTGCAGTACCACCGGGTAAAGGTCCTGCACCAGGGCGCGGAAACCTTGCTGCAGATGCTCGCAGTTGTGTTCCAGTTCGCGCACCGTGCGTTCCACTGCTTGCGGCTGGTCCGCGACCCAGCGCAGCAGACAGGCCTGGGCGCGAATACCCGCCAGGTACTGGCCGAGATCGTCGTGCAGGGTCTGCGCCAGATGAGTGCGCTCCTGCTCCTGCACTGCCAGCAAGGTCCGGGTCAAATGCGCGTTATCGGCGCAAGCCTGCTCCAGCGCCTGGGCCATCTGATTAAAATGCGTCGCCAGCTGCCGTGCTTCAGGGACCCCTTCGGTGGGCAGGCGCACCTTCAGCTGGCCGTCGGACACCTGCTGCAGGGCCCGCAGTAATTCATCGAGCAGGCCCATGCCGCGGCCAACCGCCCAGCGAATGGTGAGCAGGCTCACCAGCAGCGCAAGGCCGCACAATGCCAACAGTTGCTGGAGGGAATCCCAGACCTCGTCGATCTCGTCACGCGGATCGACCGCAATCTGCACCCGACGGCCATCCTGCAGCGCCAGCACCCGCTCGTGGTGCCGCGTCTGGGCAAACAGCACGCCGGCAAGCCACGCGTCAGGGCCATGTTGAGCGCCCTCCCGAGGCGCCTCGCCGGGTTCCAGCCAGCGCACCCGCACATGCCGCAAGCTGCGGGTGAGCCCGGGTTGCAAACTGGCCGGGTCGCGCTCGGCAGTTTCACTCAGGTACTCGACCACGGCCTGGGCCGATTGCAGTTCGCGCTCCACATCCGCCAGCGCCTGATGCAACAGCAAGCCCGTGCACGCCAGCGTCACCAGGGTGAAAAAACCGCAGACCCAGAGGTTGATTCGCCATAGCGCCGACATGCCTAGCGCCCCGGCGTCGCGGAGAACACCGGCAGCGTCGCGGGGCGCGGGCCGTGCAGTTTATCCACGCCGATCAGGCTGAGGATCAGCAGGAACGGCAGCAGTAGCGCTTTGAAAATCCGCATGGCCGAGCGCCTCCAGAGGTCGTGGCTGTTACAACCCATGCTAAAACCGCGCCGCGCAGGTGGAGTTACTACCTTGGTACTGGCTGACTGGTACTTTCTGCATATTTCTTATCGCCCTTCGGGTTCCTATGCTGGCGCTACCTGGAACGGAGTGCACCATGCGCCAGCTAGCCCCCTACGCCCTGACCTGCCTGCTGGCGATCGCCTGCAGCGCCGTGCCGTCCGCTCACAGCCGGGCCGCCGAGGCGCCGTTGCAGGTGCGGATCGGCTACCTGGGCTATCGCCCCGACCCGGGTCCCTTGCTGTCGAACATCATTGCCGAACCGGTCGATGCCGGCCTGCGCGGCGCCGAACTGGCGATCACCGACAGCAACAGTACCGGGCGCTTTCTCAACCAGAGCTACACCCTGGTCGACGGCAGTGCCGACAGCCCGCAAGCCCTGCTCGAGGCGGCCAAGGCGCAACACCAGCAAGGTCTGCGGTTGTTCGTGGTGAACGTCCCTGCCGACAGCCTGCGCCAGCTCAGTGCGGCCCTGCCCGACAGCCTGCTGTTCAACGCTGGCAGCCCCGACGACAGCTTGCGCACCACCGACTGCCTGGCGAACGTGCTGCACAGCCTGCCGAGCCGGGCGATGCTGGCGGACGCCCTGGCGCAATTCCTGGTGGTGCGCAAATGGCAGCGGGCGCTGCTGATCGTCGGCCCGACCGCCGACGATCAAGCCTATGCCGCAGCCCTGAGGCGTGCAGCGAAACGCTTCGGCTTGAAGCTGGTGGCGGAGAAAGCCTGGAGTTTCGTCAACGACCAGCGTCGCAGCGCCCAGGCCGACATGCCACTGTTCACCCAGACCGCCGAGTACGACGTGGTGCTGGTAGCCGATGAGCGCGGCGACTTTGGTGAATACGTGCCCTACCAGACCTGGTACCCACGTCCCGTCGCCGGCACCCAGGGCCTGACCCCGGTGGGCTGGCACAAAACCGTGGAAACCTACGGCGCCGCGCAGTTGCAGAAGCGTTTCGAAGCCCTGGCCGGCCGCTGGATGAACGACCGGGATTTTGCCGCCTGGATCGCCGTGCGCAGCGTCGCCAGCGCGGTGAGCAAGCTGCGCCAGGCAGATCCCCTGGCAATCCGTCAGCTGCAACTCAGCGATCAACTGCCCCTGGACGGTTTCAAGGGCCGCAAGCTCAGTTATCGGCCGTGGAACGGTCAACTGCGCCAGCCCATTCCTGTCGTGCAACCCCGGGCGCTGGTCAGCACCTCGCCCCAGGAAGGTTTTCTGCACCCCTTCAATGAGATGGACAGCCTGGGCTACGACAAGCCCGAGGTCAGCTGCCGCTTTCCCTGACCCCTGACGTTCAACAACTACAACAACAAAAAGGAATCCGCCATGCGCCGCACCCTGCTCTCATGCGCCCTGCTGCTCGCCGCCGGGCATGCCGCGGCCAGCACCGCCTGGGTCTCCAACGAGAAGGACAACAGCCTCAGCCTGATCGACATGCAGACCCTGCAGGTCACCGATACCCTGCCCGTCGGCCAGCGTCCACGGGGCCTGTTGCTGTCGCACGACAACAAGCTGCTGTACATCTGCGCCAGCGACTCGGATCGCGTGCAGGTCATGGACGTCGCCACGCGCAAGATCATCAAGGAACTGCCATCCGGCAAGGACCCCGAGCAGTTCGCCCTGCACCCTAACAATCGCTGGTTGTATGTCTCCAACGAAGACGATGCGCTGGTAACGGTGATCGACACCGAAACCTCCAAGGTGCTGGGCCAGATCAGTGTCGGCGTCGAACCCGAAGGCATGGCCGTCAGTCCCGACGGCAAATGGGCGGTCAACACCAGCGAAACCACCAACATGCTGCACTGGATCGACACCAGCACCCAGACCCTGGCCGACAGCACGCTGGTAGACCAGCGCCCGCGCTTCGTCGAGTTCACCCCGAGCGGTGCGCAATTGTGGGCCTCGGCGGAAATCGGCGGCACGGTGACCATTCTCGACGTGGCGACCCGCCAGGTGCTCAAGACCCTGACGTTCCAGATCAAGGGTGTGCACCCGGACAAGGTGCAGCCGGTGGGCATCAAGCTCAGTGCCGATGGCAAATACGGCTTCGTCGCCCTCGGCCCGGCCAATCATGTGGCGGTGATTGACGCCAAGACCTTCGAGATCCTCGATTACCTGCTGGTGGGCCGGCGAGTCTGGCAGATGGCGTTTACCCCGGATCAGAAGCAGCTGCTGGCCACTAACGGGGTCAGCGGTGACGTATCGGTGATCGATGTCGACAGCCTCAAAGTCAGCAAGTCGGTCAAGGTTGGACGTTATCCGTGGGGCGTGGTGGTCACGCCATGAATGCGCTGGAGGTCAGTGACCTGAGCTTTGCCTACGGCGCGCGTGAGGCGTTGCGCAAGGTGAGTTTCAGCCTGGCGCCAGGGCGGTTTGCCGCATTACTGGGGCCCAACGGCGCCGGCAAATCCACGCTTATCGCCTTGCTCACCCGACTCTACGACCTGCAACGCGGCGACATTGTCGTGGGTCAGTGCTCACTGCGCACTGCGCCACGCCCAGCCCTCAGGCAGTTGGGTGTGGTGTTCCAGCAAAGTACTTTGGACCTGGACCTCAACGTTGAACAGAACCTGCGCTATCACGCGGCGTTGCATGGCCTGGGCCGCCGCCAGACCGCGCTGCGGGTCGATGCCGAGCTGGCGCGCCAGGGCCTGACGGAGCGGCGTGGTGAACGGGTTCGCGAGCTCAATGGCGGGCACCGCCGTCGGGTGGAAATCGCCCGTGCGCTGTTGCACGAACCGCGCCTGCTGCTGCTCGACGAGGCCAGTGCGGGCCTCGATCCAGCCAGCCGCCTGGCCCTGAACCAGCACATCCGCAGCCTGTGCCGCGAGCAGCAGATCAGCGTGCTCTGGACCACTCACCTGCTCGACGAAGTGCAAGCCGGCGACGACCTGTTGATCCTGCATCAAGGACGCCTGGTCGCCAGTGGTCAGGCTGATGCCCTGAGCCTTGAGCACGGCGGCGACCTGGGTTCGGCTTTCGCGCACCTGACCAACCCGGGAGCTTCACGATGAATGCGTACTGGCAATGCTTCAGCGGCATCGTGCTGCGCGAATGGCTGCGCTTTGTGCTGCAACGCACGCGTTTCCTCAGCGCGCTGGTGCGGCCTTTGCTGTGGCTGCTGGTGTTCGCCGCCGGTTTCCGCGCAGCGCTGGGGATCGCGATCATCGAGCCCTACGACACCTACATCCCCTACGAGGTGTACATCATCCCGGGCCTTGCCTGCATGATCCTGCTGTTCAACGGCATGCAGGGCTCGCTGTCGATGGTCTACGACCGGGAGATGGGCAGCATGCGCGTGCTGCTGACCAGCCCGCTGCCGCGGACCTTCCTGCTGTGCAGCAAGCTGCTGGCCACCGCGCTGATTTCGCTGTTGCAGGTGTATGCCTTCCTGGCGATTGCCTGGGTGTACGGCGTGCAACCGCCGGCCATGGGCCTGCTGGTCGCCTTGCCCGCGTTGCTGCTGGTGGCGTTGATGCTCAGCGCCCTGGGGTTGTTGCTGTCCAACGCCATCCGCCAGCTGGAAAATTTTGCCGGGGTGATGAACTTCGTGATTTTCCCGTTGTTTTTCCTGTCATCGGCCCTGTACCCGCTGTGGAAGATGCGCGAGTCGAGTGAGTGGTTGTATTGGCTGTGCGCGATCAACCCGTTTACTCATGCGGTGGAATTGGTGCGGTTTGCGCTGTATGAGCGGTTCAATCCGCTGGCGCTGGCCGTCTGCGTTGCATTGACCCTGGTGTTTGCGCTGCTCGCGGTGATGACCTTCAACCCGCAACACGCGGCCCTGCGCAAATCGACCTGAGCCTGCATCGTGTTCGACACCCCGACAGGGACCCACTGTGGAAGCTTCACTCATTTACCGGGAACGGGGTGCGCAGGGGAAAAATTACTACTTTAGTACTGGTTTTCCTGTCTATCGTCGCATTCCCAACGCACCGCGACTGGCATGTAATGGGCCCATAACTATAAGGATTGCCCCCATGCCCCGTGCCCGACGTCGCCTTCTGCGTCCCACACTCGCTGCGCTGTCCCTGAGCCTGCTCCTTTGCACCGCCCACGCCGAGACCGCGTTGTTCTCAGCCGAGGGTTATCGCATCGGGTTGTACCGCAGCCCTACCCCGGCTCAAGCGCAGGGCGCGACGATCATCGACACCGCCGCCCTGCAAGCCCTGCTGAGCCAGACCCCGCGCCCGGTGCTGATCGACGTCTACCGCCGCCAATGGCTGCAAGGGAAATTCATCGAAGACCAGCCCCACGAAAATCTACCCGGCAGCCATTGGCTGGCCAACACCGGTGACGGTGACCTGACTGCGGCCTGGACTGCGTATTTCGCGCGTAACCTTGAAGCCCTGACCCAGGGTAATCAGGCACAACCGCTGGTGTTCTACTGCCGCTCGGACTGCTGGTTGAGCTGGAACGCGGTCAAACGCGCTGCCGCAATGGGCTATAAGACACTGTACTGGTACCGCGACGGCCTGGACGCCTGGCAGGCGGCCAACCTGCCCGTGACACCCGCCCAGCCCGAACCCTTTCCCTGATCTTTACGCCTGCGTGTTGTTGCCCCACCATAATCAAAATAATGAGGTGAAAGGCTATGTACAAAATCCTGATTGCCGACGATCACCCGCTGTTTCGCGAAGCCATTCACAATGTCATCAGCGACGGATTCCCGGGCAGTGAAGTGATGGAAACCGCCGACCTGGACAGCGCCCTGCTGTTGACCCAGGACCACGACGACCTCGACCTGATCCTGCTCGACCTGAACATGCCGGGCATGCATGGCCTTAATGGCCTGATCAACCTGCGCAACGAGGCACCGACCATTCCGGTAGTGATTGTCTCAGCCGAACAGGACAAGCAGATCGTGCTGCAAGCCATCACCTATGGCGCGGTGGGCTTCATCACCAAATCTTCGCCACGGGTGCAGATGACCGAAGCCATCCAGCAGATCCTCAACGGCAACGTCTACCTGCCGCCAGACATCATCCGCACGCAGAAAAGCGGGACCCATCGGCGGATGAACGATACCCCCAGCTTTCCCCCGGAACTGCTCCAGGCGCTGACGCGCAAGCAGTTGCTGGTACTGGAGCGCATGACCAAGGGCGAGTCGAACAAGCAGATCGCCTACACCCTGGAAATTGCCGAGACCACGGTGAAGGCGCACGTGTCGGCGATATTGCGCAAACTCAATGTGCACAACCGGGTGCAGGCGATCTTGAGTGCAGGGGATATAGATTTCGGCTCATATCTGCGGCGTTAAGTGGCCTGCAAGGTCGGATCGTGCCCATCGCGAGCCTGCTCGCGATGAGGCCGGCAGTACCCGCGCAAGGCTCAAGGCTCAAGGCCTGCCAAGCAAATGACTCATCGCCGTCTTCAGTTTCATTGGCCGCACCGGCTTGTGCATCAGGGTGTGGCCCAGCTCGCGAATCTGCAGTTTCAGTTCGTTGCTGTAGTTGGCGGTGATCATCATGGCCGGAATCGTGCAGGCCCGGCGCGCATTGATACGGGCGACAGCGTCCACGCCGTTTTGCTCGTCATCCAGATGATAATCGGCGATCAGCAGATCGGCATCCTGGTGGTAATTGTCCACCTGCCGTGCCAGGTCCTGCTCTGACAACGCGGTGACCACCACACACCCCCAGGCCTCCAGTAACGTGCGCATGCCCGCGCAAATGGCTGCGTCGTTATCCAGCACCCATACCCGTGCCCCGCGCAGGCGTTCCAGCATGGGCTCACTCATCAACGGGTTGGGTAACGCCTTGGGCGCAGTCGCGCTGATCGGCACCTCGACAGAAAACATCGACCCCCTGCCCGGCCATGAACGCACGTGAATCCGGTGCCCGAGTATCCCGGCAATTTTTTCCACGATCGCCAGGCCCAGCCCCAGGCCGCGATCCTGATCCGGACGCTGGACATCGCCGCGCTTGAACTCCTGGAAAATCTCCTCCAGGCGGTTCTCCGCGATGCCCATGCCGCTGTCCCAGACCTCGATCGACAAGCGCTGGTGATGCCGTCGGCAACCCAGCACCACACGACCGCTGTAGGTATAGCGAATGGCGTTGCTGAGCAGGTTGCGCAGGATCCTGGCGAGCAACTGGATGTCGCTGCGCACCAATGCCGAACAGCCGATGAAGTGCAGTTCAAGTCCCTCGCTGCGGGCCACCTGGGTGTACTCGGCGGCGAGGTTCTCCAGCAGTTCGCTGAGGGCGAACGGCGCGATGTCGGCCTTGATCACCCCGGCATCAAGCTTGGAGATATCCACCAGGGTGCCCAGCAGGTTTTCCACGTCCTCCAGGGAATTGCTGACGTTGCGCACCAGAATTTCGTTGGCCATCGGCTCCCGGCGCTCAAGCAAGGCACTGGTAAACAGACGCGCGGCATTCAGTGGTTGCAGCAGGTCGTGGCTGACCGCGGCAAGAAATTTGGTCTTCGACAGGTTGGCCTGTTCGGCTTCGAGCTTGGCCTCGCGCAGCCGCGACTCCACTCGCCGACGCTCATCGATTTCACGCAGCAACTGGTCGTTGAGGGTCGTCAGTTCCGCCGTGCGCTCACGCACGCGCAACTCCAGGTTCTGATACGCCTGATGCAGCGCCTCGGCGGTGCGGCGGCGCTCGGTGATGTCGCGGATCAACACGAAGATCCCCACCACTTCCCCGGTGGCCAGCCGATTGGGCACGTAGGAGCGCAACATGTAGCGCTCCTGGTTGTTGATATTGGTTTCGGCGAACTCGAACGTCACGCTCTCCCCGGCCAGGGCCCGCGCCACATAGGCTTCCAGGCGCTGATAATGTTGTTCGCTGTGCACCTCGCGCAGGCTCTGGCCAAGCATCACGCCCCGGGGCCAGCAGTACCATTGTTCGTAGACCTTGTTGGTGAACTCGTAGACCAGGTCGGCATTGAGGTAGGCGATCAGCGCCGGCACGTGGTCGGTGATCAGGCGAATCCAGCGCTCGCTCTCGCTCAGGGCCTCCGCGTGCTGGTAGCGTTCGGTGATGTCGGTGAAGGTGTTGACGAAGCCGCCGGTGGGCAGCGGGTGAGTGCGAATTTCCAGCACCCGGCCATCGTACAGGCGCTGTTCGCATTCCTGCACCGGCCGCCCGTTGACGTCGCGGCTGGCAGGGGTCAGCAGGTGCAGTTCACTGTCGGCGATCACCTCGGCAAACGGTCGGTGGGCCGCCACCGGCGCCAGGCCACTCAATTCGAGGAAGCGCCGGTTCCACAATTCCAGCACGCCGTCGGCATTGACCATCGCCACACCCTGGGACAGGTTGTCGACCGCACGCTGCAACAGGTGGGATTTTTGCGCCACCGCCTGCTCGCGGCGCAGGGTCTCGTTGAGTTTGACGTCGGTGATGTCGGTGAACAGGATCACCCGGCCGCCTTCCTGGGTCGGCCGCTCGCTGACTTGCAACCAGCGCCCGTCCTGCAGACGATACAACAGGCTTTCGTCGGCGTGCCCACGAGGCTCTTCGGTGAACAGCCCGGTCGCGCTCATCAGCCTTTTGACCTCGGCCAGGCGCATGCCTGCATTGATCCTCACGCGGCTATGGATCCAGAACGCCTTGAAGCGGCTGTTGAACAGGACGATGCGCTGGTCGGCATCGAACAGCACGAATGCATCGGAAATACTCTCGATGGCGTCGATCAAATGCTGGTGGGCCGTTTCCGCGCGCAAGCGTGCTTCGCTGAGCAAGTGATTGCCCGACTTGAGCTCGGCCATGGCCTGGTTCAACGCATCGGTGCGCTCACGCACCTGCTCGGCCAGTACCACTGAGTGCTGGAAGGCCGCGTAGGGATCATTGCCCCGGGTGACGCCCGACTCGATGCGCTCGATCAGCGCGCTGTTGATCCGCTGCAGCTTTTGATTTTCGTGGCGCAGGCTGGCGAGTTGCGCCTGGAGTTCAGCGCTGTCCAGGGGTGCGGCCCCGGGCAATGGCAACGCCGGTGAAGGTCTGGTTGATATGCATGCCATTGAATTGTTCTCCGTAGGTGTTGAAACCCATCACCCGCTGGTCACGCAAAAATGCCCCGACCTGCTCCAGGTTGCCGCTGTTTTCCAGCTCCATGCGCCGCAGGAAACAGTCGCAGCCGAGGGTCAGCAGCAGCTCGCCAAGTCGCTCGTGCAAGCCGTCGAACAGGTCTTGCAGGTTGGGCAGCATCGGCCCCGGCGTCATGACCGTGAGGACGATGCCGTTTTCCACCGCACAGTAGAAACTCAGGCTCAGGTCCGGATGAACCTGCTGGATGGCCCGCACGTAGTACTGGTCGTTGATGCGCACCGCCAAGGGGTGCGCGGCGAAGATCCGGTGATCGAGCTCGGCCACCGGCACGCCGATGTGCCGGGCGTATTCCTCGGCGGCGGGCTCGGCATTGAGCTCAAAGACCCGCCGCGACGCACTGTCGGCGCCGGTCACCACCAGTTTTTCCGCCCGGGGCAGAATGTGGTGGGTGGTGAACACTTCGAAATCCAGCCAGGTGTTGACCAGCACCACCACGGCCGCGCCGCTGTGGAACTCGCCACCAAAATACACGTGGGTGTGCGTGAGATAGTTGTCGTCACCGGCCGAGCCACCAAAGTGCGGGATATCGCCCAAGGCGGCGCTGAGGGCAGCCAGGACCATTTCTTCACGACTCGACAAGCCATCGAGCAGGGTCAGGGCGAAGCTGTTGCCCTTGATCGGTGCCAGGGTGTTTCTGCGGCAGCCGCTGACCAGGCGCTCGACCATCTGCTGGGCGTCGATCAGGCTGAAACGCTCCATTTCGTCGATGAGCTCGGCGTCGATGGAGAAGTGCCGGTGATCAAACCCCACCGCCGTCACGCAATTGCGCCCGTAGCCCAGCGGGGTGATTTCCCCGGCGCTGGTGCAACCGACCAGGCGAATCCCGCCAAAGCTCTGCTGCAACGCCTGGCCCAGCGCCTGCAGGTTGTATTCGGCGGAACAGAAGAACAGCACGAAGCCCAGGTGCGGATGCAGTAACTGCCGCGCCAGCTCCTGGGCCACCTGCTGGGCATCGGTGGCCTGGGACATCGCACTGACCACACCATCACTGTGAACCTGCTGCATTGTCGCCTCCCGCAGGTGCGCGTGTATGAGGCACGAGTGTACGAACGCGGCAGGCTGCGACCTATGCTACTTGGGTAGCGGGTAGCCGCTTCGATGGGATGAGAGCCGCACCGAATCTCCCAAACAACGCCCCCCTGTAGGAGCGAGCTTGCTTGCGATGGACGTTAACGATGACGGGGACTGCCTGCATACACGCGGTGCCTTTGCGTCCATCGCGAGCAAGCTCGCTCCTACAAGGGAGGCGAATTTGCTCTTACCAGGTCAACACCGCCCCCACCGCGAAGGTATCGGTGTCTTCATTCTGCGCACTGGTGTCGTGCCCGTTGATTTCGAACTGGTTGTACTCGGCCACCAGCTTGAGGTTGCTGTTGACGTCATGGAACAGCGCAATACCGCGGGTCTCGTAATCCGCGCCGCTGCCGACGACGCCGTTGCCGTCGTCCTTGGTCTTGCCGTAGGACAGTGCCAGGCGGTTCTTGCCGAGTTTGTAAGAGCCTTGCAGCAGGTAACCGTCGCTGTCGACGTTGCGCAACGTCGGCTCCCCGGCGTTGTTGGTGAAGAACGGGTTGATGCCCTTGGCCTGGAAGCCGGAACCGGTCAGCGACAAGCCACCCATCTTCGCCTGCACGCCGTAACCAACGCCCTTGGAGGTCACGGACTCGACGCTTGAGTCAGTGTTGTCCGAGGTCTGGTAGCTGCCGTTGACCCAGCTGTAGACCTGCGCACCGGCCAGGTCGAACTGGTAGGTGATCTCGCTCTCGGTTCGCGGGTTCTCCTGGTAGGCCTTGCCCGTCGGGCTACTGTCGTTGGTGTCCACCGGGTCCATGATCCCCACCGCCACCCGCAAACCGTCCATCACCGGCGTGCGGTAGGTGATCTGCGAAGTGGGAAACGGGTACGGATAACCACTGCCGATATTGCCGAACGACACGCCGCCACCGTCCACCAGGCCCAGGGTATCGCTGACCTGGCCGTACCCGGCGAGCAGTTCGTCGAGCAGGATGTTGGAGCGGGCAAACAGGCCGAAGTCCTTGCCGATCAGCACCTCGCCCCATTCGGGATTGGCGACCGTACCGTAGAACTGGCGAACGTCGATGGCCGTGTCGGTGCCATTGGTTTCACTGTCGTTGATGGTCACCCAGAACGAAGCGCGCGCACCGAGCTTCAGGTCATCGATCTGCTTGCCCATGTTGAAGCCCAGGTAATTGGGCAGGAAGCCCATCTTGACCCGCGACTGGCGCCGGTCGTACTGCTCGCCCTCGCGGTCCACATCACTGTTGACGTAAAAGGCATTGATGTAACCGTCGGTGGAAAAAGTCGTCTGGTCCTTGTCGTACAGCACAATCTCGGCTTGGACCATCGGGCTCATGCCCAGGGCCGACAGGCTGGCGATCAAGGCAGGTAAATAACGATGCTTGAAATTCTTATTGTTGTGCATGACGCGCTCCGCAGCGGGGACTGGATGTCGGAGGCGATTATCGAAAGTGCACCGGCGGCGTCATACGCTGCCTTGGGGGCGATCAGCAGGTGCTTTGGACTGGCTGGCGTGAGGCGGCAAGTTGGGCGTAAGACCGGCCCGCGCCTGGGCCCGCCACTTAAGGTGTAAGACGCTCAGACGCTCGCGCGCAGCAACATACAGGCTGCAATGACCAGACACAGGCTGGCGAACCCGACTTGCAGGGCCCGGGCCGGGACCCGTGCACAGAATCGCCGACCGATGATCATGCCGACGATGCTGGCGATAATGAAGCTCACGCCCAGGCCTTCGATGCGCACTCCCGCGTGGAATGCGCCGATTACACCGATGGCCGAGATCAGGCTGATCACCATCAGGGAAGTGGCGACGATGCCGCGCATCTGCACGTCGGTCAGTTGCTTGAACGCCGGGACGATCAGGAACCCGCCGCCTACCCCGAGCAAGCCGGACACCACTCCCGTGACTGCGCCCAACGCGGCCAGGGTCGCGGTGCATTTGGCAGTCCAGGAAAAGCGCCCGGTCTGCTGGTCGAGCATGCAGTTTTTCTGGCCCCAGTTGGCATGGCCGTGGTCGCTCGGCCCTTCCCCATGGCGCTCGCGACGCAGCATGCGCCAGGCGACCATGATCATCAGCAGGCTGAACAGCATCATCAGGACCTTTTCCGGAAGCTGATGAGCGAAAAAAACCCCCACCGGCGAAAAGATCGCCCCCAGCAGCGCAATGAGCAACGCTGCGCGATAACGCACCAGCCCGTGGCGCAGACCGTCGATGGCGCCCACTGCGGCCGCACTGCCCACGGCAAACAAAGCAATGGGCGCTGCCTGGGTCATGCTCAGGCCGAGCCCCAATACCAGCGCCGGCACCGCCAGAATGCCGCCCCCCGCCCCGGTCAACCCAAGGACCAGGCCCATCACCCAACCAAAAAAAATTGCCAGTAGCATAAAAAATCTTAATCCATGAAGAGCCGGGAACGCCCAGTATCGATGGTGTACAGGATAGAGCCAGGGCGCGATTTTTCCTTCCCCCAATTGCCAGGGGCTGGCCAATCCGGGGCAAATGAATCTACGCTGACCGCTTGTTCAACGAAGAACCGGCCAACATGCCTGCCCTGATTGAAGCTTTTCTTGACCCTGCCTCATCGACCTGGAGCTACGTAGTCCACGAGGGCGATGGCAGTGCCTGCGCCATCGTCGACCCGGTGCTGGATTACGACGCGGCGGCCGGTCGCACCGGTACGGTCCAGGCCGATCGCATCAGTGCATTTGTGCGTACTCACCAATTGCAGGTGCAGTGGTTGCTGGAAACCCACGCCCATGCCGATCACCTGTCAGCGGCGCCCTACCTGCGTCGCGAACTGGGCGGCAAGATCGCGATCGGCCAGTCGATCAGCAAGGTCCAGGACGTATTCAAGCGCCTGTTCAACCTGGAGCCCGGGTTTGCCGCCGATGGCTCGCAGTTCGATCACCTGTTTGCACCGGACGAGTCATTCATGATCGGCAATCTCAAGGCGACGGCCTTGCACGTGCCCGGCCACACCCCGGCGGACATGGCCTATCTGGTCGACAGCACCCTGATTCTGGTGGGCGATACACTGTTCATGCCGGACGTCGGCACCGCCCGCTGCGACTTTCCAGGGGGAAACGCGAACCAGATGTTCGCTTCCATCC
The DNA here is from genome assembly GCF_022496665.1 of Pseudomonas sp. TMW22090. Lineage (NCBI taxonomy): Bacteria > Pseudomonadati > Pseudomonadota > Gammaproteobacteria > Pseudomonadales > Pseudomonadaceae > Pseudomonas > Pseudomonas sp. TMW22090. The sequence continues at coordinate 1,212,260 of NZ_SCFH01000001.1, forward strand.
AGAAGCTCCTGGCGTTTCCGGCCGGCGTAAATTTGTACGTCTGCCACGATTACCCGCCAGAGGGCCGCGAGCCCAGCTGCGTGACCACGGTTGGCGAGCAGCGCCGAAGCAATATTCATGTGCGTGACGGCGTCGACGAAAGCGAGTTTGTGGCCATGCGCAACCAGCGCGATGCCGGTTTGGGCATGCCGAACCTGTTGCTGCCGGCGATTCAGGTGAATGTGCGGGCGGGGAATCTGCCGCCGGCGGAAGACAATGGCGTTACCTACTTGAAGATCCCGGTAAATCGGCTTTGACGTCAAGAGATCGCAGCCTCGTTTCTCTCGACAGCTCCTACAGAGATCCCCCGGTGCATGTAGACAATGCAGGCGCTGGCGCAGCCTGCGATCTTTTGATCTTCAGGTAGCCAGCGTCAACCCGTTCGCCGGCAACGGCAGCGCGGTCTTGTAGCGCACCTGCTTGAGCGCAAAGCTGGAGCGGATGTTCGCCACCCCGGGCACCTTGGTCAGAAAATCCATCATGAAACGCTCCAGCGACTGAATGGTCGGCACCAGCACGCGGATCAGATAATCCGGGTCGCCGGCCATCAGGTAGCACTCCATCACTTCCGGGCGATCGGAAATCGCCTCTTCGAAATGCTGCAACGCCTCCTCCACCTGTTTTTCCAGGCTGACGTGAATGAACACGTTGACGTGCAACCCCAGCAGCTCGGCGTCCAGCAGCGTGACCTGCTCGCGAATCAGGCCCAGTTCTTCCATTGCCTTGACCCGGTTAAAACACGGGGTGGGTGACAGGTTGACCGAGCGTGCGAGGTCGGCGTTGGTGATGCGCGCATTCTCCTGAAGGCTGTTGAGAATGCCGATGTCGGTACGGTCCAGTTTACGCATGAGACAAAATCACCTGTTTTTTATGTTTATGCAGGTTTTTTATCCTCAAATGATCTTCGGCGCAACGAAACAGAGAGAAATATTCTTCTTGAGCCGGCCTATGATTGTTGTAGGACAAGATTTCTTCCACAGAAGAATGACCGTCAGCTCACTACAAGAAATTCACAAGATCGAGCGTAGAAGCCATGAATCAAGCGTACGAACCGCTGCGCCTGCACGTTCCCGAACCTTCGGGTCGCCCAGGCTGCAAAACCGACTTCTCCTACCTGCGTCTGACCGATGCCGGCACGGTGCGCAAACCCCCAATCGATGTTGAACCGGCCGACACCGCGGACCTGGCCAAGGGCCTGATTCGCGTGCTCGACGACCAGGGCAATGCCCTGGGTCCATGGGCTGAAGGCGTACCGTCCGAGATCCTGCGCACAGGCATGCGCGCCATGCTCAAGACGCGCATCTATGACAACCGCATGGTGGTTGCCCAGCGTCAAAAGAAAATGTCGTTCTACATGCAAAGCCTTGGCGAAGAAGCCATCGGCAGCGGCCAGGCCCTGGCGCTGAATGTCGACGACATGTGCTTCCCGACGTATCGCCAGCAGAGCATTCTGATGGCGCGCAACGTGCCGCTGGTGGACCTGATCTGCCAACTGCTGTCCAACGAACGCGACCCGCTCAAGGGACGCCAACTGCCGATCATGTACTCGGTCAAGGATTACGGCTTCTTCACCATTTCCGGCAACCTCGCCACCCAGTTCGTACAGGGCGTGGGTTGGGGCATGGCCTCGGCGATCAAGGGCGACACCAAAATCGCCTCGGCTTGGATCGGCGACGGCGCCACCGCTGAGTCGGACTTCCACACCGCCCTCACCTTCGCCCACGTCTACCGTGCACCGGTCATCCTCAACGTGGTCAACAACCAGTGGGCGATCTCGACTTTCCAGGCGATTGCCGGTGGTGAAGCCACGACATTCGCCGGTCGTGGCGTGGGTTGCGGCATTGCCTCCCTGCGGGTCGATGGCAACGATTTCGTCGCGGTCTACGCCGCCTCTGCCTGGGCCGCCGAACGCGCCCGCCGCAACCTTGGCCCAACCATGATCGAATGGGTCACCTACCGCGCCGGCCCGCACTCCACCTCCGATGATCCATCCAAATACCGTCCTGCCGACGACTGGAGCTGCTTCCCGTTGGGCGACCCGATTGCGCGCCTCAAGCAGCACCTGATCAAGATTGGCCAGTGGTCCGAAGAGGAACACGTCGCCGTCAGCGCCGAACTGGAAGCCGAAGTCATTGCCGCGCAGAAAGAAGCCGAGAAGTACGGCACCCTCGCCGGGGGCCAGATTCCGAGCGCCGCGACCATGTTCGAGGATGTCTACAAAGAGATGCCGGAGCACTTGAAGCGCCAGCGTCAGGAGTTGGGGATCTGACATGAACGATCACAACAACAATATCGAGCTGGAAACCGCCATGACCACGACCACCATGACCATGATCCAGGCCCTGCGCTCGGCCATGGATGTGATGCTTGAACGTGATGACAACGTCGTGGTCTTCGGCCAGGACGTCGGCTACTTCGGCGGTGTGTTCCGTTGCACCGAAGGCCTGCAGACCAAATACGGCACCTCCCGGGTGTTCGACGCGCCGATTTCCGAAAGTGGCATCGTCGGCGTAGCCGTTGGCATGGGTGCCTATGGCCTGCGTCCGGTGGCAGAAATCCAGTTTGCCGATTACGTTTACCCGGCCTCCGACCAGATCATTTCCGAAGCGGCGCGCCTGCGCTATCGCTCGGCGGGCGAATTCACCGCGCCGATGACCCTGCGCATGCCTTGCGGCGGTGGCATCTACGGTGGCCAGACCCACAGCCAGAGCATCGAAGCGATGTTCACCCAGGTCTGCGGCTTGCGCACGGTGATGCCGTCCAACCCCTACGACGCCAAGGGCCTGCTGATCGCGTCCATCGAAAACGATGACCCGGTAATCTTCCTGGAGCCTAAGCGCCTGTACAACGGCCCGTTCGACGGCCATCACGACCGCCCCGTAACCCCTTGGTCGAAACACCCGTCGGCGCAAGTGCCGGATGGCTACTACACCGTACCGCTGGACGTGGCCGCCATCGCGCGCCCGGGCAAGGATGTGACCATCCTGACCTACGGCACCACGGTGTATGTGTCGCAAGTTGCCGCGGAAGAAACCGGCATCGACGCTGAAGTCATCGACCTTCGCAGCCTGTGGCCGCTGGACCTGGAAACCATCGTCAAGTCGGTGAAGAAGACCGGTCGTTGCGTGATCGTTCACGAAGCGACCCGCACTTGCGGTTTCGGCGCCGAACTGTCCGCCCTGGTGCAGGAACACTGCTTCCACTACCTGGAAGCGCCCATCGAACGCGTCACCGGTTGGGACACCCCCTACCCACACGCGCAAGAGTGGGCGTATTTCCCTGGCCCGACCCGAGTGGGCGCGGCTTTGCATCGGGTTATGGAGGTCTGAATGGGCACGCACGTTATCAAGATGCCGGACATTGGCGAAGGCATTGCAGAAGTGGAATTGTCGGTATGGCACGTCAAGGTCGGGGACCTGGTCGTCGAGGACCAGGTGCTGGCCGATGTCATGACTGACAAGGCGATGGTTGATATTCCATCGCCGGTGCATGGCAAGGTGATTTCACTGGGCGGCGTGCCCGGGGAAGTCATGGCGGTCGGCAGCGTCCTGATCAGCATTGAAGTCGAAGGCGCGGGCAACGTCAAAGAGTCGGCCCAACCGGTGATTGCCGCTGTAAAAGAAGCACCGGCGCCGAAAGTCGAAGCCGCTGTAGAACACAAACCGGTCGCCGCTGCGCCACCACGGGCAGCTGTTTGCCAGGGCCCGATAGTCGCTCGCGAGGCCGATGAACGCCCGCTGGCCTCCCCGGCCGTGCGCAAACATGCGCTCGATCTGGGCATCCAGCTACGCCTGGTGCGTGGCACCGGCCCTGCCGGTCGCGTGCTGCACGAAGACCTCGACGCCTACCTGGCGCAAGGTCAGTCGAGCGCATCGAGCGCCACCGCCGCGTACGCACAGCGTAACGACGAAGAGCAAATCCCGGTGATCGGCATGCGCCGCAAGATTGCCCAGCGCATGCAGGATGCCACCCAGCGCGCCGCCCATTTCAGTTATGTCGAGGAAATCGACGTCACGGCCGTGGAAGAACTGCGCGCGCACTTGAACGAAAAACACGGCGCAACCCGCGGCAAGCTGACCCTGCTGCCGTTCCTGGTCCGCGCCCTGGTAGTTGCCCTGCGTGATTTCCCGCAGATCAACGCCCGCTACGACGACGAAGCCCAGGTCATCACCCGTCTTGGTGCCGTGCATGTCGGCATCGCCACCCAGGCCGACATCGGCTTGATGGTGCCGGTGGTGTGCCACGCCGAAGCCCGCAGCCTGTGGGACAACGCCGCAGAAATCTCGCGCCTGGCCAGCGCTGCACGTAATGGCAAGGCCAGCCGCGACGAGCTGTCCGGCTCGAGCATTACCCTGACCAGCCTTGGCGCGTTGGGCGGTATCGTCAGCACGCCGGTGCTGAACCTGCCGGAAGTGGCCATTGTCGGCGTGAACAAAATCGTCGAGCGCCCGATGGTCGTCAAAGGCCAGATCGTGATCCGCAAGATGATGAACCTCTCCAGCTCCTTCGATCACCGCGTGGTCGATGGCATGGACGCGGCGCAATTCATCCAGGCCGTTCGCGGCTTGCTCGAACAACCCGCCACCCTGTTTGTGGAGTAGGTCATGCATCAGACTTTGAACACCACGCTGCTGATCATCGGCGGCGGCCCTGGCGGTTACGTGACCGCGATCCGTGCCGGCCAGTTGGGCATCCCGACCATCCTGGTGGAAGGCCAATCCCTGGGCGGCACCTGCCTGAACATTGGCTGCATTCCGTCCAAGGCACTGATTCACGTCGCCGAGCAGTTTCACCAGACCCGCCAACATAGCCAGCACTCGGCCTTGGGGATCAGCGTGGCGGCCCCCACCCTCGACATCGGCAGGAGCGTCGAGTGGAAGGACGGTATCGTTGACCGCCTGACCACTGGCGTTGCCGCGTTGCTGAAAAAGAACAAGGTCCAGGTCATTCAGGGCTGGGCCAAGGTCATCGACGGCAAAACCGTCGAGGTCGGTGACACGCGAATCCAGTGCGAGCATCTGGTGCTGGCCACCGGTTCCACAACCGTGAATCTGCCGATGCTGCCGATTGGCGGTCCGATCATCAGCTCGACGCAAGCCCTGGCGCCGACCTCGGTGCCCAAGCGCCTGATTGTCGTTGGCGGCGGTTATATCGGCCTGGAGCTGGGGATTGCCTATCGCAAACTGGGCGCTGACGTGAGTGTGGTCGAGGCGCAGGAGCGCATTCTGCCGGCTTACGACACCGAACTGACCCAGCCTGTGCATGAGGAACTGAAGAAGCTGGGCGTGAAGCTTTACTTGAAACATAGCGTTCAAGGCTTTGATTCTTCTAGTAATACCCTCCAGGTTCTTGAGCCGGGGGGCGCGACGCTCAACCTGGAAATGGATCAGGTGCTGGTGGCCGTCGGTCGCAAACCCAACACCCAGGGCTGGAACCTTGAAGCCCTGAATCTGGACATGAACGGTGCGGCGATCAAAATCGACGGCCGCTGCCAGACCAGCATGCGCAACGTGTACGCCATCGGCGACCTGAGTGGCGAACCGATGCTCGCGCACCGCGCCATGGCTCAGGGCGAAATGGTCGCCGAGCTGATCAGCGGCAAATCCCGCGAGTTCAACCCGACCGCCATCGCCGCCGTGTGCTTCACCGACCCGGAGCTGGTCGTGGTCGGCAAGACCCCGGACGACGTCAAGGCTGCCGGGCTGGACTGTATCGTTTCCAGTTTCCCGTTCGCGGCCAATGGCCGGGCAATGACACTGGAATCGAAAAGCGGCTTCGTGCGGGTCGTGGCACGTCGGGACAATCATGTGATTGTCGGCTGGCAGGCGGTCGGCGTCGGGGTTTCGGAGTTATCGACAGCGTTCGGCCAGAGCCTGGAAATGGGCGCTCGCCTGGAAGACATTGCCGGCACCATCCATGCGCACCCGACCTTGGGCGAAGCGGTGCAGGAAGCGGCATTGCGTGCTTTGGGGCATGCGTTGCATCTGTAATTCAGAACAATGGATGGCGGCAGAAATGGCCCCATCGCCAGCAGGCTGGCTCGCACATTTGGAATGCGTTCTCTTGTGGGAGCTAGCCCGCTGGCGATTTCTCGAGGCCAACTCGATTTATCTGCCTGTCATCCGATAGTCCGGGCTGCGAAACAGGCCCGGAATGAAGTATTGTTGTCCCCATCCAAAAAACGTCAGAAGCCTTGAACCGCTTTGGCGGTTGTTCAGTGATAGAGGGTGTCATGGGTAACGAAAGCATCAATTGGGACAAGCTGGGTTTTGATTACATCAAGACAGACAAGCGCTATCTCTCGTACTGGCGTAACGGCGAGTGGGACAAAGGCACCCTGACCGAAGACAACGTGCTGCACATCAGCGAAGGCTCCACGGCCCTTCACTATGGCCAGCAGTGCTTCGAAGGCATGAAGGCCTATCGTTGCAAGGACGGCTCGATCAACCTGTTCCGCCCTGACCAGAACGCCCTGCGCATGCAACGCAGCTGTGCGCGCTTGCTGATGCCGTTCGTCGAAACCGAGCAGTTCATCGAAGCCTGCAAAGAAGTGGTTCGTGCCAACGAGCGTTTCATCCCGCCTTACGGTACCGGTGGCGCGCTGTACCTTCGCCCGTTCGTGATCGGCGTAGGTGACAACATCGGCGTGCGTACTGCGCCGGAGTTTATCTTCTCGATTTTCTGCATTCCGGTCGGTGCCTACTTCAAGGGTGGCCTGACGCCGCATAACTTCCTGATCTCCAGCTATGACCGCGCGGCCCCACAAGGCACCGGTGCGGCCAAGGTCGGTGGCAACTACGCGGCCAGCCTGATGCCAGGTTCCCAGGCGAAGAAAGCTCACTTCGCCGACTGCATCTACCTGGACCCGATGACCCACACCAAAATCGAAGAAGTCGGCTCGGCCAACTTCTTCGGGATCACCCACGACAACAAGTTCGTTACGCCGAACTCGCCGTCGGTGCTGCCGGGCATCACCCGTCTGTCACTGATCGAACTGGCCAAATCGCGCCTGGGCCTGGAAGTGATTGAAGGCGACGTGTTGATCGACAAGCTGTCGGACTTCAAGGAAGCCGGTGCTTGCGGTACTGCTGCTGTCATCACGCCGATCGGCGGAATCAGCTACAACGATCATCTGCATGTATTCCACAGCGAAACCGAGGTTGGTCCGGTTACCCAAAAGCTCTACAAGGAGCTGACGGGTGTACAAACCGGCGATATCGAAGCGCCCGCTGGCTGGATCGTCAAGGTCTGACCTGACGCCCGCGACACCCCGACCCTCCATTGCTGCCGCAATGGGGGGTTTTTTTCGTCTGGGCTATAACAGCTTTTGGATAGATCTGTAGGAGCTGATGCGGGGTTCATAGGGTTTCATAGGGTTCCACGGGACGACTCCATCTTGGTTTGACCAATCCGCTTGCCCTGCCGCCCCTTGATCCCGCTGGCCTGGCCATCCTGCTGCTTGCCCGTACGGGCCTGGGTGATCAACCCCGGGATCAACGCCCCCTCCGGCAGGTTCTTCCAGAATCGGGTGGGCAAGTGTCCTTGCATGACCTTGGGGTTCAACCGCGCCGGGTTGAAAATATGGCTGTAGTAGGTCAGCCACATGTCACCGTTCGGATCGTCTACGTTCTGCGCCATCTGCTGCCATTGCTCCGGGCATTGACGCAGGTAGTTCAACTGCTCGCCATCGTAATAGACCCCATCCCTGGGCGTGGCAATCATCCAGCGATGGCGCCCCATGCGGCCAATGAAATGCTCGCTCGCACTGTGCAGAATGTCGTGGGCGGGCTCATGCCAGGCGACATATTGCGGCCCGACGCAGCCGGGCAATTCAACGAACCGCACAAATGCATGTAAATGATGAGACTCACGCTGTACCTGTTTGATTCTTCTCTGTAATTCGCTGCCCAGCTTGTCCCCGGACATCATTGCAGTGCGATCCCCATGACTGACTCGCCACAGCACTTCATACAACAGACTCCAGCGCTGATCACCGCGATAACGGGCGGCTTGTTCCAGGGTGTCGAGCAGCAGTCGCGGAATGCGCGCCAGGAACGGCCCCTGTGATTCGGGCAGCGCGTGATCGCTGGCGAACAGGTCCTGCACACCTTCGCTGGCCCACGCCACCAGGCTAGGATCAACCTCATGGCTTAGCAGCCAGCGCGCTTGCAGGCGCCAGGTCTCGAACAAGTCGTCGCAATCGAGATTAATCATCCCCACAACCCCATTTGCTGCGGCTGCGGGCGGTCGCGTAGTTGTTGATACAGCAGATGGCTGGTGACTTCCGCTTGCTGCGGATGGTAGTCGCTGGTGATGAAGAACGGCTTGGCCTTGGCCAGCACACAGCGCATGCGCGCCAGGTCTTCATAACGGATGCGACGCTGGCGGCGCAGTTCCACCAGACGCTCGGTCGTGCGCAGTCCAATACCGGGAATGCGCGAGATCAGGGAAGCCTCGGCGCGATTGAGGTCCAGTGGGAAAATATCCCGATTCTCCAGCGCCCAAGCCAATTTGGGGTCGATGTCCAACGCCAGGTGGCCCGGGCCTTTGAACAGCTCCCCGGCGGTGTAGCCATAACTGCGCAGCAGGAAGTCAGCCTGGTACAACCGGTGCTCGCGCATCAATGGCGGCGCGGCCAGGGGCACGCTTTTCGGACTGTCGGGAATCGGACTGAACGCCGAATAATAGACCCGGCGCAATTTGAAGTTGCCGTACAGCGACTGGGCGCTGTGGAGAATGGTGCTGTCATCGGTGTCATCGGCGCCCACGATCATCTGCGTGCTCTGACCGGCCGGCGCAAACCTGGGGGCTCGCGGCTCGTTGAGAACGGTTTGAACGCCCGTGTAGATGGTCTGCATCGCGCCTTTGATCGAACCGATGTGTTTTTCCGGAGCCAGGGTTTGCAAGCTGGCGTCCGTGGGCAACTCGATATTGACGCTCAGCCGGTCGGCATAGCGCCCCGCTTGCTCGATCAACGCCGGATCGGCCTCGGGAATCGTTTTGAGATGAATGTACCCGCGAAACTCATGCTCTTCACGCAACAGCCGCGCCACCCGAATCAACTGCTCCATGGTGTAATCCGCCGAGCGAATGATCCCGGAGCTCAGGAACAGTCCACTGACGCAGTTACGACGATAGAAATCCATGGTCAGCGTCACCACTTCTTCCGGTGTGAAACGCGCCCGCGGCACGTCGCTGGAGCGGCGGTTGACGCAGTACTGGCAGTCATAGAGACAGAAGTTGGTCAGCAGGATCTTCAGCAGCGACACACAGCGCCCGTCGGGGGTATAGCTGTGACAGATGCCCATGCCATTGCTCGCACCCAGGCCGCTTTTGCCCTCGGAGCTGCGCTTGGGCGCCCCGCTGCTGGCGCAGGACGCGTCGTATTTGGCGGCGTCGGCGAGAATGCTGAGTTTGTCGATGAGTTCCATGGGGGGGGCACGCCGCTAACTGTTTGGATATACAGTATAGAGTCGTGGGTCGGGGTTCAAGTTGTTAAACGGCCCTTGGTCTGATTGTCTGAGAGTTCAGAGAAGGTCAAAAGATCGCAGCCTCGTTGCACTCGACAGCTCCGACGTGGCGCCTACGGAGCTGGCGATTGTGATGTTGACTGCGCTCAATCGTCCCTGGTCAGCACTTCCAGCAATTCGATCTCGAAAATCAGGTTCGAATTTGGCGTAATCGCGCCCATGGTCCGCTCGCCATAAGCCAGATGCGCCGGCACCAGCAATTTACGCTTGCCGCCCACCTGCATGCCGGGGATTCCCTGATCCCAACCCTTGATGACCCGACCCGTGCCAATCACGCACTGAAACGGTTTGCCCCGGCTGTAGGACGAATCAAACTCTGTGCCGTCTTCCAGCCAGCCGCGGTATTGAGTGGTGATCAGGGCGCCCTTGACCGCCGCCTTGCCGTCGCCTGGCAACAGGTCAATGATCTGTAATTCGTCGTTCATGAATCTTGCTCGCTAGCGGTTAATCAGGGCGTTTTCGCAGAATTCGGCGTGGTTGGCAATCCATGGAACTGAAACGGCAACCGTCCGTCCACATGAGTATCGACTCCGTACTCAGGAAAGGACGCTCTGATGACCGACTCACCGCGCAGTTTCATCCCGCCCTACATTCTTAACCGCATCATTGCCCACGGCTCCGAGCGGCAGCGTTCCAGTGCGCAGAGCACCCTCACCCACGTGCGCACGCTGCGCCACACCCCTCGCCCGCCGGCGCGCCCGCCTGCGACCACCCTGCTGCCACCCTCCACTCGGCCCGGCGTGGCCGAGCGCAGTATCCATGACGCCCAGGGCAAAATGCTCCTGCCAGGGATGCCGGTACGCGTTGAGGGCCAGGCGGCCACGGGTGACCCTGCGGTCGACGAAGCCTATGACGCCTTGGGGGCCAGCTATGATTTTTTCTGGAAAGTGCACGCTCGCGACTCGATCGACAATCAGGGTTTTGCCCTCATTGGCACCGTGCATTACGGGCAGGAGTACGAGAATGCGTTCTGGAACGGTGCGCAGATGGTGTTCGGCGACGGCGATGGCGAGATCTTCGAGCGCTTCACTCGCTCCCTGGATGTCATCGGCCACGAATTGACCCACGGCGTGATCGAAAGTGAAGCCGGGCTCATTTACGCCGATCAGTCCGGGGCGCTGAATGAATCGATATCGGACGTGTTCGGTGTATTGATCAAGCAGCATGTACTGGGCCAGACCGCCGAGGAGGCCGACTGGTTGATCGGCGCCGACCTGCTCGCGCCGCAGATCAAAGGCGACGGCCTGCGCTCGATGGCCCACCCTGGCACCGCCTACGACGACCCGCTGCTCGGCAAGGACCCGCAACCCGGGCACATGCGCCATTTTGTCATCACCCAGGAAGACAATGGCGGCGTGCACATCAATTCCGGCATCCCCAACCGGGCGTTTTATCTGGCGGCCCAGGCGCTGGGCGGATTCGCCTGGCAGAAAGCCGGCCATATCTGGTACGACACGTTGTGCGACCCGCGTCTGGGTACGCAAGCATCATTCAGTGAGTTTGCCGCGCTGACCCTCGAGCAGGCGCTCAAGCGCTTTGGCCCGGACGAACAGCACGCGGTGGCGCAAGCCTGGTCCGATGTGGGCGTAGAACCGAATCGGGAGTCATCATGAAAACCCTGCCAACCCTGGGCGATGATGCAGTCGTCCACCTTTCCCGCCAGGGCGGCGTCGCCGCCATCCATGCCCTGACACGCCCGCGCAGCATCGAGTTCGCCCAATGCGACATGGAGCAGCGCTCGCGCATCTGCAGCGTGCTGGAAGGCTGCCTGCCCTACACCGAACAGGCCGCAGGCCAGGGTGATCAGCGCTTTTACGAAATTGAAGTGCTCTATCGTAGCGGCGAGCAGGATGACCGGATGCTGATGAAAGTGCCTGAAGACCAGGCACCTGGGAATCTGGTGCATCTGTGGGACAAGGGCGAAGTGCTATAAGTGAGCCGATGGCTGGCCACTCAATCTCCTGTAGCCTGGCAACAGATTTCAGAAGCGGCCTGAATCCCGCATTGCCGAAACTTTAGCGCATGACCGGGCGTTTATTTTTCCACCGGGGTGATATCGACGATCGTCCCGTTGGTAATCATCACCATCATGTACTTGTCATGCACCTGCACCCACTGAGCTTGCTCCACCGGCGCTTTCAAGCCTTTGGCCTTCCAGTTTTTCAGCGCTTTTTCAGGACGCTGATAGATATCCGGGGCGCGGTCGTTGACATTCAGTTCACGGGTATTGGTAGCACTTGGCTGCACGGTTTTTTCAGGTGGGTCAGCCGCTTGAACGATGGGACTGATTCCGGCAACGCCGGCGGCAATGGCCAGGGCGGCGATGAGGGTTTTGCTGTTCATGGTTGATCCTCCAGAAATGTCGTAATACCTGAACTCCGACTACGGGCGGAGAAAATCATTCACTCAGGACGCAACGATTCGCCGAAGCCGCCAAACAGGCTGCATTCATACAATCATGCCGGCCCATGGCTGACGCGTCCGGTTTCAGGCTTTATCCTTGTCGCCCCCGCCGTACCGAGTTCTGGAGTAAGCCATGCCCCATGAAGGCAACCTGTTGCAAGCCGCTGTCGTCTTTCTGTTTGCGGCGGTGCTGGCCGTGCCCCTGGCCAAGCGCCTGCAACTGGGCGCGGTGCTGGGCTATCTGTTTGCGGGAGTGATCATTGGCCCGTCGGTGCTGGGCCTGATCGGCAATCCACAGAGCGTCAGCCATATTTCCGAGCTCGGCGTGGTGTTGCTGTTGTTCATCATTGGCCTGGAGTTATCACCGAGACGGTTGTGGGTGATGCGCAAATCCGTGTTTGGCGTCGGCCTTGCACAGGTCCTGCTGACCGGCTCGGTGATTGGCGTGACCGCCTTGTTCATGTTCGGCCAGCCGCTCAACAGTGCCATCGTGCTGGGTCTGGGCCTCGCCCTGTCCTCCACCGCCTTCGGCCTGCAGAGCCTCGCCGAGCGCAAGGAACTGACCAGCCCCCACGGCCGACTGGCCTTTGCGATCCTGCTGTTCCAGGACATCGCGGCGATCCCGCTGATCGCCATGGTGCCGCTGCTGGCGGGAGGCGACCACACCTCCACTGCAGCCGAAGATGTCAATCATGGGTTGCGGGTGCTGGGCAGTATCGCCGTGGTGGTGATCGGCGGGCGCTACCTGTTGCGGCCGGTGTTTCGCGTGGTGGCCAGGACGGGGCTGCCGGAAGTGTCCACCGCCACCGCGTTGTTGGTGGTGATCGGCACGGCGTGGCTGATGGACCTGGTGGGCGTGTCGATGGCCCTGGGGGCGTTTCTCGCCGGGCTGCTGCTGGCGGACTCCGAGTACCGTCATGAACTGGAAGCGCAGATCGAACCGTTCAAGGGTTTGCTGTTGGGCCTGTTTTTCATCAGCGTCGGCATGGGCGCCAACCTGAGCCTGCTGCTGAGTGCACCCATCACCGTGCTGGGCCTGACCCTGTTGCTGATCGCCATCAAGTTGCCGCTGCTGTTTGTTGTCGGGCGGCTGGCCGGTGGCCTGGGCAAGGTCAGTGCGATTCGCCTGGGTATCGTGCTGGCAGCGGGCGGTGAATTCGCCTTTGTCGTGTTCAAGATCGGCCGCGACCAGGGCCTGTTCGAGCCGCGCCTTTACGATTTACTGGTGTTGACCATCACCTTGTCCATGGCTGTGACCCCGCTGCTGTTGCTGGTGTGCGCACGCCTGGTGAGCCCGAAGGTGCAGCCGGTGGTGGTGCCGGAGAAGTTTCGCGAGATCGACACCGATGCCCCGCGAGTCGTGATCGCCGGCATGGGCCGCATGGGGCAGATCGTCGCGCGGATCCTGCGGGCGCAGAACATCAAGTTCGTCGCCCTCGACACTTCAGTGGAAACCATCGAATTGTCTCGCAGTTTTGGCGGCGTGCCGGTGTTCTACGGCGATCCTATGCGCCCGGAAATCCTCAGCGCCGCCAAGGTCGAACAGGCGGAATATTTTGTGATTGCCACCGATGACCCTGACACCAACATCAAGACTGCCGAGGTGGTGCACAAGCTCTACCCGCACATCAAGATCATCGCCCGCGCCCGTAACCGCCAGCATGTGCACCGCCTGGTGGACCTGGGAGCCGAGGCGATCCGGGAAACCTACTATTCGAGCCTGGAAATGAGCCGCCGCACGCTGGTAGGGTTAGGCCTGACCCAGGCCCAGGCCGACGCCCGCATCAAACGCTTCAAGCATCACGATGAACAGGTGCTGGAAGCCCAGCATGCGATTTATGACGATGAGGCCAAAGTGCTGCAGACGGCGCAGGAAGCCCGGGCGGAATTGGCGAAGCTGTTTGAGTCCGATCAGCTGGAAGAGGAAAAACTGGGCAAGGTCTGATTGCTTCAGTACAGGGTGGGCCGTTACCCCAGGCAGCTCACACAACCTAAGGAACCCACAATGGCTGCTGATCAACCCGCTCCTGCGCTTAAGGAAATCTTCAACGCCGAGCGCCTCCGGCACATCGCGACCGAGATGAGCGCGGTGTATCCCGAGTTCAACGCCAAGGCATTCATGAAGATGGCCAACGAAGGCCTCGCCGAATTGTCGATCATGCAGCGCATGGCCCGGGTCAGTGAATGCCTGCATGCGGTGCTGCCGTTGAGCTACGAGGAAACCCTCGGCGTGCTGCGGGCCTTGGCGCCTCGGTTGAACAGCGGTTTCGTCAGCATTTCATTGCCGCATTATGTCGCGACCTATGGCAGCCATGCGTTCGAAGAGTCGATGGCCGCGCTCAAATACTTCACCGTGTTTGGTTCATCGGAGTTTGCAATCCGATATTTCCTGCGCAGCGATTTCGAGCGCACCCTGGCGGTCATGCACCAGTGGTCGCTGGATGACAACGAACACGTCCGCCGCCTGGCAAGCGAAGGCAGCCGGCCGCGACTGCCCTGGTCTTTCCGGCTGGAGCGGATCCAGGCTGATCCGGGCCTGGCAGCAGCGATCCTCGACAACCTCAAGGCCGACGACAGCCTGTACGTGCGCAAGTCCGTGGCCAATCATTTGAACGACATCACCAAGGAGCATCCCGACTGGGTGCTGGACCTGATCGAAGGCTGGTCGCTGGAGAACCGGCACACTGCCTGGATCGCCAAGCACGCCCTGCGCAGCCTGATCAAGCAAGGCAACCGACGGGCACTGGCGATCATCGGCGCAGGCGGCAAGGCCGAAGTCCAGATCACGGACGTTCGGGTTGAGCCGCCAGTCATTACGCTTGGGGAGAAGATCACGCTGTCGTTTGCCGTGCAATCCACGGTCGAGCACGGCCAGCGGCTGGTGATCGATTATGCGATCGACTACGTCAAGGGCAATGGCAGCACCTCGGCGAAGGTGTTCAAGCTCAAGGCGCTGACCCTGCCGGGCAAGGCTTGCGAACGAGTGGCGCGCAGCCAGCAGATCAAGGAGCTCACCACCCGCCGCCATTACGCGGGCAAGCACGCGGTGCATGTGATGGTGAATGGCGAGCGGTTGGCCACAACGGCCTTCGAAATCCTCCCGTGAAATACCCATCCCTTGCTCGCGATGGAGGTACGCAAGAACGCGGGGCAACAGGTTACCCGCCGCGACCTTAAGACCATCGCGAGCAAGCTCGCTCCTACAGTGCAGCTTGATCCGTGCCCAGCAACAGCTCCTGCTCGCTTTCACACAACGCCACCACGTAGTCCCACAACACCCGCAGCCGCACCGACTTGTGCAGCTCGCGGCGGGTGCTGATCCAGTAGCTGCGCAGAAGGCTTTCATCCGGCAGCAACGCCACCAACCCCGGATCGGCACTGGCCATGTAGCACGGCAGCACCGCGATCCCCAGCCCCGAGCGCGCCGCCTGCTGCTGGGCGATGACGCTGGTGCTGTGGAAGACCACCTGGGGGTTGCGGCAGAAACTGTTGAGGAACATCAGTTCCTGGCTGAACAGCAGGTCGTCGACATAGCCAATCCACGCATGCCGACCGAGGTCTTCACGGCTGCGCAACGGTGGCGCGCGATCCAGGTAGTCCTGGCTGGCATAGAGCGCCAGGCGGTAGTCCGTGAGCTTGCGCGTGACCAACATGTCGGCCGCCGGCCGTTCCAGGTGGATGCTGATTTCGGCTTCCCGGTTGAGGATGCTGACAAACCGCGGCACCGCGACCAGCTCCACTTCCAGACCGGGGTAACGCTCGAAGAGGTCATTCATGCGGCTGGCGAGAAACATGATGCCCAGCCCTTCGGTGACCCCCACGCGGATCTTGCCGAGGGGCGCCGTCGATTGGGTCATTTCTTCCTGGGCCAGCAACGCGACGTTTTCCATGGCCTCGGCGTGTTTGAGCAGCGCTTCGCCAGCAGGCGTCATCTGGTAACCCTGGGCATGCTGGACGAACAGCGCGGTCCCCAGGCTTTTTTCGATGGCTTCGATATGCCGGGCGACGGTGGCATGGGTGGTGTTCAAACGACGCGCGGCGGTGAGCAAGCGCCCGCTGCGCTGGAGTTCAAGAAAAAACCGCAGGTCATTCCAGTCGAACATCGATCGTCCCCAAGGCCGCACTGTTTAAAAACGCACAGCGGCTGCGCAAAAATTAACATTCTTTAAACGAAAGCTAACAACTAGGATGACTGACAACAAGAACAACAATACGAGGTCAGGGATGCCGACTTCCCTTGATGAATACGACTATGTAGTAGTCGGGGCCGGTCCGGCCGGTTGTTTGCTGGCCAATAGACTCTCGGCCAACCCGCAGCATCGGGTCTTGCTGCTCGAAGCGGGCGGTCGCGATAACTATGCGTGGATTCACATTCCGGTGGGCTACCTGTTCTGCATCGGCAACCCGCGTACCGACTGGTGCTTCAAGACCGAGGCGCAACCCGGCCTGCAAGGGCGTGCCCTGAGCTATCCGCGGGGCAAGGTGCTGGGCGGCTGCTCCTCGATCAATGGCATGATCTACATGCGCGGCCAGGCCGGCGATTACGACAGCTGGGCCGCCGACGGCAACCCCGGCTGGGGTTGGGACCAGGTGTTGCCGCTGTTCAGGAAAAGTGAAGACCACTTTGCCGGCGACTCGCAGTTTCATGGCGCTGCCGGGGAATGGCGGATCGAACGCCAGCGCCT
Organism: Pseudomonas sp. TMW22090; assembly: GCF_022496665.1. Lineage (NCBI taxonomy): Bacteria > Pseudomonadati > Pseudomonadota > Gammaproteobacteria > Pseudomonadales > Pseudomonadaceae > Pseudomonas > Pseudomonas sp. TMW22090. The sequence goes on from NZ_SCFH01000001.1 coordinate 1,228,917, forward strand.
GTCCTGGCCGATTCTGGACGCGTTCCGTAGCGCCGCCGAACAGCGCGGAATTGCCAGCGTCGATGACTTCAACCAGGGCGATAACGAAGGCTGCGGGTATTTCCAGGTCAACCAGAAAGCCGGGGTTCGCTGGAATGCGGCCAAGGCGTTTCTCAAGCCCGTGCGGCACCGGCCCAATCTCACGGTACTGACTGACGTCGAAGTCGATCGCGTACAACTGGACAATGGCCGCGCCTCGGCGGTCATCAGCCGCTGCCAGGGCCAACCGAGAACCTTCAGGGCTCGCCAGGAGATCATCCTGTGCGCAGGCGCCGTCGGCTCGCCAAGTATCCTGCAACGCTCGGGCATCGGCCCTCGCCCACTCCTGCAATCACTCGGCATCGGTGTGGCCCATGAACTACCGGGGGTTGGCGGCAACCTGCAGGATCACCTGCAACTGCGCCTGATCTACAAGCTGGAAAATGCCCGCACCCTGAACCAGATCGCCGGCAGCGTGTGGGGCAAGATGGGCATGGGCCTGCGTTACCTTTACAACCGCAGCGGGCCGCTGTCGATGGCGCCGAGCCAGCTGGGCGCTTTTGCCCGGTCGGGGCCGGAGCAGACCTCGGCCAACCTCGAGTACCACGTGCAGCCGCTGTCGCTGGAGCGCTTCGGCGAGCCGTTGCATGCCTTTCCCGCCTTCACTGCGTCGGTGTGTGATTTGCGCCCCCAAAGTCGTGGTCGCGTGGAAATCCGCAGCGCCAATGCCCAGGACGCGCCATTGATCCAGCCCAACTACCTGAGTCATCCGCAAGACCTGCGGGTCGCGGCGGATGCCATTCGCCTGACCCGGCGCATCGTGTCGGCCCCCGCCCTCGCCCGCTTCAACCCGGTGGAATATCTGCCCGGGGACAGTTTGCAAAGCGAGGAAGAACTGCACGAAGCGGCCGCGCGCATCGGCACGACGATTTTTCACCCGGTGGGTACCTGCCGCATGGGCAACGATCGGGACGCGGTGGTCGACGCGCAGCTCAAAGTCCACGGCATCCCCGGTCTGCGGATTGCCGACGCTTCGATCATGCCAAGAATCACCTCGGGTAACACCTGTTCGCCTACGCTAATGATTGCGGAAAAGGCCGCAGAGTTGATCCTCAATCCAACCTTAAGGAGTACCACCACGCCAAAGGAACGGGTCACCACCACCTGAAACCCCCGCGCACGCACTACCTACATCGAAGTACCGGCACCCGCCCACAAGGCAGGCGCCGACAGTGGAACAAAAACAACAATCACTGTAAGGGATACCGATATGTCAGAACATGTTCAGCCGCTGGAGACCGTGGGCCGCGCCGAGATCGGTCACGACACCCGCAAGGTCATCTTCGCCTCGTCACTCGGGACGGTCTTCGAGTGGTACGACTTTTTTCTCTACGGCGCGCTCGCCGCAGTGATCAGCAAGCAGTTTTTTTCGGGGGTCAATGACACCACGGCGTTCATCTTTGCCCTGATGGCCTTCGCGGCAGGCTTCATCGTGCGGCCGTTCGGCGCGCTGGTGTTCGGTCGACTGGGGGACATGATCGGGCGCAAGTACACCTTCCTGGCGACGATCGTGCTGATGGGCGTGGCGACCTTCTGCGTCGGCCTGCTGCCCACCTACGCCAGTATCGGCATTGCCGCGCCCATCATCCTGGTGGTGCTGCGCATGCTCCAGGGCCTGGCCCTGGGTGGTGAATATGGCGGCGCGGCGACCTACGTGGCGGAACACGCACCGATCGGCAAGCGCGGCTTCCACACCAGCTGGATCCAGTCCACCGCAACCCTCGGCCTGCTGCTGTCGCTGCTGGTGGTACTGGGGTGCCGCTACTTCACCGGCGACCAATTCGAAGTCTGGGGCTGGCGGATCCCGTTCCTGTTTTCCATCGTGCTGCTGGGGATTTCCACCTGGATTCGCCTGAGCCTGCACGAGTCCCCCTCATTCGTGAAAATGAAAGAGGAAGGCAAGCTCTGCAAGCAGCCGATTCGTGACTCCTTCGGCAAATGGGAAAACCTCAAGGTGGTGCTGATTGCCCTGTTCAGCATCAACGCCGGTCAGGCCGTCACCTTCTACGCGGCGCAATTCTATGTGCTGTTCTTCCTCACCCAGTTCCTGAAGATGGACCCGGCCCTGGCCAACAGCCTGCTGATCATCAGCGTGATCATCGGCGCGCCGTTCTTCATCTTCTTTGGCTGGCTGTCGGACAAGGTCGGGCGCAAACCGGTGCTGATGCTCGGCCTGCTGCTGGCCACGGTCCTGTACTTCCCGATCTTCAAATCCCTGGCGCACTACGCCAACCCGGCCATTGACCTGGCCAGCCAACAGGCGCCGATCACCGTACTGGCCGACCCGGCCACCTGCACCTTCCAGTTCGATCCCGTGGGCAAAGCGAAATTCGACAGCCCGTGCGACAAGGTCAAGACCTTCCTCGTCAAGCAAGGCCTGCCCTACAGCAGCGCCGCAGCCCCTGCGGGTAGCGCCGTACAGGTCAGCGTCGGCGACGTGAAGATCGACGGCTACGACGAAGCCGCCCTGCGCGGTGCGATCACCCTGGCCGGTTATCCGTCACAGGCAGACACCCAGCTGATCAACAAACCGATGATCGTGGCATTGATCGTCGGGCTGATCATCATCTCCGCCATGTGCTACGGCCCACTGGCAGCGTTGATGGTCGAGCTGTTCCCGACGCGCATCCGCTACACCTCGATGTCCCTGCCCTATCACATCGGCAACGGCTGGTTCGGCGGCTTCCTGCCGACGGTGTCGTTTGCGCTGGTGGTCTACACCGGGGATATTTTCTACGGGCTCTGGTACCCGGTGCTGATCACCGGGGTGAGCCTGGTGGTCGGCTTGATCTGTTTGCGTGAGACGAAAAACGTCGACCTGGACACCAACTGACAGCAGACGAAAAAACGCCCCGCACACGCGGGGCGTTTTCGTTAACCTGAGCACATGGGTCATCGCAATCACCAGACCGAGGCAGCGTCTTCATGATCATTTCATCTGCATCCGACTATCGCGAGGCGGCGCGGCGCAAACTGCCGCGCTTTTTGTTCGATTACATCGACGGCGGGGCCTATGCAGAGCATACGTTGCGGGCCAACAGCGCCGATCTTAGCGGCATCAGCCTGCGCCAGCGGATCCTGAAAAACGTCGAGACCCTGAGCCTGGAGACCACCCTGTTCGAACAGAAACTCGCGATGCCGATCGTGTTGGCGCCGGTCGGCCTGACGGGCATGTTTGCCCGCCGGGGTGAAGTCCAGGCCGTCAGGGCTGCGCAGAACAAAGGCATTCCCTTGTGCCTTTCGACGGTTTCGGTGTGTTCGATCGAGGAAGTCGTCGCCCAGAGCCAGCAACCGATCTGGTTCCAGCTGTACGTGCTCAAGGACCGCGGTTTCATGAAAAACGCGCTCGAGCGCGCCAAGGCGGCCGGCGTGAGGAACCTGGTGTTCACCGTGGACATGCCAACGCCCGGCGCGCGTTATCGCGATGCGCATTCGGGGATGTCCGGTCCGTACGCTTCGTCACGGCGCATGCTGCAAGCCATGACCCGGCCCGACTGGGCCTTCAACGTCGGCCTCATGGGCCGTCCCCATGACCTGGGCAACATTTCCAGATACCTGGGCAAGGCCGTGACCCTTGAGGACTACATGGGCTGGCTGGCGAATAATTTCGACCCGTCGATCAGCTGGAGTGACCTGGAGTGGATACGCGATTTCTGGCAAGGGCCGATGATCATCAAGGGCATCCTCGATCCCCAGGATGCCAGGGACGCTGTCAGCTTCGGGGCTGACGGCATCGTCGTGTCGAACCATGGCGGCCGCCAACTGGACGGCGTGCTCTCGACCGCCCGGGCATTGCCACCGATCGTGCAAGCCGTGGCGAATGACCTGACCGTGCTGGTCGACTCGGGCATTCGCTCGGGACTGGACGTGGTGCGCATGCTCGCGCTGGGTGCCAAAGGCGTCCTTCTGGGACGATCAATGGCCTACGCGCTGGCCGCCGACGGTCAACGCGGAGTGGAAAACATGCTGGATATCTTTGCCCGGGAAATGCGCGTGGCCATGACGCTGACCGGGGTGACGTCGATCGATCAGATCGACGAAACCACGTTGGTCCAGGCACAGAAGCTATCGGACCTGGTTTAACTGATTCGACTGCTTTGGCTATTTCTACTGCGTCTCTGCGTCGCTGCGTCGCTGCGTCTACTGTAGGAGCGAGCTCGCTCGCGAAAAACCAGAGGACGCCGCGGGGTGTTTGGGCCCCCGCGTTATCGTTAACGACCATCGCTAGCAAGCTCGCTCCTACAGTTGTGCCTCTTAGAAACTCGCTTTCACCGACAACATGAGATTGCGCGGGTCCCCATAGTAGTTGCCGAACGCCTCGGTACCGATCGTTGCGTAGTAGCGCTTGTCGAACAGGTTGTTGCCATTGAGCGCCACCGACCAGGTGTCGTCGATACGGTAGCCGATGCGCCCGTTCCAGATCGCGTATCCCGACTGAGTGATTTTGTTTCCGGAAGACGGCGACACACGGAAATTATCACTCTGAGCGTTCACCCCAGCGCCAATCGAAAAGCGCTCAAGGACGCCATCGAGCGCGTAGTCGCCCCACATGCGCAACACATGGCGTGGCACGTAACTGTTGAACGCCGCGCCATTGAGGCTGGTATCGATGTCATCGAGAGTCTTGGTCTGGGTGTAGGTATATCCGGCAAGCAGCTGCAGCCGCTCTATCACCTCACCGCTGATCTCCGCCTCGAACCCCTGGGCCCGGACCTTGCCCGCGTTGACGTAGCAGTAGCCATCCGATGACGGGCATGAGGAGTTGAAGTCGGTCTGTGCCTGGTCCTTCTGGAGGGTACGGAACAGGTTGAACGAGCTGTTCAGGCGACCGTCGAACCAGGCGCCCTTGATCCCCAGCTCATAGCTCTGGCCCACGAGCGGCTTGAGCGCCGATCCGTCTTCGGAGCGGTAGTTACCCTGTGGCGTGAAGATATCCGAGTAACTGGCGTAGGCCGTGAGGTTCTCGTTGAGGTCCAGCAGCACTGCGGCGAACGGCGTGACCTGTCCGGTCTCGGTGGTACTTGAGTGCTCGGAAGTTCCCGAATTGATGAACACCGAGTCGGTGTCGGAGTCGTACCAGCTCACCCGCCCGCCGACCACAAGCGTCAGGGGAGCTGCCAGCTTCAGGCGCAGGGTCGAGTACAGGCCCTGTTGTCTGGTGACGGAGTTGACCGGGCCACCGCGGGAGGAATTATCGATGAAGTAACTCTCATCCGGCTCCGGGATATGTTTGTCGGGGTTGAACACATTCTGCCGCTGGGGCAGGAACGCCACGCTGTAGAAATCATCTTTTTTCGATCGACTGGCGTTAACGCCCACGACCAGTTCGTGTTGCTGGCCAAACGCAGCGAACTTGCCATCCACGTAGGCATCGAGTCCGTAATCGACCTGATCGTAGTCATACAGGCTACCCAGCATGCCGGTGGTACCGACACCCGGGGTGACGGCGCCGGAAGCAAAGGCGTACTTGATGTCCTGGGTGTTTTTTGTGTAGACGCTGGCAACCTTCAGCGCCCAGTCCTCGTTGATCTGGTGTTTCACGTCACCGAACACCGTGGTGCGCTGGCTGCGCCAAGTGTTCCAGGACGGATCCAGACAGGTCGAGCGCCCCAGTTTCAGGTCGCTGCCATCGCGGTAACGCGGCAGGCCGCCCCAGCATGGGCTGGCATCAACGTCTTCATAGGCCACGCCCAGGCCCAGGGTGGTGTCGGAACTCAGGTCGAAATCCAGCGCGCCGTAGTAGACCTGATCCTTGCGACTGGCATCGTCGACGGAGTAGTGCCGGCTCTGTTCGGCCACCACCGCCCGCCCCCGCAGGGTACCCGCTTCGTTCAACGGGCCAGCCGTGTCGACCTGGCCGCGATAGTTGTCCCAGCTGCCACCAGACAGTGTGATATCGGTGTGTGCAGCGCTGGTGCCACGCTTGCGCACGAAATTGACGCCGCCCGCCGTGCCGCCCGAGCCCTTCATCATCCCCGCAGCGCCACGCAGCACTTCGACCCGATCGTAATACGCCATGTCACCGCTGAAACTGTCGGCCTGGACATACAGATTGCCCATGTCCAGCGGCACGCCGTCGTACTGATACTGGCCGGACATCCGGAAGCCCCGGGAATAGAAATACTTGCCGCCCATGGTCGAGTCATAGACGGTAATGCCCGGGGTCTTTTCCATCACCTGGTCGATGGTGTTGAGGTTCTGGTCATCGAGCATTTTGCGGGTCATCACCGTGACCGACTGCGGTGTTTCCTTGAGCGAATGTTCGCCTTTGCCGATAGTGATTGCGCCCGTGGTGTAGGAGCCGCTGTCCTCGGTGGTGGCCCCAAGCAGTTGGCCATTGATGTTGGTGGCGCCAAGCTCCAGCGCCGGGCCGGCAGACGGTGCAGGTCGCAATACGTAGGTACCGTTGGCCTGGGGCTCGGCCTGCAGGCCACTGCCGTGCAGGATCCGCGCAAAGCCGTCACTGATAGCAAACGCGCCTTTGATGCCGGGAGAGCTCAAGCCTTGAGTCTGACGCGCATCAAACGAGATGGCCGCGCCTGCCGTACTGGCAAAACGACTGAGCACTTCGGTGAGGCTGCCGGCAGCAATATCGTAGGTTTGCACGGTGCGTTGCTGGTGTGCCGGCGCAGCCAGTGCTACGCCTGGCCAGGCTGCGCTGGTAGTCGCTGCAAGCAAGCCGATTTTTACTGCAATCGCCAGACGACCTGGCATGTACACCCGAGACATGTTTACCCTCCCCCAGAACCCATCAATAAAATCTCACTGAGGGATGAGCCGAACCGTGCTGCTGAAAAGTGCAAGGGCTGTGAAATTATTTTCAGTGGGGCCAGCCCGGCTCTGTGCGAGCAATGCATGCTCGCGAAAGCGGCACTCAGATGGCGCGGCGATCGCCAGCAAGCAGGCGCCTACCGCGAAACCGTCACCCAATAACTGCTGTACCGACTGAGCCGCAACGAAAACCCGCTCTCCAGCGCCGCCAGCGCCAAATCCGTATTGTCGATCGGGAATGCCCCCGACACTTTCAAATCGGCAATACGCGGATCACAACGCAACACGCCCGAGCGATACCGCGAAAGATCTTCGAGCAGATCCGCCAACGGGCGATCGATGGCAATGATGCTGCCCTGTTGCCAGGCGCCGACCGACGCATCATTGCGGCGCACCGGGCCCAGCGTGCGCAGGGTGAAATCCATGCGTTGGCCTGCCTCCAGGCGAACCGTCGAACTGCCTTTGTGCGCACTGACCTCCACGGCTTTTTCCAGCACGGCCACCTCACCGCCCGAGCCTTCGGCGCGGACGATGAAGCGCGTTCCCAACGCCAGGACCTCGCCGTGTCCGGTGACCACTTTGAACGGACGCCGGGAAGGATCGACAGCCGTTGTCACAAGAATTTCCCCGCGCACCAGCTCCAGTACCCGCTGGCGACCGTCGAAGCGCACGTTGACCGAAGTAGCGGTATTGAGCAGCAACGAACTGCCATCGGCTAGTCGCCATTCACGGCGCTCTCCCACCGCAGTGCGCAAGTCGGCGAACAGCGTTTGCGTAGCGTCGCTACGCCAGCCCAGCCACCCCAGAGACCCGGCCGACGCCAGCACCAGGACACTGCGCAAGACGTGTCGACGCGACCGCTCGGCACCGCGCAGGGCCGGGGATGCCAGGGCACCGGGAACGCTTGTCATCTGCTCGCACACGGCTGAAATTCGTTGCCAGGCCAGATGATGGGCAGGGTCCGCGCTTAACCAGTCGCGCCACGCGGTTCGCTCTGCATCGGTGGCTACGCCGGACTGAAGCCTGGCGTACCAGCGGGCAGCTGCGCTGATCGACTTCAACTCCTCTGCAGAAGGGCTCATGTCAGTTGCAACTGAATCTGCATCAGGCAGCAGTGCTCCATGGCCCTGGCCATGTGATTGTTCACGGTGCGGGTGCTGATACCCAGGCGTTCGGCGATTTGCGGGTAGGTCAGGCCGTCGAACTGGGACAGGATGAACGTCTGCTTGACCTTCGTCCCCAGGCCCTGCAGCAGCCGATCAATCTCCATCAACGCCTGCAACAGGATCGCCTGCTCTTCCAGCGACGGTTGTTGCGATTCAGGCATGGTCGCCAGCGCTTCCAGATAGGACTGCTCCAGCGAGCGCCGCCGGAACAGGTCCACCAGCAGGCCCTTGGCGATCATCGACAGGTAGGGGCGCGGCTCACGGATCTCCAGCGCGTTGCGCGCCCTGATCACCCGGACGAACGTATCCTGCGCCAGGTCCGCTGCATCGAACGTGTTACCCAGCCGTTTGCGCAACCAGCTGTTGAGCCAGCCATGGTGTTCGCAGTACAGCTCATTGACGGCACTGCGCAGGGACAATTCGTGGGTGGACATGACAATGGAATTATTCGCGACTGATAATGACTCGCATTGTCATGTTTGTAACAGGTCATTGGCAATACCCATCATCCGAACGCGTTTTATCAGACCTCGGCGTCCAGCAATTCGAACTTCACCTGATCCGGGTAGAACGCGACGTAATCCTTGATCTGTTCCACCGACACCTTGGGCTTCTCGTAACTCCATACCGCGTTGGCCCCCTCATGCCCGGGAACCTGCAGGCTGAAATAGCTGGCATCGCCCTTGTACGGGCAATAACTGGTGTGATCCGTGCGGGCAAAGTACTTCTCGTCGATGTCTTCGCGCGGGACGTAATACACCGGCGGGTAATTGGCCTCCAGCAGCACCAGCGCGCGCAAGGACGCGGCGACCTGGATGCCGTGGAATTTCACCAGAAGACAGCCCGGTTGTTCAGCAATGGTAATGACCGCGGGGGGAGTTGGCATGGAGTGGGTTCCTCTTGGAAGACTTGACTCGATCGGTGCGAAAGCGCGTGCCCGCGCAGGGCAAGCATCCTCTTAAAGGGCAGCCTGGCGTCGTCAAAACCTGCATCACCAGTTATCAGGTATAACCCAAGTTACGCCTGCACGAACGCTTCACAGCCGAACGGAAGCTTCACTCCAGGCTCTTCGGTGATGGGCTCGGCCCGATGGCAGTGGCTCAGGGCAATGATCGGAAACTCATACGCTGTACATCCATACAGATAAAGGTTGATCCCTCGCCCGTCAACCGCCATTCTGTGCACCTCTCGGACATTGAACAACGATGGTGGTCATGCGGCTGTACCTCTGTGAAAAACCTTCCCAGGCCAAGGATATTGCGGCCGTGCTCGGCGCCCGGCGTCGCGGCGATGGCTGCTGGCTGGGAACGGATGTCACGGTGACCTGGTGCATCGGCCACCTGCTGGAAACCGCGCCACCGGATGCCTACGACGCTCGCTACAAGCACTGGGTGCTGGCAGACCTGCCGATCATCCCTGATAAATGGAAGATGACCGTCAAGCCGCGCACTGCCAGCCAGTACAAGGCAGTCAAACGATTGCTGGGCGAAGCCGATGAGCTGGTGATCGCCACGGACGCCGACCGCGAAGGCGAAATGATCGCTCGGGAGCTGGTCGAACACTGCCGGTATCGCGGGCCGATTCGTCGCCTCTGGTTATCGGCGCTGGACGACGCGTCAATTCGCAAGGCGCTGGCGGCGCTCAAGCCGGGAGCCGAGACGTTCAGCCTGTACCACTCCGCCCTGGGCCGCTCCCGGGCCGACTGGCTGATCGGCATGAACATGAGCCGCCTGTTCACCCTGCTGGGAAGGCAGTCCGGTTATCAGGGCGTGTTGCCGGTCGGTCGAGTGCAAACGCCCACCCTGCGCCTGGTGGTGGATCGGGATCGCAGCATTGCCGATTTCGTCCCGGTCGCCTATTGGGCGATTGACGTGCAACTGCTGCACGACGGCACACCATTCACCGCGCAATGGCGCGCAGCTTCCGAGGTTTGCGACGACCAGGACCGCTGCCTGAACCCGGAACTGGCCCGGCAGGCCGCAGCAGCTATCAGCCAGGCGGCCAGCGCCCGGGTGGTCAAGCTGCGTACCGAGCGCCTGCGTGAAGTCGCCCCCCTGCCCTTCGACCTGGGCACTTTGCAGGAGGTCTGTTCGAAGAAACTGGGCCTCGGTGCCCAGGAGACGCTCGACATCGCCCAGGCACTCTACGAAACCCATAAAGTCATTACCTATCCCCGCAGCGACTGCGGCTACCTGCCGGTCAGTCAGCACGGCGAGGCGCCCGGCATTCTGGCAGCGTTAAGGCAGGCCGACCCCGGCCTGGACGCATTGAATGATCACCTTGAACCGCACCGACGCTCCCGCGCCTGGAACGATGCCAAGGTCAGCGCTCACCACGGGATCATCCCCACGGCGGCGGCAAAGAACCTCGAGCGACTGGTGGGCAAGCAGCGGGCGGTGTACACGTTGATTCGCGCACGCTACCTGGCGCAGTTCCTGCCCAACCACGAGTACGACCGGACCCAGGCCGACTTTGATTGCGCGGGTCAAGCACTGCGGGCCGTCGGCAAGCAGATCGTCGAGCCCGGCTGGAAACGCGCCCTGCCCGAGGCCCTGGCCCCGGCCAAGGGACGCGAAGCGCCGGTTCCGCAAACCTTGCCGGCCCTGGCCGAAGGTCGTGAATGCAAGGTTGTCGACGTCAAGCTCAAGGACCTCTGGACTCAGCCGCCCAAACCCTTCACCGAGGGCGACCTGATCAAGGCGATGAAAAATGTCGCCAAGCTCGTGGAAGATCCGCTGCTCAAGCAAAAACTCAAGGACACTACCGGCATCGGTACCGAAGCGACTCGCGCGTCGATCATCCAGGGGCTGCTCGACCGCGGCTACCTGATTAAAAACGGCAAGGCGCTGGCCGCGACCCCGGCGGCATTCAGCCTGATCGACGCCGTGCCCCGGGCCATTGCCGACCCGGGTACCACGGCGATCTGGGAACAGGCGCTGGACATGGTGCAGAGCGGCGAGATGAGCCTGGAAGAGTTTGTCACCAAACAGGCCGCCTGGATGAGCAAACAGGTGGCCCGCTGCGCAGGCCTTAGCCTGACCATCAGCGGGCCTGCAAGCCCGGCAGGGCGCGGAGCCACGCCGTGGAAAAACAAACGCAAACCGGCCAAGCGCAAACCGGCCACCAGCGCCCGGCGCACGGCAAAACCGGCGAGCAAACCATAAGGGCACTTCGCAAGGACCGTGATGGTCTAGTGTTGTTCAAGCCCGGCGCCAGCCCACTACCTGAAAAGGCCTCCAACATGATTATCGTCCATCACCTGAACAACTCTCGCTCGCAACGGATTCTCTGGCTGCTGGAAGAACTGGGCATTCCCTATGAGCTCAAGCGCTACCAGCGTGACCCGAAGACCAACCTGGCACCGCCGGAGTTGAAGGCGGTCAATGCCCTGGGCAAATCCCCGGTCATCGAAGACGGTCAACAGAAGTTGATCGAGTCTGCGGCCATCATCGATTACCTGATCCGGCGCCACGGCCAGGGCCGCCTGCAACCTGACCCCGCCACAGCCGCCTATGATCAATACGTGCAATGGCTGCATTTCGCCGAAGGGTCAGCGATGCTGCCATTGATGCTGAACCTGTACGTGGGTCGACTGGGCGAGGCTGGCGCGCCATTGCATCCACGGATCAACTCGGAAGTGGCCAACTACCTGGGTTACCTCGACACTGCGCTGAGCCAGGGCGACTACCTGCTGGGCGCTGAATTCAGCGCTGCGGATATCCAGATGAGCTTTATCGGCGAGATCGCCAGGGCGCAAGGCAAACTCGGTCAGTACCCGCACGTCGCCGCGTGGGTCGACCGCTTCCAGAAACGTCCAGCCTACGTGGCCGCACTAAAGACCGGCGGCCCATACGATTTCGCGCCCCACTGATCAACCCGGTCAGGAGCCGCTTTCAATGCCCGTGATAGAACTGCACGCCGCCCAACGCGACGATCTGGACACCATTGAAAACCTGATGCAGTTCTACCTGTACGACTTCAGTGAATGGCTCCCGCTGAAGCTCGCAGGGCACGGCTTCTTCAGTATCCAGCCCCAGGTGGACTACTGGAGAAAGCCGGCCACCCGGCCCTTCCTGATCACGGTTGACGGCGAACTGGCCGGCTTCGTGACCGTCGACGACCAAACCCACCTCGACGGTGCGCAATTGAACATGGGTTATCTGTTCGTCACTCGACGTTTTCGTGGCCAAGGCGTCGCGAAGTTTGTCGTCTCTGCCCTCTTGAGCGCCCACCCGGGTCAATGGCAAATTTTCCATATCGATGCAAACCACCCGGCGCGGCGGTTCTGGGCCGGACTCATACCAATTCTCACCGGCAATCGGTACAGCGTGCACCAGCGAACGGTGGATGGATATCCCTGCACCTTTTACCGCTTTGAAACCCCGCCCCAGTCGGTCTGAACCGGGCACACTGGCCCTCCTTGCTAATTCCAAACCGCTTTGTCCGACAATATGTAGTGCGCAAAAATAATCACTACATAACCATTGACGCCTCCGATTTGCCCTTGCATGATGCAGACATCTCCCCGATCGGGAGTACGGCAACATGTTTGAGCAAGCTCGTCTGACCGCCGAGCTGTTATTCCCGGATACACGCTGCCCACAAGGCAGATTGAAGAAGCTGACCTGGCCCGAACGTCCAGTACAAGGACGAGAAGCGCTGGCGATCAATCCTCATGAAGCTTGTGGCCGACCCTGAAAAGTCGGCAGTGGCCTCCAGGTTTTCGCTGCTTCTCTTCGTTGTGACGCTATTGCGTAGCAGTTATTCAACACGACTACATGCAACAGACGCGGGACCTCGCCACATTCGGCGAATGAACGCTGACGTCCTGGTTTCGGTGCCAGGGATCAACTAACCGATGGGCTACCTGTATTAGCGAACCAACTTTGAAAGATCACCAAATGGTCAAGGGGCAAATCATGAATCTGAACAATCAACCAACTATCGAAGAACTGGCTCGCATGTTCGCGGCGCAAAAAGACAGCCACGACAGCCATATTCTGTGGATCAGCAAGTCGGGCCAGGTTCATATGGACTGCCTGGCAACGCACGCCGACGAGGCGGAATTCGACAAGAACAACCAGAACCTGCTTGCCCGACTGAAGATGTACCGTCGCGGCCAGGGCTACGTTGGCAAGAAAGCCGCCGCTGATAAAGACTTCATCGGCAGTGTTCTGCAAACGCTGAAGCAGGCGTGGGCGTCGATGCAGAACCAGAACGAAGTTCGGGTGATTGACCGGTTCTACTGAAACTTCACACCCCTAATATAAAAAGGGCCTGCTCTCGCCAAAGAGCAGGCCCTTTTTATTAGCGAAGTTGCCTTAGCGTTTAACGCCCAGATCAATCTGGGTCATGCGGCTGCGAATGGTGAACACCCCATCCCCCGAGAGAATCGCGCTGCGTGCAAACAGGCGACCGCTTTCCCAGTTCGAAAGGCCCAGCTCCGGCTTGTTCAATGCGTACTGGCCATCCACCCAACGGGTGATTCCGTTACCCACGAAAGGCGCATTCACGGCGTTGTAGAAGCGCTCCTGGGTGCTGGCGTCCTCACTGATCAACGACACCGTGAATTGCGGGCTGTAGCGGTTGAACAGGTCGATGGACTGATCCAGGTCATCCACGATTTTCAGACTGACTTCGGGCGTTTCCTCCCATTCCCACTCACGCCCCAGTTGCGCCTCGGGCAATGGCTCAGCCAGCGCTTCGGTACGGTAGCCATCGGCGCGATAGACCTCGACGCTCGCCGTTTGCCACTCCGGCGGCAAGCGCCCTTCGCTGCCCTCGACGATGTGCAATTTGCAGCCTTGCCCACGGCTGTTGCCGGCCTGCTGCAGGGCGTCGAGAAACAACGGCACCAAATCAGCCGCCCGGTCGCGGTGAATCAGGCAGACGTTCAGGGTGTTGCAGACCTTACGGTCAAGGGAGTTGCGCACCACGGCGGCAAAACGCCGGGCGTCGGCGTCCTTGTCCGCAATCAGCCAGGCGCCTCCGGTGCCGTGCAGGCTGACGGCGGTGCCGGCTTGCTGGGCGATACTGCCCAGCTGGCTCACCGCGCGGCCAGAACCTCGGGCCACGGCCAGCGACAGGCGCCGGTCGGCGAACATGGCCCAACCCGCTGCGTGATTGACACTTTCCACCAGCGACACAGCGCCGGCGGGCAAGCCCGCATCGGCCAGCGCCGGGTTCAATGCATGGGTAACGATGGCCTGGGCAGTGCCCAACGCATCACTGCCGATACGCAGCACGGCGGTATTGCCCGTACGCAGAACGCCAGCAGCGTCGGCGAAGACATTCGGCCGGCCCTCGAATACAAACGCAACAATGCCCAGCGGTGAGACCACCTGCTCGACCTTCCAGCCGTCATGCTCGACGCAACTGATGACTTTTCCACGAGACGCCGACGCATCGCGCCAGGCCTTGAGTCCGGCGATCATGTCGCGGCGCATCGGCTCATTGGCCAGCAGTCGCGTAGTGGAACGTCCACGGGACTTGGCCCGCTCGATATCGGCCAGGTTCGCCGCCTCGATCAACGCCCAGGCCTGCGGGCTTTCCAGGCGCTGCGCGAAACGGTCGAAAAATTCGCTGATCGCCTCATCCGACACGGCCGACATCGCCTTGAAAGCCGCTTCGGCGCGCTCGATCGCCACGGCTGCGGCTTGCTGGTCAGCCACCGGAATCAAGAGCAATTCACCACTGACCTGCTCCACCAGAAGGTGGTCACCGGGCTGGAACCGCTCAGCCAGTTCGGGGCTGACGACAGTGACACGATTCCCGGCGAATGGAATGGGCGTGCCAGCGATTAGACGATCGAGCGCAAGAGACATGAAGCGGTTTCACCATGCAATGGAGGGGCAGAAAAGGTACCGGAAAATCCCCGGAGCGTCATTCCCGGCCTTTCAACCCGCTCAAGCGTATCCACGTGTATCCACCTCCATCCCCGACACATTAACCCTCCAATCTCCCTGGCCCACGACACATCGCTGATACACCCGGCTGATGAAATCCGCCTGTCGATTGGCCTGGCCGATCAAAACGCGCAACGGAGATCCCGCCCATGAACACCTCACTGTCTTCGGCCGTCAAAGGCCTGCACTTCAACCTCGACCGCGCCGGCAGCTGGATGGCGCCGCTGACCTTGCGGGTGTTCCTGGCCTGGGAATTCTTCGAGTCGGGCCTGGAAAAATGGAACGGGCAGAACTGGTTTGCCGACATTCAGGAGCGATTTCCGTTTCCGTTCAACCATGTCCCCGCCACCTTCAACTGGGAACTGTCGATGTGGGCCGAGCTGATCTGCGCCCTGGCCCTGCTGGTGGGCCTGGGCACGCGAGTCTCGGCGCTCATCCTGATGGTAGTGACCGTGGTCGCCACCGCAGCGGTCCACTGGCCGGCCGATTGGTCTACATTGAGTGAGCTGGCCCAGGGCTACGCCATCAGCAACAAGGGACATGGCAATTTCAAGCTGCCGCTGATCTACCTCGCCGCGCTCCTTCCGCTGGTATTGACCGGGGCAGGTAAACTCAGCCTTGATGCGCTGCTGGCATGCACTTTCTGGCGCCGTAACATTCGTTGAAATGTTACCGTGGCAAGCTACACCCCCCTCACTCGCGTAGACAGGAGCCACCATGAGCGTAACCACCCAATGGATCGAGATCGACAGCGCCGACGGTAAATTCGGTGCCTACCTGGCGATTCCCCACACGCAAAAAGGCCCGGGGATCGTATTGATCCAGGAGATCTTCGGCGTCAACGAGCACATCCGCTCGGTCGCCGAACAATACGCTGCCGACGGCTACCTGGTGGTCGTGCCGGATCTGTTCTGGCGTAGCGGCCCGCGCATCGAGTTGACCTACGACGAAGCCGGCTGGAAACGCGCCGTCGAACTGATGAATGCCACCGACATCACCAAAGCCCAGGACGACATCAAGCTGGCCATTGCCGCTCTCAAGGACCAGCCGGGGCTGGATGGTGGCGTGGCCTCGATTGGCTACTGCTTCGGCGGCCTGCTGTCCTACCTGACCGCCGCCAACGGCCTGGTGGACGTGGCGATCACCTACTACGGTGGCGGTATCCAGGACCAGTTGGACCGCGCCGACGAAATCACCGTGCCGCTGTTGATGCACTTCGGCGAAGAGGACAGCCACATTCCACTGGAAGCCGTGGAAAAAATCGCCGAGCGCTTCGAGAACAACGACTTCGTGGAAATCGTCATCTACCCGCAAGCCGAACACGGTTTCAACTGCTCGCACCGCGACAGCTACAACCAGCGCGCTGCGGCTGAAGCCCATGGCAATACGCTGATCTTCCTGGGTCAGGAACTGTAAAACGGCGGCACGCGAAAAAGGCACCTGGGAAGGTGCCTTTTTTGTCGTCCATTGTTGAAGGTCGTCCCCACGCCGCTACTTCGCGTCCCCGCCCCGCGGCTTGTAGAACCTGAACCTGCCGATATCCGCCGTCTTGATGTACTTGGCCGCCCAATCCGGCCGCACCGTCTTGTCATGGAAATACATCGCCCCCAGTGTCCGGTCGTTGAGTGTGCGGTTCAGCGCCTTGCGCGCGATCTCCTTGGCGACCGCATACTCGGCATCCTCCCTGACCTGATCCGAACGCCCGTCGCACCACCAGGAAAACTGACAGTTACGGCTTTCCGAGCCCTCCTTGACCACTGCGCATACCGTGTCGGGAAAACCTTCGTGCCCCAGGCGGTTCATGACCACGCTGGCCACGGCTTCCATTTCCCGGGTCTGCCTGCCCTTCGCTTCCCAGTAGATGGAGCGCGCAAGACAGGTTATGGCGTCATCCAGCGGCGCCGAGCCGGCGGGATCGACCGCCTGCACCTCCGAGGTGGTGATCGCCTCGGCCTTGGGCACCGGGACGTCGGGGCCTTTTTCCGCGGCCTTTTGCTCAAGCACCTCAGCCTTGTCCTCGGCTTTTTGCTGTTCAAGTTCAGTGGCCATCACCTGGCTGCCGATCAGGGAGAGTGCCAGGCAGGTTGCAGTCCACATCAAGCGCATGATCGACCCTTTTCAAAGAACCGGATGGGGCAGCGCATTATCGACGCTGTTACGCGCTGTATCGGCGCCCTGGCTTGATTGTAGCCGCCCAAATTCATTTCATCCGGTGGCCAATAAAACTGTTTCAGGCGCAAAAAAGGCATTGCGCAAGCGGGGGTGAAATCGCGCATCATGGGCGCAGTCTGCCCAAGGGGATTTTCATGCGCTTCATTCCATCCGTTATGCGCCTTGCCGCGTTGTCGTTGGGCCTGTCATTTGCCGCCCAGGCGCTGGCGGTCGATGAGAAACAACTGATCGATTCGATCAACCTCTACCGCACCCAGCCCCAGCGTTGCGCCGACCAGGTATCGCCGGAACTGCCGCCACTGGCAGGTGATCCACGCCTGGCACTGTCGGCGACAAACGTGCGCAACCTGCAGCAAGCCATGGCCAGTGCCGGCTACCCGATGGTCAATGTGCAGGCGATCACCCTGTCCGGCCCCCGCGATGCGCAATCGGCCATGCAAGCCATTCGGGAAAGTTTCTGCCACGTGGTGCTCGACCCGCAGTTTGTCGACATCGGCGTGAGTCGCGACGACCGCGATTGGCGCATCGTGCTGGCGCGGCCGCTGATGTCCGCACGCCTGGGCGATTCCCAGGCCGAAGGCCAGAAAGTCCTGACCCTGCTCAACAACGCCCGCAGCCAGGCTCGCCAGTGCGGCACGCAATCGTTCGCTGCCACCACCCCGCTGGCATGGAACGCGACATTGGCGAGCGCCGCCGAGACCCATTCGCGAGCCATGGCCAACAACAATTTTTTCGATCACAAGGATCGCGACGGCCGCACGCCGGGTGACCGGGCGGAATTGGCCGGCTACATCGGCCAGCAGATCGGCGAAAACATCGCCGCAGGCCAAGACACCGTGGGCAAGGTCGTCGACGGCTGGATCGCCAGCCCCGGTCACTGCGCCAACCTGATGAACCCCGCGTACAAGGAACTGGGCGCGGCCTACGCGGTAGACCCGAAGAGCGATGCGGGGATTTACTGGACGGCGATGTTTGGCACCCAGTAATGACCGAGGTATCAATTGTTTCGATCTTTCAAATCATGAAGGCGAATTTTTTATTTCTGCGCGACCTGTTCAAGATGGCTGCACTTTTAGCACTTTACGGAACGAGCCCTCATGAACCTCAATTTCGCGTTTGCGTGCATGATCGTCGTGTCGTTTGCGATCGCGTTGGGTCACGGTTAAGTCATTCGGGAGCACCTGTTTGAGCCATCCCCCCTGCTCCGCCGACCAACAGGCTCAGGCATCACCCCGGGCGGTCCCGCTACGGGAAGCCTTCGGGTTCTGGCTCAAACTGGGGTTGATCGGTTTTGGCGGCCCGGCCGGGCAGATCTCGATCATGCACCAGGAACTGGTGGAGCGCCGGCGCTGGATCTCCGAGCGCCGGTTTCTGCACGCCCTCAACTACTGCATGTTGCTACCGGGCCCCGAAGCTCAGCAACTGGCGACCTATCTCGGCTGGTTGATGCACCGCACCTGGGGCGGCGTGATTGCCGGCGCGCTGTTCGTGCTGCCGTCGTTGTTCATCCTCATTGCATTATCCTGGGTCTACGTTGCTTTCGGCGAAGTGCCGGTCGTGGTCGGGGTGTTCTACGGGATCAAGCCGGCGGTCACCGCCATCGTGCTGCAAGCCGCGCACCGCATGGGTTCCAGGGTGTTGCAGAACAACTGGCTGTGGGGCATTGCCGGCGCCTCCTTTGCCGCGATCCTGTTGTTGAACGTGCCCTTCCCTTTGATTGTGCTGGCCGCAGCACTCATCGGTTACGTCGGCGGACGCCTTGACCCCGGAAAATTCACGGTCGGCACAGCAGTGGCCAAGGGTAAATCGTTCGGGCCCGCGCTGATCGATGACGATACCCCGCCACCTGCACATGCCCGCTTCAGCAGCCTGAAATTGCTGCGCCTGGCGTTTATCGGGGCCATCCTGTGGACGCTGCCGATGGGGGCGCTCACCCTCCTGTTTGGTTGGCACGGCACCTTCACCCAGATGGGCTGGTTCTTCACCAAGGCCGCGCTGCTGACCTTTGGTGGTGCCTATGCGGTGCTGCCCTATGTGTACCAGGGCGCAGTCAGTCATTACGGGTGGCTGACACCCACCCAGATGATCGACGGCCTGGCGCTGGGCGAAACCACCCCCGGCCCGTTGATCATGGTGGTGGCGTTCGTCGGCTTCATCGGCGCCTATGTGCAGCAGTTATTTGGCCCGGACCAGGCGTTCCTGGCAGGCGCGCTCGCGGCGGCGCTGGTGACCTGGTTTACTTTCCTGCCCTCGTTCCTGTTCATCCTGGCTGGCGGTCCCCTGGTGGAATCGACCCACAACCAACTTGAATTCACTGCGCCGCTGACCGCCATCACCGCAGCGGTGGTCGGCGTGATTCTCAACCTCGCGGTGTTTTTCGGCTACCACGTGCTGTGGCCAGGCGGATTCAGTGGTGTGTTCGACTGGGTGTCGCTGTTGCTTGCACTGGTCGCGGCGATCGCGCTGCTGGTTTTCAAGCGCGGTGTGATCGAAGTACTGCTGGCATGCGCGCTGGCGGGCGTGCTGGTGCACTGGCTGCGCTAAGGTCATGCAGCAATGGCCGGATGTAAACATTTGATCACCGGCTTTTGCATTCTGGCAAACTCACGCCGCGCCCCTTTTCAGAGCAGCCAGCAATGCTTTTCTCCCTTGTTTCCAACGGTACACCCCTGACCCCGGATCGGTCCGATGCGACGATCCCTTGGTGGAGCTTTACCAAGACCGTGCTGGCGGCTGCCGCCCTGACGCTGGTGCGCGATGGCCTGATCGAGCTGGATCAGCCTCTGCCCGAAGGCCCCTTTACCCTGCGCCAACTGTTGCGCCATGAAGCAGGCCTGGCGGACTACAGCGAACTGGCCGATTACCACGGCGCAGTAGGCCGCGGTGACGCTCCCTGGCCGGCGGATGAAATGCTGCAACGCCTTGACGCAAGCCGCCTGCGTTATGCACCGGGAGATGGCTGGGGCTATTCGAATGTCGGTTATCTGTACGTGGCGCGGTTGATCGAACGCGTGACTGGCCTTGCCCTGGATGAAGCCCTGGCGCAACGGGTGTTCGCACCGCTTGGCCTGTCCCGGGTCCGTCTCGTCAGGCGTGAAGTCGATCTGCACGGGGTAAACATGGGCGCTGTCGCCACCTATGACCCGGGCTGGGTATACCACGGGCTGCTGGTTGGGCCGTTGGTGGAGGCCGCCTTGTGCCTGGACCGTTTATTCGCTTCAGACTTCCTGGCGCACTCCTTGCTTGCTCAAATGCAGGCAGTGCGCACGCTCGGTGGACCGATCCCGGGACGTCCCTGGATCGCCCCCGGCTACGGCCTCGGCCTGATGCACGGGCCGGTCGAGGGTGGACGCATCCTCAGCGGTCATACCGGCGTCGGCCCTGGCAGTGTCGTGGCGGTTTATCGCAGTGTTTGCGGCCCGGATATCACCACTTGTGCAGTCTTTTCCGATGGCACCGATGAAGGCGCCGTGGAGGCCGAGGCCGTGCGCCTGTTGAGCGAGCACTGGGTGTAATATTCAAGCACTCGGTACCTGCACATCACCCTCATGAAAACGCGATGAAGCCGCGACAGGTCGCTACCTGCGCAGAACGCGTCAATGGTACAGCGGAGAGTATTGATGAAGGCGAACACACCGCCCGTGGAAGGCCCGGCAGGTGAACAACGGCCGGTGAAAACCGTTGGCTTTCTGGTCATTCCCAATTTCACCACTATTGGCTTCGCCTCCTCCGTGGAAACCCTGCGCATGGCCAATATGGCGGCGCGCCGGCCGATGTTTCGCACGGTGGTGATCGGCGCCACACTGGACCCGGTCAGCGCCAGCAACGGGATGCGCATCCTGCCTGATTACTCGATCGTCGACGCCCCCGAGCTGGACATTCTGTTCGTGGTCGGCGCAAACCCGATAGTCTCCAATCACAGCAGCCGGCCACTGCTCAACTGGCTGCGCAAGCTTGCCCATCAGCAGGTCACGCTGGGCGGCATCTGCACCGGCAGCCACCTGCTGGCGCGCGCGGATCTGCTCAAGGGTTACCGCTGCACCATTCACTGGGAAGATATCGAGGCACTCAAAGAGCGGTTTCCCGGGATCATCATCTCCAATCAGCTGTTCGAACTGGATCGCGACCGCTACACCTGCTCCGGCGGCGTGGCGTCCATGGACATGACCTTGCAACTGATCGCCCGCGAACCCGGTGGCCGCGACATCGCCGCCCATGCCGCCGAGTTGCTGCTGTGCGACCGGGTGCGCGGGGCGCAGGAGCAGCAGCGCGTGCCTTTAAGGCAGAAGCTGGGGACCTCGCAGCCCAAGCTCAGCCAGATGGTGGCGATCATGGAAGCCAATCTTGAGGAGCCGGTCAGCCTGGAAGAGCTCGCGCGCTTGAACGAAGTGTCGGTGCGCCAGCTGGAGCGCCTGTTTCACAAACACCTGCAGCGCACCCCCAGCCAGTACTATCTGGAGCTACGCCTGTCGCGGGCGCGGCAACTGCTGCTGCGTAGCGAGTCGCAGGTCCGCGACATCGCGCTCGCCTGCGGCTTTGTGTCCCCGGCACATTTTTCCAAATGCTATAGCCGGTTTTTTGGAGTGTCGCCAATTGGTGAGCGCAAGCAGTTGGCAGTGCATTGATGCAAGGACGCCATCGCGGGCAAGTCCTGTCCCACATTAATCCTGCAAAGCCTTGTGCGCCGTTTCCCGGCTAGCCAGCATGGCCACCAACGCTACCGCTGCAGCGGCCAGCAGATACCAGGCCGGTGCCATCTTGTTACCGGTCATCTGGATCAGCCAGGTCGCGATAAACGGAGCGGTCCCGCCAAACACCGCATTGGCGATATTGAAGCTGAAGGCAAACCCGCTGAAGCGCACACGAGTGGGAAATATCTCCGCGAGGAAGCACGGCAAGGTGCCGTCATTCATGGCCAGGATTGCGCCGAATGCGATCTGGATCATCAACACCACCAGCAGTGGCTGATGATCGAGCATTCCGAACAACGGGAAGGTCAGCAACAGGAACAATACCGACGCCGTCAGCAGCATGGTCTTGCGCCCAAAGCGGTCCGACAGCCTGCCCATCAGGAAAATCAGGCCGATGTAGGTCGCCAGGGACACCGTTGACGCCAGGAACGAATCACTCTCGCTCATGCCCATTTCAGTCGACAGATAAGTCGGCATATAGCTGAGCAGCAGGTAGAACGCCACGGCGTTCAGGCAGGTCACGCCGATGCCGATGATCACGCTGCGCCGGTGCACGGTCAGCAGCTCGCGAACCGGGGCATGGGTCGCACATTCCTTGGCTTCGAGGCGCTTTTCCATCTCCAGGAACTTGGGCGTGTCCTGCAGGCTCATGCGGATGTAACGCCCCACCAGGCCAAACGGCGCCGCCAGCAGAAACGGCAAGCGCCAGCCCCAGCTGTGCAGGTCCTCGACGCTGAGCCAGGCATGCAGGCCCGCCACGAACACCGCGCCAAACAACAAACCGGCGGCGGTACTGGCCGGGACAATGCTGGTGTACAGGCCGCGCTTGCCTTCCGGGGCGTACTCGGCGAGGAATGCCGACGCACCGGCGTATTCACCGGACGCAGAGAACCCCTGGAACAGGCGGATCACCAGCAGCAACGCCGGTGCCCACAGGCCGATGTGATTGTAGGTGGGCAGGATGCCGATGCAGAACGTCGAGACCGACATGATCAGGATCGACCAGGACAACGCGCTGCGCCGCCCATACTTGTCACCAAAATGCCCCCAGACCAGGCCACCCAGGGGACGGACGATGAACGACAGGGCAAACACCGCGAACGTCGCCAGCAAGGCGCTGGCCTTGTCGGTCTGCGGAAAGAATGTCAGGGCGATGACGGTGGCCAGGTAACCGTAGGCGGCGTAGTCGAACCATTCGACGAAGTTACCCATGAAGCTGGCACTGGCGGCGCGGCGCAGGGCTTTGCGCTCGGAAGTTTTTTCATGGGTCTGCGCGAGGGTGAGGCTTGCGGTGCTCATTGCGCACCTCCCGGGGTGGAGGTGCAAAAACGGGGGAGAACAGTCGAGACGTGTGACATGACAAATACCCTCTATTGTTTTACTTGGCAGGGTTCAAGGTCAGCAAGGGCTGCACGTTCTTGGGCGCGCATGCCGTGTGGTGTCCAGCAATGTTCGATGAACAAGCGTGGGAGCGGCGAAGCTCCCACGCCGGTCTGTTACGCCGTTACTTGCGAATGATGTTGTGCTCCGGCCCGTACGGGAATTTGGTGATGTTCTCGCCGCCCTGCTCGTTGACGATCAGGATGTCGTGCTCGCGGTAACCGCCAGCCCCCGGCAAGCCTTCGGGCAGCATGATCATCGGTTCGATGGACACCACCATCCCCGGCTCCAGCACCGTGTCGATGTCTTCACGCAGTTCCAGCCCGGCTTCGCGGCCATAGTAATGGCTGAGGGTGCCGAACGAGTGCCCGTAACCGAAAGTGCGGTACTGCAGCAGATCGTGCTCAAGGAAAATCTCATTGAGCTGCTCGGCGATATCGCAGCAGCGCATGCCCGGCTTGATCAGCTTCAGCCCGGCTTCGTGGACCTTGACGTTGACTTCCCACAGGCGCAGGTGCTCATCGGAACAGTGGTCGAGAAACAGCGTGCGTTCGAGCGCCGTGTAGTAGCCGGCGATCATGGGGAAGCAGTTGAGGCTGAGGATATCGCCCTTGTTGACCTTGCGCGAGGTCACCGGGTTATGTGCGCCATCGGTGTTGATGCCGGACTGGAACCAGGTCCAGGTGTCCATCAGCTCCGAGTCCGGGAAGGTCCGGGCGATTTCGCGCACCATGGCCTGGGTCGCATGCAGCGCCACTTCATATTCCGGCACCTGGTCCCGCAGTGCTTCGACGATCGCGGCGCCGCCAATGTCCGCCACCCGTGCACCGTGACGGATAATCGCGTGCTCTTCGGCCGACTTGATCATACGCATGCGCATGCAGGGTGCAGCGATGTCCACCAGCTCGGCCTGAGGGTAGCGGCTGGCCAGTTTGTCGCGGTTGAGCAGGTTCAAGTGATCGAACTCGATGCCGATGCGCCCCGCCTTGGGCAAGGCTTGCTGGATGGCGACGAAGTAGTTGTCGCGCTGCCAGTCGGTGTAGACGATGTTCTCGGTGCCCACGGTCCGGCGCCAAGGCTGGCCGCCATCGATGTTGGCGCTGATGGTGACGGCGCTGTCCTGGGTCACGACCAGGGCGTAAGGGCGGCCGAACGAGCAATAGAGGAAATCGCTGTAGTAGTTGATGTTGTGATAGGAAGTGAAGACTGCCGCGTCGATGTTGTTTTGCGCCAGATAAGCGCGCAGTTTGCCCTGGCGGTTGGCGTATTCCTGAGCCGAGAAGGTCGGGCTGACTTTTTCGCCGTTCTTGATCTGGATGGTTTTGGGCATTTGCATGTCTTTGATCCTTGTCAGTGATTGAGCGACAGAGGGCGCCACTCTGGTGGGCCGCTGGAGATCATTCGAACAGATGCAAGGCGAGGTTTTTTGCGCGAATCCGACCTGTAGTTGGTCAGATCCGCTGTGCACGCAACCACATGTTCACGCGGATGCGCGCCGAAGTACTGGCGATAGCAGCGAATGAAATGCTGCACCGCGACGAAGCCGCATTCGCCAGCGGTTTGCGCGATCGAGCGGTCACCGGCCTGCAGCAGGCGCCGGGCCTGTTGCAGGCGCAAATCAAGATAATGCCGGGACGGCGAACAGCCGAGGGTGCGCTTGAACAGGCGCTCCAGGTGACGCCGGGATATCCCCATGGCCTCGGCCAGTTCGTCGATCGCAAGCATATGGGTGAGGTGCTCGCTCATCAGGGCCAGCGCCGTCTGCAGTTTTTCCGGGGCTTGATGCAGCGGCTGCAATGGCCGTGTCTGGCGTACGAGGTGTTGCTCCATGCGCAGTACCAGGGCGCGCCCGTGGACCTGGGCCAGCAGCTCGCAGACCAACCCTCGCACGGCCTCGGGCCCGACGCACGTCAGGCGCGGGCCATCGACACAGAACGGCGCGGCCACCGGGCTCAGCGCCCTGGATGCAGCAAAGGCCAAGGGCGAGTCGGGCTCCGGCAAGCTGCAGCGAAAACCGTCCAGCGCACCCATTTGCGCCAGCAACCAACCGGCCTTGCCGAGCGCGCCAAAAAGGATTGGCTGTGTGGTCCAGTAGTGCAGTTTCTGCTCAAAATCCGTCTCAAGGGGCAGGTGTTCACCCGCGCACAGGATCAGCACGTCCAGCGCTGATGCCTGATCCAGTCGTGCCGTGGAGGTGGCGATCGCGTTACTGGCGCTGAGCGAATGCCCCTCCAGGCTGAGTATTTGCCACTGGCACACCGTGCGCCCCGCCACCTGATTGGCCAGGCGCAAGGGCTCCAGGGCATTGGCCAGGGCAAACAGGTCGAAACGCTCCGTCAGCCAGAAGCCGATTTTCAGTACTTCATCAACGCGGGTAGCCACCATGGATTTCGCACTCCACTGCAAAAAGGTTCAGGCACCCGGCGGATTGTCAGCGTCAGGGACAGGCATGGCTTGTCCGGAGTCGACCCCGGATTGTCCGTCGCTACCAATCTGGCCAAACACGTCTATAACCAGTGTTGGCATGATTCAGGTCAGGGAACCTTGATGGTTCCCTCGGTACATTGATCTCTTGCAAACGGTGGACAAGTGAGTGTCCGCCAGGAGATTTCCCCGCATGAAAATTTTGAAAATTGCTGCCAGTGATTCCGCGATCGACTGCTTCCAGACTTATCGGCAAGTAGTGCCGCTCAGTCAGACCGACTACACCGACATCGCCGTCGCCGTGTTCTCGGTGGAAGACGTGATGGCCGGGGCCCTGGAATCGCTCCAGCGCACCGGCTTCGATATCCCGATTTTCCTCGCCACCTCCCCGGGTACAGGCAACCGCGCGCGTGATGTGTACAAGCACCTGGAAGACGTGCTGCTGCAGGTCAACGGCATCTTTGACCGTTCGCGCAACAATGCCGAATACCATGGCAACCAACTGGAAACCGCGGCCAAGGCCTATGAAGAAAGCCTGTTGCCGCCATTCTTCGACTCGCTCAAACGCTATACCGAATCAGCCAATGTGACCTTCGCCTGCCCGGGCCATCAGGGTGGCCAGTTCTTCCGCAAACACCCGGCCGGCCGACAGTTCTTCGACTTTTTCGGCGAGACGCTGTTTCGCGCCGACATGTGCAACGCCGACGTCAAACTGGGCGATCTGCTGATTCACGAGGGCCCTGCGCTGCTGGCGCAGAAACACGCGGCCAAGGTGTTCAACGCCGACAAGACCTACTTCGTGCTCAACGGCACCTCCGCCTCCAACAAGGTGGTGACCAATGCCCTGCTGACGCCCGGCGACCTGGTGCTGTTCGACCGCAACAACCACAAGTCCAATCACCAGGGCGCATTGATCCAGGCGGGCGCCACGCCGGTCTATCTGGAGACCGCGCGCAACCCTTACGGCTTTATCGGCGGCATCGATGCCCATTGCTTTGAAGAGAGCTACCTGCGCGAATTGATCGCCGAAGTGGCACCGGACAAGGCCCAGGTCGCCCGCCCGTTCCGCCTGGCGATCATTCAGCTCGGCACCTATGACGGCACCGTCTACAACGCCCGCCAGGTGGTTGATCGCATCGGCAAGCTGTGTGACTACATCCTGTTCGACTCGGCCTGGGTCGGCTACGAGCAGTTCATCCCGATGATGAAAGACTGCTCGCCACTGCTGCTGGACCTGCACGAAGACGACCCGGGTATCTTCGTCACCCAGTCGGTGCACAAGCAGCAGGCCGGTTTTTCCCAGGCCTCGCAGGTGCACAAGAAAGACCGGCACATCAAGGGCCAGGCCCGCTACTGCAACCATGCGCAGCTGAACAATGCATTCATGGCCCAGGCCTCCACCAGTCCGTTCTATCCGATATTCGCCTCGCTGGATGTCAACGCACGTATCCACGCCGGCCGCAGTGGCCTGAAGCTGTGGGATGACTGCGTGAAATTTGGCATCGACGCGCGCAAGCTGATCCTCGAAGCCTGCACCATGGTCCGCCCGTTCGTGCCGGCGACCATTGAAGGACGTGCGTGGGAAGACTACCCGACCGAAGAAATCGCCAATGACCTGCGGTTCTTCGAGTTTCATCCCAAAGACCGCTGGCATGCCTTCCAGGGCTACGGCGAGAAGCAGTACTTCATCGACCCCTGCAAGCTGCTGTTTACGACCCCGGGCATCGACCCGGTGGATGGCAGCTACACCGACTTCGGCATACACGCCGGCATCCTCGCCAACTTCCTGCGCGAAAATGGCATCGTTCCGGAAAAGTGCGACCTGAACTCGATCCTGTTCCTGCTGACCCCGGCGGAAGACTGGGCGAAGATGACTCATCTGGCCGCGCAGATTGCGCGTTTCGAGCGCTTCGTCAATGACAACGCGCCGATGAGCCGGGTCTTGCCGGCGATCTATGCGCGGTACGAGGAGCGTTATCGCAACTACACGATCCGCCAGCTGTGCCAGGAAATGCACGACCTGTATCGCAGCCACAATGTGCAGCAATTGCAGAAAGCGATGTTCCGCAAGGAACACTTCCCAGTGAAGGCAATGAACCCGCAAGCGGCGCAGTTCGAATTTATCCGCGGCAACATCGAGCTGGTGGCGCTGGCCGATGCCGATGGTCGCATCGCCGCCGAGGGTGCGCTGCCCTACCCCCCTGGCGTGCTGTGCGTGGTGCCCGGGGAAATCTGGGGCGGCGCGGTGCTCAAGTACTTCCTGGCGCTGGAAGAAGGCATCAACTGCCTTCCCGGCTTCACCCCGGAACTTCAGGGCGTGTATTTGAAGGAATTTGAAGGGCGTATTCGCGCGTATGGGTACGTGATCAAGAACTGACCGGGGTGTACGCAGCGGTCTCCCCGCGAGCTGCCGCTGCGTTATCCAGAATGACGCCAAGGGTGTTGAGAAACAGGTCGTGGCTCATGATCCCTGTGCACAGCGTCGACAGCACTTCTTTCCCGGCCTCGTCCCTGATCACCACCTTTTCGCTCCAGTCGCTCAAATCCAGCGTGCGCAAGCTCGACATCGGCACCTTGCGCCCTTGTACCTCGAGGAATTCGCCGGTCACCAGGATCGGCTGCGTGGTCACGTCGAGGAAGTTGCCTTTGAGGCGCTTGCCCCATACCGCTTTGCCCGCAAGGTAGTTGAAGGTCACCACTCCACCGCTTCCAACGGTTTCCAGCACCGCCGGCAGGCGCTCACGCACGTGCAGCTCGCGCACCAGTTGCTGGAAGTCGTGGAACCCCTTGAGCGATTCAATGACCCGGTGGAATGGCTCGCTGGCATTGCGGCGGTAGGCCAGGTTGGTGATCAGGCCGCTGATGGCGACCTGGCCCGAACTGAACAGGTACAGGTCTTCAATCCCGGCGAAAGGCACGAAGTCCTTGCTCGACCCGACGGTGCAGGCAATGCCGTGTTCATAGACGTCGTAACTGGCCTGGCGCAAACGCTTTTGCCACACGTAAAGGCCGAACAAACCCGCCGCAATCACGGCCAGCAACGCGCTGGTGAAATAGATGAGCATCTGCGGGCTGGAAAGATTGAGGTTCGTGCCACGGCTTGAATTCACGCTGACGGGGCCGGAACTGTCCACGGGCAGGATCGTACCCAGGTACAGGACAAAACACGCCATGCCCAGCATGACCAGGGCCAGGACCAGCATGAAAAGCGGGAAGCCCTTGCCATGACGGAAAGAGGCTAGCAGTTCGCCGGTGACCGGCGTCGACAGGGATGAGGCTGGGGACTGTTGCATGAGGTACTTGCTTCCTTGTAAGAGAGACGCGCCGCTATCCAGGCAGGCTTCGCCGAAAACGCGGCGTCGATTGAGTAATGCTTCCCGGGGAGGGAACAGGTTGGAGCATGCGCCGGCGTGATGGTTCAGAAAGGGCCCCCTCCCTTACGAGAGAGGGCCTCGCGGGATCAGTCGTTGAGGATGTCGCGATCCTTGGTTTCCGGCAGGAAGAAGGTGCCCAGCACAGCAGTCATTACGGCAATGACGATCGGGTACCACAGCCCGTAATAGATATCACCCGTGGCCGCGACCATGGCGAATGCCACCGTCGGCAGGAAGCCGCCGAACCAGCCGTTGCCGATATGGTATGGCAGCGACATCGAGGTGTAGCGGATGCGCGTGGGAAACAGCTCCACCAGCCAGGCGGCAATCGGGCCATACACCATGGTCACGTAGATCACCAGGATGGTCAGCAGCAGCAACACCATGGGGTAGTTGGTCTTCGCCGGGTCGGCCTTTTCAGGGTAGCCGGCCTCCTTGAGCGAAGTGCTCAGCGATGCGGTGAAGGCGTCGTTGCGGGTCTTGAAGTCGGCAGCCGGCATGCCGGTGCCTTCGAAGCTGGTAATCACCTTGTCGCCAATACGCACCTGCGCCACCGTTCCCGGCTCGGCCTTCTCGTTCTTGTAGGGGATGGCCCGCTTGGCCAGCAGGGTCTTGGCCAGATCGCAGGAGCTGGTGAATTTGGCCTTGCCCACCGGGTCGAACTGGAACGAACACTGCTCCGGATCGGCAATCACCGTGACCGGATTGCGCTCCTGGGCGGTGAACACGTCAGGGTTACCGTACTGGGTCAGCGCATGGAAGATCGGGAAGTAAGTGAGCGCGGCCAGAATGCAGCCAGCCATGATGATGCCTTTGCGCCCGATACGGTCGGACAGGCTGCCAAATATCACAAAGAACGGCGTACCGATCAGCAGTGAACCGGCGATCAGCAAGTTGGCAGTCTGCGGGTCGATCTTCAGCGTCTGCAGCAGGAAAAACAGCGCGTAGAACTGCCCGGTGTACCAGACCACCGCCTGCCCTGCCGTGCCGCCCAGCAACGCCATGATGACGATCTTGAGGTTGTCCCAACGGGCGAAGGACTCGGTCAGCGGCGCCTTCGACGCCTTGCCTTCGGCCTTCATTTTCAGGAACGCTGGCGACTCGCTCAGTTGCAGGCGGATGTACACCGAGATGACCAGCAGCAGGAGCGACAGCAGGAACGGAATCCGCCAGCCCCAGGCCTCGAAAGCTTCAGTGCCGAGGATGGTGCGGCAGGCGAGGATCACCAGCAGCGACAGAAACAGCCCGAGGGTCGCCGTGGTTTGTATCCACGAGGTGAAAAAACCCCGCCGGCCTTTTGGTGCATGTTCGGCCACGTAGGTCGCCGCGCCCCCGTACTCACCACCCAGCGCCAGGCCTTGCAGCAGGCGCAAGGTGATCAGGATGATCGGGGCTGCCACGCCGATGGTCGCGTAACCTGGCAGGAAACCCACGATGGCGGTTGAGATCCCCATGATCACAATGGTGATCAGGAACGTGTGCTTGCGCCCGATCATGTCGCCCAGGCGCCCGAACACGATCGCGCCGAAAGGCCGTACGGCAAACCCGGCGGCGAACGCCAGCAACGCGAAGATAAAGGCAGTGGTCTCGTTGACCCCGGCGAAAAAATGCTTGGCGATGATCGCGGCGAGCGAGCCGTACAGGTAAAAGTCGTACCACTCGAATACCGTGCCCAGGGAGGACGCGAAGATGACCTTGCGCTCCTCCCTGGTGATCCCCTGATTGGGCGGGCTGCCCGTGGTGGTGTTGTCGATTGCGGCCATGAGTGTTCTCCGTGTGTCTCTTGTTGTAGGCCGGAGTACCCCACTACCAAAACGCCGCACCCAGGCCCTGGGGCTGATGTCGTAACGCATGCGAACAGGCTGACGACCTCGCATCGCTGCAAGGTTTCCTACAGCATAATCAGCTTCGCGCAGTTATCCACTCGACTGCGCGATAAAGCTGGCCTGGCGACTCACCGCGGGCGCCGGTCTGCGGCATCAGGCTGCTATCGACCCGGCGATTGAGTTGTTGATAGATCAAGCGCATACCCCGCAAATCATCCCAAGCCAAAGCCTCTGCCTCAGTTATTTGTACTCAAATGCCAGCTTAATAATATTTTACCGATACCAGGGTCATCCCTAGTCTTGAGCCCAACAGATGGCAGGCCACAAGCGCCTGAATCCCATGTCGAAGGGTAGAGAGATGACCACTGAAATAACAAAAACAGACACGCTGATTGTCGGCGCCGGTCAGGCTGGCGTGGCGATGAGCGAGCACTTGAGCAAACTCGGGGTGCCGCACCTGGTGCTGGAACGTGAGCGCATTGCCGAACGCTGGCGCACTGGCCGTTGGGATTCGTTGGTGGCCAACGGCCCGGCCTGGCACGATCGGTTTCCTGGCCTCGAATTTGATGACCTGAGCCCCGATGGCTTTGCGCCGAAGGAGCGGGTTGCCGACTACTTCGAAGCCTACGCGAAAAAATTCAATGCCCCCGTGCGTACCGGCGTGGAGGTGTTGAAGGTCGAGCGCAATGTCGGTCGTCCTGGCTTCACCATCGAAACTTCCCAAGGCGTGATCGAAGCCAACCGGGTCGTCGCGGCCACCGGGCCATTCCAGCGCCCGGTCATTCCGCCCATTGCACCGCAAGACACATCGTTGCTGCAGATCCACTCCGCTGATTACCGCAACCCTGGGCAACTGCCGGAAGGCGCAGTGCTGGTGGTGGGCGCGGGCTCTTCCGGGGTGCAGATCGCCGATGAACTGCAACGTGCCGGGAAAAAGGTCTACCTCTCGGTGGGGGCCCACGACCGCCCGCCTCGCGCTTATCGCAACCGGGATTTCTGCTGGTGGCTGGGGGTGCTCGGAGAATGGGACCAGGCGGCGATGAAGCCCGGTCGGGAGCACGTGACCATCGCCGTCAGTGGTGCCCATGGCGGGCGCACCGTGGACTTTCGCGGCCTGGCTCATCGCGGTATGACGCTGGTGGGGTTGACCCAGTCTTTCAACGGCAGCGTGGCGACGTTCAAGCCGAACCTGGCCGAGAACCTGGCACGCGGCGACGAGAACTACCTGGCGCTGCTCGACGCGGCCGACGCCTACATAGAGCGCAATGGCCTGGACCTGCCCCAGGAACCCGAGGCGCGCCACACCTTTCCCGATCCGGACTGCGTGACCACGCCGATTCTCGAGCTCGACCTGGCCCGGGCTGGCGTGACCTCGATTATCTGGGCCACCGGCTTCGCCACCGATTACAGCTGGCTGCACGTCGACGCCTTCGATGAG
Organism: Pseudomonas sp. TMW22090; assembly: GCF_022496665.1. Lineage (NCBI taxonomy): Bacteria > Pseudomonadati > Pseudomonadota > Gammaproteobacteria > Pseudomonadales > Pseudomonadaceae > Pseudomonas > Pseudomonas sp. TMW22090. Next base: position 1,261,142 of record NZ_SCFH01000001.1, read on the forward strand.
CACGGCAAGCCCAGGCATCAACGCGGTGTGTCCAACGAGCCCGGCGTGTATTTCCTCGGCCTGCCGTGGCAGTCCCGGCGCGGTTCGTCGTTTATCTGGGGCGTGTGGCATGACGCCAGGTACGTCGCGGACCACATCGCCATCCAGCGCTCATACCTCGACTACCACAATGCCGCACAGCGCCAGGGCGAAACTATTTCGATCGCGCCCAAAACGCCGATCAGTGCCTAATTCCCTGTTCAGGAGCTCTACATGTCCACGCCAACTCATACCCGTATTCGCATGTTCAACACCAAGGAAACCTACCCCAACCAGAGTCTGGACAACGACCTGTGCCAGGCCGTGCGCGCCGGCAATACGGTGTATGTCCGGGGTCAGGTCGGCACCGATTTCGAGGGCAACCTGATCGGCCTCGGTGACCCGCGGGCGCAGACCGAGCAGGCCATGCGCAACGTCAAGCAGTTGCTGGAAGAGGCCGGCAGCGACCTGAGCCACATCGTCAAGACCACCACTTACCTGATCGACCCGCGTTACCGCGAGCCGGTCTATCAGGAGGTGGGGAAATGGCTTAAAGGCGTGTTCCCGATTTCCACCGGGCTGGTGGTGTCGGCGCTGGGGCAGCCGCAGTGGTTGATGGAGATTGATGTGATTGCGGTGATTCCGCAGTAAAGACCGCGGCGCGGCCATCGCGAGCAAGCGTTGCTCCCACAGCTAGTCAATCTGGGATTGCCATTGTGGGAGCACAGCTTGCTCGCGATGAGGCCAGCTCAGACACCACCCTAAAAAAGGCCAACCAAGGAGCCCCCCCCCATGACCTTCTCCATCACCGCCCGCTGCCCCGAAACCGGCCAGTTCGGCATCGCCATCAGCTCCTCCAGCATCGCTGTCGGCGCCCGTTGCCCCTGGCTGCTGCCAGGTGTCGGTGCCGTCTCGACACAGAACATCACCCTGCCCTCCCTCGGCCCGGAAACCCTGGCCCTGATGGAACAGGGGCTGGCGCCCGCAGAAGCCCTGGACAAGGTGCTGACGCGCAACGGCTACAGCCAGTACCGGCAAATCACCGCCATCGACCACCTGGGGCGCACCGCCCATTTCAGCGGCAGCGAAACCCTCGGCAAGCACAATGCAGTGTCCGGTGAGCAATGCGTCGCTGCCGGCAACATGCTCGCGGACCGTTCGGTGATCGAGGCCATGGTCAGCGCATTTGAACACGGTGAAGGGCAACTGGCAGACCGCCTGATCACCGCCATGAACGCCGCGATCGAAGCAGGCGGTGAAGCCGGTCCGGTGCATTCCGCAGCGCTGGTGGTGGTCGGTGAACTGACCTGGCCGATCATCAACCTGCGGGTCGATTGGGCTGACGAAGCGCCGATCGCGCAACTGGAAAAGCTCTGGGAAGCCTACCGTCCCCAGGTCCAGGACTATATCGACCGCGCACTGGCCCCCGACAGGTCCCCAGGCTATGGCGTCGCCGGAGATGATCGATGAGTCACAGCATCGACCTGCTCAAAACCCTGGTGGCGTTCGACACCACGAGCCGCGAATCCAACCTGCAGCTGATCGAGTTCGTGCGCGACTACCTGGCGAATTTTTCAGTGCCCTGCGAGCTGATCTACAACGAGCAGCGCAGCAAGGCCAATCTGTTCGCCAGCATCGGCCCGGCGGATGTGCCGGGCATCGTCCTCTCCGGCCACACCGATGTGGTGCCGGTCGACGGCCAGCCGTGGACCCTGCCGCCGTTTGCGCTGACCGAGCGCGACGGCAAGCTCTACGGTCGTGGCACCGCAGACATGAAAGGCTACATCGCCTGCGTGCTCGCCCTGGTGCCGGCGCTGGTGCAGGCGGATCTGCGCATGCCGGTGCACATTGCCCTGTCCTACGATGAAGAAGTCGGCTGCCTGGGTGTTCGCTCGTTGCTCAAGGCGCTGCAGCAGCGCCCGGTCAAACCCAGGCTGTGCATCATTGGCGAGCCGACCGAGTTGAAACCGGTGCTGGGTCACAAGGGCAAACTGGCGATGCGCTGCGATATCCACGGCGAGGCCTGCCATTCCGCGTATGCGCCGCTCGGGGTCAACGCGATTGAATACGCCGCCGAGTTGATCGGCGAACTGGGACGGATCGGCAGTCGGCTCAAAGCCCCCGAGCATCAGGACGCCCGTTTCGACCCGCCTTTCAGCACCGTGCAGACCGGCGTCATTAGCGGCGGCAAGGCGCTCAACATCGTCCCCGCCGATTGCCGTTTCGACTTTGAGATTCGCGCGCTGCCGGCCCAGGATCCCAGTGAGGTCGCGCAGCAGCTGCAGCGGTACGCCGAGCAGCAACTGCTGCCGCGCATGCGCGCCGTCAGTGAGCACAGTGGTATCAGCTTCAGCGAACTGTCGGCGTACCCGGGATTGGCGACCGACGCGCACAGCGAAGCGGCAGAACTGCTCGCCGCATTCTGCGGCTCCCGCGAGTTCGCCACCGTAGCCTTCGGCACCGAGGGCGGCCTGTTCGACGCCGCTGGCATACCCACCGTCGTCTGCGGCCCGGGCAGCATGGACCAGGGCCACAAACCCGACGAATTCGTCAGCCTCGACCAACTCGCTGGCTGCGATCAAATGCTGCAGCGAATGCTGCTATCCATTTGCAAATAAAGCCCGGCTTGAGCAACTTTCTTCCCTGCAAACATTCCCTGTGGGAGCGTGCTTGCTCCCACAGGTTTACTGCGCCCGCAGACCTACTTTTTTTAACGTCTATACCAACAAACTTACTAATTTATCTATCCCGCCCGACCGCACATCATCGACTCCAACAAGAAAAGCGTCGCCCCCGGGCAGCGCTCACCGAAGTACGTCCACGTACTCAAATTGCCTTGGAGTTCCTCATGGTCACCTCTGCAGCAACCTCCGCTCCGCTCATTGAAAAACACACGATCGGCTACGTGCCTCCCGAAGATCGCCATGGAAAAACCCGGGACCTGTTTACCCTCTGGTTCGGCGGCAACATAGCGCCGCTGCCCATCGTCACCGGCGCCCTTGCCGTGCAAATGTTCCACCTCAACCTGGTGTGGGGCATAGTTGCCATCCTCGTTGGGCACCTGGTCGGCGGCGTACTGATGGCGCTGCACTCGGCCCAGGGGCCGCAGATGGGTATCCCGCAAATGATCCAGAGCCGCGCCCAGTTCGGCTCACTGGGTGCGCTGCTGGTGGTGCTGATCGCCGGCATCATGTACATCGGCTTTTTCGCCTCCAACATCGTCCTGGCCGGCAAGTCCCTGCATGGCGTGGTCGACAGCGTGCCGGTGCCGGTGGGCATCGTCATCGGTGCGCTTGGCTCAGGCATCATCGGCATCATTGGCTACCGGTTCATCCACGTGCTCAATCGCATCGGCACCTGGGTGCTCGGGGCCGGCATCGTGCTGGGTTTCGGCTACATCTTCACCCACGTGCAGACCGCCGATTTCCTCACCCGCGGCAGTTTCAACATCTCCGGCTGGCTGGCAACCGTATCCCTGGCCGCGCTCTGGCAGATCGCCTTCGCGCCCTATGTCTCCGACTACTCGCGCTACCTGCCAGCCAACGTGCCGGTAGCCGCCACGTTCTGGACCACCTACCTGGGCACCGTGCTCGGCTCCAGCCTGTCGTTCATCTTCGGCGCCGTGGCGGTGCTGGCCACGCCCGCAGGCATGGACACCATGGACGCGGTCAAACTCGCCACCGGCTCCATCGGCCCACTGATGCTGGTGCTGTTCCTGCTCAGCGTCATCAGCCACAACGCCCTTAACCTCTACGGCGCCGTGCTGTCGCTGATCACCCTGGTGCAAACCTTCGCCTACCGCTGGATCCCCACCGCCAAAAGTCGCGCCGCCATCTCGATCATCGTCCTCGCCGGCTGCTGCTTCGCTGCCGTCGGCGCCTCGGCGGACTTCATCGGTCACTTCGTCGACATGGTGCTGGTGCTGCTCGTGGTGCTGGTGCCGTGGACCGCGATCAACCTGATCGACTTCTACGCGATCCACCAAGGCAAGTACGACATCAACTCGATCTTCCAGGTGGATGGCGGAATCTACGGCCGCTACAACCCGCAGGCACTGCTGGCCTACGCAATCGGCATCGTGGTGCAGATTCCGTTCATGAACACGCCGCTGTATGTAGGGCCGATTTCCGAGCACATCAATGGCGCGGACTTATCATGGCTGGTCGGCCTGCTGATCACTTCGCCGCTCTACTACTGGCTCGCCAATCGCGACACCGCCTACAAGCGCCGTCTTTCCACCGGCAAACTGGCCAACTCGAACTAACCCGCACCGCTGGCTCCCTGTGGGCGCGAGCCCTGCTCGCGATGGGTCCGTGACAGCCATTAACTGCCACGACGGGACGCTGGTGGAGCTCTGTACAGCAATAAAATGAACCCTGAGCGACCCTGCCCGCCTAACTGAAGGACTATCAGGAGGTGGCTTATGCAAATCGAAACGATCTGGATCGTACTCGCGGCAGTTCTGGTGCTGGTCGAGTTGTGGGCGATTAATCGGGTGCGTAAAGCCGAGGGCAAGTCGAGTAACAAGCTGGTGTGGATTGTGGTGATCGTCTTTGTGCCACTGTTCGGATTGCTGGCATGGGCCATGGCCGGACCCAAGCACACGGCACGCAACCCGCATTCACCACAGGCCAGGCAGTAAAGCCGGCGACACTCGCCTATAAATCAAAAAAAGCCCCGACGATTCGGGGCTTCGTTATTTCAACTGACATACACCTCCCGTAGGAGCTGCCGAAGGCTGCGATCTTTTGATCTTGGCGTCCGTAAATCGCGTAGGAAATCTACTCCTGCCGCAAGAATCAAACAGCGTGGCTTGGAACCGCCTGTGACAGAGCGAGCTGCGGACGCAGCCTTCGCCACCTGCTGCAGCCCGCAGTGATATCAGAAGTTGGCCGGGGTGTTGGCGCTGATGATTTCCGCTTCATCCTGGCCAATATTGCGGAAACGGTGCGGCAGCGTCGTCGGGAAGTAATAGCCATCACCCGCATTGAGCACGCTGATCTGGCCATCGACGGTCAACTCGACCGTGCCGCGCGTCACCAGCCCACACTCCTCGCCTTCCGAATGCACGATGGGCTCCTCCCCCGAACTCGCCCCAGGTGCGTACTGCTCGCGCAACAGGCGCATCTGCCGACTCGGCACCGATGCACCGATCAGCAGCAGCCGCAACCCGTGACGGCCGAGATCCGGCTGTTCGCTGGCGCGGAAGACGTATTGGTGCTCGCGGGGCGGCTGGTCGAAGGTGAAGAAGTCCGCCAGGGACATGGGGATGCCTTCGAGCAGTTTTTTCAGGGAACTGACGGAGGGACTGACGCGATTCTGTTCGATCAGGGAGATGGTCGCGTTGGTGACGCCGCTACGCCGCGCCAGCTCGCGCTGGGAGAGTTTGTAGCTTTCGCGTACTAGTTTGAGTCGTGAGCCCGTGTCCATGACAGCCTTATGCGAGGAAAACTTAAGGGTTATGGGGGTGGATGGCGGGCGACTTGTGGCCGCGAAGGTACCGCTTCCCTGTCCCGGAGATTTGAAAGTCGGGTATTAAATCACGTTTGGGGGTGTTGCTGTAGGAGCGAGCTCGCTCGCGAAGATCGTCCAGACAACACGTTCGTGCAGACAACGCGCGTTATCGTTGACGCCCATCGCGAGCGAGCTCGCTCCTACAGGGAGGCGCCTGCTTTAGATACCGAAGCGATCACGCAGCGCGTAGTACGCGGCGCCCATGGCGGTCAGCGGGGCCTGGAAGGTGCGGCCGCCGAGCATGGGCATGTGCGGCAAGGAGGCGAAGGCGTCAAAGCGTTCGGCGTCGCCGCGGATCATTTCCGAGATCAGTTTGCCGGCCAGGTGCGAGCAAGTGACACCGTGGCCGCTGTAGCCTTGCATGTAGTAGGCATTTTTCTCGATGCGACCAAATTGCGGCATTCGCGACATGGTCAGCAGGAAGTTGCCGGTCCAGCGGTAGTCGATCTTCACGTCCTTGAGCTGCGGGAAGGTCTTGAGGATCTTCGGCTTGATCAGTTGTTCGATGTCGTCCGGCTCTCGTGCACCGTAGACCACGCCACCACCGTACAGCAGGCGGTTATCGGCGGTCAGGCGGTAGTAGTCGAGCAGGTAGTTGCAGTCTTCGACGCAGTAGTTGTTCTTGATCAGGCTGCGCGCCACCTGTTCGGACAACGGCTCGGTGACGACGATTTGCGAACCGCACGGCATGCTTTTACTGGTCACTCGATTGTCGAGGCCCTGCGGCAGGTAGGCGTTGCCGGCGATCAGCAGGTACTTGGCGCGCACTACGCCCTTGGCCGTACGCACGGTGATCGGCTCGCCGTAGGTGATTTCCACCGCCGCCGATTGTTCGTAGATCTTGCCGCCCAGGCCGATGATCGCCGAGGCTTCGCCAAGCGCCAGGTTGAGCGGGTGAATGTGGCCGCCCTGCATGTCGAGCAGACCGCCGACATAATTGTCGCAACCGACTTCACGCTTGATGTCGGCCGCATCGAGCATTCTCAGGTTATTGTTGCCGTAGCGTTCCCAGCTGCTTTTCTGCTCCGTCAGGCCTTTGAGCTGCTTCTTGTTCAGCGCAGCGAAGATACCGCCCGGCTTGTAGTCGCACTGGATGTCGTAATGCTGTATGCGCTGGCGAATGATGTCGGCGCCTTCGAAGATCATGCTGCCGAGCACTTCGGCGGTCTTGTCACCGTAACGCTCTTCGATCACGTCGACGTCGCGGCTGTAGGAGTTGACCAGTTGCCCGCCGTTGCGACCACTGGCACCAAAACCGACTTTGGCGGCTTCGAGCACGGTCACGCTGTAGCCCGCCTCGCAGAGGAACAGTGCCGAGGACAAACCGGTGTAGCCGGCGCCGATCACGCAGACGTCGCAGTCCACCGCTTGTTCCAGCACCGGGAAGTCGCCGGTGAAATTGCGGGTGGCGGCGTAGTAGCTGTTTACATGTGTCTGTTTCATAGGTTTCTCCGATGGCCGCTGGCATGTGCCGGCGGCCGTCGCTTTTTTAAGGGTTCAGAGCTTGATCCAGGTCGCTTTCAGTTCGGTGTACTTGTCGAACGCATGCAGCGATTTGTCCCGACCGTTACCCGACTGTTTGTACCCGCCGAACGGCGCGGTCATGTCGCCACCGTCATACTGGTTGACCCACACGCTACCGGCGCGCAAGCCGCGAGCGAAGGTGTGGGCCTTGCTCAGGTTGCTGGTCCAGACACCCGCCGCCAGGCCGAAGATGCTGTCGTTGGCGATGGCCAGGGCTTCTTCAGCGGTATCGAAGGTGATCAGCGACAGCACCGGGCCAAAGATTTCCTCCCGGGCGATGGTCATGGCGTTGGTCACACCGTCGAAAATCGCCGGCTCCACATACAGTCCACCGGTGGCTTCCAGGGTGCGACTGCCGCCCGCGATCAGTTGCGCCCCCTGGTCTTTACCGACCTGGATATAACGCAGCACGTTGTCCAGTTGACGCTGATCAACCACGGCACCGACAGTGGTTTGCGGATCAAGGGCGTGCCCCGGTTTCCAGGCCTGCAGTGCCTCCACCAGTAGCGGAATAAACTGCTCGCGAATCGAGCGTTCCACCAGCAACCTGGAGCCGGCGGTGCAGACTTCGCCCTGGTTGAAGGCGATAGCACCCGCAGCCGCCTGGGCCGCCGCGCGCAGGTCCGGCGCGTCGGCGAACACCACGTTCGGGCTCTTGCCGCCCGCTTCGAGCCAGACGCGCTTCATGTTGCTTTGCCCGGAATAGATCAACAGCTGCTTGGCAATCGCGGTGGAGCCGGTGAACGCCAGCACATCGACGTCCATGTGCAACGCCAGGGCCTTGCCGACGGTATGACCGAAGCCCGGCAGTACGTTGAACACGCCTTTGGGGATGCCGGCATCGAGCGCAAGCTGCGCGATGCGGATGGCGGTCAGTGGCGATTTTTCCGAAGGCTTGAGGATGAACGAGTTGCCGGCGGCGAGCGCCGGGGCGAACTTCCAGCTGGCCATGATCAGCGGGAAATTCCACGGCACGATGGCCGCCACGACACCGGCAGGTTCGCGGGTGATGAGGCCAAGCTGGTCGTGGGGCGTGGCGGCGACTTCGTCGTAAATCTTGTCGATGGCTTCGGCGCTCCAGCGGATCGCGTTGGCGGTCGCCGGGATGTCGATGTTCATCGAGTCGTTGATCGGCTTGCCCATGTCGAGGGTTTCGAGCAGGGCGAGTTCTTCCTGGTGCGCCAGGATCAGGTCGGCGAAGCGGATCAGGATGCGCTTGCGTTCGGCCGGGGCCAGATTGGCCCAGATGCCGGATTCGAAAGTACGGCGCGCGACCGCCACGGCTTCGTTGGCGTCGGCTTCGTCGGTGCTGGCGACGTTGGCCAGAAAGCGGCCATCGACCGGGCTGGTGCATTCGAAAGTGTCACCGCTGAGCGCTGCGCGGTATTGGCCGTCGATGAAGGCGCGGCTTTCGATGGAAAGGGACTGGAAGCGTTGCTCCCAGTCGCTACGGGTGTTTGTCATGGTTGTGACTCGACGCAGGGAATTAGTGATCGCTGGAATGAATGCCCTGTAGGAGCTGCCGAAGGCTGCGATCTTTTGATCTTGATCCTTGAAAAGCAAAGTCAAGAGATCGCAGCCTTCGGCAGCTCCTACAGGGTTATTCGCCCGCCATCAAAGATGGGTGTTGGCCAATCAAACCGTATGCAGGTACCAGTTGTACTCAAGGTCCGAGATGGAGTTCTCGAACTCGGCCAACTCGCTTTCCTTACACGCCACGAACACGTCGATGTACAGCGGGTCGATGTAGCGCGCCATGACTTCGCTGTCGTCCAGCTCGCGCAATGCGTCGCGCAGGTTGTTGGGCAGGCTCTGCTCGTTCTGCTCGTAGCTGTTGCCTTCCACCGGTGCGCCCGGTTCGATTTCGTTGGTCAGGCCATGGTGAATGCCGGCCAAAACCGACGCCATCAGCAGGTACGGGTTGGCATCAGCGCCGGCAACGCGGTGTTCGATACGCACCGAGTCCGGCGAACCGGTTGGCACCCGTACTGCCACGGTACGGTTGTCGATGCCCCAGCTCGGCGAGTTCGGTACGTAGAACTGCGCGCCGAAGCGACGGTACGAGTTGACGTTCGGGCACAGGAACGCCATCTGCGCCGGCAGGGTCTCGAGCACACCGCCGATCGCGTGTCGCAGCGCGGCGTTCTGCTCGGGATCCTCGCTGGCGAAGATGTTGTTGCCTTCTTTATCCAGGATCGAAATGTGCACGTGCAGACCATTGCCCGCCTGGCCCGGATACGGCTTGGCCATGAAGGTGGTGTCCATCTCATGGTCGTAGGCGATGTTCTTCACCAGACGCTTGAGCAACACCGCGTAGTCGCAGGCCTTTATCGGGTCGGACACGTGATGCAGGTTCACTTCGAACTGCGCCGGGGCGCTTTCCTTGACGATGGCGTCGGCAGGGATGCCCTGCTCCTTCGCGCCTTCGAGGATGTCTTGCAGGCAGTCGACGTACTCGTCCAGGTCGTCGATCAGGTACACCTGGGTAGACACCGGACGCTTGCCCGATACCGGTGAGCGCGGCGACTGCGGACGGCCGTTCACGTTGTCCTGGTCAATCAGGTAGAACTCAAGCTCGAACGCGGCGCAGATGGTCAGGCCCAGGTCGTCGAACTTGCGCACCACGTTGGCCAGCACTTCGCGGGGATCTGCGAAGAACGCCTGGCCTTCGAGTTCGTGCATGGTCATTAACAGTTGCGCGGTTGGGCGCTTCTGCCACGGCTCAATGCTGAGGGTGCCAGGGATAGGGAAACAGATCCGGTCAGAGTCACCGATATCCAGGCCCAGGCCGGTGCTTTCCACCGTAGAGCCGTTGATGTCCAGGGCGAAGAGTGACGCCGGGAGGTTGATGCCTTTTTCGTAAACCTTATGAAGACTGGTGCGCTCGATGCGCTTGCCGCGCACCACACCGTTCATATCCGCAATCAGAAGGTCGACGTACAAAACCTCAGGATATTTCTTAAGGAATGCGTTTGCTTCGTTGAGTTGAACGGTACGCAGGGGGACCGACATGATGCACCTATTAGCTGTTAATTATTATGTTCACTACCTTGTTGCGAGCCCAGTCAATCCGAAAGGCCAAGTGAAGTCAATAGCGAACACCTGGCCTGTAAAGCTTTATTTTCGGGCCTTTTACGGGGACGAGAGTGCCAAATCACCCGCGCACACCGCGCATTTCCTGAGGATCGGACGCTCGGCGTTTAGAATTTTTTACATGGGAGTTGTTAATTAAAATCAACAAGGCTAAGCTCCGGAAAAGCTCGTTCAAGTGTGAAACTTCGAGGTGATAAAAATGGCATTCAAGCCATTGATCGGCGTTACTGCGTGCGTCAAACAGATTGGCCTGCACCCCTACCACATCAGCGGCGACAAGTACCTGCGTGCTGTCAGCGTCGCTGCGTCGGGGTTGCCTGTGGTTATTCCTTCCCTGGGTGAGCTGATCGATATCGAGGACCTGCTAGGGCAACTCGACGGCCTGCTGCTGACCGGCTCGCCCTCGAATGTGGAGCCTTTCCACTATCAAGGCCCGGCCAGCGCCCCCGGCACGGATCACGACCCGGCGCGGGATGCCACCACCCTTCCCCTGTTGCGTGCGGCCATTGCCGCGGGCGTTCCGGTGCTGGGCATTTGCCGCGGCTTCCAGGAAATGAACGTGGCGTTCGGCGGCAGCCTGCATCAAAAGGTTCATGAGCTGCCGGGCATGCTCGATCACCGCGAAGCGGACAGCCCGGAACTGGCCGTGCAGTACGCACCCGCCCATGCCGTGACCACCCAGCCGGGCGGCGTGTTTGAAGCACTGCAGTTGCCCGCCGAGTTCATGGTCAATTCGATTCACAGCCAAGGCATTGATCGACTGGCACCCGGGCTGCGCGCCGAAGCAGTTGCGCCGGACGGTTTGATCGAAGCGATTTCGGTGCAGGACAGCCCGGCGTTCGCGCTCGGGGTGCAGTGGCATCCGGAGTGGCAGGTGCTGGCGAATCCGCCTTACTTAAATATTTTCCAGGCGTTTGGCAACGCGTGCCGGCAACGGGCTGCGCTGCGTAACACTCGCTGACCTGAAATCAACTCTTTACTGCCCCCGTGAGTCTGCGGGTGCGTCTTTACGCACCCGTGACTGGCGAAACAACACACTGCGATAACAACAAGTACGACCCAGGCAGCCAGGATGGCGGCGCCGAACAAGCCAGGGCCGATGGGGTATCCCCCGTAGGAGCTGCCGAAGGCTGCGATCTTTTGACTTTGTTCTTCAAGATCAAAAGATAAAGAGATCGCAGCCTTCGGCAGCTCCTACAGGGGTCGCCATCAGCTGACAGCCCAGGTTTGCAATTCACTCTTAAGTCAGGCCGCGTTGGCCCGACGACTGAAACCTGTTGGGAGTTTCACATGGCAAACGCCTCCAGCATCTACAGGAAGGCTCTTGAAGGTCACCAGGCACCGAAAAAGGTGCTGGTGAAAGTCGACCGCGTCACCAAGAAATTCGACGAAACCACCGCAGTCGATGACGTCTCGCTAGAGATCCATCAAGGCGAGATCTTCGCCCTGCTCGGCGGTTCCGGCTCCGGCAAATCGACCCTGCTGCGCATGCTCGCAGGCTTCGAGCGGCCGACCGAAGGACGCATCCTGCTCGACGGCGTCGACATCACCGACATGCCGCCGTACGAACGGCCGATCAACATGATGTTCCAGTCGTACGCCCTGTTCCCGCACATGACCGTGGCGCAGAACATTGCCTTCGGCCTCAAGCAGGACCGTTTGCCTGCCAGCGAAATCGACGCCCGCGTTGAGGAAATGCTGCGCCTGGTGCACATGACCCAATACGCCAAACGCAAGCCGCATCAACTGTCCGGCGGCCAGCGTCAGCGCGTGGCCCTGGCCCGCTCCCTGGCCAAGCGGCCGAAGCTGTTGCTGCTCGATGAGCCGATGGGCGCACTGGATAAAAAGCTGCGCTCGCAGATGCAGCTGGAACTGGTGGAGATCATCGAGCGGGTCGGCGTGACCTGTGTGATGGTGACCCACGACCAGGAAGAGGCCATGACCATGGCCCAGCGCATCGCGATCATGCACCTGGGCTGGATCGCCCAGATCGGTAGCCCGGTGGACATCTACGAAGCACCGGTCAGCCGCATGGTGTGCGAATTCATCGGCAACGTGAACGCCTTCGAAGGCACCGTGGTTGAGGACCTCGAGGGTCACGCGATCATTCACAGCAAGGACCTGGAACAGAAGATCTACGTCGGCCACGGGGTCAGCACCTCGGTCCAGGACAAGTCGATCACCTACGCCATCCGCCCGGAAAAAATGCTGGTCAGCACCACCCAACCGGAGTTCCGCTACAACTGGTCCAAGGGCAAGGTCCACGACATTGCCTACCTCGGCGGCCACTCGGTGTTCTACGTTGAATTGCCCGGCGGCAAGATCGTGCAGTCGTTCATGGCCAACGCCGAACGCCGTGGTGCGCGCCCGACCTGGGACGATCAGGTGTTTGTGTGGTGGGAAGACGACAGCGGCGTGGTACTGCGCTCATGAGAACCTTCAACCAGCAATTCCTCAGACTGGTGCCCAGCGGGCGCAAACTGGTCATCGGCATTCCGTTCCTGTGGTTGTGCCTGTTCTTCCTGTTGCCGTTCTTTCTGGTGATGAAGATCAGCTTCTCGGAAGCGGCCCTGGCCATTCCGCCGTACTCGGAGATCTACACCTTCGCCGAGCAGAAATTCCAGCTGCTGCTCAACCTTGGCAACTACTCGTTGCTGACCCAGGACGAGCTGTACATCTCGGCCTACTTCGGTTCGCTCAAGGTGGCGTTCCTGAGCACCCTGATGTGCCTGGTGCTCGGTTTTCCGATGGCCTACGCGATCACCAAGGCGAGCAAGGAAACGCAAAACGTCCTGTTGCTGCTGATCATGATGCCGACCTGGACCGCGATCCTGATCCGCGTGTATGCGTGGATGGGCATCCTCAGCAACAACGGACTGCTCAACGCTTTCCTGATGTGGACCGGCCTGACCTCGCACCCGATCGAGATCCTCAACACCAACACTGCTGTGTATATCGGCGTGGTGTACGCGTACCTGCCGTTCATGGTGCTGCCGCTGTACGCCAACCTGGTCAAGCATGACAACAGCCTGCTGGAAGCCGCCTCTGACCTGGGCTCGAGCAACTTCAACAACTTCTGGAAGATCACCGTGCCGCTGGCCAAGAACGGCATCATTGCCGGCTGCATGCTGGTGTTCATTCCTGTGGTCGGCGAGTTTGTGATTCCGGAGCTGCTCGGCGGCCCCGAGACCCTGATGATCGGGCGCGTGCTGTGGCAGGAATTCTTCAACAACCGTGACTGGCCGGTGGCTTCCGCCCTGGCGGTGGTGATGCTGTTGATCCTGATCGTACCGATCCTGTTGTTCAACCGTAGCCAGGCCAAAGAGATGGAGGGTCGGGGATGAAACGCTTCGGATTTTCAAAGTTCATGCTGATTTTCGGCCTGTCGTTTATCTACCTGCCGATGCTGATCCTGGTGATCTACTCGTTCAACGCCTCGAAACTGGTGACGGTATGGGGTGGCTGGTCGGTGAAGTGGTACGTCGGCCTGCTCGACAATACCCAGCTGATGGGCTCGGTGCTGCGCTCGCTGGAAATCGCCTGCTACACCGCGATTGCGGCGGTGGCGCTGGGGACCCTGGCGGCCTTCGTGCTGACGCGGGTCACCCGTTTCAAGGGCCGTACCCTGTTCGGCGGCCTGGTCACGGCGCCCCTGGTGATGCCGGAAGTGATCACCGGCCTGTCGCTGTTGCTGCTGTTCGTCGCCATGGCGCAGTTGATCGGCTGGCCGATGGAGCGTGGCATCGTCACTATCTGGATCGCCCACACCACCTTTTGTGCCGCTTATGTCGCGGTGGTAGTCTCCGCCCGCTTGCGGGAGCTGGACCTGTCCATCGAAGAAGCCGCCATGGACTTGGGGGCCAAGCCGTTCAAGGTGTTTTTCCTGATCACCATTCCGATGATTGCGCCGTCACTGGCGGCCGGCGGCATGATGTCGTTTGCCCTGTCACTGGATGACCTGGTGCTGGCAAGCTTCGTCTCCGGGCCGGGCTCGACGACCCTGCCGATGGAAGTGTTCTCGGCGGTGCGCCTGGGGGTGAAACCTGAGATCAATGCGGTCGCCAGCCTGATTCTGCTGGCGGTGTCGATCGTGACGTTCATGGTCTGGTATTTCAGTCGTCGCGCTGAAGCCACGCGCAAACGCGCGATCCAGGAAGCGATGGACCAGACGGCCAGCGAGTCGTGGCAGCCTGGTAAGCGAATGGCGGGTGCCACCGCTTGATGTAGGAGCTGGCGCAGGCTGCGATCTTTTGATCTTGCTTTTATAGAAGCAAAAAAGATCGCAGCCTCGTTTCACTCGACAGCTCCTACGGGGTCCGGCGGGGTCCGATAGGGTCCTGCGGGGTCCTGGGGAGTGACGGGGACGTCGGCGGACGGTTTTAGGTTGATTGCAATGTTGCTTTGCGTACTTGAATAAAAAGAAATGGAGTTGTACCGATGAAAATGTTTGGCAGGACTTTGCTGACACTGGCTTTATCAGGCGCAATCGCCACCGGCGCCCAGGCCAATGACAAGGTGCTGCGCGTGTACAACTGGTCGGACTACATCGCCCCGGACACCGTGAAGAAGTTCGAAGACGAGACCGGTATTCGTGTCACCTATGATGTGTTCGACAGTAACGAAACCCTGGAGGCACGGCTGCTCGCCGGCAAGTCCGGCTACGACATCGTCGTGCCGTCCAACAGTTTCCTCGCCAAGCAGATCAAGGCTGGGGTTTATCAGGAGCTGGACAAGTCGAAGCTGCCGAACTGGCAAAACCTCAACCCGGTGCTGTTGAAAAACGCCTCCGCCAGCGACCCGAATAACGCGCATGCCTTCCCCTACATGTGGGGTTCGATCGGCATCGGCTTCAACCCGCAGAAGGTCAAGGAAGTACTCGGCGCCAACGCCCCGACCAATTCCTGGGACCTGCTGTTCAAACCGGAAAATGCGCAAAAGCTCAAAGCCTGCGGCATCAGCTTCCTCGATTCGCCGACTGAAATGCTCCCCGCCGCCCTGCACTACCTGGGGTATCCAGTGAACTCCCAGGACAAGTCGCAGATCGCCGAAGCCGAGGCGCTGTTCATGAAGATTCGGCCATCAGTGGCGTACTTTCATTCCTCCAAGTACATCTCCGACCTGGCCAACGGCAATATCTGCGTGGCCGTCGGTTACTCTGGCGACGTGCTGCAGGCCAAGGCCCGTGCCCAGGAGGCCGGCGGCAAGGTGACGGTCGACTACAGCATTCCCAAGGAAGGCGCCGGCAGTTTCTACGACATGGTCGCGATCCCCCGGGACGCGGCGAACGTAGACAACGCCTACCTGTTCATGAATTTCCTGATGCGCCCGGACATCATTGCCGAGATCACCAACAACATCGGCTACAGCAACGCCAATTCGGCGGCGACGCCATTGGTGGACGAGGCGATTCGCGATGACCCGGGGTCGTACCCGTCCCAGGCGGTCATCGCGACCTTGTATGCCATTCCGGATATGCCGATCGGGGTCCAGCGGGTGATGACACGGGGCTGGACCCGGGTAAAGCTCGGCAAATAACACGACTGCTCGCGTAGGAGCTGCCACAGGCTGCGATCTTTTGATCTTGACAAGAGCACAACAGATCAAAAGATCGCAGCCTTCGGCAGCTCCTGCGGGTATCTGCGGCAAAAATTTTCCGTTCCGGCAGCGCCTTACCACCGCTGCATTTCTTTCATGAAGAACGGCCTCACCTGGCTCCCTCGGCTCAGGTGAATTTGGCGCCCTCCTCGGGCGCTTTTTTTATGCGCCGCCGAACGGCCAGTCGGCCAGCGCCCGATAACGCCCCTTGTGGGACTCAAACAAAACGAATCGATCAGCCCGCAGAAAAAACGCCGGCGGCGTCTCCGACTCGGGCTCTTGCCCCCGGTAATCGCGCATCAGCGTCAGGTGCGGGCGGAACTCCTTCGGCGCATTCTCCAGTCCGAACGGCAGCATCGCCTGTTCCAGCCCATACACCAGGCGCAGCAACGGCGCAGGTGCCTGCTCCGACGCCAGCACCAGCGCGCCGGCCCGGCGCCAGGCATCCAGGCGATCAAGTTCAACCCGCAGGGGCTCATCCGGCACCGCAACCTTGCCAGCCGCCGTGCAGATCTCGGCGATCTGCGCCACGCTGACCGAACCGAGAAACAGCAGCGTCAGGTGAAAATTTTCCGCTGGTACCGGGCGCCCGGTCCTCAATTGCAGCGCGCTGCGCCATTGGGCGATGGCCTTGCGCTGGGCAGGTGCACAGTCCAGGGCGAAAAACAGCCGCTTGGTCGGCTCGTGGGCTTCGTCGCTCATGCCTGGCAGCTCCTGATAGGCAAGTTATAGTTCAGACAACCCCATCAACGGGAGCGGGTCATGCGAGAGATCATCAGCAAGGAACCCTGGTGGGCAATGCCACCGCGGCCGGGTCAGGACGAGTCCGAGCTGGACTGGGGATGGCTGGTCCACTATAGCGAAGGTGAACCGCGTTTTGAGTTTATCAAAGAGCGCCCCACGGACATCGAGATCCGCAACCGCAAGAGCTGCAGGATCACCCCGTCGGCGGAGTGACCCTGCGCCGGGCCTCAGGCCTGCACGATCATGTTAAATCCGCCGAACACCATGCGCTGGCCGTCGAACGGCATCGGGTTGACGTCCGGCTGCATGCGCGGGTCGGACATAAGCTTGTTCATGCCGGCATCGCGGGTGGCCTTGTCCGGCCAGACGATCCAGGAAAACACCACGGTTTCGTCCTCCTTGAGTTTCACCGCCATGGGGAACGACGTGACCTTGCCGTCGGGCACGTCATCACCCCAGCATTCAACAACGCTCAAGGCACCGTTTTCCTTGAAAATGACCGCGGCCGACTCGGCGTGCTTCCTGAATTTTTCACGATTGGCGGTGGGTACTGCAGCGATCAAGCCATCAACGTAAGACATGGTTATTCTCCTGCCGGGGGTAGAGGGTCGAGCTGCTGGCTAGTCGATTCCGTCGGGCTCCAGTCGACAGCTGCGCCATGGGATCCGACCGACGGCTGTTCGACCCTCCCGCCAAGGTTCCCCTCCACCTGCCCCGCCATGTACAAGGTGCCGGCCATCACTCCGGTCGTCGGGTTCTGCACCAGCTTCTGCCAGGCCTTGTCGAAGGTGTTGCCCAGGCTATTGCGGATCAGCGCCTCGCTGTCGGGGCGGTCGTTGGCCCGGATGATTGCGCGTATGCCCGCCACCCCCACCGTGATCAAGCCTCCCGCCAGCTTGCCGGCGGCTGCGGCCACGGCACTGGCGGCGCCGCGCGGGGCCATTTCGGCCTCCATGCGTTGACTGGCACGCTTGGCCACGGGCGCCATGGCCGTGTCCGTCGAACCCACGCCCTTGTCACCACCGGCGACGTGAATTTTTTCGATCAGCGCCGAATACGCCGGCAGTGTATTGAGATCGGTGTGAATGACCTGGTAAAGCGAAGCGTCCCGCGCAGCCGGTGGGCCCAGGGCAATGGCCGGGATCTTGTTGGCGCGGGCGTTGAGCTGGTCCATGGGCACGCGATGACGCTGGGCAATCACCTGCAGCTGCTGGCCCATGAGCTGCACGTAGAACTCGGTGGCCTGATGCAGAATCGCATCCGGGTCGACCTCGACGGCCACCGGCGCCAGCACCCTTTCCTGGTATTCATCAAGCAGGTACTGCGCGAGGCGCTTGGCCGAGGCGTCCTGCTCTCCCTTGGCGCTGATGGTGTACCAGCTGACCTTCATCGACATCCATTCCTGGGTCCAGTAGCTGCTGAACCAGGGGATGAAGTTCTCTTCAGTCTGCTCGTAGATCCGCGTGCGCCAATGCTCCATGGAGCCACGCGCGAAGACTTTGGCTTGCTCGGTGGCCGAGCGGGAAGCCGCCACAATCTCTCGATCCACCTGTTGCCAGGTGGCCTGCGCCACGATGATCGGGGGTTGTCTGACAGGCGCGCGCTCAGGCGTGGCGCATCCCGCCACGACCAACAGCACGGCGACGATCAGCGAACGCAGGTTCAAGGTCGCGGCTTCCTGACAAACGCGAGGCCAAACAGGATGCTCGGCGCTCGCAGGGACTGTGGTTTGAGTATAGGCGGCGGTGGCGTGCGCCTTCAGATCGTTTTTACTTTCAGCACCGCCATCGCGGGCAACCCTAATCGTCGCACCGCCGCTCCCACAGGGGTTGATGGCGAACGCAGCAGTTGTGTGCGGCGGACATCCCTGTGGGAGCCGGGCTTGCCCGCGATGGCGTCGGTCAGTACACCGCCAAGACCGACCATCATTCCCATCGATAACCACCATCGCGGCGAATGCCTTCCGCAAAAATTTCGTCAGCGTAGGATCAATCCCATCAAGCCATCACCCCATACCGGAGGGGCCCATCATGTTGATTCATCTCCTGACCTGCCTGGCCCTGACGGCCGTCACGCTGAGCATTTTTTCCTGGCTCGTATTGTCCGAGGAGCAACCGTCATGATCCACCCCGTCACCCTCTCCGTGAGCTTTCCCATGTTTGGCAATAACTACTATTCCCAGCACGTGGTATCGCGCAAAGTGTTCGCGCTGGTGTTCGACAAACAGTTTGAAGACCTGCTGATGCCGGCCGCCGCCAATCACTTCAGTAACGAAGTGGTCGGCCTGAACGACCAGTTCCGCTTTCTCAACGACGTGCTGGCCGACCACCTGCTCAACCGCGCCACTACCGCGCAACCGGCACGGCCTTCGCAACAGGCGCAGCGGATAGTGGGCTGATCGTTCAGGGCCAACCCGGCGTAGCCCGATCGACGCGCCGATGGGCGCCTGGGTGCTCAGATCGTGCTCAGATTCATCCTGCTGCCCTTTCCCGGAACCCCTTCATGCAATGCTGACTGGATCACCGAATACACTCTATTGGCCTCTGCGGTGGTGATCGACCTCGAACAATTGCGCAACACCACACGCAGCAGCACGCTCTCCTGGCCCGGCAGTATGCCCAGCCGTTCAATTGCATGAGGTGGCAACTGGGCATATTTCCAGCGATTCTTGAGCTGGACCTCCTCAATCCAGCCAGAGCACTTGCCGGCAGCCAGGCAAATGCGTTCGGTCAACACCTCCTCACTCAGCCCTGGCGTGACCCCCAGCGAAACATCCCGGGCAATCGCCGGCGAACGTGACACGGGCACCCACGGCTTGAGGTCGCGCATCTGCGCCTGGACTTGCTCGTTCTGGTCGCGCAACAGGCGAATATCCGCGATGCCCTTGCGCAACATGGTCAGTCGATCCAGGCCCATGCCCAAAGCTAATCCGCCGTGGCGCAGCGGATCGATACCCAGTCGCTGCAACAACGATTCGGCGATGAGACCGCACTCCAGGACCTCGACCGGAATGCGCTCATTCAACACGCTTACTTCGATTCCACCCTCGGTGTAATGATGCCGACTGTCGGTGAAGATCCAGGATTTTTCCGGTACCGCCGATTGCATGACATCGTCGACCAGGCGCAGCAGATGTTCTCGAGTCGACATCGACGGATCGCCCAATACCCAGATGTCCATCTGGTGCGGCTGCGCGCAATGCCAGCGATCGCGACTGTCGCGCCGGAACGTGATCCCCGGCGCGGCCAGCAGGATCGTTTCCCCCGGCTGGCGCAATGCCGCCACTCGCTGCAGCGCGGCAGGAATCTGGCTGGTGGTTTGCGTGCGCAGCAGCGAGAACTCATCCACCCAGCAGGTGTGCGCACTGCCGAGCCTGACTTCTGCGGGATCGTAACCGAGCAGACCGTAATTATCTTCGGCAGAGACAATCCTCGGACCGGTCAACTCCTGCGCCACGGGCCAGCCCTTCGCCGCCAGCCCCCCGAGGACCTCGTCGACCAGCAGTCGCACGGCGTGGTCGGGGCTACCTTTTTCGGTCAGATCGACCTGGGTCAGGGCTTGGTGGACGGCGGCATACGCCAGGAATTTCTTGGGTGCTTGCACTAGGTGATCCTCTATCGACAGTCGTCCCCGGCCTCCTCTGAACAATGAAGCCTGCGGGTTAACGTAACGACACGAGGTGACCTGTCACAACCGAAAAAAGCGCAAAAAAGCATTTTCAGAATGGCGCTACAGACGCGTCCTACCGACGAGGTCCTGCTGACCGCCCCCCTGGAGCGGGCTTACTCCGGGCGGCGTTCCGACAAAGAGGCCGTGACATCCGACATCAACATCACCTGCCCCGCCACCCGTCACATCACCTGATTGCGCCCATTATGCTTGGCCCGGTACAGCGCATCGTCAGCGCGGACCAACAGGCTGTCGAGGGTGTCGTCGGGCCGGGCCAAGGCGGTACCGAATGACGCCGTGATGGTGTCCAGCAGCTTGCCATCGCCGCGGGTCTTGATGCGCAGGGACTGGATCTTCAGCCGCAGTTGCTCGGCGAAGGCCCGGGCGGTGGCGTGGTCGGGGCATTGCTCCAGCACCACGCAGAACTCTTCGCCGCCATATCGCGCGGCATGGGCATGGGCCGGCAAGGCGTTGCGCAGGGTTTGCGCGACATGCTGCAGCACCCGGTCGCCCAGGGGGTGACCATACTGGTCGTTGAACTGCTTGAAGTGGTCAATATCCAGGATGACCAACGCGAGCCCTTGCGATGGCCTGGCCAACGCCTGTTCCAGAACGTGCGTGAGCGCTGCACGGTTGAGCAGTTCGGTCAGGCCGTCGAGGGTCGCAGCCAGTTGTGCGCGCTGGAGCTTGTCGCGCAGGCTCTTGATCTCGTCCTGGGCGCTGTGCAACTGGGACAGGAAGCGCTCCTGCTGACTCTGCATCAGCCGGGTACTTTGCTGCAGTTCGCTGAGGATATCCGGCAAGCGCTCGTCGGCGGGCGCCTCGAGCATGTCCAGGCAATGACCCAGACTGGTCTGGAAACTGCGATTACCCTCCACACTGCGCGACACGTTTCGCGCCATGTCATCGACCAGATTGATGGCCTGCTGTTGACCCGCCCGCGCCACTTCCAGCTCGTCACGAATGATGTAGTCGCGAAACAGCTTCGAGGCGGACTCCGGCGGAAACTGCGGGAAATCCTCCAGCACCTTGTCCAGCTGGCGGTTGAGCTCCGGCACCTGGCCTTTGCTGTAGGTGTACCAAAGCGCGTAGTGCACCGGGTTAGGCGGGATGTTGTGACGAACCATCAGGGGGACGGCCTGCTTGAGCAGCGCCGCAGCTTCGCGGGAGTCTTCCGGGTACAGCGCTAGAACAGTCGCTCGCGTCTCTGTTTGGCTCATAACGTCACTGTAGTTATTCATCATTGGCAAATAGAAAACCCCCGGAGCATAACCGTCCGTCCGAAGCACGCATAGCCACTGGCCATAATTCACTGCGAAAAAGACGGGTTTACGCTGGCGCCGTACACCCAAACAAGGGCTAGGCTTTTCCAGTGAATCGGATTGCTCAACGGCTGCGCTTTCCCAGCTGCCGCGCACATCAACCATGACAAGCGCGGGCCAGGTCTGCTAAAACGTTTCATCTGCGCATCAGCCAATCCAGACGGGGTAGCGACATGACCACTGCACATATCCTTGACCACCTGTTCCCTGAAGCCGGCAGCATCCCGGAGAAATACCGCCTTGAGGGCCAGACCGAACAACGTGAATACCTGGTCGACGGCGAACTGAAAACCTGGAACGGCCCCCTCGCCCAGGTGCGAAGCCCGGTGTACCTGAGCAGCGATCAGGGCGACCAGCAGGTGATCCTGGGCAGCACGCCGCTGCTGGATGCCGAGACCGCGTTAACCGCCCTCGACGCCGCCGTGCGCGCCTACGACCGGGGCCAGGGTTTGTGGCCGACCATGCGGGTGGCCGAGCGCATCCAGCACGTTGAGACCTTTCTGCGGCACATGCGCGAACAGCGCGAGGCGGTGGTCAAGTTGCTGATGTGGGAAATCGGCAAGAACCTCAAGGACTCGGAAAAAGAGTTCGACCGCACCTGCGACTACATCGTCGACACCATCAATGCGCTCAAGGAACTCGATCGCCGCTCCAGCCGGTTCGAGCTGGAACAGGACACCCTCGGGCAGATCCGGCGTGTGCCGCTGGGCGTGGCGTTGTGCATGGGGCCTTACAACTACCCCCTGAACGAGACCTTCACCACGCTGATTCCGGCCCTGATCATGGGCAACACCGTGGTGTTCAAACCGGCCAAGCTCGGCGTGCTGCTGATCCGTCCGTTGCTGGAGGCGTTCCGCGACAGCTTCCCGGCCGGGGTGATCAACGTGATCTACGGCAGCGGTCGCGAAACCGTCAGCGCGCTGATGGCCAGCGGCAAGATCGACATCTTCGCGTTTATCGGCACCAACAAGGCCGCCAGTGACCTGAAAAAACTCCACCCCAAACCGCACCGCTTGCGTGCGGCCCTGGGCCTGGATGCAAAGAACCCCGGCATCGTCCTGCCGGAAGTCGATCTGGATAACGCCGTCAACGAAGCCGTTACCGGTTCGCTGTCGTTCAACGGCCAACGCTGCACCGCGCTGAAGATCCTGTTCGTCCATGAAGACGTGGTCGATGCCTTCATCGAGAAGTTCAACGCCAAACTTGCCACCCTTAAACCCGGAATGCCGTGGGAAAACGGCGTGTCCCTCACCCCCCTGCCGGAAGCGAGCAAGGTCGATTACCTGCATGCCCTGGTGGCCGATGCGCAGAGCAAAGGCGCCAGCGTGGTCAATCCCAACGGCGGTGAAACCCGCGCGTCCTTCTTCTACCCGGCGGTGTTGTACCCGGTGACGCCGCAGATGCGTGTCTACCAGGAAGAACAGTTCGGGCCGGTGGTGCCGATCGTGCCGTACCGTCATCTGGATACGGTGATCGACTACGTACTGGAATCGGATTTCGGCCAGCAGCTGAGCATCTTCGGCACCAACCCGGTGGCGGTGGGCCGGCTGGTCGACACCTTTGCCAACCAGGTCGGCCGGATCAACCTCAACGCCCAGTGCCAGAGGGGACCGGACACCTACCCGTTCAACGGCCGCAAGAATTCTGCAGAAGGCACGTTGTCGGTGCATGATGCCCTGCGGGTGTTTTCGATCCGCACACTGGTGGCGACCAAGTTCCAGGAAAACAACAAGGAACTCATCAGCGAGATCATCAGCGGGCGCAATTCAAGCTTCCTGACGACCGACTACATCTTCTGAGGACAGCCGATCTGACCCTATTCAGAACGCACCGACTGCCACCCCTGCTGCGCCGGTTACTGCGTCCGTTGCTGGACCCGTACCGGCGTTACCAACACGCCAGGCTGATCCATGCGGTGCGGGTTTCGCTCGGGCTGCTGGCGTCGATCCTGCTGACCACCGGCATCAACCTGCCCCATGGCGAGTGGGCGTCGGTGACGATGCTGGTGGTGATCGGGGGCTTGCAGCATCACGGCAACATCGGCAAAAAAGCCGCCGAGCGCGCGATCGGCACGCTGGTCGGTGCCGCAATCGGGCTGCTATTGGTGCTGCAGCAGAGCTGGCTGGGAATGCCGTGGCTGACCTATTTCGTGATGTCGGTGGTCTGCGGTTTTTTCTCCTACCACGCCATCGGCAAAGGTGGTTACACCGCACTGCTGGCGGGCATCACGGTATTTATCGTCGCAGGCCATGGGGACAACCCGGTCAGCGATGGCTTGTGGCGCGGGGTCGACATCCTCATCGGGATTGCCCTGGCGCTGGCGTTTTCCTTTGCCCTCCCGCTGTACGCGGTGTTCTCCTGGCGCTACAACCTGGCCGATGCCCTGCGCGACTGCGCGACCCTCTACGGGCGCATCATCAACGGCCAGTCGGTCACGGACGACGAACACCATCGACTCATGGGCCGCTTGAACAACGTGATGGTGCAACTGCGCTCACTGATGCCCTCGGTGTCCAAGGAAGTGAAGGTTTCCATGACCGAGCTCGACGCCCTGCAGCGCAACCTGCGCATGTGCGTGTCGACCCTGGAAATACTTGCCAACACCCGCCCCGAGGCCAGGGATCCAGCGGCCATGGGCCAGTTGCAAGCCCTGTTGAAAGCCGAGCACCGGCTGATTCGGGTGCAGCTGGTGGGCATGGCCCGGGCGCTGAAAACCGGCGCGTACCAGCGTCTCAACCGGCCTGTAGAGCCGGCGCCAGGCCCCAGCCTGGGCGAGCCGGTGTACAGCGCGCTGGACGGTAACCGGTTACTGATTCTGCAGCTGCTGGCCAACGTCGACCAGATGCGCCAACGCCTGGCGAAGACAGCGCCGCGGTGGAGTATTTGACCTACTGCGCCACCCGATGACGCAATCCCAGGTTCCACCCCTGCTGCATACCCGCCGCCGCCAGCAGAATCGCGGCGACGCCAATCCACTGCAGCATTTGCAGTTGATGACCAAACGCAAACCAATCGACAAAGATCGCCGCGATCGG
The DNA here is from genome assembly GCF_022496665.1 of Pseudomonas sp. TMW22090. NCBI lineage: Bacteria > Pseudomonadati > Pseudomonadota > Gammaproteobacteria > Pseudomonadales > Pseudomonadaceae > Pseudomonas > Pseudomonas sp. TMW22090. Next base: position 1,285,656 of record NZ_SCFH01000001.1, read on the forward strand.
ATAGATAAACGACAACGCCCCGGTCAAAGCCGTGGGTAATTTCTGAATCGCCCCATACAGCAACACATACATTACCCCGGTGTGGACAATGCCCAGCGTCACCAGGCTGGCCCAGGCACTCGGCGCTTGCGGCAGCGCGGAAAAATGCGCAAACGGCGCCAGCAGCAGAACCCCGGTGCAGACCTGGATCAACGCGATCAAATGCGGCGCAGTACCGGTCAGGCGCTTGATGATCAAGGCCGCGATGGCATACAGAAACGCCGCGCCCAACGCCAGCGCGATGCCCATCAGGTAGTCATTGCCACTCTCGCCCTGAGTGCCGTGGGCACTGACAATCGCCAGCATCCCCATGAACGAAATGCCCAGCCAGAACAGTTTCTGCAGGGTAATTTTTTCATTGAGGAACACCGCCGCCAGCCCCACCAGCATGAACGGCTGGACGTTGTACACCGCCGTACCGATGGCAATCGATGCCCGGGAATAGGACGCGAACAGCAGCACCCAGTTGCCGACAATCGCCACGCCGCTAAGCACCGCCAGCAGAAACGTGGTGCGCGTCAACAGGCCGGGACGCAGGAAACCAAAGGCCGCGCAGATCAGCAGCAAGGTGCCGGCACCAAACACACAACGCCAGAACACCACGTCCAGCACCGGCTGCCCGGACACCAGCACAAACCAGCCGATGGTGCCGGAAATAAGCATGGCGGCGGTCATCTCGAATGACCCGCGACGGATTGATCTGTCCATCATCTGACTCCTGTAATTGAAGCCAGATTATGCCCATCAGCTACCCGGCGCCTCCATAGCAAAAAGCAGGCTAGAATCCCCATCTACCTTTTTTACAAAGGTGAATCTGATTATCTACCTAACGGAGGATTCGCCATGACCGACGACATCGACCAGGTGCTGATCAAGGCCCTCATGGCAGACTCGCGACGCTCGCTCAAGGCCCTGGCAGGTATCAGCGGCCTGTCTTCGCCCAGCGTGGCCGAGCGTTTGCGCCGCCTCGAAGAACGCGGCGTGCTCAAAGGCTACACCGTCGAGATCGACCCCAAGTGCTTCGGTTATCAGCTGCAGGCCATCGTGCGCATCCGTCCGCTGCCAGGGCAATTGCAGGAAGTGGAACGGCAGATCCAGGCGATCCCCGAATTCACCGAGTGCGACAAGGTCACCGGCGACGATTGTTTCATCGCCCGCCTGCATGTGCGCTCGATGGAACAGCTGGACACCCTGCTCGACCGCCTCAACACCCATGCTGAAACCAACACCGCAATCGTGAAAAAGACTCCGGTCAAACGCCGATTGCCGCCGATGGAATGAGTGATATTTTGTTGCGAAACACGTAGATTGGATGTTTTACAGCTAAGGATTGGCAGCATGAAAATTCAGGTCATGGCATTGGCAGCGCTGATGCTCGCGGGTTGCGGTACGGTCCAGACGGTGGCGCGCGGCGACGCAGTAGCCTCCAGGATTCTCAAGGAACAGCAGAGTTATTGCGGCGCAGTCCCGCGTATCTACAGCGGCGTGATCTTCGACTTCTGCTACCTCAATGCCCCGCTCGAAAGAGGCCGCGAAGCCAATACGCCGACCACCGCGCCGGCCATCGTCCTGGTCGATGTGTTGCTGTCCGGCGTGATGGACACCCTGGTGCTGCCTTACACGATCTACCGGCAACAGGCCGACGGCAGCATTATGGTTGCCCGGTAACCGGGGTTGCAGGCAATAAAAAACCCGCCGAGGCGGGTTTTTTATTAGAGCCTGCGATCAATCATCGCGGCTCATGATGCCGAACAGCTGCAACAAGCTGACGAACAGGTTGTAGATCGATACATACAGGCTGATGGTAGCCATGATGTAGTTACGCTCGCCGCCGTGAATGATGGCGCTGGTCTGGAACAGAATGCAGACCGAGGAGAACAGCACAAAACCGGCGCTGATCGCCAGCTGCAGGCCGCTGATCTGGAAGAAGAAGCTGGCAACTACCGCGCCCAGCAACACGAAGAAACCGGCAGTGATGAAACCACTGAGGAAACTCATGTCCTTGCGCGAGATCAGCACATAAGCCGACAGGCCGCCGAACACCAGCGCGGTCATTGCGAAGGCCGAGCTGACCACTTCCGCACCGCCCTGCATGCCCAGGTAGCGATTGAGGATCGGGCCGAGCAGGAAACCCATGAAACCGGTCAGGGCAAACGCCGACACCAGGCCCCACGCGGAATCACGGAGTTTGTTGGTCAGGAAGAAAAGGCCGTAGAAACCGATCAGCACCACGAAGATATTCGGGTAGCCAACACGCATCTGCTGGGCGACATAGGCCATCACGCCGCTGAATGCGAGAGTGAGGGCGAGTAGGCCGTAAGTGTTGCGCAGGACGCGGCTAACCTCTAGCTGCTCAGCCTGCACGCTGTTATTAACTGCGTAATCCTGTTCGCGCATGGCGACACTCCTGTTGGTTTGAAACGTTCAGTCGCAAAGATCATAACAGACGCCTTGTAACAAGCTACTCAGAGAGTTTGACAGTGTGTTTCATTCAGGTATTATGGCGCCCGCAACGCAAACGGAGGTGTGGCCGAGTGGTTTAAGGCAACGGTCTTGAAAACCGTCGACTGTAACAGGTCCATGAGTTCGAATCCCATCGCCTCCGCCATATTTGTACCGACAAAGCCCTGATTATTCAGGGCTTTGTCGTTTCTGGGGTTTGGGCTCCATCTGCTGTGTGCGTGCGAATTCTTGCGCTTGTTTGCACGGATCCTCCCCTCCTGCGCTCCCCCCAGACGCCCCCTCCAGCTCCCGTCAATTCAACGACCAAAGCCATCCCGCCGCAGCAAAAAAAGTTGAACCGCTTTTGTACGCGCTCGCCTAATGATCAGCTTGTGAACATTTGCACAGGCACTGTGCCAATACCGGCATACTCCGAGAGGTGGTCAACGTGGCTAAAGACGAGAAAAAAAGCAAAGGTGACGCTTCCAAAGCCAGCAAGGAATTGAAAGACAAAAAGTCATCACCGGCCAAGAAATCAGCGGCGGCCTCGGCGCTTTCGAAATCTTCCGACAAGAAAGACAAGAAAACAGAGGCCGAGCCGAAAAAATCTGCAAAAAAGGCTGATAGCAAGCCAGAGAAGGCCAAGAAAGCTGATAGCAAGCCAGAAAAGGCCAAGAAATCAGAAAAGTCAGACAAGCCGGCAAAAAAGAAAAAGTGACATCTGCTGTCAGCTAGGGCGTTACGCACTAGCCTCCTCAGGCCGGTGGTCACCCGGGGCTCAAGGAAGCCGCTTCACACGGGCTACGCGCTGACCGACACCAGATCATTGAACGCGACGACATCCAGCGGTCGACTCAGGTAATACCCCTGTCCTTCATCGCATGACACCGCCTTGAGCAGTTTAAGGTGCTCGGCAGTTTCGATGCCCTCCGCAGTGACCGTCAGCGACAGTGCGCGCCCCAAGCCAACGATCGCGCGGATAATGGCCTTGTCATCCTCACTTTCATCCAGCCGGTTCAAAAAGCTGCGGTCAATTTTGAGACCGTCGAACGGGAATGCCCGCAAGTAACTCAGCGAGGAATACCCGGTACCGAAATCGTCCATGGAAATCCGCACGCCGAGGCGCTTGAGCGTGCGCATCACTTCCAGTGCGCCAGAAGCATCTTCAAGCATCACACTTTCGGTAATTTCCAGTTCTACCCGACCCGGGTCTATACCGGAATCCTTGAGTGCCTTCTGAATGCGCTCCACCAGATTGCCGCGCTTGAACTCGGTAGACGACAGGTTGACTGATACGAACAAATGCTCCGGCCACAGGACCGCGCAATTGCAGGCAGTGTCGAGCACCCAGTTGCTCAGGGACAGGATCAACCCCGACTCCTCGGCAATGGGTATAAAGACATCCGGGGGTACCAGCCCACGCTCGGGATGCTGCCAGCGCACCAGCGCTTCCGCCCCCACCATCTGCCCGTCGGCGATACGGTAGCGCGGTTGAAAATGCAGTTTCAGTTCGCCGTGCCTGATCGCGAACCGCAGGTCGTTTTCCAGGCGCCTGCGCTCGATGATCCTGGTGTTCATTTCGCCTGCGTAAAAGCGCCAGGTATTGCGGCCTGCGGCCTTGGCCTCATACAGCGCGATATCGGCATAGCGCAGCAGTTCGGCCGCCTCGCATGCATCGTTTGGCGCCATGGCGATGCCGATGCTGGCACTGACGAACACCTCCTGATCGCCCACCACCACCGGCCCCTCGATGGATTCGATAAGGCGCTGACAGAGCGCTTCCACTTCCTCCTGGGAACTGACATCGGTGAGAATCAGCACGAACTCGTCACCGCCCACCCGAGCCACCAGGTCCCCGTTGCGTATGCAGTCTGCCAGGCGGCTCGATACTTCATTAAGCACACAGTCACCTGCCGCGTGCCCGAGCAAGTCATTCACCGGTTTGAATCGATCCAGGTCCAGGCTGAGCATCACCAGCGGTTGCTCCGCCGTCGGCACGGCCTTGAGCTTGCCGTCGAGGAACTCTTGCAGGCGTGTCCTGTTGGGTAACCCGGTCAAGGCGTCGTGCTGGGAAAGGAATTCGATACGGCGGCGGGCTTCGACCTCCTCGGTGACGTCCGTGGCCGTACCGCGAAAGCCCTTGCCCGCCATGTCCCGAGCAGACAGACGGGTGATACGCTGGCGCCCCTGGCTATCGGCGAAATAGCACAGGATGCTGATGTCCGGGCGGCGATTCGGGATGCTCAGCCACTGGGTCAGCGTCCCTAATTCCGTGCTGAGCAGGGCATTGATGGATTCACCGACCCAGGTGCTTCCAGAGAGACCGGTCACTGCATCAAAGCGATCCGACAAATAGGTGAAACACCCGCCCGTGTCTATTTCCCACACCCAATCCGAGCTGGCTTCAACCACGTCGCGAAACCGTGCTTCGCTGGTGGCGAGTGCATCCTGGCTGCTTTTGAGCGTGGCGAAACTGGCATCCAGCACCCGTGCACCGGCGGTGGTGCGCCGCAGGATGGCCCAGGTCATCAGGCACACCAGCAGCGCCGCCAGGCCGATCAATGGCAAGCCCACGCCCAGCAAACGCACGCCCGGGCTAGAAGGACGCCAGTGGAGGCTGCCCGCCGAACCGCCGCTGCCTAACGCCAAAACCGAAGTCGCGTCGTCCGGGGTCGCGACTCGTAGTTGATTGATGCCGAACTCTTCGCCCATCTTCGCCAGTTTGGCATCGGTAAAAACATCCACGAAGATCAACACCGACGGTGGCCTGCCATCAGGCACCACGGTCGGATCAGTGCCCGGCGTGATGGCTGCTGCCGCCACCAGGGCCGGCACTCCGGCAATATTGACGAATGTCGTCGTAGCCGTTTCCGTCTCAGCGCCCGCTCGGGCCTCGGCAAGAATTCCTGGCAAAGCCTGATGCAACCACTCGCTGGCGGCGACGGACTGCAGTTCACCTTCGATCACCGAGTAAACAGTGTGATCCACCGCATCAACGACAAACAAACCCTGGAAGCCGAAATCCGAATACAGGGTCGGCCCGACGTTTTGTCGCACGAAGGCCCAGTCGGGATCGACTTTGACATGCAAATGCCGGTAGGCATCGCCCCAGAAGGCGTAGTCCTTCACGGTTGTGCGCAGGGATTTTTCCAGCGATTGCACAGCCTTGCGGGTGTAGAAGGCACTTTCGACTTCTTCGTTCCGATCCAGGTCACGTGCCAGGTAAATGAGCGAGCAGCTGGCCAGGAAAAACACCCCCGCCAGCAAGCCGACAAACTTGAACAGCGAGCCACGGGCCAGCGCTACGCTTGAGCGGTTGGACGATGCACAGGTGACAGCAGGTAGTTCATTGGGCATAGGTTCACGCTATTCGTTGAGGCAACCGCGCCTTAAAGCAAGTTATCGGCCGCTGTCAAAAAATAGTGAGTGCCCGGGTCACGACCGCCCGTCACCGATGAGCGAGCAGCTCGCTACAAGGGCCGGGGTGTACGCGGGGTTTACAGGCTAAAACCGAAACGCCACCCCCGTGGTCACGTTGATCGCATCCCCCGGATAGAAATTCGCCGAGTCATTGCCCCTGGCGTCATACGCCGTATTCGCCGCCGTGGCATAACGCTCATTGGTCAGGTTGCGCGCGTCGAGAAATACCTCCCACTTCTTGCCTGGCGCCTCGTACCCCACCTTCGCCCCCCAGACCGTGTACGAGGGTGCGCTGAGGGTATTGGCGAAGTCGACGTAGTAACTGGAAGCGGCGCGGGCGTTGAGTTGGGCGTAGAAGCCGCTGTCCTGGCGATACTGCAGTTCGGCCTGATAGACCTGGCGGGGCAGGCTCGGCAGCTGGTTGTCGCCGAAGGTCGCGTCGTCGCGGTAGTGGAAGTCGTTGAAGGTGTAGGCCTGGCGCAGGGTGACCGAGTCGCCATTGCGCCCTTCCCACAGCAACGCATTGAGCCCGGCTTCGAGGCCCTGGTGAATGGTCTTGCTGCCGTTGGACGTCGCCACCAGTTGGTCCTGGGTGGCGCTCGCCTGGCGCACGACCACCGACAGCAGCTCTTTCTGGATCCACGAACGATAGACCGTCAGGCTGCCGTCGAAAATTCCGTGCCCGCCACGGATGCCGAATTCCACCGTGTTGCCTTTCTGTGGCCGCACGTCCCGGATGTAGGGAGTGCCGGTGCTGCCCAGCTGCCAGGTGACCGGCGGATCGATCGAGCGGCTGACGTTGCCAAACAGTTCGAATTCCGGGGTCAGCTGATAACGCAGGCCCAGGCGCGGGGCGATGTCGTGTTCGGTGTATTCGACGCCGTTGGGAAATTCGCTGGTATTGGTCCCGGTGGTGTATTCGATTTGCGCCTTGCGCTTGATATCGATAAACGAAAGGCCGCTGGAGAGCCAGGTGCGCTCACCCAATTGCAGCTCGTTGCCCAGGGAAAACACCGTGTCGCGCGAGCCGGTGTAGTTGGTTTCCTGCAGGCGTGTGCCACTGCCCCTGGCGTGGGATTTGACATCCGCCAGGTACGCGCGGGTACTGCTGAAGGTCAGGCTGCTGTCGCTGGGCAGACCGAGGAAGGTATCGCCGGTACGCAGGTAGCGCAGGGTCAGGCTGATGTCCTTTGAGCGCCAGTCCTGGGGCGTGGCGGAATAGCGCCAGCCGTTGTACAAGGGGTAGTTGTTATAGCCCAGGCCCACTTCCAGCCTGGCGTTGTCGTCGAAGGTGTAGGTGGTCTTGCTGCCCAGCAGGGTCGAGCCGTCCTTGCGCCGGCCGGTGGGCACGTTGTTGCTTTTGGGGTCGTGCTTGAGCTGGTACTTGGTCAGCGTGTTGCCCTGGGTCAGGGTCTCTTCGCGATAACGCACGAAGAAGCGGGTCTCCAGCTTGGGGTTGAATACATGGCCAAAGTTGGCAACGATGCCCTGCCCTTCGTTCGGCGTGTTGTCCTGATACCCGTCGCGCTCGTTGTGCAAAACACTCACGTAGTAATCGCTGTTGTCCACCACCCCGCCGGTGCTCAACTGCTGCTTGCGATAACCAAAACTGCCGGCTTCGAAGCGCGCGTAATTGCCCGGGTCGGTGCGCCCGGTCTTGCTGACGAAGTTGATCGCGCCCCCCAGGGACAAGGCCGAATACTTAAAGGCGTTGGCGCCGTACAGGACCTCGGTGTGATCCACCGAGGCCATGTCGAGCATGTCTTCCTGGGTGCCGCCAGGTCCGGTCAGCGGCAGGCCGTCGTAGAGGAATTTGATCCCCAGCACGTAGCCCTGATAGAAGGTGTTGAGCCCCGAGCCGCGGATCGAAATCTTGTTGGCGCCGGAGCCGCTGGTGGCCTGGGCGAAGACGCCGGGTTGCAGCGCCAACACGTCCTCGGCGTTGGCCGCCCGGCCGCGCTCGATCTCGCGGTTGTCCACCACCGCCGTTTGCCCGGCGACTTTTTTCAGCTCTCTTTGGGCTTTCTGCACTTCGCTGGCCTGGGCGCCGTTGACCACTACGGTCGCGAGCGTCGGATCAGTCGGCGCTGCAGCAACAGTGCCCTGGAACAACATGCAAACAATTCCCAGGCCGGACACCGCCGTTAACGAGTCCGAACGCCGAGCGCGTGTTTCAAATTTTTCCCGCATTGATGGATACCCCTGGCCTGTTAATGGGTTGGAGCATCTATTCGTATAGTCGCGCTCGCCGCTGGACTTTGCAGCCTTCGTGCCAGGGTAAAACGCAGCAAAAACAGGCCAATATGTGCATTCAACGAGACCGATCAGCACAGATTGTCCAAGCACTGTTGCGCCCCCGACAGTCAGGCCGGCACGGTATCCGCCTGCGCACTGAACTGGCGACTCCACAAGCGGAAATACTGCCCGCCCTGACTCAGCAATTCGTCGTGGCTGCCGTCCTCGATCACCCGGCCCTTGTCAAACACCAGGATGCGGTCCAGGTGCGCGACGGTCGACAGCCGATGCGCCACCACCAGCACCGTCTTGTCGCCCATGATTTCGTCCAGTTTGTCCTGGATAAAGCGCTCGGTAATCGAATCGAGGCTCGAGGTTGCTTCGTCCATCACCAGGATCGGCGCGTTCTTGAGCAGCACCCGGGCAATGGCGATGCGCTGGCGCTGGCCCCCGGACAACTTGACGCCCCGCTCGCCTACCAGCGACTCGTAACCGTCTTCCATGCTGTCGATGAATTCGCTGGCACCGGCGCGATGAATCGCCTCGGCCACCTCCTCCATCGAGGCATCCAGGCGCCCGTAATGAATGTTCTCGCGAATGCTGCGGTGGAACAGCCCGGGTTCCTGGGGAATCAGGCCGATTTGCTGGTGCAGGGAATGTTGCGTGGCGTCGCGCACATCGACGCCATCAATCAGCACCGCGCCCTGCTGAACATCGTAAAGACGCAGCAGCAGGTTGAGCAGCGTGGATTTGCCCGAGCCCGATGACCCCACCAGCCCCACCTTCTGCCCCGCCGGAATGAAAATATTCAGGCGCTGGAAGATCGGCTGGTCGGCACCGTAATTGAAGCCGACGTCGCGAAACTCGATATCCCCACGCTTGACCTGCAACGCCGTGGCACCGGGCCGGTCGATCACTTCATGGGGTCGAATCAGCGTGCGCACCCCATTGGCAATGTTGCCAGTGGCCTCGAAGAATTCGAGAAAGCGCCGGGACAGGTTGCCGACGTCGCTGATGATCAGCAGCGACAGGCTGGTGGACATGACAAACGCGGCGATGTCGATGCGCTGGTTGCGCCACAGGTACAGCGCCAGCAGCAACAACCCCAGCTTGAGCACCACGCCGCAACTGGTCTGGAACCAGCGAATCTTTTCCATGTAGCCCAGCGAGCGATAGGCCGCCGCCACTTCCTTGTCGAGAAACCGGCCCAGGTAGCCGTGCTCGAAAGCGTGGCGGGCAAACAGGCGAATGTTAGCCAGGTTGGACACCGCATCCACCACCTTGCCCGAGCTGGTGCTGCGCGCCGCGGAGTACTGTTGCGCCAGCGGATGGCTACGCCGGGCCAGCAGGTAGCACACGGCAATAAACAGCAGCGACCAGCCGGCCATGAACAGTGCCAGCAAGGGCGAGGCTGTCCACAACAGCACAGTGGCCAGGCTCAGGGTCACCAGCAACGGGATCAGATCGAACAGCAGGATGCTCAGGGTCTGGTTGACCCCCAGGGCGATTTCGGAAACCCGGTGCGCCAGGGCGCCGGCAAATTCGTTGCTGATGAAACGGTGCGAGTGCTTCTGCAAGTAGGCAAACACCACATGGGTGACTGTGCGCCGCTGCAACGGCAGGACGTGGATATGGCAACCGGCTGCGGCCCGAGTAAACAGCACTTCCAGCACCAGCAGTGCGCCGAACAGTGTCAGCGGCCACTGCAACACTTCGAAAGCGCGCTCGGCTTCCAGGCCATTGCTGACGGTGCGGGTAATCTGCCCCAACCCCCAGGGAATCAACAGGGTGCAGATCACCGCAGCGATCTGCAGCAGCAGGATCGCCACGTACCAGCCCTTGAAATTGCCGATGAAAAATCGCACGAAAGCCCCGGGCGTCGCAGGCAAGTGCTGTACGTTCCAGTGAAGTGTTCGGCGATCGGATGGGGGCAGCGATGAAAAGGACCAAGTCATGACCAAGGGCATTCCTGAATGACGCCTGTGGCCGCGCAGCTTTCAGGCAAAAATGGGCACACGCGGTGCCCGGTTCAATGGTGCGAGTCCAGCCCTACGCTTAAAACAGCCCCGAAGTCGGCGGTGGCGTGCCTTTCAATTGCCAGGCCCCAACGACCGCGGCTTTCCAGTGCCGCGGGTTGTGATTGGCCACGGTGCGCGCATTGCGCCAATGGCGGTCAAGGTTGTGCGCGCGGCCAGTGGTGGAAGCGCCGCCAACGTCGAACACCAGTTCTGCGGCCTTGAGCGCCGACTCGGCCGCGATGTATTGCGCCTGGGCGACGGCAATGGCCGCCTGGTCCACCGCCTGGGGATCGAGGTCGCCGGCCCATGCCCGATCGATCGCCTCGGCTGCGCGCAGCACCACCGCTTCGGCCGTGAACGCACGGGCCGAGATGTCGCCGACACTGAGCTCGACGTAAGGATCATCCACCGACCGCGAGGCGCTGCTGTGCTTGATCGGGCGCGCGTGATCGTTGGCAAAGGCCACGGCATCGTTCAGCGCATTGCGCGCGATGCCTGCCTGCACGGCGGCCAGGAACAATTGCAGGAACGGCGTGACGATCGTGCGCTTGCCCTCCTCCACGGTGCGGGTGCGGATTTCATCCGAGCGCACCAGCACATCATGCAGATGAGTGGTGCCGCTGGCTGTCAGGCGCTGGCCCATCGCGTCGAAGTCATCGAGCAGCTCCAGGCCCTTGCGGTCACGCGGCAGGATGAACGACACCGGCTGCTCGTTCTCATCCAGAGCGACGGCGCTGACCCAGTCGGCATACAACGAACCAGTGCTGTAGTACTTGCTGCCAGTGGCCCGATAGTGCTCGCCGTCGCGCACGATCCGCGCGCTGATTGAACCGTTGGCGCCACCGACTTCCCAACCGGCATTACCCACCACGGCGCCCTGCAGATAGCGCTCGAACCAGCGTTCGCGCTCGCCCTCCGCGCCCTGCGCACCAGACGCCAGCAAGCCCTCGATAAAGCCGAACCCGGGACGCAATGCCTGGGCGACATTGGAGTCGGCCGAAGCGATGCGCATCAGCAAGCCGATCACATCCTTGACCGAGCCTGCGGCGCCGCCAAAACGGGTCGGGATGCGCGTGGTGAACAGCCCCGCCTTGGCGATCTGCGCCACTGCCTCGTAAGGCAGTTGCCGCTCACGCTCGCGCTGCGCCGCACCGGCGGCAATCAGCGGCAGCAACACGTCCGCCCGGGCATTGAGTTCTTCCACCGAGGCAACCGGGGTCTTGGGTACGGCAGTCAACGTAGTCATGGCAATTCCTTGTTCAAGTCGAGCTTAAATGGCGATTTTCCAAAGCCGGGATTCATCGAACAGCCACCCCGGGTTTTCCGGTTCCAGTGGCGGCACGACCAGGGTCACGCCAGCGCCCGGCAGACGCGGCACCGCGCCGAGCAGTCGCTGGGTGTATTCATGCTGCGGGCTGTGAAAGAGCGTCTCGACCGAGGCGCTTTCCACGACCTTGCCGTGGCGCATCACCAGCACTTCATCGCTGACGTGCCGGATCACCCCAAGGTCGTGGGAGATAAACAGATACGCCAGGCCCAGGGAGGCTTGCAGATCTGCCAGCAGGTCGAGCACCTGGGCCTGGACCGACACATCAAGTGCCGAGACCGGTTCGTCGCAGATGATCACTTTCGGGTTACTCGCAATGGCCCGGGCAATGGCCACGCGCTGGCGCTGGCCGCCCGACAGCTGCAAGGGGCGACGCTCGGCCAGCTCCCTGGGCAGGCGCACCTGGGTCAGTAATTCTGCGATCCGTGCGGTGTGCTGCGCGGTGGCAATGCCGGCGACATCCAGCGCATCGGCGAGGATTTGCCCGACGCTCCAGCGCGGGTCGAACGAACTCAGCGGGTCCTGGTAGATCACGCTGATGTCCCGTCGGTGCGGGCGCCGCTGCCGTTCTTCGATTCGCTGCGTGCCGGCACCGGACCAGGGCTGGCCGAGAAATTGCACCTGGCCGGCATCCGGTTCCAGCAGGCCAAGGACGATGCGGGCCACGGTGGTCTTGCCGGAACCGGACTCGCCGACGATGCCCAGGGTGCGCCCGGCGCGCAGCTCGAAACTCACGCCATCGACCACCTGGCGCGACTGCTGGTCAGGCCCGACGTAACGTTTGCCCAACTGCGTGGCTTGCAACACCACGGGTGAGTCCGTGCCCGGCCGGGGTGGTGCGACCACGGCCGTGCGCTGCGGCGACAGCCGCGTGCCCCGCGCATGCTCGGCCGGCACCGCGTCGAGCAAGGTGCGGGTATAGGGATGGCGCGGGTGGCGCAGCACCTGGTCCATCGGCCCCTGCTCGACCACTTCGCCGTGGCGCAGCACCAGCACCTCATCGGCCAGCTGCGCGACCACGGCCAGGTCGTGGCTGATGATCAGCAATGAGTCGCCGCGCGCCTTGATCTCCTGCAGCACTTGCAGAATCTGCGCCTGCACCGTGGCATCCAGCGCCGTGGTCGGCTCGTCGGCGATCACCAGGCCAGGGCTCAGGGCCAGCGCACTGGCGATCAGGGCGCGCTGACGCAGGCCGCCGGACAACTGATCCGGTCGCTGGCGGGCACGCAGCTGCGGTTCGGGCACACCGACTTTTTCCAGCAGTTCGATCACCCGCCCGGCGCGGCTGCGACGGTCACCCCAGTTGTGCGTCTTGAGCACCTCGAGAATTTCCTTGCCCACCGGGCGCAGTGGGTCCAGCGACACCAGCGCGTCCTGCAGGACAAAACCGATGCCTTTGCCGCGCAAGTCGCGCCAGCCGCGTTCGGACAACCCGAGCAGATCCTGCCCGCCGTAACTCAGGGTCCGTGCGCTCACTCGCGCACCGGCTCCCGCCAGGCCGATCAGGCTGCGGGCGGTGACGCTTTTGCCGGAGCCGGACTCACCCACCAGGGCCAGGGTCTTGCCCGGGGCCAACGTGAACGACAGATCCCGCACCACCGACTGGCCGGCAAACTCGATGGACAGGCCCTCGACGATCAGATGTTTGTCACTCATGTCAGACGGCCCTCCAGGCGTTGTTGCAGGTAACGGCCAGCGACCGTGGTCGACAGCGTGGTCAGCACGATGAACAGCCCGGGGAAGAACGTCAGCCACCAGGCATTGGCAATGAAATCGCGGCCCATCGACAGCATCGTCCCCCACTCCGGCGCCGGTGGCCGGGCGCCAAGGCCGAGGAAGCTCAAGGCGGACGCCCAGACGATGGCCTGGCCGACGCCCATGGTCAGCGTGACGATCAACGGGCGCATGGCGTTGGGCAGCAGCTGGCGCGTGATGATTCGCAGGGGTGGATGGCCAAGGGCTTTGGCCGCCTCGATGTACCCGGCATTGCGCACCGCCAGCACCTGGCCGCGGACCATTCGCGCATAGCCAGGCGCCCCGCCCAACCCGGTGGCCACGATCAGCGGGCCAATGCCGCTGCCGAACACCGCCACAAACAGCAGCGCAAGGATCAGGCTGGGGAACGCAAAGAGAATTTCCAGCAACCAGCCGACGCCGCGATCCAGGTAAGCGCCCCCCAGGCCGCCGAGCAGACCGAGGACGATGGCAATGCTCATCGCCAGGGCGGTGGCGGCCAGGCCAATGAACAGCGACTGCCGGGTGCCGTGGATCACCCGGGAAAAGATGTCGCGCCCGGATTGATCGGTGCCGAACCAGTGCGCCCAGCCGGGCGGATGGAAGGCATCGTGCGGCACGATCGCCAACGGATCGCTGTGGGCGAACCACTGCGGCAACAGTGCCGCGATAATCAGGAAAGCGAGAAAGCTGAAAGCCAGTAACGGCCCAAGGCGCCACTTGCCTGCACTACGCTGCACCCGAGTGCCGGGCAGCGGTGCTTCGAGGGTGAGTTCACTCATGCCGACTGCTCCTGTTGGCGCGGGTCGACCCACAGGTACAGCAGGTCGACGAGGATGTTGGCCAGGACGTATCCGGCGGCGACCACCAGGCTGATGCCGATGGTCAGCGGCAGGTCCTGAGCCTGCACTGCCTGGTACAACTGGCGACCAAGGCCCTTGCGGGAAAAGATCACCTCGATGACCACCGCGCCGCTGATCAGGGCGCCAATGGCCCAGCCCGACAACGAGATGCCGGGCAGCACCGCGTGGCGCAATGCGTGCCTGAAACGCACTGCCGTGTCGCTCAGGCCGCGGGTGCGGGCGGTAAGCACGAAGGGTTGATCCAGGGTCATTTCCAGCGACTCGCGGGTAACCTGGGCGATAAATCCGGCCAGCGGAATGGCCAGCGCCACCGACGGCAACACCAGCGTGCGCCAGCCATCGCTGCCGGCTGGCGGGAACAGGCGCAGGCCGAAGGCGAACACCGCCAGCAACAGGATCCCCAGCCAGAAATGCGGCAGCGCCGCCGACAGCGTTTCGGCCAGGGAAGCCAGGCTCGACACCCAGCGCCGGCGTCCCGCCGTCAGCACGGTGAGTGCCAGCACCAACACCCAGGCCAGCAACAGCGAAGTGATGGTCAGTTCCAGCGTCGGCCATGACTGCTCGGCGAGCACCCGGGTGACTGGCAAATGCTGGGAATAGGACACGCCCAGGTCGCCCTGGACCAACCGCCCCAGGTACAGCACGTATTGCACCGCCAGGGGCTTGTCCAGGCCATACTCGCGCTTGGCTTCGGCAATGGTTTCTGCGGTTGGATTGCCACTCGGCCCGCCCAGGATCGCCAGCACCGGGTCCCCCGGCATCAGGCGCAGGGCGAAAAACGTCAGCGTGGCGACCGCCCACAGCACCAGCACGCCTCCCAGCAGGCGCCACAGAGCACGCCGACCCAGGCGAACCAGGCGCTCGCGGCGCGGGTTGGGCCGTTCAGTGGCCAGGGTTTCACTCGTCATTTGTTCACCCATGCGTCATAGAGGTAGGTCACTGCCAGGGAAGGCTCCAGGCGCACGCCCTGGGTGGTCTTGTAGATGCCCAGGCGCGAGCTCTGCGGGTAGGTGGTCAGTTGCAGGTACTGACTGGAAGCCAGCTGCTGTGCCTGGTAATACAACGCCCGGCGCTGTTCGGCGTCCTGGGTGGTCAAGGCGCCCTGCACCAGGCCTTCGAACACCGGATCGGTGTAGCCGGCGGTGTTCTGGTGATAGCCACCGACGCCGGCCGGGCTGATGAAATCGGCGCCGAAGATGATCCGCAGCACGTCGGCGGTGTTGGTGTTCCAGTAGCCCAGACGGATGTCGTAATCCCAGTCAGCCTGGCGCTTGGTGCTCTGCACGTCGCTCATTTGCTCGACGATCAGCTCGAAGCCGGCCAGGCGCGTGGTTGCTTGCACCTGCTCCCACAGGGTGTATTCCGAGGGCGGCGTGCGGTTGCCCATGATCACGCGCACCTGCAAGCGCTTGCCGTCACGGGTGCGATAGCCCTCGGCATCGCGCGTGGTCCAGCCGGCTTCGTCCAGCAGCCGTGCGGCCCTGGCCGGTTGGTAATCCTGGGCATGCTGGAAGTCCGGGCTGTAGAAACGCGTGGCCGAACTGAGCGGGCCCCCTGCCCGGGGAAACTCATTGAAGTAAACGCTCTTCAACGCCCCCTCGACATCGGCACTGCGCACAAACGCCTCGCGTACTTTCAGGTCATTGAACGGCGCGCGGGTGATGTTCAGCGTGCCATTGGTGGGGTTGCCCGGACGCTGGGCGATGATCAGCGCCAGGTCCGGATTGCGCCGGGCGGCTTCATGGGATTCGGGCGGCAGCGCCTCGATCACATCCACCTCGCCGGCTTGCAGCGAAGCAAAACGCACCGACGGCTCCTGAATGAATTTCCACACGATACGCTCGAGCCACGCCGGGCCCTGGTGCTTGGCGGTGGGCGGCGCCCAGTTGTAATCGGCATTGCGTACCAGCTCGACCTGGCTCTGGCGGTCCCAGCGCACCACCTTGAACGGCCCGCTGCCCACCGGGCTTTCGCAGTTCACATCACGCGGCCGCGCCAGTGCCGTGGGCGACTGGATACCGAGAAACCCTTGGGCCAGCACCTCCAGGAATGCAGCATAGGGTGTGGCGAGGTGCACGACCGCGGTGTGCGCATCCACCACGTCGGTGCTGCGGTACTGGCGGATGTAGCCGCCCGCAGTACTGGACTGGGTCTTCGGGTTGGCCATGTGATCGAGGTTGGCCTTGACCGCTGTCGCATCGAACGGTGTGCCGTCGGTGAAGCGCACGTCATCGCGCAGGTGGAAGGTGTACGCCAGGCCATCGGCGGAGACCTCCCAGCGCTTGGCCAGCCAGGGCCCGATGCGGCCTTCTTCATCCATCGACACCAGGGAGTCGAGGTACTGCTGCGCGACGAACACTTGCGGCATGTCCCCGCCCACATGGGGATCAAGGCAGGTGGGTTCGCGGTCAGTGGCGTACACCAGGGTCCCGCCGCTGACCGGCTGATCGCTGCGGGCAACAGCGGATTGATCCTGGTCGCAACCGATCAACAGGCCGCACATCGCAGCGAATCCAAGGAGGGGCAAATGCTTGAGCGACAAGCTGGATCGGCGGTCGTAAGGTCGCAAATAAGGGGCAAGTAATCGCATGGGTCCTGATGCCTATAGTCCGGGAACAGGGCTATTGCACAAGGCATGCCGGGTTTTTTCGGCAGTAAACAGGGGGTTTCCGGCGCGAATCGGGCCTCTGAGCAAGGCCAGAAAGAACAATGTGCCCAGCAGCTGTTGATGGGCCAACAGTTGCTGTCAGTAATGCAGGAGTGAGCCTGCTCGCGATGCGGCGTGCCAGTCGACAACAATGGCGGATGCCAGCCCGCCTTCGCAGGCAAGCCAGCTCCCACAGTCTGGATCCTGGTACATCTGAAAGTGCCGGACCCTCGGCTCAAATCGCCAGTTGCAGATAGAACGCCACAGGCGCGCGTTCGGCTTCCAGGGTCGGGATCGCGTCGATCAGTGCCCGGGTGTAGGCATGTGCGGGGCGGTCGAACACGGTGCGCACCGAGCCGGACTCGACCACCACGCCGTCCTTCATCACCAGCACCCGCTCGCTGACGTGATTGATCACCCCCAAGTCATGGGAGATGAACAGGCAGGCCAGTCCCAGGCGCCGCTTGAGGTCGTCGAGCAGCTCGAGAATCTGCGCCTGCACCGACACGTCCAGCGCCGACACCGGTTCATCGCAGATCAGAATCTGCGGTTGCGACGCCAGCGCCCGGGCGATTGCGATGCGCTGGCGCTGTCCGCCGGACAGCTCAATCGGCCGACGCGCCAACAGGCTGGCATCGAGGCGAACCAGATCGAGCAACTCCACGGCCCGCTTGCGCCAGTCCCGGCGCGGCAAGCCCGCCACGGCCAGCGCCTCGAACAATACGCGCTGCACGGTGTAACGTGGATCGAAGGAGTTCAGCGGGTCCTGGAACACCACCTGTACCGCACGCCGCGCCTGGCGCTTTTGCCTGGCATCGAGTGCCGCCCAGCGCTGCCCGTTGATCCAGACATCGCCCGCGTCGGCGCTTTCCAGCCCGAGGATCAGGCGGGTCAAGGTCGTCTTGCCCGAACCCGACTCCCCGACGATGCCCAGGGTCTCGCCGCGACGCAGCTGCAACGACACCTGGTCCAGCACCGTACGCCGACGCTGGTCCGGGCCAATAAAGGATTTGCTCAGGCCGCGAGCTTCAAGCAACACCTCGCCCTGGGGTTCAAGCTCGGGCTCCACCACCGCGAGCAACCTGCGCGCCGGCTGGAAGTGCACCGCCCTGGCGGCCCGCAGCAGGGACTGGGTGTACCCATGCTGCGGATCCTGCAGCACCTGCTCGGCAGTCCCCTGCTCGACGATGACTCCATGGCGCATCACCGCCACCCGATCCGCCAGGCGCGAGACCACGGAAAGGTCGTGACTGACCATCAACAGCGCGTTGTCCGCGCCGCGCAGGCTTTCCAGCAGGGCGATAACCTGGGCCTGCACCGTGGCGTCCAGGGCCGTGGTGGGCTCGTCGGCAATGATCAGCCGTGGATTGCAGGCGATGGCCGAGGCAATCAACGCCCTTTGCCGCAAGCCGCCGGACAACTGCCACGGGTATTGGCGGGCGCGCAGCTCCGGTTCGGGTACGCCGACATCGCGCAGCAGCTCCAGCACTCGCAGCCGGCGCGCTTCGAGACCCAATGCCGTGTGCAGCTGCAGCGGCTCTTCGATCTCGGCACCCACCCGACGCAACGGGTCCAGTGCACCCAGCGCGTCCTGCATGACAAAGCCGATACTCGCCCCGCGCAAGCGCTGCCAGTCGCGCTCATGCAGCTGCCGCAGGTCGATGCCCTGGAACGCCAGTTTGGCAGCATGTACCTGCGCGCCCCGGCCGGTGAGCCCGGCCAGGGTCCGCGCGGTCACGCTTTTGCCCGAGCCCGATTCGCCCACCAACGCCAGGCATTCACCACGATGCAATTGCAGGCTCACGCCATGCAGCACCGGTTGCGCCTGGCCGAATCGTACGGTCAGGTCGCGGATATCAACCAACGGGCCGAGGGTCTGGATGTTTGCATTCATAGCGGTTTTCCTTCGCTGCGACGCAGCAGTTCGCGGCCGATGGTACTGATGGAGACGACGGTGAGGGTGATGATCAATGCCGGCCAGGCCACCAGCCACGGCGCATTCGCCAGGAAGCTGCGACCGATCGCCATCATCGCGCCCCACTCCGGCGCGGGCGGCGGCGCGCCGAAGCCGAGGAAGCTCAGGGCGGCTCCGGCGGTAATGGTCCCGCCAATGCCAATGGTGGCGAGGATCAGCACCGGCTTGAACGCATTCGGCAGCACATGCCGCAGCACCACCGCCAGCTGCGACTGGCCGAGGGTCACCGCCGCTTCGACATAACCGGCATGGCGCACATTGAGCGTCTGCGCGCGCACCAGCCGGGCATAACGGGGCACCCCGGCAATGCCCACCGCGAGGATCAGGTTGGCCGTGCCCTGGCCGAAAAACGTGATGATCACCAGGGCCAGCAACAGGTCCGGAAACGCCAGCAGCACATCAATGCCGCGCATCAGCGCCGCGTCCAGCCAGCGCGGCCCAAGCCCCGACGCCAAGCCCAGTACCGCGCCCCAGGCCAGGCCCAGCGCGGTGGCGGCCAGGCCCATGAACAACGACGAGCGCACCCCGTGAATCAACCGGCTGAGGACATCCCGGCCATTTTCATCGGTGCCCAGCCAATGCAGCTCGCTGGGTGGCTGAAACGCCAGGCGGGCCGACGCGTCCAGCGGGTCGAACGGCGCCAGCGCCCCCGGAATCGCCGCCGCCAGGAGCAACAGCAGCACGAACAGCCCGGCCAGCCACAGACCCGGGCGCACCTGGCCGAGCCTGGCCAGGCGCAGCGGCCGATAACCACCCTCGCCCGCTGCCGGTCCCACAATCACCGTCGCAAGTGTCTGCGCCATTCACCTTTCCTTTTGTCGAGCCAAGTCAATCTGCGTGCGCCTCGGGTCACGGCGCGGGATTGGGAATTCGCTGGTGGATCGCCTGGACCTGCGCCCGCACCTCGTCACTGAGCGTGACGTCCAGCGCGCCGAGGTTGTCGCGCAACTGCGCCAGGCTGGTTTGCCCGGTCAAGGCACTGGCCACGAACGGCTTGTCGATGACATAGGCCAGCGCCAGTTGCGCAGCGCTCAGGTTGTGCTGTCTGGCGATCTGCACATAACCGGCGATGGCTTCCTGCGCCGAGGCACTGTCATACCGGTTGAAGGTGCGATACACCGAAGACAGCCGCGAACCTTCGGGACGTGCGCCCCCCAGGTACTTGCCGGTGAGCGCACCAAACGCCAGGGGCGAGTACGCCAGCAGGCCGACGCCCTCGCGATGACTGAACTCCGACAGGCCGCCCTCGTACAGGCGATTAAGCAGGCTGTAGGGGTTCTGCACGCTGACAATGCGCGGCAGCCCCAGGCGCTCGCTGTGCTTGAGAAATTCGGCCACGCCCCAGGGCGTTTCGTTGGACACGCCAATGTGCCGCACCTTGCCAGCCTTGACCTGCTCGGCCAGCACCGTGAGGGTTTCCTCGATGGCGACGCTCTCGGCATCGTCCTGGTAAGGGTATTCACGCTGGCCGAAAAAGTTGGTCTTGCGATCGGGCCAGTGCAGCTGATACAGGTCCAGGTAGTCGGTGTGCAGGCGCTTGAGACTGCCGTCCAGGGCCTCGACGATGTTGCGCCGATCATGCCGGCTGAGGCCATCGCGAATATGGTTCTGCCCTGCCGGATCCCGCGCGGGACCGGCGATTTTACTCGCCAGCACCACGTCGCCGCGCCGGCCACTGCTGGCCAGCCAGCTGCCGATGTAGCGCTCGGTAGTGCGCCAGGTTTCGGCCTGGGTCGGCGTCGGATACATCTCGGCGGTGTCGATGAAATTGATGCCTTCAGCCAGGGCCAGCTCGATCTGCTGGTGGGCATCGCTTTCGCTGTTCTGGTGGCCCCAGGTCATGGTGCCCAGGCCCAGCACGCTGACTTGCAGATCACTGTTGCCTAATTGACGGTAACGCATGGTTCATCCTTTTGTTTAAACAGAGAAACGCCCAGGCTCAGGCCCGCAGCGCGTATTGATTACCGGGAAACGGCAAGCCAAGGTGCTCGCGCAAGGTGCTGCCGGTGTATTCGTGACGAAACAGGCCGCGCTTTTGCAGCAGCGGCACCACCTCGTCGACGAAGATCTCGACGCCGGAGGGGAACATGTCCGGCATGATGTTGAAGCCGTCTGCGGCGTGCGCCAGGTACCAGTGCGACAAGGTCTCGGCGACCTGCTCGGGGGTGCCCACCAGCAACCGATGGCCCACCAGGATGCGCCGCGACAATTGGCGAATGCTCAGGTTTTCCCGCCGCGCCAGGTTCAACTGTGCCTCGAGAAACCCCTGGGAGCCGCGCTCGAAATCCGCCACCGCGCCAATGCGCTCCCACGGCAGCGGCGCGTCCGGATCCAGTTCGCTGGCGGCAATGCCGACCCGCCCCGCCACCTGCTCCAGCAAGCCGTGTTCGCCGTGCCAGGCATTGAGCTCATCAAATCGCGCATGGGCCTCGGCCTCGGTACTGCCGATCACCGTCGACAGGCCCGGCATGATCTTCAGGTGCTGCGGGTTGCGTCCCCAGCCGAGGGCGCGTTCTTTCATTTCCTGATAGAAAAACTGCCCGTCTTCGAGGGTCGTCTGGGTGGTGAAAATCGCATCGGCGTAACGCGAGCCCAGGGCCTTGCCACCCTCGGACGACCCGGCCTGCACCAGCACCGGCCGGCCTTGGGGCGAGCGCGGGACGTTCAAGGGGCCCTTGACGCTGAAGTGCTTGCCCACAAAATCGATGGTGTGGACTTTTGCCGGGTCGGCAAAACGCCCGGAGCGCGCATCGCCGATGATTGCGTCGTCTTCCCAGCTGTCCCACAGCTTCACCGTGACGTCGATGAATTCGTCGGCGCGGGCGTAGCGATCCACGTGCAAGGGCGCGCCGGCGAGACCGAAGTTCTGCGCGGCGGCGTCACCGGCATTGGTCACCACATTCCAGGCCGCGCGCCCACCGCTGATATGGTCCAGCGAAGCGAAGCGCCGGGCGATGTTGAACGGGTCGTTGTAGGTGCTGGACGCAGTGGCGATCACCCCGATGCGCTGGGTGGCGAGTGCCACGGCGGTCAGCAACACCGTGGGTTCCAGGCGCCCGGCGGGCTGGCTGGCGACATCGCCACCCAGCGCCGGACCGTCGGCCAGGAAGATCGCATCCAGGCACCCGCGCTCGGAGATCCGCGCGATGTTGCGGTAGTACTCCACGTCCAGATACGCCGTGGCGGGCACTTCGGCCGCACGCCAGGCGCCCGAGTGCGCGCCGAAGCCGAGGATGTTCATGCCCAGGCTCATCTGTCCTTCACGGGTATTGCTCGATACTTTGCTCATACGGCACTCGCTTCGTCACGGGCGCCGCCGGCCTGCTGCGCGGCATCGGCTGCCTGCAGCTGGCGCCAGGCGGCGTTGGGGCTGATGTGGTTGAGGTAGTAGTTACCCAGCGCACGCTCGCGCAGGATCGCCGGGTTATGGGAGGCCAGCGTGCGGGCATTGCGCCAATGCCGATCAAGGCGTCGCGACTCGCTAGTGGCGGAGGCCCCGCCCACTTCAAACAGCAAAGTAGTGGCCTCCAGCACTTGTTCGAGCACGATCTGCTGCGCCTGATAAGCGCGAATTTCCGCCTCGGTGTAATGCTGTTCACTGGCATACCCGCCCTGCTCGGCGTCATGCACCTCCTGCAGCACCTGCGCCACCGCCAGCACCTGGGTACGGGCGGCATAGGCCAGGCTGGACAAACGTCCGATCACCCGTTGCACCAGCGGATCGTCCTTGGGGCTGGACTGCCCCGGGATGCCAAAGGCGCGGGTGCGGCCCTGGACGAACCCGGTGGCGTCACGCAGCACCGCATTGGCGATGCCGGCCAGCGTGGCGAGGTGGAACAGCTGATAGAAAGCGGTCAGGTACGATTCGGCGCGTAGTTCGTCTTTTTTGAAACGACGGACGATGTGCGCGGCCGGCACCTTCACCCCGTGGAAGCGCGTAGTGCCACTGCCCGTCAGGCGCTGGCCGAAACCGTCCCAGTCGTCCTCGACCGTCACTCCCGGCGCATCGGTGGGCACCGCCACGCTGACAAAATCATCGCCGTCCAGGGCCACCGCCGCAATCCAGTTCGCGTACAGCGTGCCGGTGCAATAGTACTTCTCGCCATCGAGCAGCCAGCCCGCCTGGTCATTGCCCGGCTCTACGGCGCTCAGGGTCACCGAGTTGCGCGTGGTGTCGCTGCGCTCGGCCATGGCCGCGCCCCACAGTTGCCCATCGACCACCTTGGCGAACCAGTAGTCCTGGGAATCGCGATCGCGGCTGGACAACCGGCCCTCCACGAACCCGAAATGCGCCCGCACGATTTGCGGCAGGTTCGAGTCGGCTTCACCCAGGTCGATCAACAGGCCAAACAACTGCGGCAGGCTGGCCCCCAGGCCGCCCTGCGCCACCGGCACGCGCAATGCGCCAAACCCCGCTGCGCGCAGCCAGCCTACCGCCTCATGGGCCAGCTCGCGCTGCTGTTCGCGCACAACGGCAGTCTCGACAATGCGCGCAAACACGTCGGCAAAACGCTGGCGCAACAGGGCGTCGGTTACTTCAGGAGAAATCGGGGCATTCATGGTTTTTCCTTTTTCATAGGCACTCACGCTTGATCCGCCCGAGGGTCGATCCAGCGGTTAATCAAATCCACGGCGAGGTTGACCAGCACATACACCGCAGCGGCGAGCAGGGTCACCCCCAGCACCATGGGCACGTCCTTGTTGCTGGTGGCGTCGAGCATCAGGCGGCCGATACCCTGGCGGGCAAACAGCAACTCGATCACCACGGCACCGCCCAGCAGGCTGGCAAACACAAAACCGGCCAGGGTCACCAGGGGCACCAGCGCATGCCGCAAGGCATGGCGCAGGCGCACGGCGGTCTCGGACAGCCCACGGGCGCGGGCCATCGCAATAAAGGGTTGTTCCAGGGTGTCTTCCAGAGACTGGCGCAACAGCTGCGTCAGCACCGCCGCCACCGGCAACGCCAGGGCCACCGATGGCAAGACCAGCGAGCGCCAGCCCACCGAACCGGACGGCGGCAACCAGTGCCAGTGAAACGAGAACACCAGCAACAGCACGATGCCGATCACAAACGAGGGCGCAGACGAAATCACCAGTTCGCTGCCCGACGCAAACGAGCGAACCCAGGGCGCACGGTTGGCGGTGAGGATCGCGCAGACCAGCGCCAGCACCACTGCCAGTACCGCAGCGCTGACTGACAGTTGCAGGGTTGCACCGACCTGCTCGCCAATCGCCCGGGCCACCGGGATGCGCAGGCGATAGGACTCACCCAGGTCGGCGTGAGCCAGGCGCTGCAGGTAATGGCCGTACTGCACGATCAGCGGCTGATCCAGCCCGTACTCGGCCCGCACCCGTGCCAGCAATTCAGGGGTGGGCAAGGCATCCGGACCACCCAGAATCGCCAGCGCCGTGTCACCGCCACTGAAGTTCACCGCCAGAAACGTCAGCGTCGCCGCGCCCCACAGCACGCCGATACCGGCCAGCAGGCGCAAGGCAACTCGCTTGAACAGGTTCATGGTTGCCCCCGGTCCAGCCAGATGCTGGTGAAAAACGGAACGTTATGGGACGTGTCGAAAATCACGCCCTTGACCTGTTGCCCGTACGCGGTCAGCACCTGGCTTTCCACCGAAGGCACCGCCGGCACCGTCTCCACCAGGCGTTGTTGCGCCTGGCGATACAGCGTCTGCAGCTCCACCGGATCCCGGGAGCGCCGCGCCGCGCTGAGCAGCCGATCCAGCTCGGCATCACGGAAGCGTCCGGCGTTCTGGCCAATCAGCTTGGCGGTGCTGATTGACTGGCTGTGATACAGCACGAACAAACCGTCGGGCGTGTTGGTGTGCCAGTAACCGGAGGCGATGGCCTGGAATTTCCCGGCATAACGCTTCTCCGTGACCCGAGTCAGCGGCAGCATTTCAATCGGCATGTCGAAGCCGACTTTTTTCAGGTCCGCCTGGATCGCCACCGACACACTGGCCGGAAAGGCCGGGTTGTCGTAGGTCAGCAAAGTGGCCTGCAGGCGCTGCCCGTTTTTGCTGCGATAGCCCTGGGCATCGCGCCCGGTCCAGCCCGCTTCGTCCAGCAGTGCGTTGGCGGCGGCAACGTCATAGGCCAGGGCGCTGTTCTCGGGTTGATAGAAGCGGGTATTCGCGGCCAGCAGGTCGGCCTTGCTCAGGAATTCGCCAAAGCCGGAGATCCACGCCAGGCCTTCGCGATCGATCGCCTTGGCCACCGCGCGCCGAACCCGTACGTCATCAAAGGGCGCCTGCTCGACGTTGAAGGTCATGCTGCGGCTCGGATTGCCCTTGCGAATCCGGCTGCGCATCACCAGCCCGGGATTGGCCCGAATCGCCGCCGCATTCTGCGCGGGCGCATCCAGGGCGAAATCCGATTGGCCAGACTCCAGCGAAGTGAAGCGGATCATCGCTTCGGGCACATAACTGAGTTCGATGCGATCCAGATACGCCGCACCCACATGCCGCGTGACCGCCGGCGCCCAGTGATAACCGGAACGTTTAACAAAAACCGCGCCCTGATCCCGGGTATAGCTTTGCAGCAGGAACGGGCCGCTGCCGACCGGTTGTGTGGCAATGGTCTTCGGCGCTTCGCGAATCTGCCTGGGCGAAATCATTCCCAGCCAGGACTGGGCCAGCACGTCGAGGAAAGGCGTATAGGGTTCACGCAGACGGGCCTCGAAGGTGTATTCATCGACCACCTTGCCGTCCAGATACGGTGCAATATAAGCCGCCGCCAATGGCGACTTGGTCGCCGGATCGCGCATGTGTTCAAGGTTGGTTTGCAGCGCCGCGGCGTTGAATTTCTCGCCATCGCTGAAGGTCACGTCGTCGCGCAGGTGAAAAGTGTAGGTCTTGCCGTCCGGAGAAATTTCCCAGGACCGCGCCAGCCATGGGCTGATGTTGCCCTCTTCATCCTGATACACCAGGCAATCAAACAGAATGCGCCCCAGCCACTGGATGTTGCCGTTAGACAAGGCATGGATATCAAAACTGCCGGCATCGGACGCGGCGGACACCTTCAGGGTGCCACCGTCGCGCCCTGGAGCAGGCTCATGAAAGTCCGCCGCCGAATAGGTAACCACGCCATTGCTCATCGTCCCATCGGCATGCTGCGCGCCGGGCTGGGGGGGCGATGGGGGTGAGCAGGCAGTCAGCACACTATATAGAGCGAAAGTGCCGCAAAGTTTGAAGGCCGTTCTCAATGACGCATCCTTGGAGTAGTGACCTGGGAATGTAATCTTTGAGTGGGTGTATGCACCGAGCATGCCAGTGATTGGGGGATGGTGATCGGGTGTAAGTTGGTAATTGGGAATGGCCCGCGAACACGGGGACCGCAGTTAATTATGCGTGAACAGCACTCCACAGTTACAGACTTATAAGCCACAAAACAATTATATCGATATGCATTTATCTGCCGAATAATTTGTCGTTAAACTTGCAATCTGTCCAACTACTGTTGCGCTGCAAACAGTTTACATAACACTCGCCAACCATCAGCGCCTGGCAACACCCTCCCCCAAATCCCAAGGTGCCGCGTTCCAACCAAGCGCAGCGCGCCGGCTTGACGCCCTGGTCGGCCCGAAGGCCGCCACGGCAAGCTCTTGATCGCAGGCGCCCCGTTAACCACGCTGGCCGAACGCAGGCATTGCGCAGCGGGGAAACCGGCAAGGATGCGCGGTTTAGCCGCGCTGGGCCAGGGATGGCCCATCGCGGCGACCCGCGGAGTAATGCCGGAGTGAGGGCACACCGAGCCTAGGCGAGGTGCCGAGTGGTGGGGCAAGAGCGTTTTGGTTACTTTTGCGCTTTTTAAATGTGACCCGCTGTAAGAGCGGAACCATAAGCCGCCGTTACCGCAGCAATGGATATGCACACAAAGCAAGATCAAAAGATCGCAGCCTCGTGTCACTCGACAGCTCCTACAGGGCGAAAACGATAGCGGCCGTCACCGCGCAAACAGATATGTACCCTGAAGTGTTGCCCCACAAACACCAATCCAAATAAAAGAACCCCCAACAGCAAACATCACAATAAAACTCCCTACCAAAGAGCGAAAAGAAGCACTGGCACACTTACTGCTTAGACCCACCCCAAGCATGACTATACGAATAGAAAGCCCAGACAACTCTATCTATTCATTGGGGATTAACTTTGATGCAATCAGTATTCCGGGGAGAGCTACACACGTTAGCGCACGCCATCCGCCAGGCCACCTGGTTAACAACAGTAGGACTAAGCTCCGCCCTGTTGCTCTCAGGCGCCGCCCAGGCAGATGAACAAACCACCACTGGCTCAACCGAACCACAACTGCAAACCGTCACCGTAAAAGGCCAACAAGCCACACCCGCCGAAACCGCAAAAACCAAACTCGACCAAGTACCCGGCGGCACCAGCATCGTCGACAGCGAACAAGTGTCCAAAGGCCGCACCGCCACCCTGCAAGACACCCTCGCCTACCAACCCGGCGTATTCGTGCAATCCACCGGCGGCAACGACGCCGCCAAAATCTCCATCCGCGGCTCAGGCGCCAACACCTCGCCCGGCTACTTTCGCGAAGGCATCAAATTCCTCTTCAACGGCCTGCCCATCACCGGCCCCGGCGGCACACCCTACGAATTCCTCAACGGCTCCGGGGTCAACTACACCGAAATCCTGCGCGGCGCCAACGCCTTCCAGTACGGCGCCTTGAGCCTGGGCGGCGCGATCAACTTCGTCAACCAGACCGGCTACACCGCCCCGGGCCTGCGCCTGCGGGCAGAGGCCGGCAGCTATGGCTACAACAAACAAAGCGCCAGCTTCGGCGGAGTCGAGGGCAACTTCGATTACTACATCAACGCCGACAACTATCGCAGCGACGGCTTTCGCGACTACAGCCTGTCAAAAAGCCAGGGCGTGGTCGCCAACTTCGGCTACACATTCAGCCCCAAACTCGAAACCCAGCTGATGCTGCGCTACCGCGACGAGTACCACAACGATCCGAGCGCCACTACCCTGGACCAGGTCAAGCACCACAGCGACCGCGCCAGCGCCACCGCGGCCTCCAGCGGCGCCGGCAGCCGTCGCCCGGGCAGCGTCTGGGCCGGCAGCAAGACCACCTACACCTTCGACGACGACGCCACCTTGTCCGTGGGCCTGGCCTACTACGAGTACGCCCACAACAACAGCCCCAACAGCCCGAGCAACCCAAGCTTCTGGACCTGGCACGACCTCAGCGCCGTGATCAACTACGACCGCACTGATCAATGGTTCGGCCACGAAAGCCGCTCCAGCATCGCCTTCACCTCCACCGAACACCTCAAGGGCGAAGTCGACTCCGCCTTCGCCAACAAGCAGACGCGCAAGCGGGTGGACTACGGCTCGTCCTTCGACCATGTGTTCTCGCTGGGCAACGACCTGGAACTGGTCGACGACCTGTGGCTCACCACCGGCGTGTCCGCCATCAACGTGCGTCGCCACGCCAACGTCAAGGAGTCGCTGGTGGCCAACACCACCGCCTTCCCCACCGACGTGACCTACGACAACTGGAGCCTGGCGCCGCGGATCGGCGTGCGCTACCAGTTCAATCCAGACCTGCAGGTGTTCGCCAACGTCAGCCGCTCGGTCGACCCTCCGGCGTCCTGGGAATACTCCGGCTCCGGCCCCACCGCGCCTTATGTGCGGCCGCTGGTGGAACAGAAAGCCAACACCGTGGAGGTCGGCATCAAGGGTTCCGCGGGGATTTTCGACGGCAGCCTGGCGCTGTATCGCTCGTGGGTGAAGGACGAGTTGCTCAACGTCCAGTTGATCGGCGCCACCCCCACTGCCGCCGCCGTCACCGGCGCGTTTAACGCCACGCCGACGATTCACCAGGGCGTTGAAGCCGGTTTAAACACTCGCCTGTGGGACAACGACAGCGGCGAGCAGGTCTCCCTGCGTCAGGTATACACCTACAACGACTTCTACTATCGCCATGACCCAACCTTCGGCGACAACCAACTGCCGGGCATTCCCAAGCACGTGTACCAGGGCGAAGTGCAGTACGAACATCCAAGCGGCATCTATACCGGGGTCAACGTGCAGTCGGCCTCGCGCACGGCGGTGGATTACGCCAACAGTTTTTATGCGCCCTCCTACACCATCTTCGGCGCGAACGTAGGCTACGAAACGCCGAACAAGGACTGGAAAGTCTCGCTGGACCTGAAAAACCTGGCGAACAAGAAATACGTCACGGCGGTGCAACCGCTCTACGACGCCAAGGGGCAGGACACCGCGTCCCTGTACCCGGGTGACGGGGTCGGCGCCTATGTGGCGGTGGAAATGCGCTACTGACCCCGGCGCTGGCGGCCTGGATCCAATTGCCGCCTCTGGGCCCGGTTACCTGCTACCCTCAGTGCACGGATCATCTGGACAGAGGAGGTCGCATGGATAACCTACCCAAGCATGGCTGGACCTGGGCCTACCGCAAGCTGCGCGGGCTGCACTGCTCGCGCTTCACTGCGCTGTATCGGGCAACCCTGTACGCCGTACGCGGCGATACGGGGACGCTCACCAGCAACGATAACTGGCAGAAGAT
Source organism: Pseudomonas sp. TMW22090 (assembly GCF_022496665.1). Taxonomy (NCBI): domain Bacteria; kingdom Pseudomonadati; phylum Pseudomonadota; class Gammaproteobacteria; order Pseudomonadales; family Pseudomonadaceae; genus Pseudomonas; species Pseudomonas sp. TMW22090. The sequence continues at coordinate 1,314,919 of NZ_SCFH01000001.1, forward strand.
TCGTTTGCGCCGTTAAACACCACCGATAAACACGCTGAGCCGCCGCACGCACCCGCGCAGGCGGCGCCGGCTGCCCCGAAAAATCGCACCCGACCGTTCGTCCGCTGGCCAGCACCTATGGCCAATGCATCCTTCCAATGCTGTGTTAACCACTCGCAAGGAAGATTCAACATGATGAACAGAAAAATTGCGGTGCTCACGCTTGCAGGCGTCATGTCTGCCTTCTCGCTCAACGCTTTCGCGGCCGGCGAATCCACCAGTGGCACGCCGTCGGCGGATGGCACCAGCCAGACCCGCGACCCGGCGCCTAAAGCCACCAACGCCGATCCGGATGCTGCCTCGCTGCCCCAGGGCGCAGACGGCAACACCACCGACAACGGCCCAACCCCCAGCGGCTCCAAGGCAGGCGGTGCGGACAAAGCCGGTGGCGGCAGCAGCAGTGGTGGCAGTGGCGGTAGCTGATCGCAGCTCAGTTTGCTGCAAACACTATCAGTCACTGCACAAACAGCTGCGGAAGCCAGCAGTCGCTGCGCAAACAGCTGCGGGAGCCAGCAGTCATTGCAAAAACAACTGTGGGAGCCAGCCTGCTGGCGATGAACTCGACAACGACGCGTACATCCAGAATGCACGCGTCATCATTGAAGTCTATCGCCAGCAGGCTGGCTCCCACAGGTATTACTCAAGCATTCAACAAATCAACAAATCAACAACACTTCGGCCCGGCCTTGCTCCCGTACCGCGCCTCCTGCCGCTCCCTGAAAAACATCTCGTAATCCATCATCGGCTGGTCCGGGTGCCTGGTCTGCATGTGCTCGACGTAGTTGTCATAGTCAGGCATCCCCACCATCAACCGCGCCGCCTGCCCCAGGTACTTGCCCAGCCGACTCAAGTCATTAAACATGCTGCTCTCCTCAGGCCTCTGGCAGCGCCTGATACGGTGCTTCCTTGTCCGTGCGCTCCTTGCTACCCCAGGCGGCAATCCCGACCTTCAGGGCAAAGAACAGGATGCTGAACACCACCAGCAGGAACAGCGCCGTCAGCGTTGCATTGGTGTAGGCGTTGTAGATCACGTGCTGCATCTGGTTGATGTCCTTGGCCGGCGCCAGAATCTGCCCGTTGGCCAGCGCATCGCTGTACTTCTTCGCCAGCGCGAGGAAACCGATCGCCGGGTTGGCATCAAACAGCTTGATGAAACCGGCAGTCGTGGTGCAGATCAACAGCCACACCGCAGGCAGCATGGTCACCCACACATAACGCTGACGTTTCATCTTGATCAGCACCACCGTTGCCAGCATCAGCGCGATACCCGCCAGCATCTGGTTGGAGATACCAAACAGCGGCCACAAGGTGTTGATGCCGCCCAAAGGATCGATCACGCCCTGGTACAGCAGATACCCCCACATCGCCACGCAGCCGGCGGTGGCAATCAGGTTGGCGGCCCAGGACTCGGTGCGCTTCAGCGCCGGCACAAACGAGCCGAGCAAGTCCTGCAGCATGAAGCGCCCGGCACGGGTACCGGCGTCCACCGCTGTCAAAATAAACAACGCTTCAAACAGAATCGCGAAGTGGTACCAGAACGCCATGGTGTTTTCACCCGGCAGCAACTGGTGCAGGATCTGCGCGATACCCACCGCGAGGGTCGGCGCACCACCGGCACGGGCCAGGATGGTGGTCTCGCCGATATCCCGGGCCACCGCTTCCAGCGCGTCCGGCGTGATCGCAAAGCCCCAGCTGCTGACCGTCTGCGCAACCGTCACCGCGTCGGAACCGACGATCGCCGCCGGGCTGTTCATGGCGAAGTACACACCCGGTTCGATCACCGAAGCGGCGACCATCGCCATGATCGCCACGAAGGATTCCATCAGCATGCCGCCGTAACCGATGTAACGGGCATGCCCCTCGCTGGCCAGCAACTTCGGCGTCGTGCCGGAAGCGATCAGCGCATGGAAACCCGACACCGCACCGCAGGCGATGGTGATAAACAGGAACGGAAACAGACCGCCTTTCCACACCGGGCCCGTGCCGTCGATGAACTGGGTCAATGCCGGCATTTTCAGATCCGGCATGGTGATCAGGATACCGATCGCCAGGGCAATGATGGTGCCGATTTTCAGGAAGGTCGACAGGTAGTCACGGGGTGCCAGGATTAGCCACACCGGCAGCACCGCAGCGACAAAACCGTAACCAATCAGCATCCAGGTGATCTGGATCCCGGTGAAGGTAAAGGCCTTGGCCCACACCGGATCGGCAGCAATCTGCCCGCCGAGCCAGATCGACCCCAGCAGCAACAGCACGCCGATGATGGAAATTTCACCGATGCGACCGGGGCGGATGTAGCGCATGTAGATGCCCATGAACATCGCAATCGGGATGGTCGCCATCACCGTGAAGATGCCCCAAGGGCTCTCGGCCAGGGCCTTGACCACGATCAGCGCCAGCACCGCGAGGATGATGATCATGATCAGGAAGCAGCCGAACAGTGCGATAGTTCCCGGGATGCGGCCCATCTCTTCACGGACCATATCCCCCAGGGAGCGGCCGTTACGACGGGTGGACAGGAACAGGATCATGAAGTCCTGCACCGCACCGGCCAGCACCACCCCGGCGATCAGCCACAGGGTACCGGGCAAATAGCCCATCTGCGCCGCCAGGACTGGACCGACCAAAGGCCCCGCACCGGCGATGGCCGCGAAGTGGTGACCGAACAGCACGTGTTTATTGGTGGGAACGTAGTCCAGACCATCGTTGTTGAGCACGGCAGGCGTGGCTCGGTTGGGATCGAGCTGCATCACCTTGTTGGCGATGAACAGGCTGTAGTAGCGATAAGCGACGAGATAGATGGCGACTGCTGCGACTACGATCCACAGGGCGTTGATGGCTTCACCGCGGCGCAGGGCCACGACACTCAGCGCGAACGCTCCCAGGACAGCCACGGCAAACCAGGCAAGGTGTTTAGCCAGACGGGGCATATGCGTCTCCTGCCGACAGCGCATGGCTGCGGCGGTAATTTTTTATAATTGTGTCCGCTGTGCGGAGCTGGCCCAATATCCGCGCATGCCGTCCACAAATAAATCCGCAGAACTACGTACGCAGCGTCTACGTAGTTCTACGTAGACGCACGAATCCGTCTGCCACACCACCACAGGTCACCCCACCCGGCACCACTACAGAACCCGCGTATCTTTGGCATATCATGCCCAGCCTTCCCCCCTCGCCCCGACCAGGAGCACCGATGCAGCTCAAACACAAAATCGTTGCCCTCGGGATCCTGCCGCTGGTCCTGGCCATCGCCGTCATCTGCGCCCTGGTGATCTCCCTCAACCGCCAACTCGGTGACCAGCAGGCCCAGCTCATCGAAGACAGCATCCTGGCCAGCAAGCGCGCCGAACTGAAAAACTACGTCGAAATGGCGCAAAGCCTCATCGCCCCCCTCTACGACGACGGCCACGGCGACGCCCAGGCCCAGCAAAAAGTCCTGGAAGAACTGCGCAAACTCAGCTTCGGCATCAACGGCTACTTCTTCGTCTACGACCGCGAAGGCCGCAGCCTGATGCACGCGCGCCAGTCCGAACTGGTGGGCAAATACCTCTGGGACATGCAAGACCCCCACGGCCTGCCGGTCATCCAGGCCCTGCTGAAAAGCGCCCAATCCGGCGAAGGCTTCCAGCGCTACGCCTGGAACAAACCCTCCTCCGGCCAGGTCACCGACAAACTCGCCTACGTGATCATGCTCGACCGCTGGGGCTGGATGCTCGGCACCGGCATCTACCTCGAAGACGTCGAACGCGCCACCCAGCAAGCCCGTGACGAAGTCGCCCAAGGTATCCGCAAAACCATGCTCGCCATCGCCGCCGTGGCCCTGGTCTCGGTACTGCTGGTCTTCGCCAGCGGCATGACCCTCAACGTCAGCGAACACCGCCTCGCCGACAAAAAACTCCAGCGCCTGACCCAACGCATCGTCAGCCTGCAGGAAGAAGAACGCTCCCGGGTCTCCCGCGAGCTGCACGACGGCATCAGCCAGGTGCTGGTGTCGATCAAATTCCAGTTCGAACTGGCCAGCCTGGTGCTGGAAAACGGCCAGGATCGCGGCCTGGGCATCCTGCGCGAAGCCACCGAACGCCTGGGCGAAGCCATCGGCGAAGTGCGCAGCCTGTCCCATGACCTGCGCTCATCCCTGCTCGACACCCTCGGCCTGCCCGCCGCAATCGGCCAGCTCGCCGCCGAATTCGAACAGCGCAGCGGCCTCAAAGTGAACTACAACGACAACGAATTCGCCTGCGACCTCGTCGACGGCGCCGCCGTCTCGCTGTTTCGCATCGTCCAGGAAGGCCTGACCAACATCGAACGCCACGCCCAGGCCAGCAACGTCGACATCACCCTGCACGGCTGCCCACAGGGCGTGCGCCTGACCCTGGTCGACGACGGCATCGGCTTCAACGTCGCCCAGGTCGAACGTCGCCACACCGGCATCGGCCTGCGTAATATCCGCGAGCGAGTCGACCACTTCGGCGGCCAGTTCACCCTGACATCGACACCGGGCCGCAGCGAACTCGACGTACTGCTGCCCCTCAAATCCACCGGCGCTCCCCGCTGATCACCACCACAACAAGAGTGAATAGCCGCGATGAACCTGCCCTCCCCGATCCGCGTCGCCCTGGTCGACGACCACTCCCTGGTCCGCGACGGCATCAAGGCCCTGCTGTCCGTCATGGCCAACCTCGAAGTCGTCGGTGAAGCCGAAAACGGCGCAGACGCCATCGCCATGATCGGGCGCTGCCAACCCGACCTGGTACTGGTCGACATCGGCCTCAAGGACATGAACGGCCTGGAACTCACCCGGCTGCTGCGCAACCGCTACCCGGCGCTCAAAGTGCTGGTGCTGAGCATGTACGACAATCACGAATACGTCAGCGAATCCGTGCGCGCCGGCGCCAGCGGCTACGTCCTGAAAAATTCACCCTCCCGGGAAATCATCGCCGCCATCGACGCCATCACCAACGGCGGCTCCTTCTACAGCGCCGAAATCGCCCAGCGCCTGATCGCCGACAAAAACACCGACAACGAACTGACTCCTCGGGAAAGCCAGGTGCTGTACAAAATGGCCCAAGGGCTGAACAACAAGGAAATGGCGCGGGAACTGGATATCAGCGTGCGGACTGTGGAGACGCATCGTTTGAGTATTCGTCGTAAGTTGAATATTGATAAGCCGGCGGCGCTGGTGAAGTATGCGATTGATCATGGGATTATTTCGCGGTAGGCATTCCGACGGATGAGGGCGTCGCCCACGGCTCGTAGTTCAGCGCAAAACGTGCCTGTAGGTTACCGCCTTGCGGTGTCGACTAGGTGGAGTCTTCGTCCAATACCCAAAATAACCATCGATCTTGAGTCCGCCTTTGTGTCTCTTTTCGAAGATGGCAGATTCGGATGTTAGCTTCAATCCTTACACACACCCGAGCACTGCCCTCTACTGCTAACACAACCCCTTAAACGGCATACAAATGACTCATTGCTCAACCATATAAATAGTCGAAAAAAATTCTGATAGTTCCTCTCTCCTAATATTGGAGCGATTTCCACATCCAGGCGAGCCACAAACGAAGGGCTAACGCCGTCATCATCTGAGATATCAAAAATATTGAACTCCCCATAGACCACCTCGATGAGTTTAGCTAACGCACTGAGAAACTCAGTTAAAGAATCTGCGATTTGGAATGGGGCAACGGGACCGTAGCTCGCGAATATCGGTGTATTCTCGATATCAGTCAACGCGACTATAGGTTTACCTCCCCCTGAGTCATCCATAAAAACAACATAGTTCTCATTCCAGTCTTGATTTATTGTTTTACCGCCATCCCCATTTATCCATTTATACCCCATCTGCACCTTTTCAAGCGCATCTAGGCTCACAAACCTAAAGGGTTAGCCACTTGGGGACCGACTCAGGGAAGCCAGCCATTTTAATATTCTGCCAAGCCACCAGCGGCTACGGGCTTCGCGTATTTCGTCGATTTGCATGAATGTGTAAGGGGTGGGCATATTGCGCTCTTGGATACGAAGGGTGCGGAGGCCACGGATTATATGGCGATAGTAGAGAATTAAGGCTACACAACCAGAGGTGCCTGCCAAAACACCAACAATTCCACTGTTTAAAGGACCAATCAACTTCAAAGCCAGTCCCCCTGTCAACGTAATTAACCTAGCCATTAAACCCGCACTATACCCTCGCTGTCTTTTAATCTGAAAAGAGACCTTATTACCTGTAGTTTTAAAACTAGAGGTAGGATTTTCACCAAAAGCCGCAGCAACTGCCGCCAAAAAAATCAGAGCCAGGGGGGCAAGCCCAACCGCAACCGGCTTAAAACTTCCCGCCTCAAAAAAATCCAGTACGAGCACATACAAGAAACTAGAAAAAAGAAAGCCCATCACCCCCACACCAGTAAAAAAAATCATTGCCACAAACAGTACATATCGTTCACAAACTCCTACCAAAAAAATGGTTAGACAAAAATATATTCCCAATATGACGAAATACATAGACCAATAATGCGGCACCCCAGGCGGCCCAAACATACCGAAAAACAAAACCATAAAGAAAATCACCCACGGCCCGTTTTTTACCGTTTCAACAGCAGGATTAAAAAGCATAATCATTCCGAACCGTAAAAGTAATTACCAAATTTTTTATCGGCACCAGTCTCAGCCATCTAATGCTGAACCGCCATATCTGCACCCCAACCAACTTACAATACAATACGATACAACTGCCAATGGAGGTCAACATTAATTCCTTTTGTGTATGCTGCTTGAATTCGACCAATAGCCTGGCAATTTTATTCGCTTCGCGAGTTCAGATTTTCCAGCAAGAAAAATACCATTTGAGCCTCCACCCCCCATTAAAGTCCATAGATTTAAGGTCGTAATCATAGCGGATGCACTGTCACTTGGCGTCCTGCCGACTGCTTGGCAAACCTCGAGCAGTGCGCAATAGACGCGTGGTCTGGCCTTTGCCGTCGGTGTGCGTCAGAACCTGGCCGAGGGCGTTGTAGGTGAAGGACTCGGCGCTGCCGTCGGGGTGCTGGATGCGCAGCACTTCGCCGTCGGGTTTGCGTTCCAGGGTGGTGGTCTGGTTCAGGGCATCGGTGACGGCGACGAGGTGATGGCGTTCGTCGAAACGGTACCGGGTGTTTTTGCCCGAGCAATCCTGGAAGCGTTCGACCTGGGCCAGGGTGTTCCACCACAGGTATTTGGATTTGTGTGTGGCGTCGATGATGGTGTGTGGCAGGCCGTCGTCGCTGTTGAGGTATTCGGTCTTGTTGCCCAGCGCATCGGCTTCGGCGATGAGGTTGCCCTTGGCGTCGTAGCGGGCTTTCCAGGTGCTGCCGTCTGGGTAATCAACCTGCGTGACCAGGGTGGTCAGGTGGTGGTACTGGTATTTGATCTTGCGCCCGAGCGGATCAGTTTCTTCGACCAGCCGAGCGTACTCGTCGTACTTGAGCTTGACGGTATTGCCATCGGGCAACGTGAGGCCGGTCATGTTGCCGGTGTCGTCGATCTCTATAACGTAGTGTTCGCCACCGAAGTCGCGGCTCGAGGTGACGCGGTGATCGCTGTTGTAATGAAGTTCAGCTTCGCGCCCGAGTACATCGGTGATCCACGTGGTGCGGGCAGCTATGTCGTAGCGGAAATGGAAATGCTCGCCATCACTGGTCCAGTGTTCCACCACTCGAGGTTGGTCTGCGATGGTATTCCAACGGTAATTGCAGGTCAGGCCCAAGGCATTGCTGCGACTGGCCGATTTTCGCAGCCGTACGTGAAGGTCTGCAGCCGACCCATCCCACTACGCTTTTAAATAAGGTTGCCGACCAGCCGCCCACTGCGCGCTCAATGACCGGCCCTACGACGTACCGACTGGAGACTACGCCGGCGACGAAACCGGCGGTGAATTTCAGCACACAGGGCATGACCGCTTTCATAACGGCCTGGGTCCCGGCCTTGGTCAGTTGGGCGGTACTTCTCGCAAAATTTATCTACGAAAAATCGAATATTTTTCGACCCACGAATCCTATTACACTGAAAGATTCTCGGCATTTAAAATGATACTTTATGGGAATCACAGCTCATCTATCGACTTTCTAACTGACTCACAAAAAAACTCTTCAAAACTGTTAGCAACCTTAACTTTCTCCCCACTTCGCTTAAAGGAAAGCTCAGTAATAACTACTGCTGCTTCGCCACCCGCGTCGCAGCTAGAGGTATCAATAGAATAAATAGGGCCGTAGCCTGTAGACTTGACTACAATCATCGCTTCATCGGCGTCTCCATTGTCTCTCGCAGTTTTTGTAGCAAAAAAAACGCTAGGGACAGCTGTAGCAAATACGCCACTTTTAGTTATCCCATAATAAGTATCCCCGGCAAATGACATGGCACCGAACTTCTTAAGAAACAACTTGTATGACATAGGAAACTTTACCCCCAACGCCGCTTCAAATTCAGCAATCAGGGCATCGCTCGCCGCACCTGCGCAAGCAGGATCGTCGCCAGAGGCATTAATTTCTGCCTCAATTGCATCAATATAATTCATACATCCACCTCAGAAATCTAGTGATCTAAGTTTCCAATAACCCTTTTTCCAGGTATTGAAAGGACCGCGATTCATACTTTGTGGCGCGCTATTATAAAGCCGTCTGACGCCATCTGATCCAACCCAACTTTTATCCCATTGATTAGAATAAATGTGCAGCACACGATAATTTTTTGAGTGAAAGCTACTAAGTATCTCGGCCACTGACCCGGGCTCATCTTGGGTTAGGTGGTGGAGATTAACCTCAGCACCATCCTTCCCTATCGGAGCATCACCCTTTCTCATCCTTTGAACATTCGTCCTTCCCAAATCATCAACCTAGTCAGGGTCCAATATATCTTTGCGTTGATACACCTTTCGACCTGCAAAAGTTTTAGCCGCCCAGCAGTTCCAGCCTAATGGATCGGCCCAGCTATTCGCGTTTGGGGCATATCGATAAAGGTTGAATCCACCTGCCAACCCAATCGGATCCTGCGTAATAAACCGGCCAACCTCCGGATCATAATACCGAAACGTATTGTAATGCAGCCCCGTCTCATCATCGAAATACTGACCCTGAAACTTCAGGTTCTGCTCAACCTCGTTCACCCCCAGCGTTTCGATGGACACCCACGCCTTATACGTCGCCTGCCAGACAATCTGCCCCTCGCGGTCAGTCATCTCCAGCGGTGTACCAATCTGGTCGGTATGGAAGTAGTAAAGCGTCTGCTCCCCACCCTCTTCCTGATCCACCCGAGCACGTGGCGCATAACTTCCTGGCTCGAATTAGGCGTGTACAATCGACAATCAACATGACTCAAATCGAAGAAGGTGGCTGTAAGTCGTTACAATCGATTCATATTTAACCGATTTAACATCTGGCAAAATTATCTCATTTTTCTTTTCAAGCTTCGCTTTCATATCAGCTATCGAAAAACTTAGCCCCAGACCTTTCTTGATAGCCAGAACTTCCTGCGGAGTTGGCTTACCGTTCGCAACGGCCACTATATTAATTTTCTCCTGCAGGGATTCATGCCCCCCAGAAATATAATCAACAAGATCTTCGATCGAATAAAATACGTCGGCATCTTCTAAAAATGGATCACCGGAATCAATCAGGTAGAAGGTTTCTGGCATTGCCTTGCCAATCAAAACAAGCCTGCCTCCAGAGTCATCACCTATTAAAACCAGTCTCGGGAAATTGTTATCTATTTCATAGGTCTGATTGCGCTCAACAATATCACTTACTGAGTAAATCAGGACTTGATCGTTAAGTAATGCGCCATTATAGCGCGCCCAAAATCTCACAACCCACGCATCTTTATCAACACCGAGCGCATGGATAACGTCAGAGATGGACTTTGCTGATGCTGGGGGATGTGTTTCCGTATATTTTATCGTCACTTGAATGCCCCTAATGAATCAAAATACTTGTATGACTTGCTTGCAGCTTTTTTAGCTGCGTCAGGATTAACACCTGCATCGAGCAACTCCTTGTACGCTGTACCAAACTCCTCCCTGATAGTTCCACCAAATCCTGAGAACCTACGCCTAGTTCGCTGGAGGGATGAAACTACCGCATGAGGCTCACCCGAAGAACTTTTCAGAAGAACAGCAGGCGCCTGATTTCTCTTATATCCAGTAACATTTCGCTTTGCCCACTCATCCTGGATAAAATGGTGCGACTGTACGAGCTTATCGTCCGGAATATTTTTATGGCCTGGTGCTCTATTAACGCCAGGTGACAAGTTGCCGTGAGCGTCAACGTCGTTAGCCTTGTAGCCGCCCGGCCGATTGCAGCTCCAGCCCCAAGGATCGGTCCAGCCAACAGAGTTTGGAGCATACTGATATAGGTTATCACTACCCACAAGCCCTATTGGATCCTGCGTAGTAAATCGTCCAACCTGCGGATCATAATACCGAAACGTATTGTAATGCAGCCCCGTCTCGTCATCGAAATACTGCCCCTGAAACCGCAGATTCTGCTCGACTACATTGACGTCCAGACGCTCTACCGCCCCCCACGCCTTATAAGTCGCCTGCCAGACAATCTGCCCTTACCGGTCAGTCATCTCCAGCGGTGTACCAATCTGGTCGGTATGGAAGTAATAAAGCGTCTGCTCCCCACCTTCTTCCTGGTCCACCCGAGCAAGTGGCGCATAACTCCCCGGCTCATACACATAAAGGCTGCTCTGCCCCGGCGTCTCCTCACGCAACATGCGCAAGCCCTGCCACAGAAAATGCTTCTGTTCAGTGACCCCGTTGACCTCCGACACCTTGGCAACGCGCCGCCCCAAGCTGTCATAACGATAAGCCCCGGTACTCTCCAGCTTGCCGCCCACCAACGTCTCAGCCCTGACCAACCGATTCTCGCAGTCATAGCTGAACGTCTGCAGCCGACTTATCCCGCTGCGCTTTTCAATCAGGTTGCCCCAGGCATCGTAGGCATATTCCTGATCCCGCCACTGCTTGATCCGGTTGTCCTTCACGTGATCAAACTGACTGGTATTGAAGTTCAGGCGATTCGCCGCCGCGTCGTAGCGGAACTCTTCACTGTCCACCAACTTGCCGGTATCACGGCTGTGCAGTTGGCCGTTGGCTTCGTACTCGTATTTGATCTCGCCGCGCAGTTTGTCGAGGGTGCGGATGAGTTCGCCGGCAGGATCGTATTGGTGACGACGGTGAATCGGATTGTAGGCGTGTTCTACCAACAGTTCAGGCTGAATGCCGGGATTGAGAATCTGTGAGAGTTTCTCTGCCGGCAACGTCGAGGCGAATTGCCAGGCTTTACGACCCATCGCGTCATAGCCAAAACAACTGGTGAGCGTGCCCTGGGTGCGCAGCACCTCGCGGTGCAGGTCATCGCGTTCCATGTCGCTGATGAACTGGCCGTCGAGGTTGAGTTGGTGCAGGTGGCCGCTGCCGTAGTACAGGTGGTTCAAGTGCTGGCCGGTAGGCAAAGTCAGGGTGGTCAGGTTGCTCAACGGATCGTAGTCGTAGGACAGAGCGCCTTGGGGTGTGGTCTCCTTGATCAGGCGCCCGAGCAGGTCGTAGGCAAGTTCGAGTTTTTCTTCAGAAATGCCGAGCTTCTTGCCGTTGGCGGTCGGCAGGCGCTCGATGGTGAGCAAGCGGTCGGCCTGGTCGTAGGTGTAGTCCTGGCGCGCGTCGGCATTGAGTTTGGCCAGCAGTCGGCCGATGGAATCGCGTTCGAATTCGGTGCTGCGCTGCGGACGTTCGGCGCGTTCGCCGTAGCCGATTTCGTTGACCCGTGTCCGTCGTACTTGAGCTTGACGGTATTGCCATCGGGCAATGTGAGGCCGGTCATGTTGCCGGTGTCGTCAATTTCTATAACGTAGTGTTCGCCACCGAAGTCGCGGCTCGAGGTGACGCGGTTATCGCTGTTGTAATGAAGTTCAGCTTCGCGTCCGAGTACATCGGTGATCCATGTGGTGCGGGCAGCTATGTCGTAGCGGAAATGGAAATGCTCGCCATCGCTGGTCGAGTGTTCCACCACTCGAGGTTGCTCTGCGATGGTTTCCCATCGGTAATTGCAGGTCAGGCCCAAGGCATTGCTGTGACTGGCCATGACGCCGTCGGCGTAACTGAAGCGGCGAACCGAATCGTTGTTGCGATTGATCACCTCGACGAGTTGGCCATTGTCGTCGTAGCGATATTGCACCAGGGTTTCGACGGCAGTGCGTAGCCAGCCGGGAATCTCGTCATCTACCGGCAGGTAGCGGTGGGTGCTGCCGCCGATGAATACGTTGCCAGAAGGGTCTCAGTTCATAGCGGGGGAAGTGGCTGCGCTAACCTCGCAACCACTTTTAATTAAATTATTAAAGAGCAAACCCAAAACGAATGCAGGAAGTACTCAAACTAACGCTTTCAATTCTCAGTAGTGCCAACACCTCAGCTAATGCACAGCAAACAACACTACAAACCGCTCAAAAGCCCCAAATCAAAATCTTTATTCTTAATTATCTTCTTATTTAACTTCACCTTCTCAAGATTTTCGCTACTGATGATTTCCGAGTTATAAGCAACAGCACAATGAATAAACAATGCGGGATACGCATAGTCAGTCGGAGATGCCAGCACATCATCAATAGTCCGGGCGCTTGGCAATATACACCCTGCCATGAGGGGAATATAGTGGCTTTCAAGCGCGCGCCGGATATGCGCACATATCGCACCAACATCCTCTCGTTTAGGCGCACTTATGGTGCCATATATACTTGTGCCGAATTTTTTATCTTGCCTTCCTGATGTTGTAAATGAGAAACACGCAGCACTACCCAAATTGCTTTTATAAGGAGGACTGACTGCAGAGCAACAGTCAAAAATAGCCCCCCCGAAGACCATGCCATTCAGGACATATGCATTCGAATTTACCAAATACTGAAAATCAAGCTCGGCTACTAACTTTTTTTCCCAGCGAAATTTAACCGCCCCCTTTACCGCCTTTATCGACAAGCCAGGCCATTCAAGATCCTTCAGCGCCTTTAGCAGTTCACTCTCAAAATAAACCCTATCTTCTTTACTCATAAAATCACCCACATTTCAAAACATAATATCTACCAAAACTGCACCAGCGCCAATCGCAATCCCGGCTAGTAGCTCTCCTAACGCGCTCGAATGCTTCATCGCCAACCCGCGGAATCAGGATGCTGCCAAAGCCAGCGCTGGCGCCGGATTGGGCGACGCGTACCCAGCACGAACTCATGTTGTTGTGCTCGCCCTTGCGGTCCCAGTGGCACCTCACCTTCACGCGACCGAGTTCATCGGTGAAGATTTCCTCGCCGGGCGGGCCGACGACGATGGCCGTTTGCGGCCCGAAGATGGTTGGCCGTGGGGTGGTGAGTTGCGGGCGGAAGATGATCTTTTTACGCATGCAGGAGAAGGTGTTGTAGTAGCTCGCCTGATGACCGTTGAGGTAGTTGTTGTGGCCTTCGCTTTCGACGCTCATCAACAGGAACTGGTGATCGTCGGGCGAGCCCTGATCGTGGTCATAACGCTGCAGCTCGTCAAGGTCAAATGGCGTAGCGTTCACAGCCGATGCCGCGACAGGTGATCAAGCCCAGGTCTTCCTTGGAGTGAAGCTCCTAGCTGCCCAGCACATCGGTGGCCCTGAAAGTGCGGGCCTTGAGGTTGTAGCGAAAGTAGAAATGCTCAGCTTCGCTGGTCCAGTGTTCGACCACGGGGGAGGGTTGCCGTCGAATGTTTCCCAGTAGTAATGGCAGCTCAGGTCCAATGCGTTGCTGGGATTGGTCATCACGCCGTCAGGGTAGCTGAAGCGGTGTGATGAATCGCTGGTGCGGTTGATCACTTGAATGATCTGGCCGTGATCGTCGTAGCGTTATTTAACCGAGGTTTCGACGACCTTTCCCACCACGAGGGCTACAAAGTCACCATCTAAGCTATCAGGATAATGGATACCATCTCTGCCATATTTTAAAGAGAACTTGTACTGCTATCGATTTCCCTCAAACAATTTATCGAATATAGCCTGTACGTATTTCTAATTTAATCTATACACCATTACACCTATACTTATGGCGAGCAGACCAGCTCGCCCTTTTTGCTTATACCCACTGTTAAAAATTGGCTTAGCGCACCAAAAAATAGCGACATTCGCGATACCGCTAAAAAATTAGCTCTATTGACTAAGAAACTAGCTTTTTTAATCCCTGCGAAAGTCGATTGGTGTTATTTATATCCCCTCCTTTATCTAAATACGAGAACCAGCCAGGAATAACTTTCTTGAAAAGTTCGACACATTCAGGCGCAGCATCGTTTTTTTTCAGAACATACTCAAGATCCAAACTTCCATCTAATTTAAAAGGATTAGTAAATATCAGATTATTGCCTTTTAAAAAACCCAGCAACACAGCGAGCTTTAAGACCATTCGCTCTTGGTATTCTTTGCTTTTGTTTCGGCTAAGCAGCATAGGAACACTACATAACGTAAAATTTAAATCCACCACAATAATACCTCTATTTCGCTCGTATAACAGTAGACACATCAGAAACTTCAATAAGCTTTTTCGTCCCTGGCTCCCTTACAAAACACCACCTGCCTCTCTAATCCGGTCTTCCTTGAGTAGTTGCCCAGTTTTATCTGCCGTAAGACTAGTGATCTCCTTGGCAGTACCTGAGCCGTCTGAATTTTTGATGACGAAGTCGAGCCGACGCCCCTCGCCAGTAAGCGGATCCTTTGCAATTTTCCCATCAGCAGTGCGCAGATATCTTTCACTAAGAACATTTTGCTTGCCATACCTTTTCCCAAAAATTTCTTTGGCTCGCGCTTCCCGTGCCGTACCAGCTACCTTGTTTGGAATACACTTCCAGCCCCAAGGATCAATCCACCCATTGGTATTGGGAGCGTAGGAATAAAGATTATCCCCTCCCAACAACCCAATCGGATCCTGCGTAATATACCGCCCTACCTCCGGATCGTAATACCTAAACGTATTGTAATGCAGCCCCGTCTCATCATCGAAATACTGACCCTGAAACCGCAGATTCTGTTCGACTACATGGACGTCCAGACGCTCCACCGCCCCCCACGCCTTATAAGTCGCCTGCCAGACAATCTGCCCTTCCCGGTCCGTCATCTCCAGCGGCGTACCAATCTGGTCGGTATGGAAGTAGTAAAGTGTCTGCTCCCCACCCTCTTCCTGGTCCACCCGCGCTAACGGCGCATAACTTCCTGGCTCGTAAACGTAGAGGCTACTCTGCCCCGGCGTTTCCTCACGCAACATGCGCAAGCCCTGCCACAGAAAATGCTTCTGCTCGGTGACCCCGTTGACCTCCGACACCTTGGCAACGCGCCGCCCCAAGCTGTCATAACGATAAGCCCCGGTGCTGTCCAGCTTGCCGCCGACCAACGTCTCAGCCTTAACCAACCGATTCTCGCAGTCATAGCTGAACGTCTGCAGCCGACTTATTCCGCTGCGCTTTTCAATCAGGTTGCCCCACGCATCGTAGGTATATTCCTGATCCCGCCACTGCTTGATCCGGTTGTCCTTCACGTGATCAAACTGGCTGGTATTAAAGTTCAGCCGGTTCGCCGCCGCGTCGTATCGGAACTCTTCGCTGTCCACCAACTTGCCGGTATCACGGCTGTGCAACTGACCGTTGGCCTCATACTCGTACTTGATCTCGCCGCGCAGTTTGTCGAGGGTGCGGATGAGTTCGCCGGCAGGATCGTATTGATGACGGCGGTGAATCGGGTTGTAGGCGTGTTCTACCAACAGCTCGGGTTGAATACCCGGATTGTGGATTTGCGACAGTTTCTCCGCCGACAGGGTTGAGGCGAATTGCCAAGCCTTGCGGCCCATCGCGTCGTAGCCGAAACAACTGGTGAGTTTGCCCTGGGTGCGTAACACCTCGCGGTGCAGGTCATCGCGTTCCATGTCGCTGATGAGCAGGCCGTCGAGGTTGAGCTGGTGCAGGTGGCCGCTGCCGTAGTACAGGTGGTTCAGGTGCTGGCCGGTGGGCAAAGTCAGGGTGGTCAGGTTACTCAGTGGATCGTAGTCGTAGGATAGAACGCCTTGTGGGGTGGTCTCTTTGATCAGGCGACCCAGCAAGTCGTAGGAGAATTCGAGCTTTTCTTCAGAAATGCCGAGTTTCTTGCCGTTGGCGGTCGGCAGGCGCTCGATGGTGAGCAAGCGGTCGGCCTGGTCGTAGGTGTAGTCCTGGCGCGCGTCGGCGTTGAGTTTGGCCAGCAGTCGGCCGATGGAATCGCGTTCGAATTCGGTGCTGCGCTGCGGACGTTCGGCGCGTTCGCCGTAGCCGATTTCGTTGACTCGCGTCAGATGCCCGCCCAGGTTGTAGCTGAACTGGCGGGTGAGGTTGTCGATGCGTTTTTCTTCGATCAGCCGATCGGAAGCGTCGTAGGCAAACTGGTAAGCCGCGTTGTTTTCGTTGACCAGCGCGGTCAGGCGAATGGCCTGGTCGTACTCGTAACGGATGCGCTGGCCCTTGGCGTCCTGGCGGCTGCTTGGCAGACCTCGAGCAGTGCGCAATAGACGCGTGGTCTGGCCTTTACCGTCGGTATGCGTCAGGACCTGGCCGAGGGCGTTGTAGGTGAAGGACTCGACGCTGCCGTCCGGGTGCTGGATGCGCAGCACTTCGCCGTCGGGTTTGCGTTCCAGGGTGGTGGTCTGGTTCAGGGCATCGGTGACGGCGACGAGGTAATGGCGTTCGTCGAAACGGTACCGGGTGTTTTTGCCCGAGCAATCCTGGAAGCGTTCGACCTGGGCCAGGGTGTTCCACCACAGGTACTTGGACTTGTGTGTGGCGTCGATGATGGTGTGCGGCAGGCCGTCGTCGCTGTTGAGGTATTCAGTCTTGTTGCCCAGCGCATCGACTTCGGCGATGAGGTTGCCCTTGGCGTCGTAGCGGGCTTTCCAGGTGCTGCCGTCTGGGTAATCAACCTGCGTGACCAGGGTGGTCAGGTGGTGGTGCTGGTATTTGATCTTGCGACCGAGCGGATCAGTTTCTTCGACCAGCCGAGCGTACTCGTCGTACTTGAGCTTGACGGTATTGCCATCGGGCAATGTGAGGCCGGTCATGTTGCCGGTGTCGTCGATCTCTATAACGTAGTGTTCGCCACCGAAGTCGCGGCTCGAGGTGACGCGGTTATTGCTGTTGTAGTGGATCTCGGCTTCGCGTCCGAGTACATCGGTGATCCACGTGGTGCGGGCATCTATGTCGTAGCGAAAATGGAAGTGCTCGCCATCACTGGTCCAGTGTTCCACCACTCGAGGTTGGTCTGCGATGGTTTCCCAGCGGTAATTGCAAGTCAGGCCCAAGGCATTGCTGTGACTGGCCATGACGCCGTCGGCGTAACTGAAGCGGCGGACCGAATCGTTGTTGCGATTGATCACCTCGATGAGTTGGCCATTGTCGTCGTAGCGATACTGCACCAGGGTTTCGACGGCCTGATTGTCGACGACGCGTTTGACATCGGTCAGGCGACCCAGCGGGTTGTCGTAATGCAGGTGCACACGAACGCCGCCAGTGGCGCTGATGTCGGTCAGCGTGCCGTCGACCGTGCGGGTGAAATGCAGGAAGTGGCCGAGGGCATTTTCGAGGCGCTGTAGCGGGACAGGGTTGTTGTCGTCCGGCACTTCGCCGAAGTAAAAGAAGATGTTGTCGAGGGTTTGCAGCAGGTAGTGACCGCCTTCGGTGCAAACCAGATAGACCTGTTCGTGCGGATTGTAGA